>CAWEUP010000010.1:0-123406 GCA_963812235.1 uncultured Actinomycetota bacterium | reverse complement strand
TAGAGGGCCGACCGGGCACTCGCGCTCGCCTGTAGCACGCCGACCGGGCACTCGCGCTCGCCCGTAGAGGGCCGAGCGGGCACTCGCGCTCGCCCGTAGAGGGCCGACCGGGCACTCGCGCTCGCCCGTAACGGGCCGACTGGGCACTCTGCCAGGCGCACGACGCCCCATCCCACCGCCATCGCACCCACTAGTGCCCGCTCGGCCCCCCTGGAGCAACCACGAATGCCCGCTCGGCGCACCAGGAGCGACCGCGAGTGCCCGCTCGGCCCCCCTGGAGCAACCACGAATGCCCGCTCGGCCCCCCTGGAGCAACCGCGAATGCCCGCTCGGCGTACCAGGAGGAGGGGGAGGGGTCAGAAGCCGAGCTTGCGGAGCTGGCGGGGGTCGCGCTGCCACTCTTTGGCGATCTTCACGTGCAGGTCGAGGTAGACCGGGGTGCCGAGCATGGCCTCGATCTGGTGCCTCGCGGCGGTGCCGACCTCGCGCAGCCGGCTGCCCTTGTGGCCGATGATGATGCCCTTCTGGGAGTCGCGCTCCAGGAACAGGTTCGCGTGGATGATCAGCAGCGGCTTGTCGGCCGGGCGGCCCTCCTTGAGGGCCATCTCCTCGACCTGGACGGCGATCGAGTGGGGCAGCTCGTCGTGCACCCCCTCCAGGGCGGCCTCGCGGATCAGCTCGGCGACGATCGCCTCCTCGGGGTGCGTCACTGAGCTCACCGTCGGGGTAGAGCGGCGGGCCCTCGGGCAGCAGCCCGATCAGCAGTCCCTCCAGCAGCTGCACCTGGTCACCGGCCACCGCCGACACCGGGACGATCTGCGCCCAGTCGGTGCCGGTCGCCTCTCCCAGGGCCGCGATGTCGAGCAGGTGCGAGCCGATCTGGTCGGGGGTCGCGAGGTCGGTCTTGGTGGCGATCGCGACCTTCGTCGTACGTCGCACCTTGGCCAGCTCGTTGACGATGAACCGGTCACCGGGACCGATCTTCTCGTTGGCGGGGAAACACACGCCGACGACGTCGACCTCCGACCAGGTGCTCGTGACGAGGTCGTTGAGCCGCTCCCCCAGCAACGTCCGCGGCCGGTGCAGCCCGGGGGTGTCGACGAGGATGAGCTGGGCGTCGGGGCGGTGCACGATCCCGCGCACCACGGTGCGGGTGGTCTGCGGCTTGGAGCTGGTGATCACCACCTTGCTACCGACCAGCGCGTTGGTCAGCGTGGACTTGCCGGCGTTGGGCCGGCCCACGAAGCACACGAAGCCCGAGCGGTGCGCCGACTCCCCGGAGGCGCTCATGCCCGCTCGCGAGCGTTGTCGTAGTCGGACCAGATCTGCTCGTCGGACAAGCCCTGCGCCCGGCCACGTTCATAGATCGGCCCCGGGTCCACGAGTCGGGCCTGGCGCCCGCGGCTCCCGCTCCAGTAGCCCATCACGTCGTAGTGCTTGCTGTCCCAGCCGAGGTCGTGCCGGACGTGGCGCCGGATGTCGCGCATCTGAGCGGACTCACCGGCCATCCAGAAGTAGCCGGGACCCGCCGGCCAGCTGAGCCCGCGCACCATCTCGGCCATCGAGCTGGTCCCCGACGGCGCGTGGTGCCAGGTCACGTCGGCCGCGACGTAGTCCGGCATCGGCCCGTCGGGCACCTCGGCATGGATCTGGACCGGGAGCGAGCCGACGCTCTCGGCGATCCGCGCCACTGCGGGGAGTCCGGTCAGGTCACCCGCCAGCACCACCCACTCGGCGTCAGCGGGCAGCTCGAAGGAGCCCTTCGGAGCGGAGAGCCCGACGCGCTCCCCGACGCAGTCGGTCTGCGCCCACTGGGTCACGAGTCCCTGCTCGTGTACGACGACATCGAGGGTCAGCGCCCCCTGCTCCAGTGCTCGCACGGTGTAGTAGCGCGTCTGGAACTGCCCGGGCACCGTCAGCGCCACCCATTCGTCGGGTACGCCGGTGGACTCCAGCCCCTCAGGCGCGTCGAGCACGAGGCGCACCAGGTGCTCGCCGAGCACGGTGCGCGTTCGTACGCGCGCTTCGAAGGGAGTTCGGGAGGTCACCGACCAAGGCTACTCAGCCGATCCAGTCGGGTCGCAGCGGGAAGCGGTTCTGCCCGTCCTTGTCGGTCCGGGTAGCCAGCACCTGGTGGAGCTGGATCTCGTTGCGCTCGAAGCCCATCCGGGACCCGGCCATGTAGAGACCCCAGACGCGCGCGGTGCCCTCGCCGACCTCGGCGACGCACGCGTCCCAGTTCCGTTCCAGGTTCTCGCCCCAGCCGCCCAGGGTCATCGCGTAGTGGCGACGCAGGTTCTCCTCGTGCTGCACCTCGAGCCCGGCGTTCTGCGCCTCGGTGATGATCGTCCCGGAACCGGTCAGCTCACCGTCGGGGAACACGTAGCGGTCGATGAACGCACCCGTCGCTGTCGACTGGTTGTCGGGGCGGGTGATGCAGTGGTTCAGCAGCCGGCCACCGGGCACGAGCTTCTCGCCGAGGAAGCGGAAGTACGCCGGGTAGTTGTCGACCCCGATGTGCTCGGTCAGTCCGATCGAGCTGATCGCGTCGAAGGCGGTCTCCTTGACCTCGCGGTAGTCGAGGTGGCGTACCTCGACCAGGTGGTCCAGCCCGTCCTCCCGGTTCTTGGCCTGCGCCCACTCGGCCTGCTCCTTGGACAGGGTGACGCCCAGCGCGCGGACGCCGTACTCGCGTGCGGCGTGGCGGACCATGCCACCCCAGCCGCAGCCGACGTCGAGCAGCCGCTGGCCCTGCTGGAGGTTCAGCTTGCGGGCGACGAGGTCGAACTTGGCGTGCTGAGCCTCCTCGAGCGTCTCCTCGCCGGTGGGGTACAGCGCACAGGTGTAGGCCATGGACGGGCCGAGCACGAGCTCGAAGAACCGGTTGGACACGTCGTAGTGGTGCTGGATCACCCTGCCGTCGCGCTCGGGTGAGTGCCGCAGTCCCTCCACCATCCGGCGCCACCGCGGAAGGTGCTCCTGTGGCGGCGGCGCGGGTGGCACCATCTGGCTCAGCCCGATCGAGCGGAGCAGGTTCACCACCTGGGTCGGCGACGGACGGCGGAAGCGCATGGCGCGCAGCAGCAGCACCATCGCCTCGTACGGGTTGCCCGGGTGCACCCCGACCATGTCGAGGTCACCGGAGACGTAGGCCCGCGCCATTCCCAGGTCTCCCGGGGCGGTGACCAGGTAGGCGAGCCCGCGCTCGTTCTTCAGGTCGAGCCCCACCTGCGCGTCCTCCGGCCCGTAGACGCTGCCGTCGTACGCCGTGAACCGGATCGGCGCGGGGCCGGCGAGCAGGGTCTCGAACACTTGCGCGATGGTCAGCCGGGTGCCGACCGGGCTGTAGTCCTTGATCTGGGTCATCGTTTGTCGCACCGCCCCTTGTCGTACGGCGCGCGAGCGCCGTGCCGGGTGTCGCCTCTCAGACTTCCTCCTCCAGGCTATCGGCCGGGACGCGGCCACCTCGTCCAGGACACGGCCAAGGACATCGGCGGCGCTCAGCCGGGCGGCGCCCGGGCTAGACCATCGACCAATGGACGTCTTCCCCGTCGAGGACGTCAGCCGGTGAACGGCGGGAGGTGGCCGAGTCGCTCAGCCGCGCCGGACCGCCTTGTCGTACAGGCTGGTCAGCCGGTCGTCCGGGTCGTAGCGCCGCTTGACCCGAGCCAGGTTGGCGCCGTCGTAGAGCCGGTCGAAGGTCGCGGCGTCGTAGAACGACTCGGAGTAGAGCGACTTGTGCCCGTCGAGCTCGGTGACCTTGTCCTCGATCGCGCGGTTGAGCGGGCTGTTCGGCGCGTCCACACCGACGGGGACCGCTCCCCAGAAGCCGACGTTGACGTAGGTGCGCCCCGCCGCCAACGGGTACGACGGCCACTCGACATCGCCACGCAGACGCAGCGGGCACAGCCACACCGGGCGCATGCCCACGACCTCGTCGAACCAGTCGAGGAACTCGCCGAGCCGCTCCAAGGGGACCTCGACGTCCTGCACGACGCGCTCGTGCTGCGGGCGTCCCGTGCGACGGTGGATCCGATCCATGACCGCGAACCGATGGTCGAGCCCGACGAGCCGGTGGTAGGTGTCGGAGCGACGCAGTCGGCGCGGCCAGAGGCGCCGTACGACGGGGTGCTGGGCGCCGAAGGCCCGCGAGCACCAGAACCAGTCGGTGTCCCAGCGCCACACGTAGTCGTAGGTCGTGAGCAGGTCGATCTCTCGGCGCTGGATCGAGCGCCAGTAGACCTGCTGCCCGACGTAGTCCGAGCCGTCGCCCTCCGAGGCCTCGACCCAGCGCGCCAGGGTCAGGTAGTACTCGCCGGGCTCGAAGGCCACGCCGTCCATGGCGTCGACGCGCTCGCCGTGCCACTCGCCGTCGTCGGTGACGGCGGCGATCGCGTGCTGGAGTGTTGCGGCGTCGGTGAAGCGCACGTGCCGGAGGGCCACGTGGGAGCGAACCGGCTCGAGCTCGATGCGCAGGCGGGTGGCGTAGCCGAGCGACCCGTAGGAGTTGGGGAAGGTGGCGAAAAGGTCGGCGTGCTCGTTGCTCGGGGTGGCCGTCACCACCTCGCCGGCCCCGGTGAAGACGTCCATCTCCAGCACGGACTCGTGCGGCAGCCCGTTGCGGAAGGAGGTGGCCTCGATGCCGAGCCCGGTGACCGCGCCACCGAGGGTGATCGTGCGCAGCTGCGGCACCACGAGCGGGATCAGGCCGTGGGGCAGGGTGGCGTCGACGAGGTCCTCGTAGGTGCACATGCCCTGCACGTCGGCGGTGCGCGCGACCGGATCCAGGCTGATCACGCCGTCGAGACCCGAGACGTCCAGTCCCGAGCCGGCGACGGTGTCCCGAGGCCGGAAGAGGTTGGTGGTGCGCTTGGCGAGCCGGACCCGATCACCGGGCGCGAGGGCGGCGTAGGACAGGTGCAGGCGGTTCACGGCCTCGCTGTGCCTGACGGTCCCGATCACCGCAGCACCCCCTGGTTGCTCGACACAACGATCATGCCACCTTCCCGCGCGGAGTCGACCGCGTCGCGCGTCGTCGCCCTCAGGTCTGGAGCGTGTCCTCGACGACGCCCGCAGGTGTTCCTCGGTGCACCGGCACCGCGCTCCCGGCGAAGTCGCGCACCACGTCCAGATCAGTCGTGCTGACCTCGCCTGCGGTGAGCACGACGACCGCCTCCACGCCGCGCGCGCCGCTGGCCACCGCCATCGACACGGCCACCCCCAGCGCGGAGACCTTCAGGGATGGCAGGTCGACGGTCGCCGCAGCGTAGGTACGACCGTCGAGGTCACGCAGTGCCGCCCCCTCCGCCGCACCGGTGCGGGCACGCGTCGCTTTGGCCAGTACGACGAGCTTGCGGTCCTCAGGGGTCAGCGGAGTCACGTCGTCACTGTAGAGGGGCTCAGCGCTGCGAGCGCGAGGGACCGACCCGCTGGGCCTCCCCCTCCGCGGGGTCGATCCAGTCCTCCTGCACCGTCACCGGAGTGATCAGCACGGTGCCGACGCGGTTGCGGCGGCCCTTGGTGGCCTCGGCCATGAACACCAGACCGGCGACCTCGACGATGGAGCCGGGGATCGGGACCTTGCCGAGGTACTTCGCCATCAGGCCGCCGACGGAGTCGATCTCGTCGTCCTCGATGGACACGCCCACGATCTCGTCCAGGTCGTCGACCGGGAAGCGCGCCGAGACCCGGCGGGAGCCGTCCTCGAGCTCCTCGACGGACTCCTCCTCCGCGTCGAACTCGTCGGTGATCTCACCGACGATCTCCTCCAGGATGTCCTCGATGGTGACGATGCCGGCCGTGCCGCCGTACTCGTCGACGACCACCGCGATGTGGCGGCGGTCCGCCTGCATCTCACGCAGCAGGTCGTCGGCGGGCTTGGAGTCGGGGACGTGGAAGACGGGCCGCATCATCGAGTCGACGTGCTCGGTGGTCTGGGCGGCCTGGCGGTCGAAGACGCGCTTGCTGATGTCCTTGATGTAGGCGAAGCCGACGATGTCGTCCAGGTCCTCCCCGACGACCGGGATCCGGGAGAACCCGCTGCGCAGGAACAGCGACATCGCCTGGCGCAGGGTCTTGGACCGCTCGATGTAGACGACGTCGGTGCGCGGGACCATCACCTCGCGGGCGTAGGTGTCGCCGAGCTCGAAGACCGAGTGGATCATCTTGCTCTCGCCGGACTCGATCAGGCTGGAGGCCTCGGCGAGGTCGACCATCTCGCGCAGTTCGGCCTCGGAGGAGAAGGGGCCCTCGGAGAAGCCCTTCCCGGGGGTCAGCGCGTTGCCGATCAGGATCAGCAGCTGCGGCAGCGGCCCGAGGATCCGCCCCAGTCCGAGCACGAGCCCGGCGGTTGCCAGCGAGATGTCCTCGCTGCGCTGTCGGCCGATGGTGCGCGGACCGACGCCGACGACCACGAACAGCACGATGAACATCAGGCCGATCGCGGCCAGCACCGAGGTCCAGCGTCCGGGACCGAGCAGGTCCAGGATCATCGCGGTGCCGAAGACGACCGCCGAGGTCTCCGCCAGCAGTCGTACGACGAGCAGCGCGTTGAGGTGGTGGGCCGAGCTGTCCAGCAACCGCAGCAGCCGCAGGGCACCGGGACGCTGCTCCTGGGCGAGCTCGAGCGCACGCGCCCTCGAGAACGCGGACAGCGCCGCCTCGACACTGGTCAGGGCCGAGGCGAGCACGACCAGTGCCACGACCAGCAGGATCAGGCCGGGACTGCCTCCGCTCATCGGCGCGTCACGCTTCGCCGGGCGGGCGGGCGGCCTCGTGGGCGACCCATTCCGCGAGCAGCTGGGTCTGGAGCGCGAACATCTCGGTCTTCTCGTCGGGCTCCGCGTGGTCGTAGCCCAACAGGTGCAGGATGCCGTGGACGGCGAGCAGGTCGAGCTCCGCGGCGGTCGAGTGGCCGGCCACCAGGGCCTGCTCCGCGGCCACCACGGGGCACAGCACGAGGTCTCCGAGGATGCCCTCCTCGGGCTCCTCGTTGACCATGCCGGGGCGGAGCTCGTCCATCGGGAAGGCGAGGACGTCGGTGGGCCCGTCCTTCTCCATCCACTTCACGTTGAGCTCGGCGATCGTCTCGGGATCCACGGCGGTGACGCAGAGCTCCGCGAGCGGGTGCACCCGCATCCGGTCCATGGTGAAGCGCGCCA
Source organism: uncultured Actinomycetota bacterium (assembly GCA_963812235.1). Taxonomy (GTDB): domain Bacteria; phylum Actinomycetota; class Actinomycetes; order Propionibacteriales; family Nocardioidaceae; genus Marmoricola. The sequence goes on along the minus strand of CAWEUP010000010.1, from coordinate 116,246 downwards.
GCCGTTGGGTACGCCGCTCGTCGAGCTCGACGCCGGACTCGTTCTGGATCTCGATGCTCATCAGGACCTCACCGCCGCTCGCGCTCGACCGCCGAGCCGCGACCGCCCTCACCGTGCAAGCTGTCGTGCGCCTCGTAGGCCGCCACGATCTCGCCGACGAGCCGGTGTCGGACGACGTCGTGCGACGTGAGCCGGTTGAAGCTCAGGTCCTCGACGCCGCCGAGGATGTCCTCGACCACGCGCAGGCCGCTCTTGATGCCCGAGGGCAGGTCCACCTGGGTGACGTCGCCGGTGACCACGATCTTCGATCCGAAGCCCAGACGGGTCAAGAACATCTTCATCTGCTCGGGCGAGGTGTTCTGCGCCTCGTCGAGGATGATGAACGCGTCGTTGAGGCTGCGCCCTCGCATGTAGGCCAACGGGGCCACCTCGATGGTCCCCGCCGCCAGCAGCTTGGGGATCGTGTCCGGGTCCAGCATGTCGTGCAGGGCGTCGTAGAGCGGGCGCAGGTAGGGGTCGATCTTCTCGCTCAGGGTGCCGGGCAGGAAGCCGAGGCGCTCGCCGGCCTCGACCGCGGGCCGGGTGAGGATGATCCGGTTGACCTTCTTCGCCTGCAGCGACTGGACGGCCTTGGCCATCGCCAGATAGGTCTTCCCGGTGCCGGCGGGACCGATGCCGAAGACGATCGTGTGCTTGTCGATCGCGTCGACGTAGCGCTTCTGGTTCAGCGTCTTGGGACGGATCGTGCGCCCACGGTTGGAGAGGATGTTCAGCGACAGCACGTCGGCGGGACGCTCGGAGGTCTCGGCCCGCAGCATGGTGATGACGCGGTCCACGGTCTCGGTCGTCACGCCCTGGCCCGTGCGGATGATCGTCACCAGCTCGTCCAGCATCCGCTCGGCGAGAGCGATCTCGGCCGGCTCGCCGCGCAGGGTGATCTGGTTGCCCCGCACGTGCAGGTCACCGTCGAAGGCCTTCTCCATCAGGGTCAGGTGCGCGTCACCGGGGCCGAGGAGCGAGACCATGTTGATGCTGTTGGGCACGACGACGGTGTGCTGGGGCTGTTCCCGGTTGCTCGCACGCGGGTTGTCGGCGAGCGCGTCGGCCTTGCTGGTCTCAGTCATGGATGCCCCTGAGCGGGGCGGCCCTTCTGTCGGGGGTTCGTCAAGACCAATGCTACGCAGGCCTCCGTGAGCGCGCATCCGGGCGGCCCGCACCGCACCCCATGTGCGGCCACGCCACGCTTGCTCAGGGTCGCGTGACCATCAGCAGCGCGAGACACATCTCGTCCGTGGTGCCCTCGCCCCACACGACGTACTTGTCCGGGATGCCGTCGAAGGCCGGAAGCCGGTCACGCAGGCTCTGGTCGTGCCGGCAGGTGACCTTGAGGCTGTCGCCCGGCACCAGCGCCACCGGCTTGATGGGGGTGCTGCCCTGGTTGTCGAAGTCCCACACCTTCGTCTCGAGCAGGGTGCGCGCCCGTGAGGTGCCGGCGTTGAGCTCGACCTTGATCGATCTGCCCAGCAGGTGCATGTGCCCGGCCACGCCGCGCACCGTCTCCTTGGCGGTGACCTTGCGGCTGCACGACTGCACCGGGTCGGCGTCGATCGGCCCGCACACGTAGTGCAGCAGGTCGGCGATCGATCCCGGGCCCTCACCGACTCGCTTCTTGACGTCCTTCAGCGCGGCTGCGCGGTCACACAGCTTGCCGTCGCTGTGCTGGGGGCGGCAGGGAAGCTCGACGGGCGCCGCGAGCAGCTTGGTCTGGAGCGGCCGGATCGCGTCCGAGACCGGTGCCAGGCGCAGCTCGGCGGCGCTCCGGTCCGGCTCCTGCCCGGCCTGGAGGTTGTAGTGGACCTGCATGACCACCCGGGAGCCGCGGTCCAGCCGCTCCCCGAATCCCTTGGCGAGGACCTGCTCGGTCCCTCCCGGCGCCCAGGCGCCCAGCCACGGCGCGTCGTCGGGCGAGAGGTCCCTGCCGAGTCCGGTGCCACCGAAGCAGCTCCAGCCCTGGCCGGGCGTCGAGTCGTCCATCTCCACCGCCGCCTCGACCTGTGCCGGGGGGACGCGGAACAGGATGACGTGATGGACCACGTCCGGGTTGTCCGGGAGCACGTTGAACCCGGTGATGTACTTGTCCTCGGCCACCGACGGATCGAGCAGGAAACAGCGGTAGTCGTCGGTGCCGGAGCCCGTCGGAGGAGAGGGCGTGTACTCCTCGGGCATCCTCAGGGTCACCCGTTGCTCGCCACGCCGCAGCGGCTTGTGCCGCACCGGTGCCGAGCCGGCCTGCGTGGCCTTCCCACCCTGGTGGGCCGAGGAGTGGGCTGAGGGGTCGGCTGAGGGAGTGGGCTGCTTCGTGGCTGCCTTGGGCTCCGCCTTGGCGGGCACCTCGTCGTCGCCGCTGGTGGAGCACGCCGTGAGCACCAGAGCCAGGGCCACCACCACGGCGGCCAGGCGGGCGGCGCGTCGAGGGCCGCTGATCGGGCTCATCCCGGAGGCCAGGTCATCGGACGTCCGCCGAGCACGTGCAGGTGCGCGTGGAACACGGTCTGGTGGGCCGCCGCCCCGGTGTTGAGCACGAGCCGGTAGCCGTCCGCGAGACCGTCGTTCTCCGCGATCTCCCGGGCGGCATGGAACAGGTCCACCGCGGTCTCCGGCTCGCCGGCCGCCAGGGTCGCGGCGTTCGGGTAGTGGCTGCGCGGGATCACCAGGACGTGGGTGGGAGCCTGCGGGTTCAGGTCACGGAAGGCGATCGTCGTCGGCGACTCGTGCACGACATCGGCGTCGATCTCGCCGGAGACGATCTTGCAGAACAGGCAGTCCTCGTCACGGTGCGCTTCGCTCATACCCCCAGCATGACTGATGGGCCATGGCGGTAAACCGGTCCGGTGGTTCGAGCGTCCTACTAACGTGACCATCGTCTTGTCCGCAGCGAAGCCCGACCCGGGCTCCCGAGGGGTGCACATCGACGCCGACTCCGAGCTCGAGCAGCTCTACGCGGAGCACTACACGCGCCTGGTGCGGCTCGCGGTGCTGCTCCTGGGAGACGTGGGTCGCGCGGAGGAGGCTGTGCAGGAGTCGTTCGTCGCGGTCTACCGGCGACTGCGACGGGGCTCCGAGCCCCTGTCGAACCCGCCGGCCTACCTGCGACAGGCCGTGGTCAACCGCTCGCGCAGCACCCTTCGGCACCTCAAGGTGGTGGCTCGGCAACCGGCCGAGGGGCCCCTGACCTCCCCGGGGGCCGATCACGATCTCGCGGTCGGCGTACGACGTCGGGCGGTGATCGACGCCCTGGGCCGGCTTCCGCGGCGTCAGCGCGAGGTGCTGGCGCTGCGCTACTACTTCGACCTGTCGGAGCGGGAGATCGCCGAGACCCTGAAGATCAGCACAGGTGCTGTGAAGAGCCACGCCTCGCGTGGGGCAGCCGCCCTGCGCGAGAACCTGCACGGACTGCTCGAGGAGACCTGATGAACACTCCCCCTTCCGACGACTCCGCCTTGCGCCGGCTCATCGACGAGGCCGTCTCCGACGTACATCCGCAAGGCGGCACTGAGGAGATCCGTGCCCGGTCCCAGCGTCCCTCCGCGGCGCGGTGGGTGCCGCTGACCCTGGCGGCCGCGGTCGCGACGGTCGTGGTGATCGCGGGCTCCGCCTGGCTGGGCCGGGGTGGCGACGCCCCTCCCGCGGCGCAGCAGGGAGGCACCGACGACCCGGCCGTGACGCAGACCGAGACCGAGTCGGACCCGGGGCGCACCGTGCAGGCCCAGGTGTACTACGTGGGGAGCACCCCCGCCGGACCGCGGCTGTTCGCCGAGACCCACCGCGTCGAGGGGGCCACAACCAGTGACCTCGACGTCGCCGTGCAGGAGTCGCTGGCAGCACCCGCCCTCGATCCCGACTACGCCGTGTTCCCCCCCGACGAGGACCTGGTGGTCCGGACGTCGCCCAGCCCCGCCGTGATCACCGTCGACCTCTCCGCCGCCCTGCCGCGCCCCGCGGAGATGGATGCGGAGGAGGCGCAGATGACCCTCCAGGCGGTGGTGTGGACGGTCCACGCGGCGACCGGGAGCGAGGCTCCGGTGCGGTTCACCGTCGGTGACCAGGCCACCGCCGAGGTGCTGGGGGTCGACACCACCCAGCCGCTGCAGCGTGCAGGCGCCGACTCGGCACTCGCCACGGTCTCGATCAACACGCCCACGCAGGGGGCCACGGTGCCGACCACGTTCGAGGTCAAGGGTCAGGCCGCGACGTTCGAGGCCAACGTCGTGTGGGAGCTCAAGCAGGGCGACAAGGTGGTCCGCAACGGCTTCACGACCGCTGCGGAGTGCTGCACCCTCGCCCCCTACTCGTTCTCGGTCACGGCGACCCCGGGCGAGTACACCCTCGTCGTCCACGACACCGACGAGTCCGACGGCGAGGGGATCGGCACCAGCGAGGACACCAAGCAGGTCACGGTGCAGTAGCCGGCGGGGTCGGGCACTCGCGCTCGCTCCTGGTACGCCGACCGGGCACTCGTCGTCGCTCCTGGTACGCCGACCGGGCACTCGCCGTCGCTCCTGGTACGCCGACCGGGCACTCGTCGTCGCTCCTGGTACGCCGACCGGGCATTCGTCGTCGCTCCTGGTACGCCGACCGGGCACTCGTGGTCGCTCATTGGTGTGCTACATCGCACAACTGCCCGGTCAGCGGCCTACAGCCAAACGCAGCTGCCCGGTCAGCGGCCTACAGCCGAACGCGAGTGCCCGGTCGGCGGCCTACAGCCGAACGCGAGTGCCCGGTCAGCGGCCTACAGCCGAACGCGACTGCCCGGTCAGCGGCCTACAGCCGAACGCGAGTGCCCGGTCAGCGGCCTACAGCCGAACGCGAGTGCCCGGTCGGCGGCGCTCAGGCCCAGCGGGGGGTGCGGGAGAGCAGTGCGGCCACCGCCGCGACGCCGGCGGTGGACGTGCGCAGCACCGACGAGCCCAGCCGGACGACGTGGGCTGCCCCGAGCAGGGCGAGCTCCTCCTCGGTGATGCCGCCCTCCGGCCCCACCACCACCACGATGGAGCCGATCCCGTCGAGCGCCAGCGACGCGAGCGGGGTCTCCGCGGCCTCGTGCAGCACGACCGCCAGGTCGGACGCCTCCACCAGCGAGACGACCTCCGGGGTCGAGGCCATCGCGGTCACCTCCGGCAGCCACGAGCGGCGGGACTGCTTCGCGGACTCGCGAGCGGTCGAGCGCCACTTGGCCAGGGACTTCGCCGCCCGCTCTCCGCGCCAGACCCCCACCGATCGCTCGGCCGCCCAGGGCACGATGCGGTCGACGCCGATCTCGGTGAGCACCTCGACCGCCTGCTCGCCGCGCTCCCCCTTCGGGATCGCCTGCACCACGGTCACCGACGGCACGGCGGTGGGGGTGAGCTCGACGGCGTGCACGCTGCACGGTGAGCGACGTCTTCGAGGTGCCGGTGACCGAGCAGGTGGCGGCGGTCCCGGCCCCGTCGACCAGGACCACCCGCTCGCCGGTCCGCACGCGACGCACCACCACCGCGTGGCGCGCCTCGTCGCCGTCGACGACCACGGTCTCCCCGGCCCTCACCCCGGCCACCGGCCCGAGGAAGACCGGCAGGGTCATCGCGGGTTGAAGGCGTTCTTGAGCCGCCCGAACACCGACTTCTGGGTCGACTGGATCTGCCCGTCCGGCGACTCCTCGTGCCGCAGCCTGGCCAGCTCGCGCAGCAGCTCCTGCTGCTCGTGGTCCAGGCGACCCGGAGTCTCGACGTCGACCACGACGACCAGGTCACCACGCACCTGCGAGCGCAGATGAGGTACGCCGCGGCCGCGCAGGACCGTCTCGGTGCCGGACTGGGTGCCGGGGCGGATCTCCAGCTCGACCCACAGCTCCATGTCCGAGTCGGCCTCGGCGACGTCGGCCTCGAGCAGGGGCAGCTGGATCGTCGTCCCGAGCGCGGCCGCCGTCATCGGCACCGTCACGTGGCAGCGCAGGTCGGTGCCGTCGCGGTTGAAGACCGGGTGCGTCGCCACGTGGATCTCGACGTAGAGGTCACCGGCGGGGCCACCGCCGGGGCCGACCTCGCCCTCGTGCGCCAGCTGGACGCGGGTGCCGGTGTCGACGCCGGGCGGGATCTTCACCGTGATCGAACGACGCGAGCGCACCCGCCCGTCACCGGAGCACTCCCGGCACGGCTCGGGGATGATCTCGCCGAACCCGCGGCACGCCGCGCACGGCCGCACCGTGCGGATCTCGCCGAGGAAGGAGCGCTGCACCTGCTGGACCTCACCGCGACCGTGACAGGTCTCGCAGGTGACCGGGTGCGAGCCGGCGGCGGCGCCGCTCCCCTTGCACAGCGTGCACACCACGGCCGTGTCGACCTTGAGCTCGCGGGTGACCCCGAACGCGGCCTCGGCGAGCTCGATCTCCAGGCGCACCAGCGCGTCCTGGCCACGGCGCGTGCGTGGCCGGGGACCTCGTCCCTGGGCGCCGCGCCGGCCTGGCCACCGAAGAAGGCGTCCATGATGTCGGTGAACGAGAAGCCCGGCGCCCTGCGCCGGCTCCGGCGCCAGGCCGGCCGAAGGGGTCACCGCCGAGGTCGTACATCCGGCGCTTCTCCGGGTCCGAGAGCACCTCGTAGGCCGCGGAGACCTCCTTGAACCGCTCCTGGGTCGCGGGGTCGGGGTTGACGTCGGGGTGCAGCTGACGGGCAAGACGGCGGTAGGCCTTCTTGATCTCGTCGGCCTCGGCGTCCTGGGCGACGCCGAGGATCGCGTAGGGGTCCTGGCTCACGTGCGCCCTCGGCTTGCGGTGGTCGGCTGGGTGTACGTCGGTGGTGCTGGGTGTCTCAGGTAGGCGGATCTCAGGCTTGGTCGAGGATCGTGGAGACGTAGCGGGCGACCGCACGCACAGCCGCCATCGAGCCGGGGTAGTCCATCCGGGTGGGACCCACGATGCCAAGCGACCCCACGCGCCTCGACCCGGGCCGTAGCCGGTCGCGACCACCGAGGTGGTGGCCAGCTCCGTGATACGGGGCCCTCGTGCCCGATGCGCACGGTGACCGAGCCAGAGGACGTCGCCTCGCCGAGCAGCTTGAGGAGTACGACGTGCTCCTCGAGCGCCTCGAGCATCGGCTTGATCGACTGGTCGAAGCCCGTCGCCGAAGCGGGCCAGGTTGGCGGTGCCGCCCACCACCACGCGCTCGTCGTGACGCTCGTTGGACATCGCCTCGACCAGCGCCGCCGCGATCGAGTGCGACCTGGGTCCGCTCGCCGGGGCCGACCTGCTCGGCCAGGTGCGCCCAGCGCGGCGGCCGCCTCGGTGATCCGCTCACCGACCGCGGCGCGCAGGATCCGGGAGCGGAGCGTCGGCCAGCGACTCGTCGGTCGAGCTCGAGCGGGGAGCTCGATGCACGCGCTGCTCGACCCGGCCCGGTGGAGAGGATCAGCACGACCAGCATCCGCGTCGGGGTGAGCGCGACCAGCTCGACGTGGCGCACGCGTCGACCGCGCGAGCGGGCGGGTACTGCACGATGCGCGACCTGCTGCGGTGAGCTGCGCGAGCACCCGGACCGAGCGCTGGATCACGTCGTCGAGGTCGTGCGCGCCCTCGAGGAAGGTGGAGATCGCCCGACGCTCGGCGGCGCTCATCGGCTTGATCTGCGTCAGCCGGTCGACGAAGAAGCGGTAGCCCTTGTCGGTCGGGATCCGGCCGGCGCTGGTGTGCGGCTGCGCGATCAGCCCCTCCTCCTCGAGCGCCGCCATGTCGTTGCGCACGGTGGCGGGCGAGACCCCGAGGCGGTGGCGCTCGACCAGCGCCTTGCTGCCGACGGGCTCGCGGGTGGAGACGTAGTCCTCGACGATCGCACGGAGCACGGCGAGCCTCCGATCCTCCTGCATCCCGCCTCCTCGTTCGCGCTTGGCACTCTCCTGGTCCGAGTGCCAAGGATACTAGGCGCTGCGAGCTGTGCCGGCCCCTCCACCTCGGTCCTTCGGGCCAGGGTCGGCGTCGGTGGCTCGAAGCCTGGCTGTGCCGAGCAGCAGACCGGCCGGGCTGCCTGGGGAGTCGATGCCTAGGGTGAGTCGGTGGAACGAGGATTCGACGAGGTCGCAGACCGGGTCTGGGTGGCGCGCTACGAGTGGTGCGACGCCAACGTGACGATGATCGAGGGCGAGCGTGGGCTGGTGGTCGTGGACACCCACGCCTCCCTCTCCGCCGGTCGCCGGGTGCTGGCCGACGTACGTTCCGTCAGCGCGCGGCCGGTCGTCGCGGTCGTCAACACGCACGCGCACTTCGACCACGTCTTCGGCAACGCCGCCTTCCGCGAGCACGGGCCGGTGCCGATCTACGCGCACGAGTCCGCAGCGCTGGAGACGATCTCGGCCGGTGAGCGGGCCAAGGCGGCCTCGGCGGCCGACACGGGGGCCGACACGGGGGCCGCGTCTGCCGACGAGGCGGGCCTCGCCGCGACCCGGTCCCGCGAGCTGGCCGCCACGCCCCTGGTCGCCGCCGACGTGACCTTCTCCTCGGTGGCGGCCATCGAGCTCGGCGACCGCACCTTGGAGCTGGTCCACCCCGGACGGGGGCACACAGCGGGCGACCTCGTCGTCCGGGTCGAGGACGCGGACGTGCTGCTCGCCGGGGACCTCGTCGAGGAGTCGGGGGTGCCGGCGTACGGCGAGGACTGCTTCCCGATGGAGTGGCCGACCTCGCTCGACCTGGTGCTCCAGCTGGTCGGTCCCGCCACGGTCGTCGTCCCCGGTCACGGCGCTCCGGTCGACCGCGGCTTCGTGATGGAGCAGCGGTCCTCCATCGGCGTGGTCGCCGAGACGATTCGCGACCTGGCCAGCCGGGGAGTGCCGCTCAGCCAGGCGCTGGACGCCACCCAGTGGCCCTATCCGAGCGAGGGCCTGGGCGAGGCCGTACGCCGCGCCTACGAGCAGCTGCCGCGCGACGCCAAGAGGCTGCCGCTGCTGTGACTCAGCCGTGGCTCGCACGCCACGGGTGGGACCCTGACCCGGCGCAGGAGCCTCGCGGCAGCCCGCGCGAGGACCAGCGAGGCCGGAGCCAGAAGAACCACAGCCCCGCCGCGATCAGGATCACCGGCAGGTGCGTGAGCACCGTGATCACACCCAGCGCGATCAGCACGGGCACCAACGGGAACGGGCGCCTCCGACCTCGGCCGGCGGCGTGCGGTGGCTTCGCGGGTCCGTCCCCGGGATGCGGCGTCGGCAGGTCGGCGAACACCGGAGCCAGGTCGCCCCTGGTCCGAGCCGACCACACCGCGTCGCTGCGCTCGTCCAGCTCGTCCTTGCTCAGCCGGCCGAGCGCGTAGTGCTCACCCAGCTGCGCGAGCGCCGCCTCACGGTCGGCGTCGCCGATGCGGAGGGTGTCCATCACTGCTCCGCGGCCGAGTCCGTGGAGTCCTCAGGACCCTCCGCCAGCAACCCGTAGAGCCGACGCCGGGTGTCCCCGAGGATCTGCATCGCCTTGTCACGCTGGTCCGGCGTGCCGGTGGTGGCGACCTGGATGATCGCTCCGACGGTCTGGCCGATCACCTGCTTGAAGTTGACCACCTCGTCGTCGTCCCCCTCCTCGGCGAAGGGAGCCCACACCGCCGCCATCTCCTCGGGGTGCTCGGCGACGTAGGCGGTGCCGGCCTCGGTGAGCCGGACGGCCTTGCGACCGGTGGGTGCGTCCTCGACCAGCCCCTCGTCCTCGAGCTGGGCGATCGTCGGGTAGACCGAGCCCGGGCTCGGCTTCCACACCCCCTCGGTGCGCTCGGCGATCTGCTGGATCACCTGGTAGCCGTTGACCGGCTCCGGCGAGGTGAACAGCACGTCCAGGATGGCCGAGCGGACGTCGCCGCGGCGTACCCGAGCACGACGCCGCCCGGCGCCGGCGCCGCCTGGACCCTGGCCGAACTCGGGGCCGAACATCTGCGTGACCCACGGGGGCGGGGTCATCGGCATCCCCCACGGGCCACCCCACGCACCGGCGTGCCCCCCACGGGAGGCGCCTCCGTGTCCGCGTCCTCCGCGCTGGCGGCGGGTGGGCTCGAACTCTGACCACATCGGGTGTCCCATGCGACGTCTCCTCACTGGGGGTGCCGGATCGCGGCACTATCTCGATATGTTGACGATATATCGCGACTCGTCGTCCGGCAAGACCGAAGGGGGCCACTCATCCGCCGGACGACCGCGCGCCGGGAGCGGGATCGAGGGCGCGATTGCCTACCGTGGGCGGGTGCCTCTTCCTCCGAACGACCGCTACGGCTCCGACGTCCTGACCACCGACTGGCGCCGACCGAAGAACGGTCGCGCGGTCGAGATCGACGCCGACCTGGGGCTGGTCGTCGAGGAGGTCACCACCGACTGGTGCGGTGAGATCGTCAAGGTCGAGCGCGACCTCGGCACTCTCACCCTGGAGGACCGCCGCCAGAAGCGTCGCACCTTCCCCCTCGGGCCCGGCTTCCTGCTCGAGGGGCGACCCGTGGTCCTGGTCGCCCCGACCCGTCAGGGGCCGGTGGCCGCGACCAGGACGGCTTCGGGGTCGGTGGCGGTGCAGAACGTCAAGGCGCGCGTCGCCCGGGCCAGCCGGATCTTCGTCGAGGGCCGGCACGACGCCGAGCTGGTGGAGAAGGTCTGGGGTGACGACCTCCGCATCGAGGGGGTCGTCGTGGAGTACCTCGAGGGCGTCGACGACCTGGGCGAGAAGCTGCGCGACTTCGGCCCAGGACCCGAGCGCAGGGTCGGCGTCCTGGTTGACCACCTGGTGCCGGGCTCCAAGGAGAGCCGCATCGCCGCGTCCGTGCGCAAGTCGGCCGTCGGCAAGCACGTGCTGATCGTGGGTCACCCCTTCATCGACATCTGGGCCGCCGTGAAGCCGGAGCGCCTGGGCAAGAAGGCGTGGCCCCAGATCCCCCGCAACGTGGAGTGGAAGCACGGCGTGTGCCAGAGCTTCGGCTGGCCGCACCGCGAGCAGGCCGACATCGCTCGCGCGTGGAAGCACATCCTCGGCGGAGTGCGCGGCTTCCAGGACCTCGACCCGGCCCTGCTGGGCCGCGTCGAGGAGCTGATCGACTTCGTGACCCAGCCCGGGACCTAGTGGTCCGACCCTCAACCGAGCAGGTCGCGCACGACGGCGTCGGCGAGGAGCCGCCCGGGCCTCGTCAGCACCAGCCTGTCCTGATCACGCACGGCCAGGCCGCGGCCGACGACCTCGTCGGCGCGCCCTGAGTCCACCAGGTCGGTCGGCAGCCCGTCGCGCAACCGCACCTCCAGCAGGACCCGCTCGAGCAGTCGGGTGTCGGGGTCGAGGGTCTCGCCGTCCATCGAGGGCGACTCCCCGGCGGCGATGCGGGCGGCGTACGCGCTGGGGTGCTTGACGTTCCACCAGCGCCGACCGTCCAGGTGCGAGTGCGCTCCCGGCCCCACGCCCCACCAGTCCGCGCTGGTCCAGTAGAGCTCGTTGTGCCGGCACCGCGCACGCTCGTCCCTGGCCCAGTTGGACACCTCGTACCAGCCCAGGCCCGCCGCGGTGAGCGCCTCGTCCGCCAGCACGTACTTCTCCGCAAGGTCGTCCTCGTCGGGCATCGGCACCGCACCGGCACGCACCTGTCGGGCGAGCTTGGTGCCGTCCTCCACGATCAGCGAGTACGCCGAGACGTGGTCCGGAGCGCAGGCGAGGGCCGCGTCGACCGAGGTCCGCCAGTCGGCGGACGACTCCCCCGGCGTCCCGTAGATCAGGTCCAGGCTCACCTGCTCGAAGCCCGCCTCTCGCGCCCAGTGCACCGCGCGGGCGACGTTGTCCGGGTCGTGGGTGCGTTCCAGCACGGCGAGCACGTGCGGCACCGCGGACTGCATCCCGAAGGAGACCCGGGTGAAGCCTGCGGCGCGCAGCCGCGCGAGTCCGTCCGGAGTGACGCTGTCGGGGTTGGCCTCGGTGGTCACCTCGACGTCGTCGACCAGCCCGAAGGTGTCTCGGATCGCGGCCAGGATCCGGATCAGGTCATCGGCCGGCAGCAGGGTCGGGGTGCCGCCCCCGAAGAAGACCGTCGAGACCCCTCCCTGCGCGGGGCCGAGCACCTTGCCGGCGTACTCCACCTCGCCGACGGCGTGGCCGGCGTACGCCGCCTGGGAACCGCCGCCGCCGAGCTCGGTGGCCGTGTAGGTGTTGAAGTCGCAGTAGCCGCAGCGCACGGCACAGAAGGGCACGTGCACATAGATCCCGAAGGGGACCCGGGACGAGGCAGACGACACGCGTCCCAGTCTCACACCCGAGGATGTGGCACCTTTGCGGGGTGTACGTGCCGCACTTCAACCAGATGGCCGACCCGGCGGTGACGACGTTCCTCGACGCGGTCGGCGCCGCCGAGCTGGTCACCACCGGACCCGACGGCTATCCGCTGGCGACTCTCCTGCCGCTCGTCCACCACGGTGACCGGCTGGTGCTGCACATGGCCCGCGCCAACCCGCACTGGCGGGCGATCGGCCCCGACACCCCGGCCTTGGCGGTGGTCACCGGGTCCCAGGCGTACGTCTCGCCGGCCTGGTACGCCGCCAAGGCGGAGCACGGCCGGGTGGTGCCGACCTGGAACTACTCCTCGGTGCACCTGACCGGGAGGGCGACCGTCCACGACGACCAGGAGTGGCTGCGCGACGCGGTGACGCAGCTGACCGAGCAGCACGAGCAGCATCGTCCGGACCCTTGGTCGGTGACCGACGCCCCCGCGGCGTACCTGGACAAGCAGCTGCGCGCGATCGTCGGCATCGAGCTCGTGATCGAGCGGGTCGAGGCCAAGGCCAAGCTCAGCCAGAACCGCTCCGCGGAGGACCGGTCCGGCGTCGTGGGCGGCCTCGAACGTGAAGGCGGCCCCGAGTCGCAGTCCGTGGCCGAGGCGATGCGCCGCCTGCGCTGAGCCGCGCTCGCCGACCTGCGCCGTCCTCGCCTTGCGGTACGTCGGGGGGCGCGGGCATAGTCGAGACCTGAACTCGACCGGCACGTCTCTCGGGAGGCCATCATGGATCCGATCGACCCCGTCCACGGCACCGCCACCCTGCTGCTCATCGCGGCCGCCGCCGTCGCCGTCCTGCTGTTCTTGATCATGGCGGTGCGGCTGCACGCCTTCATCGCGCTCGTGCTGGTCAGCCTGGTCACCGCCGTGGCGGCGGGGATCCCGATGAGCGACGTACCCACAGCGCTGACGTCGGGCTTCGGCAGCACGCTCGCATCGGTCGCGCTGCTGGTCGCGTTCGGCGTCATGCTCGGCCGCCTGCTGGAGGTCACCGGCGGCGCCCAGGTGCTGGCCGACACCCTGGTCGGTCGGTTCGGTGAGAAGCGAGCGCCGTTCGCGCTCGGGGTCGCGGCGCTGATCTTCGGCTTCCCGATCTTCTTCGACGCCGGGCTGGTGGTGTTCCTGCCGATCATCCTCACGGTGGCGCGCCGATTCGGCGGCTCGGTGCTCTACTACGCGCTCCCCGCCGCCGGCGCGTTCGCCGCCATGCACGCCCTGGTGCCGCCGCACCCCGGCCCGGTGGCGGCCGGCACCGTCCTCGGCGGCGACATCGGGATCATCCTGCTGGTCAACCTCCCGATCGCCCTGGTCTCCTGGTACGTCGGGGTCTACCTCGTCTCGCGCTTCCTCGGCGCCCGGATCGACGTCCCCCTACCCGACCTGCTCTTCGGCGAGGTCAACGGCGGCGCAGGGAGGTCCGGCGGCACGAGCGGCAGCCGGTGGCGCGAGCGGATCCGGTGGCGCAGCCGGGTCCGCCAGTACCGGGCCGCGCGCGTCCGAGGACCGCGCGGACGGTCCACTCTCACCACCACCGTCGCACCGCCCAGCTTCGCCACCGTGGTCGAGCCTGCTCGCGATCCCGCTGGTGCTGATCGGCTTCAACACCGTGCTGACCACGCTGGTCACCGGCGGGACGATCGCCGAGGGCAACGCCCTGGTCGAGCTGCTGATCCTGATCGGCAACACCCCCGTAGCCCTGCTGATCACGGTGCTGGTCGCGATCGGCGTGCTCGGCACCCGCGACCGCACACTGGCGGAGACCACGCGCGCTGCTCGACGCCGCCCTGGGTCCGATCTGCTCGATCATCCTGATCACCGGCGCGGGCGGCATGTTCGGCGGCGTCCTGCGGGCCAGCGGCATCGGTGGCGCCCTGACCTCCTCGCTCTCCGACCTCGGCCTTCCGCTGCTGCTGCAGGCGTTCCTGATCGCCACGGCGCTCCGCGTCGCCCAGGGGTCCGCGACGGTCGCGCTGACCACGGCCGCAGGACTGGTCGCGAGCCAGGCCGGCGGCCTGAGCGACGTGCGCATCGCCCTGGTGGTCGTGGCCATCGCAGCCGGCGCCACCGTGCTCTCCCACGTCAACGACTCCGGCTTCTGGCTGGTCAGCCGGTTCTTCGGGATGGACGAGAAGACCACGCTCAAGACCTGGACCGTCATGGAGACCACCCTGGGCGTCACCGCCTTCGCGGTCGCTGCCCTGCTGTGGCCGCTGTCGGGAGCCCTGTGAGGACCTCTCTGCAGGTCGTCGTCATGGGGGTGTCCGGCACCGGCAAGAGCGTGATCGGCCGAGCGGTCGCGGAAGATCTGGGCTACGACTTCGTGGAGGGTGACGCGTTCCACCCCGCGTCCAACATCGCCAAGATGTCAGCAGGCGAGCCGCTCGACGACGAGGACCGGCGTCCCTGGCTGGAGAAGCTGTCGCGGATCCTCGCCGAGCACCGCGCGGCCAGCACACCGGCGGTGCTCGCCTGCTCCTCGCTCAAGCGCGGCTACCGCGACCTGCTGCGGGGTACGTCGCCGGTCCAGGACACCTTCTTCGTGCACCTGGACCTGCCCTTCGACGTGCTGCGCAGCCGGATGGAGCAGCGTGAGCACTTCATGCCGGCCTCGTTGCTGCAGTCCCAGCTCGACACCCTCGAGCGTCTCCAGCCCGACGAGGCCGGCTGCGTCATCGACGACGACCTGACCATCCCCGAGACGGTCGCCGCCGCCGTGTCAGCGGTCCGCGCACACGACGCTCGGTAGACCGCCCGACCTCGGCGGTCCCGTCGGATGCGGTCCCGCCGTACCCGCGGTCTCGCTGGACCCGCGACACCGCGGGGCGCTGCCAGCGCCGGACGCAGCTGTGCCCGGCCCCAGCGTGAGCTGGGACCGGGCACGAGGCTTGGGTCAGCCGACGGCTCAGGCGTAGAGCTTGTCGATCGCGTCGGAGTAGTTGGACTCCACCACGTTGCGCTTGACCTTCATCGACGGGGTCAGCTCGCCGGACTCGACCGAGAGGTCGTGGTCGAGCAGCTCGAACTTCTTGACCGTCTCCCAGCGGTTCAGCTGGGCGTTGAGCTTGTCGACGTAGCCGCTGACCATGTCGCGGGTCTGGGGGGCGGCCACGATCTCGGCGTACTCCTTGCCACCCAGGCCGTTCTCCGCAGCCCAACCCGCGATGGCGTCGGGGTCCAGGGTGATCAGTGCGACGCAGTAGTTGCGCTGGTCTCCGAAGACCATGAACTGGCTGGCGTAGGGGCAGACCGCCTTGAACTTCGCCTCGATCGCCGGGGGCGCGATGTACTTGCCGCCGGAGGTCTTGAAGAGCTCCTTGATGCGTCCGGTGATCGTCAGGTAGCCCTCGGAGTCCAGGGCTCCCTTGTCGCCGGTCCTGAGCCAGCCGTCCTCGGTGAGGGTCTCAGCCGTCACCTCGGGCAGGTTGTGGTAGCCGTCCATGATCCCCGGACCGGCGATCTGGATCTCGTCGCCCTCTCCGAGCCGCACACGGCTGCCGGGTACGACGGGCCCGACGGTCCCGAACTTGTAGTTGTCCGGGTGGTTCACGAACGAGCCCGCCGAGGACTCGGTCAGGCCGTAGCCCTCGAGGATCAGGATGCCGGCCGCGTGGAACCACTCGGCGATGTCGCGGTTGAGCGCGGCCGCACCGGAGATGAAGAACCGCACCCGTCCGCCGAAGCGGTCGCGCACCTTGGAGAAGACCAGCTTGTCGAACAGGGCGTGCTGAGCCTTGAGCGTCAGCGGCACCGACTTGCCCTCGCGCTTGAGGGCGTCGACCTGCTTGCCGACCGCGAAGGCCTTGAGGAAGAGCTTCTCCTTGGCGCCCCCCTCGGCGGCCTGCATGGTGACGATCCGCGCGTGCGCCTTCTCGAAGATGCGAGGCGCGGCGCCCATGAAGGTCGGCTTCACGATGGCGAGGTTCTCGATGATCTTGTCGACGCGACCGTCGACGGCGGTCGCGAACCCGCAGGCGAGCTGCGTGGAGAGCAGCACCTTGCCGAACGAGTGCGCCATCGGCAGCCAGAGGAACTGCAGGTCGTTCTCGTCGAGGATCTGCTGGGCCTGGATCGCGGCGCCCTCGTAGGTCCACGACGAGTGCCGCAGCCGTACGCCCTTGGGCCGCCCGGTGGTGCCGGAGGTGTAGATCAAGGTGGCCAGGTGCTCGGGCTGGATGGCCGCGGTCGCGGCGGTGACGGCGTCCGGCTGCTCGCTGAGGTGCTTCTCGCCCAGCGCCGCGAGGTCGTCCAGGGTGATCACCCAGTCGCCGTCGGCCGAGCCGTCGATCACGACGACCTTCTGCAGGTGGGGCAGCTCGGGCTTGTGCGCCTTGAGCTTGGCGACCTGCTCGTCGTCCTCGGCGATGACGATGTGGCACTCGGAGTCGGAGACGATGTAGGCGACGTCCTCGGCCATCGTCGAGGGATAGACCGTGGTGGTGGCGCCACCGGCGCACATCACGGCGAGGTCGGCGAGGATCCACTCCACCCGGGTGCCGGCCGCGATGCCGACGCGCTGCTCGGACGTGACGCCCAGCGCCAGCAGTCCGGCGGCGAACTTCTCGACGCGGTCGCCGGTCTCCTGCCAGGTGAGGGAGATCCAGGGCTCACCCTCTCCGGCGGGGTAGCGGTAGGCCTCCAGGGTGGGGCTCTTGGCCACCCGGTCCCGGAACTGCGCCGCCATGTTGGGCGAGCGGTTCTCGATGAATGAGTGGTCGGTGTTCACGGGCGACATGCGGCTCCTGGGTGGGCTGAACGGGTCCGGAGAAGGACCGAGGACGTTGGTGACTGGTAAGTAACCTAGAGCAGATGACCCCCGAGGGCACCCTCGGACGCGAAGGTACTGCCCCTCCTTCCCGCAAATTACGCCGATCTGGTAGCGCTGTACAACCACATCAAACCCGGGCATCCACCCTGCGGCTCAGCTCGGGCAGCAGCGCACGCTCGGTGGTCAGCGCGCGGAACATCATCGACACGCTGACCCCGTGTCCCGGCTGGTGCACCACCCGCACCTCGTCTCCTGCCATGAGCTCGCCCTCCTCGACGACCCTCAGGTAGGGACCGGGGCGGGCCTGCTCCGCGAATCGCCTGACCCAGGCCCGGGCGTCGTACCCGCCGAGCTCCTGCCACCTCTTGAAGTCGTTGCACGGGATCCGCACCGTCGAGACCTCCAGCAGGACACTGCCGATCAGCCAGCGCTCTCCGATCTCCGACTCGTTGACGTCGATGCCGCGGGTGGTCAGGTTCTCGGCGAAACCTCCGTCGCGGATCTCCTGGCCCAGCTCTGCCTGCCACCAGTCCAGGTCCTCGCGGGCGAAGGCGTAGACCGCCTGCCGGGGGCCCCCGTGGTGCGCGGTGTCGCCGACCTCGTCCCCGAAGAGGCCGAGCCGACCGACCCGCACCGTTCCCGGCACCGGCTGCTTGTCCATGGCGGTGCGCCCGATGCCGGCCCAGGCCGCAGCCCGCACGCGACCGACGTTGACCGAGACGACCTGACCCACGCGGCCATACTCGCAGCCGACGACCCGCTCAGCCGGCAGGCGCCAGCAGCACGGTCCAGGAGGTGGCACTGCTCGCCGGAGCGTCAGCCGTCGCCGTGAGACCTCCGGTCGTGGCCGGATCTCCGGCGACCAGGGCTGCATCCGAGTCGGTCAGCAGCGAGGTGACCCGGCCGCCCCCGGTGCCGTACGTCGACGCCCGAGTGGTCTCTCCGGCCGGCGGCTCCCAGAGCGTGCTCGCCGAGGTCTTGTCCGACCAGTAGGAGATCCGCCAGGCGCCGGAGACGTCGTTGGGCACAGCCGGAGTCGTGTGCGAGGCCGACGTGCCTGGTTCGGCCACTCCCTCGACGACGGGGGCCTGGGTCGTGGAGGTCCCGCGGTAGGCCGCGACCGTCACGGCCGTCTTGCTCGTCGTGGGAGTCGTCACGCGGATCGTGCTGTCCGCGTCGCCGGCGGCCGCGGTCCGACGCCAGACGGTGGTCACGGAGTCGCCGTCGGCAACTCTTCCCGCCGAGGTCCAGCCGTCCGGGACGGTCAGCTCGATGTTCTGTCCCTGCGAGACGAACAGCAGCAGGGCGTCGTCGGCGACCACGGCTCCCGGCACCTGGACCGAGACGTTGGTGGAGTTGGCGAAGGCGCTGGCCTGACCGACGAAGCTGACCGGGTCCGAACCGACGCCGACCCGGATCCGGTGGGTCACGGTGTCGGTCGCTCCGACGTCGTCGGTCACCGTGAGGGACACGTCGTAGGTGCCGACGGCGGCGTACGGGTGGCTCTCGGTCATCTGGCTGCCGGTCGAGCCGTCGTCGAAGCTCCATGAGTACGCTGCGACGCTGTCCTCGGCGTCGGTCGAGGTCGAGCCGTCGAAGTCGCACGCCAGGTCGACGCAGTTCCAGGTGAAGCGCGCCACCGGTGGCTGGTTGGCGGGTACCACGACCGCGGCGGGGCGGAGCAGGATCGTCCACATCGAAGCCGCTGAGGCGGGCGCCGTCGCGGTCGCGACAAGCCCGCCGGTGCTGGTCGGCGCCCCCGCGCTCTGAGCCGCCCCCGGGTCGGTGAGCAGGGAGCTGAACCGACCGCTCCCGGTCCCGGCCGTGGCGGCACGTCTGGTCTCGCCTGCCGGGGCCGTCCAGCCAGTCGTGGCGCTGTTCTTGTCCGCCCAGTAGGACACTCGCCTCGCACCTTCGGTGGTGTTGGGCACCACGGGTGTCCGGTGGGCCGCGGTGGTGCCGGGCTCACCCGCGCCCGAGGTCGCCGCCACGGGGGCATCTGCGTCGACGCCTCGGTAGGACGCGAGGGTGACCGCGGCCTTGGTCGTGGTGCTCGTGGTCAGCCGCACCACCTTGCCTGCGTCAGCGGCTCCGGCACGCTTGCGCCAGACGGTGGTGGCCAGGCTGTTGTCCACGACCCGGCTGCCCACCTGGGTCCACCCCACGCCTGGTCCGCTCAGCTTCGCCGTGCTCGTGGTGGAGGCGAACAGCAGCAGCGCGTCGTCGGTCTGGGTGGTGATCGGAGTCGTCACGCTGAAGGACCGGCTGCTGGTGTTCACGCTCGCCTGACCGACGTAGGAGATCGCCGACGTCGGCGGGGGCGGCGGCGGAGGTGGCGGTGGTGGCGGTGGGCCGCCGTCCAGGTTCACCACCTTCTCCAGGCGGACCATCTTCAGGTTCTGGTTGCCGGAGGTGCCCGGCAGGTCGTTGTTGTTGTCCTGACACACGAACATCCCGCGTGGGAAGTCCGGACCGAGGTTCGCCGTCACCGCGGTGATGCCGTCGGTCCGGTCGCAGTCGTCGGAGTCGGCGCCGTCGGCGATGCGGAAGGTGTTCACGAAGTCGTTGCCCGCGTCTCGCCGGTAGACGCTGAAGTAGTTGGCGTGCGGGTCCGCGACGTTCTGGGCGGAGGCGATGACGTAGCCGCCGCCGTCCGCCTGGTCCACCAGGGTGACGCCCTCGATGTCGTGGGCGAGATGTCCACCCGCGCCGAGAAGAACGTCGACCGCCTCGCGGGTGGAACCACCAGACGGTTCCGCCGAGTAGCGCCAGAGTGCGACGTCCTCCTCGCCGACGTAGAGCGCTCCGGTGTCGTCGTCGGCCACACACCCTTCGGCCTCCGACCCGACGTCGAAGCTGCGCACGATGTCGGTCTCGAGAAACCCGTCGGCGTCGCTGTCCAGGATCTCGTACTGCGTCAGGATGCCCTGGATCGTGATGCTGATGCCGTAGACCTTCCCGGTCGTCGGGCTCTGGTACATGCACAGGCCCTCACCGAGCCCCCGGGGCGGGATGCCGTCGTTGACCTGGGAGAGCAGACGTGAGTCGGGATCCACCGAGTAGAGCCGGACTCCGTTGGAGACTCCGGCAACCAGGTCACCGGTGAAGCCGCCGATCGTGAGGCCCTGCCTCACGTCGACGTTCCCCCACGCGTCGCCGACTCCGAGCCGCTGGACCACGGTGCCGTCGAGGTCGTAGGTCTCGAGGGCCCCCAGCTTGTCGTTGCCGATGAGCAGCGAACGGCCCGGCGAGGTGGGATGGACCCAGATGGCCGGGTCGTCCATGGAGTCACCGGCGTTCTGCGTGGGCACCGTCTCGGCGTCCGAGGGGACCAGCACCGGCGACTCCGCCGCGGAGGCGGGCGCAGTGAGCACGGTCGTCACGGCGGTGAGGAGCAGCAGCGTCACCAGGACCGCCACACCTCGCAGAAGAAACCCTCCACGCACCGACCACACCCCCCGTCGTGTGTGCGGAGGTTACGTCCGATGTGACAACGGAGCAATCAGTCACCGAAAACCGCTGGCGACAGCCCCAGCTGGGCTAGAACACAGGGCCCCTCGACACGTCGACTCCTTCGACGACTGCTCGAGACCGCTACTCAGTCCTGGACAGCCTTGGCCACGGCGATGCACCTGGTCAGGGAGTCATCGGACTGCGAGCCTGACCGGTCGGCGCGGTCGTGCAGCAGCGACCAGGCGTTGTGCACCATGCGCACCACGACCCAGTCCCGTGCCCTCGCCTCGTCGAGACCGGAGTGGTCGACCAGCATGTGGAAGCGACCTCGGACTCCGTTGCGAACGTCAGCGGCGAGCTCGTCGAACCGGTTCCACAGCATCGGCGCCAGCTCGAAGTGGGGGTCGCCACTCATCGGCTTGGGGTCGATCGCCAGCCACGGCGCCCGGTGGCCGGCCAGCACGTTCTCGTAGTGCAGATCGCCGTGGATCAGGGTCCCGTTGCTGCCTGGGTCGGTGACGAAGTCCCCCGCCAGCGAGGTCGCCTGCTCGACGAGTCGCCTCGGGAGACCCCCGTGGCGGGGCATCCCACTGAGCTGCACGATCCAGCGCTCGACGTACGACGTGAGGGTGCGCAGCTGCGGCAGCGCCGGCACGTGCAGCAACGGATACAGCCCGGCCACCACTTCGCACGCCTCCACGTCGTCCATCGCGTCCAGACGTTCCGCGCCCAGCCGATCGAGGAGCATCGCGCGTCGATGCGGGTCGGCACGCAGCAGCTTGACGGCGCCCCGACCACCCCAGTGCTGGAGTGCCAGGTGCTCGTGCTCGCCCTCCTCGTCGGGAAAGCTCACCTTGAGCACCGCGGGCTGGCCGCCTGCGGTCCGGACCGGCACGACCAGGGCGACGAAGCCGTGCATCGGCAGTCCGTCGACGTCCAGCTCCCATTCAGCGAGCAGACCCTCGAGCACGGCCGGGAGCCGCTCCACCCAGTCCGCCCAGCTCGGTCCTCGCCGCGCCATGCCGAGCACGCCGTCCGGGAGAAGGGGTGCACTCATCGGGAGATGGTCCCACCCACCTGCGGTCGAGTCCTTCGCGGGCCGTCGTAGGCTAGGGCCGCTTGGCGCGTCGGACGCCGACGCGCTGAGACAGGTTCACCATGACAGCCACGACAGCTCGCCCGAGCGGCGACCACCCGTCGGCTGAGTCCGGGGAGTACACCCACGCCCAGGTCATGACGATCCTCTCCGGGCTGCTGCTGGGCATGTTCCTCGCCGCGCTGGACCAGTCCATCGTGGCCACCTCGATCCGCACCATCTCCGACGACCTGCAGGGCCTCTCGATCCAGGCCTGGGCGACCACCGCCTACCTGATCACCTCGACGATCACGACCCCCATCTACGGCAAGCTCGGCGACCTCTACGGCCGCAAGAAGCTGTTCCTGTTCGCGATCACCTTGTTCATCATCGGGTCGGCGGCCTGCTCGTTCGCGAGCTCGATGTACAGCCTGGCCGGCCTTCGCGCCGTGCAGGGACTGGGTGCCGGAGGACTGTTCACCCTGGTGCTGGCGATCATCGGCGACATCGTCTCGCCCCGCGAGCGCGCGAAGTACACCGGCTACTTCATGGCCGTCTTCGCGACCTCCAGCGTGCTGGGCCCCGTCGCCGGCGGCCTGTTCGCCGGCCAGTCCACGATCCTGGGGATCAGCGGGTGGCGGTGGGTGTTCCTGGTCAACGTGCCGATCGGCTTCGCCGCGCTCTTCGTGGTGCACCGGAACCTGCACCTGCACCACGTACGCCGGGAGGCGAAGGTCGACTGGTGGGGAGCGGTGACCCTGGTGGTGGCCCTGGTGCCGTTGCTCACCGTCGCCGAGCAGGGCCGGGTGTGGGGCTGGGGGTCGGGACGCTCGCTGGCCTGCTTCGTGGTCGGGGCTCTCGGCGTGGCCGCGTTCCTGCTGGCCGAACGGGCCATGGGGAACGACGCGCTGATCCCGTTGCGGATCTTCAGGCTGCGCGCGGCCGCCGTGGTCATCGCGGCCAGCGTGATCGTCGGCGCCGCGATGTTCGGGGCGATCACGATCCTGCCGCAGTACATGCAGATCGTCCACGGCGCCTCCCCGACGAGCGCGGGCCTGATGATGGTGCCGATGGTCGTCGGCATGATGAGCGCCGGCATCTTCGTCGGGCAGATCACCTCCAGGACCGGCAGCATCCGGATCTTCCCGATCGTGGGATCCGCCATGGCCGGAGTGTCGATGATCGCGCTGTCGTTCGTGGACGCGGACACCAGCCTGGGCTGGGTCATGGGCGGCACGGTCTTCCTCGGTCTGGGGCTGGGGCAGTGCATGCAGCCGCTCACGATCATCGTGCAGAACGCCGTGCCGCCCAGCGAGATCGGCGTGGCCACCAGCTCGGCCACGTTCTTCCGTCAGCTAGGCGGGACCATCGGCGTCGCGGTGTTCCTCTCCATGCTGTTCAGCACCCTGGGCGGCAACATCCAGGGCGCCTTCACCTCCGCCGGCCCTGGCATCGAGCGGGCGGTCGCCGCGGGCGACGTCCCGCGCACGGCGGTCGACGACCAGGTGCTGACCGGTCTCCAGGACAAGGTGCCCGGCGGCGGGATCTTCGCCTCGGTGCAGGACGACTCGTCGGTCATCAACGAGATGAGCTCGGTCCTCGCCCATCCCTTCCAGGTCGGCTTCGCGGAGTCGATGAGCCTGGTCCTGCTCAGCGGTGGCGCGGTGATGCTGCTGGCCTTCCTGATCCTGCTGCTGATGCCGGCTGTCGAGCTGCGGACGACCTCGGCGAGCGCCGCCGCGTCCGCCGAGCGCACCGCCGCCGGAACTCGACCGGACGAACCTCTCGAGGACTCTGACGGCGCGACCCCGCCCGCCGACGGTCGGACCTGAGGCTCGCGTCCCCGCGGGTCGTCTCCCGGACGCACTGTCGGCGGTCCTGGCTAGGTTGACCCGGTGACCTCGGTGACCTGGGACGAGCTGGGTGCGGCGGCCCTCGATCGCCAGTTCCCGGCGGTGTCGGCTCGTGATGCTGCCGCGGTCGTCGCGACGCTGAGCAGACTCGGACCCATCCAGTCGCAGACAGCACGGTCACCTTTCCTCGGGCTGGCAGCGCGTCTCCCCGGAGTGACCCTCCAGGCGATCACCGAGGCGTACGAGCGCTTCGGGATCGTCCGCGGGAGCGTCATCCGTGGGACCGTGCACACCTGCGCGGCCGCACAGCATGCCCAGCTGGCGACGGCGACGACCCTGGGGCAGGCTCGACTGTGGCGACGTGCCCTCAGGCTCGACGACGCTGCGCTCCCGACTTTGTGGGCGAGCATCGAGGAGTTCGCGTACGACGCGTGGCGCTCCCCCGACGACCTGACCCACCACCTGGATGGCTGGCTGAAGGGCAACGGGCACCCCGGGCTGCCCTCCGGTGCGCCGAGCCGCTACCTCGGCTTCGGGCACGGTGGGCTCCTCCGTCGTCCTCGGGCAGGAACCTGGCAGGGCCAGGGGGCCGCCGAGTACCGGACTGCGGCGGCGCTGCTCGACCCCGAGGGAGTCGGCACGGCCACGGTCGACGACGCCCTCCCGGCGCTCTTCAGGACCTACCTCGCGGCACACGGTCCGGCATCGCGGCACGACCTCGCCTGGTGGTCGGGGCTCGGGTTGACCAGAGTCGACCAGGTGCTCGAGGGCATGAGGCTCACGGTGGCCACCGGACCCGACGGTCGCGCGTACGTCGATCTCCCGCAGCCGACGTCCGCGGGGCACGCGCCCGCCGTGAGCCTGCTGCCGGAGTTCGACGCCCTGCTGTGCGCCTACTCGCCCGCCGCCCGCGCGAGGTTCGTCTCGCCGGCACACCACGACGCGCTCTGGAACAGCAAGAACGGCCTCGTGCTCCCACCGCTGCTGGTCGACGGCCGTCTCACCGGCTACTGGCGCGCAGCCGGCTCCGCGCGACGACGGCCCCTGGAGGTGACCTGGTTCGCCGGGACCCGCCGACCGCGCAGGTCCGAGCTCGAGGAGCCGGTGGCTGCTCTCGAGGCAGCCCTGGACCTCACCGTCACCGAGCTCACCGTGAGCCGGCACGCACCCTAGTGGTGCGTCTGTGAAGCGGCGCGGCCCTCTGACAGACCCACCATGAGGGCTACTTCTTCGGCTTGTCCCCTGCGGGTCCGCTGGTGGAGAGCGCTGCGATGAAGGCCTCCTGGGGGACCTCGACGCGTCCGACCATCTTCATCCGCTTCTTGCCCTCCTTCTGCTTCTCCAACAGCTTGCGCTTGCGGGTGATGTCGCCGCCGTAGCACTTGGCCAGCACGTCCTTGCGGATGGCGCGGATGGTCTCGCGCGCGATCACCCGAGCGCCGATCGCCGCCTGGATCGGCACCTCGAACTGCTGGCGCGGGATCAGCTCGCGCAGCTTGCCGGCGAGCATCACGCCATAGGCGTACGCCGCGTCCCGGTGCACGATCGCGCTGAAGGCGTCGACGGTCTCCCCCTGGAGCAGGATGTCGACCTTGACCAGGTCGGCGGCCTGGTCTCCGGTGGGCTCGTAGTCGAGGGAGGCGTAGCCCTTGGTCTTCGACTTCAGCTGGTCGAAGAAGTCGAAGACGATCTCGCCCATCGGCAGCGTGTAGCGCATCTCGACGCGGTCCTCGGAGATGTAGTCCATCCCGTCGAGCTGCCCGCGCTTGGACTGGCACAGCTCCATGATCACGCCGATGTAGTCGCTGGGGCTCAGGATCGTCGCCCGGACGACCGGCTCGCGGACCTCGGCGATCTTGCCGCCGTTGGGGTACTCGCTCGGGTTCGTGACCTGCTGCTCGGTCCCGTCCTCCATCAGCACGCTGTAGACCACGTTGGGGGCGGTCGAGATCAGGTCGAGGCCGAACTCCCGCTCGAGCCGCTCGCGGACGATCTCCATGTGCAGCAGGCCGAGGAACCCGCACCGGAAGCCGAACCCCAGCGCACCTGAGGTCTCCGGCTCGTAGGCCAGGGCGGCGTCGTTGAGCTGGAGCCGCTCCAGGGCGTCGCGCAGGGTCGGGTAGTCGTCACCGTCGATCGGGTACAGCCCCGAGTAGACCATCGGGTTGGGATGCTTGTAGCCGCCCAGTGGCGTGACCGCGCCGTGGTGCTGGCTGGTCACGGTGTCACCCACTCGCGACTGGCGCACGTCCTTCACGCCGGTGATCAGGTAGCCGACCTCGCCGACGCCCAGGTCCCCGGCCTTGACGGGCTCGGGGCTGATCACGCCGACCTCGAGCATCTCGTGGACCACGCCGCTGGACATCATCTTGATCCGGTCCCGGTGGCTGAGCTTGCCGTCGAAGACACGGACGTAGGTGACCACGCCGCGGTAGATGTCGTAGACGGAGTCGAAGATCAGGGCCCGCGGCGGGGCGTCCGGGTCGCCTTGGGGCGCGGGGGTCTGGGCGACGATCTCGTTGAGCAGGTTCTCGACCCCCATGCCGGTCTTGGCCGAGACCTGGAGCACGTCGGAGGTGGCGCAGCCGATGATGCCGGCCAGCTCCGCGGCGTACTTCTCGGGCTGCGCGTTCGGCAGGTCGATCTTGTTCAGCACCGGGATCACGTGCAGGTCGGCGCCGAGCGCGAGGTAGAGGTTGGCCAGGGTCTGCGCCTCGATCCCCTGGGCCGCGTCCACGAGGAGCACCGCCGTCTCACAGGCCTCCAGCGAGCGCGAGACCTCGTAGGTGAAGTCGACGTGACCGGGGGTGTCGATCATGTTCAGGATGTAGGTGTCCGGCTCGGCCATCGCGTCGTTGTCGGGCTGCACCGTCCACGGCATCCGCACGGCCTGGCTCTTGATGGTGATGCCGCGCTCGCGCTCGATGTCCATCCGGTCGAGGTACTGCGCACGCGCCGCCCGCGCGTCCACGACGCCGGTCAGCTGGAGCATCCGGTCGGCCAACGTCGACTTGCCGTGGTCGATGTGGGCGATGATGCAGAAGTTGCGGATGATCGCGGGATCGGTCCTGCCCGGAACGGGCGCGGCGACATTCGGGGGCACGGAGGGCACACACGACTCTCGTTGGCGAGCGGGGACGTCCTCATTCTCCCATAGCGGCCCGGTCCGACCGACTGCCAGGCAGACCGCCAAGGCGCGGGAACACCCCGCACCGGCCGCATCGAGGCACTCCCGGCTCTCGGCGCTCGCGAGCCCGGTGCCTGCCCGGTGCCTGCCCGGTCGCGCCGAGGCCGGATCGTGCCTGGCACCGACAGGAACCCGGCTGCGCACGTAGGCTGGCCCGGTGCCAGTCGCCCTCGTCGCCGGAGCCTCCGGTCTCGTCGGCGGGCACGTGCTCCGGCTGCTGCTGGCGGACCCCCGGTGGGATCGGGTGATCAGTCTCGGGAGGCGTGAGGTGACCGCGGAGCATCCCCGGCTGGAGCAGCGGGTCGTGAGCTTCGCCGAGATCGGGGAGCTGCCGCCTGTCGACGACGTGTTCTGCGCGCTGGGGACCACGATCAAGAAGGCGGGCAGCCAGGAGGCGTTCCGCTCGGTGGACCATGACGCGGTCGTTCAGCTCGCCCGGGCGGGCCTCGCAGCGGGAGCGTCCAGCTTCCTGCACGTCAGCTCGATGGGCGCGTCACCCGGGTCACGGATCTTCTACAACCGGGTCAAGGGCGAGACCGAGCGCGACGTCGCTGCGCTCGGCATCGCCACGACGGTCGCGTTCCGGCCCTCGATCCTGGACGGGGACCGCGCCGACTCGCGGCCGGCCGAGCAGGTGGGCCTGGTCGTGATGCGTGCGCTCGGCCCGGTGCTGGGCCGACTCCGGCCCACCCGTGCCGCCGACGTGGCCGCTGCGATGGTGGCGGAGGCGGCTCGCCGGGAACCTGGTGACCGCACGATCGACGCCGGGGACATCCCCGTGGCGGCTCGCCGGTGATCGCCGAAGCTCGTGGCGATTTGGGGACGACTGCCGCTCGCTGATATCGTCTCCTTCGGTCTGGACTGGTTCCGGACACCCCCAATCTGATCTCCACACCAAAACGAGGCGAGCCTGTAGTGGCGAACATCAAGTCCCAGATCAAGCGCAACCGGCAGAACGACGCCGCTCACGAGCGCAACAAGGCCGTGAAGTCCGCTGTGAAGACGGCTGTGCGCAAGTTCCGCGAGGCCGCCGCGTCCGGTGACGCCGACAGCGCCAAGGTCGCCGCTCTCGACGCTGCGAAGCGCCTCGACAAGGCTGCCTCGAAGGGCGTCATCCACAAGAACCAGGCCGCGAACCGCAAGTCGGCCATCCACAAGCAGGTCTCCTCGCTCTGAGGCTGCTTCAGGGCTGAACAGCCCAGCGCGCAGGCGTCGTACCCTCCGGGGTCCGGCGCCTTCTTGCTTTCCCGGTGCCCTCCCGCCTCACCTGGCGGGACGTGCGCGGACGATGTCGAGCACCATCTTCTCGAGCGCATAGGCCGGGTCGCTGGCCTGGCCCTTGACGTCGGCGTCGGCTCGGGCCACCGACCGGATGGCGTGACCCAGGCCGTCCTCGTCCCAGCCATGGGACTGACGACGCAGCGTGTCCAGCTTCCAGGCAGGGACTCCGACCTCGCGCATCAGGTCGTTGTTGCGCATGCCCCGGGGGGCGCCCATGAACCTGGCGAGGCCACGCAGGCCCGCTGCCATCGCACTCGTCACCAGCACCGGCGCCGTGCCACGGTCCAGCGCCCAGCGCAGCTCCTCCAACGCCTTGGCGGTGTGACCGTAGAGGGTGTGGTCGGCCACCGCGAACGACTTCGCCTCCGCACGACCACCGAAGTACTGCTTGACCATCGGCACCGTCAGCGGCTGGCCCGCGAAGTCGTCGGCGAGCTGGGTGGCGGCTGCCGACAGCGAGCGCAGGTCCTGACCCACGGCCTGCACCAGGAAGTCCGCCGCATCCGGGTCGATGCGGACCGAGCGCGTACGGAGCTGGTTGACCACGAACCCGGGGAACTCCCGCGCCGTCAGCGGGGCGGACTTCACCTCAGTGACGCGGGGCAGCTTGCGGAGCTTGGTGAGCAGGCCGCTGCCCTTCTGCCCACCTCCGTGGGCCAGGACCAGGGCGACGTCGTCGGCCGGGGCGCCCGCGTAGTCGAGCAGTCCCGGAGCCGACTCCTCGGGAAGGTCCTCCAGGCTTCGTACGACGACGCACCGGGTGGTGGAGAACAGCGAGGGTGCCGCCATCTCTCCCAGCGTCGCCATGGTCAGCGACGCTGCCGATGTCTCCGACAGCTCGGCCTCCGCGTCGTGCTGACGCACCGCAGCGCGGACCCGAGCGATCGCCTGCTCGCCGAGGAACTCCTCCGGCCCGGTGATCAGGGTGATCCGGCCGAGCACGTCCTCCGGCTTCGGGTTGGCCATGTGCGCACCTTCTCACGGGGCGCTGACGCGGCTCGCGGTGGTCATCGACCCCTGGACGACGATGCGGCACGCCCCCTCGACCCACACGCCCCCGTCGTCGTCCGTGCTGACGTGCACGCGCCCGTCGCGCCCGAGCGCGGTTCCCTGACGCGCGACGTAGCGCGGCGGGAGGTGCCCCTCGCGAGTGAGCCAGAGCGCGAACCCGGCGTTGAGGCTTCCCGTCACCGGGTCCTCGGGGATCGAAAGGCCCGGGCAGAACGCGCGCACCTCGACGTCGGCGCCGACCGCCTCGCGCTGCTCCGGCTCGTGGCGTCCGAGCACTCCGACCTCGAGTCCGCGCATCGCAGCGAAGTCGGGACGCAGCGCGAGCACGTCCGCGGCGCTGACCAGCTCCAGCCCGAGCCAGCCGGGTCCGTTGTCGATCCAGCTCGAGCGCAGCACCCGCTCAGGATGGACGCCCAGGGCCCGCACCGCCCGCGCCAGGACCGCCTCCTCGACCGGGCCTCCGCGCAGCAGGTCCGGAGCCTGGAAGGCCAGCGAGTCCGCCTCGTTCTCGTAGCGGAGCTCCACCATGCCCAGGCCGCATTCCTGGACGACGTGTCCCTTGCGGGCGGGCACCCCGCCGCTCCGCAGCCAGGCATGGGCGCTGCCCAGAGTCGGGTGACCGGCGAAGGGAAGCTCCTCGGCCGGAGTGAAGATGCGCAGCCGGTAGTCCGCCGCCGGATCTGTGGGCGGCAGCAGGAAGGTCGTCTCGGACAGGTTGGTCCATCGGGCGAACAGGTGCATCTCCTCGGTCCCGAGCCCGGTCGCGTCGTGCACCACGGCCACCGGGTTGCCCGTGAGTGCTCGGGCGCCGAAAACGTCGACCTGGGAGAAGGAGTGCTTGCTCACACCCTCAGCCTGCCGCACTGGTCGGCACGACTACGGCGCGGCGGGCTGGGTACTACTTCTCGAGGCTTCGTACGCGACCCGAGGAGAGGACACGATGCAGCCCCAGATGATCGGCGGCCGCTACCGCACGATGTCGGCCATCGGCCGCGGCGGGATGGGAACCGTGTGGCTGTGCCGGGACGAGACCCTGCAACGAGATGTCGCCGTGAAGCAGGTCGGGCTGCTGCCCGGCGAGTCCGCCACCAGCTCCGCCCGAGCCCTGCGCGAGGCTCGGTCATCGGCCGGCCTGAACCATCACAACGTGGTCACCGTCTTCGATGTGGTGGAGGAGGACGGACACATCTGGCTGGTGATGGAGCACGTCGCCGGCCGGTCGCTCTCCCAGATCATCAAGGAGGACGGTCCCCTCGACCCGGGCCGGGTGGCCGACATCGGCGCCCAGGTGGCGGCGGGTCTCACGGCCCTGCACGCGGCCGGCACCATGCACCGCGACGTGAAGCCGGGCAACGTGCTGATCCGGGAGGACGGCGTCGCCAAGGTCAGCGACTTCGGGATCTCGCGAACCACCGGCGACGCCACGCTGACCCAGTCCGGGTTCCTCACCGGCACCCCCAGCTACTTCTCCCCCGCGCTCGCCCGAGGGATCGAACCCGGGCCCGCCGACGACGTGTGGGCCCTCGGCGCGACCTTGTACGCCGCGGTCGAGGGGCGGCCGCCCTATGACACCCGCAGCAACCCGGTCGCGGTGCTGCACGACATCAGCTCGGCCCAGCCGCGCCAGCCGCAGCGGGCCGACTTCCTGGAGCCGGCGCTGCAGCGGATGCTGGACCGCGACCCGAGCTCTCGCTGGTCCATGGGTGACGCCGAGCACATGCTGCGCCGGCTGGCGGAGACGCGCAGGATCGATGCGACCAGGGAGAGCACGCTCGTCGATCCTCCGCCTGGTGCCGCCGCCCCCCAGCCCGCGACTGACTTCCAGCCCGCTCCCGAGAGCAAGCCCGCTCCTGAGCGTCGGCCCGCGCCCGTCGCCGGGCCGGCCGCCCCGCGCAGCGCCCGTCCGTCGCGTCCCACCGGCTCCAGTCCCCGGCCCGGTCAGCGCCGACGAGTTCCCTATGCCGTGCTCGCGGTCGTGGTGCTCGTCGCTGCCATCGCACTGGCCGTGACCAGGCTCGGCGACCGCGACGAGCCGAGCGCGGATCCGGGCGGCGGCTCAGGTGGGGAGACCTCGTCGAAGACCTCCGGCTCCGCCGACGAGGGCAGCACCTCGTCGCAGTCCGAGGCCGAGGTCAAGGAGGCCGTCGTACGCGACTACTACCAGCTGGCCCCGGGCGGCTCCGACGAGGCCTGGGCCATGCTCGGGCCGGGCCTGCAGGAGCAGGGGCGGGCGTCCTACGACCGCTTCTGGCGAGGCATCGAATCGGTCGAGGTGCGCTCGGCGCAGGCATCGACCGAGGACGACACCGTCGAGGTGACCCTCGTCTACCGCCGCACCAACGGGCAGACCAGCACCGAGCGCAAGGTCGAGACGCTGATCTCCGACGGCGACGAGGGCTACCTGATCGAGTCGGACGTCCCGGCCGGCTGAGACCCGGCCAGGGGGCCGGCTCGCCCCCGACGGCTCAACCCCAGCTGCCCGTTGACCACGGTCACTGCCACGTCGCCGTCCCGGTCGGTGCGGGCCACCCGCATCCGGGCCTGCCGCAGCAGGGCCAGCAGCGACGGGGTCGGGTGCCCGTAGTCGTTGTCGGCCCCGACCGAGATCACCGCCAGCTCGGCGCCGAGACCCCGCACCAGGTCGGGATCCTGTCGGGCGCTGCCGTGATGGGCGACCTTCACGACGTCGGCGCGCAACCCGCCGGTGGCTCGTCGGAGCTGCCGCTGGGAGGCCTCCTCCTCGTCGCCCAGGAGCAGGATCCGTCGTCCCCTGGTCTCCACGAGCAGCACGACGCTGGAGTCGTTGGGGGGTGACTCCGAGTCCGGAGAAGGCGTCCGGGACGGCGCGATCACCTGCCACGCGAGGGGTCCCAGTCGTCTGGTCTCGCCGTACGTCGCCTGCTGCACCGGCACCCGGGCGCGCGCAGCCGCCGCCTCCACCAGCCGCGCCCCCGACAGCGGCTCCGCCCACGAGGTCACCTCGATCAGGTCGACCCTGCGTCGGCGGAGCACGCCCTCGAGCCCGTCGACATGATCGGCGTGGAAGTGGGTGAGCACCACGAGCGGCACTCGCTCGATGCGCAGCCGGCGCAGGCAGCGGTCCATCGCGTCCGGGTCCGGGCCGGCGTCGACCACCAGCGCGTGACCTCGACCCGCGTTGAGCACGAGGCCGTCTCCCTGACCGACGTCGCACAGCACCAGCACCCACCCCCGAGGTGGCCACCCGGGCGTGGGCAGCGGAACGAGCAGCGCAGCCACCATCGCCAGGCCGAGGCCCAGCGAGGTGAGCCGCCGGGACAGCAGGACGCCGAGCACCAGCGCCAGAAGCGCGCACAGCAGCGACAGGGCAGCCACACCACCCACGCCCGCAGGCCACCCGACGGCCGCCACGGGCAGCCGGGCACCGCGCACGGCGACGGCGATGATCCAGGAGGCGCACCAGGCTGCCGGCGTGGCCACGACCTGACCCAGCGCGGAGGAGAGCAGCCCGAGGATCCCTCCCGCCAGCCCCAGCACCGTGGCGGGACCGACCGCGGGCGCGACCAGCAGGTTCGCCAGGACCGCGACCAGGCTCACCTGCCCGGAGATGGCCGCGACCAACGGGGTGCAGGCGATCTGCGCGGCCAGCGGCACCGCGACCGCCTCCGCCGCCCACCGTGGCAGCCAGCGCTGCATCTGGTCACGCCACCCGGGTGCCAGCCAGAGGATGCCCGCGGTGGCCAGCACCGACAGCGCGAAGCCCAGCGACAGCGCCAGCCAGGGGTCGAACAGGAGCAGCAGCAGGACGGCGGCTCCGAGCGCGCGGGTGCCCCGCCGCCGTCCGTGGTGGCCCATGCCGACCAGACCGATCGAGCCCATCACCGCGGCCCGTACGACGCTTGGCTCGGTGCGGGCCAGCAGGACGAAGCCCAGCACACCCACCACCCCCACCAGGACCAGGCCGCGCGCCCGGACGCCGACCCAGCGAGCCACTAGGAGCAGGGATCCGACGACGAGGGTGAGGTTGGTGCCGGACACGGCAAGCAGGTGGGTGAGCCCGGAGGTGCGGAAGGACTCCGTCAGCTCCGCCGGCATGCCGGCGTCGTCGCCGTCCACCAGCGCCGGAACCAAGGAGCGCGGCCCCGGGGACTGGGGCGCCACGGCCGCGCGGATCGAGGCCCGGAGCCGGTCCGCGCCTCGCATCCACGGCGCCGGTCCGGCCAGCACCTCGGGCGGTCCGCGAGGGCTGATCACGCCGGACAGATCGCGCGTCCGGGCCGGCTGAAGCCGGCCGACCAGGCGCACTCGCGACCCCAGCGTCAGCCGTTGCCACTGCCGGTCAGCGATCACCAGCACCGGCGTACGCACCGGGTGGCGAAGTCCTCGGCCGGTCACGGACTCGGTGCGGGCGCGCAGGACGACGTACTCCTGGAACCGGCCACGCCGCACGACGGGGTCCGAGGTCACGACGATCTGGGCGTGCACCGAGGCACGCTGCCGCGCCAGCCCTTCGACGGCGTTCTGCTGCACCGCCTCGGCCCGGATCAGCGCCGAGGCGGCCACTCCGCAGGCCGCCACCAGCCAGGCCACCCGGCTCAGCACCTCGAGGCCGCGACGCCGCCGGCGCCACACGTGCAACCCGGCCAGCCCGATCCCACCGAGCAGCAGCCAGGTGGGTCCCAGCAGCGCGGCCAGAGCGGCGAGCCACGCCACGCCACCCAGCACGGGGGCCCGCAGGTCCACCCGCGGGTGTGCGGGCTCGGTCACAAGGTGACGTGCGGCGCGAGATCGGCGAAGGTCTTCGGCCCGATGCCGTCGACCTCGAGCAGCTCGTCGACCGAGGAGAACGCCCCGTGCGCGGCACGCCACTCCAGGATCTTCTGAGCGGTGACCGGGCCGACCCCTGGCAACGTGTCCAGCTGGTCGGCCGAGGCCGTGTTCAAGCTGACCAGGGCTCCGGTGGGATCCGGGGCAGCGGTGCTCGCGCGTGCTGCCAGTCCCCCCGGTGGCGGCCGGTCACCGACCAGGATCTGCTCACCGTCGACCAGGACGCGCGCCAGGTTGAGTGCGGTCAGGTCTGCCGTGCGGCGGGCACCGCCCGCCTTGCGCAGCGCATCCACGACCCGCGATCCCGCGGGCAGCGTGGCGACCATGGGGCGGCGCACCTTGCCGGCGACGTCCACGGTCACCCTCCCACCGTCGCCGGTGGGCGCGGTGGAGGCGGCTGCCTGGGGCGGGCGCAGGCTCACCATCGCCGTCGGCGACCCGGACGGAGCGCTGAGCTCGGAACGGACCGCCTGGGCGTCTCCGCCCGAGCGGAGCACGACGTACGCCGTGGCCGTCAGCGCCAGCGCGACCAACGTGACCACCAGCAGGACCGGGCCGGGACCGAGCTCGATCCGGCCTCGGAGGGTCTCCGGCACCAGGTCGCCGACCCAGGCACCCCACCGCCTCACCGGCCCGGGCGGCGCGGGCCGTAGATGCCTCCCGACCGGAGCCACGGTCGCGGAGCCGACCGGCCCTGGATCCGAACGAGGCTGCGAAGCCGGGTCCCAAGCCGGGTCCGAGTCCGGGCCCCAAGCCGGGTCCGAGTCAGGGTCCGGGACCGGGCCGGCAGGGACCTCAGCGTCGCCGACGCGGCGCAGACCCGCCTGGTCGAGCTCCCTGGCCAGCAGCTCGAGGCGACGTTGGGCCGCCGCCGCGACCTGCTCCTGTGACTGCCTGCGCATGTCTCGACGCTAGGAAGCCACCCGGTTCGACGGAAGCGTTGGTCGCGGGCCTGTGGATAACCCGCCGTGCTCAGGCCTGTGTGTGCTCAGGCCTGTGTGGGCTCAGGCCTGTGTGGGCTCAGCCGCGCCGTGCGACCACCACGGCCACCATGCCGGGACCGACGTGAGCGCCGAGAACAGCACCGACCTCTCCCAACCACACGCTCCGACCCCCCAGCTGTCTCGCGAGTCGCGACGTCAGCCTCTCGGCGAGCTGCCCAGCCCGGTCCGGACTGGCGAGGTGGGCGACCGCCAGGTCGACCTCCGCCGCTCCCGCGGCCTCGACCGCCACCTCCTCCAGGCGTGACATCGCCTTGGCCGAGGTGCGGACCTTCTCGAAGGGACCGACCCGCCCGTCCTCGACGCGCAGGATCGGCTTGACGGACAGCGCGGAGCCCAGCAGCGCGGCAGCCGCGCCCACGCGACCACCGCGGCGGAGGTACTCGAGGGTGTCCACGTAGAAGAGCGAGGTGGTCGCTCCCGCACGTTCCCGCGCCGCGGCGCCGGCGGCGGCGGCATCCGCACCCCCGTCGATGGCGTCGGCCGCAGCGAGCACGGCGAACCCGGTGGCCATCCCGACCTGCCGGGAGTCGATCAGGGTGACCGGCACCGAGGAGCGGCGGGCGGCCATCTGCGCGGACTCGAAGGTGCCGCTGAGCTCTGAGGAGATGTGCACCGAGACGATCGCCTCGGCCCCCTCGGCGGCCAGACGCTCGTAGATCTCCGCGATCGCTGCCGGGCTGGGCCGGGAGGTGCTCACCGGGATCCGGTCCCGAAGCGCCTCCGCGAGCATGGCCGACGTCACCGCGTCCTCGCCGCACTCGTCGTGCGAGGAGGTGCCGAGCACGACCTGCAGCGGCACCACGGTGATGCCGCGTTCATCGACGGTCTCGGCAGGGAGCGAGGCGGTCGAGTCGGTGACGAGCGCAACGGGCATGAGCCACAGGCTATCGCCGGGCGGTCCGACCGAAGGCGCCGCTCATGGGGGGCGAACCTGTGCGCCGCGCCTCGGTTGCCTCGGGAGTAACGTCCTCGGGCAAGGACACTCCAACGAGCAGGAGCACACATGCGCATCGTCATCGCCGGCGGTCACGGCCAGATCGCCCGCCAGTTCGGCAAGCTGGTCTCCGCCACCGGCCATCAGCCGGTGGGGATGATCCGGGACCCCGGACAGATCCGCGACCTGGAGAACGACGGCATCGAACCGACCCTGATCGACCTGGAGAGCGCCGACGTCGCTGCGATGACCGACATCGTCCGAGGCGCCGACGTCGTGGTGTTCGCGGCGGGGGGCGGGCCGGACGGCAACGTCGCGCGCAAGGAGACCGTCGACAAGGGAGCGGCGATCATGCTGGCCGACGCGGCCCAGGCAGCGGGCGTGCGCCGCTACGTGATGATCTCCTCCATGGGCGTCGACGACGCCGATCCCGACTCCGAGGAGGTCTTCCAGGTCTACCTGCGGGCCAAGCAGGCGGCCGAGGTCGACCTCAAGGCCCGTGACCTCGACTGGACGATCGTGCGGCCCGGCCTGCTCACCGACGACGTCCCGACCGGCCTCGTCGAGGTCGGCAGCCTCGAGCGCGGCGAGGTCACCCGCGGCGACGTGGCGCACGTGCTCGCCGAGGTGGTCGAGAGCGAGTCGACCATCGGACGGGAGTTCGACCTGCTCAACGGCGACCGCCCGATCGCGCAGGCGATCGCCGATCTGGGCACCCGGAGGACCTAGTGGGCTCCCGGCGCGGCCAGGGGTACGGTCGCGCCGTGAACCGACACTTTCTCCTCCGCCGCAATCTCGCGAGGGTCGCTCTGCGCGCCAGCCGCTGGAAGACGGTGGGCACCGTGCCCCACGCAGCGTGCTGGTGGGCGCTCCGCACACCTCCAACTGGGACTGGGTCCTGACGATGCTGCTGGCGTGGGACAACGACATCCAGATCAAGCTGCTGGTCAAGCAGGAGTTCTTCCGCGGACCGCTGGCTCCCCTGCTCCGCGCATCCGGTGCGGTCGCCCTCGACCGCAAGGACCCCAGCGACACGATCAACGAGCTCCTGCTCGAGGCCGAGGGTGACCATCCGTTCGTGCTGGGCCTCGCCGCCGAGGGCACCCGCAGCAAGCAGGAGTACTGGAAGTCAGGCTTCTACCGCATCGCCCAGCAGACCGGGCTGCCGATCACGCTGGCGTTCCTCGACGGTCCGTCGCGCACCGTGGGCTGGGGACCGACGTTCTCGCCGACCGGCGACCTCCGCGCCGACATGGACCGCATCCGCGCCTTCTACGCGGACAAGACCGGCATCAGGCCGGAGGGCTTCACCACGCCACGACTGCGCGACGAGCAGGGCCCCTCCCCCGTGTGAGTCGTCCGTCGATCCGGGCGGAGCCGTTCAGCCCACGACGAAGTTGACCAGCTTGGGCGCCCGCACGATCACCTTGCGCACCGGCTTGCCCTCCAGAGCACGCTGGACCCCGGGATCGGCCAGGGCGGCAGCCTCCAGGTCGGCGTCACTGATGTCCGGAGTGACCTCCAGTCGAGCGCGCACCTTGCCCTGCACCTGCACCACCGCGGTGACGGAGTCCTCGACGAGCAGCGCCTCGTCCACGGTCGGCCACCCGGCCCGCGCCACGGTCGGCTCGTGGCCCAGGCGCGACCACATCTCCTCAGCGGTGTACGGCGCGACCAGGGACAGCAGGATCGCGACCGTCTCGATCGCCTCGCGCACCGCCGGGTCGTCGGCTCCGGGACCCGAGTCGATGGCCTTGCGGGTCACGTTCACCAGCTCCATGATCCGGGCCACCATCACGTTGAACCGATGCGACTCGATCAGCTCGGCCGCGTCGGCGACCGTGCGGTGGGTGACCTTTCGCAGCGCCACGTCACCGCCGTCGGGATCGACGCCGGGCGCCGACGCGACGTCGCCGGAGAGCCGCCACGCGCGCTGCAAGAACTTCAGCGACCCCGCTGGCGACATGTCGGCCCAGTCGATGTCGTCCTCGGGCGGGCCCGCGAAGACCATCGTCAGCCGGACCGCGTCGACGCCGTACGGCCGATCATCTCGCCCAGGTTGACGCCGTTGCCCAGCGACTTGCTCATCGCCTTGCCCTGGTTGATCACCTGGCCCTGGTTGAGCAGCGCGCTGAACGGCTCGACGAAGTCGATCATCCCCATGTCGTGCAGGACCTTGGTGAAGAACCGGCTGTAGAGCAGGTGCAGGATCGCGTGCTCGACGCCGCCGACGTACTGCGCCGCCGGCATCCAGTTGCGCACGGCGTCCTCGTCGAACGGGCCCGTCGGTGTAGTCCGGGGAGCAGTAGCGCAGGAAGTACCACGACGAGTCCACGAAGGTGTCCATCGTGTCGCTGTCGCGCCTCGCCGGGCCGCCGCACGTGGGGCACTCGACGTTGACCCACTCCTCGGCGGCCGCCAGCGGCGAGACGCCCTTGGGCTTGAGGTCCGCGCCGTTCAGGTCGGGCAGACGCACCGGCAGCTGGTCCTCGGGTACGTCGACCTCGCCGCAGGTCTCGCAGTGGATGATCGGGATCGGCGCCCCCCAGTAGCGCTGGCGGCTCAGCAGCCAGTCGCGCAGACGGAAGTTGACGGTCCCGGTGCCGGTGCCGCGCTCCTCCAGGGTCTTGATGATCGAGGCGATCCCGGCCACCTTGTCGTCGAGCCCGTCGAGGTCACCGGAGTTGACGTAGACGCCGTCCCCGGAGCGTCGCCACGTAGGTCTCCTCGGGGTTCTCCTCGCCGGTGTCGACCACACGCCGGACCGGCAGGTCGAAGGCCTTGGCGAAGTCGAGGTCGCGCTGGTCGTGGGCCGGCACGGCCATGATCGCGCCGGTGCCGTAGTCGGCCAGCACGTAGTCCGAGGCCCACACCGGCATCTGCTCACCGGTCACCGGGTTGACCGCGGTGATGCCCAGGTCGACGCCGCTCTTGGGCCGGTCGGTGGCCATCCGGTCGATGTCGGTGGCCTTGCGGACCTCGACCAGGTAGTCCTCCAGCGCCTGCTGGCGCTCGGCGCGCGCGATCTCCGCGGCCAGCCTCGCGTCGGCTGCGACGACCATGAAGGTCGCGCCGTAGAGCGTGTCGGGGCGGGTGGTGAACACAGTGATCGTCCGGGTGGCGCCGTCAGCCAGCTGCAGGTCGAAGTCGACGTGCGCGCCCTCGGAGCGACCGATCCAGTTGCGCTGCATGGCCAGCACCTTCGAGGGCCAGGTGGTCCTCCAGCGCCTCCATGTCGTCCAGCAGCCGCTGGGCGTAGTCGGTCACCTTGAAGTACCACTGGGTCAGCTCGCGCTTGGTCACCTCGGCGCCGCAGCGGTCGCACATGCCGCCGACGACCTGCTCGTTGGCCAGCACGGTCTGGTCGTTGGGACACCAGTTCACCGGCGAGGACTTGCGGTAGGCCAGCCCCCGCTCCCGGAACTTCAGGAACAGCCACTGCGTCCAGCGGTAGTACTCCGGGTCGGAGGTGTTCAGGCGTCGGGACCAGTCGAAGGACACGGCGTACTTCTTGAACGACTCGGCCTGGGTCTCGATGTTGGCGTAGGTGTAGACGCGCCGGGTTCTCGTCGTTCCGGATGGCGGCGTTCTCCGCGGGCAGGCCGAAGGAGTCCCAGCCGATCGGGTTGAGCACCTCATAGCCGCGCTGCCACCAGTAGCGCGCGATCACGTCGTGCAGCGCCATCACCTCCGCGTGACCCATGTGCAGGTCGCCGCTGGGGTAGGGGAACATCGTCAGCGCGTAGCGCTTCTCCCGCGGGCTGGCGTCGTCGGCGCGGAAGGCGTCCAGCTTCTCCCACACCGGCAGCCACCTGGCCTCGGTGGCAGGGACGTCGTAGCTCCGCGGGGACCGTGGTCCTGGTCGTGTCCCTGTCGCTCATCGTGTGTCCTTCTAGACGTTGGGATGGTGGGTCCGGAGAAGTCGCGCCGGGCACAAAAAAGCCCCTCGTGGACGAGGGGCGGCCGCACGGTGGTCGTGCTCCGGTGCGGCTAACGAAGAAGCAGCGGCTGACACATGCGGCCATCGTAACGGTTCGCGGTCCGTTGCTCCGGGCGTTGACGCGGCCTGAGGGTCCTAGGCACCGAGCACGAACGAAGGCGAGTGCCGAGTGCACGAGCTCGCGATCGCCGAGAGCATCGTCGACTCCGTCCTGGAGCGGACCGGCGAGCGGAGCGTCCACGTCGTCCGCGTCCGCGTCGGGCAGGCTGATCGCCGTGGTCGCCGACGCGCTGCTCTTCTGCTTCGAGCTCGCCGCGGAAGGTACCCCGCTGGCCGGTGCCCGCCTCGAGATCGAGCAGTCCGACGCCCGGGTGCACTGCCGGACCTGCGACGCAGGACGTCGTCGTGACCGACCTGATCCTGCTCTGTCACTGCGGCAGCGCCGACGTGGAGGTGCTCACCGGCCGCGAGCTCCAGGTCAGCTCGGTGGACGTGGCCTGAGATGTGCTGCACCTGCGGCTGTGGGGTCGACGACGTCCGGATCAGCGGTGGCCACCTCGAGCACCACGCGCACGATCACTCCCCGCACGACCACTCCCCGCACGACCACTCCTCGCACGACTACTGGGGCGAGGGCCCGCAGGCGCAGGAGGAGCCGGACCGCACGCACACCCTCGGTGCTCGAGGTGCGCTGCTGGCACGCAATGACCGCCTCGCGGAGCCCAACCGACGCTGGCTGCGCGAGCGCGGCATCCGGGCCATCAACCTGATGAGCTCGCCCGGCTCAGGCAAGACCACCGTTGCTCGAGCGGACGATCGCAGAGTCGGCGAGTCCGGTCTCGGTGATCGAGGGTGACCAGGAGACTCTCTTCGACGCGGAGCGGATCAGGGTCGCCGGGGCCCGGGCGGTGCAGGTGAACACCGGCTCCGGCTGCCACCTCGACGCGCGATGGTCCACGCGCACTAGACCAGCTGGACCCCTCCGCGGGCGATCTCGTGTTCGTCGAGAACGTCGGCAACCTGGTCTGCCCGGC
Organism: uncultured Actinomycetota bacterium; assembly: GCA_963812235.1. Lineage (GTDB taxonomy): Bacteria > Actinomycetota > Actinomycetes > Propionibacteriales > Nocardioidaceae > Marmoricola. Next base: position 75,610 of record CAWEUP010000010.1, on the reverse strand, counting down.
CCTGTTCGACCTCGGCGAGGCGCGCAAGGCGTGGTGATCTCGGTCACCGAGGGTGACGACAAGCCGCTGAAGTACCCCCACATGTTCGCCGCCGCAGACCTCGTCGTCGTGAACAAGGTCGGACCTGCTCCCGTACGTCGACTTCGACGTGGCTCGGCTGGCGCGCGATGCCCGTCAGCTCCACCCCGACGTCGAGATGCTGCCGGTCTCGGCTCGGACCGGGGAGAACTTCGCCAGTGGAACGCGTGGATCTCAGACAATCTGACCTGCCCGATGTGACCCTTGACACACCTTCGTGCCCGGGTACTAGATGGAGAACATCGGCGCAACCGAGGTCGAACGGTTCGGCTTCTCGCGCTTGACGACGGCACGGACCCCGCCCGGAAGTGGGGCGCTTGATGTCGACGGCCGAAGCCAGTGCAGGCAGAAGAGACCCTGATCCACGTGCTGTGGATCAACGCCGGACTCAGCTGTGACGGTGACTCGGTCGCTCTGACCGCGGCCACCCAGCCCAGCATCGAGGAGATCGCCCTCGGGCGCCCTGCCGGGTCTGCCCCAGGTCGCGGTGCACTGGCCGCTGATCGACTTCGAGTGCGGCCCCCACGGTGGCGCCGACGACTTCCTCGAGTGGTTCCTCAAGGCCGACCGCGGCGAGCTCGAGCCCTTCGTGCTCGTCGTCGAGGGCTCGATCCCGAACGAGTAGCTGCACGACGAGGGCTACTGGTGCGGGTTCGGCAACAACCCGGCCACCGGTCAGCCGATGACCACCAGCGAGTGGCTGGACCGGCTCACTCCGAAGGCGACGGCCATCGTCGCGGTCGGCACCTGTGCGACGTACGGCGGGATCCACGCCATGGCGGGCAACCCGACCGGAGCGATGGGCGTGCGCGACTACCTGGGCCGCGGACTGGAAGTCCAAGGCCGGCATCCCGATCGTCAACGTGCCCGGCTGCCCGATCCAGCCCGACAACCTCTCCGAGACCCTGACCTACCTGCTCTACATGGCCACCGCCCAGGCACCGATGATCCCGCTGGACGACGAGCTTCGCCCTACGTGGCTCTTCGGCGCAGACCGTGCACGAGGGCTGTGACCGCGCCGGCTACTACGAGCAGGGTGACTTCGCCACCGAGTACGGCTCGCCCAAGTGCATCGTCAAGCTGGGCTGCTGGGGGCCGATCGTGAAGTGCAACGTGCCCAAGCGCGGGTGGATGAACGGCATGGGTGGCTGTCCCAACGTCGGCGGCATCTGCATCGGCTGCACGATGCCCGGCTTCCCGGACAAGTTCATGCCGTTCATGGACGAGCCTCCTGGCGGCAAGTTCTCGACCACCGCGGTAGGGATGTACGGAAACACCATCGACGGCTGCGCCACATCACCACGCACACCCTCGACAAGGAGCCCAAGTGGCGCACACCCGGGAAGGTGCTGACCACCGGCGCCACCCGCACCTGGTAGATCCACACCTACGAGAGGAGCCGGCGGGATGACGTCGACGATTCCAGCACCGAGCAGCATGCAGGACGGCCCCGACGGCCTCACCGAGATGGCCTGGGACCCGATCACACGCATCGTCGGCAGTCTCGGCATCTACACCAAGATCGACTTCAAGCAGAGGGTCGTCGCGGAGTGCAAGAGCACCAGCGTCGATCTTCCGCGGCTACTCGATCTTCATGAAGGGCAAGGACCCGCGCGACGCGCACTTCATCACCAGTCGGATCTGCGGGATCTGCGGCGACAACCACGCCACCTGCTCGTGCTACGCCCAGAACATGGCGTACGGCGTGAAGCCGCCCCATCTCGGTGAGTGGATCGTCAACCTGGGCGAGGCCGCGGAGTACATGTTCGACCACAACATCTTCCAGGAGAACCTGGTCGGGGTGGACTACTGCGAGCGGATGGTCGCCGAGACCAACCCCGGCGTGCTCGAGCTGGCCAACCGCACCGACGCACCGCACGCGGACGAGCACGGACACCGGACCATCGGCGACATCATGCGGTCGCTGAACCCGTTCACGGGCGAGTTCTACCGCGAGGCCCTGCAGGTCAGCCGGTGGACCCGCGAGATGTTCTGCTTGATGGAGGGCCGCCACGTCCATCCCTCGACGCTCTACCCAGGCGGCGTGGGCACGGTCGCCACCATCCAGCTGATGACCGACTACATCACCCGGCTGATGCGCTACGTGGAGTTCATGAAGAAGGTCGTGCCGATGCACGACGACCTCTTCGACTTCTTCTACGAGGCGCTGCCCGGCTACGAGCAGGTCGGCAACCGTCGGATCCTGCTGGCGTGCTGGGGCTCCTTCCAGGATCCAGAGGTGTGCAACTTCGACTACAAGGACATGACCGACTGGGGTCGGGCGATGTACGTCACGCCGGGGGTCGTGGTCGACGGCGAGCTGGTCACCACCGACCTGGTGGAGATCAACCTCGGCATCAGGATCCTCCTCGGCTCGTCGTACTACGACGACTGGGAAGGCCAGGAGATGTTCGTGACCAAGGACCCGCTGGGCAACCCCGTCGATCGCCGGCACCCCTGGAACCAGCACACCAACCCCAAGCCGCAGAAGCGCGACCTGGACGACAAGTACAGCTGGGTGATGTCGCCGCGCTGGTACGACGGCAAGGACTACCTCGCGCTGGACACCGGTGGAGGTCCACTGGCCAGGCTCTGGTCGACCGCACTCGCCGGGTTGGTGGACATCGGCTACGTGAGGTCGACGGGCAGCAGCGTGCAGATCAACCTGCCGAAGACCTTCTTGAAGGGTCCGGTGGAGCTCGAGTGGAAGATCCCCCGGTGGAGCAACACCCTCGAACGCAACCGGGCACGCACCTACTTCCAGGCCTATGCCGCCGCCTGCGCACTGCACTTCGCCGAGAAGGCCCTGGTCGAGATCCGAGCCGGACGCACCAAGACCTGGGAGAAGTTCGATGTCCCGGAGACCGGCATCGGATGCGGCTTCACCGAGGCCGTTCGCGGCGTGCTCAGCCACCACCTGGTCATCCGCGACGGCAAGATCGCGAACTACCACCCCTATCCCCCCACGCCGTGGAACGCCAACCCGCGTGACTCCTACGGCACCCCGGGGCCCTACGAGGACGCCGTGCAGGGCCAGCCGATCTTCGAGGAGAACGACCGGGAGCACTTCAAAGGCATCGACATCATGCGGACGGTGCGCAGCTTCGACCCGTGCCTGCCGTGCGGGGTGCACATGTACCTCGGCGAGGGAACCGTGCTGGAGAGACTGCACTCCCCGACCCAGTCCGTCGGCTCCGAATAGCCGACGATGTCGCAACCCGTCCAGGAGGCTGACCCGGGCGCACCCGACCTGCGCGCCATCGGCGAACGCATCGACCTGCTCCTGGAGGCCAGCTCGTCGGGAGGCGCGGTGGCGCGCGAACGCGCCGAGGAGCTGGTGCGGCTGATCACCGACCTCTACGGCGCGGGGCTGGAGCGGGTCCTCGACATCCTCTACGACGCCGGTCGACTCGACGAGGACGCGGTGAACCTGCTCGCCGCCGACGACCTGGTCGCCAGCCTGCTGAGCGTGCACGGCCTGCACCCGCACTCGCTCGCGAGCCGGGTCGAGCAGGCCCTGGAAAGCGTCCGCCCCTACCTGGGGACCCACGGCGGCGACGTGGAGCTGGTAGGTGTGAGCGAGGAGGGCGCCGTCCGGCTGCGCCTGCTCGGCAGCTGCGACGGCTGCCCGTCGTCGTCGGTCACGCTCAAGCTGGCCGTGGAAGGCGCGATCGAGGCCGCGGCCCCCGAGGTCACCAGCATCGAGGTGGAGGACCTCTCCTCGGCGTCACAGAGCGTGATCCCGGTGGGCTCCCTGCGCTCGCGGATCGGCGAACAGGTCGCGACCCGTGGCGGCGAGTGGCACCCGCTGCCCGAGACCTCGACCCTGGGTTCAGGGCGGGTCCTCCGCACCGAAGCGGGGGGCACGCCGCTGCTGGTGTGCCGGATCGGCGCGGACATGTTCGCCTTCGTCGACCGGTGCGGCCGGTGCGACGCGAGCCTCGCGGGCGCCGCCCTCGCGCGGCGTCTCGGTGGCGCGACCGGTGACGTCCTCCTCCGGTGCCCGTCGTGCACCGCGCACTACGACGTACACCGAGCCGGCGAGTGCCTCGAAGACGCCGACCTGCACCTGGACCCGCTGCCCGTGATCTCGGGCGATGGAGCCGTCTCCGTAGCGGTTCCGGTGACCACATGACTGCCGCCGGCGGCTCGGCGGTACCGGCCGGCTCGCCGCTCGCGACCCTGCGCAGGATCAGCAGCACCCGCCCCACCGCCGTACCGGGTGAACGCTGCGAGATGTGCGCCGAGCCGGTGAGTGAGGAGCACCAGCACGTGGTGAACCTCGAGAGCCGGAGCCTGATGTGCACCTGCCGGGGCTGCTACCTGCTGTTCACCGACCAGCAGGCCCACCTGCGCTACCGGGCGGTCCCGGACCGCTACCTCACCTTCGCGGACTTCGCCTTCGGCCCCGACGACTGGGACCGGCTGCAGATCCCGGTAGGGCTGGTCTTCATCTTCCGCAACTCCGTCCAGGACCGGGTGGTCGCGTTCTATCCCAGCCCCGCCGGTGCCACCGAGTCGGAGCTGCCGTTGGAGTCGTGGAAGACGATCGTCAACGCCAACCCCGTCCTCGACCAGCTGCTGCCCGACGTCGAGGCCATCTTGGTGCGCTGCGACGAGCACGCCGAGGAGCCCTTCAGCGCTCACCTGGTGCCGATCGACGCCTGCTACGAGCTGGTCGGCACCATGCGGCAGACCTGGCGCGGGTTCGACGGTGGCCAGGAGGCTCGTGCAGCGCTGGACGCGTTCTTCGCGCGGGTCCAGCACCGCAGCCGGCTTGCGGGAGGACGTCGTGGGTGACTACACGTTCTCGGTGCCCGAGATCTTCGCGGAGCCGTACGCCGCCAGCCCGCAGCTCACCGCCCAGGTGCGGATCGAGGAGACCACCGGCCAGCAGGTGCACGCCATGGCGTTGCGGTGCCAGGTCCGCATCGAGCCCCAGCGTCGCGGCTACAGCGAGGCCGAGGCTGCGGGCCTGGAGTCCCTGTTCGGCGGACGCGAGCGCTGGAAGGACACGCTGCGACCGTTCCTGTGGATGCAGTGCAACACCACGGTGCAGGGCTTCTCGGGGGTCACCACGGCCGACCTGCCCCTCCCGTGCACGTTCGACTTCGAGGTGGCCGGCTCTCGGTTCCTGCACGCGGTCGGCAACGGCACGGTGCCGCTCAGCCTGATGTTCTCGGGGACCATCTTCGTCAAGGGCGGAGACAGCGGATTCGCCGTGGAGCAGGTCCCCTGGGACTCCGACACCCACTACGACCTTCCGGTCCGCGTGTGGCAGGACATGATGCGCGCCCACTTCCCCAACCTGGGCTGGATCAAGCTCGACCGGGACGCGCTGGGCGAGCTGGCCGGGTACCGCACGCGGCACGGCCTGACCAGCTGGGAGGAGACCGTCCAGCGCCTTCTCGCCGGTGAGCGGGAGGCGCAGCGATGAACCTCGATCTCGGCCGTGCCGTCGCGGACGCAGTGCTCTACGAGGGCTACCTGCTGTATCCCTACCGCAGCACCTCCAGCAAGAACCAGTCGCGCTGGCAGTTCGGCGTCGTGGGTCCACCCGGCGCCGCGGAGGCCGGGCTCGGCGAGGCGGCCTCGATGACGATGCAGGCCGTCCTCGACCTGCGGCCGAGCAGTGGTGCCACCGATGACGACGCCACGCTGGTCGTGCATCTGCGCTTCCTGCACCTCCAGCACCGGCAGATCACCGACGAGTCCGGCTCGCCGGTCGCCGACCTGCGCGTCGGGCAGACGAGCTGGACCACCTGGGACGAGGCGGTCGAACGAGAGGTCGAGCACACCTTCGACGTCGGCTCGCTCCGGGACGGCGTCACGGTCCCCCTCGTGTTCTCCGGCAGCTGTGAGTCCGAGGCCCTGGTCCACGAGGACGGTCGCGGCGCCGGGAGCGTCGTACGCCGGACCTGGCCGCTGTCCGCCGAGCTGCGGCTGCAGCTCGGCCCACGTGGAGCACACGGTGTCCTCGAGCTGTCGGTGCACAACACCCATTCCGGCGAGGTCACCGGAAAGGAGGAGGCCACGCGGTGCTCGCTGATCGGCGCGCACGTGCTGGTCGAGGCCGACGGCGCCGGCTTCGTCTCCATGGTCGACCCGCCGCGGGAAGCGCAGGACCTGGTCGCGGAGTGTCACCAGGACCGCTGCTGGCCGGTGCTGACGGGAGCCGCCGGCGACACCGACCTCCTGCTCGGCTCGCCGATCATCCTCTACGACTATCCCGAGATCGCCACGGAGAGCGCGGGCTCGCTGTTCGACGGCACCGAGATCGACGAGATCCTCACCCTGCGGGTGATGACGATGACCGACCAGGAGAAGGCGGAGGCGCGAGCCACGGACCCCCGGGCGCGCGAGATCATCGACCGCTGCGACGCGATGACACCCGAGGCGCTGCAACAGCTGCACGGCGCCTTCCGCGACCCGCACGGCGGCGGGTCGGACGTGACGCAGCTCGAGCCCCCCTCGTTCTCGACCGGCGAGGTCCCCTGGTGGTCCCCCGAGGCCGACGAACAGGTCCACCCCGGGCTGGACGCGGTCGTCATCGACGGGGTTCGAGTCGCGCGCGACAGCCTGGTCAGGGTGCACCCCAGCCGCCGGGCCGACGCCCAAGATCTCTTCTTCGCCGACCAGGTCGCCCGCGTCACCGCAGTGCTCAGCGACGTCGACGGCGGCACCCACGTCGCGCTGGTCCTGGTCGACGACCCTGCGGCCGATCTCAACGACCTCGCCGGTCGTTACTGGTACTTCGATCCGGACGAGGTGACGCCCTTGTCCCGCGAGGAGATGCAGCACGTGCACGCTCACCAAGAGGAGGTCTGATCATGAGAGCGATCGGTTGGCTGACCAGCCTGCTGGCCGCGGTCGCAGTCGCCGGCGCGGCGGTGGTCGCAGTGAAGTCCATCCCGGACATCAAGCGGTACCTGCGGATCCGGGACATGTAGCCGAACAGATGACGCACCCCATCCTGGTCGCCGGCATCGGCAACCTGTTCCTCAGCGACGACGGCTTCGGACCCGAGGTCGTGCGGCAGCTGCTTGCGGACGACCCGCTGCCCGGGCACGTCACCGTGGTCGACTACGGCATTCGTGGGCTGCACCTGGCCTACGACCTGCTCTCCGAGCCGGCGGCGCTCGTGCTCGTGGACGCCGTTCCTCAGGGCGAGGAGCCAGGCGACCTGTGCGTCCTGCGGATCACCGCCGACGACCTCGGCTCCGGCGAGCTCGACGCGCACGGCATGGATCCCGCCGCTGTGCTCGGCACCCTCGGAAACCTCGGCGGAACGCTGCCGCCGACCTATCTCGTCGGGTGTCGCCCGCTCAGCCTCGAGGACGGGATCGGACTGAGTGACTGCGTGGCGCGGGCCGTCCCCGAGGCAGCCGCCGCGGTGCACAACCTGCTGGAGCAGCTGGACACCACGACCCGGACCGACTCGATCTCGACCGGGAGGCGTTGACCATGTGCCTGGGCATCCCCGGACAGGTCGTCGAGATCGCTGCGGGCTTCGAGGGCCAGATCGCGCTCGTCGACGTGGAAGGGGCCCGGCGGCACATCAACGTCGGCATGCTCGAGGAGCCGCCGGCCGACGGCGACTGGGTGCTGATCCACATGGGCTTCGCGCTCGAGGTGATCGACCGGGACGCTGCCCGTACCGCGCTGAGCGGGCTTCGGCTGCTCGGCAGTGGACAGGCCGAACGGGTCCGCCGCAGGTTCGAGGTGCTGGGACTGGTGCAGGGTGTGGGCTTTCGTCCCTTCGTCTATGTCACCGCCTCCGACCTGGCGCTGACGGGGTCCGTCGCCAACACCCCTTTCGGGGTGGTGGTGGAGGTCGAGGGCCCCACCGACGCGGTCGACCTGTTCGCGCGACGGCTGGTCGAGGACCCTCCCCCGATGGCGCAGGTGGAGGGCCTGGTCGAGACCGAGGTAGCTCCGCAGGGCGGCACCGGCTTCACCATCGAGCACAGCGCCGGAGGCGAGGGCCGCACACTCGCGTCCCCTGATGTGGCGACCTGCGAGGACTGCCTCACCGAGCTCGGAGACCCCACGAACCGTCGACACCGGCACCCGTTCATCACCTGTACCAACTGCGGTCCCCGGTTCACCATCATCGAGTCGCTGCCCTACGACCGCGCGGCCACCACCATGGCCGCCTTCGAGATGTGTGCGACCTGCCGCACGGAGTACGACGACCCCGCGAACCGGCGCTTCCATGCCCAACCCATCGCCTGCCCCGACTGCGGACCGGTCCTGGAGCTGGTCGAACCGGACAGCGATGCCACGACGAGCCCGACCGGCGAGCAGGCGCTGCAGCGTGCCCGGCAGCTGCTGGCCACCGGCCACGTCCTCGCGGTCAAGGGCCTGGGCGGCTACCACCTCGCCTGCGATGCCGGCGACGAGGGGGCTGTCGCGGAGCTCCGCCGCCGCAAGCGGCGCGGCGACAAGCCGTTCGCGCTGATGGTGCGAGACCTGGAGGTCGCGGACCGGCTGGTCGCGCTGAGCGAGGACGAGCGCAGCCTGCTCTCGGGATCCCGCAAGCCGGTGCTGCTCCTGCCCCGTCTCGAGAGCGGCGCGACTCCGATTGCTCGCTCGGTGGCACCGGGCAACCCCGACCTCGGCCTGATGCTGCCGTACACGCCGCTGCACGTGCTGCTGCTCGGTTCGCCGGGGCCCGAGGCGTTGGTGATGACCTCGGGGAACCTCTCCGGTGAGCCCATCGTCACCGACGACGACGAGGCGCTGGGCCGCCTGGCACACCTGGCCGACGCCTGGTTGCGCCACGACCGGCCGATCCAGGTGCCCTGCGACGACTCCGTGGCCCGCTTCGTGGCCGGCGCGGAGCTTCCGGTGCGGCGATCGCGGGGGTACGCCCCGTTGCCGGTAGCCCTGCCGTTCGAGATCCAGCCCAGCCTGGCTGTCGGTGCTGACCTGAAGAACACCTGCGCGGTCGGAGCGGGTCGCTATGCCTGGCTCAGCCAGCACGTCGGAGACATGGACGACCTGGCCACCTACGACGCCCTGACCGACATCGAGACGCACCTCGAGGAGCTCACCGGGGTGGAGCCACAGGTCCTGGTCTGCGACGCGCATCCGGGTTACCGCTCGAGCCGGTGGGCGAGGGAGCACGCGGATGCGCGACCGCTCACGAGAGTCCAGCACCACCACGCTCACATCGCCGCGGTGATGGGCGAGCACGGACTGGGCCGAGACGACCGTTGCATCGGGATCGCGTTCGACGGCACCGGCTACGGCAGTGACGGTGCGGTGTGGGGTGGCGAAGTGCTCGTGGGTGGCTACAAGTCCTTCCACCGCGCCGCTCACCTCGCCTACGTGCCGCTTCCCGGAGGCGACGCCAGCGTGCACCGTCCCTACCGGATGGCCCTCGCGCACCTGCGGCACGCCGGGGTGGGCTGGGACGACGACCTGCCTCCCGTGCGCGCGTGCCCGCCTCCCGAGAGGGGCGTGCTCGATCACCAGCTGAGGAGCGACTTCGGCTGCGTTCCCACCTCGAGCATGGGTCGGCTCTTCGACGCGGTCTCCTCCCTGTGCGGGGTCCGCCACATCGTGCAGTTCGAGGCCCAGGCAGCGATCGAGCTCGAGGGACTGGCCCGGTCCTGCGAGGACGCGACCGGCGAGGGCTACCGGTTCGAGGTCGTGGAGCGAGGCGATGAGCCGACACTTGCCGACCCCGGACCGGTCGTGCGGGCGGTGGTGCAGGACCTGCGAGCCGGGGTCGCACCGTCGGTCGTCGCTGCACGCTTCCACCACGCGGTCGCCGATCTCGTCGTCCAGCTCGCCGGCCTGGCTCGGGCGACCTCAGGGCTCGACGTCGTCACGCTGGGCGGCGGGGTCTTCGGCAACGCCTTCCTGCTCGAGGCGGTCCAGCACGGCCTCAGAAGTCGAGGCTTCACCGTGCTGCGACCCCGACTGCTGCCGCCCAACGACGGCGGGATCGCTCTCGGTCAGCTGCTCATCGGGGCGTGCACCTAGAAGGGAGAGAACCATGTGTCTGGCAGTACCGGGCCGAGTGATGTCGGTGGAGGAGGTCGAAGGCGTCCCCATGGCCGAGGTCGACTTCGGAGGAGTCACCAAGCAGGTGTGCCTGCAGTACATCCCCGACGTCACGATCGACGAGTACGTCGTGGTGCACGTCGGATTCGCGATCCAACGGCTGGATGAGAAGTCGGCCCAGGAGACGCTGGCGAACTTCGAGCGGATGGGAATCCTCGAGGAGGAGTTCGGCGACGGCTTCGCGCTGGCAGCACGACAGGCAGGGGTCCCGCACGAGAACCGAGGAGCGACGACATGAAGTATCTCGATGAGTTCAGCGACCCCGATCTGGCCCGGCATCTGGTCGACCAGATCCACGCCGTGTGCACCCGCGAGTGGGCGATGATGGAGGTCTGTGGAGGCCAGACCCACACGATCATCCGGCACGGCATCGACCAGCTGCTCCCGGACGGTGTCGAGATGATTCACGGTCCGGGCTGTCCGGTCTGCGTGACGCCGCTCGAGATCATCGACAAGGCGCTCGCGATCGCCGAGCGGCCCGAGGTGATCTTCTGCTCCTTCGGCGACATGCTGCGGGTGCCCGGCAGTGAGAAGGACCTGTTCCGGATCAAGAGCGCCGGCGGCGACGTCCGCGTCGTCTACTCCCCCCTCGACGCGCTCAAGCTCGCCCGCGAGAACCCGGATCGAGAGGTCGTCTTCTTCGGAATCGGCTTCGAGACCACGGCACCGGCCAACGCGATGACGGTCTTCCAGGCCCGCAGGCTCGGGGTGCCGAACTTCTCGCTGCTCGTCTCGCACGTGCTGGTGCCCCCGGCGATCGCCGCGATCATGGAGTCGCCGACGTGCCGGGTGCAGGCCTTCCTGGCCGCCGGGCACGTCTGCTCGGTGATGGGCACCCAGGAGTACCCACCCCTCACCGAGAAGTACGGCGTACCGATCGTGGTGACCGGCTTCGAGCCGCTCGACATCCTGGAAGGGATCCGACGCACCCTGGTCCAGCTCGAAGAGGGCCGCCACGAGCTGGAGAACGCCTATCCGCGGGCGGTGCGTGCGGAAGGCAACCTGCCCGCGATGGAGATGCTGCGGGATGTCTTCGAGGTGACCGACCGCACGTGGCGGGGCATCGGGATGATTCCGCAGAGCGGCTGGAGGCTCTCGGAGCGGTACGCCGAGTTCGACGCCGAGACCCGGTTCTCGGTGACCGGCATCCACACCGAGGAGTCCACGATCTGTCGTTCCGGTGAGGTGCTGCAAGGCCTGATCAAGCCGCATGAGTGTGCCGCGTTCGGCAAGGAGTGCACTCCACGCAACCCGTTGGGCGCCACGATGGTCTCCTCCGAAGGTGCCTGCGCGGCGTACCACACCTATCGTCGGCTCGACCTGGTGGAGGCCTGATGACCACCCTGGACCGCCGCCCCGGTCTGGACTTCGAGGGCTGGGTGTGTCCCGCGCCCTTGCGGGACACACCGACGGTCGTGATGGGCCACGGCGGAGGCGGGGCGATGTCGGGCGAGCTGATCGAGCAGCTGTTCCTGCCCGGCTTCGGCGCCGCGGCGAGAGCCGAGATGGGGGACTCCGCGGTGCTGCCGGTGTTCGGCGGGCGGCTGGCCTTCTCGACCGACTCCTTCGTGGTCAAGCCGATCTTCTTCCCCGGCGGCTCGATCGGCGACCTCGCCGTGAACGGGACCGTGAACGACCTGGCGATGTCGGGGGCGCGGCCGGAGTACCTCTCCACGGCCTTCATCCTCGAGGAGGGCACCGACCTCAAGGACATCGCGCGGGTCGCGGCGGACATGGGAGCCGCCGCCCGCGCAGCGGGAGTCCTGCTCGTCACCGGTGACACCAAGGTGGTCGACGCGGGCAGTGGTGACGGCATCTACGTCAACACCGCCGGCATCGGCGTCGTGCCCGACGGGGTGGACATCCATCCGCGCCGGGCGAGCGTCGGAGACGCGGTGCTGGTCAGTGGTGACATCGGTGTGCACGGAATCGCGGTGATGAGCTGCCGCGAAGGTCTGGAGTTCGGGACCTCCGTCCAGAGCGACACTGCCTCGCTGCATGACCTGGTGGCCACGATGATCGACACCGGAGCCGATCTGCACGTGCTCCGAGACCCGACCCGCGGCGGCGTGTCCGCCTCGCTCAACGAGATCGCGCGAGCGAGCGGAGTCGGCATCGACCTGGTGGAGTCGGCGCTCCCGATCCCCCAGACGGTGCGCGACGCCTGCGGCCTCCTGGGGCTCGACCCCCTCCAGGTGGCCAACGAGGGCAAACTGGTCGCGGTGGTGGCCGAGAGCGACGCAGCCGTGGTTCTGGAGGCGATGCAGAGGCACCCACTGGGGGTTTCCGCGACCCGCATCGGCACCTGTGTGGCCGAGCATCGGCGCATGGTGGTGGCGCGCACGGGACTGGGTGGCACCCGGGTCGTCGACCTGCCCATCGGGGAGCAGCTCCCCCGGATCTGCTGAGCCGGGTCGAGCAGGTGAGCGCCCAGGGTGCGGCGATGTTCGCGCGCTTCGCCTATCCCCCCAACGAGCTGGGCTACTGCGGGCCGCCCGGCGCCGACGCGATGCTCGACGCAGGCGCCGCCGAGGAGATCAGTCGTCGGGCTCGCGGCTTCGAGGGCGCCTGGTGCTACCTGGAGTTCCTGGCGGAGGCGCTCGACTGCCCGGATCCGCTGGATGAGCTCGTCGTCGCGGCGTACTGGATCGGCGGCGAGCTGCTCGAGGGCATCGACTCGCGGAGTCTGGTCAGCCGCCTGGAGAGCCGCTTCCGTGGGCAGATCGGCGGCACCTGGCGCGACGCACACACGCGAGCCCTGCCGCACCACAGCTTCCAGGTCTTCGAGGTCTACCCCTGGGCCGGGCTGCTCGGAGGACCCGCGACACCCACCGCGGTCACCGTGCTGGACCGTTGCCGGATCCGTACCGGGGAGGTGCTCGCCGTGCACGGCGAGACGGCCACGATCCGATGCCGACCACTGGGCTGGTCGTCGGCGGGGCTCACGAGGTCGGAGCCGCACGAGGAGACGATCCGCTGGTCGGCGGGAGGTCGGGCACTGATCGACCCGCCTGAGGAGGGTGAGGTGGTGGCGCTGCACTGGGACTGGATGGCTCAGTCGGTCACGCCCGAGCAGGCCCGCTGCCTCGAGGAGCAGGAGGCGCGTCACCGCTCGCGTCTCAGGATGGGCTGACCGGCGCACAGCGGTCCTGGTGGTGGGTCGTAACGTGAAGGAATGTTCCCAGGAGCACGCTGGATCGTCGTGAGCGTCCTCGGGCTGCTGGTCGTCGCGGTGCCGCTCGTTCCCAAGGCCCTGCCCGTGCCGGAGAGCGACATCGGCGCCGTCCGGCTCGCAGCGCAGATCCGCGATGCGGGCGCCCTCGGCTGGTCGGGCGAGGTGCGCGCCCTGGGCGCCCTCCGGGTGCCGCTCACCGGCTCCACCTTCGGCGGGATCTCCCGGATCCTCGGTGAGCGCACCGACCTGCGTGTGTGGTGGCGCGACGGCGAGAACTGGCGGATCGACCGACTGCGGTCGACCGGCGAGTCCGACGTGGTGCGCAACGGCGGCCTGATGGTGCGGTGGAGGTACGAGCAGAACCAGGTGAACTTCACGCCGTACTCCTCGATCAGGCTGCCCGACGACGTCGACGTGGTGCCCGCCTCGCTGGCGACCCGGTTGCTGGCCGGCGCTCGGCCCTCCGAGCTCTCCCGGCTCCCGTCGGAGCGGGTGGCCGGCCGTGTCGCCGTGGGGCTGCGGCTGATGCCGAGCGACGAACGCTCCACCATCTCCCGGGTCGACGTGTGGGCCGACCGGGAGTCCGGCCTCCCCCTGCGCGTCGAGGCGTACGCCGAGCCGGCCGGCAAGGTGGCGACGCTGGCCACCGAGCTGACCTCGCTCCAGCTGGGCGAGCCGAGCGCGGAGAAGACCGACTTCCGGCTCGCCAGCTCACTCGACTTCTCCCGGGGCGTCGCCCTGGACGAGGCGGCGGGTGCCAACGCGTTCGCGCCGTTCGTGCCTCCACCGACCCTGGCCGGCCTGCCGCGACGAGGCGAGCCGACCGACTTCGGGGCCGTCGGCGTCTACGGGCGAGGGCCGACCGCCGTGCTGGCGGTGCCGCTGCGACGAGACACGGCCGCCGCGTTGCGCAGGCAGATCGCGCGCAGCGACTCGTCCCGCAGGTCCGGATCCAGCGTCGCGATGGAGGTGGGGCCGATCTCGGTGCTGCTGGTCAACGGCTACCGCGCACACTTCCTCCTCAGCGGGACCGTGACGCCGCAGACCCTGCGACTGGCCGCGAGCGACCTTGTCCGCGACGTCAGGAGGACCGAGTGATCCGGACTCGTGGACTCACCAAGTCCTACGGCAGCGTCCGCGCCGTCGACGGCATCGACCTCGACGTGCGCGAGGGAGACATCTACGGCTTCCTCGGCGCCAACGGCTCGGGGAAGACGACCACGGTCAGGATGCTTCTCGGCCTGGTGCTGGCCACCTCGGGCGAGGCCGAGGTCTTCGGCGAGGCGATGCCTCGCGCGGCCCGTTCGGTGCTGCCTCGGGTGGGCGCTCTCGTGGAGGGTCCCGGTGCCTACCCGCACCTGTCCGGCCGGGCCAACCTCGCGGTCTTCGACGCCTCGTCCGGACCGCGGATCGCCCGCTCCCAGCGACGCAGCCGCATCCACGAGGTGCTCGAGCAGGTGGGACTGGACCCGGACGACAAGCGACCCGCGAAGACCTACTCGCTCGGCATGCGTCAGCGTCTCGGGCTGGCCGCCGCACTGATGCGCCGCCCCCGGCTGCTGGTGCTCGACGAACCCACCAACGGCCTCGACCCTCAGGGGATCCGCGACATCCGCGAGCTCCTGGTCGGCCTCAACAGGGCAGGCACCACGATCTTCCTCTCCAGCCACCTGTTGGCCGAGATCGAGCAGATGTCCACGCGCGTCGGCGTGCTGGACCGGGGCCGGCTGGTGCTCCAGGAGGACATGTCGGCGCTGCCCACCCACACCGGCCTGGTGCAGATCCAGACACCGGACGTGGCCGAGGTGGTCGCGCTGCTCGACGGTCGGGTCCAGAGCCGCGGCGCCGGTGTGGTCACCGTCCGCTCGGACGACACGTCCGGCCTCAACCATCAGCTGGTCTCCGCGGGAGTGCGCGTGCAGGAGATCGTCCTTCTGCGTCGAGGTCTCGAGGAGATCGTGCTCGCGGCGAGCGCCTCCGCTGCCGATCGGGAGGAGGCCCGGTGATCCGGGTCGAGCTGGTCAAGATGCTCCGCCGCCCACTGACCTGGGTGACGATCGCGGCGCTGAACGCGTTGCCGACCCTGGTCGCCGTACTGCTCGCGCTGACCGACCTCGGCCCGCGTCCGGGCACCGGGCCGCCGTTCCTCTCAGCCGTGCTCACCGACGGCACGCTCTTCCCGCTGGCGGCACTGGGCATCGTCCTTCCGCTGTTCCTGCCGGTGGCGGTGGCCGTGGTCGGCGGGGACTCGATCGCCGGGGAGGTCCAGTCCGACACGTTGCGCTACCTGCTCGTCCGCCCGGTCAGCCGCCTGCGGCTGCTGGTCGCGAAGCTGGTCAGCGTCATCGCGTTCGTGACGCTGGCGACCCTTGCGGTCGCCCTGGTGGCCTACGTGGAGGGCAGGCTCCTGCTCGGCAAGGCTCCGGGTGGCGTCGTCAGCATCTCGGGCTCGACCCTGACCCAGACCCAGATGGCCGAACGCACGGCGATGGCCTTCGTCTACGTGGTGCTCGCCATGCTCGGCGTCGCGGCCATGGCGCTGATGCTCAGCACGATGACCGACTCGGCCGTGGCTGCCGCGCTGGGCACGATCGGGTTCCTGGTCGCCTCGACCGTGCTGCTGGGACTGGACGCGGCGGAGTCGCTCAAGCCCTACCTGATCACCCGGCACTGGCTCGCGTTCGTCGATCTCTTCCGCGACCCGATCCGGTGGCGCGACGTCATCCACGGCACCCTGACCCAGCTCGGCTACCTCGTCGTCTTCGCCGGCGCGGCCTGGGCGAACTTCGCGACCCGCGACGTCAACAGGTGACCCCGCTCGGAGCTCGAGGGGCCTCCGTCCCCACGACGCTGCGCAGCGTGGCGAGCACCACCGGGTCGGCGGGCAGGCCCCCGTGCGGGGTCTCCGACCCGGGGCACTGGCGCTGAACCAGGATGTTCAGGGCCCCCTCGAGCGCAGCCGAGTCCACCGGCGTCACGATCCGGTCCTCTGCGGTCCGCACCGTCACCCAGCGCGGGCCGGTCGGGGTCTCGTCGCCGGCGTTGAGCCGCCGCAGCAGGTCGCTGCCGGGCACCAGCTGCTCACAGGCGGTGGGGCAGCCGCCGGCCGCCTCCTGGGCCAGCGCGGCGACCTCGCTGCCGTGGTGAGGCGAGCCCAGCGTCAGCACCCGGCGTACGACGGCCGCACCGCCGTCGCGGACATAGAGACGCGCCACCACTCCCCCGGCGGAGTAGCCGACGAGGTCGACCGAGGTGGCACCTGTCTGCCTGCGCACCTTCGTGACGAGCGCGGCGAGACGTTCGGCCTGCACGAGCAGGTCACCGGTGCCACGGCCGGTCGGCACGAACACGACGACCTGTCGCTTCTGACGGCGGAGCTCGGCGACCAGCGGGTCCAGGTCGCTGACGTCGCCGCCGTACCCCGGCACCACGAGCACCGGGCCGGGCGACGCCTGGTCGGCCGTGCCGCCTTCCGACGCCCCGCGGACCACCAGGAACCCGGCCAGCACGGCCAGCACGACGACGAGCGCTCCGGCCGCCACGAGCAGCAGCCGGCGCCGCGCAGGCGCGAGGTCAGTGAGCAGAGTCGTGCGCCTTCCCCGCGGAATCAGGTGGGACCACGATAGGCCGCAGGTAGGCCCAGAGCCCGAAGCCGGCCGAGACCACGATCATGCCGATGCCTGCCCAGATGTTGATGTTGAGCCCGTCCGCCTTCGCGATCTGCGCGTCAGAGGTGAAGAACCCGGTGATCAGGATGATCACGCCGTAGAGCCCGATCAACGCCCCGATGATGTACCGGATGTCGAAGAGCCCTGCACGATGCGGTGCCTCGTTCTCAGCCATGGTCCGTCCTTACCAGAAGATGATGTTGAGAGTGACGACCATGACGACGCCGATCCCGGCGAGCGTGTTCGGCCGCTGGTACCACGCGAGCGCTCCCTCGTTCTCGTCGTGGAAGTCGGCCTTGGGGGTCAGCGAGTACACCAGTCCCCTCAGCTCGGTCTCGGGTTTGGGACTCGTCCTGAGGGTGACCACGACGCTGATCACGATGTCGGCGACGAACGCCGCACCGGCAGCCACGAAGCTGGCCCCCTGACCGGTGAGCCCGATCAGCCCGATCGAGGCGACCCCCAGGACATCAGTGCTGATCACGCCGACGAAGACCGCCGCCAGGGTGCCCCCGACCAGGCCCGTCCACCCCGCGGTGGCGGACATCCGCTTCCAGAACATGCCGAGGATGAAGGTGGCGAACAGCGGGGCGTTGAAGAACCCGAACAGCGTCTGGAGGTAGTCCATGATGTTCTGGTAGTTGCGTGCGATCAGCGCCGTGCCGATGGCGATCACGGTGGCCGCGATGGTCGCGACCCGACCGACGCGCAGGTAGTAGTCGTCGCTGCGGTCCTTGACGACGTAGGTCTCCCAGAGGTCGTAGGAGAAGACCGTGTTGAACGCGGAGATGTTGGCCGCCATGCCGGCCATGAACGAGGCGAGCAGCCCCGCGATGGCGATGCCGAGCATCCCGTTGGGCAGCAGGTCCCGGATCAGGTAGAGCAGCGAGTTGTTGTAGTCGAAGCTCTGGCTTCCCGACGACTTCGCGTTCGCGACCTCCGAGGCGAGCACGGCCGCGATCATGCCCGGGAAGATCACGATGAAGGGCACGAACATCTTCGGGAACGCACCGATGATCGGCGAGCGCTGGGCGGCCGAGATCGAGCTCGAGGCCATCGCGCGCTGGACCTCGACGAAGTTGGTGGTCCAGTAGCCGAACGACAGCACGAAGCCGAGACCGAAGACGAGCCCGATGACCGAGAGCAGCGGACTGTCGATGGCGGTCAGGTTGGTCCCGGGCCATGAGCTCAGCTGCGCCGGACCATCGCCGGCCGCGGTGATCTTCTCCTTCAGACCGCCGTACCCGCCGACCTTGTAGAGCCCCAGCAGGGTGAGCGGCAGGAGCGCGGCGACGATCACGAAGAACTGCAGCACCTCGTTGTAGATGGCAGCCGAGAGACCACCCAGGGTGATGTAGGAGAGCACGATGATCGCCGCGACGACGAGCGAGACGTAGAGGTTCAGACCCAGCAGGATGTTCAGGATCTTGGCGAGCAGGAACAGGTTGATGCCCGCGATCAGCAGCTGCGCCACGGCGAAGCTGATCGCGTTCACCAGGTGTGCCCCGGTCCCGAACCGCTTGCGCATGAACTCGGGGACCGAGCGCACCTTGGAGCCGTAGTAGAACGGCATCATCACGACGCCGAGGAACAGCATCGCCGGCACGGCGCCGATCCAGAAGTAGTGCACCGTCGGGATGCCGAACTGCGCGCCGTTCGCGGACATGCCCATGATCTCGACGGCGCCGAGGTTCGCGGAGATGAACGCGAGCCCGGTGACCCAGGCGGGAAGCGAGCGGCCTGACAAGAAGAAGTCGATGCTGGTGGAGACCGAGCGCTTCGCCATCACTCCGATGCCGATCACGAAGGCGAAGTAGAGGGCGACGATCAGGTAGTCCACCCAGTTCGCGTCCAACCGAAGCTGCGCGTCAGCTGCCAGTACCATCGAGCCTCCCGGAATCGGATCGCGTAGACCGAGTGGCACGTTACTCCCGCGAGCCCGGTTCGTGGGCCGAAGCGCGTCCCGATTTCTGGAGGAACGACATGTCGTGGTTGGTCACCGGAGGAGCCGGTTACATCGGCGCGCACGTGGTGCGCTCCTTCCAGGAGGTCGGCCTCCCCGTGGTCGTGGTCGACGACCTCTCCAGCGGGCACCGCGAGTTCGTGCAACCGGACGTGCCGTTCGTCCAGGGCAGCATCGTGGACACCGAGCTGCTGACGGCGACCATGGCGGAGCACGCGGTCGAGGGCGTCGTCCACCTCGCCGGCTTCAAGTACGCCGGGGTCTCGGTGAACCGACCGTTGCACACCTATGACCAGAACGTCACCGGGACCGTCAACCTGCTGACCGCCATGGAGCGCACCGGCGTCGCCTCGATGGTGTTCTCCTCGAGCGCGGCCACCTTCGGCACCCCCCACACCGACCTCGTCACGGAGGAGACCCCGACCCGGCCCGAGTCGCCGTACGGCGAGAGCAAGCTGATCGGCGAGTGGCTGATCCGGGACCAGGCCCGCGCCACCGGGCTGCGGCACACGTCGCTGCGCTACTTCAACGTGGTCGGGTCGGGCAGTACCGACCTCTACGACACCAGCCCGCACAACCTGTTCCCGATCGTTTTCGAGATGCTGCTGGACGCGAGGACACCGCGGATCAACGGGGACGACTACGACACCCCGGACGGCACCTGCGTGCGCGACTACGTGCACGTCGTCGATCTCGCCAAGGCACACGTCGTTGCTGCCCAGCGCCTCGCAGCGGCCGATGAGCTCGAGCCGGTCTACAACCTGGGCAGCGGCACCGGCTCCTCGGTCAGAGAGATCATGGACGCGATCCGCTCGGTGACCGGCATCGACTTCACTCCTGAGATCGGCGCGCGCCGGCCGGGCGATCCGGATCGCATCGTGGCCACCGGCGAGCTGGCGGCCCGCGACCTCGGCTGGGAGAACCGGCACACGCTGTCAGAGATGGTGCTCTCCGCGTGGGAGGCCCGCAAGAGCGCCGCCCCCGCTTGAGGCATGATCGGCCCATGACCACCATCACGGACCTTTTCTCTCTCGACGGCAAGGTCGTCGTCGTGACCGGAGCCTCCTCGGGGCTCGGCGTCGCGTTCGCCCAGGGCTTCGCCGAAGCCGGTGCCGACCTCGCCCTCGGCGCCCGCCGCGCCGAACGGCTGCGCGACACCGCCGCCCTCGTCGAGGCCGCCGGACGCCGCGCCATCAGCGTCGAGACCGACGTGTCGTCTCCGGAGGCGTGCACCGCGCTGGTCGAGGCGGCCATGACCGAGTTCGGCCGGGTCGACGTACTCATCAACAACGCGGGCATCGGCACCGCCGTACCGGCGACCCGCGAGACCCCCGACCAGTTCCGCCAGGTCATCGACGTCAACCTCAACGGCTGCTACTGGATGGCGCAGGCCTGTGGCCGGGTGATGCAACCCGGTTCGTCGATCATCAACATCTCCTCGGTCCTCGGGATCACCACGGCGGGAATGCCGCAGGCGGCGTACGCCGCGTCCAAGGCGGGCCTGATCGGGCTGACCCGCGATCTCGCCCAGCAGTGGACGGGCCGCAAGGGCATCCGCGTCAACTCGCTCGCACCCGGGTTCTTCGCCTCCGAGATGACCGACACCTACCCCGAGGGATACCTCGAGGGGCAGCGGCAGCGCATCCCCGTCGGCCGGACGGGCGACCCGCGCGAGCTGGCGGCGACGGCCGTCTTCCTGGCCTCCGAAGCCGCCGGCTACATCACCGGCCAGACCCTGGCCGTCGACGGCGGCATGACGATCACCTGAGCGATCGCTTCGCCCGCACGAAGATGCTGACGCTCCGCCCCCGTCGGTCGAGGCCGCCAGGGGCGCCGGCACGGAGGCCAGGGGCTTGCGGAGGTGGTCTCGTCTGATCACTCGCTGCGCTCGCTGCTCGCTCACCGGCCACGGGCTGCGCCCCTGTGCGCAGCTCGGATTCCTCGCTAGAGCAGTCGAAACAGATAGGCGAACGCGGTCCGGGTGTAGCTGATGCCTCGACCCTGGCTGCGGATCAGGTCGGGATCGGCTGCGTCCGGCTTCTTCGGCACCAGGTAGGTGTCCAGCGCGCTGCTGTCGAGGCGGTACTGCTCAGCACGCTGGCGAACTGCGGCCACCAGCTCCAGGCTGGGATCCAGGGCCGCCAGGCTGGCGTCGCCGTGGCTGGTGTTGGCCAGGAGCATCCCGGCTGGCGCCAGGTGCTGGCGACAGTGATCCCACACCGGGCCCGCATAGAGCGAGATGAGCAGGTCGAACCGCGTCACCTCCAGCGGGAGCGGGTCGGTGTAGTCAGCCTGCAGGAAGCTCACGTCGGTCCCCGCCCCGGGGAGGGTGCGACCCTCGAGCTCGTCGGCCACGAGCGACTCGTCGGCGAAGTAGCGTGCCGCGCGCCGATCGGTGTCGACGTAGGTGACCGACGCAATGGCGGTCGACGGCGAGAGGTCGAGGTAGCAGCCTGGGTAGAGCGCACGCTCGGGTGAGAAGGACTGCCTCAACGCCGCGAACAGCCCCGACCGGTCCCCGATCGACTGCTGGTAGGACACCCACGAGGGCGGGGTCGAGCGTCCGCGCTTCTGCGAAGAGGCACTCACGCGACCAGCTCGCCGGTCGCCGGCATGCCGCTGCGAACGCCCCCGTGGTGGGGCGGGCAGCCGGTGGAGTCGTCCGCGGGCCTCGCGATCCACTGGGCCGACCGGAGCATGGGCCTACCTTCCTGACGGCGCCGCCGCCCTCGCGAACAGACGTCCTCAGCTCCGATCATCCTCGCGAACCACGCGCTCCTCCACCTCCCCGGTCGGCGGGCGGCGCCCACCGAGGTAGAACGCGACCTGCCGCGACCTCTTCACGAGGAGGGCGTTTCGCGGTCTCGGTCCGGGTGGCATGCTCGCCCTGTGACCGACATCTCCGCCAAGGCCAGTGAGCTCCTCCGGCTGCACCACGCCGGCACCACCCTCGTACTGCCGACCGTCTGGGATGCCTGGTCGGCGCGCACCGTCGTCGACGCGGGCTTCCCTGCGCTCAGCGTCGGCAGCCATCCGCTGGCCGACTCCCTCGGCGAGAAGGACAACGAGGGGATGACGCTGGCGATCGCCCTCGACGGCATCCGCCGGATCACCGCTGCGGTGGAGGTCCCAGTCACCGCCGACGTGGAGTCGGGCTACGACACTCCTGCGGCCGAGCTGGTCGAGCGAGTGCTGGACGCCGGCGCGGTCGGCATCAACATCGAGGACACCGTGCACAGCGAGGGGCGGCTGCGCGAGGTGCAGGAGCACGCCGACTACATCGGCGCCCTGCGTGCCGCCGCCGACCGGGCCGGCGTCGAGCTGGTGATCAACGCGCGCACCGACGCGTTCATGGGCAAGGTGGTGACCTTCGAGGACCCCCTGGCCGAGGCGGTACGCCGGCTGCAGGCCTGCGAGGCGGCGGGCGCGCGCTGCGTCTACCCGGTCCGCGTGCCGGACGCGGAGACGCTGCGCACTCTGCTCGACGAGCTCTCCGGACCGGTCAACGTGACGGCTCACCCGACCAAGGGCGCACCGTCGGGGTCGCTGGAGGAGCTCCGCGCAGCCGGGGTCCAGCGGGTCACCTTCGGACCGCTGCTCATGGCGTTGTTGACCAGCAGGATCACCGAGCTGGTCACTCCCTGGCGCCCGCTCTGAGCTGTCGGCACCTCCTTCCGGCCGCAAGGTCACCGGCGTCGAGACCTGGCTCAGGTTCCTCACATATGGGTTTGTCACACTTGGTGCATGAGTCAGCCCCAGAGCTTCCGCATTCCCACGTCTTCCCTCACCCTCGACTACCCCATGTCGCTCGGTGTCTACGAGCGCTACGAGCAGGCACAGAAGGCCGTCGACTTCCTCTCCGACAACGAGTTCCCGGTGCAGAACTGCCTGATCGTGGGCACCGACCTCAAGCAGGTCGAGCGCGTGACCGGGCGACTGACCAACGGCAAGGTCGCCGTCGGCGGAGCACTCTCGGGCGTGTGGATGGGCCTGTTCGTCGGCGTGGTGCTCTCCCTGTTCGGCACCGGCGGAACCGTGGCGATCATCTTGTCCACGATGCTGTTCGGAGCGATCTTCGGGCTGGTGTTCGCCCTCGCGGGCTACCTCGCGACGCGGGGCCGTCGTGACTTCACCTCGGTGACCCAGGTGGTCGCGACCCGCTACGAGGTGCTGGTCGAGCACAAGCTGGCCGAGCAGGGTCGCCAGATCCTCGCCACCATGACGGACACGGTGCCCGCGGACAGTCTGTGAGGCCTGAGCACCCGGGAGTCGGGGCCACGGCCGGGATGCCAGCAATGTCGCAGCCCTCGATCACGATCATCGGCGCCGGATTCGGCGGTCTGGGCACCGCCATCGAGCTCAAGCGTGCCGGCTACACCGACATCACCGTCCTGGAGAAGGCCGACGGACTCGGCGGCGTGTGGCGGGAGAACACCTATCCCAACGCCGCGTGCGACGTGCCGTCCTCGCTCTACTCATGGTCGTTCGCGCCCAACCCGCACTGGCCCCACCGCTTCTCCCGCCAGGACGAGATCCTGGCCTACATCGAGCGGACCGCCACCGAGAACGGCCTCCTCGAGCTCGTCCGCACCGGCGTCGAGGTGACCTCGGCGACGTACGACGAAGCCACGTGCTCGTGGCGCCTGAGGACCTCGACCGGGGAGACCATCGACACCGACGTGCTCATCACAGCGGTCGGCCAGCTCTCCCGGCCATCGGTCCCGGACCTCCCTGGCCTCGGCTCCTTCCGCGGGCCGGCCTTCCACTCCGCCGAGTGGGACCACTCCGTGGAGCTGAAGGGCAAGCGGATCGCCGTGCTCGGCACCGGCGCCAGTGCCATCCAGTTCGTCCCCGGCATCCAGCCGGAGGCGGCGCAGGTCACCGTCTTCCAGCGCTCGGCGCCGTACGTGGTGCCCAAGCCGGACCGTGAGTACACGCGCGCGCACCACACCGCTTTCCGCCGGGTTCCGCGCACGCAGGCATTCGGCCGCGGCCTGACCTGGGTGGCCTCGGAGCAGTTCAACAAGGCGCTGATCAACCGAACCCCGATGAAGAAGCTGATCGAGCTCACGTGGCGCGTCCAGCTGCGCTCCCAGGTGCGCGACCGCGACCTGCGCGCCAAGCTGGTGCCCGACTACGCGTTCGGCTGCAAGAGAGTGCTGTTCTCCAACGAGTGGTATCCCGCCCTGGCAGCGCCCAACGTCGCGGTGGTCACCGAGCCGGTCGTCGAAGTGCTCCCGGGCGGGGTGCGCAGCCGTGACGGCCGGGTGCACGAGGCCGACGTGATCATCTACGGCACCGGTTTCGCGGCGACCGAGTTCCTGGCGCCGATGACGGTGACCGGCTGCGGAGGTCACGAGCTGCACACCCGGTGGCAGGAGGGCGCGCACGCCTACCTCGGCCTCTGCATCTCGGACTTCCCGAACCTGTTCGTCGTCTACGGACCCAACACCAACCTCGGCGGGAGCTCGATCATCAACATGCTCGAGGCCTCGTCCCGCGCCATCACCACGCTGCTGCGTCACACCGAGCGCCAGCAGGCCCGGTCCATCGCCGTACGGGCCGACGTCGAGCAGCGGTTCGACCAGGAGATGCAGGAGCGGCTCAAGGACAGCATCTGGGCGAGCTGCCACAACTGGTACCACCAGGACGGGGGCAGGATCAGCACCAACTGGCCCGGTCTGGTGGCGGAGTACCAGCGGCGCTGTGACGAGCTCGATCTCTCGGACTTCGTGACCGCCTAGCGGATCTGCCCGGGGAGACCTCGGTCACGTGAGGTGCAGGTTGCCCGCGGCTGGGTACAGGCAGGACACTCACGACGTTGGAGGTCCGACCCATGCAGCTGCCCCGAGATCGAGGTCCGATCAGCCGTGCCGTCATCGGCGCGCTACGCGACGGCGGCACCGACGGCACCGACCTGTGCGTGTCCGGTCCGCGCGCGGATGCGCACCCGGCGGGCAGCGGCGAGATGATCACCGACGAGGACGCCCAGCTGGCGCTCTGGACGATCTATGAGCTGCACTACCGGGGATTCGACGGCGTGCCCGACGACCTCGAGTGGGACCTGGGGCTGATCCGCCTGCGTCGAGAGCTGGAGAGCCGCTTCGAGCAGGAGCTGCGCGCGGCGACGCACGACCGACTCAGCGACGTGGCGCGCGAGGGAGACATCGCCGAGCAGCTCCTGAGCCTGGTCGCCGCCGACAACAGCCCGTCCCCCGCGGCCTACCTGCAGCGTCGTGCCACCCGCGAGCAGATCCTGTACTTCCTGCGCGAGCGGAGCGTCCAGCAGCTCAAGGAGTCCGACCCGCAGTCGTTCGTGCTGCCGCGCCTGGACGGCGCGGCCAAGGTCGCCCTGGCCGAGCTCCAGTACGACGAGTACGGCGGCGGGCGACCGGAGCGGCTGCACGCCGGCCTGTACGCCGACGCGCTGCAGGCAGCCTGGCTCAACCCGGAGTACGGCGCCTACATCGACGAGATCTCGGCCGTCAGCCTCGCCTCGGCCAACCTGATGTCCATGTTCGGGCTCAACCGCCGGCTCCGCGGCGCCGCCATGGGTCACCTGGCGGCCTTCGAGGCGTCCAGCTCGGTGCCGTGCCGCAAGATCGTCGCCGGCATCGAGCGGGTCGGGCTTCCCGAAGCGGTCTCGGCGTACTTCTCCGAGCACGTCGAGGCCGACGCCGTGCACGAGCAGGTGGCCGCCCACGACATCTGCGGTTCGCTGGTGGCCGAGGACCCGTCGCTGCGGGCCGACGTGCTCTTCGGCGCGGCCAGCTGCCTGCACCTCGACGCGGTGTCCGGTGCCGAGCTGCTGGAGAGGTGGACCACGGAGCTGGAGGTGGCCTCGTGAGTCGTGAGGTGATCGTGCGCCTGTGCCCGGGAGGTCCTCTGCTGGTGCGCGGGGCAGACACGGTGATCGACGACTCCGGTGAGGAGCACCAGGTCACGCGCCCGGTCGTCGCCGTCTGTGCCTGCGGCAAGTCCGCCCGCAAGCCGTGGTGCGACAGCACCCACAAGGCCATCCCGGCGCGATGAGCGACCTCGGACGCACGACCGTCGACTTCGGTGGTCTCCAGATCACCTACGACAGCCGGGTGCTCCAGCCTCGCGGCTGGACCCAGCACCAGTCGCGGTGGGCAGCCGAGCTGCTGACGGATCTCCCCGCCGGTGACGTGCTCGAGCTCTGCGCGGGGGCCGGCCAGATCGGGCTGCTGGCGGTCGCCGACTCCGAACGACGGCTGGTGTGCGTGGACCTCAACCCGGTCGCGGCAGAGTTCGCGCTGCTCAACGCACGCGAGGCGGCGATGGAGGACCGGGTCGAGATGCGCGAGGGTCGCATCGAGGAGGTGCTGAAGCCGGAGGAGCGTTTCCCGCTCATCATCGCCGACCCGCCCTGGGTACGCCGCTCCGAGACGACACGCTTCCCCGAGGATCCCCTGCTCGCCATCGATGGAGGCGACGACGGCCTGCTCGTGGTCCGCACGTGTGTCGAGGCGATCGAGAAGCATCTCGACGCGAATGGCGCGGCGCTGCTGCAGCTCGGTCCGGGCGAGCAGGCGGAGGATGTGCGCCGACTGTTGCAGGACACCGACCTTCGCGCCGGGGACGTGCGCCACTTCGACGAGCGAGGCGCGCTCATGCACCTCGAGCGTCGCTGAGCCCCGCTCAGCGCGAGGCCAGCACCTCCTCGAGCAGGGCCAGGCAGCTGGAGGCTGTTCGATCGAGCACCTCCTCGGGCGACCCGCCGAAAGCCAGCTCGCGCACGACCACGCCGTCGTCGCTCGAGACGGCGATGACCACGGTGCCGGCCGGCTTGCCCTCGTCGGGATCGGGACCACCCACGCCGGTGCACGCGACCGCCACGTCCGCGTCCAGCAGACGACGGGCGCCCACCGCCATCTGCTCAGCGCACTGGCGGGTCACCACAGGGCCCTCCTCGACGCCGAGCAATCCGAACTTCACCGGCCCCTGATACGCGATGATGCCGCCGCCGAACCACTCGGACGCCTGGGGCCCCGCGCCCAGTCGCACCGCCACGGTGCCACTGGTCAGCGACTCGGCGGTGACCAGGCGAAGCTGCCGGCGCTGGGCTGCTGCGGCGATCCGCTCCACGCGATGGCTGTCGGTCGTCATAGGTCCTCCCCTGGTTCTCCGTCGTCGACTCTGTCGGGCTGGAACAGCGGCTCCTCGGTGTGGCTACCCGCAGCGCGTGCGTTCATGCCTCCGGTCTGGCTCGCCTTTCCTCCCTGCGCCTCAGCCGCCGGTTCGCCTCCTGCAGTCGACGGACCTCAGCCTCGAGCATCACGACTCGGGAGATTCCAGCCAGGTTGAGCCCCTCCGCCAACAGGTCGCGGACCCGCACGAGCTGGTCGAGGTCCTCCTGGCTGTACAGCCGGGTGCCTCCCGGCGTACGCGTGGGCTCGACGAGACCGTGCCGCTCATAGACCCGAAGGTTCTGGACCTGCATCGACAGCATCTCCGCTGCCACCGAGATGGCGAAGATGCCGGTGCTGCGCTCTGGCATCACTGCTCCTGAAGAAAATCGGTGTCGCGACTTGATCTTGCCTCTTCGCCGGACTATATAAAACCTGTAATCAACAATACAGATCGCGGGACAGGTCCCGTCGGGAGAAGGCCCGGCGAGGCCCCCGCCCAAGAGGACCAGGAGGACCAGATGTTGCTTCGTTCCACCGATCCGTTCCGTGACTTCGACCGCCTGACCCAGCAGCTTCTGGGCACCACGAACCGTCCTGTGGTGATGCCGATGGACGCCTGGCGCGAGGGCGACCGCTTCGTCATCGAGTTCGACCTTCCCGGCGTCAACCCGGACAGCATCGACCTCGACGTCGAACGCAACGTGCTGACCGTCAGCGCCGAGCGCGGCAGCCGCAACGGCGACTGGGAGATGCTGGCCTCAGAGCGCCCGCGCGGCCGGTTCAGCCGCCAGCTGGTGCTCGGCGACAACCTCGACCTCGAACGAATCGAGGCGGGGTACGAGGGCGGCGTCATCCGGGTGGTGGTCCCGGTCGCCGAGAAGGCCAAGCCCCGCAAGATCCAGCTGCAGAGCGGCACCGACTCCGAGAGGACCGCGATCAACGCCTGAGCACATCGACGCGAGGCCCCGGCCTGGGACGGATGGGCGATGCCAGCCGTCCCAGGTCGGGGCCGCGGCATCCTCGGGGTCACGGGGTCTCGGGGTCACGGGGCCGCAGCCCAGACCCCTGCCAGCTGGGTCCGCGAGTGGACGCCCAGCTTGGTGTAGACGTTGCCGAGGTGATAGCTCACCGTCTTCGCACTGAGCACCAGTCGCTGCGCCACCTCGCGGTTCGAGAGTCCCTCGCAGACCAAGGTGGCAATGGTGCGCTCCTGGGGAGTGAGCACAGGTTGCAGCTCCAGGGTGCGCCGGTGGGGAGTCACTCCACAGGCGGCGAGCTCGTCCTCGACGCGGCCGAGGAACGGTCGGGCGCCCAGCTCGGCGAGGCGCGTCCGGGCGTGCTCGAGCCGGCTGACCGCTGCGCCCTTCTCACCGCGCCGGCGCAGGAACCTGCCGAAGGCCGCCTGGCACAGGGCCGCATCCAGCGCGGACACACCCCGCTGATCCAGCTCGAGGGCAGCGCGGAACGACGCCCTGGCAAGCTGATGGTCACGTCGGGAGGTCGCGAGCTCCCCACGGATGCGAGCGAGCACCGCGAGCCGTGAGCCGCAGCCTCGCGCCCTCGCCACGGCCTCGAACTGCTCGATCTCGGACTCGACCTCAGCCTGGCGCCCCAGCTCGAGGAGCGCGCTGAGGTACTGGACCGGCCACTGCATCAGCCCGGGCTCATGGGTCGGACCTCCGCCGAGGCTGAGCAGAAGTGCCGAGCGGGTCAGGACCTCGGCAGGATCCGACCGGCACCAGGCGAGGTGCACGCCTGCGTTCTCGCACACGGCGAAGGTGGCCAGGTCGCCGAGCTGCTCGGCGAGCTCTCGTGCGGCGACAAGGTGCTCGTCGGCGCGGAGCCAGTCGCCACGGCCGGCGCAGACCATGACCGCCGCTGTGTGCAGGTATCCCTGGACCCAGACCTGCTCGGTGTCCTGGGCCAGCGACAGAGCGTGCTCGGCCAAGGCGAGCGAGGGGCCCCAGGCACCCAGACGGAACTCCACCTCCGCCAAGGCACCCATCGCCAGCAGTCGCTGGGGAGAGACCTCGGCGTTGTCGGCGTTGCACACCAGCGCCAGGTCCTCGCGGGCGCCACCCAGGTCGTCGGTCGCGACCCGCAGGGCGCCACGGGTGGTCAGCTGGTGGCTGTACCCGCGGACGAGCGTGGGGTCCGAAGGAACCGGCTCGAGCACCTCGAGCGCCTGATCGATCCGGCCCACCATGGCCAGACCGAAGGCCTGTGCAGCCCTCGTCGAGTCGGCGAGATCGGGGGGCAGGTCGAAGTCGAGCGCCTGCGAGGCCCAGTCGGCCGCCCCCTGTCCGTCGGCGCGCATGTTGTGCAGCTGAGCGAGGATCGCGGCCAGGCTCCCCACCTGGTCGACGGAGAGCTGGTCGCCTCGCGACCACGCCTCGGTGGCGAGTGCCTCCGCCTCGTCCGGCTCGCCCGCGAACCACGCGAGGCGCGCCTGGAGGTACACCCGCCGTGCGGTGGGTGGGGTGAGCGAGAGCTCGTTCGCGAGGGTCTTGGCGGTGGCCAGGTCTCCGTCGATGAGCAACAGGTTGACGGCGTCGAGCAGGTGCTCGTGGGAGCGCGTGCCCGGTGAGGCGACCCGACTGGCTTCGAGCGTGAGCTCCGCTGCGGTGTGGGCGTCCCCGCGCGCAAGACTCTCCGCGGCTGCGGCGGCGAGTCGACCGGCGAGCGCGTCGTCTGAGCCGCTCGAGGCAGCAGCCAGGTGGCGCAGGGCCGCATCTCCTTCGAGCACCACCCCCGCACTCGCGTGCAGGCTCGCTCGGGTGGTCGGGCCGAGGGCGTCGTACACCGCGGCGCGCACGAGGCGGTGTGGGAAACGGACGGTCCACCCTTGGGGGGCCTCGACCTGGAGCAGGATGGCCGGCGACCCGCTGAGCTCGTCGAGAGCGGGCTGCGGATGCTCCACGCCGGCGACGGCGGCCACCAGGTCGACGTCTGATCCGTCGGGCAGGATCGCGGCCGCCCTGGCCAGTCGCTGTGCGGTCTCAGAATGCGAGCCCAGGGCGCCGGTCACCAGAAGGGCGTAGGACTGTGGCGCCGGCAGCGGGTCCGTGGCCAGGAGCGTGTCGGTGGGGAGCTCGTCCAGCAGCGCCCAGACGTACAGCGGGCTGCCCTCGGTGTGCCGGCACAGTCGAGCGGCGGTGGTTTCCACGGCTGATCCGGTACCGAGCCCCTGCGCCTGCACCAGCTCGAGCACCTCCGGCTCACTCAGGCCGTCGAGGTGCAGCCGCGCCTCATGTGCCCCAGCAAGCCTGAGCAGGCCCGGTGGAAGTCGGGACACCAGGTCGTCGCGGATCACGAAGATCGCCAGCACCGGGTCCGCGACCAGCCTCCGGAGCGAGAAAGTCAGGGCGCTCAGGGACGCCTGATCAGCGAGGTGGGCGTCGTCCACGACCAGCACCGTCGCTCGACGAGAGCCCAGCCGGTCGAGATCGTGCAGCACCGCCGCCCCGGCAGCGAACTCGTCCGGCCACCGGTCTCCGTGGTCCCCGAGCAGCTGCCGAAGGATCCCGAACCGGAGAAAGGTCTCGGACTCGTCACCGGAGGCTCTCAGCGTGCGGACGCCTGTCAGCCCCTCCAGGAAGACCGTGACCAGAGCGCTCTTGCCGATGCCGGGCGGTCCGTCGATGACCACCGTCGACGGCGTACCCGCGACGACGCTCCCCAGACGGGCCTCGAGCCAGTCCCGCTCCTCAGCGCGTCCGACGAACGGTGGAATCGGCATCCGAGGTCCCGTCAGCTGGTTTCAGGAAGCAACAGCATCAGTTCCGACAGTACGCCGACCAGCGCGTGCCGCGAACGACGAATTCGCGGCCACCAGAGCCGACATCATCGCCGCGACCAGAGTGAGCACCACCAGCGAGAGGTCACTCGCAGACAGCCGGCCCTCGGCCTCGAAGAGGGCCGTCATCCCGGTGACGCACGCGAGGCAGACATAGGCACCGGAGTGCAGGAGCCGGCAGCGGTCACGCTGGACACTGGGAAACTGCCGTACGGGCTTGTTGTCGAACTTGCCCGGCGGACGTCCACCCGTGAAGAAGGTCTTGTAGGTCTCGATCGCCAGCACCGACAGGCCGGCGGCAGCCACGCTCAGCACGACCCAGTCGCGGCTGAACGGCAGCAGCAGGATCGTCCATGCCGTGGCCACCGCGGGACTTCGCAGAAACTTCCAGCCGCTGAAGCCCTCGACCGGGGCGTCCTTCCAGGCGCCGCCCACCGCGGTGAGCCAGCCGCCGATGCCACCGACGGGCAGCAGCAGCCACAGGGGTCCGCCGTCCGGCGGTTGCAGCGCTGCTGCGCCGAAGGCCATGAGCACCACACCGAGCAGGACGACGACGCCCGTGGCGTAGCGCGGGAGCCGCCCGTCGATGGGGCGTCCCAAGACCGCGATCCTCATCGGGATGGCGTACGCCGACTGGTCGTCCTCGCGGATGAAGGACTTCCACAGCTCGGTGGCGAGGCGCTCGGTCGCGTACAGCAGACCCACGATGAGGATCGGATCGAGAGTCGCGTCGAGGTCGGTCAGCGTGGCCAGTGCTACCGCGGCCACCGTCGCCACCACGATGCTGCGGAGGAAGCTGACCACCTTGAAGCCTTCGAACGGCGTGTCCTTGAACGCTCCCCAGCTCGCGGCATGTACCCCGCAGATCAGCGCCAGGGCGACCACGTACCCGATGCTCATCGCACTGCTCCGTTCACGCACACCCGCACTGGCACGGTCTGGTCGTCGTCACCCGGATCGAGTCGCGCGATCTCGCGCAGACCGACCGTGAGGATGCCGAGGCCGAGCAGCTGGATGAGCATCCCTCCCGGCGAGTGACCGGGCACCTCGCCGAAGACCAACGCTCCGAACCCGATGGCGACGAGCACGCCCACCACGTTCACCACCGGCATCGAGAAGGCGAGCGGTGCGATCTGGTAGGCCCGCTGGTTGATCGCGGTGCCCAGGATCCCGGCGCCCGCGAGCGCCGCGACCAGCACAGCCAGCGATTCGGGCACGAGCTCCCGCCGGCCCAGCTCGGCTCCGACGAGCTTCAGCATCCCGGCGGAGACTCCGAAGAGGCATCCGGCCGTGCCGCCCAGCAAGGCCGCATGCGCCCGGTCACTCCCCTGGCACCACCGCCGCCCCGCGGCAACCGCACCACCCGCGAGCACCATGCTCATCGCGGCGCACGTGATCGCGACGCGCTTGTGTGGGGCCGCGATACCGGGAGCGAGAGCCACGCTGGAGAGGTAGACCGCGAGCCCCACGGCCGTCACGGCAACCGCACGCAGATCCTGCGGCGAGGGCAGCTTCCGCTCCAGGGCCGCTCTGACCGGAATGGCGAGCACCAGACCCACCAGCAGCAGCGGCTGGACGAGGGCGAGCGATCCCCACCGAAGGGCCGTGGCGTGGAGCAGCATGCCCACGAAGGACAGCGTCGTCCCTGCCAACCACCAGGGGTTCCGGGACAGGTGCCACAGCACCGCGCTCACCTTGGACACCCCACGCGGGACGGTGCCCGCGGCTCGATGCTGCAGTGCGTTCGACAAGGCGAAGGCGCACGCCGCACTGAGGGCAACCGCTGCTGCGACTGTCGCGTACTGGTCCATGAGAGCACCTGTCCTGACTGGGTTTCGGGACTTCGCACGCTATGGATCTGCCCGCACCCGGCGCCTCGGGCGAATGCCCGGGATCGGCCGCTGCTCACCTCAGCAGCGCTCGCTCCTCACCGCAGGTCGCACCGCACCGCTCCTGCGTCCGGACTCTCGAGTTCGGAGGTCGCGCTGGGCGCGGCCTCGCGGCCTGGGTCGTCGGATCACTCGGTGCGGCGAGGGTGTACTCGACGTGTCCGCGTTCGTCTGGTCCGCCATCGACGCGGCGCCCCGGTCCACGCTCATTGCCCGCACGAGCTGATCGCCGGCTGCGCCGGTCACTCCTGGGATCAGCCCACGCGACTGCCGATCAAGTGGTGGACCTTCGGCGAGTCCACCATCGAAATCTCCCCGCCACCCCGCCGGCGTGCTCAGCCGTCGGGTGGGGGCGGTCGGCTGCTCCGGTGGCTCTGGGGTGGTGGGTCGAAGGCGAAGTCGGCGGGTCCTGTTCGTCTGATGGTCCAGGGTGCGGCGTGGATCAGCCGGTGGTGGTGGCCGCAGACCAAGATCAGGTTCTCCAGCGAGGTCGGGCCGCCGTTGATCCAGTGCTGGAGGTGGTGGGCGTGGCACATCAGTGGCGGGCGGGTGCAGTGCGGGAACCGGCAGTGCTGGTCCCGGGCGACCAGTGCCTTCCAGATCGCTGGGGTGACCAAGCGTCGTAGGCGTCCGACGTCGAGGACCTCGGACCGTCCGCCGAGGACGGCGGGGATGACCTCCGCGTCACAGCACAGCAACCGGACGGCGGAGGCGGAGAGCTGTTCCCCGGTCTCGGTGGTCGCGACCCCGGAACGTTGTTGGAGGTCGGTCAGGCTCATCAGCAGGGTCAGCCGTGGGACCGCGCCGTGGGAGGTGGGCAGCAGGTCCGCGGTCTGCAGCCGTCGGCAGCCCTCGACCAGGGCGTCGAGCATCCGGGTGCCGTGGTCACGGGGGTCGCGACCGTCGTGACAGCAGCCTGGCAGGTCACACGTGGCCGGGTCGCAGGGTCTCGACTGTCCGCTCGCTGCGCTCGCTGCTCGACCACCGGGGTGGGCCGCGGGATGGGGTGCGGCCAACGGGATCAGCGTGGCCTTGATCAGCGCCGCGTCCTCGCTGCTGCAGCGGCCCTTGATCCAGGCACCGCCGCACTGGTCCTCGGTGACGGTCAGGTGCCGGCCGAGGTGAGCGGCGCGTTCGAGGCGGTCCAGCTCACGCTCGGCGCGACGGTCGTCCCCGTCGGGATCGACGATGGTCAGGAGCCGGTGGGTGAGCTTGCGCAGCTCGGTCGCATCCAGCGCCTTTGCCTCACCCAACAGGAACGTCACCGCTCGGCCGCGGATCTCAGGGTCGCCGGGCAGGGTGTCGATGGCTCGTTCGATCACGTGCGCCTTGGTCGCCGACAGCCAGCCATCGCCCAGGGCCTCGGCGACCGGGGCCAGCAGCGGGGTCTCCAACGCGGCCGAGAGTCGGACCGCCGCAGGACCGGTGCCCTTGTGGCCACCGGCGACCGAGGTGACGAAGTCCTGGGTCGAGGCCCACCCCACCGCCTTGACCGCATGCGTCGCGTCGAGCTCGCGGACCATGGCGAGCTCGACCGACTCCAGCGTTGCCTTGAGGGTCTCGATCGCGGCCACGCCGTCCATCAGCTCGCCACGACCCCGCGCTGCCCACAGCGTCTGACCCAGCTCACGGACCTCGCCGCGCAGCCGCTCCAACACCGCCGCCACACCGGATCCCCGGTGCTCGTGGGAGTCGATCGACTGGCTGCTCATGAGTCCATCCAAGCACCGACCACCGACAAGTCCCCGGGCTCGAATCTGCCTCTGTGGAAGGGGAAACCGCCTGATTCAAGCGCGGCGGTAGGACTGTGAGTGTGTGGCTCGGCCTCGCCGTCCAGCTGAACTCCACCAGCCGCACAGCACTGCAGCGTGTCGCTCCAGCGGCTCCCTGCAGTGCATCGAGCGCGTTCCCCGATTCAGCAACAGTCCGGTGACGTGCACACGTAGCGGAACGGCGGATCAGCGAGGAGTACCGCCGCCTGGTCGTCGGGCGGAGAGGACGGGTCGATCTTGAGCACCAGGTCCTCACCGCACCGGGGACACCTGGGGTGAGGCGAGCCAGTCATCATGTCCCTCCTGGTAGAGGTGGGCATGGCGTGCCGTGTCACGCGTCAGCTGCGAACGGTGCGCCGGGCGCCTACGCGCGACCAGACCAGCAGCGCGATGATCGCGCCGATCACCGACCCGATGATGCCGGCGGGCTGAAGGAAGCCATCGGAGGCGTCCCTCTGGAAGAGCAAGTAGCCCAGGAAGCCACCCACGAACGAGCCGACGATGCCCAAGACGATGGTCATCGCGATCGACATGTCCTGCTTGCCCGGGACCAGTAGTCGTGCGAGCGCGCCGGCGATGAGGCCGACGATGAGGATGGTGATGATGAGACCCAGCATGCTGTGCCCCTTTCAGTTGAGGTTGACCCCTTCATCCTGGGCCCCCTAGGGCGGGCTCGATACCCCCCTAGGGAGGTTAAGGTGGCCGCATGTCGGAAGCCAGGAGCGCTCGGTCGACGCGGCCGATCACCGTGGCACTCGTCGACGACTACGACGTGGTCCTCATGGGTGTTGCCAAGATCATCGACCGCTACCGCGATCGGGTGGTGGTCGCTGAGATCGACTCCAACGAACCCGTCAACGACGTCGTCGACATCGTGCTGTACGACTGCTTCGCCCAACCGGAGTCCGACCACGAGCACATCTCCGTCCTCATCGACAACCCGCGCGCGCGACACGTGGTCGTCTACACGTGGAACTTCCACCCCGAGCTGATCGAGGCCGCACGCAGGCAGGGGGTGCACGGCTATCTGTCCAAGGCGCTGCCCGCACGCGAGCTCATCGCCGCTCTCGAGGCCGTGCACGCCGGCGAGATCGTCATCAGCGACCCGCCCGGCCGATCCGGCGGCGTGAACGGGCTCGACTGGCCCGGCCGCAGCGAAGGCCTGAGCGAACGCGAGTCAGAGATCCTTGCGCTGATCACCCAGGGCTTGAGCAACGCCGACGTCGCCGCCCGCACCTTCCTGACGCCCAACACCGTCAAGTCCTATATCCGCACCCTCTACCGCAAGATCGACGTGGCCAGTCGCACCCAGGCGGTGCTCTGGGGAATCGAGCACGGCTTTGCTCCGGATCACCACCGGATTGACCACTGGCGTGGGGGGCCCTGATCGTCGCGATGACCGCGGGCACCGCCCTGGGTAGCGCGGTTGGTGCTAACGCGGATCGACGCAGGTGTTGCTAGACGTCTGGGAGCGCCAGCCATTCATCCCAGGTGAGGTCACGGCCGACGTAACGAGGATGGCTGAGCGGCCAGTCCGAGGCGATCCAACGAGGGACGAACTCGTCCAGTGCTCGGCGAGGCTGGTCGCAGGAGGATCTGGGAATGCTGGTTCGCCAAGACCTGCCGAGAGCAACTGCTCGCTTGAGGTGGAGATGGCGACATAACCGGTGAGTCGACGCAGCGCTCCGGGATTCTCGAGGTGCCAACGCTCACCAGGCCAACTGGTTGGAGGCCGCTGTCTCAGAGCAGCGTGCCCGTCCCACCGTCGAGCAGCTCCGGACGACCTATGCCGAGCAGCCGCTTATCGGCCGAGCCCATCGAGGTAACCGGCGACCCTGCTGACCGGCCACTCCGCGTCGAGCTCGGCGATGACTCGGTCGAGCACCTCGGCCGGCGTACCCGTGGCCGCCGTCCAGGGGGACCGTGCCCAACCCGCGAGGTAGTCGTCAGCCCCAGTGTCACCGAGTCGCATCGCAGCCTCATCGATCGCTTCCTGGAACCGCGGTGGAAGCTGGGCCTTCACAGCCTCATCGCCCGTCCGTGCCACGACCATCGATGGAAGCTCACGCCACAGCGTCACCTGATACTCCGTCATGCGCCGGAGCCTACGTCCGACGGCGCACGGCGACGGAATCGCCTCGACGAGTGAGCGCTACCACCACTCGTCGCCACGGCCGATCCGAAGATCCGAACACTCTCAAGGACATCGAGCAGCCCCAGATGCGACCGGCTCAGGCTGGCCGGACCGACGGTCAACTTCTGGGCTGGCCGCCCGTTCGCCCACCGCAGGGCAAGGCCGCGCGGTTCGACCGAGGTAGCCCGATCGCGGTGGTGGGGCGCGCCCTCTGGAGTCGTGTGGGTGCCGCGCAGCCTGGTCGTGCGATGTGCGGATCGTACCCAGCAGTCGCGGCACTGGGATTCGGCGGCGGGACCTAGGATCGCGCGCATGCGTCTGGTGTCGGCCGTCCTCGGCTTCGTACTGAGAAAGATTGGTCTGCTTGCGGCGCTGGTGCTGTCTCTGTTCCTCGGCTACCTGCTCATCCAGGCCTTGATCCCCACTCTCCGGGAAGCCGTGGCAGACCGGGATCGACTGCAACAGGTGGCTGGGGAGCGAGCAGCTCTTGAGGAGGACCTCGAGCAACTGAGGAGAACAGCCGCGGATGGCCAGAGCAAAGCGATCGCGTCGCTGAAGGACAAGATCGACGCTGAGATCGAGGAGGGGCGCCGCAAGGTCACCGAGAAGAGGGCGGAGATCGATCGTCTGCGTGACGACCAGCAAGAGATCTGCGGATTCGTTCGCGATCTCATCGATTTGGTGACACCCGGCAACGCGTGCAAGACCGCTGAGGTGGCGGTCGAGAAGGCGGACGAAGCGCTGGACACCCTCGAAGGAAGCCTGGGCCAGGCTGTGGAGGACGCCGCTGTCCTTGGCGACCCCGACCTGACCGATCAGGAGAAGCTCGATCGACTCGGCGAAGGCGGCGGCCAGTCCTTCGCCCAGAGAGAGATCGACAACAAGGATTCGGAGCTGGCCCAGAAGAAAGCCGAGGAGGAGAGCTTGGGCGAAGCCCAGGCATCCGGGGTGGGATGGGTGGTCAACCAGTGGGCCCGGTCGTGGAAGTGGTTGGCTGCCATCGCGCTGCTCACACTCGTCCTGCCCGGAGCCCTGCGCATCGTCAGCTACTTCCTGCTGATGCCGATGGTGAGTCGGATGCACACGCCGATCCACCTGGCGGCTGGGTCTGAGAACGCGGCTGCCGACCTTCGCACCACCGATGCCCAGCGGACCCTGACGATCCAGCTGGGCGCCGGTGAGGTGTTGTCCGCGCGGTCGGAGCACGTACGTCCGGTGCAAGGCAAGATACGCAGCCGACTTCTCTATGACTGGGCGTCGCCGTTCATCAGCTTCGCGGCAGGGCTCTACGGACTGAGCCGGATCACCGGCGACGAGCGCGGCAGCTCGGCGACGCTGGCAACGCCCGATGACCCCAACTCGTACCTGATGCGCATCGACTTCAAGGACCACCCGGGCCTGGTGATGCATCCGAAGCACGTGGTGGGCGTCATCGGCTCCCCGGAGCTGGAGACGCGCTGGCGGTGGGGCATCCAATCCTTGGCGACGTGGCAGGTGCGCTACATCATGTTCGCCGGCACCGGCAGCCTGATCGTTCAGGGCAGCGGAGATGTCGTCGCGACAAACCCCCGGGGCAGGTCCACCAGGATGGAACAGAACCTGGTGATGGGCTTCGACTCTCGCTTGGCCGTAGGTGTCAATCGGACCGAAGTGTTCTGGCCGTACCTGTGGCGCAGGACTCCACTGGTCGACGACGAGTTCACTGGCCTCCACCCGCTCTTCTGGCAGAAGTCCAGCGCCGACGGACCCAGCAACCCGATCGCAAAGACGTTCGACTCCATCTTCTCAGCGCTCGGCAAGCTGTTCGGCTTCTGAGCTCTCCTAGAGTGAAGTCCGCTTGCTCCAGATGATCCACCACGTCGGGTGCGTGGCGCTTCACGAGCCCACGCGCCGCCGAGTCAGGCGTCGCGCCGTCGGTCCCTACGCGGCGGCCATCTTCTGTACGACCACCAGGCCGACATCTCCCGCGCGCTTCAAGGGTGACGCCCCAGTCTCGGAGGTCGGTGCTCATGACTGGACCACGCATCGTGGGCGGCCTCTGGCACAGAAGGCGCGACCTCGAAGCAGTGGAATGACTGAGATGATCATGAGGCGCCTAGGAACCATCGCACCGCGCTCGGCCTCAAGCTCGAGGCGCTCGAGCAGCCGAGGCCGAGGTCACCCGTGCCAGCGACTGGGGCTGGTGCCGAAGCTGAACCCGGGCGGCGGGTCTGGGCCCGGAGCGCTGCCCCTCGCCGAAAGGCGGGGTCGTGGGAGAGATCCGGCGCGCGCCTTGCCGGACCGGTGCAGCGGACAGGGGGCAGTCAGACCTGCAACAGTTCACACCTACACATGCGATTGCTCAGCCCGGCACCCCTACGCAGCGCAACTGCTGGAAGGGGTGCAGCAGAACCGGCTCCCCGTCGCGGAGCACCACCGTGATGATGCTGACGAACAGCACACGACGACCCGCATCGTTCGAACCGATGTAGCGGATCTGCTGGGAGAAGACGTTGTCGCCGGACGTACCGTCGGGCACCTCGTTGGCCTGATCCTGGTCCCGCACGGTGCCTGCAAATCCGTCTCCGGTGGTGAATCGTCCCCGGAACTTCAGCCCTTCGTGCCCGTCCTGACCGACGATCAGGAGCGATACGCCGCTCAGCTCCAGGCTGGTCTCCTCCTGGGTGCAAGGGTTGAACGTGGTTGACGGCTCGGGATCAGGGATCGTTGTCCAGCCGCCCGCGGAACTCGGTGAGGCCCACATCACGAGAGTTGTCGCCGCGGCCACCACCCCTCCGAGATGCAGCAGTCTGGTCCGTTGGGCACTCATGTCGACCTCCTCGGATGATGCGAAGACCACCTCGATTATCGACCCAGAAGGCTCGGATCAGCCAGGCCTCACAGGACGGACCTCGCGGGCGCCTCGACAAACGCCGACTCCTACGCGACGGCCGAGACAGGTTGGTCACGTGGCTGCCGATGCGGGCGGGGGGGTCGGGTCCGTACGTCTCCTTGCGATCGCTCCTCCGCGGCGGAACTGTTCAGTATTGCCGACAGCCTTCGAGCCAGCATCGTTGTCTCGGGCGCCCAGGCGAGCCAGGTCGAGTCCAAGGCCGCGCTGGTGACGCACAGCGCGGGTGAGGCGAGTGAGCTGCGTGAGTGGCCGGTTCTGGGTGGATTGCAGCGCCCCGGATCGCAGCGCCCTGCGTCTCCCCCGGGCCCGGCAGGAAACCCTCTACGCTCGTCCGGACCGGCGAGGCGCTGGAACCGCGGATCCCCGGGTGGCGCTGCTTCGCTCGAGGAGCGCGTGCGTGCCGAGTCGGGTGAGGCGCGCGGAGACGACCAACGGGTCGGCGTTGAAGGCGGAGATCTCGACCACGAGCGCCCCACCCGGCACACCTGTCGCGGGAGGTTCGCCGGCCGTGGCTCTCAGCCCACTACGAGCGCAGCGCCTTCGGCACCTGCTGTCTCATATCGGGCAGCGCGACCGCGGCGGATCGGCCGAAAGCACGAGAGCACGAGAGCGAGATCATCCCATCGGCCAGGTGAATCCGACCTCCGGGCCGGTGTGCTCGCCGCCGGGCTCAGCGAGTGTGGACCTACCGATCCTCACCACAACAACGGAGCCCATGATGGCCACACGTCAGCCCACCGCCGCACTGAAAGACCAGCCGATCCCGGTGGGAGCCAAGCTCGCCGCAGCGTGGACAGGCATCATGTTCCTGTACGCCTACGTGGACATCATCGCCTTCTTCAAGCCGGGCGTCGTCGAAGACATCCTCGTCGGCAAGGTCTGGCAGTTCGACGTCAGCCAGACACTGTTGACCACCTTCCTCGGGCTGATGGCGATCCCGATCTTCATGATCGTGCTGTCGATGACGCTGCCCGCCCGGGCGAACCGCATCACGAACCTCATCGTGGCTTCGGTACAGATCCCCTACGCGACATTCAACGTGCTGGGCGAGTCCTGGACGTACTTCTACGGCCTTGGCCTCGTCCTGGAAGTGCTGCTTCTCGCCCTCATCCTGCGGTACGCCTGGACCTGGCCCCGCACCGCACCGTCGGCGACCCCGGCGACCAGCTCGGACCGTGGAAACGTTCGCGCCCAGCAGCATGCGTGAGCCCGTGCGCCCATGGCCTCGGTCGGTCGGTCGGTCGAGAGTCGAAATCCGAACGGCCAGCAGCTTCTCCGTGTTCGTACCCGAGCCGGGGCACCGGAGCCGCGGCCGCGTGGCAACGCGTCAGCGGCAGCCTTCGACGCAGCCAACCGAGGTCTCGAGCCCGACGCGTTTTCGCTGCCGCCTGGCCTCGACATTCACGATGCTGAGCGGGTGCTCAACGCGCTGCGTCGCGCCTCTTGGTGACCGAGCCGCGCACCAGGAAGCTCACCAGCGCTACCAGGATGGCCGCGACCACGACCTGGAAGATCAGCACCTGCCACCACACGTCAACGCCCATTCCCCCGGCAAGGAAGCCGCCCAGGACCGCGCCGACCAGGCCGACTGCAAAGGT
Source organism: uncultured Actinomycetota bacterium (assembly GCA_963812235.1). Taxonomy (GTDB): domain Bacteria; phylum Actinomycetota; class Actinomycetes; order Propionibacteriales; family Nocardioidaceae; genus Marmoricola. The sequence continues at coordinate 34,417 of CAWEUP010000010.1, read as the reverse complement.
CAGGATCCAACCGATGGCTTGTCGTCCTGGCACGATCAACCGCCCCAGAGCGCCGATCACGATCCCGGCCAGAATGGCGGTGAAGATTCCTCCGACGGTCATGAGTGTGGCCTTCCAGTAATTCGCGTCAAGCACCTTCTGGGGCTGTACCCGAAAAGTCGATGCCCACCCACGAGATGCACGTCGAGCACGTGACGGGGGAATCAGTCCATCCACAGCGACTGGATGGCGATCTCGTCCCGTTGTCTGATGGCTTGGGAGAATGGAGCTCGGTCCGCTGGAGCTGGCAGGTGTGGTCGCCTCCGCTGTCTGCATGATTGCCTGGTTGGTGGCCGCAACCCGAGGAGAGAGCTATGCACGGCGCAGCAAGGCGCGCGGTCGTCAGGGATTCCGGGGATGCCTTGGGTCTCCAAGGTCAGGACCTCGGGCCGTCGGAGTGGATTGAGGTCACCCAAGGTGACGTTGACGCGTTCGCCCGGTCAGTCCAGGACTGGCACTGGGCCCACAACGACCCAGATCACGCGGCTCGTGGTCCGTTCGGCGGCGCCATTGCGCACGCACACATGACACTGAGCCTTATCCCGCACCTGCGCGAGTCGCTCGTGTCGTTCGCTCGTGGGGAGTGCATGTTCTACGGCTACAACCGCGTCCGCTTCCCGACCGCCGTTCCCGTCGGTGCCCGGATACGCATGTACGGGAACGTGGTCGAGGTACACGAGATCGAGGGCGGCCAGCAGCTCACTCTCGACCTGCGTATCGAAGCGGACGGTCAAGAGCGCCCCGGTTGCGTCGCCCAAGCAATCTGGCGGCACTATGACATCGACGAGTCGGCATGATGAGGGCCGCGTCCTCACCTGGCCACGAGGACGGGGTGACGCCGGGAGACGGCCCTAGCCGACGCGGACCCTCCTTTTCCGCGGCATCCTGGTTGACGACGTCGACGACCTGCTCGGTCTGGGCGACTGCCTCGAGGTAGGGCAGAGCATCGAAGACTTCAGTGACTTCAGGCCAGAGAAGGCTGTGCTTCACGTTGAGTGACACGCTCCGAGACGAAGAGGCGCCCGCACGCCAATATCGGCACGGCGTCTGCGCGGTGAAATGCCGCGGGTGGCTTGGTGACACGCGGTGAGGAACACGGGGTGGTCCGGGCTCGGATGTGTGACGCCTCGAGGTCGACCCGCTAGCGTGAACGGATGAGCGACGACGGTACGGACGAGCAGACCTGGCCGACGCACTGCCCGACCTGTGGCACGGAACTCGCGCACGGCACCATCGACTTCGACGAGAGCAACGAGAAGCGTGCCGAGTTGAACCCTGGCGAGATGGTCGTTGTCGACTATTGCCCCAATCCTGACTGTCCCGCGGCGAAGTCGGGCTGAGTCACCACTGTTGAAGTCTTGCGGGCCGGAGTGACTCCGTGCCCACGGTCAGTTCCAGCGGCCGAAAGGTCGCCCATAAGGGCTGGGTGACGCGCCATGACTTGTCGCTGGCTGCTCACTCCATCGCGCCGGGACCGCGCTCGGCGGGACTGTCGCGCCGACAACGGTCCCACGTCGAGGTCACCTGCCGGCAAGAGAACGATCGCCAACGACGCCCGGACGTCACAATGCTGCTCGTGGCGATGGACTCTTGGCACGAGTCGCGTCTGCTCGAGGAACGGCTCGTCGACGATCGGCGCACACCAGGTGACGGCTGGGCCTGCGCGGTAGACGAGCCCGCTCGAGCGAAAGGGTCCTCAGGCCATCTCGGGGACGTGCAGGTGTGCGTAGGCGAGGTCGAACTCGTGGACGTCGACGATCTCACCGCCGGCGTCGCTCGCGGCCCGGCTGCGCATGTCGTCGGCCGCCGAGCGACTCGCTTGCATCGCGGCGCGGGTCTCCCAGACCGTGGTCGCGCACACCAGGCCGGCAGACCGATCCGTCAGCAGGCTGGCGCTGCAGAAACCAGCGGTCTGCTCGAGCTCGGGAAGGATCCCGACTCGGAACGTCTCCGTCATGGCGTCGAGGTCGCCCTGCAGCCAGCTGACTCGGCAGCACTCCCCGTGATGGGTGCGGTGCATGACGGCAATCTCCCATGCGTCTACCTGCATGGAGGCGCCCAGAATGTCGCGCCCGCGATCGCGGATCGGGCGAAGCCGGTCGTCGCTTGCGAGCATGGCAGCCTCGCTCTCCCACGAACTTGTGGCGATGCACTGCCCGGTCTGACGGTCGACCAGCAATGAGAGGCCCCGACATCCCTCGATCTGGTCGAGCATCGGCCCGGCCTCGTTCTTGACGAACGCGATGCCTGCGTCGATGTTCTCGGGCCTGCCGTTGAACGTGGAGGAACGTGCGTGCATGGGCCTACTCCTGACGGACGGGGCGGTGCCCGTTCCGGCACCGCCGGCTTATCCCTGCTTACTCCCCTAGGCGCGAGGACGCCAGACCCGCTCCGCGATTCATCGTCGCTCTGGTCAGCTCGCGCCAGCCCTCATGGTCCCGCGAGCGAGACGGAGTGGACAGGCCTGGGCGTGCCCGATTGGCGGTGGTTGGACGCACCTCGCGTCTGGCCCTGGTGACGGCTTGCGACGCGCCGAGTAGGGAAACCTGTCGTTCACTCGTCGGGTATTGGTGGCTTGAGATTCTCGAAGGCCAGTTGCCAGGTGCTGACGCGCTCAGCGTCGCGGGACTCGTAGGCGCCGATTGCCGTGCTGAGCGCTGGGTCGAAGTTCTCTTCGGTGCCGTTGGCGAGTGCTGTGAGTCGCATGGTGAACCATGCGGTGATCCCGCCGACTGGCGGCGAACCAAAGCGAGGAAACTCGGGATCGCCCCCGACCGGGTCACACCACTTTGAAGGGACGTCCGGTTCCAGCGCCATCGTCCTTGCTAGCCCCACGAGGTCTGTCGCCCCGGATGCGACAGCGTCGGCGGCCTCACGTCGCGTCTTGAATCCACCAGTCAGCATCAGCGGTATGTCGGTGACGGTCCGTGCCCGTCGGGCGAAGTCGAGAAAGTACGGTCCCGAGGTTCGTCGATCAGAACTCGCGGGAGCACCGGGGAAGTACGTCCCGCCGCTGATGTCGATCAGATCCACGGACTCGCTTCCCAGGAGCGAGATAGCAACGATGGCGTCGTCCTCGCTCAGGCCGCCTTGAAGCTGATCGCTGGAGTTGATCTTCACGGCTATCGCGAACTGCGGGCCCACCCTCACCCGGACCTGCCGCACGATGGCGAGGAGAAGCCGGCATCGCGCCTGGATCGACCCGCCGTAGCGATCGGAGCGACGGTTGAACAGCGGCGAGAGGAACTGGCTCAACAAGAAGCCGTGCCCGGCGTGTATCTCCACACCCCGGAAACCGACAGCTTGGGCGTGAGCTGCTGCCTGCGCATAGATCACTGGCAACGCCTCCACCTCGGCCACTGTCAGCGCCTCGCACTGCAGGCCCTCGATGTTCAGCGCCGACGGACCAGCAGGACGAGAAATCGCGCGATGGGCCAGCGCGCCCGCATGTCCCAGCTGCGGCCAGACCTGGGCGCCGTCGGCGGATCCCGCACCGGCGAGCCGAGCGAGGAGAGCATCGTCAGCACGGGGACCGAGCACCAGGTTTCCCGGCTTCTCCGGATAGCGATGATCAACTTGCACCTCACCGATGAGCGACAAGGCGGAACCGCCAGCCGACCATCTGCGATACAGCTTGATCTGTTCATCGGTCGGGCGACCAGCGCCGTCTCCGAGAGAATCCGACATCGCCGCTTTCACCAGCCGGTTCTTCAGCACGACTCCACACCGAAGTTCCAACGGCGCCCCTAGGACGCCTGCCTCCAGCTCGTTGCTGCGTTGCTCGACCATCGCGTCCCACCGTAGGTCACCGGAAACCCATCTACGCGAACACCACGGGCGCGTTCTCTCGTGGCCGAACGACGCCTTAGAGCGCACGCACGAGCTGACGCGCTCGCCCCAACATGGCCGCTGCAGCTGCGTCTATCTGGGTTCGCAGCGCCCGGGATTGCAGCGCCCGGCCTCTCCCCCGAGCCCGGCAGGAAGCCCACCACGCTCTTCCGGACCGACAAGGCGCTGGCCGCGGATCCCCGGGCGGCGTTACCCCCGCTCGAGGAGCGCGTACATGCCGAGTCGGGTGAGGCGCGCTGTGACGACCAACGGGTCGGCGTTGAAGGCGGAGATCTCGACCTCCTGCCATGCCTCTCCGGGCTCGTCTCGCCGCAGAACGGAGAAGGTCTGCGGGGCGGGCGGTTCCAACCGACTCCCTGGTGGGTGCAGGTGAAGCAGGGCTTCTCGTGCCAGAGCCGAGCCGAAGCTGGCGAAGAGCTCGAAGGGCCCAGCGGCGAGGTGCCAGCCGTTCCGGTGTGGGCCTCGCGTGCTGAGCTCGCGCAGTGCGAGCCGACCGAGTACGTCGGACGCGCCGGCGGGCAGGTCCAGCTCGGCTTGCCCATCGGACGAGCGGATCAGGCAGGGGCGGTGGGGAGAGACGTCGCAGATCGCGAACGACTCGCTCGAGTGGAACAGCGCACCCTGGGGATCGACCAGGAGCGCCTCGACCGAGAGGCGTTGGTCCCCGTGACCGCCGCTCACCGTTCCCTCGAACGATGCCCCCTCACGGGCCAGCTGAATGACGGACGCGTCCGGCGTCCCGTCCACCGCGGCGCTGAGCAGCGGCGCGGCTGGCACGTCGTCCACGCCGAGGGTGAGGTTCCGAGACGGATCGAAGTCCGCTCGCATGGACCACGGGAAGCCACTCGACTCGAGCTCGACGTCGAGCACGGCAGCACAGTCACTGATCGTCGCGCTTCCCTCGACCATCGTGGCTGCGCCGGAGTTTCGGAACGCCCGGATCGTGTCGCCGAGGTGGGCACCCCTGATCGAGAGGTGTCCGACGTCGAGGAACGAGCCGTCAGCCAGGGTGCCGGCCATCGTGCGAGTGCGACCCTGCAGGATGTTGTGCCCATTGGCTCCGCGCAGCTGCACGAAGACGTCACCGACCGGCGCACCGTTCTCCACGACCCTCACCACGAGGTTGGGGCACGCACCGCCCGGCTGCTCGTCGCCGACGTGCCAGCGCGGCTTCCACGGCCGCAGGGGGATGAAGCTGAGCGGTGTGCCGGCCAGCGCCGCACTGACTGTGCCGATCGGCAGCCCCGAGTTCGGCAGTCGGCTGACGATGGCGCGTCTGGTGACCGGTCCCCTGGGCCGCCACCAGGTGGAGTTCGGCAACCCGATGGCCGCTGCGTTGAAGCCTTCGAGGATGTCGGTCCAGCAGTCGTTCGCTCCTTGAGCCGTGCCATCGACGTGGGGATTGGCCGAGTGACCGGAGCAGAACTTCTTCATCGACTGACCTCGGGCGCCACGCATGAGGCAGGAGTCCTTGAGACCCCCGTCGGCGAAGACCGGATTCGTCGACGTCGACGCGAGCGTGCAGCGCGCAGACCCGTTGGCCGGGTCCCAGCCGGAGGCCTCCTTGTACTCGTCGCGTACGCCGAACAGGTAGTGACCGAGCTCGTGCAGCAACGTCCCCGGGAAGAACGAGTCGATCGGGTTCATCGTGATGCGGCCGGAGCTGCCGGCAACGCCGTTCAGGGTCGCGAACGAGCTCTGGTTGATCGAGGCGTGGATGCGAACGTCGGCGGAGTCCCACGAACGGGCGTTGTCGACCACGGAGACCCGCTCGATGCAGAACTGACCATCCGTCGCGTTGTAGAGCAGCTCGGACGTCTCCAGGAAGCGGTCCCGGTAGGTGAGCAGCTCTGCGCTCGTGGCATCCCACTCGACGCTCACCAGCAGGTTGAAGCCCACGAGCGCATTCGTCGGAAGCAGCACGAGCTCCTGCACGGGAGCCGTAGCGGAGACGGCATCGATGTCGATCTCCACGTTGTTCCCGCTGGCGTTGTGGGCGAGCGTCGCCGACGTCGTGTAGCAGCGGAAGCTCCAGTTCTGGTCGCTGTCGCGCGCGTGGTCCGCGCGCGAGGTCTCGCGCTCGACCAGCAGCTTGCGCGCGGCGATCAGTCGACCGTCCGCGAGATCAGTGGTGGCGAGAAGGCCGGCGGAGCTCGTGACGCCGAGCTCGGCAGTGGTCGCCGTCACCTCGGCATCGGCCACAGGCTGGCCGAACTGGTTCACCACCCTGATCAACGTCGAGTCAGGATCGCATCCGTCGACGAAGTCGTGGTCCACGCGGATCGAGAAGCGACGCTCCATCTCCTCGCTCCGCCAGTCGGCACTCCCCGGACTGAGGCCGACCTCGACGAACACCGAGGAGACGAACGCGCACGCGGTCGGCGGTGCCGAGGTCGCGGAGTACGGAAGGCGGTACCTCCCGTCCGCGTCCACCGCACCCGTGGCCGCCAGGCGCACGTTGGGAGGCCCGAGAAGGCACGCGCTCGAACCACCCGAGCCAGTCTGAGTCACCTCGTGCACCGCGACGAAGTACCCGGCCGCGGGTCGTCCGCAGGTGGTGATCCGGCCCTCGACCGAGAACTCTCGCGGTGGAAGCGGTGGGGTCGGCCGCACGATCTGGCCACCGATCACGAGGTCGGGGCGCCAGGGGGTGATCGGGCTCTGCCATTGCAGCCGGCCCTCCGAGAAGGCTTGGAGTACGACCGAGCCTCCTCCGGACCGGCGCCCGTCAACGCTGCCGACTTCGACGTAATCGAGCTCGTAGGCTCCGCTCTCGTCGGTGCGTCCGGTGGCGAGCAGGAGCTGGTCACGCACGCCCTGGCGCGCGGGCCAGGTCCGGTCGAGAGGATCCGAGTCGTCGAGGTGCAGGAGCACCAGATCGAGCTGCTTGTTCCTGCCTGACAAGATTCCGCTGGCCCGTGCCATGTCGCGACTCCTGTTTCGACCCACCTGGGTGAAACCGAGAGGGCTGCAATCTGCACCCGCACCTCCACCGTGCGCTCGAGACCCTCGAGTGTCAATGAGAGTGCCCGCTCCGGGGACCGAGGGGGGCCGCCGTGTCGCGGAGCGTGCGCGGGGGCCGAGGTGCGGACGAGCGGTGCCGGTCGCGATGACCGAAGGCCATGCCGTACTCCTCACGAAGAGGAGGCCGACATGGCCTTTGACCTGGTGTTTCGGTGGAGCTGAGGGGATTCGAACCCCTGACCCCTTGCATGCCATGCAAGTGCGCTACCAGCTGCGCCACAGCCCCATCGCCCGCGTGCGGGCAACGCGGGGAATCTTAGCCAACGAGGTCCGACGACGCTAATCGGGGGGTTGCCGAGCCGGCCGTCTGGTTGTACTCCGAGAGGCGCAGTCGTCCTGCGCCCGTCTCGGCCACCGTGGCCCAGGCACAGTTGCGCATCGCCTCGATCCCGTTGGCGGTCTCCAGCGGCCAGCCGAGGATCGTGGCCAGCGCGACTCTGAGCGAGGCGCCGTGGGTGACGACCACCGCGGTCTCGCCCTCGCCCAGCCGCTCGAGCACCTCCTCGAACGCGGGCAGCACCCGCTGGGCCAGGTCGTCGCGCGTCTCGGCGCCGGGCACCGCGAGGTGGGCGTGCACGTCCCACCAGCCGGCGTACTCGACACCGACGCGCTCACCGAACTCGGCCAGGGTCAGCCCGGTGCGCTCCCCCAGGTCGTACTCGCGCCACCGGGCGTCCTCGACGGCGGCGAGACCGGTGTGCTTCTCCAGGAAGGCGGCTGTCTCGCGCGCCCGGAGCAGGTCGCTGGTCACCAGCACCGAGGGCGCCAACGCAGCCAGCACAGGAGCCATCGCCTCGGCCTGTGCGCGCCCGATGTCGTCGAGCCCGATGTCGGCGTGTCCTTGAGCGCGCCCCTCCGCGTTCCAGGAGGTCTGTCCATGGCGGACCACGACTACCCGACGGCTGCGCCCTGAGGGCGCAGAGGACGGCTCAGCGGCCACGGCCGGAGGTCACGTCGGCAGGCAGGGTGATCACCGGGCAGTCACGCCACAGCCGCTCGAGGGCGTAGAACTCGCGCTCCTCGGTGTGCTGGACGTGGACGACGATCTCGGCGTAGTCGATCAGCACCCAGCGGCCGTCGCGCTCCCCCTCACGGCGTACGGGCTTGGCGCCGATCTCGCGGAGCTTGTCCTCGATCTCGTCGACGATGGACTTGACCTGCCGTTCGTTGCTCGCCGAGGCGAGCAGGAAGGCATCGGTGATGACCAGCTGCTCACTGACGTCGAAGGCCAGGATGTTCTCGGCCAGCTTGTCCGAAGCTGCGCGCGCGGCGGCGTGCACAAGCTCGATGGCATGGTCAGTGGCTGTCATCTGTTCTGCACCTTCGTCGGGTAGAGGTCATGCTTGCCGATGTACTGCACCACGCCGTCCGGCACCAGGTACCACACAGGTTCGCCCTTGGCTCGGCGCTCGCGGCACTCGGTGGAGGAGATGGCCAGGGCGGGTATCTCCAGGATCGTGACCCGGTCCTTGGGGATCCCGTCGAGGGTGCCGGGCTCCATCTCGTAGCCGGGTCGGGTGCAGCCCACGAAGCAGGCCAGCTCGAAGAGCACCTGCGCGTCGCGCCAGGTGAAGATCTCCGCGAGGGCGTCCGCCCCGGTGATGAAGTAGAGGTCTGCGTCGGGCATCGCCTTGGCGAGGTCCCGCAGGGTGTCGATCGTGTACGTCGGTCCGCCGCGATCGATGTCGACCCGGGACACCTTGAACCGCGGGTTGGAGGCGGTCGCCACGACGGTCATCAGGTAGCGGTGCTCGGCTGGGGACACCACCCGGTGCGACTTCTGCCAGGGCTCGCCGGTGGGCACGAAGATGACCTCGTCGAGGTCGAACCACGCCTGCACCTCGCTGGCCGCCACGAGGTGTCCGTGGTGGATCGGGTCGAAGGTGCCGCCCATCACGCCGACGCGTCTCCGCGGCGCCGCCACCTCTGGCTCGTCCGCGGGGTCCGTCGACGGACCGGCAGCCGAGGTGCTCAGGAGTGCTCGCGTCCCTTGCCGAAGGCCAGCACGCCGAAGATCATGGCGAGCAGGAGGATGAGCGTGACCACGCCGATGACGTACGGCGTAGCGCCCGCGCCCCCTTCGGTCGAGAGCGGCAGCAGCAGAAGACTCAGCATGGCGCACAGCCTAACGGCACCCGGCGGCGCCGGCACTCCCGGCACCCGTCCGCGGTCAGTGGAAGATCAGGCCGACACCGAGCAGCCACGCCCAGAAGAAGAGGGTGCGGCCGGCGAGACCGGAGACGAAGAACACCACGACGTTCATCCGGAGAGTGCCGGCGACCATCGCCATCGCGAAGAAGGGTGGGAAGCCCACGGCTGCGGAGACGAACGTGAGCGCCCCGCTCATCACCGGCCTGCCCTGGATGACTCGCCGCCACCGCTGGAAGCTGGCCCGACGCTTCGGGGTCTCCATCCGCTTCTTGAGCCACGGGATGTCGAGCGCGCCGTAGGAGAGGTAGTACCAGACCAGCTTGCCGAGGTTCTGGCCCAGCGAGCCGACGAACGCGAGGCCGAGCGCGGAGTGGCCGACCGTGTTGGCGTACATCACCGAGATGTAGGCCTCCATGTTGAAGAGCGGGATGACCGAGGAGACAGCTCCGAAACCGAAGGTCAGCCACAGCAGCTTCACCGGATGTGGCCGTCTCCGGTCACCACGTACTTGGTGGAGGTCATCTCGGGCAGGCCCATCGGCCCGCGCGCGTGCAGCTTCTGGGTGGAGATCCCGATCTCGGCGCCGAAGCCGAACTCGCCGCCGTCGGTGAACCGGGTCGAGGCGTTGACCAGCACCGCGGCCGAGTCCACCGTGGCGACGAAGCGCTGCGCGTGGGACTGGGAGTCGGTCACGATCGCCTCGGAGTGCGAGGACGAGTGCTTGCGGATGTGGGCGACGGCGTCGTCGAGGGTAGGCACCACGGCGGCGGATATCTCCAGGGCGAGGTACTCGGTGCCCCAGTCCTCCTCGGTCACCCGGACGACTCCGCGATGAGCCGCGAAGGTCTCGTCCCCGTGGATGGTCACCCCTGCGTCCTGGAGCGCTGCGACGATGCGCGGCACGAACTCCTCCGCGACCGCCTCGTGCACCAGCAGGGACTCGGCCGCGTTGCACACCGAGGGGCGGTGGGTCTTGGCGTTCAGCACGATCCGCTCGGCCATGTCGAGGTCCGCCGCGGAGTCGACGTACACGTGGCAGTTGCCCACTCCGGTCTCGATCACCGGCACCGTGGACTCCTCGACCACCGAGGCGATCAGCCCGGCGCCTCCGCGTGGGATCAGTACGTCGACCAGTCCGCGCGCCCGCATCAGCTCCTTGACCGACTCGTGGCCCTCCCCCGGCACCAGCTGCACGACGTCCTCGGGGAGTCCGGCCTCACCGGCGGCGCCGCGCAGAGCGGCGACGATGGCGGTGTTGGACCGCAGTGCGCTGGAGGAACCGCGCAGGAGCACGGCGTTTCCGCTCTTGAGGCAGATGCCGGCTGCGTCCGCCGTGACGTTGGGGCGGGCCTCGTAGATGATCCCGACCACACCGAAGGGCACCCGCACCTGGCGCAGCTGGAGACCGTTGCGCCAGGGTGGAACCGCGCAGCACCTCCCCGACGGGGTCAGGCAGCGCGGCCACCTCGCGCAGACCCTGCGACATCGCCTGCAGCCGGTCAGCGTCGAGTCGCAGGCGGTCGAGCAGGTGCTCCGCCGTGCCCGCCGCGATCGCAGCCTCGAGATCCGCCTCGTTGGCAGCCAGGATGTCTTCCGCATGCGCCTGCAGGGCAGCGGCCATCGCCTCGAGCGCTGCATCCTTGGTGGCCCGAGTGGCCAGGGCTAGCTCGGTGGACGCGGTGCGCGAGCGGAGCGCCACCTCGGTCAAGGCGGAGTGGGACATGAGACCCAGCGTATCCAGCCGAGGCCGGAACGAGTCAGGCGCGTCGGCCCGTCGCGCCGCGCCGGTCGCGCAGGTCCTTCTCCACGACCTCCAGACCGACGACCTCCCAGTCCGGGAGCTTGGCCGAAGCTCGGTGCTCGCCCCACAGGCGCATGGCCAGCGAGGCGACGTCGAGCATGCTCTCTCCCTGGTCCCAGAACTGGATCTCCACGGAGTGACCGGTGGAGGTCACCGAGTCCATGAACGGTCGTTCCTCGATCAGTCGCTGCATGGCGCCGCGGACGATGAGCGGCTCGGCCGGCTCCCCAGACAGCGTCAACGTCACGTGCCAGTGACGAACGGACTTGTTCACTTGAGTTCCCCAGGTGGCAGACCGGGCGGTGCACCCGGTCAGTCCAGTGTCCACGAATCCTTGCGCTCTGCGAGGGCAAACAACCAAACAAGTGCCCGGAGAGGGCTACAGGACGATGAGATCGTCCCGGTGCACCACTTCGCGCTCGTACGACGCACCGAGCTCGCGGGCGAGGTCACGGGTGGAGCGGCCCAACAGCCCGGGCAGCTCCTCCGCGTCGTAGTTGGCCAGGCCGCGCGCCACCACCCGGCCACGGTCGTCGACCAGGTCGACGGGATCGCCGGCGGAGAATCCGCCTGCGACCCCGGTGATGCCGGCGGGGAGCAGCGAGGCCCGGCGCTCGGTGAGGGCGCGGACGGCTCCGTCGTCGAGCACGATGCGGCCCTTGGCCTCGGTGGCATGGGCCAGCCACAGCAGCCGGCTGGGTCGGCGTCGGCCGGTCGGGTGGAACAGGGTGCCGGTCTCCTCGCCCGCCAGGGCGCCTCGCGCGTGCGCCATGTCGGTGAGCACGACCGGGATGCCCGCCCCGGTGGCGATCCGAGCGGCCTCGACCTTGGTCTGCATGCCGCCGGTCCCGACACCGGACTCTCCGGCGCGTCCGACCTTGATGCCTTCGAGGTCGCTGCCGTTCGTCACCTCGGCGATCACCCGGCTCTGGGGCAGGCCGGGAGGTGCGTCGTACAACCCGTCGATGTCGGAGAGCAGCACCAGCAGGTCCGCCTGCACCAGGTGCGCGGTGAGGGCCGCCAGGCGGTCGTTGTCGCCGAAGCGGATCTCCGAGGTCGCCACCGTGTCGTTCTCGTTGACGATCGGTACTACGCCGAGCTCGAGCAGCTTGGCGAAGGTGCGCTGGGCGTTGCGGTAGTGGCTGCGCCGGGTGACGTCGTCGAGGGTCAGCAGCACCTGGCCGGTGACCTGGTCGTGGCGGGCGAACTCCTCGGTGTAGCGGTGCACGAGCAGCCCCTGGCCCACCGACGCTGCGGCCTGCTGCCGGGCCAGGTCACGAGGACGCCGCTTGAAGGCGAGCGGAGCCAACCCTGCTGCGATCGCACCCGAGGAGACCAGGACCAGATCGGCGCCACGCTTGCGGACACCGACCAGGCTGTCGACCAGCTCGCGCACGCGCTCGGGGTCGATGCCGCCGGCAGCGGTCGTCAGCGAGGACGACCCGACCTTGACCACGACCCGAGTGGCGGCTGCGACGGCGTCCCGCGTCATACGTCCGCCTCGTCCTCGCCATCGGTCGTCCCGCCGGTCGGGGTGTCCAGACGGCGGGCCACGTCAGCGCGGACCTCGTTCTCAGAGCGCTCGGGCATGAGCTCGTCGATCGCTCGACGACGACCGGCGGCAGGACGGTCCTCGGTGAAGCGCTGGTCCTCACCACGCCGGCCGAGCATCTGCGCTCCCGCGTCGATGCCGGGCTTGAAGTCGAAGACCACGGCGTTCTCCGGCTTGCCGATGAGCACCGGGTCGCCCTCAACGGCGCCCATCTCGACGAGTCGCTGTTCCACGCCGATGCGGTTGAGCCGGTCGGCGAGGAAGCCGACCGCCTCCTCGTTGCCGAAGTCCGTCTGCCGGATCCAGCGCTCCGGCTTCTCGCCACGCACCCGCCAGGCGGGCGCGCCGTCATCGGTGTGCACGGCCTTGACCGTGAACTCGGCGCCACCGCCACCGAGCGGCTTGGGCCGAAGGACGATCCGCGTCATCTCCTTGACCGGTTCCTCGGCGCGTCGCGCGGCGACGATCCCGGCCATCGCGAACATCAGCTCGCGCAGTCCCTCGTGGCTCGACGCGCTGACGGTGAAGACCCGGTAGCCGAGGGCCTCGATCTCGTCCCTCACGATGTCCGCCATGTCGCGCCCGTCGGGTACGTCGACCTTGTTCAGCGCGACTAGACGCGGACGGTCGTCGAGGCCGCCGTAGCGCTGCAGCTCCTTCTCGATCACCTCCAGGTCCCCGACCGGGTTGCGGTCGGGCTCCATGGTGGCCAGGTCCACGACATGCACGATGGCGGCGCAACGCTCGATGTGGCGCAGGAAGTCATGTCCCAGCCCGCGTCCCTCGCTCGCGCCCTCGATGAGGCCAGGCACGTCAGCGACGGTGAAGGTGGTGTCGCCGGCCTTCACGACGCCGAGGTTGGGGACCAGCGTCGTGAACGGGTAGTCGGCGATCTTGGGCCGCGCGCGGGACAGCGCGGCGATCAGGCTGGACTTGCCGGCGCTGGGGAAGCCCACGAGCCCGACATCGGCGACGACCTTGAGCTCGAAGTTGACGACCAGGTCGTCACCGGGCTCGCCGAGCAGCGCGAAGCCGGGGGCCTTGCGCTTGGCGGAGGCCAGCGCGGCGTTGCCGAGGCCCCCGCGGCCACCTTGGGCGATGACGATCTCGGTGCCCGGCCCGACGAGGTCCGCCAGAACAGCGCCGGACTCGTCGGTGACCACGGTGCCGTCCGGCACCGGGAGCACGAGGTCGTCGCCGTGACCACCGTTGCGGTGCCCGCCCGCTCCGTGGCCGCCGTGCGTCGCTACCCGCTGGGCCTGGTGGTGGTAGTCGATCAGGGTGGTGACGTCGGGGTCGACGCGCAGGATCACCGAACCGCCAGGGCCACCGTTTCCGCCGTCGGGGCCGCCGAGCGGCTTGAACTTCTCACGGTGCACAGAGGCGACACCGTTGCCTCCACGGCCAGCCACGATGTGCAGCGTCACGCGGTCGACGAACGTCGGCACTGCCATCGTCAGCTCCTTCCAGGAGGGTGGTGAACGAACACGAAGGGCGCTCCCGATGGTCTCAGGAACGCCCTCGTTGGTGGATCAGGAACCGGTGGGGGTGATTACTCCCCAGCGGAAGCGGTGGCCGGGGCGATGTTGACGACCCGACGCCCCCGCTTGGTGCCGAACTCGACATTGCCTGCGATCAGCGCGAACAAGGTGTCGTCGCCGCCGCGGCCGACGCCGCTGCCGGGGTGGAAGTGGGTGCCCCGCTGGCGCACGATGATCTCGCCGGCGTTGACCAGCTGACCGCCGTACCGCTTCACGCCGAGGCGCTGGGAGTTGGAGTCGCGACCGTTCTTGGTCGACGCTGCACCCTTTTTGTGAGCCATGAGATGTCCTTTGTAGTGAAGGTGGTCTCGACGCGCTCGACCACCGGTGCTGTCAGACGGAGATGTCGGTGACCTTGACCTGGGTGTACTTCTGGCGGTGCCCCTGGCGCTTCTTGTAGCCGGTCTTGTTCTTGAACTTCTGGATGACGATCTTGGGACCCTTGGTGGCGCCGAGGACCTCGACGGTCACACCGGCCTTGTCGAGCCCGGTCGCGGTGACCGTCTCGCCGTCCACGACCATGACCACGGGAAGGGTCAGCGACTCTCCGACACCGGTCTCGATCTTGTCGATCTCGATGACATCGCCTACAGCAACCTTCTGCTGCTTGCTGCCAGCGCGCACAACTGCGTACACGGCGGACTCACTCTCCTCGGGTCTACAACTACTAAGTCTCGGTCTGCGTCAGCGCACTCGCCGCCGGAGTCTCGAGAGGCCGGGGGCGCGATCCGCGCAGATGGTTGGGTGTGCGCAAGCACACCGAGGACGAACTTTACGGGCTCGCTGGTCGCAGGGTCAAAACGAGCCCCTCGGCCGGCCCGCGCAGCCGGGTGAACATCATCGTCTGCGCGATCCCTTGCGCTTGACCGGCACGTGCACCAGGGACACTCCGTCACCGTTCTCACCCTCGAGGTTCTCACCCTCGAGCTCACCGTCGTCGCCGTGCTCGTGCTCGCCGTCGTCGCCGTGCTCGTGCTCGTCGTCGACGGCGGCGTCACCGTCGGCGTCGTTGCTCTCGGCCTGATCGCTGCTGCCCTCGGAGTCGCTCTCCTGCTTCTCCGACAGGTGCGCGATGCCGCCGGTCGGCCAGGTCGGGTCGGCCGACACCTCGGTCTCGTCCTGGACCCGGGGGTCAGGTCGGGCCACGGCACCGGCGTGCTCCACCGGAACCTCGAACGGCTCGTCGAGCGGCAGCGCCTGGGTGCCGGCACCAGCGGTCGGCGACGACTCGCTCAGCAGGCTCGGCGGGCCCGCGGCGCGGCGGGCAGTACGCCTGCGCGTGGTGGTGACCGCACGTGGCGGCTCCGGCGCAGCAGGTGACTCTGCCGGCTCCTCACCGGTCGGCTTCTCACCGGTCGGCCTATCACCGGGCGCCTCCGCCTGGTCGCCCTCGCTGGGGGTCCTCCCCGACTCGGAGGTGACCCGCTGAGGCTCGTGCGCCGCGCTGGTCGGCTTGCCGATGCCACCGTGCTCGACGGACTGCTCGGTGTCCACCGAGGCCGAGGTCGGCGTGGCCGGCTGCTCAGGTTGGGCTGCCGGGGGCTGCTCTGGTCGGTCTGCACCCGACGACGCGACCTCAGCTCCTGGCTCGTCCTCGACCGGCTTCTCGTGCGGTCGCGTCTTGGCCAGGTCGGCCGGAGAGGGCTTCGCGGTCGCTGCGGAGCCGTTGCCGTCCCCCGATCCGGAGCCGGCGTTCCCGCCGCTGTCGTTGCCGTTGCCTCGACCGCTCCTGCTGCGGCCCGAACGTCCACGACCACGACCACGGGAGTCGTCGTCGTCGGGACCCGAGCCAGCCTCGACCGGCTGGTCATGGATGACCAGGCCGCGGCCCTTGCAGTGGTCGCAGTCGGTGCCGAACGCCTCGACGAGGCCGGTACCGATCCGCTTTCGCGTCATCTGGACCAGGCCGAGCGAGGTCACCTCAGCCACCTGGTGGCGGGTCCGGTCGCGGCCGAGGCACTCGACCAGACGGCGAAGCACCAGGTCGCGGTTGGACTCGAGGACCATGTCGATGAAGTCGATGACGATGATGCCGCCGATGTCGCGCAGCCTGAGCTGGCGCACCATCTCCTCGGCCGCCTCCAGGTTGTTCTTGGTGACCGTCTCCTCCAGGTTGCCACCGGAGCCGGTGAACTTGCCGGTGTTGACGTCGACGACGGTCATCGCCTCGGTGCGGTCGATGACCAGCGAGCCGCCGGAGGGCAGCCAGACCTTGCGGTCGAGCCCCTTGGCGATCTGCTCGTCGACGCGGTAGGTCGTGAACAGGTCCTTCTGGTTGCCCTCGGGCTGGTAGCGCTCGAGGCGGTCCTTGAGGTCCGGGGCGACATGCTCGACGTAGTTCTGCACCAGCTCCCAGGCGTCGTCACCCTGGACGACCAGCTTGCCGAAGTCCTCGGTGAACAGGTCGCGGACGACCTTGAGAGTCAGGTCGGGCTCGCCGTAGAGCAGCTGTGGTGACTTGCCGGCCTTGACCTTCGCCTCGATGTCGGCCCAACGAGCGGTGAGTCGCTCCACGTCGAGGGTGAGCTCCTCCTCGGAGGCTCCTTCGGCGGCGGTCCGGACGATGACGCCCGCGCTGTCGGGAACGATCTGCTTCAGCACGGCCTTGAGGCGGTTGCGCTCGGTGTCGGGAAGCTTGCGCGAGATGCCCGAGGTGTTGCCGTCCGGGACGTAGACCAGGAAGCGACCGGGCAGGCTCACCTGCCCGGTGAGTCGCGCGCCCTTGTGGCCGACGGGGTCCTTGCTGACCTGCACCAGGATCGTCTGTCCCGAGGACAGCACCGACTCGATCTTGCGCTGCTGACCGTCCTTGTGGCCGACCGCGGCCCAGTTCACCTCGCCGGCGTACAGCACGGCGTTGCGGCCCTTGCCGATGTCGATGAAGGCAGCCTCCATCGACGGCAGCACGTTCTGCACCCGTCCGAGGTAGACGTTGCCGATCAGGGAGGTCTGCGACTCGCGGGCCACGTAGTGCTCCACGAGCACCTTGTCCTCGAGCACCCCGATCTGGGTCAGGTCGTCGCGCTGACGGATGACCATGACGCGATCGACCGACTCGCGGCGGGCCAGGAACTCAGCCTCGCTGACGATGGGGGCGCGCCGGCGACCGGCCTCACGACCTTCGCGGCGGCGCTGCTTCTTCGCCTCGAGCCGGGTCGACCCCCCGATGCTGGTGATCTCGTCCTCGGGATTGCGGGGACGCCGCGCACGTGCCGGCTTCTCGGCCTCGCCGGCGCCGTTCCCGTCCTCGCCCGGACGGCGACGACGGCGCCGGCGGCGCGAGCCGCCAGCCTCGTTGTCGTCGTCAGCGTCGGTCTCGGCAGCGTCGGTCGTCTCAGCGGAGTCGCCCGTGTCCTCCGTGTCCTCGGACTCCTCGGAACCGTCGCCCGCCTCTCCGTCACTCGGCTTGCGGCGTCGACGCCCACCCCGGCGGCGGCGACGGCGTGCGCCGCCCTCTCCGTCACCGGTGTCCTCGGAGTCGTCCTGCTCGTCGGTGTCGGGTGCCTCGTCGCTGTCCTCTGCGGCCGGCGCGTCGCCATCGCGGTCGCCCTGGCCGGAGCGCCTGCCCTGGCCGCCTCGGCCCTGGCCTCGGCCCCTGCCGCGACCGGCGGACTGCTCGGCAGCCCCGTCGTCGCCGGGAGTGGTCGGCGTCTCCTTGCCTTCGCCGGCCTCCAGCGCCACGTCCTGGGCGGACTCCGACCCGTCGGGAGCAGGAGACTCAGCCTTCGCCGCCGCGACCTTTCGCGTGGTCCGCTTCCGTGCGGGGGGCGAGGTGGGCTCGGGCGCCTGGAAGAGCACCATCGGGGCCGCTCCCGTCGCCGCGGCAGCCGAGCTGTCTGAGTCGAGCGTGGCCTCCCCCTGCGCCTGGGTCTCGCCTCCGGCTGTCGCCGTCTCGTCCGAGGACTCGGCGGCAGGCGCGCTCTTGGCCGCCCGCTTCCTCGTGGCGGCCTTCTTCTTCGGCTTCTCCTCGGCGACGTCCTGCTCGAGGACGCTCGGGTCGGACCCGTCCGCGGGTGCCTTGGCGGCCTTCTTCGCGGCGGTCTTCCTGGGGGCTGCCTTCTTGGCGGGCGCCTTGGCGGCCCGCTTGGCCGCAGCCTTCTTCGCCGGCTTCTCGGTCGGTGTCTCGGTCGGTGTCTCCGGCGCGGTCATCCCCGGGTTGGCTGCCGACTCGCCGGCATCGGTCCCCGGCGTGTCGGAGGCGCCAGGAGGTGGTGTCTCAGCGGGGTGGGAGCCCGGAGCTTCCTCGGCGGCACTGTTGTCGGAGTTGTTCGGGTCGTTGTCGAGCACTGGTGAGCTCCTCGTGCACGTCGTCTGGTTCGAATCCTCGCGACAGTGCTGGTCGGGTGCACGGCGCGGTGAGGTTCCACTGTGGCGTGCACCAAAGCTTTCGGTCGGCGGCGACATCCTCCGCGCCAGCGTCGATCGGATTGCCCTCGTCACCGACCGCGGTCGCTGGGCCGGAACGTCGGTGAGCTGTCACTCTCACTGACCAGCCGCGTCGCGGTCGGGTGTCAACGGATCACCCACCGTGCCGTCCTCATCAGCCAACGGTCCCTGCGCCAACCGCTGCTGGAGAGCTGCGGTGACACGAAGACCGGAGGTTTGGTGAAGAGCGGCGAGAACGTCGTCGGGTCTCACGGACGGCGAGCCGTGTCGCAAGACCATGTCGAGTATCGCACACGCGGGATCTGAGGACCCCGGATCCGCCACGGTCAGGGAGGTGATGGCTGCTCGGGCGTCGAAGCTGCGCATCCCCTTCTTGGTCATCCGCTCCACCACCACCTCGTCGGTCGCGAGCAGCGCCTCGACCCCTCGCCGGGCTTCGTCAGCGGGCGTGTCGACCAGGGTGACCCACCATCGCGAGCACTCCAGCCGGTCGGCCAGGGACTCGCCCGAGCTGACCACGACCTCGATCACGTCGAGGCCCTCGGGCAGGGCCTCGTCGATGTCCGCGTGGGCTCGAGCGGGGTCGACGATCTCCGCCAGCGCGATCTCGACGTACTCCGCCTCGCTGGCGGATCCCATGGGCGCGGCGCCCATGTAGGAGATCCGCGGGTGCGGGTTGAACCCCGAGGAGTAGGCCATCGGGATGCGGGCCCGGAACACGGCGCGCTCGAAGGCACGGCTGAAGTCGCGGTGGCTGGTGAACCTGAGGCGGCCGCGCTTGGCGTAGCGAATGCGCAACCGCTGCACGGGAGGCGCCTGCTGCTCCGGCTGGTTGCGCTTGTCGGGGCTGGGCACCCGCTGACCCTACCGAGCGGGTGTCAGTACTTCATCAGCGGCGACGGATAGACCGTGCCGACGCGGCGCCCGGCCAGCCAGCGGGTCAGCCGGTCGGCCTCGCTGTCCAGCGCCTGACGCGCCTCGCGTCCGAGGTCGTGCAGCGGCCGCACGGAGACCGCGCCCTCGGGGTCCTGCACCCAGCACCCCACCACCCTGCCGTCCCACCACGCGGTGGTGCCGGCGTTGCCGTTGGTGTCGAAGACCCTCGGCGCGTCCTGCGCGTCCAGGTAGAAGCTGCGCTGCTTCCATCCCATCGTGGTCGGGTCCAGGACCGGCAGCAGTGCGGCCCAGGGTGCCGGCACCGGCAGCTCGTCGAGGTCGTCGGGCAGCAGGTAGCCCGGCCCCTCGTCGAGGCCGACCTCGACGGCGCCCAGCTCCGCCAGCGCCTGGCGTACGGCGGACTTGGTCGCGCCCAGCCACCAGACCAGGTCCGCCTCGGTGCCGGGACCGAAGGTGCGCAGCCAGCGCTCGACCAGGACGCGGTAGCCCTCAGCGGAGTCCGTGGGGGTCACCGGCTCGCCCAGCCAGTCCTGGGAGAGGGTCCACCGGTGCCGCGAGATGTTCCAGCCGCCCTCGTTGGCTCCTCGCAGCACCCGTCCGGTGGCGCCGAGAACGTTGAGCAGGCGGGGCGCGATCGGGAAGCTGCCGCCGTACTTCTTCTCCGGGGACACCTCGATCCGCTGGTCCAGTGGTGGGATCTGCTCACGCAGCTCGGCGGTCGTCGCCGGCCCGTGGTCCGCGAGACGGGCGACCACGGCTTCGCACATGTCCTCCACCCAGGCCTCCCCACGGTCGGAGAGACCGTGGCTCTCCACCTCCTTGGCCAGCCTGGTGCGCAGCTGGGCGGCCACCCGGCTCGCGGCACTCCCCCACACCGCGGGCAGCAGGTCGCGCGGGAAGCAGAACATCGTCCGACGCATGGCGAGCTGCCTGACGATCGTGCGGCTCACGTAGAGCTCGTGGGCCACGTCGTCCACGGACGCGTCTGCCCTGGCGAACGTGGAGAGGTAGACACTGGCCGGCTCGGTGGCGTGCAGGCACACCATCTGCTCGACCGCCGCGAGCACGGACCCGCACCGGCCTGCGATCCCATGGCGCGCCGCGAGCCGCGCACGGCGTTGGACCTCGGTCACCTCCAGCACGTCCGAAATCCTCGCAGGCAGCACCGACAGGTCTCCTCCGAGAGCCCAGGAGCGGCCGGTTCGTCGTCCTCGGGCAGGATTCGGGGGTGACTCCCACCTCCGACTCCCGGGCCCAGCGCGCCCTGGTCGTGCTGGGGATCGTCGTGCTGGCCTTCAACCTGCGTCCGTCCGCGGTCAGCATCGGCCCCGTGCTCGGAGAGATCCGCAGCGGCCTGGGCATGACGGCGACCCAGGCGGGCGTGCTGACCTCCCTGCCGGTGCTCGCCTTCGCCGGCTTCGGCGCCCTCGCCCCCCGGCTCGCCCGGCTGGCCGGCCTGCATCGGCTCACGCTCGCCTCGCTGCTGTGCGTCGTGGGAGGTCTCGCCGGACGCTCCGGCGTGTCCTCGGTGCCGCTCTTCCTCGCGCTCTCGCTGATGGCGCTCGCCGGCATGGCCACGGCGAACGTGCTGCTGCCCTCACTGGTCAAGCTGCACTTCCCCGAGCGGATCGGGCTGATGACGGCGGTCTACTCGACCGCGCTCGCCATCGGACTGACCTCTGCCTCGGTGCTGACCGTGCCGATCAGCGACGCCGGGGGCGGCTGGCGAACGGGCCTGTTCGCGTGGTCGCTGACCGCCATGGTGGCGGTGCTCCCCTGGCTCGGACTGGTCGGTCACGACCGTCGGCCCGAGGCGGTCGAGGGCCACATCGGCCTGCGCGACGTGGCGCGCACCCGGCTCGGGTGGCTGCTCGCGCTGTTCTTCGGGCTGCAGTCGCTCCAGGCCTACGCCGTCTTCGGCTGGTTCGCCGAGATCTACCGCGACGCCGGCTTCTCGCCCAGCACAGCCGGGGTGCTGCTCGGAGTGATCACCGGTGTGACCATCCCGCTCTCGGTGCTGATCCCAGCCCTGGTGGCACGCGCCCACGACCAGACCCGGCTGATGTACGTCGTGATGGCCTGCTATCCGATCGGCTACCTCGGACTGATCCTCGCGCCTCGGTCAGGAGCGGTGCTGTGGGCGGTGCTGGTCGGCATCGGCACCACCACCTTCCCCTTGATCCTGACGCTGATCGGGCTCCGGGCGCGCACCTCCGCCGGGACGGCGGCACTCTCCGGCTTCGCCCAGGGCGCGGGCTACCTGATGGCCGGCATCGGCCCCTTCGGCATGGGCCTGCTGCGCGACCTCACCGGAGGCTGGACCGTCCCGCTGCTGGCGCTGGTGGTGCTGGTGGTCCCTCAGCTGGTGGTCGGACTCGCGGTGGCGCGTCCGGCCTTCATCGAGGACGAGCTGGGCGCACCTGTGACCGAGGACCGCTGAGCCCGGCGAGCACGCGACAGGCGCCGAGGTGCCGGGTCGCCCCCGACCGTGACGTCACTGCTCGTCACGGCCGAGGGCGCGACCGGCCCTGGCTCAGCGCGGCACCCGGACGATCTTGCCCGGCGAGCTCGGCCCGGCACCCAGTGTGCCGATGTAGAGGTACCTGCTGGTGGCCTCGACCGACACCGGCGAGTCGATCGTCGCCGCGGCGGCACGCCCACCCCAGCCGATCCTGGTGACCTGGCCTCCGAACAGCTCGGACACATAGATCCGGCGCCCTGCCAGGGCCAGGTTGGTGGCCGCGAAGAAGCCGCCCTTGATCTTCTTCATGGATCCGTCCTTGGCGATGCGGTAGACCGAGCCGCGTGCACCCAGGGACGGGTCCTCCGGACCACCGGGAAGGGTGGAGACCCACACGTATCCGTGCCAGCCACGCTCCACGTCGGTGGGGACCGGCTCGAAGGCGTAGGTCACCCCGACCACGCAGTCGGGAGCTCCCATTGCCTGGGCCTGCGCAGCGGTGAACGTGAGCCGCTGTGGCGGCAACACGGCGAGCGTGGAGATCTTCCCCTTCCGCGAGATCCGCAGGATCGTGTTGCCGCCCGCATCGGCCAGTGCCCACGCGCCATGCGGCAGCCGCGCGAGCTGGTAGGGGTTGGAGTCGACCTGGCCGGTGTAGGTGGCCGGAGAGCCGGTCACATCGGACAGCCACTTGTTGGCACACGGGTTGCCGCCTGCCACCACTCCGTAGGTGTTCACCTGGTCCGGGTTCACCCGCTTCTCGTAGCGGCCGACGTTCGCCACCACGGCGCGGTAGCCCTGACGCTTGACCCGTACCTGGGAGGTGTCTCCGTGCCCGCTCGAGACCGCCATCGTCTTGCCGTCGCGGCTGAACTCCACGCCGATGATGCCGGGAATGTTCGCGACCACCCGGGGGCCCGACGAGGTGACCTTGTTCAGGGTGCCCGCGAAGGCGTCGGTGTAGTAGACGGTGCCGCGGCGAAGCGCGATCTGGAAGGGCCCTCCCACGCCGGTCGCGAGCGTGCGCTCCGAGGACGACGACGTCGGCGGGCTCGAGGCCGCGTTGGCGGCCGGCGAGACGGCGGCAGCGGCCAGCACCAGTGCGCTCGCCGAGGCGGTGAGTAAGGTCGTGGACTTGCTGAGAATACGCATGGACATGCTCCCCGGAGATGAGTCGGACCGAGCGTCTCCCGGCCCCGGCGACGGCCCCTCCGACCGACTCATCGGACGCTAGCGACGTCTTGCGCAAACAGGACCTGCCTGTCCGGATTGTCCAGTCGCCGGTCTAAACCACTTCTGGGGCAGGACCGGTCAGCCACGGGGTGTCTCGTGGGCACGACTCCGGGCGCCACGCTCGTCGTCGAGGACGACCCGGACGTGGTCCCTCAGACCACGCTCAGGGGCAGCAGGCTCTGGCCGGTGGGACCGATCTGGATGTCGGTGCCCATCTCCGGGCAGACGCCGCAGTCGTAGCACGGGGTCCAGCGACAGTCCTCGACGTCGATCGAGTCGGGGTCCAGCGCGTCCTCCCAGTCCTGCCACAGCCAGTCCTTGTCCAGACCCGAGTCGAGGTGGTCCCAGGGCAACACCTCGGCGTAGGCGCGCTCACGCGTGGTGAACCACTCCAGGTCCACGCCGGTGCCGGCAAGCGCACTCTGCGTGGCGGCGATCCAGCGGTCGTAGGAGAAGTGCTCGCTCCAGCCGTCGAAGCGGGCCCCGTCGCGCCAGACCTGCTCGATGACCCGGCCCACGCGACGATCACCCCGCGACAGCAGCCCTTCGATGATTCCCGGCTTGCCGTCGTGGTAGCGGAACCCGATGGCGCGGCCGTACCTGCGGTCCGAGCGCACCTCTTCGCGCAGCTGGCGCAGCCGCTCGTCGGTGGTCTCCACATCGAGCTGCGACGCCCACTGGAACGGGGTGTGCGGCTTGGGCACGAAGCCGCCGATGGACACCGTGCACCGGATGTCGTTGTGCCCGGCGACCTTGCGTCCCTCGGCGATGACCTTCTTCGCGAGGTCGGCGATCGCCAGCACGTCCTCGTCGGTCTCGGTCGGCAGGCCGCACATGAAGTAGAGCTTCACCTGCCGCCAGCCGTGGGAGTACGCCGCGGACACCGTGCGGATCAGGTCCTCTTCGGTGACCATCTTGTTGATCACCTTGCGCATCCGCTCGGACCCGCCCTCGGGGGCGAAGGTGAGCCCCGAGCGGCGACCGTTGCGGGAGAACTCGTTGGCCAGGGTGATGTTGAAGGCGTCGACACGCGTGCTGGGCAGCGACAGCGAGACGTTCGTGCCCTCGTAACGGTCGGCCAGCCCCTTGGCGACCTCGCCGATCTCGGAGTGGTCCGCGCTCGACAGCGAGAGCAGGCCGACCTCCTCGAAGCCCGACTTGCGGATGCCGTTCTCCACCATGTCGGCGATCGTGGTGATCGAGCGCTCGCGGACGGGTCGCGTGATCATGCCCGCCTGGCAGAACCGGCAGCCACGCGTGCACCCGCGGAAGATCTCCACGCTGTAGCGCTCGTGCACCGTCTCGGCGAGCGGCACGAGCGGATTGCGCGGGTAGGGCCATGCGTCGAGGTCCATCAGCGTGTGCTTGCGCACGCGGTCAGGCACACCGGCACGGTTGGGCCGCACTCCGAGAAGCGAGCCGTCGTCGTCGTAGGCCACGTCGTAGAACCTCGGGACGTAGACGCCACCGCTGGCCGCCAGCCTGAGCAGCACACCGTCACGGCCTCCGGGACGTCCCTCGGCCTTCCACTCCCGGAAGACCTCGGTGATCGCCAGCACGATCTCCTCACCGTCCCCCAGCACCACCGCGTCGAGGAAGTCGGCGACCGGCTCGGGGTTGAACGCGGAGTGCCCTCCCGCGAGGACGACCGGGTGCTCGTCGGTGCGATCCACCGCGTGCAGCGGGATGCCGGCGAGGTCGAGCGCGGTCAACATGTTCGTGTAGCCGAGCTCGGTGGAGAAGGAAAGCCCGAAGACATCGAAGCCGACCACGGGACGATGACCGTCAACGGTGAACTGCGGGATACTGTGCTCCCGCATCACCGCTTCCATGTCGGGCCACACCGAGTAGGTTCGCTCGGCGAGGACGCCGTCGCGCTCGTTCAGGACCTCGTACAGAATCTGTACGCCCTGGTTGGGCAGCCCCACCTCGTAGGCGTCCGGATACATCAGTGCCCAGCGGACGTCAGTATCGGCCCAGATCTTGGAGACGGAGTTCAGCTCACCACCGACGTACTGGATCGGCTTCTGCACCCGAGTCAGATGTGGCTCGAGTGCGGCGAAGACCGAGTCGCCGGGCATGACAGGTGCGGGGGGCATGCATGAACCTTCCGCTAAGTGGGGAACTAACAGCGTACGTGCTTGCCCAGGCACGGACTGAATCGCACGGCTAAGGGGGATCGGGGTGCCTGATCATGCCCTTGACTGGCGGCCGTCCCGGCGGCTGTCCCTGCCAGCGATGCGAGCCCTGTGGCTGGTGTGCCTGCTCGTGACGCCTGGGCGCTGCTGATCCAGCAGGCCAGCTCGCTGCAGGTCGGGGCGATCAGCTCGATCCACGCCGAGAACCTGGTCACGTTCCTGTGGGTCCTGATCGCCTGGCTCTGGCCCGTGCGCACCCGTCGACCCGTGGTGCTGGGACTGACCATCGGGCTCTCCCTGGTGTCCCAGCTGCTGACGAGCGTGGCCCTGGGTGGGGAGTGGGGCACCTCGAGCAGGGTGGCCGCGGTCACCGTCGTCCAGGCCGGTGTGACCCTGGCCCTCTACCGGTGGCGCATCGGCGACGACAACCTGGCTCCCCACCGGCCCAGCGACATCGTCGACCTCTTCGCGGCCAGCCTCGTCGGCGCCCTGGTCGTGATCCCCTTCGGCCCGGCGTCGGGCCTCAGCCTCAGCAGCAGCTCCTTCGAGCTGTTCTGGTGGACCGTGCTGAGCACCGCCTACGTCTTCGTGGGCAGCGCCTGCCTGCTGCTGCTGGTGCAGCGACGGCCGCGCGAGGAGGCGATCCCGACCAGGGTGATGGACGTCTACCTCCAGCTGCTCGTGACGGGCGTCTGTCTCGGGGTGGTCTTCACCTTCGACGGCCTGCCGCTGACCTGGATCGTGATGCTGCCGGCGATCTGGGCCGGGTTCACCCTGGGGCCGTGGACCTCCGCGGCGTACAGCCTGACCGGCACGCTCGCCGTCGTCACCGCCCAGGCCATCCCTGAGGCCGGAATGGGCTACGGGATCCCCGAGCTGTCCCGGGTCCTGCTCCTGGACAGCCTGATGACCGCCTTCGTCTTCGTCGTGCTGCTGCTCTCGCTGATGCGCGACCAGCGGGCGCACCTGGCCGGTGAGGTCGTGCACCGTCGCCAGGAGGCGGTCGACCAGGCCGGGCTGCTGGGCACGGTGTTCGAGTCGATCAACGAGGCGCTGGTCCTGACGGACCTCCAGGGCGAGGTCCAGCTCCACAACGCCGCGGCGGTCTCGATCCTCGGCCCCGAGAAGCTCCTCAGCGAGCCGGCTCGCTGGCTGCGCAGGTTGCCCGAGGGGCCCACGTTCACCTACGCCTACAACAAGGACGGCTCCGAGGACGGCCTGCGCGTGCTGGAGGTCCACCTGGCGTCGGTGCAGTACGCCGGCTCCGACAGCATCGTGGCCGTCGTGCGTGACGTGACCTCCGAGCAGCGGCGCATCGAGGAGCTCGCCAGCTTCGCGGCCGTCGCCGCCCACGACCTGAAGAGCCCGCTGGCGGCGGTCCAGGGCTGGATCGAGGTGGCCGAGGACGCCCTGGCCAACGACGCCCACATGGCGATCGAGGCGCTCCAGCGCGGGCGGCAGGCCACCGACCGGATGTCTCGTGAGATCGAGGACTGGCTGACCTACAACGTCGCCCGCGAGGGCGTGGTGCAGCCCGAGGCGATCGCGCTGCCAGCCATGCCTGGAGGCCGTCGCCGCCAGCTACCCCGGCCTCGACATCGTGGTGCACACCCCGGACACCGTGCTGGTCGACCCCACGCTGCTGCGCCACCTGCTCTCGAACCTGATCGGCAACGCCGTGAAGTACCGCCACCCCGGAGAGCGTCCCTCCGTCGCCGTCCGCAGCTTCTCGGGCGGCGAGCGCGGCTGGGTCCGGCTCTACGTGGTCGACGCCGGCATCGGCATCCCCGAGGGTGAGGAGACCACGATCTTCGAGCCGTTCCGCCGGGCATCGACGGTCGTGGGGACCTACGAGGGGTCCGGGCTCGGCCTCGCGCTGTGCAAGCGCATCGTGCGCCGGCACGGCGGCGTGATCACCGCGCAGCGCAACGAGGGTCCCGGCACCACCATCACGGTGACGCTCCCCCAGGGCTGATCGCGCCCCTCAGCGGGTGCGGGAGCGCAGTCGCGGCTGGTGCGCCCGGGAGACGGCACTGCCCCGCATGGCGATGTTCTGCAACAGCCCGATCGCCATCATCGAGGCGAACATCGAGGAGCCGCCGTAGGAGACCAACGGCAGGGGTACGCCGGTGACCGGCATGATGCCCAGGCACATGCCGATGTTCTGGAAGGTCTGGAAGGCGAACCAGCACGCGATCCCCGCCGCCGCGACCCGACCGAACATGTCGTCCGCGTGCTGCGAGATGTGCAGCGCCCGCCAGAGCAGCAGCGCGAACAGCAGGATCAGCACGCCCACCTCCGACGAGGCCGAGCCCTCGCCCGCGACGGTGAAGATGAAGTCGGTGTGCTGCTCGGGCACGAAGCGCGACCGGGTCTGCGACCCGTCGAAGAGGCCCCGGCCGAACAGGCCGCCGTTGCCGATGGCGATCCGGGCCTGGGTGGTGTTGTAGCCGGCACCGCGTGGGTCCAGGCCGGGATTGGTGAACGCCATGAACCGGTTCAGCTGGTACTGCTTGAGCAGGCCCAGCGACACGGCCAACACGGCCACCGAGACACCACCGACGAAGAGGGAGATCAGCCAGCGCCGAGGCACTCCCGCGACCGCCAGCACCCCGAACACCGTGGCCGCGAGCACGAGCATCGTGCCCAGGTCGGGCTGGAGGATGATCAGCACCGCGGGGATTCCGGCGATCACGCCGAGGAGCGCGACATCGACCACGCCCACTCTGCGGCTGCGGGAGTTCTCCGTGCGCTCGGCGATGATCATCGCCATGGCGATCACCACCGCGAGCTTGGCGAACTCCGCGGGTTGGATCGAGAGGCCTCCGAGCATCAGCCAGGAGCGCGAGCCGTTGATCGTCGTACCCATCGCCAGGACGAGCAGCAGCCCCACGATCGAGGCGCCGTAGACCAGGGGCGTCACGATCCGTACCCACCGGTGGTCGGTGGCCATCACCGCGGCCGCCAGCACGAGACCGATCAGGATGTTGACCAGGTGCTTGTGCAGGTAGGCCGTGGAGTCACCCTGCGTCAGCACCTCGTTGGTCGCCGTGGCAGACCACACCAACAGGGTGCCCATCGTCATGATCAGCCCCGCGGAGCCGAGCAGCACCCAGTCCAGCCGGGGAACCGCCACCCGCGAGCGGCTGACGGCCAGTCGACCCATGGGCAGCACCGTCATCGCAGGCCCTCCTGGACCGCAGGCGGGAGGATCGACCCGTCCTTGAGGAAGGTCGGCAGGCCGCGGGGCGGGTCGGTGCCGGGGATCGCCGCCTTCGCCGGCCGCACGGCCATCTCCTTGATGCCGTACAGGTGCTCCCAGATCTTGCGGATCGCGGGGCCGGAGGTGCCCGACCCGGTGCCGCCCTGGCTGACCATCATCACCACCACGTAGTCCTTGGTGTACGACGCGACCCACGAGGTGCTCTGCTTGCCGTAGACCTCGGCCGATCCGGTCTTGGCGCGGACCGTGACCTTCTCGAGGGGGAACTCGGTGAGCCGCCACGCCATCGTGCCGGTCTTGGAGACGCCCTTCAGGGCGTTGTCGATGAACGCGAGGTAGCTCTTCTTGACCGGGACCTTCGCCTGCACCTTGGGTGGGAAGGACTTGATCAGCTTGCCCTCGGGGCTGACGATCGCCTTGGCGACCCGGGGCTCGTAGAGCGTGCCGCCGTTGGCGATCGCGCCGTAGGCCCGAGCGAGCTGCAGCGGGGTCACCACCGTGTCCCCCTGGCCGATCGCGAAGTTCACCGCGTCGCCCGCCCGGTAGGCGTAGCCCTCGAGGCAGAACTCGCGCGCGAACCGGTGCAGGAAGTCGTTGCCGGGCTCCTTGCCGACCTTGCAGTAGTAGTTCTTCATCGACTTCCAGTAGGCGAGCTTCCAGGTGCGGTCGGCGATGCGACCGGCGGACTCCCCCGGGACGTCGATCCCGGTGGTCTTCCCGAAGCCGAACTTCTTGGCCATCGTCACGAGCGGGTCCTTCGCGCTCACGTCGGCGATGTCGCTGCCGTACTTCTGCCAGAAGCCGTAGCCGACCCGGTAGTAGAAGGTGTTGCACGAGACCTCGAGCGCCTTGGCGAAGCCGATGTTGCCGTAGGCGCCGGACTCGTAGTTCTTGAACACCCGGTTGCCGACCTGGAAGCCGGAGGAGCACGGGAGCGTGGTGCCGGTGCTGTAGCCGTTCTCCAGGGCCCCGGCCGTCATCATCGGCTTCCAGGTCGACCCGGGGGCGAACTGTCCCTGGGTGGCGCGGGAGAGCAGCGGAGTGCCGGACTTCTGGGAGTACAGCCGGTCGAGCTGCTTGCTGGTGATGCCGCCCGACCACACCTTGGGGTCGTAGGTCGGCTGGCTCGCCATCGCGACCACGCGGCCGGTCCGGGCGTCCAGCACGACCGCGGCGCCGCTGTCGGCGGCGTACTTGCGACCGGTGACCTTGTCGGTGGTGGCCCGAGCGGTCTGGATGGTCTGCTGGAGCTGCTTCTCGACGAACCCCTGCACCTTGGCGTCGAGGGAGGTGACCAGAGTGTTGCCGGGGGTCGACTCGATCTCGCCGGAGTCACCCAGCACGCGGCCCATGGAGTCCACCGCGACCTTCTTGTAGCCGGGCTCGCCGCGCAGCCACCGGTCGTAGGCCTTCTCGACGCCGGCGCGGCCGACGACCGAGGCACCGTTGACCGAGGCGTCGTCGTCCTTGTCGGCCTCGTCCAGCTCGCCTTCGGTGATCGGGCTCAGATAGCCGAGCACATGGGCGCCGTTCGTCCCGTACGGCGAGGGATAGGCCCGTACGCTCTCCTGCTGCGCCAGGACACCGGGGTAGTCCTCGGCCTTCTCGAGGACCTTGACCGCGAGCCGCTGCGGGATGTCTCGCGCCACCGGCACCGGCTGGTACGGCGAGCCGTTCCAGCACGTGCGCGGTTCGGCGTCCGGCTGGCCGCACAGCAGCATCCGCGCCTCGATCTCGGCGCGGGGCACGTCGGCGACGCGGCCGAGCTTGCGCAGCGTCGTCTCCCGGACGTCGTCGGGGAGCTTGCCGACCAGCGTGCGGTCGAGGCTGATCACCCAGCTGCTGCGGTTCGCCACCAGGGGGCGACCCATGTCGTCGACGATCAGGCCCCGGGCCGGCTGCACGACCACGTCGCGCACCGACTGCTGCGCAGCCTGCGCCTGGTAGCCGTCTCCGGTGAGCACCTGCATGTACCACAGCCGCGCGAACAGGGTCAGGAACAGCGAGAGGAAGAGCACTTGGACGACGAGCAGGCGCAACCGGCTCTTCTCCGAGGCGTTGGGCCTGATGAGGACTGCGGCCATCTCAGATGCGCGCCATCTCAGTAGGCCAGTTCCACGGAGCGAGTGCGCTCGAACAACGCCATCAGCGCCGGGAGGATCAACGGTGTGACCACGACGTCCCAGAGCACCGCGATGCCGATGACCTGCACCATCTGCGCGACCGGCAGGGGGTCGTCGCCCAGCACCACGCCGCTGAGGGCGAACACCGACGTGGCGATGAACGAGCAGATCGCCACCGTCGCGAGTCCGGCCAGCGGACTGCGGCGCGCGTCGGCGCGCACCCTGCCGGCCAGGATCGCCACGAGCACGAACGCGAGCGCCCATCTCCCGGCGACGTGGTCGGCGGGAGGAGCCAGGTCGAGCATCATGCCGGCGACGAAGCCCACCAGGGCACCGAACTGCGGTCCGCGCGCGATCGCTGCGGCCACGACGACGACCAGGGCCAGGTTCGGGACGACCCCGTTGACCGAGACCAGGTTGAACACGGCGACCTGCAGGATGACCGCCGCAACGATCACCGCGCCCACGACGCCCGTGCGGGTGAGGTTCATTCCTTGACTCCCAGGCCGTTGATCACGAGACGATCGCCCTTGGTGCGGCGAGGAACGACGACACCGACGACATCGAGCGCGGTGAAGTCGACGAACGGGTCGATCACGGCGTGCTTGGCCAGCTCACGGGGCGTGGAGTACACCGACTCGACCTTGCCGATCGGAATGCCGGCGACGTACGGGACGCCGTTCTGGCTCCCCCACGTGACCACGACGTCGCCCTTGCTCGGGGTCACCGAGTTGTCGACCAGGTCGAGGTCCAGCCGACCTCGGTCACCGGTCACCCCCCGGCCGCGCAGGAAGCCGATCTCCAGGTTGGAGCCGAGCCGTCCGCCCACCACGGACTCGGTGTCGAGGACCAGCAGGACGTTGGCGGTGGACCGCGTGGCCCGGATCACCCGGCCGACGAGCCCGTCGTTGTTGAGCACGGTCATGTCCTTGCGCACCCCGGAGGAGGTGCCGACATCGATCGTGACGGTGCGCGAGAAGGACTGCATCGGGCCCATGCCGACGACTCTGGCCGCGACCAGCGCGTAGCCGGTGTCGTTGGCGGTCTGGGTCAGCCCGTCGAGCTCGCTGAGCCGGTTGCGGTCCAGCGGAACCCGTTCGGCCTCGTTGCGGAGCTGGGAGTTCTGCGCGGACAGCCGCGCCACATCGGCTCGCAGGTCGTGGTTGGAGCTGAAGTAGGCCAGCGTCTCGCGCAGTGGCCTGGTGGCGCTGGCGGTCGTCGTCTCGATCGGCCCGAGGACGTTGCCGACCGCTGTACGCGCCGGGTCGATGGGCGAGCGCTCGCCCGCCGCCGCATCCACCGTGATCACAGTCAGCGAGGCTGCGACCAGCAGGCCGATCACCACCCGTGAGGACCCACGGCGCTCACGACCGAACCCGGTGCGGCCGCCGTCGTCAGAGGTCGCCCGACCCAGCGCAGGACCCTTGACGTTGCCCATCCTGGGGCGCAGTCGCTTGGAATCCACGCGCTACCGCCTGCGGTCCGAGACGAGCACCTGCTGGAGGGCCTCGAACTCCTCGACGACACTTGCCTGCGCCGAGCGCGACCGAGGTCAGCGGGTGGTGGGCGACGTGCACCGGCATCCCGGTCTCGTGCCGGATCCGCTCGTCGATGCCGAGCAGCATCGCGCCGCCACCGGTCAGGACGATCCCGCGGTCCATGATGTCGCCGGCGAGCTCGGGGGGCGTCTGGTCGAGCGTCGTCCGGACGGCGTCGACGATGGCGTGCAGCGGCTCCTCGAGCGCCTTGCGGATCTCGGAGCTGGAGACCGTGACGGTGCGGGGCAGGCCGGAGACCATGTCTCGGCCGCGCACCTCGGCCTGGCGCTCCTGGGGCAGCGGGAACGCCGACCCCAGGGTCATCTTGATCTCCTCGGCGGTGCGCTCCCCCAGCATCAGGGAGTGCTCCTTCTTCATCCAGCTCACGATCGCCTGGTCGAGCTCGTCACCCGCCGTGCGCACGGAGAGGGTCGTGACCAGGCCGCCGAGCGAGACCACCGCGACCTCGGTGGTGCCGCCACCGATGTCGACGACCATGTTGCCGGTGGCCTCGTGCACCGGCAGCCCGGCACCGATGGCCGCGGCCATCGGCTCCTCGATGATGTAGACGCGCCGCCCACCGGCCTGGTAGCCGGCCTCCTTCACGGCACGCTGCTCCACGGCCGTGACGCCGCTGGGCACACAGATGATCATCCGGGGCTTGGCGAAGTACCGACGCTTGTGCACCTGCTGGATGAAGTGCCGCAGCATCTCCTCGGTCGCGTCCAGGTCGGCGATCACGCCGTCCTTGAGCGGGCGGATCGCGGTGATCCCGTCCGGGGTGCGACCGATCATGCGCTTGGCCTCGTGGCCCACGGCGAGGATCTCGTGGGTCTGGGTGTTCATCGCGACCACGGAGGGCTCGTCGACCAGGATGCCCTTGCCCCGGACGTAGACGAGCGTGTTCGCCGTACCCAGGTCGACCGCCATGTCACGGCCGATGAGACTGTTGGCCATTTCCGCCTCGCAGGTGCAGTGATGGGGAGGAGAGTGCGGCGCAACACGCGCCACACCCGTCACCGCAGCGTATGAGCGAAACGTCCCCGTTCAGATGCCGACACGCGGCACCGTCGCCGAGTCGTCGGCGTCCGCGCGGGATCGCGGAGATCAGCGGCCGGGAGGATCCGGCCCGCGAGCTAGCTCAGAGCCGGCGAGAGGTGTGGGAACCAGAGCGCGATCTCGCGGAGCGCCGACTCCTCGCTGTCCGAGCCGTGCACCAGGTTCTCGCGGTTGGAGAGCGACAGGTCACCCCGAACGGTGCCCGGGGCGGCCTTGCGCCCGTCGGTGGCACCGTTGACGGTCCGCACGACGTCGATGGCAGCCTCCCCCTCGAGGACCAGGGCCACGAGAGGTCCATTGGTGACGAAGTCGCGCAGCGGTGGGTAGAAGTCGCGCGCGACGTGCTCGGCGTAGTGAGCGTCAGCCTGGGTCGCGTCGATGTGGCGCTGTTCCAGGGCGACGATGGCCAGGCCCTTGTTCTCGAAGCGGGAGAGGATCTCGCCGACCAGTCCGCGTCGGACGGCGTCGGGCTTGAGCAGGACCAGGGTGCGCTGTGACATGGCGAACACCCTAGTGCGAGCCGCCGGGTGCCTCGGTCGGGGCCCTGCCGGGGTAGTTCCCGTGACCTCCCACTCGCTGCGCTCCCGCTCGATCTTGCGTCCGAGGAAGTACGCCGTCGCCCAGAGCGCCAGGAAGATCACGCCCAGGACGAACATGGCGGTGATCTGGAACCCCAGCGCCAGAGCGCCCAGCTGGATGGCCCAGCCCAGCCAGTAGGCCCACTCGAAGCGCAGCAGGCCGGCCACCAGGAGGCACGCGAACGTCAGTCCCAGTCCGATCCACAGGGCCCTGGCGAGCGAGACCCCCGCGACCGAGACGAGGACCGGGGTGCTCAGTCCGAAGGCGATCGCCTCCAGCGTGAGGATCGCCGCGCACAGTCGTCGTTGCATCAGCCCTGCTCCTGCTCCTGGCTCCGGCTTCCGTCCGCGTTGCGACGGGAGCGCAGCATCGCCCGGGCCTCGCCGACGGTGACCACCGATCCCGTGACGAGCACGGCTCCGGATCCGATCGCGTCCCCGAAGGCGCCACCGGCCTCGGCCAGTGCGGCGGCCTGGTCCAGCGCGTCGGCCAGCGAGTCGGTCACGCTCACGCGGTCCTGGCCGAAGATCCCGAGCGCGACCTCGGCGAGGTCGCCGGCCGACATCGAGCGCCCCGTGGAGTTCTGGGTGCACACGATGTGGGAGAGCGCAGGCTCGAGCTCGGAGAGGACACCCTCGTAGTCCTTGTCGGCCATCACCGCGACGACACCGATCAGTGGCGAGAACACGAAGGAGTCCTCCAGCGCGGCCACGACGGCCGCCGCACCGTGAGGGTTGTGGGCTGCGTCGAGCACGATCGTCGGGGAGCGCCTGATGATCTCGAGGCGGCCTGGGGAGGTCACCTCGGCGAACGCCTCCCTGAC
>CAWEUP010000009.1:0-70779 GCA_963812235.1 uncultured Actinomycetota bacterium | reverse complement strand
CACGTGACCACGACGTCGCCCTTGCTCGGGGTCACCGAGTTGTCGACCAGGTCGAGGTCCAGCCGACCTCGGTCACCGGTCACCCCCCGACCGCGCAGGAAGCCGATCTCCAGGGTTGGAGCCACCCGTCCGCCCACCACGGACTCGGTGTCGAGGACCAGCAGGACGTTGGCGGTGGACCGCGTGGCCCGGATCACCCGGCCGACGAGCCCGTCGTTGTTGAGCACGGTCATGTCCTTGCGCACCCCGGAGGAGGTGCCGACATCGATCGTGACGGTGCGCGAGAAGGACTGCATCGACCATGCCGACGACTCTGGCCGCGACCAGCGCGTAGCCGGTGTCGTTGGCGGTCTGGGTCAGCCCGTCGAGCTCGCTGAGCCGGTTGCGGTCCAGCGGAACCCGTTCGGCCTCGTTGCGGACCTGGGAGTTCTGCGCGGACAGCCGCGCCACATCGGCTCGCAGGTCGTGGTTGGAGCTGAAGTAGGCCAGCGTCTCGCGCAGTGGCCTGGTGGCGCTGGCGGTCGTCGTCTCGATCGGCCCGAGGACGTTGCCGACCGCTGTACGCGCCGGGTCGATGGGCGAGCGCTCACCCGCCGCCGCATCCACCGTGATCACAGTCAGCGAGGCTGCGACCAGCAGGCCGATCACCACCCGTGAGGACCCACGGCGCTCACGACCGAACCCGGTGCGGCCGCCGTCGTCAGAGGTCGCCCGACCCAGCGCAGGACCCTTGACGTTGCCCATCCTGGGGCGCAGTCGCTTGGAATCCACGCGCTACCGCCTGCGGTCCGAGACGAGCACCTGCTGGAGGGCCTCGAACTCCTCGACACACTTGCCTGCGCCGAGCGCGACCGAGGTCAGCGGGTGGTGGGCGACGTGCACCGGCATCCCGGTCTCGTGCCGGATCCGCTCGTCGATGCCGAGCAGCATCGCGCCGCCACCGGTCAGGACGATCCCGCGGTCCATGATGTCGCCGGCGAGCTCGGGGGGCGTCTGGTCGAGCGTCGTCCGGACGGCGTCGACGATGGCGTGCAGCGGCTCCTCGAGCGCCTTGCGGATCTCGGAGCTGGAGACCGTGACGGTGCGGGGCAGGCCGGAGACCATGTCTCGGCCGCGCACCTCGGCCTGGCGCTCCTGGGGCAGCGGGAACGCCGACCCCAGGGTCATCTTGATCTCCTCGGCGGTGCGCTCCCCCAGCATCAGGGAGTGCTCCTTCTTCATCCAGCTCACGATCGCCTGGTCGAGCTCGTCACCCGCCGTGCGCACGGAGAGGGTCGTGACCAGGCCGCCGAGCGAGACCACCGCGACCTCGGTGGTGCCGCCACCGATGTCGACGACCATGTTGCCGGTGGCCTCGTGCACCGGCAGCCCGGCACCGATGGCCGCGGCCATCGGCTCCTCGATGATGTAGACGCGCCGCCCACCGGCCTGGTAGCCGGCCTCCTTCACGGCACGCTGCTCCACGGCCGTGACGCCGCTGGGCACACAGATGATCATCCGGGGCTTGGCGAAGTACCGACGCTTGTGCACCTGCTGGATGAAGTGCCGCAGCATCTCCTCGGTCGCGTCCAGGTCGGCGATCACGCCGTCCTTGAGCGGGCGGATCGCGGTGATCCCGTCCGGGGTGCGACCGATCATGCGCTTGGCCTCGTGGCCCACGGCGAGGATCTCGTGGGTCTGGGTGTTCATCGCGACCACTGAGGGCTCGTCGACCAGGATGCCCTTGCCCCGGACGTACACGAGCGTGTTCGCCGTACCCAGGTCGACCGCCATGTCACGGCCGATGAGACTGTTGGCCATTTCCGCCTCGCAGGTGCAGTGATGGGGAGGAGAGCACGGCGCAACACGCGCCACACCCGTCACCGCAGCGTATGAGCGAAACGTCCCCGTTCAGTGCCGACACGCGGCACCGTCGCCGAGTCGTCGGCGTCCGCGCGGGATCGCGGAGATCAGCGGCCGGGAGGATCCGGCCCGCGAGCTAGCTCAGAGCCGGCGAGAGATGTGGGAACCAGAGCGCGATCTCGCGGAGCGCCGACTCCTCGCTGTCCGAGCCGTGCACCAGGTTCTCGCGGTTGGAGAGCGACAGGTCACCCCGAACGGTGCCCGGGGCGGCCTTGCGCCCGTCGGTGGCACCGTTGACGGTCCGCACGACGTCGATGGCAGCCTCCCCCTCGAGGACCAGGGCCACGAGAGGTCCACTGGTGACGAAGTCGCGCAGCGGTGGGTAGAAGTCGCGCGCGACGTGCTCGGCGTAGTGAGCGTCAGCCTGGGTCGCGTCGATGTGGCGCTGTTCCAGGGCGACGATGGCCAGGCCCTTGTTCTCGAAGCGGGAGAGGATCTCGCCGACCAGTCCGCGTCGGACGGCGTCGGGCTTGAGCAGGACCAGGGTGCGCTGTGACATGGCGAACACCCTAGTGCGAGCCGCCGGGTGCCTCGGTCGGGGCCCTGCCGGGGTAGTTCCCCGTGACCTCCCACTCGCTGCGCTCCCGCTCGATCTTGCGCCCGAGGAAGTACGCCGTCGCCCAGAGCGCCAGGAAGATCACGCCCAGGACGAACATGGCGGTGATCTGGAACCCCAGCGCCAGAGCGCCCAGCTGGATGGCCCAGCCCAGCCAGTAGGCCCACTTGAAGCGCAGCAGGCCGGCCACCAGGAGGCACGCGAACGTCAGTCCCAGTCCGATCCACAGGGCCCTGGCGAGCGAGACCCCCGCGACCGAGACGAGGACCGGGGTGCTCAGTCCGAAGGCGATCGCCTCCAGCGTGAGGATCGCCGCGCACAGTCGTCGTTGCATCAGCCCTGCTCCTGCTCCTGGCTCCGGCTTCCGTCCGCGTTGCGACGGGAGCGCAGCATCGCCCGGGCCTCGCCGACGGTGACCACCGATCCCGTGACGAGCACGGCTCCGGATCCGATCGCGTCCCCGAAGGCGCCACCGGCCTCGGCCAGTGCGGCGGCCTGGTCCAGCGCGTCGGCCAGCGAGTCGGTCACGCTCACGCGGTCCTGGCCGAAGATCCCGAGCGCGACCTCGGCGAGGTCGCCGGCCGACATCGAGCGCCCCGTGGAGTTCTGGGTGCACACGATGTGGGAGAGCGCAGGCTCGAGCTCGGAGAGGACACCCTCGTAGTCCTTGTCGGCCATCACCGCGACGACACCGATCAGTGGCGAGAACACGAAGGAGTCCTCCAGCGCGGCCACGACGGCCGCAGCACCGTGAGGGTTGTGGGCTGCGTCGAGCACGATCGTCGGGGAGCGCCTGATGATCTCGAGGCGGCCCGGGGAGGTCACCTCGGCGAACGCCTCCCTGACCAGCTCGATGTCCAGCGGCTCCTCGCCACCGAGGAGCGCCTCGACGGCCGCCAGGGCCAGGGCGGCGTTCTGGGCCTGGTGCGCGCCGTAGAGCGGCAGGAACACCTCGTCGTAGGTGCCGCGAAGGCCCTGGAGCCCGATCAGCTGTCCACCGACCGCCGGCACCCGGCTGGTGACCCCGAACTCCAGTCCCTCGCGGGCGAGCGTCGCACCGACCTCGGCACAGCGCTCGCGGACGACCTCGTCGACCTCGGGCGACTGCGTGGCACACACGACGGTGGCGCCGGGCTTGATGATCCCGACCTTCTCCAGCGCGATCGCCCTCGGCGTCTCGCCGAGGTACTTCGCGTGGTCCAGCGCCACCGGCGTGAGCACGGCGACCTTGGCCTCCATCACGTTGGTGGCGTCCCAGGTCCCACCCATCCCGACCTCGACGACCGCGGCATCGACGGGCGCGTCCGCGAAGGCGGCGTACGCCATGGCGACGACGGTCTCGAAGAAGGAGAGGGGGTGGTCGTGCTCGGCGTCGACCAGGCCGATGTAGGGGGCCACGTCGTTGAAGGCGGAGACGAACGTCTCCTCGCTCACCGGCTCCCCGTCGACACTGATCCGCTCGGTCATCGACTCCAGGTGGGGGCTGGTGAAGCGCCCCACCCGCAGCCCGGTCGTCTGGATCAGGGTCTCGATCATCCGCGCGCTGGACGTCTTGCCGTTGGTGCCGGTGACGTGGACGACCGGGTAGGACCGCTGGGGGTCGCCCAACAGCTCCATGAACGCCTCGATCCGGTCCAGCGAGGGGTCGAGCCTGGTCTCGGGCCACCGGCTCAGGAGGGCGTCCTCGACCTCGGCGTAGGTCTCGGCCAGGCGCGCCTGCGGGTCAGGGGGTCCAGCGGTGTCATTCATCGAGGTGAAGTCTAGGGCGGTGGTGGAGCCGCAGCCTCCGGGCCCTCGCTCGCATGCCCGGCCCGAGCTCGGCGGACCGACTGCTGACCTGACGAATCGCCCCGGCAGCCAGCACGCCTCCCGAGGGACAGCCGACTTCCCGTGCCCGTGGCGTCTGGGTGTCGGCGCCCGGCGAGCGCTCCGTAGGATTCGGGCCATGACTGACGCCCCCCACGCCGCCACGTCCGACGAGACGACCGCACCCGATGCGGTCGTCGTACCGGACCGGGTCGCGCTCGAGGGACTCGAGGCGAAGTGGTCGGCACACTGGAAGGCCGCTGACACCTACGCCTTCGACCGCACCCGCCCGCGCAGCGAGGTCTACTCGATCGACACTCCCCCGCCGACGGTCTCCGGCTCGCTGCACGTCGGCCACGTGTTCTCCTACACCCACACCGACCTGATCGCGCGGTTCCAGCGCATGCGCGGGAAGTCGGTGTTCTACCCCATGGGCTGGGACGACAACGGGCTGCCGACCGAGCGACGGGTGCAGAACTACTTCGGGGTGCGCTGCGACCCCTCGCTGCCGTACGACGCCGACTACACGCCGCCGGAGAAGCCGGACCCCAAGCGCCAGGTGCCGATCAGCCGTCCCAACTTCGTCGAGCTGTGTGAGTCGCTGGTCGAGGAGGACGAGACGGTCTTCGAGGACCTGTGGCGGACCCTGGGCCTCTCCGTCGACTGGAAGCAGCACTACACCACCATCGGCCCCAAGGCCCAGACGGTGAGCCAGCGAGCGTTCATGCGCAACTTCGCCCGCGGTGAGGCCTACCTGCAGGAGGCGCCCACGCTGTGGGACGTCACCTTCCAGACGGCCGTCGCCCAGGCCGAGCTCGAGGCGCGCGAGTACGCCGGCCACTACCACCGCGTGCACTTCCACGGCCCCCACGGCCCGGTCCCGATCGAGACGACCCGCCCCGAGCTGATCCCCTCGGTGGTGGCGCTGATCGCGCATCCCGACGACGAGCGCTACCAGCCGCTGTTCGGGACCACCGTGACCTCGCCGGTCTTCGGGGTCGAGATCCCGGTGCTCGCCCACCCGGCGGCCGAGCCCGACAAGGGTGCGGGCATCGCCATGTGCTGCACGTTCGGTGACCTCACCGACGTCACCTGGTGGCGCGAGCTGCAGCTGCCGGTGCGGACCCTGGTCGGCCGGGACGGACGACTCTCCCGCGACACCCCCGAGTGGCTCTCGAGCCCCACGGCGGCCGCCGCCTACGAGGACCTCAAGGGCAAGACCACGTTCAGCGCGCGCGAGCAGATGGTCACCAAGCTGCGCGAGAGCGGTGACCTCCAGGGCGAGCCAAGCCCCACGCAGCGGATGGCGAACTTCTACGAGAAGGGCGACAAGCCGCTCGAGATCGTCGCCACCCGCCAGTGGTACATCACCAACGGTGGCCGTGACGCCGGCCTGCGCACCGAGATGCTCGACCGCGGCGCCGAGGTCCAGTGGATCCCCCCGCACATGAAGCACCGCTACGACAACTGGGTGGGCGGCCTCAACGGCGACTGGCTGGTCTCACGACAGCGGTTCTTCGGCATCCCGTTCCCCGTCTGGTACGGCCTGGACGCCGAGGGCGAGCCCGACTACCAGCACCCGCTCCTGCCGCGTGAGGACGAGCTGCCGGTCGACCCCTCCACCCAGGCGCCGGCGGGGTACGGCGAGGACCAGCGCGGAAGGGCCGGCGGGTTCATCGGCGACCCCGACGTGATGGACACCTGGGCGACCTCGTCACTCACCCCGCAGATCGCCGGTGGCTGGGAGGAGGACCCGGACCTGTTCGAGCGGGTCTTCCCGATGGACCTGTGCACCAACGCGCACGACATCATCCGCACCTGGCTGTTCTCCCGGGTGGTCCGCGCCCACTTCGAGAACCAGACGGTGCCGTGGTCGCACGCCGTGGTCTCCGGCTTCATCGTCGACCCCGACCGCAAGAAGATGTCGAAGTCGAAGGGCAACGTCGTGGTGCCCGACGAGGTCCTCGACAAGTACGGCGCCGACGCCGTCCGGTGGCGCGCTGCCATGGCGCGCCCGGGACTGGACTCACCCTTCGACGAGACCCAGATGAAGGTCGGCCGCCGACTGGCGATGAAGGTGCTGAACGTGTCCCGGTTCGTGCTCGGCAGCGTGGGGGCCACGCAGCTGTCACCGGCATCGATCGCCGAGCCGGTGGACCTGGCTCTGATGGCCAGGCTCGCACTCACGGTGCAGGACGCGACCAAGGCGTTCGCCGCGTACGACTACACCACTGCGCTAGAGGTGACCGAGAGGTTCTTCTGGGACTTCTGCGACGACTACGTCGAGCTCGTCAAGGAGCGCGCCTACGGCGACGGTGAGGGCGACGCGGCGGAGTCCAGCGGCGCCACCCGGTCCGCCCAGGCGGCGCTGGCGACCGCCCTGCACGTGCAGCTGCGGCTGTTCGCCCCGTTCCTGCCGTACGCCACCGAGGAGGTCTGGTCGTGGTGGCAGCGCGACTCGATCCACCTGCAGGCCTGGCCCACGACCGACGACCTCGGCCACGGGTCGTCCGCGGACCCGGCGGTGCTCGACGCCGTGGCCAGCGTGCTGATCGGGGTGCGCGGTGCCAAGTCGGGGGCCAAGGTCGGGATGCGGACACCGGTGGAGCACCTGCGGATCAGTGGGCCCTCAGCCGCCCTGGCGGCCGTGCGCAGCGCCGAGAGCGACCTGCGAGCCGTCGGGTCGATCACCGGCGAGATCGAGCTGGTCGACGCCGACGGCGAGGTCCGGGTGCACGCCACGCTGGGAGACCCACCGCCGAAGCGCTGACCGGCTCGGTCAGTCGTCGTCCGAGCGACCCCGCCCGTGCCCGTCGCCGCGTCCCTGCTTGCCGCCCTCGGACCTGTTCCAGCCGGCCTTGTGCGTCGCGCGCTTGTCCCAGTCGCGCCTCTTGGCGGCGGGCTTGACCCACTCGCGCTTCTTGGCCGTCGGCCTGCTCCACGCACGCCCCTTGGTGGCGGGCTTGACCCACGCGCGCTTCACGGCCGCGGGCTTGACCCACTCGCGCTTCACCGCGGCAGGCTTGACCCAGGCGCGCTTGGTCGCGGCGGGCTTGACCCATACCCGCTTCACCGCTGAACGCTCGGCCCGCTCGTGCTTGACCGCCGCACGCTGACCCGCTCGTGCTTGACCGCCGCGCGCTCGGCCCGCTCGTGCTTGACCGCCGCACGCTCGGCCCGCTCGTGCTTGACCGCCGCACGCTTGACCCGCTCGTGCTTGACCGCCGCACGCTTGACCCGCTCGTGCTTGACCGCCGCACGCTTGACCCGCTCGTGCTTGACCGCCGCACGCTTGACCCGCTCGTGCTTGACCGCCGCACGCTTGACCCACTCGCGCTTGACCGCCGCCCGCTCGGTCCACTCGCGCTTGCTGTCACGGCGGTCGAGGACACCGGCCCCGCGCTTGTCGTCGTCAGCGTGCTCGTCGTCAGCGTCCTCGTCGTCCCGGTCCGACTTCTCGTCGGAGTCCTCGTCGTCCTCGCGGTCGCCGTCGGAGTCGCCGCCCTTGTCGCCGTCCTTGTCGCCGTCCTTGTCGCCGTCGGAGTCGCCGCCCTTGTCGCCGTCCTTGCCGCCGGAGTCCCCGTCACCGTCACCGTCACCGTCGGGATCGACGTGGCCGCGAGGGGCGAAGGCCGGCCTGCTCGGAGCCGGGGCGGACGGGGTCGACACCGGGCTGACCCGGGCGAACGCCCGGGGGGGCTTCGCGGAGGTGGTCACCTTCGCAACGACCTGACGACTCAGCGTGCGCCCGGGAACGGGCCGTTCCGAGGTGGCCGGCGCGCCTGCACCAGACGTGGGTGCTGGACGTGCGGTCGCCGGCTGCAGCACGCGCTGGACCGAAGCGGTGACGGACTCGTCGGGCGAGTCGGTCGACGGGCTGGGGTCGCCCTGCCGGCCCTGGGCACTGTCGCCGTCCGCCGCCGAGCCGGCAGAGGGCTGTCGCCGGGGTTCCGACCGCACCGGCGTGGGGGCGTCGCGCAGCGTCTGCCCGAGCATCATGTCCGGTGCCACGGGCACGGCCTGCGCCGGTGGCGCCGCAGTGCCGACCTTCCCCGCGTCGGGCGGCGTTCGTACGCCGCTCACCAGGATGAGACAACCAGTGGCCAACACCATCAAAAAGGCCACAAGGGGCCTACGGTGCGCAGCAGTCATCATGGGTTTCTTCCGGCAGAGCGCACTAGTAAGTGCAAGAAAGGTGGCACCACCATATGGGCGAAACGCCCTCTTTGACGCACTGGTCTAACAAAGTGACCAAGTGGTCTAGTGTGCGAAACCGGTCTTAAGCCGACTTCTTCTTCTTGGGCTCCGCCTCGCGGGGCACCAACGTCGGGTTGACGTTGTCGGAGACCACCTCACCGGTGACCACGACCTTGCCGATGTCCTCGCGCGAGGGCACGTCGTACATCACGTTGAGCAGCACCTCCTCGATGATCGCGCGGAGGCCGCGGGCTCCGGTGCCCCGCTCCATCGCCTTGTCGGCGATCGCCTCGATGGCATCGGTGGTGAACTCCAGCTCGACGCCGTCGATCTCGAAGAGCTTCTGGTACTGCTTGATCAAGGCGTTGCGGGGCTCGGTGAGGATCTGCATCAGGGCAGCCTGGTCGAGCTTGTTCACGCTCGCGATCAGCGGGAGCCGGCCGATGAACTCGGGGATCAGACCGAACTTGACCAGGTCCTCGGGGCGGACCTGGGCGAACATCGCGTCCGACTCGGTCTCGTTCGAGCTCCGCATCTCGGCAGTGAAGCCCAGCGTCTTCTTGCCGACGCGCTGCTCGACGATGTGCTCGAGCCCGGCGAAGGCCCCACCCACCACGAACAGGATGTTGGTGGTGTCGATCTGGATGAACTCCTGGTGAGGGTGCTTGCGACCGCCCTGCGGGGGCACCGAGGCGGTGGTGCCCTCGAGGATCTTCAGCAGGGCCTGCTGCACGCCCTCGCCCGAGACGTCGCGAGTGATCGAGGGGTTCTCCGCCTTGCGGGCCACCTTGTCGATCTCGTCGATGTAGATGATGCCGGTCTCGGCCTTCTTCACGTCGTAGTCGGCCGCCTGGATCAGCTTGAGCAGGATGTTCTCCACGTCCTCGCCGACATAGCCGGCCTCGGTGAGAGCCGTGGCATCCGCGATCGCGAACGGGACGTTGAGCATCCGGGCCAGGGTCTGCGCGAGGTAGGTCTTGCCGCAGCCGGTCGGGCCGATCACCAAGATGTTGGACTTGGCGACCTCCACCACGTCTTCCTTGGAGTGCTTGCTCGTCCCCACGGCGACACCGGACTGCACCCGCTTGTAGTGGTTGTAGACCGCGACCGCGAGCGACTTCTTCGCCGTCTCCTGACCGATGACGTAGGAGTTGAGGAACTCGAAGATCTCGCGGGGCTTCGGCAGCTCCTCGAGGCCGACCTCAGTCGTCTCGTTGAGCTCCTCCTCGATGATCTCGTTGCACAGGTCGATGCACTCGTCGCAGATGTAGACGCCTGGACCGGCGATCAACTTCTTGACCTGCTTCTGGCTCTTTCCGCAGAACGAGCACTTGAGCAGGTCCCCTCCGTCACCGATCCGTGCCACTGGCGGCGTCTCCCATCCATCGGGTCGGACCGAGGTCCGACTCATCACTGCTCACGTCAAGCTCTCTAGACCGTACTCCGAGATCGGGTTCCTCGGGGCAGGACACGACGAGCAGAAGAACTACCGCCCTGCGCCCACAGTCTGCACTGCCTTGCGCGACTCCAGGATGGAATCGATCAGTCCGTACTCCAGCGCAGCCGCCGAGGTGAGGATCTTGTCGCGCTCGATGTCGAGGTTGACCTCCTCGGGCGTCTTGCCGGAGTGCGCCGCGATCAGCTTCTCGAGCAGCTCGCGCATGCGCAGGATCTCGTTGGCCTGGATCTCGA
This sequence comes from uncultured Actinomycetota bacterium, assembly GCA_963812235.1. GTDB lineage: Bacteria > Actinomycetota > Actinomycetes > Propionibacteriales > Nocardioidaceae > Marmoricola. The sequence continues at coordinate 60,626 of CAWEUP010000009.1, read as the reverse complement.
TGTCCGAGGACTGGCCGTAGGTGCCCTCGGTGTAGGGCTGGTGGATCAGGATCCGGCTGTTCGGGAGGGCGAGTCGCTTGCCCGGGGCGCCGGCGGCGAGCAGCACGGCAGCGGCCGAGGCGGCCTGTCCCAGACAGACGGTCTGCACGTCGGGCTGGATGAACTGCATCGTGTCGTAGATCGCAGTCATCGCGGTGAACGAGCCACCGGGTGAGTTGATGTAGATCTGGATGTCACGCGAGGGGTCCATGGACTCCAGGCAGAGCAGCTGGGCCATCACGGCGTTGGCGATGTCGTCGCTGATCGGAGTGCCGAGGAAGATGATGCGGTCCTCGAACAGCTTCGCGTAGGGGTCGATGCGGCGGACACCGTAGGAGGTCCGCTCCTCCCACTGCGGGATGTAGTAGTTCATGGAAGATCTCGATTCTGGTCGCGGCGGGGAGTCACTTGGAACCGGCGCGGGCGGGGCGGCCCTCGTCGGCAGCCTCGCGGGCACTGGTGATGACATGGTCGATGAAGCCGTATTCCTTGGCCTGAGCCGCGGTGAACCAGCGGTCGCGGTCGGCATCGGTCTCGACCTGTTCCAGCGCCTGACCCGTGTGCTGGCTGATCAGCTCGAACAGCACCTTCTTGATGTGCAACGACTGCTGCGCCTGGATCTTGATGTCCGACGCCGATCCGCCCATGCCGCCCGAGGGCTGGTGCATCATGATCCGTGCGTGCGGCAGCGCGTAGCGCTTGCCCCGCTCCCCCGCGCAGAGCAGGAACTGACCCATGGACGCGGCCAGGCCCATGCCCACGGTGGCGACGTCGTTGGGGATGTAGTTCATGGTGTCGTAGATCGCCATCCCTGCGTCCACCGAGCCGCCGGGGCTGTTGATGTGCAGGAAGATGTCTGCCTCGGGGTCCTCGGCGCTGAGCAGCAGCAGCTGGGCGCAGATGGCGTTGGCGTTCTGGTCGCGCACCTCCGAGCCGAGGAAGACGATGCGCTCGCGCAACAAGCGCTGGTAGATGTGGTCGTCGAGGCCGTACGACCCTCCTCCGCCGTCCATCCGCGGTGAGGTCTGGCCCTGCATGGAGTTCTCAGTCACGGAACCGACCCTAGACGGCGCCGCTGACAAATCCATGGGCAAAGGGCCCGTGTTCGCCCACAGCAGACTCGGCACGTCGAAGCCCGCCGCGCAATGACCCGGACGCTTCCTCGCCGTCTGCGCCGCCCACCTGGATGGCGTCTGCCGTGAAAGCACGCGGACTCGGGCGAGTTGTGCTCATCTTGGTGTGCGCCAGCGTGCTCGCGGCGTACGGCGGCTCCGGGTCACGGACCGAGTCGGCCGGCGATCCCGGCTCCGACCCGACCACAGCCCCGGCTGCCACCAAGGACCCGGCACCCGGCGAGACGTACACCAACGACGGCGGCATCGAGGAGCAGGCGCGGGGCCACCTCTGGGCGCTGGCGACCGAGGGCGCTGGGACGGGTCCTGCTACGCCTGCACGTTCAGCGCCCCCTCAGCAGAGGTGCCCGCCGGCTACGAGGGCGACCTGGGGTCCTCCCGGGTCGGCCGCGCCCGCGGGTGTCCGTGGGGACGCCAAGGCCGATGTCGAGGCGATCTCGAGCGCGACCGAGCAGCTCTGCAACGACACCCTGGACCAGCTGGCCGGCTGAGCGGCCTCAGCTCTCGATCGCGCGGCGCATCCGCTCGAGGGTGGTGCGCAGCCCCTCGGCCAGCTCGACCTCGTGCCCGTCGGCGCCGCCCAGCAGAGGGCCGATCAGCGCCGTGGCCAGGGTGCGTCGCGCCAGCACCCGGCGCGAGGTGACGCGTGTGCCCGCGGGCACCGCTTCGAGCTCGTAGACCCAGGTGGCCCCGCTCTCGCGGGTCCGCCAGGCGAGGGCTCTGCCGGGCTCCCAACGCACCACGGTGGAGGTCGTCGGCCACACCACAGCCCCGCGCCGGTTGACACCCACGAGGTGGGCTCCCAGGCCGGGCCTGCCCCAGACGTAGACCTTGCGCAGCTCCGGGCTGAACTCGGGCATCCGAGCCAGGTCGGAGATCACCTCCCACACCGACTGAGGATCGGCGCTCATCTCGATCGTCGCCGAGAAGGGTGGGTTGCGGTTCATCCGGTGGGGCTCTCTTCCCTGGTCGGAGGGTCGGAGCGATCGCGCAGCCAGCCCCGGATCGCAGCATAGATGTCGTCGTGGTTGAGCAGGTCGAAGTGGTCGGCTCCGGGGACGTGCAGCGTCTCGGCGCCAGGGAACATCTCCACGCCGTCTCGCCGTCCCAGCGCGGAGGCGTAGGGCACCAGGTAGTCGCCGAGGGTGCCGGCCGTGAGCGAGCGGTGCGACCGCGTCAAGGTCGCCGCCACCAGGCGGTAGCGCGCGTTGGGGAGGTTCTGCACGTCCTGCGCCAGCCCGTGGCGGAGATCGAGGATGCCGACCGAGCGGTACTCCAGGATCCGCCCGAACGGGGCCGCCTCGGGCAGCACCCCGAGGTAGCGCACGCCCTTGTCGACCACGCGCTCGAGCGGTGCTCCCAGGTGGGGTGTCCCCAGGCAGACCACGTCGGTGACCCGATCGGTCCATGGGGAGTCGTGGTCGGTGGTGACCGCGCACGCCGCCCGCAGCACGAGCCCACCCATGGAGTGGCCCACGAGCGCGATCCGGCGTACGCCGGTGGGCCACGACCCCACGAGCCGGGCGAGGAGCGCTGCCATCGCGACGCCGTTCTCGGCGATGGGCAGACCGGTGTTCACCCGGACGTAGACCGGAGTCCAGCCGTCACTGCGCAGCCGGTCTCCGTAGCTCGTTCGCTCGGGGACCTCGCGCTTGGGTCGTGCCGGTCGGCTCCAGTGCGCCTCGTCCTCGATCAGGCCGTGGACGAAGACGACAACGTCCCCGGTCGCCTGGGGGAACGCCGCCGCGATCCCGGCGCCGTCGAGCTCGATGTCGCGCCCACCGACGCGCACGCCCATGTCGAAGCACAGGTTCGACCCCTCATCGCGGAGCCGGTCACCGATCAGGCCGTTGACCACCGCGACCAGGTGCCGGCCACCGGCGCTGTCCTCGATCTCCGGGGAGAGGCCGGTCCGTCCTGCCGCGCGAAGTCCGTGGGCGGAGGCCTTGAGGCAGGCACTGATCCCGGTGTACACGGCCGAGGAGATGCCGTCGTGCAGCCGGTGGGTCAGCGTGGTCCCGCCGGCGACGTGGTCGAGGACCCCGTGGACCCGCCCGGCGACGGCGCCGTGCACGTCCCGGACGCAGCCCAGGATGAGGTCCTCGGCGTAGTCGGCGGCAAGGGCCGCCGCGTCCAGCACAGAAGCTCGGCGCGCGGTCACAGTGCACAAGTGTTCACTGAACGGCGCGGAAGAGCAATCCCCCGCGCCGTCCCGCCCGGACCTACTTCTGCTCGGACTCGGCTCCGGTGTCGGTGTCGGCCTCGGTGGCTGCCTCGCCCTCGGCTGCGGGCTCGGCCGCTGCCGGTGCCGCCGCCTCGGCCTCGGGCTCGGCCTCGGGCTCCCCGATGCTGCCGTCAGGACGCAGGTTCTTCAGGTCGACGAGGTTGCCGGAGGCGTCGGTGACGGCAGCGCCCTCGACGATCCGCGCCAGCGCCTTGCCGCGCACGACCTCGGAGACCATCTCCGGGATGTGGTTGTGCTCGACCATGTGCTTGACGAACTCCTCGGGGTTCTGACCCGACTGCTGCGCGCGACGGAACAGGTGCTGGGAGAGCTCGTCCTGCTCCACCCCGATCTCCTCGGCGCGAGCGATCTCGTCGAGCAGGAACTGGGAGGCCATCGCGTCGCGCACCCGCTTGTCCAGGTCCGCCTCGAACTCGTCGATGGTCTGCCCCTCGTTGTCGAGGTACTGCTCCATGCTCATGCCGGCGTAGGAGAGCTGCTGCTCCATCTCCTGGCGACGACCGGCCAGCTCTTCGGCCACGACTCCGTCGGGCAGGGGGATCTCGGCGGCGTCGAGCAGCTGCTCGAGCACCGCGTCGCGCGCGGAGGCAGCCTGCTCGAGGCGCTTGCCGCGCTCGAGCCGGGTGGCGATGTCGACGCGCAGCTCGTCCATCGTGTCGAACTCCGAGGCGGTCTGAGCGAACTCGTCGTCGAGCGCAGGGAGCTCCTGCTCCTTGACTGCGGTCAGGGACACCGAGACCTCGACGTCCTGGCCGGAGAGCTCACCGCCCAACAGCGAGGAGGTGAACGTGGTGTCCTCACCCGTGCTCAGGCCGCGGAGCGCCTCGTCGATGCCCTCGAGCATGTCTCCGGAGCCGACCTTGTAGGAGTAGCCGCTGACCTCTCCACCCTCGACGTCCTCACCGTCACGGGTGGCCTTGAGGTCGATCGTGACGACGTCGCCGTCGGCGGCGGGGCGCTCGACGTCCTTGAGCGTGGCGAAGCGCTCCCGCAGCTCCTCCACCTGCTCGGCGATGTTCTCGTCCGAGACGGTGACGTCCTCGACCTGGACGCTGAGTGCGTCGTACGCCGGCACCTCGATGCTGGGACGCACGTCGACCTCGGCGGTGAACTCCAGGAGGGTGTTGTCCTCGAGCTTGGTGACGTCGATCTCCGGCTGGGCGAGGGGGTGGAGGTCGTTGTCCTGCAGCGCCTGCACGTAGAGCTTCGGCAGCGCATCGTTGATCGCCTCGTCCAGCACGGCGCCGCGGCCGACCTGGCGGTCGATCACGGGCGGCGGGACCTTGCCCTTGCGGAAGCCGGGGATGTTGATCTGCTTGGCGATGGCCTGGTACGCCGCGTCGAGGCTCGGCTTGAGCTCCTCGAAGGGCACCTCGACGGTGATCTTGGCCCGGGTCGGGCTCAGCGTCTCGACGGCGCTCTTCACAGGGGCACTCCTTTTGCTGTTGCTGGATGAATTCCAAGGTGGCGCGAGGCGGGGACCTCACGGTGGTTCAGTCGGGGCGACAGGACTCGAACCTGCGGTCTCCTGCTCCCAAAGCAGGCGCGCTAGCCACTACGCTACGCCCCGCCAGAAGGCTCCCCATGACCGCTGGAGAGCCTCTGAGAGCGGATGACGGGAATCGAACCCGCGTAGTCAGTTTGGAAGACTGAGGCTCTACCATTGAGCTACATCCGCGCGCCCCTTCAAGGGCGGGGACCATCGTGCCACAGCAACGCATGCGTCCACGAACCGGCGCGGACAAGCAGCGATCACTGGTCGCGCGAACTCGCCCAACGTCGGTGCACCACGACCAGGGCCCGGTCGTCGTTGGTCTGTTCCATGGTGTCGATCATCATCCGCGCTCCCCCGTCGAAACCGCGTTGGAAGAGCCGCTCGCCCAGTCCGGCGAGCTTGTCCATCCCCAGGGCGATGTCACGCTGCGCGGTCTCGACGAGCCCGTCGGTGAACAGCAGCAGTCCGTCACCGGCCTCGAGGGTGCCGTGGACGCACTCGAACTCGGCGTCGGTGATCAGCCCGAGGACCGGGCCGTCGGAGTTCAGGACGGCCCAGCGGCCCGATCCCGCGTGCAGCCAGACGGCAGGTGGGTGACCCGCCTTGCGCAGCTCGAAGGCTCCGGTGCCGAGGTCCAGCCGCAGGTGGATCGCGGTGGCGAACCCCTCCTCCCACTCCTGGCCCATCAGGTAGTCGTTCGCCGCAGGCAGGAACCTGTCTCCGGGCAGCGCCGACACGATCCCGTTGAAGGCCCCGGACAGGAACAGCGACCGGGAGCCGGCCTCGACGCCCTTGCCGGACACGTCGACCACCACGAGGTCCAGCCAGCCGTCGACCGAGCGTCGAGCCACGATGAAGTCGCCGGCGAAGGACGTCCCGCCCGCCGACTTGGCCACCGACTCCACCAGCCAGTCCGGAGGCAGGGGCGGCAGGTTGCCCTGCTTGGAGATGCGGTCGCGCAGGTCGACGAACATCGACTCCCCGAGCGGTCCCGACACGCCGAGTCGGCTGCGCCGGAACGAGGTGACCATGATCAGGAGCGCGATCGCGAACGCTACTGCAGTCCGAGCGACGGTGCGCGGATTGATGAACGGCTGCTGGATCAGCAGCACGCAGATGCAGGCGCAGACGAACACGATGAACCAGGGCAGCGTGCGGGGTCCGAGCCACAGGCTGGCGATCACCATCGGCAGCACCAGGATGGTCGCCGGGAACCAGTCGGGATAGAGGACTCCCGCCACCGTGCTGGCGACCGTCAACAGGATCAGGGACAGCAGGGCCGGTCGGTCCGAGACCGACATCTCCCGTCGGATCCGGAGCAGCAGCCCTCTCCCGGGAGAGGAACGACGACTGGGCACCGCGTCTCCCCTTCCCGCTCGAGCTGGCCCTGGCCGTTCCGGCCCGGATGACGTCGACCAGCCAGCGCGCATGATTCGTGGTGGTTCGTACGGCGGTGCCTAGGGTACGGCTCTGGAACGGAACGTGGGTTGGCAACGCGAACACCAGAACGAATTGCGTCCGCCCAGCTCCTGGGTGCGCACCCGGGAGCCGCACACCAGGCAGGGCTGACCGGTGCGCCGGTAGACGTAGACCTCGCCCCCGTGGTCGTCGGCGCGCGGCTCCCGCCCCATCGCCTCCGGAGTGTGCTCCGGGCGCACGGTGTCGATGCGCCCGGTCCGGACACCCTCGCCCATCAGGGTCACCAGATCGGCCCACAGGGCGCGGAACTGGCCGACTCGCAGGGTGTCTCCGGGCCGGAGCGGGTTGATCCGGTGACGGAACAGCACCTCGGCGCGATAGACGTTCCCCACGCCCGCGAGCACCTTCTGGTCCATCAACAGCTCACCGATGGTGCGGTGGCTGGCGTTGATCCGGCGCCAGGCCACCATCGGGTCGGCGTCGGGCCGCAGCGGGTCGGGGCCGAGGGAGGCGAGCACCAGGTCCCGCTTGACCCGCCCGACCAGCTCGCACCGGGTGGCGCCGCGGAGGTCGGCGTACGACGAGGCGTTCGCCAGGCGCAGGCGCACCTGCCCGACGGGAGTCCCCACCGGGCCCTGAACCACGTCGAACCTGCCGATCAGCCCGAGGTGCACGTGGATGAAGCGGTCTGCGGGGAACTCAACGAACAGGTGCTTGCCCGCCGACTCAGCTCCGAGAAGCAGCTCACCGTCGACCTGGGCGGCGTCGGCGGCGAAGCGTCCCTGCGGGCTGCTGACCCGCACGGGACCGCCGGCGAACGCGGCCCGCAGCGAGCTGGCCAGGCGGTGGAGGGTGTGTCCCTCAGGCATCCGGTTGAGACCGGTGCTTGCCGCCGGTGGCCGACTCGGGCAGGGGCGGGAGCTCACCGCTGGTCTCGTAGTCCGCGAGCATCGCGATGCGGCGGGAGTGACGCTCCTCGCCGGTGAAGTCGGTGGTGAGGAACACGCCGATGAACCGCGTCATCTCCTCCAGGGTGTGCATCCGGCCACCGACCGAGAGCACGTTCGCGTCGTTGTGCTCGCGCGCCAGGCGAGCCGTCTCGTCGCTCCAGGCCAGTGCCGCACGCACGCCCTTGACCTTGTTGGCCGCGATCTGCTCACCGTTGCCGGACCCGCCGACGACCACGCCGAGACCGTCCGCGTCGTCGGCGACGGCCGTGGCGGCGCGCAGGCAGAACACGGGGTAGTCGTCGAGGGCGTCGTACTCGAAGGGCCCGTGGTCCACGGGCTCGTGGCCCTCCTGACGCAACCAGCCGATCAGGTGGTCCTTGAGCTCGAGGCCGGCGTGGTCGGAGCCGAGGTGGACGCGCATGGGCCGATTCTGGCAGACGGGCCCGGCTCAGCTGGAGGCGGCGAGCAACCAACCGCCGCCGACGACCAGTGCCGTCACGTTGACCGACAGGAACAGCCCGACCCACACGATGCCGGGCACCCTGGTCAGCCTGGCGAGGACGTCGGCGTCGGAGGTGCGGGCGTGGCCTCGCCGTCGATGCACGTGCAGCTCGAGGACCGCACGCGGAGCGGCGAGCAGCACGAACCACGTCAACACGTGGGCGACCCCGACCTGGACGGGCGCGGTGCCCCACCAGGAGATGACGAAGAGGCCGATGCCGACCACCAGCAGGGCATAGAGCCCGAAGAAGTTCCGGATCTGGAGCAGCAGCACCGCGAGCAGCGCCAGCGCGAGCCACAGCACGCCGACGGCGTACCCGGCCTGCAGCAGGTACGCCGCCCCCAGCCCCATCAGGCCCGGGCCGACGTAGCCCGCGGCACTGGTGGCGATCATGCCCGGACCGGTGGGCCGGCCACGGGAGAGCGTCAGCCCGGAGGTGTCGGAGTGCAGGCGGATCCCGGCGAGCCTGCGCCCGCTGGCGAGGGCGACCAGGCCGTGCGCGCCCTCGTGCGCAATCGTGACGAGGTGCCGGGTCCGCGGCCAGGCCCGAGGCGACATCAGCGCGAGGGCCAGCAGCCCCGCCACGACCACCATTCCGGTCGACGGCGCCGGCTGAGCCCCGACCACGCTGTCGCGAACCCGCTCCAGGACGGCGACGAGGTCCACCGCCGCGGTCAGTGCTCCAGCAGCAGCCGCACGAAGCCGGCCACCTGACGCAGCAGTGGCTCGGCAGGGCCGAAGACGTCGGGGTGCCGCCAGAAGCCGTGCACCTGTCCGAGGTAGCGGGTGGCCGTCACCTCGACCCCTGCCTCGGCGAGCAGTGCGGCGAGGTGCTCACCCTCGTCGCGGAGAGGGTCCGCGCCGGCGGTGACCACCAACGTCGGCGGAAGCGCGGCGAAGCGCTCCTGACCGGCCAGGTCCGGGCCGAGCGGGGCCAGGTCCGGATGGGACAGGTCAGCGGCCGTGGCGGCGTACTGGTCCCAGTACCACTGGGCCTCGCGCGGGTCGAAGCCTTCGCTCGCCGTGGTGTAGGACTCGAAGCCGGCGGTGGGGTCCAGGAACGGATAGATCAGCACGACGCCGGCCACCGCCCCCGGGTGCCGGAGGGCTGCGACCAGGGCGAGGTTCCCGCCGGCGCTGTCGCCGTGCAGCAGCAGTGGTCCCTCGAGGCCGGCGGCGGCATCGTCGCTGCGCAGCCACTCCAGGACCCTGTCCACGTCGTCGGGCGCGGCGGGGAAGGTGTGCTCGGGAGGACGGCGGTAGTCGACACTGAGCACCGCGACGCCACAGCGGTTGGCCATCCGGCGGGCGGCCGCGTCGTGCACCTCCACGTCGTGGAACACGAATCCGCCGCCGTGCAGGTGGACCAGGACGCCGGGCAGCGCGTCCACCGGACGGTAGAGCCGGCACCGGACGCCGCCCTCGGCACCGGCTCCGGCACCCGCACCCGCACCCGCACCCGCACCGGCACCCGCACCGGGCACCGTCAGGTCGACGACCTCCGCCACGTCCTCGCGAGGCGCCCGGGCCGCTTCCTCGCGGGCCGCTCGCCGAGCCTCCTCGATGTCGGTCTCCCACACCTTGGGATCCCCCGAGGCGTCCGCCACCGCCTTGCGGGCCTGCGGGTAGAGCACGCCTCAGCGCCCCATGAGCGCGTCGAGCCCCACGGCCATCGAGGCCGCGAGGCGGAAGTCGAGCCGCGGGTCCGGCACCGTCACCGTGTAGCGGTCACGCAACGACATCTCTCGCTCCGAGCTCATCACCACAGCTCCGCTGACCGGGTCGGTGAAGTCGAAGTGGAAGGCGAACGGGAACTCCACGAAGCGACGGAGCACGGCCACGACCTGGTTGCGCTCCTGCCCGGTGGCCTCGAGATCTGGACCGCTGAGGTGGAACGTGGAGCGCAGCAGACTCTTGGCGAAGTCCTTGCGGAACGACCCCAATGGGGACCCGGAGGCGTCCCGCACGTCGTAGCCGGCCGCCAGATCCATCACCTGCCGGGCCTGGAAGGAGAAGACCGGCTCGGTGCGCTGGTCATCGCGGTAGAAGGTGACCTGCTCCTTGAACGCCATCCGCTTCTGCTGGGCCACCGCCATCAGGCGTCCCACCGTGCCGTCCGGGTTGGCCTCGTGGATCTCGTACCGGTTGACCATCACCGTCAGCTTCTGCTTGACGAAGAACTTGGGCAGGTACATCACGGCCGTCATGGGCCTTATCCTGCCCGGTCGGCGAAGGAACCGAGCGGTCAGGGCGACGCGAGTCGCGCGAGCTCGTCCTCCACGACCGTGGGGTCGAGCTTGGTGAAGACCGGCTGCGGCTTGGCGATGGGAGTTCCTGCGACGAGGGGCCTGCGCCTCCACGGCGCGGCGGTCGTGTAGTCACCGGTGAGGATCGGGTACGCCGCTCCCCCGTCGAGGTCCTCGACCTCGGTGAGCTGCGGCATCGGCTGCACCTCGCCGGTGCCGCCGAGGACGAGGTCCACCGCGTTGGCCGAGAACGGCAGGAACGGCGAGAGGATCGTGTTCAGGTCCGCCACGCACTGGGCCACCACGTGCAGGATCGTGCCCAGCCGCTCGCGCTCCTCCTCGCCCTTGAGCTTCCACGGCTCGGAGTCCGAGACGTACTTGTTCACCTCGGAGACGGTGCGCATGGCCTCACCGATCGCCTGCTTCTGCCGATGACGCGCGATCAGGTCCCCGACGGTGTCGAAGGCCGACTCCACGTGGCTCAGCAGGGCCAGATCGGCCTCGTTCGGCTCGCCCAGCTCGGGGATCTCACCGAAGCTCTTGGCGATCATGGTGGCGGTCCGGTTGACCAGGTTGCCCCAGCCGGCGACCAGCTCGTCGTTGGTCCGGCGTACGAACTCGGCCCAGGTGAAGTCCGAGTCCTGGTTCTCCGGGCCGGCTGCCGCCACGAAGTAGCGGAACGCGTCCGGCTGGTAGCGGCTGAGCAGGTCGCGGACGTAGATGACGACGCGCTGCGAGGAGGAGAACTTCTTGCCCTCCATGGTCAGGAACTCCGAGGAGACCACCTCGGTGGGCAGGTTGAGCTCGCCGAACGCGCCGGGCTCACCACCCTTGTCGCCCTTGCCGGCGTACGCCAGCAGCTCGGCCGGCCAGATCTGGCTGTGGAAGGTGATGTTGTCCTTGCCCATGAAGTAGTAGGACAGCGCCGGCTCCTCCCCGTCGACGGGAGCGTTCCACCACCGCCGCCACGCTTCGGGGTCACCGCTGCGGCGCGCCCACTCGACGCTGGCCGACAGGTAGCCGATGACCGCGTCGAACCAGACGTAGAGACGCTTGGTGGGGTTGTCGACCCAGCCCTCCAACGGCACCGGGATGCCCCAGTCGATGTCTCGGGTCATCGCTCGGGGGCGGATGTCCTCGAGGATGTTCTGGCTGAACCGGATCACGTTGGGCCGCCAGGTGCCGCTCGACTCGCGCTCGTCGAGCCACGACTTCAGCGCCTCGGCGACCGCGGGCAGGTCGAGGAAGAAGTGCTGCGTCTGGACGAACTCGGGCACCTCGCCGTTGATCCGCGAGCGCGGGTCGAGCAGATCGGCGGGGTCGAGCTGGTTGCCGCAGTTGTCGCACTGGTCGCCGCGGGCACTGGGGTAGGCGCAGATCGGGCAGGTCCCCTCGATGTACCTGTCCGGCAGGGTGCGGCCGGTCGAGGGACTGATCGCACCGAAGGTGGTCTCCTCGATGAAGTACCCGTTGTCGTGGACGCCGGTGAACAGCTCCTGGACGACAGTCGTGTGGTTGCGGGTCGTGGTGCGGGTGTACAGGTCGTAGGAGACACCGAGGGATGCGAGGTCCTCGGCGATCAGGCGGTGGTACTTGTCGGCGAGCTCCTGAGGCGAGACGCCCGCCTCGTCCGCCGCGATCAGGATCGGAGTCCCGTGCTCGTCGGTGCCGGAGACCATCAGCACGTCGTGTCCGGCCATCCTCATGTAGCGGCTGAACACATCGGAGGGCACACCGAAACCGGCCACGTGGCCGATGTGGCGCGGGCCGTTGGCGTAGGGCCAGGCAACGGCGGACAGGACACGGGTCATGGCGTGATCCTAGGGGCGCCGACCGCCTCGCCCGGCGCCGGGATTGCCCGGGCGGCTCCTCGCCGGCGTCCTACGATCGGGCTGTGGCGATACTGATCGCGGAAGACCTGCTCCTCCTGCTACTGGACGACGAGAGCGGCAAGCTCGGCCACGCCACCTACCTGGACACCGGCATCGGTGGTGCGGTGCTGGTCGAGCTCGCGCTCGCCGGCTGCGTCGAGGTCACCGAGGGCTCCGGGGTGTGGGCCCGGTCCAAGGTCGCCGCGCTTGCGACCGCTCCTCCGACGGATCCGGTGCTCCAGGAGGCGATCGAGCGTGATCGCCGCCAAGGAGCGCACCGCCCAGGACCTCGTGGGCCGGCTCGGCAGGCGGCGGCGCAAGAGCCTGCTCGAGCGGCTGGAACGCGCTGGGATCGTGCGCCGCCAGGAGGACAAGGTGCTGGGGCTGTTCCCTCGAAGGCGCTGGCCGGCGGTCGACGCCAGTCACGAGAACGACCTGCGCCGCAGGCTCGGCGATGCCCTGCTGCGCGGTGTCGAGCCGGACCAACGCACGGCTGCGCTGATCGCGCTGCTCTCCGCTCTCGACGTGGCCCACAAGGTGATCGACCGCGAAGGTCTTCCCGCCGGACAGGTCAAGCGGCGAGCCAAGGACATCGCCCAGGGCGACTGGGCGGCCAAGGCCGTGCGCGACGCGGTCGCGGGCCGCCCAGGCAGCGGTGACTGCGGCTGCGGTCGCCGCCGGCGCGGCGGGAAGCACCGGCGGCTGAGCCGCCCGCCGGCCTGCTCACGATAGAAAGGGCTCGTGACTCCTTCACAGCCGCAAGGCACCCCGGTCCCCGCTCCGATGGCGGAGGGCCACGACGGTCGCCTGCGTCGATGGGCTCGCGCCGCGCTCAGCCCGTTCTGGGTGGTCCCCTCGCTGTGGTGCCTCGGCGCCGTGAGCGCCGGGCTGCTGGTGCCGGAGCTCGAGCAGGCGAACCCGGACTGGATGCCGCTGCTGTTCCAGGGCGGCAGCACCGGGGCGCGCTCGCTGCTGTCCACGATCGCTGGCGCGATGATCTCGGTCACCGGCCTGGTCTTCTCGATCACCATCGTGGCCCTGCAGCTGGCGAGCAGCCAGTTCAGCCCGCGCGTGCTGCGGACCTTCCTCGATGACCGGGTGCCGCAGAACGCGCTCGGCGTCTTCGCGGCCTCCTTCCTCTACGCGCTCACCGTGCTCCGCTCGGTGATCGACGGCGGGTCGGCGCGCACCGGAACCGTGCCTCCAGCTCGCGATCACCATCGCCTTCGTGTTCGTGCTCGGGTCGGTGGCGATGTTCTTGTGGTTCATCCACCACATCACCCTGTCGATCTCGGTGGGCACGGTGATCGCCCAGGTGGCCGACGAGACCCGCGCGGTGCTTCGGCGCAGCGAGTCGCGTCGCTCGGACCTGCCCCACGGACCGCCCGGTCCCGGTCCGCTCGGCGGCGACCGGGTCGTCCGCGCCGTGCGCAGCGGCATCCTCGATGTGGTCGACCACCCGACCCTGCGGCGTACGGCCGAGAGGCACGACGTACGGATCGAGGTCCTGCACCGGCTCGGGACCTTCGTCCCCGAGGGTGCGCCGGTCGCGCGGGTGCGGGGGCGGGCGCGACGTCTACCGAGAACGGCGAGACCGTCGAGGAGCCCGAGGACTGGGACCCGGTGGTCGCACGGGGGCTGGAGCTGGTCAGCGAGCGCTCGATGCGGCAGGACCTCGCCTACGGCTTCCGTCAGCTCGTCGACGTGGCCGAGCGAGCGCTCTCACCCGGGATCAACGACCCGACCACTGCCGTGCAGGTGATCGACCAGCTGCACGACCTGATGCGTCGCCTGGGCAGAGAGCCGGAGGTGTACCCCGTCGAGTACGACGCCGACGGTGTCGCGCGCGTGGTCACCGCCGAGTGGACCTACCAGGACCTGCTGGACCTCGCGGTCGACGAGATCGTGCACTGGGGTGCCGACGGGCTGCAGGTCCCGACCCGCCTGGAGGCGATGTTCGTCGACCTGCTCGACGGCGTGGACGACCGGTTCCGCCCAGTGGTGCAGGCGAAGCGGCTCGAGGTCCAGGAGCTCGCGCGCCAGGCTCACCGCTGACCGGCGCGAGGCCCTCCGCTCCGGTCAGCGGTGACCGGTCAGCTGAAGTCGAGCTCCGCCGTACGGCTGCGCTTGAGCTCGAAGAAGAAGCGGGTACGACGCCACGGCCACGCAGCCGTCCCACAGCTTGCCGGCCGCCTCGCCGCGCGGCGACTTGGTCAGCACGGGGCCGAAGAAGGCCACGTCGTTGATGTGGATCGTCGGCGTGCCGACGTCGTCGCCCACCGCGTCCATCCCCTCGTGGTGCGAGACCGCCACCGCCTCGTCGAGGAACGTGTCGTCCAGGCGTCGGCCAGCTCGACGGGCAGGTCGGCGTCGAGGAGCGAGGCGCCGATCATCGCTCGGTCGCCGGCCTCGCCGTCGATGTGGATCCGGGTGCCCATCGCGGTGTAGAGCGGCAGCAGGACCTCGCCGCCGTACTTCTGCTCGGCGGCGATCAGCACGCGCACCGGGCCCCAGGCGTCCTTCAGCATCGCCCGGTAGTCCTCGGAGATGTCCTTGTCCTGGTTGAGGTAGGCCAGGCTCATCACGTGCCAGGTCACCTCCACGTCCCTGACCTGCGGCCACCTCGAGCATCCAGCGGGAGCTGATCCAGGCGAAGGGGCAACGGGGGTCGAACCAGAAATCTGCGCGCTCGGTCGTCGTCATGTGGTTGAAACGTCACCTACAACTGGGATATTCCGGGACGTCTCAGTCCGCACGCCCGCTCGTGTCGGCTGGGGGGCGGGTGCGATGATTCCTCGCATGCCTGGAACGAACCTGACCCGTGACGAGGCGCACACCCGCGCCCAGTTGCTCGGCGTCGACTCCTACACCGTCGCCCTCGACCTCACCACGGGCGAGACGCACTTCGCGACCACCACCACGATCGCGTTCACCTGCTCCGAGCAGGGCGCCGAGACCTTCGCCGACCTGGTGGGGGCCACGGTCCACGAGATCACCCTCAACGGCTCCTCACTCGACCCCGCCGCGGCCTACGTCGACAACCGGATCCGGCTCACGGACCTCCAGACGGACAACGAGCTCGTGGTGCGGGCCGAGTGCCCCTACTCCCACACCGGCGAGGGGCTGCACCGGTTCGTGGACCCGGCCGACGACCGGGTCTACACCTACACCCAGTTCGAGGTGCCCGACGCCCGGCGGGTCTATCGCCACCTTCGAGCAGCCCGACCTGAAGAGCGTGTTCACCTTCCACGTGACGGCACCCGAGTCGTGGAAGGTGGTCTCCAACGCTCCGACGCCGGAGCCTGAGCCGCTCGGCTCGGGCAAGGCGATCTGGAGGTTCCCGGTCACCGAGCCGATGTCGACCTACATCACGGCCGTGATCGCCGGGGAGTACCACGCGGAGTTCGCGACCTACAGCGGGAAGTTCGGCGAGATCCCGCTGGGGCACTACTGCCGCCAGTCGCTGGTGGAGTTCATGGACACCGACGAGCTGGTCAAGCTCACCAGCCAGGGCTTCGCCTTCTTCGAGGAGGCCTTCGACTACGGCTACCCGTTCCACAAGTACGACCAGCTCTACGTGCCGGAGTACAACATGGGCGCGATGGAGAACGCCGGAGCAGTGACCCTGCGCGACGAGTACCTCCCGCGCAGCCGTCAGGACGCCGCCTTCTACGAGTTCCGCTGCTCGGTGATCCTGCACGAGATGGCACACATGTGGTTCGGCAACCTGGTGACCATGCGGTGGTGGGACGACCTGTGGCTGAACGAGTCCTTCGCCGAGTGGGCCTGCTACCACGCAGCGGTCGAGGCCACCGAGTTCGACGAGTCCTGGACCGGGTTCACCAACGCCCGCAAGAACTGGGCCCTGCGGCAGGACCAGCTCCCCAGCACCCACCCCATCGCGGCGGACAACTACGACCTCCAGGCCGTCGAGGTCAACTTCGACGGCATCACCTACGCCAAGGGCGCCTCGGTGCTCAAGCAGCTGGTCGCCTGGGTAGGGCTGGAGAACTTCCTGGTGGGGCTGCGCGGCTACTTCAAGCGGCACGCGTTCGGGAACTCCGAGTTCAGCGACCTGCTCAGCGCGCTGGAGGAGTCCTCGGGACGTGAGCTCGACTCGTGGGCCAAGGAATGGCTCCAGACCAGTGGCGTGAACACCTTCACCCCGGAGTTCACCCTCGACGACTCGGGCAGCTACACCTCGTTCTCGGTGCTGCAGACGGCCGCGGTCGAGCAGCCCACGCTGCGCCGGCACCGGATCGCCATCGGTCTCTACGACCTCCAGCGCAACGACGAGGGAGTCGAGCGACTCGTGCGCCGCTCGACCGTCGAGGTCGACATCCAGGGTGAGAGCACCTCGATCACCGAGCTCGTCGGGGTGCTCCAGCCCGATCTGCTGATCCTCAACGACGGCGACCTGAGCTACGCCAAGACCCGCCTGGACCCACCGGTCACTGGCCACCGTGATCGGCGGGCTCTCCCGGCTCGACGACTCGCTGGCGAGGGCGCTCTGCTGGGGTGCGGCCTGGGACATGACGCGGGACGCGGATGCTCAGCGCCACCGACTTCGTCACCCTGGTGCTGGCCAACATCGCCAGCGAGACCGACGCCTTCGGCTCCTCGCGGATCCCGATGTACGCCGCTCAGGCAGTGAACGGCTTCTCGGCGCCGGAGAACCGGGCGGCACTGCGCTCGACCTGGGAGCAGGGCGTGCGCCGGCTGATCGACGAGGCGGAGCCGGGCAGCGACCACCAGCTCACGTTCGTCCGGTCCTTCGCCGCCGCGGCCCACTCGGACGCAGCGCTCGACGATCTCGAAGGTCTGCTCGACGGCACCCTGGTGCTCGAGGGCCTGACGGTCGACACCGACCTGCGCTGGTCGATCCTCACCGGGCTGGCGCGCGGAGGTCGAGAGGTCGAGCAGCGCATCGCCGACGAGCTCGGCGCAGGACAACACCATCGCCGGTCAGGAGCGGGCGGCGGCAGCCCGCGCGTGTCGCCCGCTCGCTGAGGCCAAGGCCGAGGCCTGGAACATCGCGGTCGTGCGCGACGACGTACCGAACGAGACCCAGCGCAGCGTGGTGCACTCGTTCATGCAGCACGGGCAGGAGGAGGTCCTCCGTCCCTACGTCGAGAAGTACCTCGAGGTGGCGGAGACGATGTGGGAGGACAAGGGCACCCAGCGTGCCTCCACCGCGGTGGAGTACCTGTTCCCGCGCCCGCTGGCCTCCCCCGAGCTCCTCCAGCGCATCGACGTGTGGCTGCGGGACTCCTCGGCGAACCCGGCGGCCAAGCGCTACGTGCGCGAGGGTGCCGCTGACATCGAGCGCAGCCTCGCCGGACAGGCCAAGGACGCGGAGCAGCACCCACGAGGCTGAGCGGACTGCCCGCTCCGCCTGCGCAGGGGGCGCTCAGCCGTGCAGGGTCTGCGGGTGCCGCGCTGACTCGGCCAGCTGGCACACGCCGTGCTTGATCCCGCCCACGAGGTCACCGCCGGAGAAGGCTGACTGCATTCCCGCGACCGCGAGCCGGACGGCGTCGTCGCTCAGCGACCGGCGTACGACGGACCCGGTGACCACCTCGATCGCGCGCGCCGCGGGGTCGACCAGGATCAGCACACTGCGGTCCGGTGAGGACAGCGTGGCGTGCAGTCGTCGAGCGAAGGGATGCGCGGGCCCGTCGACCGCTCCCACGTAGACCGAGAACTCGAACCGGCACGAGGTCTCCGCGGCTCGGATGGCCCGGTCGATCTCGGCCTGCTGGCTGGAGGAGAAGCCTTCACCAGCGGGCACTGGTGCCCCCGGCGTCCTTGGAGCGGCTCTCGATCTGTTCGGGCGTGACGCCGGCTGCGGACTCGACTCCCTTGGTCGGGCCTCCGAACCACTCGGCGTCGCTGCGCCAGGACTGACCGGGCTCGTAGCCGCGATCCCCGGCCATCGACGGCAGCACCGTCAGGAGCGCGATCACGGCGGCCAGGCCGAGCGGGATGATGATCAGCACCAGCAGGAAGCCGAGCACCGAGACGTCCGGCGCCTGCTCCCAGGCCTCGGGAGTCTGGGCACCGGCGGCTGTGAGCACGCCTCCACCCAGCGTCAACGAGCACGCCAGGGCGAGCACGAGCAGGGGACGGCCTCGAGAACGGCGGGGGCTGCGGGCGTCGTCGTGAGTGAACACACAGCAAGGATAGCCAGTCTCGGCTTGGTCCGCCGCGCCCGTCCCTCGTAGCCTCGAACCCATGCTTGTTCTTACTTCTGTGCCCGCACGTCTGTTCGAGATGCCGAGCACGTGCCAGGAGAGCGACAGCTGGACGTGTGCGGCCGTGTACGACTGGACGGGCGGCAACGAGACCCTGGCGCACGGCGCCACCTGGCTGATCGGAAAGCCGGCGGCGATCCTGGGCATCGTGCTCGGCGCCCTGCTCATCCGCTGGGTCGCGAGCAAGGCCATCGATCGGGTCGTTCGGCGCGCGCAGGCCACGAGCCTCCCCGGCGCTCGTCAGGCGTTCAACCGGCGCGCGCAGCGCGCCCGCAGCCTGGGCACCCTGCTGAAGAGCATCACCACCGCGGTGGTCTTCGGCATCGCCTTCGTGATGGCACTCTCCGAGGTGGGCATGGATGTCGCGCCCATCCTGGCCAGCGCAGGTGTGCTGGGCCTGGCGATCGGCTTCGGCGCCCAGAACCTGGTCAAGGACTTCCTCTCCGGCGTGATGATGATGGTCGAGGATCAGTACGGCGTCGGCGACATCGTCGACCTCGGCGAGGCGATCGGGACCGTGGAGGCGGTCGGACTCCGGGTCACCCGCGTCCGCGACGTCGACGGGACCGTCTGGTACGTCCGCAACGGCGAGATCCTCCGCGTCGGGAACCAGAGCCAGAACTGGGCGCGCACCGTGCTCGACATCGCCGTGAGCTACTCCGAGGACCTCGGCCGCGTGCGCGAAGTGCTCAAGGACGTCGCGCACAGCCTGTGGGACGACGAGGACTACAAGGACGTGGTGCTCGAGGAGCCCGAGGTGTGGGGGGTGCAGAACCTCGGACCCGAGGCGGTGGTCATGCGGGTGACCCTGAAGACCGCGCCCATGGAGCAGTGGCAGGTCGCACGCGAGATGCGCGAGCGGATCAAGTCGCGCTTCGACCACGAGGGCATCGTGATGCCGCTCCCCCAGCGCGTGGTCTGGCACCAGGAGGAGGCCGGTCGGCCCTCGTCGGAGCCGGTGGCCACCGCCACCTCGCCCGCGCCTGAGTAGGACTACTCAGCACGGCTGAGTGGCGAGGCGGACGCACGATCGGGTCCGTGCGCGGGAGCATCGCCGTATGAGCCGACTGCTGGACACCTCCATCTGCCCGGACTGCCGTGGGCCGCTCGACCCGGGGGCCACCTGCACGGTGTGCGGGCTGCGGGTCACCGGGCCTCTCGCGGTGCAGCTGTGGGACGCGATGGTCTCCGCAGACCGGGTGATCGAGGCACTGCGCACCGCCTCGGGCGCCCAGCAGACGACCCAGAGAACCACCCAGCCCACTGCCCAACCAGCAACGACCCAGCCAGCGACGACCCGGCCGGAGTCCGCCCACGGAGCGGTCACCCGGCCACCCGCCCCGGCGGACGCACCGGTTCCCCGGAGGCGACGCCTTCCCGCGGCCTCGGTGCCGGCGGTGCTGCTCGCCCTCGGGGCGCTGTGCCTGCTGGTCGCCGCGGTGGTCTTCGTCGCCGTCACGTGGAACGTGCTGGGCCTCACCGGCCGGACCCTGGTGCTGCTCGGCATCACCACCGCGCTCGCCGCGGTGGCGGTCACGCTCACGCGCAGGCCCCTGCGCGCGGCCGCCGAGACGATGTGGCTGGTGGTCGCAGGCATGCTGGCCGTCGACCTGCTCGGTGCCCAGTCCGCCGGACTGCTCAGCCTCGACTCCCTGGGATGGCGCGGCACAGGCGCGCTCGTGGGCGGCGCGCTGGCGGCGATGGGCACGCTGGTCGCCCTCTGGGCACGGCGACAGCCAGTGCGCCGCCTCTACGGTGCCGAGCTGATCTCGGTGATCGGGGGCACCGTGCTCTGCGCGACCAACGCCTGGTTCGCAGCCGACCCCGCCCTCGCCTGCACCATCGCGGTCCCGTTGCTGGGCGCCGCGGCGACGGCCCTTCGTCGGTCACTCCCGCTCGCGGCGTACGGCATGGTCGGGCTGGCGGTGGCCACCTGGCTGGCGCTGCTGATCACCGGTTGGGGGCGTGCGCTCGAGACGGTCGCCCTCGGCACCTGGTGGGCAGAGCTTCGGTGGTGGCCCCTGCTGGCCGCGGCCGTCCTCGGAGCGGCGGCGGTGCACGCTCCCCGGCTGCCCCAGGCCGGCCGCCCCGTCGTGGCGGGCTTCTCGCTCGTCCCCCTGGTGCTCCTGGCCAATGCCCCGCAGAGCGACGTGATGCCCACCCGAGACCTGCTGGTCGCCTGCGCCACGCTCGTGGGTCTCGCGCTGCTGACCGCTGGGGCACCCCGGCCCTGGGCTCGGGGAGCGGCTGCGCTCACTGCGCTCGGCCTCTCGCTTCAGCGCGCTGTGGCTGATCTTCGCGCCCTGGAACGTGCTGAGCTCCGTGCCGCTCGACGGACGCTCGGACCTGCGCCTTCCGCTGCTCGCGCCGAGCGACCTGGCGGCCCCCTGGACCGCGACGGTGGTGGCCGCCTCCGCGCTGGTTGCCGCGGTCTGCCTCCTGACGCAGGTCCCGACCGCGCACCGGCGGACGGCGGCCCTCGTCGTACGCGCGCTGGCGCCCGCCGCGCTCGCACTCGGGGCCCTCGTGCTCGTGCTCGAGCTCGAACCGCCCCTGTGGGCCGGGGCCCTGGCCGCGGCGCTGGCCACCGCGATCGCCGGCGGCGCAGCGTGGTTCGCACGCGACCACGGTGTCGCCGCGTGGGCGGCCAGCGGCGCCACGGCGTACCTCGCGGTGCTGGCCGGTGACCTCGCCCTGGCCGCACACCTGCTGACGGCGCTGGCCGCGACCGCTCTCCTCGCGGCCCTGCTCCCGGTGGCGGTCCTCAGGGCCCGGGTCTCCGCCCAGCCCTCGACCTCGATCGCTGCGGGACTCGCTGCCCTCGCCGGTGGCTGGGCGGTGACGGCCTGGGGTGAGGTGCTGGAGGCCGGCGTCACCGACCGCGCCCTGGCCCTGGCGGTGTACGCCGGCGCGGTGGGTGTCCTCGCGCTTCCCCTCGCGCGCCGTACGGTCACCCGGGTCACGCTGGAGGGCGCGTCGGCCGCGCTGGCGCTGGTGGCCCTCGCCGCCGCGGACCAGAGCGGCGGCGACCGGGCCACGGCGATGGTGCTGACCATCACCGGCACCGCTGTCTGCATCATCGCCGTGAGCTCACGGGACCGGGCGCTGCTCGACCGCGCGGGAGCCGTCGTGCTCGGCGTGGCCACCGTGATCCGGGTGCTCGCTGACGTCGACGCACCCGAGCTGTACACGCTGCCTGCAGCGCTGCTGCTCATCGGGGTCGGTGCCCTGCGGCTCCGACAGGACCCCGCCTTCAGCAGCTTCGACGTCCTGGGAAGCGGTCTGGCCCTGGCGCTGGCACCCAGCCTGCTCCTGGCCCTGGAGGACCCGGTCACGCTGCGGGGTGCGCTCGTCGGTGTCGCAGCCGTGCTCGTCCTGGCCGTCGGCCTGCAGCTGCGACTGTCCGCCCCGTTCGTGCTGGGAGCTCTCACCACCGCGGTCCTCGCCCTGCGTCACCTCCAGCCCGTGGCCGACGCGGTCCCCCGCTGGATCTCGATCGGCGGGGTCGGGGTGGCGCTGCTCGTGGTCGGGGTGACCTGGGAGGCCCGCCGGAGCAACCTGGCGACGGCCCAGCGCTACCTGACCGCCCTGCGCTGACCAGCGGTTGCGACAATGGCTCCATGAGCACCTTCTACGACGACATCGGGGGCAGTCCGACGATCCGGGGCATCGTCAAGCGCTTCTACGCAGGCGTCGCCGAGGACGAGGTGCTTCGACCGATGTACCCCGAGCCCGACCTGGCCGCCGCCGAAGATCGGTTCGCGATGTTCCTCGAGCAGTACTGGGGCGGACCGACCACCTACTCCGACCAGCGCGGCCATCCTCGTCTCCGGATGCGCCATGCGCCGTTCGAGGTCACTCCCACCGCGCGCGACCACTGGCTCATCCACTTTCGGGCGGCGCTCGACGAGGCGGCTCTCTCACCCGAGCACGACGCTCAGTTCTGGGACTACGTCACCCACGCGGCCCAGTTCATGATCAACACCCACGAGATGTCGTAGTGGTGCGTCTGCCGAGCTGCTCGGCGAGCCGTTCGCGCTGACGGACGGACATCTCGGCGCTGCCCTGGGTCTCCAGGTCATAGGTCACCATCACCACCGCCGAGCGTGCCAGCGTCTGTCCGCCGTCGCGGACCTCGGAGCGGACGGTGAAGGAGCGGCTGCCGAGATGAGAGACCCAGGACTGCACCAGATAGGGCTCCCGGCGGTAGGTGAGCGGCGCGAGATAGTCGATGTCCGTCCGCGCGACCACCACCGCGCTCCAGGGCTCGCCCCGGCTGTGCAGGTTCATCAGGTAGTTGATCCGGGCCTCCTGGACGTACTCCAGGAACACCCCGTCGCGGGCGTGACCCCGCTCGTCGACGTCGGAGCGTCGCGGCACCAGCTCGAAGATGTCGCCCCGCGGCCGAGCGTCGTCCGAGACCGGTCGCCACTCGAGCGCGGGGCCCCGCAGCGTCTCGACGAGGAAGCGCTCCTCGTCCGTCAGGTGATGGGCCAGCACCGTCGCGGCGCGCAGGTACACCTGTCGAGCGCCGCCGGGGTCAGCCGGTTCGTCGTACACCTCGTGGACCAGGGCGACCCGCCCCTCGCCCTCACCGGTGACCCAGGTGTCCACCAGCACCGGCCGGCGCCGGAAGACCAGCGGCCTCACGAACTCAACCTGATGACGCAGCACGGACGCCCTCGCGAGCGGGTGCCCGGCGAACGCCGACGCGCGGGCCTCGGTCACGTAGTCGAGATAGGTCACGTTGTTGACGTGTCCCAGCAGGTCCATGTCGGCCCAGCGCATGGGGCACCTGTAGGTGTGCGGCACGCGCCGATCCTTGCAGTGCCCCGCCGGTCTAGGCTGACCGGTGCCGATCGCGACGCCCGAGCGTCGCCCCACCACCACCCACCAGGGAGACCAAATGCCTGAGGCAGTGATCGTTTCCGCAGCCCGCACCCCCATCGGGCGCGCCAACAAGGGCTCGCTCAAGGACTTTCGGCCCGACGACCTGAGCGCGCTGATCATCAGGGCCGCCCTGGAGAAGATCCCTGAGCTCGACGCCACCACCATCGACGACCTCATCCTCGGCTGCGGCCTGCCCGGTGGCGAGTCCGGCAACAACATGGGCCGGGTGGTCTCGACGCTGCTGGGACTCGAGATCCCGGGCGCCACCATCACCCGCTACTGCTCCTCCTCGGTGCAGACCTCCCGGATGGCCTTCCACGCGATCAAGGCCGGCGAGGGAGACGCCTTCATCTCCGCGGGCGTCGAGACGGTCTCCCGGTTCGCGAAGGGGACCTCGGACCACATCCCGGGGACCCGCAACCCGCTGTTCGAGCCTGCGGAGGCCCGCACCGACGAGCTCGCCCAGGGCGGCCAGGACTGGCACGACCCTCGCGAGGACGGCGAGATGCCCGACATCTACATCGCGATGGGTCAGACCGCTGAGAACGTCGCCCGGATGCGCGGCCTGGACCGCAAGGAGCTCGACGAGTTCGCGGTCCGGAGCCAGAACCTCGCCGAGAAGGCGATCAACGACGGGTTCTGGGCCAACGAGATCACCCCGGTCACGACCCCCGACGGCACCGAGGTCACCGCGGACGACGGCCCTCGCGCCGGTGTCACCTACGAGGCGATCGCCGACCTCAAGCCGGTCTTCCGCCCCGACGGAGTGGTCACCGCCGGGAACTGCTGCGCGCTCAACGACGGTGCCGCCGCGGTCATCATCATGTCCGACACCCGGGCCAAGGAGCTCGGACTGACCCCGCTCGCCCGGATCGTCTCCACCGGCGTCACCGGCCTCTCCCCCGAGATCATGGGCCTGGGCCCGGTCGAGGCCACCAAGCAGGCGCTCCGCCGCGCGAACATGTCCATCGGCGACATCGACCTGGTCGAGATCAACGAGGCGTTCGCGGCACAGGTCGTCCCGTCGTACCAGGACCTCGGCATCGACCTGGACCGCCTCAACGTCAACGGCGGCTCGATCGCCGTCGGCCACCCCTTCGGCATGACCGGCGCGCGCCTGCAGAACACGATGCTGAACTCGCTGAAGTGGCACGACAAGTCCACCGGCCTGATCACCATGTGCGTGGGTGGCGGCCAGGGCATGGCGATGATCCTGGAGCGCATCGCCTAACCGGCGCACTTCGAGGTCGCCACGCTCGAGGGCGATTCCTCGGCTGCGTGGGCGGATACCGGGCGCACCGACGGCGATGGCCGGCTCCTCGTCGTACTCGCCCGGGCTGTTCCGCCGCGCCACCGAGGCTTTCGCCCTCGCGCGCCTCTAAACTCCGCCCATGAGGACTGGGAGCGATGTGCAATGGCTCGATGCTGAGGAGCAGGCATCGTGGCGCGCCTACGTCATGGGCACCGAGCTGTTGAAGCACCAGCTCGACCGTGAGCTGCGCGAGGAGCACGAGATCTCCTTCAGCGAGTACGAGATCCTGGTCCGGCTCTCCGAGGCTGAGGGTGGCCGGATGCGGATGGCGCTGCTCGCCCAGTCGATGTCCCACTCACGCAGCCGGGTGACGCACACGGTCACCCGGATGGAGCACGCCGGGCTCGTACGCCGCACCGCCGCGGAGCGCGACCGCCGCGGCGTCGAGGCCTGCATGACCCGCGCCGGCCAGCAGAAGCTGATCGACTCCGCCCCCACCCACGTGCGAGGCGTGCGCGCGCACCTGGTCGACGTCGCCTCGCGCACCGACTTCGCAGCCCTGGGCAGGATCTTCAACGAGGTCAGCGACCGCCTGCTGGTGGACAAGCCCGGCGACGCCGACATCCGCTGAACGAGCGCAGGACACCCGGGCCGGAGCCTGGGTGCTCCCGCCTCAGTCGCGGGTGAGCCGCCGGTGGGTCACCCGGTGCGGGCGAGCCGCGTCGGCGCCGAGCCGCTCGATCTTGTTCTCCTCGTAGGAGGCGAAGTTGCCCTCGAACCAGAACCACCTGCCGGAGTCCTCGTCGTCGCCCTCCCAGGCGAGGATGTGGGTCACGACGCGGTCCAGGAACCACCGGTCGTGCGAGGTGACCACGGCGCAGCCGGGGTACTCGAGCAGCGCGTCCTCCAGTGACGACAGCGTCTCCACGTCCAGGTCGTTCGTCGGCTCGTCGAGCAGCAGCATGTTGCCGCCCATCTTCAGCGTCAGCGCGAGGTTGAGCCGGTTGCGCTCACCACCGGAGAGCACGCCGGCCTTCTTCTGCTGGTCGGGCCCCTTGAAGCCGAACGAGGCCACGTAGGCGCGTGAGTTCATCTCGAAGTTGGCGACCTTGATGAAGTCCAGCCCGTCGGAGACGACCTCCCACACGTTCTTCGTCGGGTCCAGGCCACCGCGGCTCTGGTCGACGTAGGAGATCTTGACGGTGGTGCCGACCTTGAGCTCGCCCTCGTCGGGGGTCTCCTGGTCGGTGATCATCCGGAACAGCGTGGTCTTGCCGACCCCGTTGGGGCCGATCACCCCGACGATGCCTGCCCGGGGCAGGGTGAAGGACAGGTCGTGGATCAGCGTGCGGCCATCGAAGCCCTTGGTGAGGTCGTGCGCCTCCAGGACGATGTCCCCCAGCCGCGGACCGGCGGGGATGTTGATCTCGGAGGTGTCGATCTTGCGCATCCGGTCCGCCTCGGCAGCCATCTCCTCGTAGCGCGCCAGCCGGGACCTGCTCTTGGTCTGCCGGGCCTTGGCGTTGGAGCGCACCCACTCGAGCTCCCGCTCGAGCATCTTGGCCCGCTTGACGTCCTTCTGCCCCTCGATCTTGAG
The DNA here is from genome assembly GCA_963812235.1 of uncultured Actinomycetota bacterium. Taxonomy (GTDB): domain Bacteria; phylum Actinomycetota; class Actinomycetes; order Propionibacteriales; family Nocardioidaceae; genus Marmoricola. The sequence continues at coordinate 34,733 of CAWEUP010000009.1, read as the reverse complement.
CCGGTCCTTCTTGGTCTGCAGGTAGGTCGTGTAGTTGCCCTCGTAGGGGTGGGCCTTGCCACGGTCGAGCTCGAGGATCCAGCTGGCCACGTTGTCGAGGAAGTACCGGTCGTGGGTCACGGCCAGCACCGCTCCCGGGTAGGACGCCAGGTGACCTTCCAGCCACTGCACCGACTCCGCGTCGAGGTGGTTGGTGGGCTCGTCGAGGAGCAGGAGCGCGGGCTGCTGCAGCAGCAGCTTGCACAGCGCGACCCGGCGTCGCTCACCGCCGGAGAGGTGGTCGACCAGCTCGTCCGGGGGCGGACAGCGCAGGGCGTCCATGGCCTGGTCCAGCCGGCTGTCGAGGTCCCACGCGTTGGAGTGGTCGAGATCGGTCTGCAGGTCGCCCATCTCGGCGAGGAGGGTGTCGTAGTCGGCGTCGGGAGCACCGAGCTCCTCGGAGATCGCGTTGTAGCGGTCCAGCTTGCCCTTGATCTCGCCGACGGCCTCCTCGACGTTCTCCAGCACCGTCTTGCCCTCGCTCAGGGGCGGCTCCTGCTGCAGCATTCCCACGGTCGCGCCGGGATCGAGGATGGCGTCACCGTTGTTGGCCTTCTCCAGGCCCGCCATGATCTTCAGCAGGGTCGACTTGCCGGTGCCGTTCGGCCCGACCACACCGATCTTGGCGCCGTGCAGGAAGGACAGCGTGACGTTGTCCAGCACGACCTTGTCGCCGTGGGCCTTGCGGACATTGCGGAGAGTGAAAACGTATTCAGACATGATCCCGCAAGCCTACGGGGCAGACCCCCTGCGAGCCGATTCGGGCGGCACCTGGGTCCTCCTGCCCCAACGGACCCCAGCGGACCCCAGCGGACCCCAGCGGACCCCAGCCGGCCTCAGGCGGCGGGCTGCACCGGGTCCCCGGCTGCGTCGAGCTGAGGGCCGTCGGCTTGGTGGGCGTGCAGCATCTCCCGCACCGCCTCGTCCTCCCGGGGGTCCCGCGGGGTGGCGCGCGCGGTCTTCTCGAAGGTGGTGGTGCCCTTGGTGAGGTCGTGACCGACGAAGGTCGCATCCACGATCCAGCTCACCGAGCTGGGCTGCCCCTCGCGCTCCCACACGTCGACGCGGACGCGGCCGTGCACCACCACGGCGTCACCGCGGCGGATCGAGTCGCTCACGTTCCGGCCCAGCCCTCGCCAGCAGTTCACCGTGAACCACGACGTCTGTCCGTCGACCCAGGTGCCGCCCTTGTTGTAGCGCGGCGTGGAGCCGACACGGAACGACGCGCACTGGGTCTCGCCGACCTCGCGGACGTCCACGTCTCCACCGACCCACCCCTGCAACGTCACATACGACTCGTTCATCTCTTTGACCTCCTCAGCGTTGGGAGGAGCAGTCCACCCCCGGTCACCGACGCTCGTCGGGGTCGGGACCCAGACCTGTGGATGCCGTGCTCGGCTGAGCGGCTGTGGAGGCGAGCCGGTCAGCGTCGGGCCTTGCGCAGGCCCTCATAGGTCCGCTGGTAGGCCACCAGCTCGACCACGACCGGGGCGATCACCAGCTCCTCGGCGACGTCGGCGACAGCCGCCCTCAGCTGCTTCTCCGCCTTGCGTGCCCGCGACTTCGAGCTGAGGGAGATCAGGGCTCTGGAGAGCCCGGCCAGCGCGATCCCGGCGAGGACTCCCAGCACGAGCATCAGCGAGGGGATCGCGAACCCCCGGTAGTCCGGGGTGGCGGGCATGGGCAGCTGGAGGTACGCCGCTCCGGCCAGCGCACCCAGCCAGGTGGCGCCCAGCAGCGCGGCGATCAGCAGCACCCACTGCACCACCCGCACCCCGCGACACCACAGCGGTGTCGTGGCCACCCCCAGGTCGGTGCTCGTCACGGCACGGTCCAGCCGGTCGGTGACGTCGGCGAACCGTGAGGTCGAGGCTCTCCGCACCGACCTGACCCACGGCTGGGCCAGCCCATCGGAGACGTCGTCGCACAGGTCGCGCACAGTCGTGTCCACCCGGGCCTGGTGGATGTGCATGATCCGCGGCAGGGAGGACCTCGCGGTGGCGATCGGGTCCATGCCGGCCTTCCCGCGGTCCAGGTGCAGCCGGCGCAGCGGATCGGGCTTCAGCCGCGAGAGCCAGGCGGTCATCGGCCACCCGGTCGCGCGGCGGGCGCGGAGCGCGGAGGTCCGGCGTACGGCGTCCACCACGACGGGCACGCCCGCGGCATCCGTGAGCGCCTCGACCAGCTGGTGCCGGTCCTTGGCCCCGAGCTCGCGCGGCTTGGCGTCCCCGCTGTGCTCGGACAGCAGGGCCGCCGCGTCGGCGACGTCACCGCCCAGCCGCTTGCGGATCGTCGCCTTGTCGGCGACCCGCTTGGCCACCACGTCACGCAGCTCGGTGATGCCCTCGCCCGTCCTGGCCGACGTGCCGATCACCGGAACGCCGCTGAGGCCGTCGAGAGCCAGCAGCCGCCGTACGTCGTCGAGCATCGCTCCGCGCCCGGCGGGTGGCACCTCGTCGATGTGGTTGAGCACGACGATCATCACGTCCTGGTGACTGGCGAGTGGGCGCAGGAACCGGTCGTGGATCGCGGCATCGGCGTACTTCTGCGGGTCGAGCACCCAGACCATCAGGTCGGTCATCGCGATCAGCCGATCCACCTCGAGGTGGTGGCTCACCTCGGTGGAGTCGTGGTCCGGCAGATCGAGCAGCACCAGCCCACCCAGAGCCTTGTCCTGCTGGACGCGATCGAGCCCCGAGTCGTGACGAACGCGGTGCCGCTGCGGGATCCCCAGCCAGTCGAGCAGCGCGTCGGCGGGGTCCTTGCCCCAGATGCAGGCGGTGGCCCACGACGTCGTCGGGCGGCGTACGCCGACCGCGGCCAGCTCCAGACCGGTCAGTGCGTTGAACGTCGAGCTCTTGCCCGAGCCGGTCGCGCCTGCCAGCGCCACCACGGTGTGGTCGCTGGAGAGCCGCAGCCTGATCCGAGCTCGTTCCACGACGTCGGCGGCCGACTCGACCACGGGATCCTCGAGGCGTCCGCGAGCGGCGAGCACTGCCTGCTCGAGACCCTCGACCCGCGCGTCGAGCCCGGCTCCGCGGCCGAAGAACCTGCCGGGTGCCTTCTTGACCCCGGTCTCCGTGCCGCTCACGAGGTGCTCCTCTCGGTACCGAAGCGCAGGTCGTCGACCTTGCGAGCCAGCACGCGCAGCTGTTCGGAGGACCCGCTGGGCAGCTCCTGGGCGTCGAGGCGGTCGAGGAAACGCTGCCGCTCGTGGTCCAGCAGCGCGTCGACGCGGACGGCCAGGTCACGGCGCGCGTTGAGGGCGAGCCGCCGCACGGCCTGGTCGCCGAACACCGCCTCGAGCAGCTTCTGGCCCACGACGGCCGATCCGCCGGCGATCCCGACCTCGGCGCCGGTGACGCCACCGGTCGAGGCGAACACCACCACCATCAGTGCCACCGCGAGCCCGTTGAACCCGTAGGCGAGGAACCGCGCGGTGCTGCGCTTGCCCGCACCCTCGCTGCGCACCATCTCCAGGACGCTCCCCTGCCAGTCGCGCACCATCCGCTCCGACCGGGACCGGAAGTCGCGGGATGCGCGGGACAGGTCGACGCCGCCCTCGTCCAGCAGCCGCGAGCCTGCCGTCACCGAGCGCCACGACGAGTCGGTCCGCTCGGCCGCCGCTTCGGCGTGCTCGAGGATCAGGGTCTGCAGGCCCGACTCGACGGCGACCGTGACGCGCTCGGCCTGCTGGGGCTTTCCCTTGAAGGCGTCGGTGATCCGGTCGCGCAACCAGCTCACCTTGGACTCCAGGCTGCGAAGCAGCTCGCCGGTGCCGACGAAGTCCTGCCAGCGCGCCAGCACCTCACCCCGGAGCAGGGTGCCGTCGGCCGAGCCCTTGTCGATGTCGGCGATCGCCTGGTCGTAGGCCTTGTCCACGTCGCGCTTGAGCCGGGTCTGCATCTCGGCCTGCGCCTCGCAGGCGTCGGCGAGCTCGTGGGTCCGGTTGGCGATCGTGCGTATCGCGCCGTCCAGGGTCTGGCGGACCACGCCGTTGCGAGCCTCGACGTCGGAGCCCAGGTCGCTCAGCCAGCCCCGGATGTCACTGACGGACGCTGCGGGCAGCAGACCCTGCTCGTCGAGCGAGGCCTCGGCGACCGTGAACAGCGGCGAGTCCTTGAGTCCCCGATCGACCAGCATCCGCGCGAGGTGGCTGCTGACCTCGGGGATCGCCTCCGAGTCGGTCCGGTCGAGCACGATCGCCACCGCCGCGCTCCGCTCGGCGGCCTGCTTGAGGAATCCCCACGGCACCTGGTCGGCGTACCGCGCGGCGGAGGTGACGAAGAGCCACAGGTCGGCTGCCGCGAGCAGCTGCGCGGCCAGGCTCCGGTTGCGCTCCTCCACGGAGTCGATGTCAGGGGCATCCAGCAGGGCGAGGCCCTGGGGGATCGCCTCGGAGGAGACCAGCTGGAGCGCGCCCGGATCGGCGGTGGCCCGCGGGGTGCGCTCGAGGTCGGGCAGGATGCGTCGGTTCTCGAACCAGCCGACGTCGGAGGGATGGTGCACCAGCACCGGTGAGCGCGTCGTGGGCCGGAGTACGCCGGGCTCGCTGACCCGCTCGCCGACCAGGGAGTTCACCAGCGTGGACTTGCCCGCACCGGTGGACCCCCCCACGACGGTCAGCAGCGGGGCGTCGATCTGGACCAGGCGAGGCAGCACGTAGTCCTCGAGCTGGTCGACGATCGCCGCGCGGACCGCCCGGCTCTCCGCGACGTCGGGAACCTCCAGGGGCAGCTGAGCGCGTCGCAGCGCGTCGCGCAGCCCGGTCAGTGTGCTGAGCATCTTGACCGCGCGCCCCGAGCTCGGGCCGGACTCTGTGGGAGGGGCGACGGGGACACCGGACGAGTGACTGGAAGTGGTCACGGCCCGGAGCCCGGTCCGGTCGTCGTGCGGTCGCGCACCAGGGGCATCTGCGGCGGCGGACGGTCCCCGGTCGGCTGGGGCCAGACCACGCCGGGACGCAGGACCCGCATCCGCTCGACGTGCTCCTGCCCGATCAGCGCGAAGTCGGGCGGTGGCACGCCACGCAGGTAGCGGCTGTGCAGGAAGCCCAGCTCCACCGCCTCGTTCTGGTAGGCCACCATCGTGCGCCGGGCCGGCTTGCCGCCGACCTTCTCGGCGTACCTCCGCGCGAACCGTCGGGCCGGGATCCGGGCCAGCCAGGGGATCTCGGACGGGTCCAGGAACCCGCGCTGGGCACAGTCGCTGAGTGCCTTGGTGAGTACGCCGCCCTCGCGCGCTCGCGACCAGATCGCGATGCTGCTGAGCAGCAGGAACGCGGGGATCATCAGGAAGAAGTAGGTGGTCAGCGCGTTGCGCCCGCCGTCCAGGCTGAGCGAGCCGTTCCAGGCGGCATGGGCCGCGACCGCGAGCAGGTAGCCGATGACGGGCGCGACCACGCGCACCGTCTTGCTGCGGGAGGTGACGGCGAGCCCGATCCCGATGCCGATGAACGCGGTGAAGAAGGGGTGGGCGAACGGGCTGAACACGCCCCGCACGATGAAGAGCCCGACTGCACCTCCGAGCCCGCCGGCCTGACCGTCGTCGCCCATGTACGCCGAGGCGAGGTAGAGGATGTTCTCGGTGAACGCGAAGCCGATGCCCACCATCCCCGCGTAGACGATGCCGTCGAGGACCCCGTCGAGCTCGTGGCGGCGGTAGAACAGCAGCAGCAGGATGAACAGCCCCTTGGCGGCCTCCTCGGTGATGGGTGCGACCACCACCGCGCTGAACGTGTCCGTCGCCTGGAACACGAAGCTGTCGAAGACCTGAAGCAGCAGGGCGGCCGAGGTCGCGACGAACGCTCCCCAGCCCAGGCCGAGGACCAGCAGTGACCGCGGCTCGGGCTCGTAGCGGTCGAGCCACATGTAGGTGCTGATCAGCGGGGCCAGGGGAAGCGCGGCGAGCACAAGACCCACCACCAGGGCCCCCGGGGCGCCCGAGAGCAGCAGCACCACGCCCATGACCGCGGCTCCGATGAGCATCACCACCGTCACGACGATGGTGAACGCGGCGGAGCTTCGACGTCTCTGCATGCGCGTAGCGTAACGATGCCGCGGTCGTAGAGTGGCACGGTGACTGACCCGAAGCACACCGTCCCGGTGACTGATACCGAGAGCCACACCGAAAGCCACGATCCAGCCGTGCCGGAGGCCTACTCCGCGTTCATGCGCACGGGCTGGGGAGACCGCGAGCTCGCCGTGACCGCCCACGCCATCACCGACTGGGCGCGTGCGCGGCGGGAGCGGCTGAGCGCGCAGTTCCCGGGCGAGCGTCTGGTGATCCCCTCGGGCGGGTTCAAGGTCCGCGCCAACGACACCGACTACCGCTTCCGTGCCGAGACCGCCCACACCTATCTGTGCGGCAACCAGACCAGCGACGCCGTTCTCGTGGTCGAGGGCGGCGACGCCGTGCTGTACGCCCGACCGCGGAGCTCACGCGAGACCGACGAGTTCTTCCGCGACCGCCAGTACGGCGAGCTCTGGGCCGGCCGACGACCGTCGCTGCCGGAGATCTCCTCCTCCCTCGGCGTGGAGACCCGCCACATCGACGAGCTCTCGGATCGACTCTCCGGACCGGCCAAGACCCGGGTGCTGCGCGGCGCGGACCCCCGCGTGGACAGTCAGGTCACCGGCGACGGGGAGCGCGATCGTGAGCTCGGCCGGGTGCTCTCCGAGCTCCGGCTGGTCAAGGACGAGTGGGAGATCGCGGAGCTCCAGGGGGCGTGCGACATCACGACGCTCGGCTTCGAGGACTCCGTACGCGAGTGGGACCGTGTGCTCGAACACGGCGAGCGCTGGATCGAGGGCACCTTCTTCCGGCGCGCGCGCACGATGGGCAACGACATCGGCTACGACTCCATCGTCGGCGGAGGCCGCCACGCCACCACGCTGCACTGGACCGAGAACTCCGGCCCGGTCACGCCCGGCGACCTGCTGCTGCTCGACATGGGGGTCGAGGCCTCCTCGCTCTACACCGCCGACGTGACGCGCACCCTGCCCGTCGACGGCACCTACACCCCGGTCCAGCGCGAGCTGTACTCACTCGTGCTCGCCGCGCAGGAGGCGGGACTGCAGGCAGTGCGCCCGGGCGCCGCCTTCCGGGCTCCGCACCTGGCCGCGATGACGGTGCTGGCGCACGGTCTCGAGGATCTCGGTCTGCTGCCGGTCTCGGCCGAGGAGTCGCTGTCCCCGAACAGCCGGGTCTACGCCCGCTGGACCCTGCACGGCACCAGCCACATGCTGGGGATGGACGTGCACGACTGCGCCGCCGCCGACACGGGCATCTACCCCGGCGGCGACCTCGAGGAGGGCATGGTGCTCACGGTCGAGCCCGGGCTCTACTTCCAGGAGGACGACCTGCTCGTCCCCGAGGAGCTGCGCGGCATCGGCATCCGGATCGAGGACGACGTGGTCGTGACCGCCGACGGCATGCGCAACCTCTCCGAGGCGCTCCCCCGCGACCCGGACGAGATCGAGTCGTGGATGGCGCGGCTGCGCGGCTGATCTCTGCCGTCGCGGCCAGCCGGTTGGTCGATCCTCGCGAGACCTGGAGCCGGGACACGGGTGACCTGCAGCCGGGCTACGGCATAATCGTCGCGGTGGATCGCCTTGGATCGGATCAGCAGCCGGTTTGAATCTCGAGGTCCGACCCGAGGTAGGTTCGCGAGCCCATGCCCCTGTAGCTCAGCTGGATAGAGCAAGAGCCTTCTAATCTCTAGGTCGCAGGTTCGATTCCTGCCAGGGGCGCCGATGATGTCTCAGGACTCCTGTACCTGCGGTTCTGGTTCGGGCGTGCGTGGTGCCGGGGTGGGTCTGTTGAGTTCCCGGCCGGTCGTGGTCGAGGCCGGGGGGTCCAGAGTGCGTTGTCTGAGAACTCGCCGGTGACGGCGTGGACCGCCCGGATTCCGAGGTCCTGGGCGAGCAGGATCCCGCGGGTTCTCTCCTAGATCCGACCGATCCGACCGATCCGACGGGGTACCGGCCGCCGCTCAGCGGAAGGTCCTCGAAGCGACGCGCCTGCAGCGGAGCCGGCGCTCGAGGGGTGGTGGCCTCTCCCGCCCTGGATCGACCGGTGATGCGGGTGCGCGCCGGGAGGGGCCTCAGTGTGGGCGCGCCCGTGCCTGCCGAGCGATGCGCCGTCCCCCCTCGACGTCGGCGGCACAGGCTGATAGGCATGGTGTCGGCACGCGGACGCACAGAGGAGTAGCGCATGGCTGGTCGTGTCGAGGCGGTGGTCTTCGACGTCCTGGAGACCCTGCTCGACGTAGGGGCGATCGCGGAGCGCCTGGAAGCGGTCGGCCAACCCACATCGGTGCTCGAACCGTTCTTCCTGCGCTTCCAGCGCGACGCAATGGCGCTCACCCTCTCCGGTGACCAGGCCGACTTCACCGCCGTGGCGCGCCAGGCCCTGAACACCGAGACCCGTCAGGCCATGACAGCGCACGATATCGACCACGTGCTCGAGGGCTTCGCGAAGGTCACGGCGTTCCCGGACGCCCTTCCCGCGCTGAAGAAGCTCTCCGAGGCCGGTGTCAGGATCGGGTGCCTGACCGTCGGCGACCCCGCCAACACGCGCTCGTTCCTTGCCTCCGCCGGCTTGGCTTCCTATGTCGACGAGGTGATCACCTCGTCCGCGGTGGGCACCTGGAAGCCGGCCCCAGCTGTCTACCACTACTCCGCGAGAAGCCTGGGCGTCGAGCTGGACCGCATGGCCCTGGTCGCGGTACACGCCTGGGACTGCCATGGCGCCAAGCGAGTCGGCGCGCTGGCCGGCTGGTGCTCGCGGCTGGAGGGGGAGCCCGGCGACGTGTTCGAGCCCGCTGATGTCCGCGGTGACGATCTCGTCGAGGTCGTCGAGGGACTGCTCGCGCTCTGAGCCGGTACCGCCAGGATCACCGCCGCGCCCCGCTCTTCATCCCGTGTCTGTGCAGACAGACCCTGCCCCGCGTTTCCCGACACCATGACGTGCCGGGGCCGAAGTCAGTTCGGGTCGCTTGCCTGGCCGAGGATGCTCGATCGGGTGCACCATCGGATCGGATGAGGACGAGAGGCGGACCAGATGACCTTGACGCAGCCGTTCACGGTGCAGCGAGACGTCGACGACGCGAGACCGTGGCAGGTGCTTGCCGGCGGTGACCGCACGGGAGGAGCGGTCATGTTCGGCGAGGCCCGCCTGCCGCCGAGGACCTCCGGTCCGGGGCTGCACGTCCATACGCGCGAGGACGAAGCAGCCTTCATCATCACCGGCGTGGTCACGTTCCTCGTGGGGGATCAGCGTTTCGAGGCGACCTCGGGGCAGCTGGTGTGGCTTCCACGCGAAGTGCCGCACACGTTCGCCAATCTCGGCGACGAGCCGGCATGGGTGTTCGGCACCACGACACCCGCAGGGCTCGAGCAGATGTTCGCCGAGCAGGCTGAGTACTTCAAGGGCCTGGACGGGCCCCCGGATCCCCTCAGGGTTCGGGAGATCGGAGATCGGTATGGCGTCCGGGCGCTGGGCCCGCCGCTGGTGGCGGGCTGAGCCCGAAGGCACTCCCCCGCCCGCGGCAGAGGCAGACGTCTCGGCGAGGGCCGGTGCCGAAGCCCGGGACGGCGCTCATGACTCGACTCGCCTCGGCTCGGTGACCAGCGCGAGGACGTCGGGTCGGGCATAGTGTCCGACCGGGTCGAAGGCGCGGCGGCCGGCGGAGATGTGGTCGAGCTCGAGGACAGCGGTGACGGCGCCGTGCTGTCCGACGACAGGGCCGGCGAGGATGCCTCCGCCTGGGGCCACGACGGTCGTGTTGCCTCGGGACAGGAAGTCCTCGGCGCCGCCGTACAGCTCGGCGGCGCCCGGGAGGTCGCGAGGCACGTCGCATCCGCGCAGATAGGCAGTGACACCGACGACGAACACTCGGCCCTCCTTGGCGATGTGGCGAAGAGTCGGCACCCACTCGGGGCTGTTGTCCCACGTGGGGGCCAGCAGGACGTCGATGCCCTTCTCGTAGAGAGCCGCCCTGGCCAGCGGCATGTAGTTCTCCCAGCAGATCAGGGAGCCCACGCGCACGCCGCCGATGTCGACCACGGTGAGCATGGGGCCCTGGCCGTTGCCCCAGACGAGACGTTCACCTCCGGTGACCACCAGCTTGCGGTGCAGCCCGGCGATCTGTCCGTTGCTGTCGATGTAGACGACGGCGTTGTAGAGCGTGCCGGACGCACCACGCTCGGTGATCCCGAGAGCGACCCAGGTGTCGCCTGCGTCGGCGGCGGCGCACACCGTGTCCAGAGCGGGGCCACCGACCTCGACGGCTTGGTCCTGGAAGCGGGCGTACCACTCGTCGTCGCTCCACGGTCTGGTGCGCCAGACCCAGTCGGGGTATCCGGGCACGAAGGACTCGGGGAACACCACGAGGTCGGCGCCATCGGAGCCGGCTCGATGGACGTGGTCTGCGACGATCTCGACGGTCGCCTCACGGTCGAGATAGGCGGGAGTGCCCTGGATCGCCGTGACCGTGAACTCTCCGCGCGTACTCATCTGGTCGCACCCGCCACGACCAGCTCGCACGGTCCGACGAATCCCTCGTCGGTTTCGTAGCGCTCCAGAGCTGTCTCGATATCGGTCCAGACCGCATCCTGTTCACGCGGTGGCAGGCCGCCCAGCATCTGGTGGAGGGCGCCGAAGGACTCCCGCTCGAAGCGCGTGCACTCCGCCGCCGAGGGGAGTCGCACCGGGGCACTGATCAGCTCCACCTCGATGTCCCCGAACCCCGCGGCGGCGAGCTCCCGCGCGAGGTCGTCGGGGTCGGCCAGGCTGAACGGGCCGGGTTGACCAGGAGCCGGTGCCGCGAGTCGGGCACGCTCCCGAATGATCGACACCGGCACGGAGAAGAAGCCGTTCGCCGCTGCAGTGGAGTAGGTCACCGTCGCCAGGCGTCCTCCCGGACACAGGGCGTGCCGGATGCCCGACAACGCCTGTCGGCGGTCGGGGAAGTAGATGAGCCCCACCCGGGAGATGGCGGCGTCGAAGCTTGCGGCCTCCAGCTCGTGGAGGCGCTCGCCGTCCAGCTCGAGGGTCGAGAGATTGTCGACACCTGCTTCCTTGGCTGCCCACTCGGCATGGTCGAGGATCCTCGGGGACAGGTCGGTGGCCACAACCGAGCCGAGGGGGCCGACCCGCTGCGCTGCGACGATGCCCTGGCCGCCGGCCCCAGCGGCCACGTCCAACACCCGGTGACCCTCACTGAGCTGCGCCAGGTCGAGCATCTTCTCCGTCGCCGGACCGAGCCAGGTCTCGAGAAGGGGCGTCCAGGCACTCCAGCCCGCCGCATAGTCCTGCCACTGCTGGCGGGTGGCGTTCTTGTAGTGGATCGCGTCGAATGTCATCAGCTGCTCCTTCGATGGTCACGGTGGTGTCATCCTGAAGACGCCAGAAGCTGACACTTTCCGCCAGATTCCGTCTGGCGATCTGCTGAGCTCTGGGGGAGGGACCTGATGACGCGACCAGCCGGGACGACGATCATCGGCCGCGTAGACGCTCTGCGGCGCCTCGAACAGCTCGCTCTCGCCTCGGCGCTGGGGCGTCGTACGACCGTGCTCGTCAGCGGTGAGGCCGGGATGGGCAAGACGTCGCTGATTCGCGCGGCACTCGACGCCGCGGACGACGACGCGACGCTGATCGGCTGGGGCACCTGCTGGCAGAGTCCGGGAGCACCCGGGTTCTGGCCCTGGATGCAGGCATTCGACGACCTCACCCGGGCCATCGGCAGGGACGCAGCCACTGCCGCCGCCGGGGATGGCACGGGTCGTCTCGCAGCCCTGATCCCCGCGCTCGGGTCGGCTTCGGCCTCGGCCGACGACCTTGACCGTCAGCGGTTCATGCTGCTCGACGCGGCCGTCGGCTGGCTGGAGAGCGTGAGCTCGCACCAGCGCGTCGCGATCGTGCTCGACGATCTGCAATGGGCCGACTCCTCGACCCTCGACCTGCTGGAGCACCTCGTCGCCACACCCGTCGAGGCTCGGCTCCTGATCATCGGGGCCTACCGACACGACGAGCTCGATCCCGAGCGGAGGATGCGACTGTCGATGCTCGGATCGCACGTCGATCACATCCACCTCGAGGGACTTCCAGTCGCGGCAGTCGAGGAGCTCGCTGCCACGATCTGCGGGTCCTCGCTCGCGCAGACACTGGCCCCCGACCTGCACCGCCGAACCGGAGGTCACCCCCTGTTCGTGCGGGAGCTCGCGAGACTGTCCGGCGGCGGCGTGTTGGCGCCGTTGCCGACAGCCGTGACCGGAGCCGTCATCCGACGCCTCGAGACCCTGCCCGTGGAGAGCCGACGCGTCCTGGCTGCCGCCAGTGCGTTGGGAAACCGGCTCCTCCCCGACGTCCTTGCCCTGGTGGTCGAGGACACGATCGCCGCAGTCGTGAACGGCCTGGACGCCGCCCAGGAGGCGGGTGTGATCAGGACCGGACCCGCACACGAGCTCTGGTTCACCCACGATCTCTTTCGCGAGACCCTGTACGGCCAGTTGAGCCTGACCGAGCGAGGTCGGCTCCACGGACGAGTAGCGGAGGCCCTCGAAGCCCGGAGCCGCCGCGGAGCGCATGTCTCGCCCGGAGTCCTCGCTCGACACTTCGCCCAGGCGGTGACCGCCACCGATCCGGGGAAGGCGATCCACTGGGCGCGAGAAGCCGCGCGGGACGAGCGCCGCAGGGCCGCGTTCCGCGAGTCGGCAGCGCACCTGCGCCGGGCGCGTCTGGCTGCCGTCGACGTGGGCTGGACCATCGCTCCCGATCTGCTGGTCCGGATTCTCCTCGAGGAGGCCGACGGGGAGGCGCGGTCCGGAGAGCCCGATGTGGCCCGCGACCTTCTCGCCGAGGCGGCGACAGCAGCGTCCAGCCCACAGCAGGTGGCGGACGTTGCTCTCGCTGTTCAACGACTCGGTGCGAAGTTCTCCGCACCTCGCGGCGAGATCATCGCCCAGCTGGCATCCGCGTTGGCTGCGATCACCGGCCACGACGTGGCGCGTCAGGCGAGGGTGACCGCCGCCCTGGCGCGAGAGCTTCAGCACTCGGTCTCGGATGACCGGCGGGAAGCCGGCCCGCTGAGTGAAGAGGCCTTGGCGCTGGCCCGGCAGTCTGACGACGACGAGACCCTCGCGTCCTGCCTCCTGGCCAGACACGACGCGCTGTGGGGCCCGGGTACAGGAGCGGAGCGCAGCCTGATCGGTCGGGAGATCGCCACCATCGGGAGCCGGCTCGGAGACCAGGAGCGGCTGGCCGAAGGCCTGCTCCTGGAGGCGAACGGGCTGCTCGAATCGGGCTCGCCAGGCTTTCGCCCGGTGCTCGATCGCTGGTTCGGAATCCTGGAAGCACGCAACGAACCGCGCGACCGCTACATGGTGCAGACTCGCCGAGCAGCGCTGGCCCTTCTCGACGGAGACGCGGACCGAGCCGAGTCCCTGATGTACGCCGCCGTCGCTCTCGGCGAGAAGATCCACGAGCCCGACGCCGGCAACGTGCTCATGTCGCAGCGCGTCGCCCTTGCTCGGATCCGCAACGAGCCGGAAGAGCTGTCCGCCCTGGCGGCGGATGCGGTGCGCTGGTGGACCGGGGCTCCTGTCGTGGCGCACGCCGTGGCGGCGGGCGCCCTGGCTGCGGCGGGTGATCTGGAGGCTGCCGCACGAGAAGTCGCCATGCTCTCCGAAGCAGGAGGGTGGCCCGACGAGGGGTCCTACCTGCGCTCAGTTCTCGTGAGCGACCTGGCCGTTGCCGCGACCGCCCTGCACGATACCGAGCTGTGTGCGTTTCTCCTCGACGACATCTCCCCGCTGACAGACAGTTGCGGGGTCAACGGCGCCGTGGTCGCGTTCGTCGGGCCGTTCGCCCACGCGGCGGGCCTCCTGGCCGCCGAGCTCGGCGATCGCCAGCGCGCCGCCGTGATGCTCCGACAGTCCATCGAGACCTCTCGCAGCCTAGGTGCCACGGTGTGGGTCAGGCAGGGCGAGTCGGCGCACGGCGCCTTGGGGCGCGCGTACCCCCCAGACCCCGGGGCGGGGTCGCGCCGGACGCCTCTGACAGCTTCCCTCAGCCGCACCGAGCGGATCTGGACGGTGACGTTCGGGGAGGAGCAGGGCAGTCTCCCGCACAGCAAAGGACTGGCCGACATCGCCATGCTGGTGCGTCACCGGGGTCAGGACCTGCCCGCTGTCCGGCTGATGGGCGGCTTCTCGTCGGGTGTGAGCGAGAGGACCGATGAGCTCATCGACATCGAGGCGCTGCGGGCCTACCGAGATCGACTCGACGAGCTGCAGGCTGAGATCGACCAGACCGGCAGCGGCACCGACCTCGCGTCGCACGACTTGCTGGTCGAGGAGCGCGACCAGCTGCTGACCGAGCTCCGGCGGACCACCGGTCTCGGCGGCAGGATCCGCTCCGTTGCCAACGACCCCGCTGAGCGGGCGCGCAAGGCCGTCAGCGCACGCATCCGCGATGCCATCCAACGCCTGGGCACCCTCACGCCACTGCTCGCGGCCCACCTGGACCGATCGGTCAAGACCGGCCTTCGGTGCTCGTACGTCCCTACTGGAGCCGACGCCCACCTCCGTTGGCGCGTGGACATCTAGGACCGTCACCGTCGTGCGCCTCGGGCGCCACCCATCGGGCGCTGGTGGCGGACGCTCGCGGCCCTTGTTCCTCCGCTTGTCGAGCGGGGGCGAGCGTGCGGTCCCGCGACGAGCGGGACCCCACATGTGCGGACCTCGCGGGCACGAGGTCGGTGCTGGCCGTCCGCCCCGCCGCTTCGAGCGATCGGCAACCGCACGTCGGTGTCCACCTGCGATGTCTGGCGGCGTCGACAGTGACCGGAGTCGCTGCCAGACTGGCGGGGCTGGACGGAGAGCGCTGTGAGATCTCACGACCCTTTTCGCGTGACGCTGCTGCTCGTAGCCGTTGCGTGCCTCCTGCTGTCCGCGTGTTCTCCGCCCACGTCCCCGGAGCGGGAACCCTGGACCGTTCAGCGCGAAAGAGTCTCCGAAGCCATCGAGGGGTACGCCGACGTTCTCCCCGACTTCGACGAGTTGCGCGCCTTGGTGGTCGCCACCGACGACCGGATCGTGCTCGAGCAGTACTACGGAACCGACCAGAACGCCTACTGGGGCATGCAGTCCGTCACGAAGAGCATCGTTTCGACATTGGTCGGCATCGCCCTGCACGAAGGGCTGATCGACGGCCTCGGCGCCAACCTCGCCACGCTGCTTCCGAAGTACGCCGACGACATGTCCGCGTCCGTGGCGGGCATCACCCTGAGCCAGCTGCTCACCATGACAGCGGGGTTCCCCAGCGGGGAGGAAGCCGCCGGTCCTGCCTTTGCCCAGTCCGACGACTGGGTGCGCGAGATCCTGACGCACCCGGTGTCCCCACCCGGGGACCGCTTCGCCTACTCCAACGGCACCTCCCATTTGCTTGCTGCGGTGCTGGAGGAAGCGACGGGAACAACGGCCTTGGACTACGCCCGGTCACGGCTGTTCGGGCCGCTCGACATCGACACGCGACCGGCATTCCGGGGCGCGAGACTGCACGGACCATCGGCGAGAGCCTTCACGGAGTACGACAACGCCGGATTCGCCTGGCCCGTGGATCCGCAAGGAGTCAGTACCGGCTGGTGGGGTATCAGGCTTCGTCCGCGGGACATGGTCAAGCTCGGACAGCTCTTCTTGGCGGGCGGGCGCTGGGGGGCGCAGCAGGTGGTCCCGGCAGACTGGATCACCCAGGCTACTGCGAGGCAGGTGGCCGCCGACGGACTCCGCGACGGCTACGGCTACCAGTGGTGGGCAACCACCGTCGACGGCGACCCGCTGTTCGAGGCCCTCGGGTACGGCGGTCAGGTCATCCAGGTCATTCCGGACCGCAACCTCGTGGTGGTCGCCGCCACCGAGGTGCGCCAGGACGACGTCACCAGTCGTGGGATCCACCTCAGACTGCTGTTGAACGTCATCCGCGACGACATCGTCTCCCAGCTGCCCAGGAGCTGAGGCCACGGGCCGTCCGCTGCGTAGCCGGTCGGTGGCGACAGTCGCCCGAGGGTGGGGTCAATTGCGTTTCGCGTAGTACTCCGACCACTTGCCGGTGCCGAGATCGTAGGCTTCTCTCCATCGGCTGACCTTGATCTCGTAAGCATCTCGCCAGCTCGATCTCTTCATCTCATAGCTCCACGACCACAGTGCCCGCTTGCGTTCGTACAACGTCCTCCACACGGAGCGTCTCGTGTCGTCTTCGAACGCCTCATCGCTCTCGAGCAGGTCGATCACGTCCGATTGGTGGTCCCACTCGTCGGTGATGCCGTCGAGGAGCGCGCGGCCCATGCTTTCCGCCGCATCGAGGTTGGCGCGGCCATCCTCTTCGATGCGGTCGAGCGCCTCGCGCTGCCATTCCATCCAGGCATCCATCATGTGTCTCCGGTCGGCCTCCCAATAGCTCTCGAGGTCGGCGCCGGCGTGGGCGTCGGTGAATACACCCCCACCGACCTTCGCGATCCGCCGCAGCTGGTTCTGATCGGCGTTTCCTACCTGGAATCCGATCACGTTGACGACCGGCTTCACCCCACTCCTCGCCAGTCGACGAGCCGCCTTCACCGGGTCGCCGCCGCAGGTCTCGATGCCGTCGGTGACGACGTACACGATGGCATCACTGGCCTCGGCCGGGATGTCGGCACGGGCTGCGTCGATCGACTTCGCGATCGGCGTCCAACCAGTGGGGGCGAACTTCGACATCGCCCGCCCGACTCCCTTGGGAGGACCGTCGTAGACCACCTCGGTCGCCGCGCACGACTTCGCCTTGTCGGCGCGCGAGTTGCTGCCCTCGTGGCCATAGACCCGGAGGGACAACGTGCTGCTGGGCGGCAGCTTCGAGGCGAACTGCCGGACCGCTGTCTTCGCCTGCTGCATCCGGGATCCACCACGGCTCTGCTCCGCCATGCTGCCGGAGGCGTCCAGGACCACCGCGAAGTGATTCTGCCCCACCACCTCGACCTCGCCGAGCTTCTCGACCGGGGTGGCCGCGTCCTCGCCGATGCTGGTGTCGAAATCGAGCAGCCTCTGCGTCGCCTCGGCGTAGTCCCCGTGTGTGGCGTCCACGATCGTCTCGGCCCAGTCCTCCTCGGACTGTGGACCTTCTTCCTTCACTGCCGGCACGTCCTCTTGGACGTCGAACGCGTCACCGGCATCAGGGCCCGACTCGCCCAAGAGGTGGGCGATGTTCGCCTCCTCATCGGACTTGTCGGTGGCGAGCACGGTCGAGGAGTCGGACTCCGGGGGGCTCGATGACACCGAAGGGGTGCTTGCCTCCGGTGGTCCGGTGGGGGGTTCACCCCCGCTCCCGCAGGCAGAGAGCACCAGCGCGGCGGCGATCAGGTACGGCCCGAGGTGCAGTCGCATCGGGTCAGGTTTCTGGGGGCTCCGAGGCCGGGGCCCGTCCGGGTTCGTGAGCCGGCTGACGGCTCACTCAACGTGCCTCCGACCGTCGAGTCGCGCACCACCGTCACCCCGGCGACCGCCGCTCGCCACTCGCCACCGTGTGGGTGGCCTGGTTAGGTTGAAGGCCTGGGCGGCGGGTCGGTCCGCCGCCGGAACAGGAGCGTCTCATGAAGCGCACGTCCACGGCCCTGCTACGCACCGGCCTGGTGGGTGCCGGCCTCTCACTGGCCGCGCTCACCGGTATCGCGTCGGCCTCAGCAGCCACCGCCCCCCACCGCGACGACGTGCGCCAGCATGGCGCGGGTCACGGCTCGTCCCGACCCTTCCCCTCCCCGATCGCCCTGCCGGAGGGCTTCGCCCCCGAGGGAATCGCCGCCGGGCGAGGCACGACGGCCTACCTCGGGTCACGCTCCGACGGCTCCATCCTGCGCCTAAACGTGCGGACCGGTAGGACCACCGAGGTCACTGCCGGGCCTGGGACACCGTCTGTCGGTATGAAGGCCGACCGTCGCGGCCGGCTGTTCGTTGCCGGGGGCTCGGGCGGGGACGCGAGAGTCATCAACACTCGCAGCGGAAAGCTGCTGGCGTCGTACACCTTGACGTCGTCTGAGGACACTTTCGTCAACGACGTCGTCCTGACCAGGCGCGCCGCGTGGTTCACCGACTCCGCCCAGGCACAGCTGTACCGCGTGCCGCTGGGCAGGCGCGGGTCGCTGCCCGCCCAGGGACGGGTGCAGACCGTGCCGCTGACCGGGGAGTGGGTGCAGGGCGAGGGCTTTCGGCGCCAACGGCATCACCCAGACTCCGGACCGCAAGGCTCTGCTGGTGGTGAACACCACGACCGGCCTGCTCTACCGCGTGGACCCTGCCACCGGCACAGCGACCCAGGTCGACCTCGGCGGGGTCTCCCTGGCTCGGGGCGACGGCATGTTGCGCGAGGGCCGCACGCTCTACGTCGTACAGAACACGATGAACAAGATCGCCGTGATCCGGCTCGACCGCAGCGGCACCTCGGGCAAGCTGACCGGCTACCTGCGCTCGAACTCCTTCGACGTCCCCACCACCGTGGCGAGGATCGCCGGGGCGCTGTATCTGCCCAACGCCCGCTTCACCACTCCCGACGCCACCCAGTTCTCGGTCACCCGGGTCCGCGCCCGCTGACTGTCATGGTCGGTGCTGGTGTCGCGCGTTGACCAGTGCACCTGAGCGGGCAACGAGAAAAGGTCGCGCGTCGAGACTCCAGCCACGAGCCCGCTGCGTCCCCGCGTCTCGGTCTCGATGGCGCTGAAGGCTCGAGATCAGCACCGTGTTGGGGCGCGCCGACACAGCGGCATGACAAATGTCAGCGCAACCGGTGACACGCCGCACTACCCCCAGCACCAGCGCGCGGGTTGGCTGGTCTCATGCACATCGACACCGACGCCGCCATCGACGTACACGAACTGCACCGGGTCTACGGCAGTGGGAGCCGATCCTTCGAGGCCGTGAGCGGGGTCGATCTCCGGCTCGAGCCGGGCACCATTCACGCCCTGCTGGGAGTCAACGGAGCCGGCAAGACCTCCCTGCTCGAAGTCATCGAAGGGCTCGCCACCCCGGCTTCCGGCAGCGTGCGGGTGCTCGGGCTCGACCCGATCCACGACCGCCGGGAAGTACGCCGCCGGGCCGGGGTCCTGCTCCAGCGCAGCGGGTTCTCCGGCGACCTGACGGTGCGCGAGACCCTCACCATGTGGGCCGCAACGGTGACAGATCCCCGTCCCGTCGAGGAGTCGCTCGACCTGCTCGACCTGAGTGGGCGCGCCAGTGTGCGCATGCGCGCGCTGTCCGGCGGTGAGCAGCGGCGAGTCGACCTGGCCTGCACCCTCACCGGTCGCCCGGAGGTGCTGATGCTCGACGAGCCGACCACCGGTCTCGACCCGGAGAGCCGGCACCGCGTCTGGGAGCTGATCCGCTCGCTGCGGGCAGACGGTGTCGCGATCCTCGTCACGACGCACTACCTCGAAGAGGCCGAGGCGCTCGCCGACCAGATCTCGATCATGCGGGCCGGTCGGATCGTCCTGTCGGGCACCCGTGCGGAGATCCTGGCCGGCCAACCCTCCATCATCAGGTTCCACACACCGAACAGAGAGCTCCCCCCGCTGGCGGCGGCACACGTGGAGCTCACGGCCGACCACACCATCGTGGAGACCGACCACCTCCAGCAGACGCTGACCACGCTGCTCGCCTGGGCCGATCGCTGCGACGTCCGGCTGGACGACCTCTCCGCCCGCGCCGCCTCGCTCGAGTCGGTCTTCCTCGACGTCGCGGAGGGCCACGCAGCCACCACCACGAATCCGGAATCCCCCCAAGCAAAGGAGATGGCCCGATGACCACTCGCGTGCTCGGACTCGCCCAGTCCAACGTCCTGCTGATGCGCCGCAGCATGCTGACCGTCGTCTACGCGGTCGCCGTACCCCTCCTGGTGCTGGGCCTTCTGGTGATCGTCCCTGAGAAGAGCGGCGAGGCAGGAGCGGGCCCACTGAGCCTGGTCCTGCTGATGGCCCTGCTCTTCCCGGTCTACTACAACCTGCTCTCCATGTTCGTGACGCGCCGCGACGAGCTGGTGCTCAAGCGACTGCGCTCGGGGGAGGCCACCGACGGCGAGATCATCGTCTCGATGGCCCTGCCCGGTGTGGCCCTCGTCTTCATCGTGGCCGTGATCGCGGTTGTCGTGGCCGGGCTCCTCGGCTTCGACCTGCCCCTCAATCCGATCCTGCTCGTCCTCGGCCTGCTGCTCACCTGTGTCACCTTCGCCGCCCTGGCCCTCTGGACGGCGGCGTGGACGAGGAACGCCGAAGCCGCCCAGCTGACCAGTCTCCCCATCCTGCTGCTCTCGACAGTCGGCAGCACCCGCGCCGTGTTTCCCGAGAGGGCGCAGCAATGGCTCGACCTGCTGCCCGGAGCCGCCCTCGAGGACCTTGTCCGGGTGGCCTGGTTCGGACTCGAGCCTGGCGTCGCCGGCACGGCGGCCATCACCTGGTCGGCCACCTGGGGCGAGGCGTTGCCCGCATTGGGCTGTCTCCTCGGCTGGACGATCATCGGCACGTTGCTCGCCCGCCGGTCCATGACCTGGGAGCCGCGTGGCTGACAGGATGGGCCCGTGGTGATCTGGGGCTGGTGGAGACGGCGTACTCAGGTCGAACGCGTCGTCGTCTACACGGTGACCTCTGCGTACGCCACCTACTGGCTCCTCCTCCTCCTGGCGGCCATGAACGTCGCCGCGACGATCGACTCGCCGAGCACGGCAGCGCTCACCGGGCTCGGCGCGCTCGTGCTGGGCGTTGCCGGCAGTCTCGTGCTCCGCGACTCGATCAGGTTGTACCCGCACCAGGGACCGGTGCCGTGGCGGTCTCTCTCCGTGTTGATCGGATTCGTGGTCGTGGCAGTGCCACTGGCCCTCCTTCTCCCTCCCGACCCTCGTGCCGGCACCTCCCTGATCATCGCCGGCTCTCTCGCGTGGGGTGCTGGAGGACTTCGCGACACCCGGGTTCGCAACGGGGTCCTGGTCGCGGCGGCGGTGATCACCGGCCTTCTCGGCTACGGACTCGTCTTCGCGGCCTTCGGAGTGGCGGTGGCGGCCGGATTGATCTTCGCGGTGCAGAGCTCGCTGTGGCTGATGGACGTGGTCACGTCGCTGGAGCGAGCGCGTGACAGCGAGGCGGCGCTGGCCGTGGCCCGTGAGCGACTGCGCTTCTCACAAGACGTCCATGACGTGATGGGCAGGCGGCTCTCGACCATCGCCGTTCAGGCCGAGCTCGCCGCCGCCCTTGCTGCCCGGGGCGACGCCCGGGCCACCGACCAGGTCCTCGAGGTCCGGTCCACCGCCCACGAGGCTCTGCGCGAGGCCCGCGAGCTCGCCCGCGGCTATCGGCCGCTCGACCTGGCGGTGGAGGTCGACGGCGCGGTGTCCCTTCTCGCCTCGGCCGGCATCACCGCCCGTGCCGACGTGGTCGACGTACCTCCCCCACGCCACGAGAGCGTCGCCCGTGTCATCCGCGAGGCCGTCACCAACGTGCTTCGCCACTCCCGAGCCACGCAGGTCGACCTGACGTACGTCGGGGACCAGCTCGTCGTCTCCAACGACGGCTTGATCGCCGATCGCCCCACGGACAGCGACGGCAGCGGGCTCAGCACCCTGGCCGACCAGCTCGGCGGCCTCGGTGGCCGAGTGTCCTCCGGCGTCGAGGGCGACCGGTTCGTGGTGCGTGTCGAGTTCGCACCTGCCGTCACCGAGGCCACTTGGTGATCCGCGTCCTGCTGGCCGATGACGAGCACCTGATCCGGGTCGCGCTCGCGCAGATGCTCGACCTCGAGGACGACATCGAGGTCGTCGGCCAGGCCGGCACCGGTCCCGAGGCCGTCGCCCAGGCTCGCGCTCTACGCCCGGACGTCGCCGTACTCGACCTCCAGATGCCCGGACTGGACGGCATCGGCGTCGCCGGCGTGATCGCGGAGACGGTGCCTGGTTGCGGCTGTCTGATAGTCACCAGCCACGGGCGACCCGGGTTGCTCAAGCGCGCCCTCTCGACCGGAGTCCGCGGCTTCCTGCCCAAGACCACCAGCGCTCAGACCCTCGCCGCAGCCGTCCGCACCGTCGCTGACGGCGGCCGGTACGTCGACCCGGGCCTCGCTGCCGAAGCGATGGCCCTCGGCGACTCCCCCCTCACCCCGCGCGAGACCGCCGTTCTCGAGGCCGCCTCCGACGGCGCCCCTGTCGACGAGATCGCCCGCCGCACCCACCTGGCCGCCGGCACCGTCCGCAACTACCTCTCCAGCGCAGCCGCCAAGCTCGCCGCCAGCAACCGCCACGAGGCCATCAACGCCGCCAAGCGGATGGGCTGGATCTGATCCCTCCGCGGACTGAGGTGCAAAGCGCATCGGCAACTCCCTGGTGGGATGTGGTGGCGAGACGGTGGCGACGCAACCTCACCATCCACCCGTGCTCTCGCTGCTCGACCAAGTCGCTGACGGTCGTGTCGGTCGGTTGCTGCGGCCACACCCTTGACAACGTACAACCAATCAGTTGTACGTTGTTCCTGTGGACGGACCAGACGAGGATCGGGCTGATGCCTGGTTCCAAGCGCTCTCCGACCGCACGCGACGCGACATCCTGCGCCGCGTGCTGGCCGGAGAGCACTCCGTCTCGACCCTCGCGGCGTCCTACGACATGAGCTTCGCCGCGGTGCAGAAACACGTCGCCCTGCTGGAGAAGGCAGGCCTGCTCACCAAACGCCGGCAAGGGCGCGAGGCGCTGGCCAGCGGCGACGTGGCAGCGGTGCGGTCGGTAGGGGAAATGCTCATCGAGCTGGAATCCCTATGGCGTGGCCGGATCTCCCGGATCGAGGAGCTCATCGCCACACCGGAGCCGCACAAGAAGAAGACACCCAACCCGCCCCATACACAGGAGGACTGATCCACATGCCCGTCACCGACGTCTCGCACGACCTCGACGCCCGGACCCTGACCATCGTCGCCGACTTCGCCTGCCCACCGAAGCGGATCTGGGAGGTCTACGCGGACCCGCGTCAGCTCGAGCAGGTCTGGGGACCCCCGACCTACCCCGCCACCTTCGTCGATCACGACCTGACGCCCGGTGGACGGATGCACTACTACATGACCAGCCCCGAGGGTGAGAAGTTCTACGGCTACTGGGAAGTCGAGGCCGTCGATGAGCCCCACCAGTTCACGTTCGAAGACGGTTTCGCGCTCGACGAGGAGTTCACCAAGAACCCCGACCTGCCCGTCGGCGGGAACGCCTACTCCTTCGCCGAGCACGACGGCGGCACCCGCGCCACCTTCGTGAGCACCTACGCCACCGCCGAGGCGCTGCAGCAGGTCCTCGACATGGGCGTCGTGGAGGGCGCCTCCTCGGCGATCAACCAGATCGACGACCTGATCGCCGACTGACGAGCAGTCGCTGACCCTCAGCCAGGCCCCGAGTCCAGGGCTGGCTTCGGCTGGGATCCACCCACAGCCGGAGCGACGCCCTCTGCGGCATCTGAGAGCAACGGCGAAAACTCATCTCTCGACTCTCGTCTCGTGGCCAACGCCCTCGATTCGGAGCATCATCGAAGCATGGGCCCGTACGAGGAGTTCCTCACCTGGGTGCGGTCGGTCGTCGTGGACGCGGAGCTCGCCGTCCACAACGGGGACGCCGGGCCCCGACGCGCCATCTGGTCACGGAACGACCCGGTGTCGGTGTTGGGTGCGTGGAAGAACGCACGCGGCCAGGAAGAGCTGGACGACCTGTTCACCCATCTCGCCGTGAGCTTCTCGGACTGCACCTCCTACGAGTTCGAGCTCCTCGAAGCCGAGGTACGCGGCGACACCGCCTACACAGTGGGTCTCGAGCACACCTCCGCGTCCATCAACGGCGTGCCGACTGCCTACACACTGCGAGCCACTCAGATCTACCGCCGTGAGGACGGCGTGTGGAAGGTGGCTCACCGGCACGGGAGCGCACCCCCGCAGTAGGTGGCTCGACCCGGACCCCACCCCATCAGCCTGCCCGGCTCAGGGAGCAGACGCAGCCGATCCGGGCCCCCGTCTGCACGTCTCAAGCAGTCCGTTTCCCAATCCACAGAGGCTGATGTGGGCCCGGGGACTTGTCGGTGGTCGGTGCTTGGATGGACTCATGAGCAGCCAGTCGATCGACTCCCACGAGCACCGCGGATCCGGTGTTCCGGCGGTGTTGGAGCGGCTGCGCGGCGAGGTCCGTGAGCTGGGTCAGACGCTGTGGGCAGCACGAGGTCGCGACGAGCTGATGGACGGCGTCGCCGCGATCGAGACCCTCAAGGCAACGCTGGAGTCGGTCGAGCTCGCCATGGTCCGTGAGCTCGACGCGACGCATGCGGTCAAGGCCGCCGGGTGGGCCTCCACCCAGGACTTCTTCACCTCGGTCGCCGGTGGCCACAAAGGCGCCGGACCCGCAGCAGTACGACTCTCGGCCGCGCTGGAGACCCCGCTGCTGGCCCCGGTCGCCGAGGCCCTCAGCGACGGCTGGCTCTCCACCACCAAGGCGCACGTGATCGAACGAGCCATCGACACCCTGCCCGGCGACCCCGACGTGCGCGGCCGAGCGGTGACGTTCCTGCTCGGTGAGGCCAAGGCGCTGGATGCCACCGAGCTCCGCAAGCTCACCCACCGGCTCCTGTCCATCGTCGACCCCGACGGCGACGACCGTCGCGCCGAGCGGGAGCTGGACCGCCTCGAACGCGCCGCGCACCTCGGCCGGCACCTGACGATCACCGAGGACCAGTGCGGCGGCGCCTGGATCAAAGGACGCTGCACTTCGGAGGATGCCGCGCTGATCAAGGCCACCCTGATCCCACTCGCCGCACCCCAACCCGCGGCCCACCCCGGTGGTCGAGCAGCGAGCGCAGCGAGCGGACAGGGTGGTCAAGCAGCGAGCGGACAGCCGAGACCCGGTGGTCGAGCAGCGAGCGCAGCCTTGCGTTGAGCAGCGAGCGCCAGCGAGCGGTCAGTCGAAACGAGCGATCAGTCGAGACCCGGTGGTCGAGCAGCGAGCGCAGCCTTGCGTTGAGCAGCGAGCGCCAGCGAGCGGTCAGTCGAAACGAGCGATCAGTCGAGACCCTGCGATCCACCACCTGCACCCTGCCGGGATGCTGTCACGACGGCCGTGACCCCCGTGACCACGGCACCCGGATGCTCGACGCCCTGGTCGAGGGCTGCCGACGGCTGCAGACCGCCGACCTGCTGCCCACCTCCCACGGCGCGGTCCCACGGCTGACCCTGCTGATGAGCCTGACCGAGCTCCAACAGCGGGCCGGGGTCGCGACCACCGAGACCGGGGAACAGCTCTCCGCCTCCGCGGTCCGGGTGTTGTGCTGTGACGCCGAGGTCATCCCCGCCGTCCTCAGCGGCAGGTCCGAGGTCCTCGACGTCGGCCGCCTCCACCGGCTGGTCACCCCAGCGATCTGGAAGGCACTCGTGGCCCGGGACCAGCACTGCCGGTTCCCGCACTGCACCAGGCCACCGCTGATGTGCCACGCCCACCACCTCCAGCACTGGATCAACGGCGGCCCGACGTCGCTGGAGAACCTGATCTTGGTCTGCGGCCACCACCACCGCCTCGTCCACGCCGCACCCTGGACCATCCGAAGAACCGGACCCGCCGACTTCGCCTTCGACCCACCACCCCGGGCCCGACGAAACCCCGACGCACGACCGCCACCCGACGACTGAGACACCCGGCATTCCCAGCGCCCCGACCCCGTACCCAGTCCGGAACCCAGCGCGCACGGGCCGACTCGACCTGGCCCCGAGGGCGCCAGCGGCCCGACGCGAACCGCGCTTCGCTCGCTGCTCGCTTGCCGAGGCTCAGTTGCGTGTCTCGGCTGATCGCCCGCTTCGCTCGCTGCTCGACCACCGGATTCGGCACCGGTCTCGACTGCTCGACCACCGGATTGGGCTGCCGTCTCGACTGCTCGACGACCGGGTTCGATTCGCTCGCCCTGGACCCAGGCGTGCGGCTGCGGAGCATTGACAGCCGGGCGTCTGTCAGCACATGCTGACAGACGTGAGGACGTCCGTAGGTGCCGACGATGGCGGGGTGGTGGGTGAGCTTGCTGCGATCGCCGAGGACAAGCGCACGCTGACCCGCCGCGAGGAAGTGGCCGTTCGGAAGGCGCGACACAGTGGCCTCAGCTGGGCCGAGATCGGCACCCTCCTCGGCGTGACGCGTCAGACGATCCACCGCAAGTACCGCAAGGTGGGCTGACCCGACCTGGGGGCATCCTCGATCGCGCCTGCTCCCCACCAGCGCGGTCGCCAGGAGGGCTCCGCGGGTGTCGCCTCCACGCCGAGACCTCCCTTGACAAACTTTGTTGTCAAAGGCACGGTGGAGTCATGCAGGACGTCGAGGTCATCGAGAGCGCGGAGGCAGCCGCCGCCGCGTTGGATCCGGTCCGGGCGCGGCTGCTCGGCGAGCTGGCCGTCCCGGCCTCCGCCGCCGGACTCGCCGCCCGGGTCGGGATCGCTCGGCAGAAGGTCAACTACCACCTCAGGGCGCTCGAGGCGCACGGCTTGGTGGAGCTGTCCGAGGAGCGCCGGCACGGAGGCATCACCGAGCGGGTGCTCCAGGCGTCGGCGGCGTCGTACGTCGTGTCACCGGCGGCCGTCAGCTCGACCGCGGCCGACCCGGACGTCAACGCCGACCACCTGTCGGCGGGCTACCTCGTCGCGCTGGCCGGCCGGCTGGTGCGCGAGGTCGGCACCTTGGCGCGGCGGGCCGGGTCGTCCGGCAAGCGGTTGCCGACGCTGACCATCGACACCCAGATCGGGTTCAAGTCGGCCGCCGACCGGGCTGCCTTCGCAGACGACCTGACTGCCGCGGTGCTGGACCTCGCCGCTCGCTACCACCACGACGACGGGCGCCCCCACCGGCTGCTCGTCGCCGCCCATCCCCTTCCCGAGGAGAGCGCATGAGCACTACCCCGAACGTCCCGTACCGCCTGGAGTTCACCGTCGAGGTTCCGGGCACCCCCGAGCAGGTCTGGCAGGCCATCGCCACCGCCAAGGGGATGAGCGCCTGGTTCCTGCCGACCGAGATGGAGGAGCGCAAGGGCGGCTCCCTGCACTTCAGCATGGGCCCCGAGATGGGCTCCGACGGCGAGGTCACCGAGTGGGACCCGCCGCGCCGCATCGTCTACGAGGAGGACTGGGCCGCCCTGATGGGCAAGGACCCTGCGGCTCTCAGCCCGCTGACCTCGGAGTTCCTCGTCGAGGCTCAGTCCGGCGGCACCTGCGTCGTACGCGTCACCAGCAGCGGCTTCGGGACAGGAGCGGCCTGGGAGTCGGAGTTCTGGGACGACCTGGCCCCCAACTGGCTTCCCTTCTTCGACAACCTGCGGGTCTACCTCTCGCACTTCCCCGGCCAGGAGGCCACCCAGCTCGAGGTCGCTGCCTCACATCCCGGCGACGCGAAAGCGGTGTGGGCGACCCTGCACCGATCCCTCGGGCTGGGCGAGGAGGGCGCGACAGTCGAGGTGCGCGGCGCCACCGGCACGGTCGAGCGGGTCGGCGAGCAGCAGACCCTGGTCCGGCTCACCGCGCCCGTCCCCGGACTGCTCAGCGTCTTCGCGTACGGCGAGGGCAACGGCAGGGCGACGGCGGGAGTGCGGGCCTACCTGTTCTCCGCAGACGCAGCGGACTACGTACGCCGCGAGGAGCCGGCCTGGCGCGCCTGGTTGGAGGGACTCTCCGTTCCGGCCTGATCCAGCTGACCCTCATCGGCGAGAGGTCGCCCGGCAGCAGGCTGGACCATCGCGCGACGGAGCACGACTGCGACCAGCGGCCCGGCGACGATGAGGGTGGTCCAGACGATGGCGATGACGGTGATCTCGTAGATGTAGCCGCGGTCCGCGCCGCGGGCCACCGAGATGCCGACGAGCGCGCCGACTGCCCCGAGGAAGCTCGACACGAAGAGCCAGCGGATCACCCGCTCCACTCCGTCCCGCCCGACGAACACCGGAGCGAGCAGGGCGAGTGCCAGACTCATCAGGAGGAAGCCGAGCTCTTCGAGCGCGATGAAGACCCCGTCCGGGTTGTACATCGTGAGCATCGCCCAGCCGTCGACCTGGCCCTTGGCGAGGCTCGGTGGCATCACGGTGACCTGGATGAAGTAGTTGATGAGCAGCACGGCAGTCGCGATGGCGGCGAGGCACAGGGCGAAGAGGCTGAGGAGCGAGCGTGTCGGCGGCGCGTACTCGTGCACCGCGACAACGAACGCCACGAAGAGCAGCATCAGCACCATGGCGGGGAACATCCACAGATAGTCCGAGGGCCACTGCTCGGCGATCACGTCGCTCGTGAACGGGTAGGCGACGTCGTTCGGAACAGCCGTCAACGCCAAGCCGAAGGTCACCACGGTGAGTCCACTCATCGTGAGCGCGATCAGGGCTCCCAGCCGCAGAGCGAGGCCCGGGGTGGGGCTCACCGCAGTCGCACTCCTGGAGGACTCGGGCGCTGCGAGGTGGGTGGCCATGACTCCACGCTCACGCACCGGCCCTCAGCTGAACACGGCCTTTGGTCCTGCCGACGGCCCCGAAGGTCCTGCGGTGGACCTGGATCCGGTCCGCCCCTCCACTCATCACCGCGGCGGGGCGCCTCTCAGCGCTTGCGTCTGGGCAGGTCGTAGGCCCTGCCGTCCATGGGGTACGTCGGGGCGATGCCCATCGCCTTGAGGATCGTCGGCATCACGTCGACCGACCTCACCTCCCCGCGCAGGTCCTTGCCGGAGAGGTCCGCGCCCGCGAAGACGATCGGGATCTGCTGGGTCGACCTCTGGATGCCACCGTGGTCGCCGAGGACCGAGTACGTCGTGTCGTCGGGGAGCGTCGCGACGAGGTCGGGCCCGTGCGCGGCCGCCTGGGTGTCGATGAGCTCGCGGGCCTTGCGGGCGAACCAGGACCTCTCCCCGCCGGACTTCATCCGGTCCCAGCGGATCGGTGAGACCCTGACGAACCGGTCTTCGCCGCGTCGCCACACCGAGGTGACGTCCGGAAGGGTCCGCATCACGGCCGCGGCCTCGGCGACCGCCGCCCGCGACTGGTCGACCAGCCACACGTTGAGGGAGGAGTCGCTGTAGGAGAGCCCGACGTTGCCCGTGTCGATCAGCGGCTGCAGCGCCTCCTGCGGCTGGAGGTAGGGATCATCGTTCTCGGGATCGCCGTAGTACCAGTTGTAGTAGCCGTAGTCGTTGACCGGCTCGAAGTCACCGTGCCAGTGCCCGTCCGCAGCGGCGACCGATCCGTGGTCGGAGGTGAGCACCACCAGCGTGCTGTCGAGCTCGCCACTGCGCTCGAGCTCGTCCATGATCCGTCCCACCTGGGCGTCAGCGGTCGCCGTCGCGAACTCCATGTGGGTCATCGGGTCGTAGCCCGGCGTGGCGCCCTCGGGGTCGTTGACGCCGCCCCACATGTGGGCGGCCTTGTCGACGCCCGGCAGGCTGAGGAAGATGCCGCTCCAGGCATCCGTCTCGTGTTCCATGATGTCGAGGACCGCGTCGGTGGCCCAGATGTCACCCCCCTGGTGTTCCGGCTCGTCGCCCACGACGTAGCGGTCGTCGGTCGCCGGGTAGAGCTGCGCCGGGAACTGCAAGGTGTCGTAGCCCTTGTCGCGCTCGACCAGGTAGCGCGAGCCGCACGTGTCCGCGATGTACGGCGGCACGTTGAGTCCGGCCGGTTTGCGATAACGCACGCCGTCGCAGGTCGGGCCGCTGGCGAAGGTGGTGACCGAGGTGTTGTCCGACCCGGGGCCGCTGAGGCCGTAGGCGGCGTACCCCTTCGGGCTCACCGTGAAGACCTTCCCGGTGTCGTCGAGGTAGTCCGAGAGCTGCGGGTAGCCCGCATTCTGCTGCAGCTCGGACATCTCGACGGAGCCGAAGTTGCTGGTGATGTAGAGCCCTCCCTCAGGGCCCAACACCCCCTCGACGTCGCGGTAGCCCTCGTTGGTCCATCCCATGTTCTTCGGGAGCAGGCCCGAGGTGAGCACGTTGTGGGTCACGACGGTCACCGAGCCGGTGTGCCCGAGGTAGCCGCGTGGCGTGTCGACACCGTCGGCCATCAGTGCTCGGACGTTGTCCATGTCGTACTTCTCGACGATCTCCTTGCTGAGCGCGTCGACGACGATCAGGACGACCTTGTCGGGCCGGGTGGGTGGCTGCTTCGGCTTGGCCGCTGCACTGGTCGAAGCAGCGGCGACGGCGAGGGCCCCGGTCAGGAGGCACGCCGCGAGTGAGGCGAGAAGACGACGACGAGCCATGGGCCACCCCTTTGTCCCGTGCGACGTTCCCGTCGCACCTCGGTCCGGGCACACTACGACCGCACTGTGACGCACGCCACACCACGGCTCGGCCGCTCTCCCAGGAGGCGACCAGGGGGCCCGACCCGCCCCGAGAACCCCGGCACCGGCGGCCGTGAGGAGGGGATGATCCCCACCGAAAACCGCCCCAACGGGCCATCGAGAGGCGCCCTCGGCGTGCTGAGGGTCGACGTCGCTGGTCCAGACCGGACGACGCTGGGTTGTTCGATACTGGCCGCCATGTGGCGGCCACACGTCCCCGAGCGGCTCGCGGACGAGTCCCTGGCGAGACGCCTGGCCCTGGCGGGAGCACTCTGGGCCCTCATCCTCACTCCGCCCATGGAGTCGGTCTGGGCATACGACCCGTCCGGCACGGACTGGGCCGGCATGCACTGGGTCCCTCGTACCTTCGGCCCCACCCTGGAGTCGTGGGGCGTCCTGTCTGTCACCAGTTCAGGTCTCGATCCTTATGCGGTGTACGGGAAGGGCTTCTTCCTCGTCTACCTGGCGATGACGCCGCTGGCGCTCGCGGTCCATCGGCGCTACCTGGCCTCCGGTGGTGACGGCCGGATCGAGCGGTGGACGTGGCGGGCGCTGTGGTGGGGACTGCTGCTCGCCGCCCTCGGTGACGTCGCCTCGTACTGGGGCGTGTCGCTGCCGGGCAGCGTCGGAATGGCATTGTGGAGCAACGGCTTCGCACTGGAGACCATGGCCGCTGCGCTGCTCCTGCTGCCCGGGGTGACCGGCTATGCCTTGGGCCTGCTGGTGTGGCCGCACCTCCCCCGGTGGTCCGGCCTGATCCTGCTGACCTGGATCCCGTCCTCCGCGCTCACTCTGCTCTACGTCAGCGCCTACGTTCCCAACGCCGTCATCGCACCGCTGGCTCTCCTGTGGGCGCTCGTCGGCCTCCGCATGCCAGGCTCGGCGGCGCCCCCGACCGCGTCCGTTCAAGCCGAGCGCGTGACCAACCCGGCCCGGACCCGGCTGGACTCCTCAGGCCCCGGCGCCTGACCCGGCGCCTGACCCGGCGCCTGACCCTTCGCCTGATCGGGCCACCATCCGCTTGCCCCAGGCGCCGCTCGCCAGCACCAGCAGCACGAGTGCGGCGATGGCGGCGGTCAGCTTCCAGGGATCGGACCCGTACGCGCCGACGGCCGCGTAGGCGACCACGCCCGGAAGCATGCCCACGGCCGACCCGAGGACGTAGTCGCGCCTGGCCACGCCCGACAGGCCGGAGGCGTAGTTGACGGCCGTGAACGGCAGCACCGGCAGCAGCCGCACCGTCAGCACGGCGGCGAGTCCGTGGTTGCCGAGCAGTCGGTCGACCCGCTGCAGCCGGCCGCCCGTCAGCTTCGCGACCGCGTCGCGTCCCAGGAGCCGACCGACCTCGAAGGAGACCACCGCGCCGAGCAGCGCACCTGCGAGGACCAGCGCGGACCCCGCCCACACCCCGAAGAGCGCGCCGCCGGCGATCGTGAACAGGCCGGCCGGGGAGGGGATCAGCACCAGCACGGCATAGCCGAGGACGAACACCACCGGTGCCGCTGCGCCGGCAGCGCTGACCCGCTCACGCAGGGCGTCGACGTCGGGAAGCCCGTACGTCTGCATCAGTGCTCCGGCCGCCAGCACCAGCAGCACCAGCACAGCTACGCGGATCGTGTTGGCGCGGGTCATCGGCTGCCTTCGGGTCGTTCGGCTCGCGCATCGGCGACGTCTACCACCGAAACACCCCGGTATGCCCCCCGTCTTCCCGGAGACCGGCACCAAGAAGGCGCTCTCCGCACTCCCCGAGGACACGACCTCTCCCACGGCGGTCAGGCTCCGTCCGGTCCCGACCCACCGTGCCGTCGGTCCCACAGCTCGGGGCGTTGGACCCTGACCATGCGCGAGCTTCGCGCCGACGATGGAGATGACAGGAACCTTCCGCGGAGGACGTGATGTCGTGTTCAAGGGCCCGAAGCTGATCGTGGCGGTCGTGGTGGCGATCATCGCCGTCATCGCTGCCATCGCCGGCGGCATCGCCGCCTCGCGGAGCACTCCGCAGTACGACCGCGCTCAACCCGAAGGCGTCGTGCAGGCGTATCTCGAGGCGATGATCGACGGCGACCACGGTCAGGCGAAGCAGTCGCTCGCAGACACGAGCCCGTGCGAGATCGAGGACCTCGAGCAGTCCTACCTCTCGGACGGGGTGCGCGTGATCCTGCGCGACGCTCAGGTGGACGGTCGCAGCGCCACGGTCAGGGTGTCCATCGCGGACTCCGCCGGAAGCGCCTTCCCGGGCTCGGAGCAGTTCTACGAGCGGACGTTCCGCCTCGCCCGGGACGGCGAGGCCTGGAGGATCCAGGGCTCGCCCTGGCCGACCTACGAGTGCGGCAGCAGGTTCTGACATGGTCAGCCTCCTGATACCGGTCATCGTCGTGGTCGTGATCGTGCTCGTGGTGCGCAAGGTGATCGCCCGAGAGGGGTCGATGCCCTCCGACGGGCACACGGTCCGTCGGGTCTTCCAGTACCTCCTGCACTACGGCCTGTTCGTCGTCGTCGCCATCGGGCTGTCCGGCCTGCTCGGTCGGATCCTCCAGACCGATGCCTTCGCGGCTGGTGGCGAGACCGCGCTCGCCAGGGACCTCGCGTTCCTGGTGGTGGGAGGACCGCTGCTCGTCGTCCTCGTCCTCTGGTCACGCCGTTCCTTCGCGCAGAACCCGGTGGAAGCCCGGTCGCTCGGGTGGGCGACCTACGTCGGGGCTGCCGCGCTGACCGCTCTCCTGGTGTTCATGACTGCGCTGCATCAGCTGCTGGAGTGGGTCACGGGGCTCGAGGAGTACGACGGCCTGTCGGCCGGGCAGGCCCTCGTCTGGGGCGGCGCGTGGGTGGGGCTGTGGTGGCTCGACGCACGCCTGACACCACGGGAGAACGCGCGCGCACATCTGCTGCTCGGTTCACTGATCGGCCTGGTGGTTGCCGCCGTCGGGCTGGGCGGTCTGTTGGCGGCGTCGCTGCGTGTCGTGCTCGGGCTGGACGTCGGTTCCGCACTCGTCGGCAGCGGTGGCCCGCTGCGCGGCGCGTTGGTGACCCTGGCCGTGGGCGCACCGGTGTGGGTCGTCTACTGGGCCAGGTCGGCGGTCAGGAGCGAGCGGAGCCCGCTCTGGCACACCTACGTCCTGCTGGCCGGTGTCGGCGGCGGGCTCGTGACGGCCATCGTGACGGGAAGCTCGCTGCTCTACACCGTCCTGGTGTGGCTGATCGGAGAACCTCGGTACGCAACGGCCACGCTGCACTTCGATGGCGCTCCCCCGGCGGCCGCGGCGGCTGCGATCGGCGCCCTGGTCTGGTCCTACCACCACGCGGTGCTGAGGTCAGAGGTCTCCGAGGCGCGCAACGAGCTGCGACGGATCTATGAGTACCTGATCTCGGCGCTCGGCCTGTTCGCCGCGGCCGGCGGCCTGACGGTGCTCGTGGCCGCCCTCGTCGAGGCCGTGTCCGGAACGGCCCTGGTCAGCGGGGAAGCCGTCAACACGCTCCTCGCGGCCGCCACTCTGCTCATCGTCGGCGGCTCCGTGTGGTGGCGGCACTGGCGCATGGTCCAGACCGCGTCCGCGGACCCAGCGACCGAGGAGACCGCCTCCCCCACGCGACGTCTCTACCTGCTCATCCTGTTCGGGGTCGGGGCCCTGGCCGCGGTCGTGGCGTTGATCGTCGGCGTCTACCTGCTCTTCGTGGATGTCGTGGAAGGGACCTTGGGGACCGAGACGCTACGCCGGATGCGGTTCGCCCTCGGCGTACTGCTCACGACCGCGTCCGTCGCGGGCTACCACTGGAAGGTCTTCAGGGCCGACCGGGACTCGTCGGACACGGACGCCGATCCGGGCGGACCGAGGTTCGTGCTGCTCGTGGGCCCCGCAGATCCGGAGATCGCCCGAGCGGTGGCGCAGCGGACCCATGGCCGGGTCCAGGCCTGGGCCAGGACCGATGACGGAGAGACTGCTTGGTCGGTCGAGGAGGTGATGGCGGCCTTGTCCGCGAGCCCGGCCGAGGAGATGGTGGTGCTCTGTGACAGCAACGGGCTGCAGACCATCCCTGTCCACCGGACCTGACTCCCGCCCGACTCCCCGATCACACCCCGGCAGCGGCCTCCAAGGCGGAAGCCATCATCGTCATCGGCTGGGTCAGGCTCTGCTCCGCAGAGGCTGCAAGACAGCTTGGCACGGCGCCCGCGAGGCTCCCTCCACGGGGAGCCGAGAGCTTGGCTTCGACGAGGTCACCAGGGCCGGTGGCCACGTTCCGGATGGCGTGCGCGAGCGCCGCCGGGCCGTGTCCAGAGGCCCGGACGCACCGGAGGCGAGGTCAGCGGCGGGTCACCTGGACCACCGAGGGCCGAGGCCC
>CAWEUP010000008.1:0-92709 GCA_963812235.1 uncultured Actinomycetota bacterium | reverse complement strand
TGCCGCGGAGCTCTACGACGCGGTCATCGACCCGATCCGGACGACCTTCCCTCGCGCTCACGACCTCGAGATGCTCGGCGCCCACTCCTCGCACTCCTACCAGACCGGGACCAACCTCTACTTCGTCTACGACTACGCGATCGACTGCGAGCCGCGACAGGAGATCGAGCTCTACCACAAGCCGTTGAACGCGATCGTCGTCGAGGAGGCGCTCCGGGTCGGTGGCTCGATGGTGCACCATCACGGCGTCGGGAAGTACCGCACCCCGTGGGTCACCCAGGAGCACGGCAGCGCCTGGTGGCTCCTGGCCGGGCTCAAGCGCACCTTCGACCCGCACTCGATCATCAACCCCGGGACCCTGTTCCCGCTCGGCGACGACGGTCTGCCTCTCGACCTCGAGCCCCCGTCGCCGTGACGGCGTACTTCTTGGCGGTCGACGGAGGCTCGCAGAGCACCAAGGTCTCCGTGATCGACGAGTCCGGGCGGGTGGTCGCGACGGCGCGGACGCCGCTGCAGCCCTGCCAGCTGGGCCCCGAGGGGCACGCCGTACACCCGGGCGACGACCTCTGGGACACGCTGGTCGACGCCTGCCGAGCCGTGCTCGCGGAGTTCCAGGGCGGTGCCGAGGCGATCACGGCCGTAGGCCTGTGCAGCATCCGGTCGTGTCGCGCGCTGATGGAGGAGTCCGGACAGCTGACCGAGCCCGTGCTGAGCTGGATGGACGACCGCGTCTCCCAGCCCCTTGCCGGCGTCGACCCGGCGGTGCGCACGGTTGCCGGCGCCGGGGGATACCTGGCTCTTCGGCTGACCGGCGAGCGCCGCGGACAGCGCCGCCGGCTACGAGGGGATCTGGCCGATCGACCTGCTGACCCGCGAGTGGTCCACGGCTCCGGCCGAGCAGGCCCGCACCGGCATGCCACGACGGCTGCTGCCCGACCTGGTGGAGCCGGGAGGCCTGCCGGGGACGGTGACCGCGTCAGCGGCCGCTGCGGCCGGGCTGCCGGTCGGGTGCCCGGTCTTCGCCACGGCCAACGACAAGGCCGTCGAGGCACTCGGTGCAGGACTCGACCAGTCGGGCACGACGCTGCTCTCGCTCGGCACCTACGTCGCCGCGATGACCGTGGGGGACGGCGTTGCCGATGATCACCACGACTACTGGGTGAACGCGGCCGCGATCCCCGGCCGGTACCTCTATGAGAGCGCGGGGATCCGCCGGGGGATGTGGACGGTCACCTGGCTGCGCCAGCTGGTCAGCGCCGGAGCGCAGGGACCGGTGGATGAGGAAGCACTTCAGCGCTGGCCCACCAAGGAGGCGGCCGAGGTGCCCGCGGGGTGCGGTGGCCTGATCGTGGTCCCGGACTGGCTGCCTCCGGGCCACGCGCGCCACCGGCGGGGAATCATCCTGGGACTCCAGGCGAACCACGGTGCGCCGCACCTCTACCGAGCGGTGCTCGAGGGCATCGCCCTGACCATGGCCGGTCACACGGACGCGATGGAGGCGGCCCTGGGCGCCACTCGGAGCGAGCTGATCGTCTCGGGAGGAGGGTCGCGCTCGGACCTGATGATGCAGATCGTCGCCGACGTCTTCGCACGACCGGCACGGCGGGCCGGAGTTCCCGACGCGGTCGGCGTAGGGGCCGCGATCTGCGCCGCTGTCGGAAGTGGGGTGCACGCGGACTTCGAGTCCGCGATGCAGTCGATGACCAGTGCCGGCCAGGTCTTCGAGCCCGATCCGGACAACCGAGACCGCTACGCCGCACTCCGCAGCGCGTTCGTCTCGCTGCCCGAGTTCACCGACCCGCTGTTGCGGCGTACCGCACCTCTCAGCGACGCGCCGCGACCCGCTGAACCTCTCCGCTGATCCCGTGGGGCCGTCGCTGTCCGGACGTCGTCGGAGGGGCTGTCCCAGTCAGGTCTCGTGGTCTCACGATGAGGGTGCACGGCTGGGTGGCGAGGCTGACCGGTCGAAGACGCGTGTGCCTGGTGGGTCGATGGTGTCCTCGCGGGTTTGGTGAGGTTGCGGGCGGGTACGCCGAGGGCCAGAACGCCACGTGTCGCACATCGACGCTGGGGGCCGAGCGACAGGCGAGGCGCCCGTCGGCCCGAACCGACCGCGCAGAGCCTACGAAAGGCGATCCACCAATGTCTCGAGACGACACGAGCGGAGCCACCCCGCCCAACCCCGAGCGCTCCCGTCCACCTGCGAGCCGCCCGGACGAGGACCGCACCCGCGTAGTCGGCACCCACGAGGATCGGACCCACGATGCGCGGGCGAAGTTCGGCGGGACCAACCTGGGTGCCAGCTTCTTCGGCTGGATCGTCGCCGTGGGAGTCGCGATCATGCTGACCAGCATCCTCGGGGCGATCGGCGCTGCGGTGGGATTCTCCGGCAACCTCAGCCAGTCCCAGGCGCAGCGCCAGGCGGGGACCATCGGCATCGCCGCGTCGATCGTGCTGGTGGTCGTGCTGATGGCGGGCTACTACGCCGGGGGCTACGTCGCCGGCCGCATGTCGCGCTTCGACGGCGGGCGTCAGGGTCTCGCCGTGTGGCTGATCGGGCTGGTCGTCACGATCATCGCCGTCGGGCTGGGTGCGCTCTTCGGTTCTCAGTACAACCTCCTGGACCGGGTCAGCCTGCC
Organism: uncultured Actinomycetota bacterium; assembly: GCA_963812235.1. Taxonomy (GTDB): domain Bacteria; phylum Actinomycetota; class Actinomycetes; order Propionibacteriales; family Nocardioidaceae; genus Marmoricola. The sequence continues at coordinate 90,070 of CAWEUP010000008.1, read as the reverse complement.
TCGCATTCCGATCGCACTGGACCAGCTCGGTTGGGGGGCTGTGATCACGGGTGTCGCAGTGATCGTGTTGACCCTCGTTGCGGCTGTGGTCGGTGGCAAGGTCGGTCACCGGTATCACGACCGGGTCGACCGCCTGGCCGGCCGTTGATCCCGGTGCCGGGCACCGTCGAGGTGAGCCGAACGACCCCCGCCCCGTCCATGGCCCCGTTCGTGGCCCCGTTCATGGCCCCGTCCAGGGCACGTGCCGAGCAGGAGGACCCGGAGCGCCAGCCCCTGGGGTGCTGACGCTGCGACTGCCACGCAACTTCTGCGGAGCGGGTGGGGTTCACGTCGAGGCGGTGGCCGGGTCGAGCCGCGCGGTGGAGATACTGGGCTGGTGAAGCAGGACGAGCTCGAGCTGGCGCTGCGGGTCCTGGGCGAGGCGAGCGAGCTCGATCCGGCCGACCCTGCGTTCGTCGCGCTCCAGCGGGCCACGGCTGTGTTCATCAAGGCCGCGAAGGTCGAGCGCCGACGTCTCCGGCGAGAGACGGAAGCGACGTCGGACCGCGCGGTCGTCGAGCTGACGGCCACGGGTGCGGCGGCTCGGATCGACGACGAGACGGCGGGGCTGCCGCTCACCTCGACCGCCAAGGGGGCGACGGCCGGGACCCTCCTGGTCGCACGCGCCTGCTACGTCTGCAAGCAGAAGTACGTCGAGGTGGATGCGTTCCACCACCAGCTGTGTCCCTCCTGCGCGGCCATCGGTCACGCCAAGCGGGACGCGCGCATCGACCTCACCGGGCGGCGCGCCCTGCTCACGGGGGGACGGGCCAAGATCGGGATGTACATCGCGTTGCGGCTCCTGCGCGACGGCGCCGACCTCACCATCACCACCCGCTTCCCCCATGACGCCGTACGCCGCTTCGCGCAGCTGCCCGACAGTGCGGACTGGCTGCATCGCCTGCGGGTGGTGGGTATCGACCTGCGCGACCCCGCCCAGGTGATCGCCCTGGCCGACGACGTGCGAGCCCGAGGACCGCTCGACATCCTGATCAACAACGCAGCCCAGACGGTGCGCCGACTCCCCGGCGCCTACGGGCCGCTGTCGCAGGCGGAGTCCGAGCCGCTGCCCCGCGAGCTGCGCCACGAGAACGGCGGTCCCGAGCTGGCCACCTTCGGGCACGCGAGTGACCTGCACCCGGCGGCGCTGGTCGGCTCCGTCGACGCCCACCCGGTCCTGGAGACCGAGGGCGGGACGGCCGAGCGGTTGGCGACCGTCGCCATGACCGCCGGGTCGGCGGACCTGACCCGGATCGACGCCGGCGGCCTGGTCCCCGACGTGGTGGACACCAACTCCTGGGTGCAGGGCGTCGGTGAGGTCGGCGAGCTCGAGCTGCTGGAGGTGCAGCTGTGCAACCAGACGGCGCCGTTCATCCTGATCAGCCGCCTGCGTCCTGCCCTCGCCGCCTCGTCAGCGCGACGGACCTACGTGGTGAACGTGTCAGCGATGGAGGGCCAGTTCGGGAGGCGCTACAAGGGGCCCGGCCACCCGCACACCAACATGTCGAAGGCTGCGCTGAACATGCTCACCCTCACCAGCGCGGGGGAGATGCTGCAGTCCGACGGCATCTTGATGACGGCCGTCGACACCGGATGGATCACCGACGAGCGACCGCATCCGACCAAGGTGCGGCTCGCGAGGGAGGGCTTCAAGGCCCCGTTGGACCTCGTCGACGGCGCTGCTCGGGTCTATGACCCGATCGTCCGTGGAGAGGCGGGGGAGGACGTGCACGGGGTGTTCCTCAAGGACTACGTCACCTCGCCCTGGTGATCTGCGCCGGCACCCTCGCGCCCCGACGTGGCGGTCAGACGCGACCCGAGGGGTTGAGCGGCGAGTCGACCCCCCGTTGGTCGAGCAGTGAGCGCAGCGAGCGATCAGTCGAGACCACTCGCATCAACCGCGACGCGCCGAGGCTCGACACGCCATCAATCAACAGTGCTGTTGACTAAGCGGCGCGGGGTCGCTACCGTCGTTGCAGCGAACCGCGACCAACAAGGAGATCTGCTGTGGTGGACGTCGACGTCGTAGTGGTCGGAGCAGGCTTTGCCGGGCTGCGGACGCTGCACACGTTCCGGAGTCAGGGGCTCGAGGTCGCCGTCCTGGAGGCCGGCGACGATGTCGGCGGTGTCTGGCAGTGGAACCGCTATCCCGGTGCGCGCTGCGACGTCGAGAGCTACGACTACTCCTACTCGTTCTCCTCCGAGCTCGAGCAGGAGTGGCGATGGAGCGAGCGCTACGCCACGCAGCCGGAGATCCTCCGCTACATCCAGCACGTGGTCGACCGCTTCGACCTGAGCGCGACGTGCATCTCCAGCAGGAGGTCGTGGCGGCGTCCTGGGACGAGGCGTCAGCGCGCTGGCTGGTGCGACACCGCCAGTGGGCAGCAGTGGCGTGGACGCTTCCTGGTGATGGCCACCGGCCAGCTGTCGACGACGAAGACCCCCTCGCTGCCCGGGCCAGGAGCACGTTCCACGGTGAGGTGCTGCTGACCGCCCGCTGGCCACGTGAGGGCGTTGATCTCTCCGGGCAAGCGGGTCGGCATCATCGGCACCGGCTCCTCGGGCATGCAGATGATCCCGGTCGTCGCCGAGGAGGTCGCGCACCTGGTGGTGTTCCAGCGCACCCCGAACTTCAGCGTGCCCGCGACCAACGGGCCGATCACCGACGAGCGCGACGCCGAGGTCAAGGCGACGTACGCCGAGCGCCGCGAGGCCTCGCGCAACTCGCCCGAGCGGCCTCGGCTCGCTGCCGATCAGCCGGACCTCGGCGCTGGAGGTCTCCGACGAGGAACGGCTCGAGCACTACGAGGAGTACTGGAAGACAGCCGGCTTCGGGTTCGCCCTGGTCTACTACGACATCCTGCGTGATCAGAAGGCGAATGACACGGCCGCGGACTTCATCCGCGACAAGATCGCCGCCAAGATCGAGGACCCGGAGCTGCGCGAGAAGCTGATCCCGCGCGACTTCCCCTTCGCCGCCAAGCGCCCGTCGGTGGACTCGGGCTACTTCGAGTCCTTCAACCGCGACAACGTCGAGCTCGTCGACATCCGAGAGCACCCGATCGAAGGCTTCACGGCGCCGGGGATCCGCACCTCTGGGCGGTGAGCACGAGCTCGACGTGCTCGTCTTCGCGACCGGCTTCGACGCGCTGACCGGGCTCCCTGCTGCGCCCGGACATCCGTCGGCCGAGACGGACTCTCGCTGCGCGAGAAGTGGTCGGCCGGACCGGTGCACCCAGCTCGGGCTCGCCGTGCACGACTTCCCCAACATGTTCATCATCGCCGGCCCAGGGCAGCCGTCGCTGCTCAGCAACGTGCTGCTCTCGATCGAGCAGCACGTCGACTGGATCGCCGAGCTGCTCGGCATCTCTACGACCCGGACAGGACCTGGTCGAGGCCACCGAGGAGGCCGAACGCGACGTGGGTCGAGCACGTCAACGTGCGTGCCCAGGAGACCCTCTACCCGCTCGCCACCAGCTACTACAATGGTGACGAGGTGGAGGGGAAGCCGCGAGTCTTCATGCCCTATCGGGAGGCGTCCGGGCCTATCGCCGCATCCTCGAGCGAGTGCGGCGCGACGGCTACTCGGGCTTCGAGCTCTCGACAAGCCCCCACCTGGCAACTGCGACGAGCTGAGGCTCTGCGGGCAACGAGGTCTCCCGAGCCCAGGGGACCGGGTGGTCTCGGCTGATCGCTCGCTGCTCGACCCGGCGGTGGTGGGGTCGGTGGGTCGGCGTACGGGGTGGTCTCGACTGATCGCTCGCTTCGCTCGCTGCTCGACCATCGGGTCTCGACTGATCGCTCGCTTCGCTGCTCGACCATCGGGCCTCCGCTTCGCGCTCGACCATCGGGGTGGCGTTGGTGGCTTGCTCAGTGCTCGGCCGTCGGTGGTCGGTTGCTGCCCCAGCGCCGGGGGCGGAGGGCGTCGAGAGAGCCTGCGCGCGCGACTCCCCACCACAGCCCGGCGCCGTAGGCGAGGTCGTCTAGTCGGCGCGCGACCAGGAGGACGTACGTCTCGATGGGCTCCTCCCGCCTCTCGCGCAGGGCGACCACAGCATCCACCACCAGCGCGGTGCCGGCCGCTCGGCGTACGCCCGGAAGTGCCAGGCCCCCCACGAGAGTGACCGGCCACCAGTGGCGCAGCAGCAGCGCCGCCTCCTGGCGCACGGTCCAGCTCAGGCCCCGACCAGCGAGCCGGAACGAAACGGCGACCCGCTCGACCCGGCGGAGCTCGGAGGGCAGGCCCCGGTGGATCGAGCGCGCTGTGAAGCAGAGGCTGCCGGCAGCGAGCGCAGGCGCCCACCGCTGCCGGGCGAGCACGGCCGCTGCTGCGGCGGCCAGCGCGGGGGACAGCACCGCCGGCGCCACGTGGCTGCCGTGCCGAGCGGCCAGGGCGGCGCCGCTCGACCCGTAGGCGAACTTGCGGCCCAGCCACCCGCTGATGCTCGTGCGCACATCATGTCCGGCGGTCACCGACGGCTCGTAGGCCACCCGATGTCCACGGGCGATCAGCCGCCAGACCAGGTCCACGTCCTCACCGACGCGCATCTCTTCTGCGAAGCCGTCGATGAGATCGGTCCGCCCGACCAGGCACGCGCTCGGCAGGTAGGCCACGGCCGCGCCGGGACGTACGTTGCCAGGCGCGACCCCGAGGTCCAGCGACGAGGCGGCGGCGTCATAGCGCTCGAACCACCGCGGTCTCGCCGACCGTGTGCGGCCCACGATCCTGGGACCGACCAGGACCAGGTCCTCGTCGGCGAAGTGCCGGGCAAGGAACAGCAGGTCCTCGGCGCTGGTCTCCACATCGGAGTCGACGAAGGCGACGTACGGCGTGGCCACGCGGGCCAGGCCCGCGTTGCGGGCAGCAGCCGGCCCGACGTTGGTCGCGAGCACGACGAGCTCGGCCCCCCTGCGGGCCACAACAGCTGCCAGTGCGGCCGGATCGAGGGACCCGTCGTCCACGACGATCACGCGCAGCGTCTCGAGCCGGGCCAGGCAACGGTCGAGCTCGGCGACGCGGTCCCGGACCGGGACCACCACGGTGAGCTCGTCCGCGGCGATCTCAGGCAGGGAGGTGACGTCCGGGTGCGCCAGGTTGGCCGCGACCAGACGTCCGGCGACCACCGCGCTCGCCTGATCGCCCACCGTGAGGGAGCCGTTGCTGATCCGATCCCGTGCGGTGAGGCCGAGCCGCATCACGGTCAGCGGCGAGCCGCCCACGAGGAGCCTGCCCTCCTGGCCGGTCCAGCGAGCCGGGTCGAGGACGACCCGGTAGCCCAGCGGCAGGGTCATCGGTACGCCGAGCCGGTCATGCCTGGAATCCGCCGTCGGCGTGGACCACGGTGCCGTTGACGACCCCGCCCGCAGGGGAGGCGCAGAAGGCGATGGCGGCGGCGATCTCGGTGGGGTCGATGACGCGGCGGATCAGCTGGTGGCTGACCAGCTCGTCGGTGGTGACGCCGTACAGCTCCGCGGTGGCGCGAAGCATCGCGGTGTCGGTCGAGCCAGGGGAGACCGCGCTGGCGGTGACGCCGGTGCCGACCAGGTCCGCGGCCAGTGCCTTGACGATCCCGACGACCGCGTGCTTGGTCGCGGTGTACGCCGCGAGGTGGAACAGCCCCTGGTCGGCGGCCACCGAGGCCACCGCAACGAACCGGCACCCGTCGGGAGCAGGTCCGCGCAGCATCGCCGGAACGGCTGCCGCAGCGGTGTTCCACACTCCCTTCGTCGTCACCTCCCACAACAGGTCGAGGTCCTCGATCGGCGTCTCCCAGAGCGGGCGGCCGCCCCGGATCACGCCGGCCGCGGCGACGGCGACATCGAGCCGACCCCACCGGTGCAGCGCAGCCTCGACGGCGCCGGTCAGGGCAGCGGGCTCTCGGACGTCGGCGACCACCGGGAGGACAGCATCGCCGTGGGCGTCCACCAAGGTGTCCAGGTCGGCGAGCTCGGCCGCCGGTGCCCCTTCGCAGGAGTCCAGTGCCACCACGACGTACCCGTCGTCCACCAGTCGGTCGACCGTGGCGCGGCCGATGCCGCGGGCGGCGCCGGTGACGAGCGCGACGCGGGTCACGACGTCATCGCGGGGGCGTTCGCGACGACGTCGACCAGCCTCGCCAGCATCTGTGCGCCCTCCTCGGCGGTGGCTCCCGACGGGTCGCCGAGCACTCCGTTGGCGGACACCGCCGCTACTCCGTGCTTCATCATCGCGGGCAGGATATCCACCAGAGGGGAGACGTTCCCTGCCTCAGCGCGGTCCAGGCGCACGGCCGCGGGTCGCAGGTGCAGCATCAGCGAGGTCTCCGTGCGGCCGGCGTGCAGGTCGACGTCCTCGGTCGCGCAGGGGACCACCGCGACCCGATGACCCTCGTCGACCAGCTGGTCGACCGCTGCCCGCAGCGCCGTGAGGTTGCCCCCGTGGGCGTTCACCAGCACCACCCGGTCCGCCCAGGTCCGCATGGACCGCACCAGCTCGATGACGTAGTGCTTCAGCGCGGGCGTCCCGACCGACGACGTGCCCGCGAAGGACTGGTGCTCCCCGCTGGAGCCGTAGGCGATGGGTGGCGCGACCCACACCTCCTCCGTCCGGTCCTCCAGGGCGACCGCCGCACCCTGCGCCACGGCGACCGCGATCGCAGTGTCGGTGTCGAGCGGGAGGTGCGGTCCGTGCTGCTCAACGGATCCGACCGGGACGAGCACCAGGCGGGCACCGGTGGTCTCCCGAGAGGTCGCCGATGCGAGCTCCACTCAGACCTGGCCCGAGCCCGTCGGAGTGCCCAGGGCGCGATGGAAGCCGTCGGGTACGACGACCAGGTCCGGCCGCAGCTGGTCGATCGAGGAGAGCCCCATGCCCAGCAGCGCCGAGTCGATGCCGCCGCGGAAGACGTCGAGGACGTTGCCCACGCCGGTCTCGCCGTTGGCGGCCAGGCCCCACAGGTACGCGCGCCCGACCATCACCGCGCGAGCACCGAGGGCGAGCGCCTTGACCACATCGGAGCCACGACGTACGCCGCCGTCCAGCAGCACCTCGACCTGGTCACCCACGGCGTCCGCGATCGGTCCCACACACCTGATCGAGGCGGGCGTGCCGTCGAGGTTGTTGCCGCCGTGGTTGGAGACCGAGATCGCCTGGACTCCGGCGTCCACGGCACGTCGGGCGTCGTCGATGCGGGTGACGCCCTTGAGCATGAACGGCGTGCCGCTGATCTGCGACCACTGCTCACGCATCCAGGCCACGTCCTCCCAGGTGGGCGGTGTCGTGGTCATCCACTCGTAGTACGCGCCGAAGAATGTCGGCCCCTTCAGGGCACCGGGCGCCGCGAGGTTGGGAGCGGTGAGGTCGGGCAGCTGACCGGTCTTGCCGAAGGCCCACAGCCACCGTGGCTTGCGGGCCACCTGCGGCGCCAGCCGGACCATCGTCTTGAGGTCGACCTTCTCCGGGATCTCGGGGGAGCCCCAGTCGCGGCCCATCGAGAAGGACCAGTCGAGAGTGGCGATCAGGCCCTTGACGCCGGCGGCGTGGGCCCGGGCCATCCGCTCGACCATGACATGGCGGTCACCGGTCCAGTACATCTGGAAGAACGTCGTCGCTCCGGTGGCCGTCACCTCCTCGACCGACCGGGACGCGAAGTTGCTCAGTCCCATGATCGTGCCGCGCGCGGCCGCGGCTCGGGCGACGGCGACCTCCCCGTCGGGATGGACCGCCTGGACGCCGGTGGGGCTGATCAGCACCGGGAGGGAGACCTCCTGGCCCATTACCGTCCGGCTCATCGAGCGGGTCGCCTGGTGGCCCGCCACGTGCGGGGCGAAGCCGATCTCCCGGAAGGCGGCCTCGTTGTCCGCGACGGTCTGCCCGCGCTCCGAGCCGGCGACCAGGGCGCTGTAGACCGGTGCGGGGAGACGCTTGCGGGCACGCTCCTGCGCCACGGCGACGGACTCGAACCAGGGGTTCTGCTTCCACGGGTTCTCGAGCCATTCGGGCTTCTTCGACATCGGGGGTGCTACCTCGGATCTGTGGTGGTCGGCACGCTGGCCGGGGGCTGGGAGAAGCCCGCGAGCGGGTTCTCGGCGCACGCTGAGACCGGGGCGGTCGTGGGCGGGGTGAAGTCGTCCGGGCGGCGCCCCAGGGTGAGCATCACCGGCTGGTTCCGGGTCGGACTGGCCTTGGAGTGGTCCTGGGAGGCCGCCGGGATGGTGCGGTCCGCGGCCAGCGCGGTCTCGCCGTACCCCTGCACGCACTCGGGGTCGGGACCGTCGAGAGGCAGGCCGGTGAAGAACTTCGCGGCCATGCATCCTCCGCGGCAGGTGTCGTAGAAGCTGCACTTGGCGCAGGCTCCGCCGGTCTGTGGTGAGCGCAGCTCGGCGAACAGCTCGGAGCCCTGCCAGACGCTCTGGAAGCCGCCGTCGGCAAGCAGGTTGCCGGCGAGGAAGTTGTCGTGGATGGCAAACGGGCAGGCGTAGACATCGCCGATCGGGTCGATCAGGCAGACCACCCGGCCCGCGCCGCACAGGTTCAGCCCGGGCAACGGCTCGCCGAAGGCAGCAAGGTGGAAGAAGGAGTCGCCGGTGAGCACGCCCTCTCCGTGGGCCATCAGCCAGTCGTAGAGCTCACGCTGCTGCTCGGGGAGCGGGTGCAGCTCGTCCCAGACGTCCGCGCCGCGACCGCTGGGCCGCAGTCGGGTCAGCCGTAGGGTGGCCCCGAAGCGGTCGGCCAGGGCTTTGAACTCGTCGAGCTGCCCGATGTTCTGGCGGGTGCAGACCACCGAGATCTTGGCGTCGCGGAAGCCGGCGTCCTGGAGGTTGGTCAGGGCCAGGAGCGCGGTGTCGTAGGAGCCGGGCCCGCGGACGTAGTCGTTGACCTCGGCCGTGGCGCCGTCCAGCGAGATCTGCACGTCGACGTAGTCCGTCGAGGCCAGGAAGCGGGCGCGCTCGGGAGTGATCCGGACGCCGTTGGTGGAGAACTTCACGCCCACCTGGTGGTCCACGGCGTACTGCAGCAGGTGCCAGAAGTCCGGGCGGATCGTGGGCTCACCGCCACCGATGTTGACGTAGAAGACCTGCATCCGCTGGAGCTCGTCAATGACCCCCTCGCACTGCTCGGTGCTGAGCTCGCGCGGGTCGCGCTTTCCCGAGGACGACAGGCAGTGCGCGCACTCCAGGTTGCAGGCGTAGGTCAGCTCCCAGGTCAGGCAGATCGGGGCATCGAGCCCCAGCTCGAACTCCTCGATCAGGGAGCCGTTCTTGGTGGCGGGCCGCGTGCTCGGACGCTCGGTCACGAGGTCGGCCACCCGCTCGGCCTCGTGCGCGATCTGTAGCGTCATGCGTGTGCTCCTACGGTGCGTGGGCGGATCATGTCGGTGCGAGCAAGTCCGGCCAACGCCTCGGCGTACGCGGCGTGCTGGCTCTCGGGAACGCCAGCGGCGGTCAGGGCCGAGCGGACATCGGGCTGATCGCCCAGGATGCGGACCACCGCGACCAGCGCGGGTCGCTTGAGGAAGGTCAGCTTGCGGTTGCCGAAGTGGTAGGCGAGGGCTCCGAAAGGCTCTGGTCGCAGTGCCACCGAGGGGGAGAGGGCCCAGGCCTCGTCGAGCATCAGTACACGCCGCACATGCCGTCGATCGACACCTCTTCGATCAGGGTCTCCGCGGTGACCGCGTCGTCGGTCGTAACGCTCTGCGTGGCGGTCTGCTCGGGGGTGCTCTCAGGCTTCATGGTGGTCCTCTCCGGGGTGTGTGACGTTGGGTCAACACCATAAGTGCACCGGATGCCTCAATGGAAGGCCCTAGATTCATCCCGTGAACCGACCGACGGCGGGACGACCCGAGGCGACCACCCACGCCGCCATCGAGCAGGCTGCCTTTCACCTGTTCGCCGCTCGTGGATTCGACGACACCACGCTCGACGCGATCGCCGAGGAGGTCGGCGTCGCCAAGCGCACGCTGTTCCGCTACTACCGGTCCAAGAACGACATCCCGTGGGGACAGTTCGAGCGCACCCTCGGCGGCTTCCGCGAGATCTTGGCCTCGCTGCCGGCCGACCTGCCGCTCTTCGACGCCGTCGGCCAGGCGGTCACGATGTTCAACCGGTTTCCCGCTGACGCGTCGCCACCGCACGTGGACCGGATGCGGCTGATCCTGGGCACCCCGACGCTGCAGGCGCACTCGGTCCTGCGTTACGCGCAGTGGCGCCAGCTGATCAGCGAGTACGCCGCAGGCCGGCTGGGACTCCCGGTCGACGACGTCGAGCCCCAGCTGATCGGCCATGTCAGTCTGGCGCTGGCCCTTACGGCGTACGCCAAGTGGGTGCAGGAGCCCGAGATCCCGGTGACGGACCTGATCGGCCAGGGGATGGCTGCTCTGGTGGACTACGTGGGTGTTCGGCCACAGCGGTCCTAAAAGAGACGATGCCGCGCGACGTTGCGCCGTGGCTCGGAGCATCGAGACCCGCGAAGGTCGACTAGAGGGTTCCGCGCGCGAGCCCGATCAGTCGGTCGAGCACACGCTCTCCGCCGCTGCGGACTCCGTTGTGGAGGTACTCGTCGGTCACCCATCGCCGCATCCCCGGCAGCAGGTCAGCGGTCTCTTCGGAGAGCTCGCGGATGACGAACGGATCGTCGAGATAGATGGAGGCCGCGCAGGGCACGTCCACCGAGCAGAGGACCTCGGCGTCGTACAGCCGTGGCCAGGGGTGTCCCGCCAGCCGGTCGGCGACCTCCCGGTAGGGGCGCAGCTCCGGGGAGTCCTCGAAGTGCCAGGGAAACAGGTGCTCGCCGGTCAGCAGCAGCGAGTCGCCCCTGAAGTCGTCGGGCTGGACTCGCTGCGCTGACCACCCGGTCGCGACGCCGTCGGCGTAGCTGGACTCGTGGATCACCGCATACAGCGGGTTCCGCCCGTTGAACGGCAGCATCGCCGCGAGGTCATGGGCGAACGCCGGCGAGCCGGGGTCGCGCTCGAGCAGGAAGTGGATCGACTCGGCGCCGCCGTCCATGCCCAGGTGGTTGCCGATCGTCCGCACCAGGCGCCGGGACACCGGCTCTCCGGTGACCCCACGCACCTCGCCCGCGTCGCAGCGGTCGAGCAGGCGGGTGAGCCGGTCGGCGTCGTCGGGGAACCGGCGGTGATAGGCCTGGTTCAGGCGCCGCATCATGGCGAAGGTGCTCGCGTAGATGTCGTCCACGGGTCGACCCACCGGCGGCAGGCCGCCGGTGAAGAAGACCTCGCGCAGGTGCTCCGGGGCGACGCTCAGGTAGTGCAGTGAGCAGAAGCCGCCGAAGGACTGCCCGAGCAGGCTCCACCGGTCGACGCCGAGGTGCTCGCGGAAGGACTCGGCGTCGCGGACGATCGCGTCGGCCCGGAAGTGCGTGAGTCGCTCGGCATCCGCTGCGGGATCGCTGACCTGTCCGCCGTACGGCGTCGACCGGCCGGTCCCGCGCTGGTCGAGCAGCAGCACCCGGAAATCGCGAAGTGCGCGTGCCAGCCAGGCCGGAGCAGCAGGTCGTCCCACCGGCCGTGGAGCCTCCTGTCCGGGACCTCCTTGGAGGAAGAGCAGGAACGGCCGGTCGCGACCCTCGGGCGCCGCGACCTCCCGAGCGAACACCTCGATGCTCTCGCCCTCGGTTTTCTCGTGGTCGAGGGGGAGCGTGAGGACGTGGTCGGTCAGCACCAGACCAGGCACGCTCAGCTGCGTAGTCATCCGGCGAGGCTAGTGGCTCGTGCGCGACGCCCGACGCAACGCGACGGGACCTGACGGCACAACGCGACGGCGAGATCGGATCTGGACCGTCGTGGGCACTGCCGTTACGGTCGAGTCGGTGTCCGCAGTCAGCGCGGTCGAGCTGACCGTGCGGGTGTCGCTGAGTTCATCCATCCCGGGACCGGAGGCGACCTACACCCAGCATTTCAGATGGCCTGGCGCGACCCTGGACCTGGACGAGGTGCACCTGGGGCTGGACCTGCTCGCCGCCCACCGTGGAGCCGCCCACTGAGGCGTGGCGGTCAGGTGAGCATGCGCAGGGCGAGCTGGGTGGTCGCCTCGACGCCGAGGTGGCCGACCACCCGGGACACCTGGTCGACCGGGAGCGGAAGCAGGCCGCGGGAGTGCGGGACGTCCGGTGTCAGCCCGAGGTCGATGTCGGCGCGTCCGGTCATCAGCGCGAGGTTGAACTCATAGCGCTCCCGGGCGCCCGGGGCGGTGAGCCGCTTGAGCAGCCCGGCTCCGATCCGGCGCAGTCCCTCCTCCTCGCAGTAGGAGTCGAGCGTCGCCACCAGGTTGGCGCCGTGCGTGTGGTCGATGTCCGCCCAGGTCGACTGCATCGAGCCCATCTGGGTGAGCAGGACGGGCGCGGTCTTCTCGCCGATGCCAGGGACGCCGGGGAGGTTGTCGCTGGCATCCCCGCGGAGGGCGGCGTACTCGAGGTAGCGCCCGGCGCCGATCCCGTAGAGCGCCGGCAGGCTCGCAGGGCTGAGCAGCGGGGCAGCGGCCAGCCCGCCGTTGATCAGCCGCAGCACCCGGGTGTGGTTGCTGATGTGGGCGAAGGAGTCGCGGTCGGAGGTGACCAGGACGCAGCTCCAGTCCTCGCGCTCGGCCCAGGCCGCGGCGGAGGCGCTGACGTCGTCGGCCTCCAGCCCTGGTGGCGTGACGGTGTGGAAGCCGATGGCCTCGAGCATGGCGCCGGCGCGGTCGAGCTGGTCGACCAGCTCGGGCTCCTTCTCGGCGCGGCCGGCCTTGTACGCCGGGTAGGTCTCCGCGCGCACCGACCGGGTGCGGTCGTCGAGGCCGAAGAGGACCGCCTCGGGAGCGAACCGCTCGATCGTCTCCAGGATCTGCCGCAGCATGCCGTGCAGGGCCCACGCGGGCTGCCCGCCGCGATCGTGCAGCGCGGTGCCGGCCCGGGCGTGGTGGCTGCGGTGCAGCAACGACGGCGCGTCGACGACGAGGAGCAGGCGTCGCTCGGTGAAGGCGGTTCCGGAGTTCTGCATGGGCTGCGGCCCACCCTACGTACGGCCCGGGCGCCGGTGGACCCGAGGGGCCGGCACGGGTGGGGGCGGCTCGGACAGGTCGATGGCCTACATTCCAATGATGAGTGCCCAAGCGCCGTCAGCGGTCATCCTGGTCCGTGCGGAACGATTCATCCCCAATCCCGCCACGGCGGCCGACAACGCCTTCCAGCGCGACCTCCCCGCAGGACAGTCCGACGACGCGATCGCGGCCGGTGCGCTGGCCGAGATGGATGCCGTCGCGCACGCGCTCCGCGACGTGGGCGTGCGGGTCCACGTCTTCGAGGACAAGGACCACACCCGGCCGGACAGCGTGTTCCCGAACAACTGGCTCTCCACCCACGCGGGCGGCAACATCGCGGTCTACCCGATGTACGCCTCCAACCGTCGCCACGAGCGCCGCGCCGATGTGCTGGAGCTGCTCAAGTCCTCCTATCGCGTCCAGACGATCATCGACTACTCGGGCTTGGAGCCGGACGGCATCTTCCTCGAAGGCACCGGCGCGATGGTCCTGGACCACGTCTCCCGCGTCGCCTACACCGCTCGCAGCCACCGGGCCGACACTCACGTGCTGGAGCGGTTCTGCACCGACTTCGGCTACGAGCCGATGGCCTTCGACGCGGTCGACGAGGAGGGGGTGCCGGTCTACCACACCAACGTGATCGCCTGTATCGGCACCGAGGTGGCGATGATCGCGCTGGAGATGATCCCCGACGAGCTGCGGCGCGCCGAGGTGCGCGAGCGGCTCACCGTCAACGGGAGGTCCGTCGTCGAGCTGACCGAGCTGCAGATCCGCGAGTTCGCCGGCAACGCCGTCGAGCTGTGCGGCCGTACGCCGGAGGGGCGCCGCCGCTACCTGATGGTGATGTCGGAGCGGGCCCGGCAGAGCCTGCGGCCGGACCAGGTCGAGACGATCGAGGAGTCCTGCGAGATCGTCTCGGTCGACATCCCCACGATCGAGCTGGCCGGGGGGTCGGTGCGGTGCATGATCGCGGGCGTCCATCTCGACCGGCGCCGGCCGATCCATCCCGAGCACACGGCCGCCGTCGAGGCGATCGACGAGAACCCCCGCACGGCGGACGGGCAGGACGTCGCGATGGCGGACGTGGCAGTCTGAGGACGGTCAGGGTCCCGGGGGCCCCGAGGGTCCGGCAGGCGAGGAGTCTGCTGCGGTGGCGAGGGTCTCGGTGGCACTCAGCCACGGGAATCAGCGCCAGCAGGCTGACCAGGGCGGTCGCCGCCAGCGCCCAGCCGAACCCGACCTGGTCCGCGATCACGCCCACCAGGATCGGGCCGACGATCGCGCCGCCGTCCTGGGCCATCTGGAATGCCGCCAGCACGCTGCCGCCGCTGCGGTCGGCGCCGACGACATCGGCGACCGTGGCCTGCTGGGCCGGGTTGACGAGTCCGGCGCCGAGACCCGAGACGGCGGAGAGCACGAGCAGCACCCACAGGCTGCCGCTCAGACCCAGCAGCCCGAATCCGAGGGCGGTCACGGCGAGGCCGGTGATCGCCAGCGGGCGGCGACCGACCGAGTCCGCCAGCCGTCCCGCCACCTGGAGGCTGGCAGCGGTGCCGACTGCCGCGACCGCGAGCGCGACGCCGGCGACCCACGGACGGTCGTAGACGGTGAGGGCGAACTGGGGCAGGATCGCCACCCGGACCCCGAAGTTGCACCACCCGTTGGCGAAGGCCGATCCCAGCGCGGCCCGGTAGGCCGAGCTCCCCAGCGCCTCCCTCAGCAGCATGGGCGGTCCCTGGGGCCGGTCCGCCGAGGGCTGCAGGCGGGCCCCGCTCAGGCGTACGCCGACCACGGTCGTCGCGACGACCAGCGCCGCGGCGTACACGAGGAAGGGGAGCCGGAGGTCGATCGACGCGAGCAGCCCCCCGAGCAGCGGACCCAGCATGCCGCCGACGAGGAAGGCGCTGGCGTAGGCCGAGGAGACCCGGCCGCGGATGGTAGGTGGCGCCAGCCGCACCATCAGGGCCATCGCGGAGACCGTGAACATCGTCGAGCCGAGGCCCCCGAGCCCACGAAAGACCAGCAGCTGCCAGTAGGACTGGGCGAAGGCGGTGGCCAGGGAGGACACCGCCACCACGAGCAGGCCGGTGAGGTAGACCGGTCGCTCGCCGAGCCGCGAGACCAGGGCGCCACCGGCCGGGGCGAACACGAGCCGGAAGAAGGCGAAGACCGAGACGACCAGCGAGGCTGCGGCGACGCCGACATCGAAGCTGCGTGCGTACGCCGGCAGGACCGGAGCGATCAGACCGAAGCCGATCGCGATCACGAACGCCGCGCCGATGAGCACCCAGATCTCACTGGGGATCGCCGGCCGCCCGGCCGGCCGTGTCGGCCGTTCCGCCGCGGTCATCGGCGCATCCCTGCGATCACGAAGAGACACTACGCGGCAGCTCCAGCGGACTCGGTCGCCGTCGCACGGACGAGCGGAGCTCGGCGGTCGGCAGGTTTCGCCGCCTCGGGCCGAACCAGGTGAAAGCAGTGCCTCGGTGCCGGACAGATGGGATCGTGGACGGTGTGAACGCAGACCGGCGGACCCGGTTCGAGGCCGTCGTCGACGAGGTCGGTGTGCCGCTGCGCCGTTATCTTCTCCGTCGAACCGAGCCCGACGCTGCGGAGGACGTCCTGGCCGACACGTTCCTGGTGATCTGGCGGCGACTCGATGACATCCCCGAGGGGCAGGTGCTGCCGTGGTGCTACTCGGTGGCCCGCAACTGCCTGGCCAACCAGCGGCGCTCGCGCCGTCGGCGGGCCGGGCTGCATGCGCGCGTCGTGAGTCTCTCCCCGCCAGCCCCGGCTGAGCTCGCGCCGACCCTGCCCGACCCTGAGCTGCACGAGGCGTTGGCCGCGCTGCGCCCACAGGACAGGGAGCTGATCCGGCTCTGGGCATGGGAGGACCTGCCACCTGCCGAGATCGCGGTCGTGCTGGGAGTCTCCGCCAACGCGGTCCACATCAGGCTGCACCGAGTGCGCAAGCGGCTCGCGAGACTGCTCGCCGACAGCGAGGTCGGAAAGGTCTACGGCTCCTGCGGACACAGACGAGTCGAGGAGGGGAGGACACCATGACCGACGAGCTGTACGCCCGGATCCGCGCCGCGGACCCGGCAGCCGGCCACGGAGTCTCGCCCACCTCGCCGACCTCGATCCGCGACCTGAGGGAGCAGACCATGAACAGCACCGACCCGAACGCCACCGGCCCGAACACGACTGGCCCGAACACGACTGGCCCGAGCCCCACCGGCGGACCGGACAACGAATCCGGCCACGACCGGCGACGATCACCCTGGCTGGTCGCGGCCGCGGTGGTGGCCGTCCTCTCCCTGGCCGGCGCCGGCGTCGCCGGGGTGCTCACGCGCGGCGACCAGGACGGCCTCGCGGGGTCGAAGCCCTCGGTCGTCCTCGCGCTGCCTGACTCCAACATCGCGAACTCGTGCATGCAGTACTCCGTCGACGTCCTCGCCGGCATGCCGACGGCCTTCTCCGGCACCGCCGTCTCCGTCGGAGACGGCACCGTGCTGCTGCGGGTGGACACCTGGTACCGCGGTGGCTCGGGCGAGACGGTGGCCTTGAGGAACCCCGACCGCGCGATGACCTCGATCGAGGGGGTCGAGTTCGCCGAGGGCAGTCGGTACCTGGTGACGGCCAGCGAGATGGGCACCGTCAACACGTGCGGCTTCACCGGTCCCTGGACTGCGGACATGGCGGCGGACTTCGCGACCGCCTTCGGCGGCTGAGGCCTCGTGAAGCGACCCGCCTCCTGGGGCGGCAACGCGGACCGGCCGACTCCGGGGGCAGGTCGGCCGGCCCGCTGCCTCACCCGGGTTTCACCCCTGCAAGCCCCGGGTAGCTCGGGTCAATCGCCCCGGCGCTGCCCGATGATCTCGGCAGCGGTCTCGCGCACCCTGCGGTGAGTGCTCGAGGACTCCTGCACCAGCAGCTCGAAGGCGGCGTCCCGGCTCACGTCGGTGGTGGACATGAGCAGGTCGATGGCTTGCCCGATGACCTCTCGAGGGCCGAGCAGCTCGATGATATTCTCGACGTCACCTGCCATGAAGGCACCTGAATTCCGGAGTGGCGCAGCACGGTGCCGAGGTCCAGGGCCAGGTTCCCAGTGAACCACGGAAGCCCCGGGTTTGACCGTCGCGAGGGGTCAGTTGATCGCGGCGGCGCACGACGTCGTGGCGCGGAGGTGACCATCGACGCCGACGACAGCCCGCTGGAGTGCAGGTGAGTGGTCCACTGCGACAGGGGCCGGTTCTAGACCGGGTCGGTGCTGACTGCGTCCTCCCGCTTCGTCGCCGAAGCTCCGAGTTGGTGCCACCCAGGGGTCACGACGACGGCCGAGGAAGGTCTCACCTCGTGGAGGAGAGAGAGTCGCATGAAGGAGCTGAAGCGCTACACCATCTGCGTGTTGACAGGCCACAAGTAGGTGAAGATCGGATATCCGCCGGGCGTCGACGGGGAGTCCGCCGGCACCTTCTTGCGCCGTGCGCGGTGTGCGAAGGAGGACCACGACGCGGGCACAGTCGGTCGTGGCGCAGGGGGAGGCATAGCCGGCGCGTGACCGACCTGTCCTGGTGCGCGTGAGTGTTCGCTGCAACGGCAGCGGTCCCGCCGGTCTAGGCGCGGGTTCATCCGGATGTGGATGCTGAGCTCACCTCGCACAGCTCCTCGGGCTCCGCACAGCTGGACAGCGGCGGCCGCCGACGCTCGCTCAGCGACCCGGAACGACCCTGCTGTGCTGGCTCCCGTGGGTCGGAGGACGCGCGTCGTCCTCCTCGAGCGTGGCGGCGACGGAGACCGTCAGCCCGCCGAACAGGAAGCCGACGACTCCGGCTGCGAGGACGTTGGTGTTCATCTCAGGCTCGCTCTCCGTGCTGCTGCTCGCGGTGGTCGTGCGGGTCGGAGTCAGCGCCGTGGCCCGTGTCGTCGCCGGGGGAGGCGTCGAGCGCTGCCTGACCGGCACCAGGGGGAGGTTCGTGACCGGCGTGGTCCTGTCCTGGGGTGTCGTGCTCGGAGTGGTAGCGGTGGGTCAGCGCGTGACCCATGCCCCGGTCGATGAGGTAGCGGTTCACCGGGAACGCAGCGAGGAACGCGGTGGTGAGCGCCAGCATCATGCCGATCCAGAAGAGCGGGTTGACCAGGCCGGAGTCCATGGCGCCGGGAATGACAGCCATCACCGCGTTGTCGACGAGCTCCATCACCGTGATCGACAAGGTGTCGGCGGCGAACACCACGCTCAGCGCGGAGAAGAACCCGAGTCCGGCCTGGATCAGCGGCAGGGTCGACAAGGCGTAGCCGAACAGGAAGGCCAGTCCGACGGCGAGGGCGATCGTCGCGCCGGTGGAGAGCCCGATGGCGGTCCCGATCAGCAGGCCGAGGATCTCGCCGATGGCGCAGCCGGTGAGGCAGTGCAGCGTGGCGTTGGCCGCCAGGGCGTTGCGTGCGTTCATGGTCCCTCCGATTGCCAGGGGGTGGGGTCTGTGTACCGCCCAACCATATACCCCTAGGGGGTATTCCCGCCTGGCAAGACCAAGGGAGCTCCAGACCTGAGCACACGCGTGGCGTACGGATCAGGCCGTCGCCATCACCGTGAGCATGTGGTCCATCACGACCGTGTGGGCCGCGTCGGGACTGAACAAGATGACCTCCGCGTCCTCCTCGACGCGCACGCTGTGACCGGCGGGCCAGTGGAAGACGTCGCCCCCCGTGCACCGCTCGGAGGTGCCGTCGCTGTAGGAGACGACGAGGTCACCGCTGATCATGTACCCCCAGTGGGCGGACTGGCAGGCGTTGTCCTCCAGGCCGACCAGCAGGGGAGCGATGTCGGTGCCGGCCGCGAGGGAGAAGTACTCCGCACCCAGGGCTCCCTCGGCGTGACCGAAGTTCGAGAGCTGGCGTGCTTTCGCTCCGGGCACGTCGATCTTGGTGGGAATGTCGTGCTTGTCGAGTCGCATGGCGTTGCCTCTCAGGAGATGGTTCGGATATCTGGGAGGCGTGACAATCGATGTCACAATGCGACAGTGCTGGCAATCGACAGGGCGCGCGCCGCGCTGGTGCGAGGAGCATGGCAAGAGGCGCTGTCCGTGCTCGCGGCGGAGGTGGGCCCTGCGACGGCGGAGTCGCTGGACCTGCGGGGACTGGCGAGCTACGGCAACGGCGATCTCGAGGGCGCGATCGACTCCTTCGAGCGGCTCTATGCGCTCCACTCGGAGGCCGGTGACGAGGTCGAGGCGGCGCGGGCGGCGCTGACCAGCGCCCTCTACCTGCTCATCGACTCCGGGCTGATGGCGCCGGTGCGCGCCTGGCTGCGCCGGGCGGAGCGGCTGCTGGAGCGGCACCCGGACGCGCCTCCTCAAGCCATGGCGGCGATGGTGCGCACCTACGAGAGGTTTCTGTGCGGCGACGCCGAGGGGGCTCGCGTCCAGGCGACGCTCGCTGTCGATCTCGGCGAGCGACTCGGGGTGCCTCCGGCCGTGGTGATCGGCCGGGTGGCGCTGGCGCGGCTGCGCATCAGTGCCGGCGACGTCGAGGAGGGGCTCGCGCAGCTCGACGAGATCGCCGTCCACCTGCTCTCTGGTGAGGTCGACCCCCTGACCACCGGCATGATGTTCTGCGAGCTGATCTGTGCCGCCCAGAGCCTGGTCCGTCTGGACCGGGCCCGGGACTGGACCGAGCTGATGGAACGGTGGCGGCGCGACGCCGGTTTCGGGGGCCTCAACGGCCGCTGCCGCGTCCACCGCGCCGAGCTCCTGAGGATGACGGGTCCCGGCGACGCAGCGGAGCGCGAGGCCCTCGAGGCGTGCGCGGAGCTGCGCCCCTGGATGCGTCGTGAGTTCGGCTGGCCGCTCGTCGAGCTCGGCAACATCAGGCTGCGCCGCGGTGACCTGTCAGGTGCGGAGGAGGCCTACCTCGACGCCCACGCGCACGCCTGGTGTCCCCATCCCGGTCTGGCGCTGCTGCGCCTCGAGCAGGGCCGCGCCGACGAGGCCCTCGCACTGATCACCGACGCCATCGAGAACCCGCTGCCGGTGCCCTCCAAGGAGCGGCCGCCGTTCGATGACCTCCGGCTCGCGCCGCTGCTCGGGGCGCAGGCCGAGATCGCCGTCGTCGTCGGGGACATCGGCACGATCGCCACGGCGGCGAAGCATCTGGCCACCATCGCCGACCGGTACGCCGGTCCCGGCCTGCACGCGGCCGCGAGCCTCGCCACCGCGCGGGCTGAGCTGGCCGCCGGCGAGCCGGCCGCGGCGATCGCCTCGGCCATGCAGGCGGTGGCCGGGTGGGCGGCGCTGGGCGCGCCGTACGAGGTGTCGGCGGCGCGGGTGGTCCTCGGTGAGGCCTACGTCGCCATGGGTGCGACCGAACGCGCCCGGATGGAGTGGGTTGCGGCGCTGGACGCCTTCGAGCAGTTCGGAGCCCGACGCCACGCCGAGCAGGCTCGGCGACTGCTCGGTGACCATGCCGTGACTGCGGGGCGGCAGCCACGCGAGCTGACCCTGGCGATGTTCCTTCGGGAGGGCACTCAGCGCCGGATCCGCTTCCTCGACTGTGATCTCGCCGTCCCGGATCTGAAGGGCTACCGCTACCTCGAGCGGCTGCTGGCCAACCCGGGCCGTGAGTGGCACGTGCTGGACCTGGTGACCGCCGAGCAGGGAAGCCCCACGGGCCCGGTCGAGGCCGGGATGCCGGTGCTCGACGACGAGGCCCGGGCGGCCTACCGGCGGCGGCTGGTCGACGTCGATCAGGACCTCGAGGAGGCGACCCTGATGAACGACGTCGGCCGGATGGAGCTGGCGCACCGGGACCGCGACTACCTCATCGCCGAGCTCGCCGCCGCCTTCGGCCTGGGTGGACGCGGGCGACTGGTCAACGGCTCCTCGGAGCGCGCGCGGACCAGCGTCGCGCGCTGCCTGCGCTATGCGGTCGATCGCCTGTCGGAGCACAGCGCCGATCTCGCAGCACACCTGGAGGGGACGCTGCACACGGGCACGTACTGCAGCTATCGCAGCGACCCCCTGGCAGCCATCGAATGGCGGGTGCACGACGTCGGCAGCTGAGAGTGGGGGGCTCGGCGACGATGGGGGGCCGAGGGTCCGGTCGCTCAGTCCAGGCAGCCGATCGCCTTCGCAGCCGCCAGGAACGTGTGCCACTCCGCGCGGAGGTCCTCTCGCTGCGCGCGCCCAGCAGCGGTGAGCTCGTAGACCTTCCGGGCGGGACCGGACTCGCTCTGCTCCCACGTCGCCGCGATCGCTCCTTCATCCTCGAGCCGCACGAGGGCGGGGTAGAGCTGAGCTCCCTTGATCGGCTGTAGCCCGGCTTCCACCAAGGCCTGCGAGATGCCGTATCCGTGGCGGGGCGCGACGGCGAGCACGCTGAGGATGAGCATCGGCAGAGATGCGCGCTGCCACGCGGCGATCATCATCGTCGGCTGGCGCTCGGCCGGTCGGCGTACGGTCGACTGCTCCAGCTGGCGACGAGCTTGGCGCCGGCGACCAGGACCAGGGCGACCGCACCGGGGAGACTCAGTGCTCCCCAGCTCTGGTTCGTGAAGACGACCAGCGCGATGCCCAACGGCACGCCCACCCCTACGACGGTCGCCACCCACCAGCGTCGGGCCCGCGAGACGCTGTCGGCCGCAGCCACGACGCGGGCCAGGGTCACGGGGTGGCCGAACTCCGCGTAGGCGGAGGCCGCGCCTGGAGTCAGCGCCTGCTGGATCTCGGCGACATGACCATGGGTCGCCGCTGCCGGCATCAGGTGGGCCCGCAGCGACCCCCTGAACCGGCGAAGCCACTCTGCGTCGGTCCACTCCTCGCGCAGCTCCTTGTGCGGCAGCCAGCTGGCGGCCACGAGGGTGGCAACGCCGGGGGCGATGATCCCCAGAGCCAGCAGCGGAACCGGCACGTCGCTCGCCGCGACCTGGCCGGAGCCCACGCCGGCCGCGGAGGCGATCCCCGCGACGGCAGTGCCGCCGGCAACGACCATCACCATGACGCCCGCCGCCGACCGTCCAGCGGTGAACAGCGCCCGACTCACGACCCAGCTCACGAAGACGAGCAGCACGCTCGCTGCGACCAACGACAGCGCGATGTCGATGTCGACGGACCAGCCGCCCCGGAAGAACAGGAGCAGCACGGCCACGACGCCGGCCCCCAGCAAGGTGCCTCCGACCTCCCGGAGCGCAGGGCGCAGGCCCCCGCCCAGGGAGGTCCGCACCGCCTCGTCCGCAGTGGCGAGCTCGGCCGCGTCCTCCGACGCGAGCTCGGCAGCATCACCGAAGAGCTCCTGCGCGGACACCCCGGCGCCACGCACCGCGTCGAGCAGCTCGCGCTCGCGCTCGTCCAACGTCTGCTCGGGGACGTGCTTGCCGGCCATCGACGTCCGATAGCGCGACACCCACCGCTGGTCCCGCTCCGGCCACGTCCGACTGCTCATGTCGTCTCTCACTCTCGTATCTAGGTTGATTATGTATCTAGATACAACCACGGCGAACACCGGCTGGGCAAGTCCCCTCGCGGAGCAGAAACGGCTGCGCTCCGGAGGATCGGGAGGAGCAGGAGGAGCGTGCCGCCATTCCTCGGCGCCCTGGCCGGCGGCTCCGTCAACATCTTGATCACCGACCAGGGGGTCGCAGCCGCGCTCGCGGGCGACTGACTCGCCGCCGCGGACGTGGTCGCGTCATGCTGCGTGATCAGGCGGTGGCGAGGGCATCCAGGCTCGCGATCGCGGCCACGACGGCCTCGCCGTCGAGGCCACGAAGTCGTGCCGCTAGACCCCGCCGTCCACGGCCAGTGCGCAGGCAGCGGCCGCGTCGTAGGTGCCGCTGGCCGCGAGACGCTGCACGTGCAGGGGGATCTCGAAGGCGCCGAGGACCTCCGTAGGCGGTTGTCTCCGACTCGTCGAGACGCCCTCCACACGACGCGAGCGCTCGGTCGACGATGTCGGCGTTCCACCGGGCCGCGACGATCGCCACTCCCGGGCATGGTGCGCAGTCATGTGCTGCGCACCATGCCCGGAGACAGGGCTCTCCGCGACGGCAAGCCGCCTGGCGCGGCGGTCACCGCGCGCTCAGACGCTGGCCAGCGCTACCCCGTGGCGCGCCGTCACCGACAGGATCGCCTCGATCGAGTCCTCGGCCGGTCGGTCGGCAGGCACGGATCGGGCGAAATCCTCGAAGAACCGCCCCGCGCGGTCGCCGGTGGTGACCGCCAGGAACCGAGCCCTCTCGCCGACGACTGCGAAGGTGGCTGGTGTCCCGGCCGGGATGACGACAAGCCCGCCGGGCTCCACGTCGTACGACGTGCCGTCGACCAGCATGGTGATCCGGCCTTCGAGCAGGTACAGCACGCCGGACCACGGTGAGACGTGCGGGGGTGCCATCGGCGCCGCGGGGGCCACGACTTCGAAGACCTCGATTGCGCCAGCGGCATCCTGGACGGCAGCCTTCGCCACATGGTCGCCGTCGATCATGGTGTAGTGCTGGCCCGATCCGGCCGGCACGTGGATCGTGCTCATCGTCAACCTCCTGTGTGATGAACGGTGTCTGTGCTCCGAGTACTCGATGAAGCCGTCGCCTGGAGCTCCCTACTCAGGCCCATGGGCGAGAGGCGGTTCAGCGCTCTCGCGTCGGGCTGGTGGAGCCTGCCGGGCTGGTCGGTCGACCAGTGAGGGTGAGCAGGTGGACCTGCATGGGTGCCCTGACCTCGCGGCCGGTCCCGAACGCCCAGTCGGTGTCGGTGGCGACGAGCCGTACACTCCGCGGGGCCGTCCATCGCCGGATCGGGCGAGGCGTGGTGAGCACCCGCTCCGCTGCCGCGGCCGCCGCGTCGGGTGGCATCGGGTGGTCGATGCCCAGGGGTCGGCAGATGTCCTGGGTGTGCACCAGGATGTCGATCAGGGGCTCCACGTCGGTGATGAACGCGACCCGTCGTCGAGACCCCACGAAGCCACGCAGGGTGCACACGATCTCCTCGTGCGTCAAAGGGCTGCGCAGGGCGGTGTCACGGATCATCGCGTCGTAGCGGAAGCCGGCCCGGACCGCGGGCCAGAGCAGGTCACGCACCCGGGTGTGGGCGAAGGTGAGGTGCGCGGCGACATCGCGCACCGTCCAGCCCGCGCACGAGCTCGGGTGCCGCCACGCTTCTTCCGGGAGGGACTCCAGGAGGTCGGCGAGCCAGGCGCGCTCGGCGTCGATGTGCTGCCACACGGTGTCGCTGTTCATGGCGTGTCACCTGCCCTTGCCACCATATTAGACAGATTCTCTGTCTAATATGGCACCATGAGTGACTCAGGTCAACGTCAGGAGCTCGGCGTCCTGCTCTTCGTCGCCAATCGGGCGCTGGAGCAGCGTGCGTACGACGCCGTGGTCGCTGCGGGCATCACCGACATCACGCCGGCCCAGGCACGTGTGGCGGCCCGGATCGGCCCGGACGGGTCCCGCGTCAGTGACCTCGCGGAGCAGGCCCGGGTAACCAAGCAGAGCGCAGCCTTCCTGGTCGAGCAGCTGGAGGCGGCCGGCTACGTGGAGCGTGTCCCCGACCCGACCGACGGTCGTGCCCGACTGGTGCGGCTGACCTCCCGGGCTCGAGGGGTCGTCCGTGCGGCTGACGGCGAGGTCCAGCGGGTGCTCGCCGAGTGGTCGGACCACGTCGGAGCGGAGCGCCTGCATGAGCTGCACCAGACCCTGCGCGATCTGCGCGAGATCACCGACCCGTGGCGCTGATCGACCCCCTCACCCCCGGCGAGCCCGGCGCGACACCGACGGCCATCGGCGCCTTGCGGCTGAGTCATCGGCCGCTCGTGTGGTGCTCCCGGTACAGCTGGTAGAGCCGGGCCAGGAGCCCTTGCAGCTCGAGCTCCATCTCCTCGTCGAGAGTGGGGAAGGAGAACGTCGCCTTGCCCGTACGTCGCTTCTTGAGGGCCTCGGACGAGCCGTCGAGTGCCTCTGGCCAGGTGTCGACGGCGACGGCGTACAAGCTCACCTTGCGCGCGCTCTGCTTGACTGCCGCGAAGTAGTCATGGCTTCCCGACCCGGGCCACCGCAGCGACGGCATCCCGTAGACGGTGGCATCCTCCAGCTCGTCGCGGTAGGGCTCGAGCAGTGCCCAGATGCGGGCCTCGATGGCGTCCAGGTCTGTCATCGCCTCAGGCTAGCCAGGGTCGTGGGTCGCCTCGCTGGTGGCGTCGGGGCGCCGGGGTGCCGGGGTGCCTCAGTCGTCGGGTGGGGGCGGTCGGGCTGCTCCGGCGGCTCTGGGGTGGTGGGTCGAAGGTGAAGTCGGCGGGTCCGGTTCTTCGGATGGTCCAGGGTGCGGCGTGGATGAGGCGGTGGTGGTGGCCGCAGACCAAGATCAGGTTCTCCAGCGACGTCGGGCCGCCCTTGATCCAGTGCTGGAGGTGGTGGGCGTGGCACATCATTGGCGGGCGGGTGCAGTGCGGGAACCGGCAGTGCTGGTCCCGGGCGACCAGTGCCTTCCAGATCGCTGGGGTGACCAGCCGTCGTAGGCGTCCGACGTCGAGGACCTCGGACCTGCCGCCCAGGACGGCGGGGATGACCTCGGCGTCACAGCACAACAACCGGACGGCGGAGGCGGAGAGCTGCTCGCCGGTCTCGGTGGTCGCGACCCCGGCCCGCTGTTGGAGGTCGGTCAGGCTCATCAGCAGGGTCAGCCGCGGCACCGCGCTGTGGGAGGTGGGCAGCAGGTCCGCGGTCTGCAGCCGTCGGCAGCCTTCGACCAGGGCGTCGAGCATCCGGGTGCCGTGGTCACGAGGGTCGCGGCCGTCGTGCCCACACCCCGGGATCTGACAGGTCGCCGGGTCGCAGGGTCTCGACTGTCCGCTCGCTGCGCTCGCTGCTCGACCACCGGGGTGGGCCGCGGGTTGGGGTGCGGCCAGGGGGATCAGGGTGGCCTTGATCAGGGCCGCGTCCTCCGAAGTGCAGCGGCCTTTGATCCAGGCGCCGCCGCACTGGTCCTCGGTGATGGTCAGGTGTCTGCCGAGGTGGGCGGCGCGTTCGAGGCGGTCCAGCTCACGCTCGGCGCGGCGGTCGTCGCCGTCGGGGTCGACGATGCTCAGGAGCCGGTGGGTGAGCTTGCGCAGCTCGGTGGCATCGAGGGCTTTGGCCTGATCGAGCAGGACCGTCACGGCGCGGGCGCGTAGGTCGGGGTCGCCGGGCAGGGTGTCGATGGCTCGTTCGATCACGTGCGCCTTCGTCGTGGACAGCCAGCCGTCGCGCAGGGCCTCGGCGACCGGGGCGAGCAGTGGTGTCTCCAGCGCGGCCGAGAGTCGGACGGCTGCGGGTCCGGTGCCTTTGTGGCCACCGGCGACCGAGGTGACGAAGTCCTGGGTCGAGGCCCACCCGGCGGCCTTGACCGCATGAGTCGCGTCGAGCTCACGGACCATGGCGAGCTCGACCGACTCCAGCGTTGCCTTGAGGGTCTCGATCGCGGCGACGCCGTCCATCAGCTCGTCGCGACCTCGTGCTGCCCACAGCGTCTGACCGAGCTCACGGACCTCGCCGCGCAGCCGCTCCAGCACCGCCGGAACACCGGATCCCCGGTGCTCGTGGGAGTCGATCGACTGGCTGCTCATGAGTCCATCCAAGCACCGACCACCGACAAGTCCCCGGGCTCGAATCTGCCTCTGTGGAAGGGAAAACCGACTGCGTCACGGGCGGCGGAATCTCAGCAGGTCGCACTTGCTGGTGAGTCAGTCAGCGGGCTCTTGACCCGATGCGCAAGGGACATCTGGTGCTGGGTGGGGGGCCTTTGCGGCCTCGTACCGCCAGTTCGTCTCCGGCGCGGGCATGCCAGGTATTCAACTGTTCTTCTGAGGCAGTCATGCCCAGCCAGTCATCGCCGTAGGCCGCTAGCCGTTGACGGGATCGACGTGGAACCGAGCAGGTCCAACGCTTCCTATCGCGCCACCCTGTCGACTCATTGGACAGGGTGGCGAGTCCGGATCGCGGCGGAATAGATGGGCGCGGAATAGATGGGCGCGCCGCCGGCACGGGTGACTCGACACCACCTGTGCTGACTGGAACGTGCAACGTGAGCCGCGACCACGCCCTCCCGGTGGCGGGCGAAGCACAGGCAAACCGAGCGGAGTTCTCCGCCTGACGAGACGCGGTACGCCGATCGATACCCGGTTGTCACACGTGTATCGGGATCCGAAGCCGCCAGCCCACTTCGATGTGGTCGGGGTCGGTGATCCTCTTCGGGTTCGCGGTCTGGATCTGCTTGACGGTCGTCCGGGTGAAGTCCTTGAGCTTCCTGACGATCCCGGTCAGGGTGTCACCACTCTCGACGCGGTAGAGGAGCCAGCCCTGCATGTCCGGGAACATGATCACCTCGATCTCGCGGAGGTTGAAGCCTGGGCTCGGCCCCTCGTCCGGGAGGCCGGGGTTGTCGCCGAAGACCTGCACGGTCAGGCGGGTGCCCGCCCGCGGTGGGTCCGCCACCGTCACCCGGGTGGAGAACTCTCCGATCCCGATCCCGCCCCCGCTGGACTGAGCTGAGTCGGTGGCGAGCACCGCGCCCTTCGGCCCCAAGACCCTGACCCCGATAGTGCCCTCGAACCCGGCGCCGATGCCCGCGATGAGGAAGCGACGGCCGACCAGCTCGTTGGCGACCGGTTGCCGGAGCCGCACGTCCGTGATGAGTCCCATAGCTGCCCCTTGAGGGTCGGAGACGGTGAGAATCGAAGTCTAGTGCTGGGGCCGGCAACGACGCCCGTCCCAGTCAGGACTCGCAGGGGATCAGTGCGATGGAACGCGGGGGCTGCCCCGGTCTGGTCGCCACTCGGGATGGGTGGTTCTCAGGCCGCTTCTGCGGCTGCCTGGGTCCGGTTGACCTCGTCGTTGCGACAGATCCGGTCAGTCAGGTCTTCCTTCCATCGTCGTTCGTGTCTTCCCACGAAGAGAAAGCAACCACGGCGACTACCTCGGAGGCGACGAGAACCTGCCACAGCTAGTGAGCCCGACCGCGATGGTCTTCGAGCCACTCCTTGACGTCGTCGCGGCGCCAATGGGTGACGTCGCCGAACCTCGTGGCCGGGGGTAGTTTCTTGTCGCGTTCCAGTTCCTGGACGTGATCAACGCTCTCGCCCAGGTATGCGGCGAGCTCCTCGATGGTCCAGAACGCCGTGTCTGGCTCGGTCATAGACCTAGGGTAGGTAGCCGCTGAGCAACCCGTCTAGCCCTACCCCCGCACGCACGAGGGTCGCTACTCGTCGTCGCCTGAGCTCTCCTGTTGAAGTGGACAGCCATCGAGTAGACGATGTCCTGGCCCCGGGCCTGGGTGGCCGAGTTCTTCGTCTCCTCGCTGTTGATGCTCTGGTCCACGAGACCAAGCACGCTCGTCGCCGTGACCAGCGCCGAAATCGCGAGGGACCGCGGGCCAGAAGACTCCGCGGGACCGCCTGGATCATCGACAGATTCGGTCGTTTCGCCGAGACACCAGCGGTGGTGTGACCCATCTCCTCGGCTCACGAGCGACAACATCACCGGACGGTCTGTGAGGCTGGCGATGCTACGAGGCTTGCAGACGTAGACCCGCGCGGCCTCGCGTTCGACTTGCGTGCCCTCTTGTTGCTGCTCGGCGCGTCCGCGTCCGAGTCCTCGGTGAGAGCGTCGTTTCTGACAGGGCGAGCCGACAAGCGTGTGGCCGTACGACTGCGCGACCGGCGCCGATGCGCGACCGTCGCTGGTCCGGGGTCAGCCCGTGCCGGCGGGAGAGAAACGGCTGGCAGCTAACCTGACTCTGCACTTGCCGCACCGTCCGCATTCTTGCCATCGTGCATCAGCGTTCACGCGTGTAGCCCAGGCGTGGAGACCGATCCGGCAGTACAGCGACCTCTGATCTCCTGCGTCCATCGTCAGCCTCTCTTCCCAGCGATTTTATCCCCAGACGGTGCCGATGTCCCGCCGCCAGAAACCGGATTCGCTCCGGAAGAAGCCAGGCCGGGGACACCCAGCCAGGCACTGCTCAGAGGTCGCCACCGGGTCTACGCGCATTCGTCTCCTCGGTGTCCCGCGCCCAGTCCGGTGAGACGCCGGGGGGTTGGACACGAAGCACCTCACGCGACGACTCCCCGCGAGGCCAGAGCCGCGCTCACCGCAGGCACGACGAGGCATCCGTAGCCTCGACGCTAGCCCCGGCTGAGCACCGCCGCAGGCGGTGACGTGACGCGTGTCTGGTAGGCCTGTCGCTGTTGTCGGAAGTGGGGTCCGCACCGACTCTGGATCTCGGATCGTGTGGGCCAGGGGCGGCGCAGGTGAAGGTGACGGACTCGTTCTTCATCTGCCGATGTTGGCGGCAGGTTCGAGCAGGTCCACTACCGCGTGGGCCAGAGCGAGGCTGGCTGCGACGCTGCGGTGCTGGATAGCCAGGAGCGCGTGGGCTGCCTGCTCGGGTGAGCTGAAGAGGCGCCGGTCGCGGATGCACGCGGTGACGAACTCTGTGGCGCGTGCACAGTCGCGGCGGCGATCCTCCAACGTGGCCGCGCCGGGGATCATGAGGTCCCTGCTCAGGAGGTCGTGGACAACCGGGGAGAGGGCGAGCTTCTCGGCTGCCTCGACGGGGAAGCACAGATTCGCCGAAGGCAGGGCTGCCTGGTTCTCAGGGTTGTTCGGTTGGTCAGGGCTGCCGGCCTGGGTCACCAGCTGGGGGCGGATCGCGATGATCGTGGCGCTCGGACTCATGGGGACAGTGTTGATCGCTCCGGCCGGCGCTGATCGCGGTTTGAGCCCGAACGGCGCATATCGAGGTGACCGCTCTAGCCCACCGGTTGCCGAAACCGAGGTCTCGCACCGAAAGGGCGGACGTTGCGCACGGCGGCGTGTAGGACGAAGGTCCCGCTGACCGGGACGGCCGCCCGCGGCTGCTTCCAGAGATGCCACTGGCGACTACCGATTTCGGTGGGCGTGCGCCGACTCTGAGGTCGGTCGAGCCGACCAGAGCGCTTTGGAGCGTGCCTAGGAGGCTATTTGGACGGGCACGTCGTCGAGCTCGCGTCCGAAGAGAAGACCACCGGACTGAACGGCGTCATGCTCGCGCGTCCATGGTGTGGATTGTGCGCCCGGCCTGAAGATCCCTCGGTGATGCCGTATCGGCACACCGGCAGCAATGCGTGCTCGGCGGCAACACTTGACCCGTTGGCTGTGGAATGGTGCGGGTCCTCGGCCGCGCCACAGGATCGGCGTACGGAGCCCGGCCCGAACGCTCGGCCATCAGCTAAGCAAGGATGGATACGTGCAAATCATGGATGCCCTGCTGCGCGCGCAGGAGGTCGCCGCTCCCGAAGTGGGTCGAGGCCGGCTGGCTGAGTACATCCCTAGCCTTGCAGCTGTTGATCCGCACCAGTTCGGGATGGTGGTCGCCTCCTGCGACGGCCAGGTGCACGTCATCGGTGACGCCGACGTTCGCTTCTCGGTGCAGAGCATCAGCAAGGTCTTCACGCTCGCGCTGGTAGTCGCCGCCGAGGGAGAAGACGTCTGGGATCGGGTGTCCCGCGAACCGTCGGGCAACCCTTTCAACTCCCTGCTCCAGCTCGACCAGGAGGCGGGGCGTCCGCGCAACCCGTTCATCAACGCCGGTGCACTCGTCGTCACTGATCGGCTGCATTCGCTGACCGGCAACGCGGGTGGCGCCCTTCGCGACCTGATGCGCCGGGAGAGCGGCCGCGCCGACGTGGGCAGCGACCCTGAGGTGGCCCGCTCGGAGCTCGAGGCCGGCCACCGCACATCGGCACTCGCACACCTGCTTGCCAGCTACGGGAACTTGGAGTGTCCCGTTGACCAGGTGATCAACGAGTACGTCGCGCAGTGCGCTCTGTCGATGACCTGCCGCGAGCTGGCGCTTGCTGGGTTGTTCCTCGCCCGCGACGGTGTTCTCTCGGACGCGACGCGGCTGCTCAGTGCGCGGCAGGCGAAGCGGATCAACGCGGTGATGCTCACCTGCGGTACCTACGACTCGGCCGGCGAATTCGCCTACCGAGTTGGACTGCCGGCCAAGAGCGGCGTCGGTGGCGGCATTCTGGCCGTCATCCCCGACCGGGGTGTCGCCTGCGTGTGGAGTCCCGCGCTGGGCCCCTCCGGCAGCTCGGCAGCTGGGCTGGCCGCGCTGGACGCGTTCACCACGTACTCCGACTGGACGGTCTTCTGAGCCTCGACCAGGTCGAACGCCGAACTACTACGGCAGTCTGTCACCCCAAGCGTTTGAAGCCGCGCACGGTGACGCGGCTATGCCGTGGCCCCTGATCGGGTGAGTCCACCAACTTGCCGCGCACAGTCGGCTTCGCCCACCCGTTGCGCTTGGGCGACCTCGCCCAACGGGAAGGCCTGGCCGACCTGGATGGAGAATCGCCCGGTTTCGGCCATCAGAGCTACCTGGACAGCGCGTAGGTGGCACGGCCTGTAGCGCCGCGGACTGAAGCGGACGCCGGTCTGCCGAGCGCCGAGGTAGTCGGCGACCGGTGATCACGTGCGGGCACGGACACTGGGTGTTCGAGCGCCATGCACACCGAGACCTCCGGTTCCGGCTGCCCCGATCCGGAGGTCTCAGCGTGACGGTGTGGCGTCAGACCCTTTGGCGCTCCGTCACGCCGCGCCGGTGGTGAAGCTCCACGTTACGTTCCTCAGCGGGTTGCCCGCGATGTCGCGGATGCTCGTGGCACCCCCAGTGAGGTTCACCCGGTACACCGTGTTGGCGGTCAGCGTGACACCCGGGTTGAGGATCCACTGGTTGGTGGTCCCGTTGCGGGTCACCGCCGCGGTGATGACCGTTCCGGCCGGGTTCCTGAGCTGGAACGTTGTCGTGGACACACCGGCGACGACCTCGCTGAAGGTAGCGGTGACGTTGGCGGTCCGGCCGATCCCCACGGCGTTGACAGCAGGTGTCCGCGCGGTCACTCTTGGCGCTGCCCCTGTGGTGAAGGACCACGAGGTAGTCGCTAGCGATGCCCCTGTCGAAGCGCCCACTGGCCAACGGGACGTGCTCGGCACCGCGTCGACCAGGGGGAAGGTGGGTCCGAGCCGGGCTTGGAGGTGTCGCGCGGTTGCGAGCTGCTCACCGGAGAAGTCCAGGGCGACCGGGCGGGCGCCTGCGCGCGCGAGCCAGGCCGCGAAGTACGCGGTTCCGCAGGCGAGGTCCAGGACGTCCTTACCCTGAACGTCGCCCAGGACGTCGAGCTCCCGTTCTGGCACGGCGAACAGGCCCCACCCCACCTCCGGCATGCCCCACATGCTTTCGGCCGCGCCGTGGGTGAAGCGCTCGTTCACGATCGCCCAGAGCTCCCTGTTCCAGGCGATCTCTGCGGCTCTGCCTTCGGACACCTGGAGAGTCTCCCCGAAAGTGGGCGGTGACATCGAGTCCGTCAACGACCGTGCCGATCGGCGGGCGGGGTAGTGCGGGACAACCCTCGCCTGCGCCGGTCAGCGGCCGGTCAGCGGCTCCGGCTCGGGCACGTCGTCGTGACCCGGTGGAGTGTTGAAGTTGCCCTTGCCACGCTCGCCGTTCACGGCCTGGGTGCTCTGGGCCAGCGTGATCGTCGCGTGGGCCGCTGCGTCGCTCATCTGGTCGAGGGCCTCCAGGCTGAGGTTGTCGATGTCGTCGCAGCCGAGGTGGTAGCACGGGTCGTACTGCTCCCCCGCAGTCCCGCCGTAGATCTCCGCCTGCTCGTCGGTCTTGATGTCCTCGGCGCCGGTGAACAGGCCGCCGGCCGGGATCCCCGCTTCGATGAACGGGCCGTAGTCGGACCGGCCACTGAACTCGGTCGGCTCGGAGGCCAGGCCCTGGGAGTCGAACCAGTCGACGAAGATCTCCTCGATCGCCGCCGACCCCTCCGGTGCGCCGCTGGGCGGCGGCACGGAGTCGGACAGGTCACCGTCGTAGACGAACCGGACGAAGTTGGGCGAGCCGACCATGTCGAAGTTCAGCATCGCCGCGATCCGGTCGAGCTCTTCCTCGCTCAGGCTGTCGACGTACGCCTCGGACCCGAGCAGCCCGGACTCCTCGGCGGCGAACCACAGGAAGCGCACCTTGTTCCGAGGCTTGACCTTCTGCATCTGCTCGGCGATCTCGAGGATCGAGGCGGAGCCCGACCCGTTGTCGTTGATGCCCGGGCCGACCCCGACGCTGTCCAGGTGGGCGCCGACAGCGATCACGTTGTCGGGGCGCCCGGTGGGGGTCTCCGCAATCACGTTGCGCGTGGTGTACGTGCCGGGTCGCCAATCGATACGGAACCGGGCCTCCTGGCCGGTGTCACCGTCGGCGACTCCACCGACCAGCGTGGTGGCGGCCTCCAGGGTGATGCCCGCCGTGGGGATGTCGATCCCGTCGAAGTTGAAGAACACCGCACCGTCGTCTCCCGGTGCCGCGCTGATGAAGGCCACGGCCGCAGCACCAGCCGCCTCTGCGTTGAGGAACTTGTTGATGATGGCGCAGTTGCCGCGCTGGACGACGACGATCGCTCCCGGGGGCACCCCGTCGAAGTCGGTCGCCTCGCACCCGGAGGTCGTGGTGGTGGGGTCGTCCAGTGCGAGATCGATCGCCCAGACCGGCGCCGTCGTGTCGATCCCGTAGGCGGTGCTCTTGAACATGCTGCCGAAGTCTCCGCCAAGCTGCGCTGCGGCGATTCCGGGAACGAGCGATGGGCCGCCGACCACGTCCAGGATCGGCGCCTTCCAGTCGGCCAGGAGACCGAGCTCGTACTCGAAGTTCTGGTACGTGACGTCGTACCCGGCCGCCGCGAGCCGGTCATGGACGTACTCCGCGGAGTCCTCGTAGCCCGGGTTTCCCGACAGCCGGTTGCCGCCACCCCACCCGTCGGCGATCGCCTGGAAAGCCTGCTCGTGCTCGAGGATGCCGCCGACCGTCACCGCCCGGGTGAGCTTCGCGGAGTTGTTGTTGTTCGACGGAGGCTGCGAGACCGCTGGCACGCTCGCGGCCAGGACGAGCGCTCCGGCACCGATGATCCCGACAAGTGAACGCTTCATGATCTCCCCAACCGCGGCACGGCGACCCGAACGGCACCGGGCCGGCCGTCGGGTCCCGGTGCCTCATCGTGGCCCCGATGAGGCTGTGACGTCAATCACATCCAGGCGAGCTCAGCACCCCCCGCGTGGACCGGCTGGCTGCCGCTCGTCGATGACAGTGAGCACGCGCGACGGTGGGACCGCCTACTACCGCTTTCCGAGGCCCTTGATGTTCCGACCGTTGTCAATGAGGAGTGCGAGCACTTGCTCGAGCTGCCGAGGTTCAGGTCACGGAGGGCGGGGTCGTCGGTGTTGACCGTCGCGAGCAGGCCGGCGTCGCGCATGCGGGGGTAGACATGATCTTCTGGGCGGTCGAAGCAGCGCGCGATGACCACGTTGGATGTTGGACAGACGGTGATCGGGATCTGCTCGTCGACCATACGGGCGGTGAGGTCCACATCATGGAGGACGGGGACGCCGTGGTCGATGCGCTGAAGGCCCAGGACATCGAGACAGGCGGCGATGTCGGAGGCCGCGGAGTTCTCACCTTGATGCCCGGTGAGACGAAAACGGCGGACCGGGCGAGATCGTAGGCCGGGAGGAACGTGGTGGAGTCGATGCCGAGCTCGGTGGAGTCCATTCCGACCCCGATGACCCGCCCGGCCCCCGGGGTACCGGCTTTTCGGCCCGGCGAGTTCCTTGACGAGGTCGCGGCCGGCCGTGGGCCCGAAGGCCCGGTCCATGTCGCCAATGAGCAGGCAAATACTACCGGTCTCCTTCTCGGCGGCCGCGATGCCTTCGTCGAGTCCCGGCCACGATGTCGCCGAGGTCTGGCCCCGCGATGAGGTGGCGGGTGGGGGTGAAGAAGCACTCCTGGTGATCCACTCCGTGAGCAGCGCTGTCGTGAACAGCTTCGTAGGCCAGACGTGTCCAGTCCGCACGCGTGCACAGCGTGGACTGCACCAGCCAGAACACGTCCAGAAACCCATCGAGCGAGTCGTACCGGTACAGCTCAGTCGGGTCCTCGGTGGGCAGCGGGATCCCGTTGACCCGTGCGAGTTCCACCAACGTGGAGGGCCGCATGGCACCCTCGATATGGCAATGCAACCCCACCTTGGGTAACTCGTCCAGGGCCGCAGCCAGACCCGTCATGATTCCAGAATGGCACGACTGTTGCGGCCGTGGATCCGCAGCACGCTCCGTGCATCGGGGATGACGTCATGCGTTTCGGAGCCGCACTTCCGTGGGCCGGTCCGGCGGGCAGCGTGACGCCGGATCGCGACGGGAGGACGCACTCGTTCGGCTGCGAGTATCGCGCGACAGACGCGGCAACCATTCGCTGGCGGGTGACTTCTCAGGCCAGAGTGTCCAAGATGTGCGGCACGGCGTCCTCGACCCGCAGCACCACCTTGGTGTCGAACTCGATCCACTCCGAGTAGTTCAGAAGGTTCAGGTAGCCCTCGGTCGGATCCTCGGACTCGGTGATGACGACGCCACCTCCTCCATCGGCGTTCACGTAGTGGGCTGTGGTCCCCGGCGCATCCCCCACCTTGGCGAAGACTCCCATCAGGTCGCTGGTCGCGGCCTTGGAGAGGAATGGATTGTCCTGTAGTTCGTGATGAAGATCATCTGGATGCCCCGGCCGTTGACTTCAACGAACGTATGAGTGCCGAATTCCTCGGGTCAATGGCGACCTAGTCCACGACGGGCCATTTCGCAGGTGGGCGCGTCCAACTGGGTGCTAAGCAGCGGGTCTGAGGACGCAGGGTAGGTTCGCAAGCACTGTCGAGGTGTCTCTCCAGGGAGTGAGCTGCTGAAGACAGCTCGACGTCGGACAAGGCTCGCTTGAGCCTCTCCCTATCGCGTGTTGGCGGGCGATATGTACCCCAAGCGGTGTAGGCGTGAACCTGCACTCTCCCCCTGTTGGTCCGGCGGCCATTCAGCGCTGGGTGACACACGGGGGAGTGGTGCTGCTACGCAAGGTCATCGACACGAACGGGTGTCACTATCCATGCAGCAGACCCGCTTGACCAATTCATGGCTTCCCGTCAACCCGAGCGGCTTTCGTGGCCCGGCTAGTCCGACCTTGGGTTGCGGTTGCGTTTACCGAGGCCGGCGTCGCGGGCTTGGGTGATCGCTTCTGCTCGGCTCTGGATCTGGAGCTTGCTGTAGATGCTGTGTACGTGGTTGCGCACGGTCTTGGGGCTGAGGGTGAGCTCGCGTGCGATGGCGGTGTTGTTGAGGCCTCGGGCCACGTGGGTCAGGATGTCGCGTTCGCGGGTGGTGAGCTCGGGAAACGGCGTTTCGGCTTGCGCTTCAGGCTGGGCGAATCGGGTCAGTACGCGTTTGGCGACGCCCGGGCTGAAGATGACGCCGCCCTCGGTGGCCGCCTCGATGGCACGGACGATCTCGGCGCGCGCTGCCCCTTTGAGAATGTATCCGCGTGCGCCGGCGCGCATCGCGGCCAGAACTGACTCGTCGTCCTCGAACATGGTCAGCAGGAGCACCGCGACGTGCGGGCTCCTGATGGTGATGGCCCGGGTCGCTTCGATGCCGTTGACGGTGGGCATGCTCAAGTCCATCAGCACGAGGTCGGGCTGCGATCTCCTCGACCCGCTGGACTGCCTCGGCGCCGGTCGTGGCCTCGCCTATCACGCTGACTCGCTCGACTGTGCGCAGCAGAGCCCGGAGCCCCCGACGGAACTCTGTGTCGTCGTCCGCGATGAGGATGCGGATCGGGTCAGCGTTCATGGGTCAACTCCGTCGGGTGGAGGGGGATGGTTGCCGTGACGACGGTCCCGCCGCTCGGTGTCGGCCGCACACTTGCGGTGCCGCCCAGCTCGCTGGCGCGCTCGGTGATGGAGGTGAGACCTGTTCCGGGAGTGGCGTCGGCCAAGATGCCCTTGGCCGTTGTCGTGGACGGAGATCCACAGTGGGTCGTCGAACCTGATGCGTACCCAGCAGTTGCTGGCGCGCGCATGCAGGCTCGCGTTGTTCACGGCCTCGCTGACGATCCGGTAGGCCGCCACCTCGACGGCCGCAGGCAGTTGCCCGAGATGGTCAGCCGGGTTCGGCTTCGAGGGTGACGTCGAACGGTCCGGTCTTGTCGTGGCGGTGCGCTTCGGCGGTCTGCTCGATGAGCATGCTCAAGGCACCGAGGAGGCCCAGCTCGTCCAGGACCGCGGGTCGCAGGTCGATGACGACACGGCGTACTTCGCTGACGGCTTCGTGTGCACGCGCGCCTGCAGCGTCGACGAGTTGCCCGGCGGAGGCAGGGTCCGCTGGTGATCAGTTCCTTGATCACCTCGAGGTTCATCAGCAGGAGCGCGAGCTTCGGGCCGACCCCGTCGTGCAGGTCCTTGCGGATCCGTCGCCGCTCTTCTTCGCGACTGGAGACGAGACGGGCGCGCGACTCCTGCAGGTCTAGGTTCATCGTGGTCGCCGAGACGATCGCGGCGCGCGTGGGTGGCGATTGCTGTCAGGAGGCGTTGGTCGGCCTGACCGAACGGTTCTCGCCCGTGGCCGACATCGAGCTCGACGAAGCCGACTTCCTGGGTGGCGCGGACAAGCGCGACCCGGTGGAGGGTTCCCTCGCTGGTGCCGTAGAACGCCCGCATCACTCGTCCCGGCTCCGTGAGCGAGATTGCCACGTACGGCAGGTGAAGAGCATCGCTCAACGTTCGGGCAAGGCGTTGCAACATCAGTTGCGGATCGGTTCCGGGCTGGAGACTGACGATCCGTTCGACGAGCTCGTAGGGGTCGTCACGGGCACCGTAGATCTTGTGCGTGAGGGCTGCTGCGGAGCCGTCGGTAGAGCGTGGGCAGCACAAGCGCAGCGGCGGTACCGATCAGGAAGTAGGGCAGCTCTGCACGGGTCGGGTGGCCGAGAAGCAACAGGCACAGCACGTAGATGCCGCCGACCGCGCCGGCCAAACCTGCCGCAAGCAGGGACCGGCGCAGCACGACGCGGATGTCGAACAACTGGTGCCGCAGGATCGCGACCACGATCGCGACGGGCACGACGAGGAAGAAGAGCGAGCGGAACTGTCGGGGGAGCACAGACTGACCGACTATGAGATAGGGCAGTTGGACAGCGACGAGGTTGACCCCGAACGCGATCAGCAGACTGACCACGACCAGTGCCACCCGTGGCCAGTCATCGGTGCCACGGGTGCGCAGGTAGGCCCAGGTGATGATCACGATGATGGCGATCGGTGCGTATCGCTGCGAGACCAACCAGATCGCAGACAACCGCTCGGCTTGCTTCCAGTCGGTCCGCTGCCCTCGGCAACGTCGTGGCCAGGTACGCGGCGTAGACCAAAAGCGGGGCGGCGTAGAGAGCGGGCACCATCCACCGCCGCTGATCGAGGATGGCCGGCGGCTTGGGGAAGACCAGCGCGAAGTGCGGGATCATCGCGCCCCACACGATGCGCCCACACGCAACTGGCAACGAGCTGTGGCCACATGGGCCAAGGGGACAGCGTCAGGCCCAGCACCGTCCTCGGAACGGCCAGTCGGGCAACGCGAACGGTGCCACTGCGGCGATCGCGAACAGCACCCGGGCCGCGAGATCCCGCGGTGCGCGACGACCACTCCGAGCGCGATCACGAAGAGACGAACTCGACGGCGAGCGTCGCCGGCGCGTACCCGAAGCACCTGCCCCAGTCGTACGGCGTCAGCGTCACCTCGATCGTCCTCTGAGTGCCCCTCCCGGATCACGCCGTAGCTGAGCCTGTCGCCGACCTCGAACTGTTCGCCGCGATGGGCCGCCAGCCATTCCCCGAGCGGCACGCCGTCGATCTCGACGACCATGTCGCCGTCCTTCAGTGGGCTCGCGGGGTCGAGCACGGTGTGCAGCACCACTCCGTCTTGCCACTCGCTCCGTGGGTAGAGCGCCGCGCCGATCCTGGTGCTGTCCCACGGCTGGCTCGCTTGGGCGAAGGTGAGCCACGAAACCCAGGACACGGCCAGTGCGGCCAACAGCAGCACCGCGGCGGTCGCCCTGCGCCACCGGATCGCCGGGCCGGGCCGGCCCTCGCGGTCCGGCTGCTCGGCTGGTTCCAGGGCGGCCACCTGTTCATAGTGCTCCCCGCTGCGTCCCTGAGGGCATGGGACAGCCGGCTCATTTCTCCGGGACAGCCAGCCCCAGGACAGGGTGCAGAACTCTCAGCCGGCAGGTGCAGAGCGATCCTCGCGCCGGGAATTGCCTCGTGTGAACAGGACAAGGAGCCCATGTGGAGACCTCGTCGGCGCGGAACTCTGGATGG
The DNA here is from genome assembly GCA_963812235.1 of uncultured Actinomycetota bacterium. Lineage (GTDB taxonomy): Bacteria > Actinomycetota > Actinomycetes > Propionibacteriales > Nocardioidaceae > Marmoricola. The sequence continues at coordinate 50,779 of CAWEUP010000008.1, read as the reverse complement.
CAGGCAAGCAACAGCCCGGGCCTCGAGCTGCGGCGGCCAACAGTCCGTCCCGACGAAAGGTTCGCCGGGACCGAAACCAGGAGTCCGACATGCACGCAAAGATCTATCAGCTGGCTGCTGCAGCGCTCGCCAACGTCGACAAGAAGAAGGCGGCAGGCGCCGCTGCCGGGTTGGTGGCAAGTATCGCCGCGAACCGTGGCCACGCCGGCCTGGGGCGCGCGGCCGCAGTGGCCGCCGCGACGCTGACCCACGACGTGCGCTCCGGCCCGAACGCACCCCACGCAGAGGCGGCTTCCGTTCAGCCCCATGCCAAGCATGCGCCGCCGCGGCCCGCGGCATCGCCTGCCGCCCCCGACCCGGCCATCACCGCCGCAATGTTGGCGTCAGCACAAGCTCAGGCGAACTCCTTGGCGCGACGCATCTACACCCCGTGGTGACCGCCGGCCAGTTCACACCACCTCATCCATCCCATCCCCAGTCCTAGAGAGGACACAGTCATGACCACCGACATCGAGCCGGACATCGCAAGCCCTTCTTGGTACTACACGCGCATGATGTTCAGCCGTGGGCGACCAGGACACCTCGCGCTGCGCCAGGGTCGGCTCACCTTTGTCACTGCCCCGGAGGGCACCGCCACATCCGCGTGGCACGAGAACGACGACGATCCGGACACGACCTTGATCGACGTGCTTATCGACGAGCTCGAGGCGATCAGCTACAACTGGCTCATCGGCGGGTTGACCGTGCGCCAAGGATCGCAGCGACACATCGTCGGCTTCACGGGTCCACCGAGCGGTAGCCACGTTCGAGACGCCCTGAACCTCGTCAGCGCTCTGACGACCCTGGGTCGTTGGCGCGCCGCAATCGGTGAAGGGCCGGACCCGTCATGAGCACGTTCGGGGGGACCGGGGCGGGTGACCTGATCTCGCGCCTGGACGCGATCGCAGGCCGCATCCTTGATCTGTCATTCCGCACGCCCCCTTCGCCGCACGGCGAACGACCCCGGGACAACGGTCCGAACAAGCGAGGTGCCGTGCCATGCCCGACGGCCTCGCTCGACCTCTCCACGCGGGGGTTCATGGAGAGCGAACACGTCGGTGAGTACTTCGTCATTCTGCAGGTCGACAACCTCAGGAGTCACCTGCTGACTGTCTCTGGACCTGGCGACTACAAGGGCTTCTACGACATCTCCAGGCTCAAGTTCGGGATCACGACCGCACTCGTTGACGACGAGAAGGAACCTGTTCCGGTCACGGTCACTCGGCTACGCGACCCTAAGGGCTACGCCGACGTTCGCCTCGAGGTCTGGGCGTCCTTGCCTCCCGGGCTGTCGGTCCTGAGCCCGTACATGCGCAACCCATTCAAGTGAACCGACACGTCGGCTCAGCACCCGAACGAGAGGAACAGGAATGAACATCGAGATCAAGTGCACCTGCGGGTTCGAGAGCCGCGGTGTCCGGGACGTCGTCGTCTCGAGCATGCAGGCCCACTGCGTCAGCGTCCATCACACCCACGCGGACGAGGCGAGCATCTTGGCGAAGGCACGACCGGTCGTGGAGCCACGGCCACAACCCCTCGGCGTGCCGGAGGGCACCCCACCGGAACACCCCAACATCACCACCCTGGGACTGCAAACGGCCTCCTGGGCAGTCGGAGCTCTGGCCCGCCGTGCCAAGCACCCTGCTGCTTCGAGAGCCGCCGCGATGTTGGAGCAGCATCTGCGCTCCACAGCAGCTAGATATCGTGCGGGCGCCGCGGGAGTGGCCGACAGCGTCGAGCAACCCCTGGCCGGCGCCAGCAAAGGACAGCACCAAGGGCCGAGGGGAACAAGTACTCCATCGGAAAAGCCCGAGGACTCGAACGGGATGACCCCGGAAAAGCTTCTCAACCTGCAGCGCAAGCAGGCCGAGAACCTGATGGCACTTCGCGGTATGGAGGGCGCGATCAACCAATTTAGCGGCGTCAAGCTGGGCCTCGGGCCCCACTGCTAGGAGGCGATGATGTCGGAGGACTTCTTTCTCGACATGGGCCCCCACATGGACTCGTTTGACACCGGCGAGCCGCACGGCGGGTCGTCTCCTGAGCCAGGAGACGCGTTCGACCCGGGTGGGCACGAGGACCCGGCACCCGACCACGCCGACTTGTTCGACCCGGCCGACCACCACGAGCCGGCACCCGACCACGCCGACTTGATGGACCCGAACGACCACCACGACGCGGTACCGGACCACGCCGACGTCTTTGACCCGGTTGGTCACCAGGACCCAGTGCCGGACCACCACGAACCGGTCGGTTGGGACCACGCCGACGTCTTCGACCCGGGCGCCCACCACGACGCGGTACCGGACCACGCCGAGACACCGGCCGACCCTGGCGCCCACCACGAGGGGTCGACTCCTGACCCGGGGGACTCGCTCGGCCCGGGCGGTCACCACGACGCGGTACCGGACCACGCCGAGACACCGGCCGACCCTGGCGCCCACCACGAGGGGTCGACTCCTGACGCGGGGGACTCGCTTGGCCCGGGCGGTCACCACGACGCGGTACCGGACCACGCCGAGACACCGGCCGACCCTGGCGGTCACCACGACGCGGTACCGGACCACGCCGAGACACCGGCCGACCCTGGCGGTCACCACGACGCGGTACCGGACCACGCCGAGACACCGGCCGACCCTGGCGCCCACCACGAGGTGGTCGAGTGGGACCAGGCCGACGTCTTCGGCCCGGGCGGTCACCACGACGCGGTACCGGACCACGCCGAGACACCGGCCGACCCTGGCGCCCACCACGAGGTGGTCGAGTGGGACCAGGCCGACGTCTTCGGCCCGGGCGGTCACCACGACGCGGTACCGGACCACGCCGAGACACCGGCCGACCCTGGCGCCCACCACGAGGTGGTCGAGTGGGACCAGGCCGACGTCTTCGACCCGGGCGGTCACCACGACGCGGTACCGGACCACGCCGAGACACCGGCCGACCCGGGCGGTCACCACGACGCGGTACCGGACCACGCCGAGACACCGGCCGACCCTGGCGCCCACCAGGAGGTGGTCGAGTGGGACCAGGCCGACGTCTTCGACCCGGGCGCCCACCGCGACGCGGTACCGGACCACGCCGAGACACCGGCCGACCCTGGCGCCCACCATGAGGGGTCGATCCCTGACCCGGGGGACTCGCTCGGCCCGGGCGGTCACCACGACGCGGTACCGGACCACGCCGAGACACCAGCCGACCCTGGCGTCCACCACGAACCGGTCGGTTGGGACCACGCCGACGTCTTCGACCCGGGCGGTCACCACGACGCGGTACCGGACCACGCCGAGACACCGGCCGACCCTGGCGCCCACCACGAGATGGTCGAGTGGGACCAGGCCGACGTCTTCGACCCGGGCGCCCACCACGACGCGGTACCGGACCACGCCGAGACACCGGCCGACCCGGGCGGTCACCACGACGCGGTACCGGACCACGCCGAGACACCGGCCGACCCTGGCGCCCACCACGAGGTGGTCGAGTGGGACCAGGCCGACGTCTTCGACCCGGGCGCCCACCACGACGCGGTACCGGACCACGCCGAGACACCGGCCGACCCTGGCGCCCACCACGAGGGGTCGACTCCTGACCCGGGGGACTCGCTCGGCCCGGGCGGTCACCACGACGCGGTACCGGACCACGCCGAGACACCGGCCGACCCAGGCGCCCACCACGAGGTGGTCGAGTGGGACCAGGCCGACGTCTTCGACCCAGGCGGTCACCCCGACGCGGTACCGGACCACCACGAGGTGGTCAAGTGGGACCAGGCCGACGTCTTCGACCCAGGCGGTCACCACGACGCGGTGCCGGACCACGCCGAGACACCGGCCGACCCGGGCGGTCACCATGAGCCAACTCCGCGTCCCGAGCCGGCCCACGAGCCGTGGCACAGCCGTCCCGACGATCTGCACGCCGTTCGCGATGACGGGCCCGCACGGCAGGCCTTTCGTGAGTTCGTGACCAAGACGATCATGGCGCTCGGCACCCAGCACCCGCTGCGCAACCTGCTGGATGAGGCGGGCAAGACTCACCCTGCCCGGAACATGTACAGGTTCGATGCACCCGTGTTCGACGCTGGCCACCTCAGGAGCCACCACGGCGGTGGGGCGGCAATGGGTGTGGAGTGGTCGGCCGACAACCGGCTCGACGGGGTCCATTCCGAGCGCCAGGGCGTCATCATGGAGAAGGTGTTCGTCGAGGTGGCAGGGATCCCCATCGAGCGCGGAATGCTTCAAACCATGGAGAATCACGGCCTTGTACCAAAGGGCACCGTGGCGAGCGCCAAGCCGTCGACCGGTTGGGTGCGGCCATCCGCGTGATTGTGCCTCGCTTCGCTTTCCGTTGGATGCGGACCCGAGGAAGTCAATTCCCTCGGCGTCACCGGCGCGGAATCCCTTAGGGGGACGTCACGCTGCTTCCCGCGGACCGCTGAGCTGCGTCGAGTCGGAGAGAGCATATGGGGGTGCCGTCGACATTCGAAGCAGTGGCCGCGCTCGCACTCGTGCTGCTGCCTGGAGCGCTCTATACCTGGTCTTTTCGAACGTCTCGCAGGGCGATCGGCACGCGGGACGGCCAAGGGCCCGGTCGGCGTGACGCGAGTTGTGGAGCAACCCCGGCCATCTTCAATCTTCAATGCATCTCGACATTCGTCGTTCTCGACCGAGGTCGGATGCCGGCAGCAGTAGCGGATCAGTACCTCGAGGCCCCGCCCGCCCGGGTCTGACATTGCTGTCGTGTGCGCCTGTCGGCGCTCGCGTGCACGAGGGCTCGGATGGGGCTCGGTTTGATTCGCAAACGTGCGCAACGGCGTACCGACGCCTTCAGGCGAAAGAATCAGCATCTCCGCAGGTCAAAGGCGACTTCGGGACGGTGATCGCGGTCGGCCGCAAGGGATCGCGGCCACGCTCAGCCGCTTTGACGTGTTCCCGATGACGCACCACGTTCAATGCCCCGGGCATGGTCGCGGGCTCGACCTGATCCCTACCCGCCGTGGGGTGCACTGGGTACGCGCAAGGATGAGAAACGGCGCCTGACGCTGGAAGACGTTGGAACACGTTTTCGCAGGTCAGACGCCGTTTCAGACATCTAGCCGCAGGTCAGCAAGACCCCGGAATCAGATGTCGTAGTAGAGCTCGAACTCGTGCGGGTGGGGCCGCAGCTGTACGGGCAGGATCTCCTGGGTGCGCTTGAAGTCGATCCAGGTCTCGATCAGGTCGGGCGTGAACACGTTGCCCTGCGTGAGGAACTCGTGGTCGCGCTCGAGGTTGTCCAGCACCGCGCCGAGCGACGTGGGCACCTGGTCGATGTCGGCCATCTCGTCCGGCGGCAGCTCATAGATGTCCTTGTCGATCGGGTCGGAGGGCTCGATCTTGTTCTGGATGCCGTCGATCCCGGCCAGCAGCAAGGCGGAGAACGCCAGGTACGGGTTGGCCGAGGGGTCGGGGCAGCGGAACTCGATGCGCTTGGCCTTCGGGTTCGAGCCGGTGATCGGGATCCGCACACAGGCCGAACGGTTGCGCTGGCTGTAGACCAGGCTGATCGGCGCCTCGAAGCCCGGGACCAGCCGGTGGTAGGAGTTCACCGTGGGGTTGGTGAACGCCAGCAGCGACGGGGCGTGCTTGAGGATGCCGCCGATGTAGTGGCGGGCCATGTCGGAGAGGCCGGCGTACCCGGTCTCGTCGTAGAACAGCGACTCGCCGGCGTTCCAGATCGACTGGTGCACGTGCATGCCCGAGCCGTTGTCACCGAAGATGGGCTTCGGCATGAACGTGGCCGTCTTGCCGTTGCGCCAGGCGGTGTTCTTGATGATGTACTTGAACTTCATCACGTCGTCGGCCGCCTGGAGCAGCTCGGAGAACCGGTAGTTGATCTCGGCCTGACCGGCGGTGCCGACCTCGTGGTGAGCGCGCTCGACCTGGAGACCGGCGGCCTCTAGCTCGATGACCATCTCGTCACGCAGCTCGCCGAAGTGGTCGGTGGGGGCGACGGGGAAGTAGCCGCCCTTGTACTTCACCTTGTAGCCGCGGTTGTCGTTCTCGAACGCGTCACCGGTGTTCCACGCCCCGGCCGACGAGTTGATCTCGTACATGCCCAGGTTGGCCTTGGTCTCGAAACGCACGTTGTCGAAGACGTAGAACTCGGCCTCGGGCGCGAAGAAGGCGGTGTCGCCGATGCCGGTGCTGGCCAGGTAGGCCATCGCCTTGCGCGCGATGTTGCGCGGGTCGCGGGAGTAGGCCTCGCCGGTGATCGGGTCGTGGATGAAGAAGTTCACGATCAGGGTCTTGGAGGCGCGGAACGGGTCGAGGTACGCCGTCGTGGGGTCGGGAAACAGCGACATGTCCGACTCGTGGATGGCCTGGAAGCCGCGGATCGAGGATCCGTCGAAGCTGAGGCCGTCGTCGAAGACGGACTGGTCGAACGACGAGACCGGCACCGTGAAATGCTGCATGATTCCGGGCAGGTCGCAGAACCGGACGTCGACCATCTCGACGCCCTCGTCCTTGATGTACTTCAGCAGCTCTTCGCTGTTCTGGAACATTCGTCCTCCTTGGCCGCAGCAGCGACCGCGTGAAAATGGTGAGTGTCGGCACCTCGCTAGGCTGCGTGAGCGACGTCGCGAAAACTACGGACCGACCGTTGCACGACCGTATCGAGATTGTTTCGCCGATGTAACAGCGGTCCACGATGCGCTCGTCGGGGGTCCGAAGGCGGCGGATAGGGTCACCCCGTGCCCGAGTACGCGTCCTGGGGGCGGAGGATCGCCGCGCTGATCATCGACTGGGCTGCCAGCACGCTCGTCGCGGTCAGCATCCTGGGGCCCGGTCAGTACGTCGAGAGCCGCGACTCCGGCTGGGTCGTCCTCGGCATCTTCGCCCTCCAGGTGACCGTGCTGACAGCTTTCGCGGGCGGGTCCTTCGGCCAGCTCATCCTGCGGCTGCGGGTGCTGGCCACCGACGGACGACCGCTCAACCTCCTGCGGGCGCTCGTCCGGACGCTGCTGATCTGTGCGGTGATCCCACCGCTGGTATTCAAGCCGGACAGCGGCCGAGGTCTGCACGACATGGCGACCGGCTCGGCGACGTACAAGCGGTAGCCCGACCTCCCAGCGACGGAAGCCGTGGACGGTGTGGACGGTGAGGACGCAGGACGCCTGGAGCTCAGCGACCCTTCTGGCTGCCGCGCATGCCCTTCATCGAGGTCGGCATCGGGCCCTTGGGCATCGGGATCGCGGAGCGGTTGGCGTCCAGTGCCTTGATCCGGGCCAGGACGTCGGTCATCTGCGCAGGCTTGACCTTGCGGCCCAGCTTGGTGACATGCTTGGTCAGCTTGGCCAGCGGGACCTGGCCCGGCTCGTGGCCGACGACGATCTCGTGGATCGGGGTCTCACTGGTCACCCGCTCGTGCTTGCGGCGCTCCGAGGTGAGCAGGGGCCGCAGCCGGTTGACGTTGCCCTCGCCGATCAGCACGATGCCCGGCGGGCCGACGACACGGGTCACCACGTCCTGCTGCTTGGTGACCGCGATGGCCGGCTCGGTCTTCCAGCCACGCTTGAGCATGCCCAGGGCGGCGGCGGCTGCGCCGGGCCTGCCCTCGATCTGGCTGAGCGCCGCGCGCTGCGCTCGGCGACCGAAGATGATCAGCGTCGCCAGGAGCCCGGTCATCACGCCGAACGGGATCGCGAAGGAGATGTTCTGCAGGATGAGCAGCATCACCGCGAACCCGGCCAGGCCTCCGAGCAGGAACACGCCTGCCAGAACGAGCCCGATCCGCGGATCGGACTTCTTGGTCATGGTGTAGCTCTGGCGGATCTGCTTGATCCGACCGACCTTGTTCGGGTCCTTCGGGGGCTTCGCCTTCTTGGGCTTCTTGGCCATGCCTGATGCCTTTGCCTGTCTCGGACGTCGGGTGAGGGAGCGCCCAGTCTCTCAGACCGTGGCGGCCGAGGTGATGGCGGCGCCGCGCGCCTCGATGGCTTGCTTGTAGAGGCGCCCGGCGCGGTAGGACGAGCGCACCAGCGGGCCCGAGAGGACTCCGGCGAAGCCGATCTCCTCGGCCTCGGCCGCCATCTCGACGAACTCCTCCGGCTTGACCCACCGCTCGACCGGGTGGTGCCGGGGCGAGGGGCGGAGGTACTGGGTGATCGTGATCAGCTCGCACCCGGCCTCGTGCAGGTCGACCAGCGCCTGGTGGATCTCCGCACGGGTCTCACCCATGCCCAGGATCAGGTTGGACTTGGTCACCAGCCCGAAGTCGCGGGCCGCGGTGATCACCTCCAGGGACCGCTCGTAGCGGAACGCCGGGCGGATCCGCTTGAAGATCCGCGGCACCGTCTCCACGTTGTGCGCCAACACCTCCGGACGTGACTCGAACACCTCACGCAGCAGGTCGGGCACCCCGTTGAAGTCCGGGATCAGGTTCTCCACCCCGGTGCCCGGGGTTGAGCTCGTGGATGGCGCGCACCGTCTCGGCGTACAGCCAGGCCCCGCCGTCGGGCAGGTCGTCCCGGGCGACCCCGGTGATGGTGGCGTAGCGCAGGCCCATCTTCTGCACCGACTCCGCGACGCGGCGCGGCTCGTCACGGTCCAGCGGCTGCGGCTTGCCGGTGTCGATCTGGCAGAAGTCGCAGCGCCGGGTGCACTGGTCACCACCGATCAAGAACGTGGCCTCGCGGTCCTCCCAGCACTCGAAGATGTTGGGGCAGGCCGCCTCCTGGCACACCGTGTGCAGACCCTCGGACTTCACCAGCGCCTGGAGCTCGGTGTACTGCGGGCCCATCCGCGCCGTGGTCTTGATCCACGCCGGCTTGCGCTCGATCGGGGTCTGGGCGTTGCGAACCTCCAACCGCAGGAGCTTGCGACCCTCCGGAACAGCAGGGCCCGAAGGTCCCGCGGAGGTGGGTCCGCTCGTGCTGGGGGCGGCTTGTTCAGGCGCTGAAGTCACTCGGCAACTGTACGTCGCGGGCTCCATAGAGCCGAACCGGAGAGCTGCGTCACACGTCGCTTCGCTTGAACCAGACCAGCGACACGACCACCGCGATCACCAGCAGTACGCCGAGGAAGGTGCCGGCCTCGAGGTGGGTCAGCACCTGCGTCGAGTCGCAGGCTGCACCTGCCCCGCAGACGATCGAGTTGTCGAAGTACTCGTGGTGCCGCGCCAGCCAGCCGAGCGCGTTGTTGCCGACCGACCAGCGGCCCGCGCCGCTCACCGGGAGCAGGTTCACCAGGACCTCGCCGCCGACGGCGTAGATGAACAGCAGGGCCAGCGTGGCCACCGTGTGCCGGAAGGCGGCGGTGAGTGCGAACGCCCCCAGCGCGGCCGCCATGCTGAGCGCCACGGCGCGTGCGACGTGCCAGCTGACGTCGGCCACCTCCGCGGAGGAGATCGCCACCTCGCGGGCCTGGGCGAGCGCGCCCACCGTCAGCCAGAAGCCGCTCAGGACCACCAGGGTGATCAGGCCGCTCCCGATGAGCACGGCTGCTGCCTTGCCCAGCCACACCCGCAGTCGGCGGGGCTCGAAGATGAGCTGGTTGGTGAGGGACCCGGATCTCCAGTCGGCGCCGATGAAGGCACTGCCCGCGATGATCATCAGCGCGACCACCACCAGCGCGAGCGTCACGCCCAGACCGCTGGGGGACAGGGTGGAGCGCAGGCTCAGCTCCTCGCGCGGGTAGTAGGCCTCGGGGCCGGGGACCAGCGCCTCGGCGCACTGCTCGGCGGTCGCCGTGGGACCCAGATAGCTGGTCGGGTCGGAGCGGCAGGCGCGCACCTGCTGGCGGATCTCGGGGCGCTGGCCCTCGAGCTCGGCCTGCGCGGTCGCGTCGGTGCGGTCCGCCTCGGTGAGGGGCCGGGTCGTCCAGGCCGTGGCGCCGACGAGCAGCGCGGAGACCAGGATCGCGGCGAGGGCCAGGAGCGCGACCGTACGGCGCGAGCGGAAGCGGCTGAGCTCGACGGCGAGCAGACGGGTCACGTCGTGCCACCGCCCTTGTCGGTGCGCGTCCGGTCCTGGTCGAGGTCCCCGCCGTGGTCGTGGTCGTGGTCGCGGTCCTGGTCCTGGTCCCGGTTGTCGTCCCGGTCCTCGTCGTGGTCGTTGCCGGTCAGGTTGAGGAAGAAGGACTCCAGCGTGGGCCGGATCGCGGTCAGCTCCCCGACGTAGATGCCCTTGCCTGCCAGCAGACGGGTGATCTGCTCGGGGTGCTCGTGGCCCTCCACGACCAGGCTGTCGACCTCCCTGGTCACGACGTACCCGGCCGACTCCAGGAAGTGCTTGGCCCCCTGAGGGTCGGCGACGCCCACCCGGGTGCGGGACACCTTCTCGCCGAGCAGGTCCTCGACCCTGCCCGTGGCGAGCAGGCGTCCCTGGCCGACGATCGAGACCGAGTGGCACACCTGCTGGACCTCCGCGAGGATGTGCGAGCTGAGCAGGACGGTGACCCCGGACTCGCCGAGTCTGCGGACCAGCTCGCGGATGCTCTGGATCCCCGCGGGGTCGAGCCCGTTGGTCGGCTCGTCGAGGATCAGGAGATCCGGGCTCTTCAGCAGCGCTGCGGCAATGGCGAGCCGTTGCCGCATCCCCAGGGAGTAGCTGCGGTAGTCGTGCCGGGCGCGGTCGCGCAGTCCCACCTGGTCCAGTACGGCGTCGACCGAGGACCGCGGCAGCCCGACCGAGCGTGCCAGCAGGCTGAGGTTCCTGCGTCCCGAGGTGGTGGGGTCGAACCGCGGCTCCTCCACCACCGCCCCGACCCGGTCGATCACCTCCGGCAGGTGCGCGCGGACCGAGAGGCCGAAGAGCCGCATCTCTCCGCGGGTCGGTCGGGTCAGCCCGAGCAGCATCTTGATCGTGGAGGTCTTTCCCGACCCGTTCGGGCCCAGGAAGCCGTGCACCCCGCCCGAGGGGACCCGGAGGTCGAGGCCGTCGACCGCCACGATCCTGCGCCCGCGCGATCGGTAGACCTTCTTCAGGCCCGAGGTCTCGATGACCAGCTCAGACACCTCGGCTCAACCCCATGGCGACCAACATCTCAAATGCGGACCCGTGGTGCGACCGCCGACACGCTGACCGAGGCGGTCGGGAGGTGAACGTCGGTGTCGACCGTCCTGGACTCCCACGCTGACCCGGCGGAGCCGGGGCGGCTCGGCCGACGTGCTCAGCGCAGCGCGGCTGCGGGGTCGATCAGGCGCGGTGCCCGTCCGGGCTCGGGCCGGGCCTCGTAGTCCGGCGTGGCGGCGTACGGCGCCCAGGCGAGCAGGTCGCTCAGGTGGGCCTCCACCGAGGGGAGCACCTCCGCCACGGGGACATCGCGACCGAGCTCCTCGGACAGCGTCGTGACGCCGGCGTCGGCGATCCCGCAGGGCACGAACCGGTCGTACCAGGACAGGTCCACGTCGCAGTTGAGCGCGAAGCCGTGCATGGTCACCCCGCGGCTGACCCGGATGCCGATCGCGGCGATCTTGCGCTCGGGCTTGCTCTCACCCGACGCCGACGTCCCGGCCTGGAGCCACACGCCGCTCCGTCCCGGGACCCGTGCGGTGGTGACCCCGAGATCTGCGCACACGGCGATCAGGGCCTCTTCGAGCCTGCGGACGTAGTCGACGACGAGCACGTGGTCCGGCAGCCTCACGATCGGGTAGCCGACCAGCTGTCCGGGTCCGTGGAAGGTGATCTTGCCGCCCCGGTCCACGTCGATGACCGGGGTGCCGTCGGCGGGGCGCTCGTGCGGCTCGGTGCGCTTGCCGGCCGTGTAGACGGGGGAGTGCTCGAGCAGCAGCACAGTGCCGGGACCGCCCGCCACCACCTCGGCGTGCACCTCGCGCTGGCGCTCCCACGCCTCGAGGTAGTCGACCGGCGCGCTGGTGAGCTCCTCGAAGATCAGTTCGTTCACCTCTCGAGATTAACCCGGCAGCGAAGGTGGTGACGAAACCCGGCGAGCGCCTTGTCGTCGTACCTGGCGCGATGAGCCTGTGGACCACGGCCCGGGACCGTCGGCGGGCGGGCAGACTGGCCGGATGCGCCCGGTGCTCGCCGCCCTCCTGCTCGCCTGCTGCCTGACGATCACGACCGACACCGGCGCTGCGGCCGACGGCAGTCCCGTCACCTCGGCTCGTGAGCGCCGCCAGCTGGTGCGGGGAGCCCAGGTGCTGCGCGACTGGGACGAGCGCCGCGCGGCCGCCTGGGCAGCAGCCGACGCGGCCGCCCTGAGGCGCTCTACCTGCCTGGCTCGCGCGCCGCTCGTCGCGACCTGCGGCTCCTGCGCGCCTACACCGCACGCGGCCTGGTCGTACGCCGCCTGACGACGCAGGTCTTCGCGCTGAGGGTGATGCGCAGTGAACCAGCGCTGGTCAGGCTCGGTGTCTTCGACCGGGTCGCCGGTGGGCAGGTCGCCGGGGACGGGCGCGCGTGGGCGCTGCGCAGCTCGCCACCGGTCGGACGGGTCGTCGAGCTGCGACCGGTCTCGGGCGAGTGGCGCGTCGCCGCGGTCAGCGGCTGGGAGCGAGGCCCTCGCGCAGCACAGCGGTGACGTCAGGGTCGCGGTGGGTGAAGCCGGCCCCCGCCAGCGCCGCGGGCACACAGTTGAACGAGCCGAGCAGCTCGTTGGCCATCATCCCCGCGGCGGGCCGCAGCACGAAGGCCGGCGCTCGCACCAGCGCCGGTCGGTGGAGCTGTCGGCCGAGCTCGCGGGTGAACTCCGCGTTGGTCGGCGCCGTCTCGCAGCACAGGTTGAACGGACCACTGGCCGACTCGGACTCGGCGAGGTGGGTCACCGCATCGACCCAGTCACGGGTGGAGATCATCGGCATGTGCTGGCTCCCGTCGCCGAGAGGACCTCCCAGCCCCGCCTTGAACAGCAGCCGCAAGGCCTTGAGTGGCTGGCTCCGCCGGTCATAGATCGGCGAGGTGCGCAGCACGCAGACCCGAGCTCCGGCCTCCACCGCGGGGTCGGCGGCCGCCTGCCAGGCCCGGGTCACCCGGGTGAGCAGCGCGTCGCCTCGTGAGTCGGAGTCCTCGTCCACCCGCTCCTCGCCGTGGTCGCCGTAGAAGCTGATGCCGTTGCCGGCGAGGAAGGCCGGCGTCGACCCGCTCGCGGCTATCGCCTCGGCGAGCACGCGCGTCGTGGTGACCCGGCTCTCCATCAGCTGATCGGCCCACTTCTTCGAGTGCGGGTTGCCCGCGGTGGGGGAGCCGGCGAGGTTCACCACGACCTCGTGGCGGGCGACCACGTCCGGGGGCAGCGGGGCGTTGTAGGGGTCCCAGCGGACCTCGTCGGACGACGAGGGCGCCCGGCGTACCAAGGGGGTGACGTGGTGCCCGCGGACCTCGAGCTGCTTGCGGAGCATCGTGCCGAGGAAACCGGAGGAGCCGGCGATCAGGAAGCGCATGCACCCACCGTGCCACGGGGGTGTGCGCCCTTCCTGGTGGAGCACCCGTTGCGGTGCCCCCGGTGTCGGGGAATAGGCTCGCCCCCGTGAGCGATTTCGATGTCCTCGTCCTTGGTGCCGGCCCCGGTGGGTACGTCGCCGCCATTCGCGCGTCACAGCTCGGCCTCAAGGTCGGCGTGATCGAGAAGCAGTACTGGGGAGGTGTCTGCCTCAATGTCGGCTGCATTCCCTCCAAGGCACTGCTGCGCAACGCGGAGCTCTCGCACATCCTGACCCACGAGAAGGACAAGTTCGGGATCAGCGGTGACGCCTCGATGGACTTCAAGCCCACGCATGCGCGCAGCCGCGAGGTCTCGGACTCGATCGTCAAGGGTGTGCACTTCTTGATGAAGAAGAACAAGATCGAGGAGATCGACGGCTGGGGCACCTTCACCGATGCCAAGACGATCGAGGTCAAGAGCGACGCCGGTGAGACCCGCACGGTCACCGCGGACCACATCATCATCGCCACCGGTGCCACCACCCGCCTGGTGCCCGGCACCGAGCTGTCCGAGAACGTGGTCACCTACGAGGAGCAGATCCTCACCGACCAGCTCCCCGGATCCATCGTGATCGCCGGGTCGGGCGCGATCGGCGTCGAGTTCGCCTACGTGATGAAGAACTTCGGGGTGGACGTCACCATCGTGGAGTTCCTCGACCGGATGGTGCCCACCGAGGACGAAGAGGTCTCCAAGGAGCTCGCCAAGCACTACAAGAAGCTCGGCGTGAAGGTCATGCTCAAGACCAAGGTCGAGAAGATCGAGGACACGGGCTCAAGCGTCAAGGTCACGGTGAGCAAGGACGGCAAGGAAGAGGTCATCGAGACCGACCGGGTGATGCAGGCCATCGGCTTCGCTCCTCGTCTGGACGGCTACGGCCTCGACAAGACCGGCGTGAAGACCACCGAGCGCGGAGCCATCGCCGTCGATGAGCGCGGTCGCACCAACGTCGAGGGCGTGTACGCGATCGGCGACGTCACCGGCAAGCTGATGCTGGCCCACACCGCCGAGGCGATGGGCATCGTCACCGCCGAGACGATCGCGGACCACGACACCATCGAGATCGACTTCGACATGATCCCGCGGGCGACGTACTGCCAGCCCCAGATCGCCTCCTTCGGCTACTCCGAGGCCCAGGCCAAGGAGAAGGGCTACGACGTCAAGGTCGCCAAGTTCCCGTTCTCGGCCAACGGCAAGGCCAAGGGCCTCGGGGACACCTCCGGCTTCGTCAAGCTGGTGGCCGACGCGAAGCACAACGAGATCATCGGCGCCCACCTGATCGGTCCCGACGTCACCGAGCTCCTCCCGGCGCTCACCCTGGCCCAGAAGTGGGACCTGACGGCCGACGAGGTCGCTCGCAACATCTTCGCCCACCCGACCCTCTCCGAGGCCGTCAAGGAAGCAGTCGAAGGTCTCGCGGGCCACATGATCCACATGTGAGGTCGGGCCTCGCGCCCCGAGGGTCGATCAGTCCACGACCGGACGGCCCCAGGTCACGGCTGCGCGCACATCGACGGGCACCGAGCGGCCGAGCTCGGCGTCGGGGCGGACGCCGAGCGCGTCGTTGACGGTCGAGAAGGCCATCCGCAGTGCGACGAAGAGCTGTGATCGCGAGGATCGCAGCGTCGTCGTACCCTGCCTCGCGCAGCGGCGTGACGTCGTCGAGCGTCGTGGTGTTCGGGCTGGCCGTCACCGCTCGGGCCCAGCCGGCGAGCGCCAGCTCCGCCGAGGTCAGCGCCTCGTCGGTGCCGGTCAGCACCCCCGCGGCGATCTGGGGGCTCGCGTTCTCGCTCAGCTTCTGGCCCCATGCGAGAGAGCAGTAGGAATCGCCCATGGTGGCGGCCATCGCGGTCACCAGGATGCCTCGCTCACGCAGGGTGAGGGCGGCCGCGGACTTCGCCTGCGCCATCAGGTCGAAGAGCGACTCGAGCTCGGAGGGCAGGTGGGCCCAGAGCTGGGTCGTGTTCATGACATAGCCGACGTCCTCGACGTCGGCCTGGAGCATCGACTGCGCCTGGAGGGTCGGCTCGGCGGCTCCGAGGAACCCGACGCCACGCGTCTGCGTCACCGACCGTCCGCCGCGGGTGGAGGTCGCGGGCGTGCGAGCGATGTAGCCCACGAGGTCGATCTCGGCGCGCAGGGGCAGTCCGTCGCGGACCTGGCTGTGAGCGAGCTCGGTGGCCCAACGGACGAACTCCTCCTCGCCAACCCTTTGGATCGCCTCGTACGCCGGCCCGGTGGATGCCAGGGCGAGGGCGTAGGTCGCGGGATCGGCGAACTCGAGGGCGCAGGGCACCACCATGCGCTCGATGTCGACGAACCCGTGGTGCTCGAGCAGCGCCTCGCCAGCTCCTGGTCGACCCAGGGCGACCATGTTCGCCTGGTTCTCCACCTGAGGAGCCTCAGCCAGCCGGAACGGCGAGAGCGACCAGGCTCCTGGGGACTTCTTGATATGGCCCCAGACGGTGAAGCCGATCCTGCCGCCGGGCACCAGCACCCGGCGCGCCTCGGCGAGCACCTCGGGGGTGGTGCCCCAGATCCCGCGGAAGCTGGTCACCACGTCGAAGCTCGCGTCCTCCCAGGGGAGGACGTGCATGTCGCCGACCCGGACGTCCCCCTGGGGTACCCGATCGCGGGCGATGGCCACCAGCCGGGTGGAGGCGTCGATGCCCGCCACAGTGGCACCGCGCAGGGTGGCCAGCTCGAGAGCCAGTCCCGACCCGCAAGCCAGGTCGATCAGCCGGTCGTTCTCGCTGACACCGAGACGGTGGTGCAGCGACACGTACTCGCGCATGTTCGACGGTTCGCTCAGCGTGGCGAACTCGGCGGCGCGACGTCCCCACCCCTCGTCGACACCGCGCCACTGCTCGGGGGACTGCGTCGGCGTCTGCATCTGGTCACGATAGGGCAGGAGCGGCCTACGTGGTCAGAGCCGGGTTCGGTCCCTCAGCGCCGAGGGTGAGCAGCGCCTGATAGCCACCGACCAGGTCGGTGGCCCGGTGCACGCCGAGCCTCTGCAGCGTCGCGGCAGCGAGGCTCGACTGGTAGCCCTCGTCGCAGACCAGGATCACCCGACGTTCGGCGTCGGCCTCGGGAAGGCAGTGCGGCGAGGACGGGTCGAGGCGCCACTCCAGCGCGTTCCTGGGAACGACCAGGGCGCCGGCGAGCTCGCCGTCGCGTTGACGCTGGTCCACCGGTCGGAGGTCCACGACAAGGGCGCCCGCGTCGAACTCTGCTTGCAGGTCAGCGGCCTGGACTCGGTCCAGGCCGCTGCGCGCTTCCGCGAGAAGCACGTCGACCGCGGGCGTCACCATCGCATCAGACCTCGAACTTGCCCGCCTCGAGACGCGCCTTGACGTCGGAGAGGAACCGCGCGGCGTCGGCGCCGTCCACGAGCCGGTGGTCGTAGGTCAGCGCGAGGTAGACCATCTGGCGTACGGCGATGGTCTCGCCCAGGTTGGCGTCGTCGATCACGACGGCACGCTTGACCACCGATCCCGTGCCCAGGATGGCGACCTGTGGCTGGTTGATGATCGGGGTGTCGAACAGGGCCCCGCGGCTCCCGGTGTTGGTCAGGGTGAACGTCCCTCCCGAGAGCTCGTCGGGCCCGATCTTGTTGTTGCGGGTGCGGTCGGCCAGGTCGGCGATCTTCTTCGCCAGCCCGGAGATCGACAGATCGCCGGCCTCCTTGACGACCGGTGTCAGCAGGCCCTTCTCGGTGTCCACGGCGATCGCGATGTTCTCGTGATCGAAGTAGGTGATCTCACCCTTCTCGGTGTCGATCGCGGCGTTCAGCGACGGGTGGGTCTTCAGCGCGTCGATCGCCGCCTTGGCGAAGAACGGCATGAAGGACAGCTTCACGCCCTCACGGGCCAGGAACTCCGCCTTCGCGGCGTTGCGAAGCCTCGAGATCGACGTCACGTCGACCTCGACCACCGTGGTCAGCTGCGCGGAGACCTGCAGCGACTCCACCATCCGCTTGGCGATGACCTTGCGCAGCCGGCTCATGGGCTGGGACTGGCCCCGCAGCGGGCTCGGCGCGGCCGCGGCAGGAGCCTTCTCGCTCGACCGTTCCGGAGCCGCCGGTGCGGCCTCGGACTTGGCTGACTCGGCGGCCGCGAGCACGTCCTGCTTGCGGATCCGTCCGCCCACACCGGTGCCCTTGACGCTCGCCAGGTCGACGCCGTGCTCGGTGGCCATCTTGCGCACCAGCGGGGTGACGTAGGTGCCGGTGTCGTCGGAGGACTCGGAGCGAGCCGCTGCCTTGGCAGGCTCTCGCCTTGGCGGGCTCTGCCTTGGCGGGCTCGGCCTGGGGCTTCGCGGCCGGCTTCTCCGGCTCGGGCTCGGGCTCCGGCTCCGGCTCGGGCTCCGGCTCGGGCTCGGGCTCCGGCTCCGGCTCCGGCTCGGGCTCCGGCTCGGGCTCGGGCTCCGGCTCCGGCTCGGGAGACGCGTCGTCGGAGTCCGCGGAGGACCCGGCGCCGTCACCGATCACGCACAGCTCGGCGCCGACCTCGACGGTCTCGTCCTCGTCGGCCTTGATCTCCTGGAGGGTGCCGGCGACAGGGAGGGGATCTCGGTGTCGACCTTGTCGGTGGAGACCTCGACCAGCGGCTCGTCGACAGCGACCTCGTCACCGACGGACTTGAGCCAGCGCGTGATCGTGCCCTCGGTGACCGACTCACCCAGGGCCGGCAGGGTCACCGAGGTGCCGCCGCCACCGCTCTTCTTCGCCGCGGGCTTCTCGACCGGCTCGTCGTCGGCGTCGTCGGCCTCGTCCTCCTCGGAGCCGGCTTCCTCCGCGGAGTCGCGTCGGAGTCGTCGTCGGAGTCGTCGTCGGAGTCGCCCTCGGCGGACTCCTCGGCGGACTCCTCGGGCTGTGCGGCGGAGTCGTCGCTGTCAGCCGAGCCTCCGCCCTCGCCCTCGTCGCCGATGACGCACAGCTCGGCGCCGACCTCGACGGTCTCGTCCTCCTCGGCCTTGATCTCCAGGAGGGTGCCGGCGACAGGGGAGGGGATCTCGGTGTCGACCTTGTCGGTCGAGACCTCCAGCAGCGGCTCATCGACCTTGACGGTGTCGCCCACCTGCTTGAGCCAGCGCGTGACGGTGCCTTCGGTGACGGACTCGCCCAACTCGGGGAAACTCACAGGTGTCGACATCAGTTTCCTTCGCTCGTTCGCTTGTCGTACGTCTTCGTCGGTCCGGTAAGGCTAGGGGGAGAGTCCAGCAGGTCAGGAGTGTGCGTGCAACGGCTTGCCCGCCAGCGCCAGGTGTGCCTCGCCCAGGGCCTCGTTCTGGGTCGGGTGGGCATGGACCAGGGAAGCGACGTCTTCGGGGTGAGCCGTCCAGTTGTAGATCAGCTGCGCCTCACCCACGAGCTCGCCGACTCTGGCGCCGACCATGTGCACGCCGACCACGGGGCCGTCGGTCACCCGGACCAGCTTCACAAAGCCCTGGGTCGCGAGGATCTGGCTCTTGCCGTTGCCGCCCAGGTCGTAGGTGAGGGTCTCGACGCTCTCGCCGTGCTGCGCGCGGGCCTCGGCCTCGGTCAGCCCGACCGAGGCCACCTCGGGCTCGCTGTAGGTGACGCGGGGGATGCCGGTCTCGTCGATCGCCACCGGTGCGAGGCCGGCGATCTCCTCGGCGACGAAGACTCCCTGCTGGAACCCACGGTGGGCCAGCTGCAGGCCGGGCACGATGTCGCCGACCGCGAACACGCCGTCGACGTTGGTGCGGCAGCGTTCGTCGGTGGTGACGAAGCCCCGGTCCATCGCGACGCCCTGCTCCTCGAAACCCAGCCCGTCGGTGACCGGACCTCGTCCGACAGCCACCAAGAGCAGCTCGGCCTCGAAGGTCTTGCCGCCCTCCACCGTGACGGTGACGCCGGACTCGGTCGTCGTCACGGACTCGAAGCGGGTGCCGGTGGCGAAGCTGATCTTGCGCTTGCGGAAGGCCCGCTCCAGCGCCTTGGAGGATGCTTCGTCCTCGTTCGGGACCAGGTGGGGCAGCGCCTCGAGGATGGTGACGTCCGCGCCGAACGAGCGCCACACACTGGCGAACTCGCAGCCGATGACACCGCCCCCGAGGACGATGACCGATGCGGGAACGGTCTCCAGACCGAGCGCGTGCTCGGAGGTGATCACCTTGGTCCCGTCGATCTCCAGGCCGGGCAACGAGCGGGCGAAGGAGCCGGAGGCCAGGACGATGGAGGTGCCGGTGTACGCAGTGCCGTCGACCTCGACCGTGCGGGGCCCGACCAGCCGCCCGTGCCCCTCGACGACGGTGATGCCGCGGCCCTTGATCAAGCCGGTGAGCCCCTTGAACAGCCGGCTGACCACGCCGTCCTTGTAGGCGTTGACCCCCGGCATGTCGATGCCCTCGAGGCTCGCGAGCACGCCGAACTTCTCCGAGTCACGCGCGGAGTCCGCGACCTCGGCCGCGTGCAGCAGGGCCTTGGTGGGAATGCAGCCGACGTGCAGGCAGGTGCCGCCGACCTTGTCCTTCTCGACCAGCGCGACGCTGAGCCCGAGCTGGGCCGCGCGCAGAGCGCACGCATAGCCTCCGGATCCGGCTCCGAGGATCACGATGTCGAACTCGTTGGCTCCAGGCACCGCTGTCTCCTCCCGTAGGTCGTGCTCGGTCCGCCCGACGGCTGGGGCCGGGGTTCACACAGATATCCAATCACCAGTTCACGGCGCGGGCGAAACGCGCGGGGTACGCGTTGTCGGCGAGGACCGATGCAGCACACTTGGTGCATGGGTCTGCTCGATCGGTTCAGGAGGAGTGGCCGGAGTGGCACCTCCGTCGGTGGCGGTGGCACCTCGCGTGCCTCCGACGATGCTGACCAGCGACACCTGCTCGAGTTCGTGCAGAGCCACCGCGGTGTCGAGGGCTTCGTCGAGCCGCGCACCACGGTCACCGACGTGACCCTGCTGCTCGTCGCGCACGACGGCGAGTGGACCCGGCGTCGGGTCCCCTCGGTGCAGTGGGCCCATGAGTTCTCGAACAAGTTCGCGGTGCCGAGCTATGACGCCGCCCTGGTCGGCATCCCCGCCCGGATGCGGGAGTACAACCGCCGAGAGCGGGACCGCCAGAAGCGGCAGCTCCGGCGCGACCTCGACGGGCCCGAGGACTCGCTGGACCCGGCGTCCGGATCCACCTCGGTGTCGACCTCGGGGTCTTCCTCGGCGTCTTCGGGGGTGGCGGCCAGGTCCGTGGCGTACGCCACCAGCGTCGAGATGGCATATCCGGTCGCACCCGCAGGGACGTGTCCCCAGGGCGTGCCGCCGTTCCAGGCCGGCCCGGCGATGTCGAGGTGGGCCCAGGGCTTGTCCCCGACGAACTCGGCCAGGAACGCGGCAGCGAACAAGGCCGAGCCCCAGCGCACCCAGTTGTGCTGGAGGACGTCCGCGATCTTGCTCGCACGGACGGCCTCGACGCTCTCCTCGGGGATCGGCAGGCGCCACAGCATCTCGCCGCTGGTCTCGGTCGCGGCCGTGAGCGCGGCGGTGGTCTGGTCGTCACCGAAGAGCCCGGCGACCTTCTCGCCGAGGGCGACGATGCACGGACCGGTGAGGGTCGCGACATCGACGATCGAGTCGGCGTCGCCCGCGACGGCCAAGGACAGCGCGTCCGCGAGGATCAGACGTCCCTCGGCGTCGGTGTTCGTGACCTCGACGGTCCGACCGTCCTGCATGGTCAGCACGTCGCCGGGTCGCATCGAGGCTCCGGACACCATGTTCTCCGCCATCGGGGCGTAGGTCGTGACGGTCACAGGCAGGCCGATCTCGGCGATCGCGAAGGTCGCGGCGAGCACCGCGGCCGCCCCGCCCATGTCGTACTTCATCGTCGCCATCGAGCTGCCCGGCTTGATGGTCAGACCGCCCGAGTCGTAGGTGATGCCCTTGCCGACGAAGGCCACGCTGGCGCGCGGGTCCTCGGGGCTCCAGGTCAGCTTGACCATGCAGGGAGGGTTCGCCGAGCCCTGACCCACACCGAGGATGCCGCCGCAGCCGAGCTCCTCGAGCTCCTCGACGCCGAGGACCTCGACGTGGACCTTGGGCTTGTGGGTCCGGCCGGTGAGCTCCTTGCTCAGCGCCTTGACCTCCTCGGCGAAGAGGTGCGGGGTGAGGTCGTTGGGCGGGGTGTTCACCCAGTCGCGCGCACGGTTGGTCAGGTCACCCACGGTCCGGGCGGCCTCGAGCGCTCCGATCGCGTCCTGACGGCGGGCGGCATCGCTGAGGATCGACACCGCCGAGAGGCCGACGTCGTCGTTGCGGGACTTGTAGCGCTTGAACGAGTAGCCACCCGAGATGAACCCGTCCGCGACGGCTCGGACGTGTGCGGCGTCGTGGGCGGGCAGCGCGAGCGCCACCGAGGCCGCGTTGCCGAGGTTGCGTGCCGCGACCCCGGCGGCCCGGCGTACGCCCTCGTGGGTGAGGCCGTCGCTGGGACCGAGCCCGATGACCAGCACCTGGCCGGCGCTGATCGTCCCGGCGGTCGGCATCCGCAGCACCTCCCCGACATCGCCGCGAAAGCCCATGGAGGCGAGCAGCGGCTTGAACTTGCGGCCGTACGCCGAGGCCACGTCCTCAGCGCCGGGGCAGGCCTCCAGGTCGCCCTTGCCGGTGCGGGCGACGCCGATCACGACGAGGTCGCTGCGGGTCTTGGCGGGGCTGCCCTTGCGTAGCGTGTAGGTCGTCACGAGGGGTCATGCTAGACGGTCCGGTCGCACCCTCCCGGCGGCGCCGAGGGCGCATCCTCACCCACGGTCGGTTCGTAGGGCGGCCGCTGGGGTAACTTCGCTGCATGTCGCTCACGCAGTCGCCGCTCCACGCCCGGCACGTCGCCGCCGAGGCGAAGCTCGCGGAGTTCGGTGGTTGGGAGATGCCGCTGGAGTACCCCACCGGCGTGCTCAAGGAGCACGCCGCCGTGCGCACCTCCCTTGGCGTCTTCGACGTCAGCCACCTCGGCAAGATCGGGGTGCGCGGCGCGGGTGCGGCGGACTACCTGAACCGCTGCCTGACCAACGACCTGGACCGGATCGGACCGTGGCGTGCGCAGTACACGCTCGCCTGCGATGCGGACACGGGCGGCATCGTCGACGACCTGATCGTCTACTACCGCGCCGAGGACGACCTGCTGCTCGTCCCCAACGCCGCCAACTCCGCGGAGGTGCTGCGCCGGCTGGACGCGGACCGGCCGGCAGGGGTCACTGTCACCGACCAGCACCAGAGCCAGGTGGTGCTGGCGGTTCAGGGGCCGAGGTCAGATGAGGTGCTGCGAGCGGTCGGGCTTCCGGTCGGTCACGAGTACATGTCCTTCCAAGAGGCGCCCTTCGAGGGTCACGACGTCGTCGTGTGCCGCACCGGCTACACCGGGGAGCGGGGCTATGAGCTGATCGCGCCGTACGCCGCCGGGACTGCGCTGTGGGACGCGATCCTCGAGGCGGGGCAGGACCACGACATCGTGCCGTGCGGGCTGGGAGCGCGCGACACCTTGCGCACCGAGATGGGCTACCCGCTGCACGGGCAGGACATCAGCCTCGAGGTCACGCCGCCCCGAGGCCGCCTGGGCTGGGCCGTCGGGTGGAGCAAGCCGCAGTTCTGGGGCAGGGACGCGCTGCTCGTCGAGAAGGAGGCCGGCCCACGAGTCGTCCTGCGGGGACTGGTGGCCCAGGGCCGAGGCATCGCGAGGCCCGGCATGTCTGTCCGGATCACCCGGGATCTCCCCATCGGTCACGTGACCTCGGGTACGTTCTCGCCCACCCTGCGCAAAGGCATCGCGCTGGCCCTGATCAACACCCAGATCCAGATCGGCGCCGAGGTGCTGGTCGACGTACGTGGCCGGTCCGAGGTCTTCGTCGTGACCGCGCCGCCGTTCGTGGAGACCGACCTCCGCACGTCCTGACCGCGACGAGCCCGACAGAAAGGCCATCCTGGTGACCAACACTCCCGAACCCGCCTTCAGCAGCCCCACCCGCAGACAGGACCAGGTGCCCTGGTGGTGGCAGCTCCTGGATGCGGACGGACGCGTGCTCCCGATGGAGCGCACCGACTTCCCGACCCGCAGCGACGCGGAGAGCTGGCTGGGGGAGGCCTATCCCGATCTCGCTGAGGACGGGGTCTCCGCGGTGACCCTGTTCGAGGGCGACCGGGAGGTCTACGGACCGATGGGACTCGACGCAGGAACTCCCTGACTCCCGCCCGAGCCCGGGCCGACTCAACCCGTGCCTGGTCAACGACTGCCCGGGGACCACGCCACGGGCACAGCGCCCCGACCTCAGATCAGCGCGGAGCGCCACCGACCTTGACGCGGGGCTTGGGCATCCGCAGCCACCGCAGCTGGAGGACCCGCAGCAGGGTGTAGAAGGTCGTGCCCTTGAAGCTCTCTCCGGGGAACTGGGCGCGCAGCCCACGCTTGAGGCGCACCATCAACCAGAGCGTGTCCAGGGCGACGACGATCAGGGTGGTCGACCACAGAGCGTTGCTGAACGCGAGCAGCTGCTGGTTGCCGGAGTACTGCAGGGCCATGATCACGAGCAGCAGCGGCAGCAGGAACTCGGCGATCGAGAGCCGCGCGTCCACGAAGTCGCGGATGAACCGCTTGATCGGCCCCTGGTCGCGCGCAGGCAGGAAGCGCTCGTCCCCTGACCGCATGCCGGCGCGGACCTTGGCGTTGGTCTCCAGGCGGCGCTCGCGCAGCTGACGCTTGGCCGCCTTCTTGTCCATGCCCATCTTGGCGCGTTCCCGCCGGGCTGCCTCGGCCTCCCTGCGGGTCGGTGTCGGCCGGCCCTTGGCTCCGGGGCCCTTGGGCTCCAGTTCGACGGGTGTGGTCTCGGCTTTGCTGGTACGGCGGAACACAGGGCCTTCCAGGGCGGGAATCAAACGAGGTGGGCGGATCAGGACGAGTGGCCAGCCTACCTGCCGCACGTGTCGCCGCCGTGCGCCAGGCACCCTCGTTCTCCTGGGTCGGGACAGGTAAGTTGATGGCCATGAGCATGATGAAGCGGATCAGCACGATCTTCCGGGCGAAGGCAAACCGCGCCCTCGACGCAGCCGAGGACCCTCGCGAGACCCTCGACTACAGCTACCAGCGTCAGCTCGAGATGCTGACGAAGGTGCGCCGAGGGGTCGCCGACGTCGCCACCAGCCGAAAGCGGATCGAGCTGCAGCGCAACCAGCTGCAGACCCAGTCCGGCAAGCTGACCGATCAGGCGCAGAAGGCGCTGTCGATGGGTCGTGAGGATCTGGCGCGCGAGGCCCTGACCCGCAAGTCCGCCCTCACCGGCCAGATCAACGACCTCGACGCCCAGCACGCCCAGCTCCAGGGCGAGGAGGAGAAGCTCACCCTCGCCTCGCAGAGGCTCCAGGCCAAGGTGGAGTCCTTCCGCACGCGCAAGGAGACCATCAAGGCGACCTACACCGCCGCCGAGGCGCAGACCCGCATCGGTGAGGCGTTCTCCGGAATCTCCGAGGAGATGGGCGACGTCGGCATGGCGGTCCAGCGGGCCGAGGACAAGACGCAGGCGATGCAGGCCCGGGCCGGTGCCATCGACGAGCTGATCGCCTCGGGCGCGCTCGACGACGCCAGCTCCATCAACCGCGGTGACGACATCAGCCGCGAGCTGGAGCAGATGAGCTCGCTGTCCGACGTGGAGTCCGAGCTGGCAGCGCTCAAGGGCAGCACTGCCCCCGCGATCGGTGCCCCCGAGAGCGCCGGTCAGGCAGCGGCCCCCCAGGCGGCCGCGCCGGAACCGGTCGCGGAGGAGTCGGGCGCGGACAAGAGGCAAGAGTCATGATCGTGCGCATCATGGGTGAGGGCCAGCTCGTCGTACCCGACGAGGAGATGGACACGCTGAACAGGCTGGACAGTGAGGTGGAGTCGGCCGTGGAGTCGGGCGACGTCGACACCTTCGCCACCGCGTTGGCCGCCCTCCTGGACGGCGTACGCGGCTCCGGCGAGCCCCTTCCTGACGACTCCCTCGAGGACTCCGAGCTGATCCTCCCGCCTGCGGACGCGACGCTCGAGGAGGTCCGCCACCTTCTCCAGGACGACGGGCTGATCCCAGGCTGATCGTGGGCGACCTCTGATGGCACGCACCCGCTTCGTCCCCGACAAGGGCCTGACCCTGCGGATGACCACGGTGATCTTCCTGCTCGGAGCGCTGTTCGTCGCCCTGGTGGTGGGCCTGATGTACGCCTTCCCGGGATACGCCGTGCTGATCGGGCTCGCGGGGATCGGCGTGGCCGTCTTCCAGTGGTGGAACTCCGACAAGTCCGCGCTGCGCGCCATGCGTGCTCGCGTCGTCACCCCCGAGGAGGCGCCGGAGCTGCACGGCATGATCGACCGGCTCTGTGCTCTGGCCGACATGCCCAAGCCGCGCGTGGCGATCGCCGACACCGACCTGCCCAACGCGTTCGCGACCGGCCGCTCACCGAACCGGTCGGCGGTATGCGTGACCACGGGCATCCTGCGCACGCTCACCGCGCGGGAGCTCGAGGCCGTGCTGGCCCACGAGCTCTCCCACGTCGCGCACCGTGACGTGCTGGTGATGACGGTGGCGTCCTCGGCCGGCATCCTCGCCGGGATGCTGACCCGCGGGGCGCAGTTCGGCAGCATGGGGATGGGTCGTTCGCGGGGCAACAACAACGGTGGCAATGCGATCGGGCTCGTCGTTGTGCTCGTGGTCAGCCTCATCGTCTACGCGGTCAGCTTCCTGCTGCTTCGGCTGCTCTCGCGCTACCGCGAGCTCGCGGCGGACCGGGCGGGGGCCTATCTGACGCTGCGCCCCTCCGAGCTGGCGTCCGCGCTGACCAAGATCAGCGGGCAGATGGACTCGGTCCCTGAGCGTGACCTGCGCGCCGCGCAGCCGATGAACGCCTTCTTCATCACCCCTGCGGTGCGAGGGCTGGCGCTCGGCACCCTGACGGCGACGCACCCGCCGCTCGGGCAGCGCCTGGACCAGCTCGCCAAGATCGCCGCCAACCTCGGCCAGACGCTCTAGTGGGACTGTGGGACGCCCTGCGGGGCCGGTCCACGCCTCGCCAGGCCAACCTGGATGCGCTGTTCTCCCTGCCGGCAGCCTCGCTGACCCTGGAGGCCGCGATGGGACTGCGCGCCACCGGCGTCGGGTCGGTGTGCTTCCGGGCGGCCGAGGGGCAGGCCGCGGTGAGCTCGCAGCAGGAGGCGGCCGCGCTGGTGGCCGCAGGCGGCGGGCCGGTCACCGACAGCTGGATGGACGAGTACGGCTACACCTGGCTGACCGCGCGCACCGACCCTCCGGACGTCGCTGCCCTGGTGACCGATCTGCACGCGGTGAACTCGGCCCTGGAGACCCAGGGCTTCGGGACCGGGCTGCTGTTCTCGGTGGTCGGCTTCACCGGAGACTCGGTGGAGCGGGCCTACGTGGTTTACCTCTACAAGCAGGGCACCTTCTACCCCTTCTGCCCGTCCGGGCCGAGTGCGCGGGACACCCTGGTCGAGCGCCGGGTCCGCGACGAGCTCCAGAACGAGATCCCCATGGAGCCGGACCCCTCGCGCTGGATGCCGATCTGGGGCATGCCGGACCGCTGATACGGTCCCGCGAGACCAACGCCCGCCGGTCAAGCGAACGGGACCGACGGTTGAGCAAAGGCGACCGGGTGGTCGAGCAATAGCGACCCCGGTGGTCGAGCAGCGAGCGCAGCGAGCGATCAGTCGAGACCCCGGCGAGAGCCCGGCGGCGTCAGTCCCGGTGCGACTTCCCCGGCAGGTCGAGCATCCGCTGGAGGGCCACCTTGGCCCACCGCTCGGTCTCGGGATCGACCTCGATCACGTTGACGAGCTGGCCCTCGGCGAGCGACTCCAGCGCCCACACCAGGTGCGGCAGGTCGATCCGGTTCATCGTCGAGCAGTAGCAGACCGTCTTGTCGAGGAAGACGATGTTCTGCTCCGGGTGCGCGTCCGCCAGTCGTTTGACCAGGTTGAGCTCGGTGCCGATGGCCCACGACGTGCCGGCAGGGGCGGCTTCGACGGTCTTGATGATGAACTCCGTCGACCCCACCAGGTCGGCCGAGAGGACGACCTCGTGCGGGCACTCGGGGTGCACCAGGATCCGCACGTCCGGGATGCTCGCCCGGAGCTCGTCGACCACGTCCACCGAGAACCGTCCGTGGACCGAGCAGTGGCCCTTCCACAGGATCACCCGGGCGTCGCGCAGCTGATCCTGGGTCAGTCCGCCGCTGGGCAGCAGCGGGTTCCAGACGACGCAGTCCTCGAGGCTCAGGCCCAGCTCCAGGACGGCGGTGTTCCGGCCAAGGTGCTGGTCGGGAAGGAACAGCACCTTGGTGTCGGGTCCCTTCTGCTCGAAGGCCCACTCCAGCGACGCCTGGGCGTTGGACGAGGTGCAGACCGCTCCGTCGTGCTTCCCGCAGAACGCCTTGATGTCGGCCGAGGAGTTCATGTAGGTGATCGGTACGACGACGTCGGCGATGCCCGCGTCGCTGAGCGCGTCCCAGGTGTCCTCGACCTGCGCCAGCCGCGCCATGTCCGCCATCGAGCAACCGGCGGCGAGGTCCGGGAGCACGACCGACTGGTCCGGGCCGGTGAGGATGTCGGCGGACTCGGCCATGAAGTGCACGCCGCAGAAGACGATGTACTCCGCCTCCGGGCGCGCGGCTGCGTCGCGGGCGAGCTTGAAGGAGTCGCCCGTGACGTCGGCGAAGGCGATCACCTCGTCGCGCTGGTAGTGGTGCCCCAGGACGAACACCTTGTCTCCGAGCTTGTCCTTGGCTGCGCGTGCGCGCTCCACCAGCTCGGGGTCGGAGGCGGCCGGCAGGTCACCGGGGCACTCCACCCCACGCTCGGAGGAGCGATCGGTGCCCAGCCCGAGCGGCAGGAGCGGAAGGTCGACAGTCGTCATGGTCCGATCCTCCCACTCGGTCCCGAACGGCGCACGGCAGGATGTGGCCATGCGCGTGGTCCTCGCTCCTGACAAGTTCGCCGGCACCCTGACTGCGGTGGAGGCCGCTTCGGCGATGGCCACCGGCTGGGCACGGCAGGCGCCCGGCGACCAGCTGGTGCAGGTGCCGATGTCCGACGGCGGGCCGGGCTTCGTCGACGTACTCCACGCCGCGCTCGGCGGGGACCTGCACGCGGTGACGGTGAGCGACCCCTACGGCCATCCCACGCCGGCGACGATCCTGCGGGTGGGGGAGACCGCCTATCTCGAGAGCGCCCAGGCGGTCGGGCTGCACCTGGCCGCGTCGGAGGACCGGCGCCCCGAGCGGGGAAGCACTCGTGGCCTGGGGGAGCTGCTCGCGAGCAGCCTCGACTCCGGTGCCACCAGGATCATCATCGGCCTCGGGGGCTCGGCCACCAACGACGCCGGCGCCGGCCTGCTCTCCGCGCTCGGCGCCACCTGCGAGGGCGGTCTGCTGGACGGGGGGCCCGCCGGGTTCCCCGAGATCGGCTCGGTCGACCTCGAGCCGGCCCGGGAGCGCCTGGCAGGGGTGGAGCTGGTCCTGGCCAGCGACGTGGACAACCCGCTCCTGGGCATCAACGGGGCGACGAAGATCTACGGTCCGCAGAAGGGCCTGCCTGACGAGCGGCTGGTGACGGTCGACGGCTGGCTGCAGCACTTCGCCGGCGTCACCGACCGCAAGACGGCCGACTCCAAGGGTGCCGGCGCCGCAGGCGGCCTGGGGTTCGCGATGATGCTGCTCGGCGGCACCCGCAGCCCCGGGGTCTCGGTCGTCGCCGAGGCGGTGGGCCTCTCGGAGAAGGTCCGTGGTGCGGACCTGGTCGTCACGGGGGAGGGCGCCTTCGACTTCTCCTCACGCTCCGGCAAGGTGCCCTACGGCGTCGCCGAGCTCGCTTCCGCGCAGCTGGTCCCGTGCATCGCCCTGGCTGGTCAGGTCCTGGTCGGCTCCCGCGAGATGCGGGCGCTCGGCGTGGAGTCGGCGTACTCGCTGGTCGAGCTGGTCGGGGAGGAGCGCGCCCTGGGCGCGCCGGCCGCAGCGCTCGCCGACCTCGCCGCCCGTACGGCACGCACCTGGTCGCGGTGAGCGGTGCGCGGCGCGCGGCTTACGCCGGGCCGCAGGGTCGACGATGCGAGGAATAACCCCGGGTGTGCGAACATTGGAGCAGTTGGAAGCGCACCCGATCATCACACTGGAGACTCCCATGACCGAGCAGGTCGACACCGCCCACGAGATCCGCACCGACGGCATCAACGTCAGCCCTACCGCGTCCTCGAAGGTCAAGAGCCTGCTGGAGCAGGAAGGTCGCGACGACCTCCAGCTCCGCATCGCCGTCCAGCCGGGCGGGTGCTCCGGCCTTCGCTACCAGCTCTTCTTCGACGAGCGCACGCTCGACGGTGACGTCGTCACCGACTTCGACGGCGTGGCCGTCGTGATGGACCGGATGAGCGTCCCCTACCTCAACGGCGCGACGATCGACTTCGTCGACACCATCGAGAAGCAGGGCTTCACCATCGACAACCCGAACGCATCCGGCTCCTGCGCGTGTGGAGACTCCTTCCACTGAGCCAGGCTCCTGCACGGCAGCAACCAGCCAGACAGACAGACACGAGTGGCGGCGCCCCGCGGGGCGCCGCCACTCGTGTCTGTCAGTTATTGACCCGTGCTCCCGAGGTACGACGGCTCAGTCGAGGTGCAGGTGCAACCTCGAGGCGAGGTGTGCGGCGGCCTCGCTGACCTGGATCGTCGGCTTGCGCGACTCGCGGGGATAGCGGTCGAAGAGCAGCGAGGGAGCGGGTGCCGTGACATCGATGCGCCGGCGGGGGAGGGTGATGCTGCTCGCGCAGGCGGTGCAGTCGTCGTGCATCTGGTTGGTGGAGTCCTGGTCTTCGTAGGCAAGGCGCTCGTAGCTCATGAAGCCGACGGTAGGTCCTACCAACGGGTAGACCTATCTGTACCGCTGGGTAGTGTGCTGGTGTCCCTCTGGGGCCGCCTGGCCTGCTCGGTCACAGTTCGATGACCACCACCTCAAGGATCGCCATGTCGCTGCTCATCGCCGGATCCATCGCCACCGATCACCTGATGAACTTCGGTGGCCGCTTCTCCGACTCGCTGGTGGTCGACCAGCTCGACAAGCTCTCGGTGTCCTTTCTG
Source organism: uncultured Actinomycetota bacterium (assembly GCA_963812235.1). Taxonomy (GTDB): domain Bacteria; phylum Actinomycetota; class Actinomycetes; order Propionibacteriales; family Nocardioidaceae; genus Marmoricola. The sequence goes on along the minus strand of CAWEUP010000008.1, from coordinate 20,220 downwards.
GTCGACGACCTCGAGATCCGCCGAGGAGGCTGTGCCGGCAACATCGCGTTCGGGCTGAGCCGCCTCGGGCTGCGGCCGGTGCTGGTCGGAGCGGCCGGCGAGGACTTCGCCGACTACCGCTCCTGGCTGGAGCGGCACGGGGTGGACTGCGACTCGGTCCGGATCTCCGAGGACCTGCACACGGCCAGGTTCGTCTGCACGACCGACGCGACGATGGCGCAGTTCGCCAGCTTCTACCCCGGCGCGATGAGCGAGGCCCGGCTGATCGAGCTCGGCCCCATCGTTCGCCGGGTCGGAGAGCCCGACTTCGTGCTCATCGGTCCCGACGACCCCGAGGCGATGGTGCGGCACACCCAGGAGTCTCGCCAGCGCGGCTACCCGTTCGTCGCCGACCCGAGCCAGCAGCTGGCGTTCGGTGAGGGGGAGATGATCCGCGAGCTCGTCGACGGCGCGGCGTACCTGTTCTCCAACGAGTACGAGTCGCACCTGATCGAGTCCAAGACCGGCTGGTCCGCTGAGGAGATCGTCTCCCGGGTCGGCGTCCAGGTGATCACGCTCGGTGCCGCGGGAGTCCGCATCGTCGGCACCGACCTGGACACCGTCGAGGTCGGTGCCGTGCCGGGAGTCGTGGCGGTCGAGCCGACCGGCGTCGGGGACGCGTTCCGGTCGGGCTTCCTCGCAGCGCTGTCGTGGCAGCTGCCTCACGAGCGTGCGGCCCAGGTGGGCTGTGTCCTGGCCGCCTACGTCGTCGAGCAGGTGGGCACGCAGGAGTACTCCTTCACCCACGCCCAGTTCCTGGAGCGGCTCGAGAAGGCGTACGGCGACGAGGCCGCGGCCGCCGTCGCGCCCCACCTGGTTGCTGGGGACCGGATCAGCTGACCCGACGGACCAGATAGGTCGCCACGCCGTCCTCGGCGACCCCCGCGCCGGCGTACTCCTGGCCGCGCATGCGGCACCAGGCCTGCACGTCCACCGCCGCTGCGGGGTCGTCGGCGACCACGGACACGGTCGCGCCCATCACCAGATCGGGGAAGGCCTTCGCCAGCTCGATGATCGGGCGTGGACACGGCAGGCCGCGGCAGTCCAGCACCAGCGGCTCCACGGGCTCCACGGGCTCCACGGGCTCCACGGGCTCCACGGGCTCGGTCATCGGGGGATGCCCAGTTGCGACCGCAGCCGTTCGACCAGGTCCGGGAGCGCCGCAGCGAGCCGGTGGACCTCGGCGGGAGCGGTGTCGCGGCCCAGGGAGACCCGCACGTTGCCGTGGGTCAGGGCGCCCATCGCGGCCAGCACATGGCTGGGCTGCAGCGTGCTCGCCGTGCAGGCCGAGCCGCTGGCGACCGAGAAGCCGAGCCGGTCGAGCTCGGTGACCAGGGTCTCGCCGTCGACGTAGAGGCACGAGAACGCCACCACGTGCGGCAGCCGTGGGTCCGGGGCCAGGAACACCTCGGTGTCCGGGATGGCGGCCACGGTCGAGGCGAGCATCGCGGTGAGCTCGGTGTGCACGCGCCCCAGACGGTGCGGAGCCGCGCTCTGCTCGTCCAGGCTCGCCCGGAGAGCCGCTGCCGCAGCCAGGGCGCCCGGGACGTTCTCGAAGCCGGTGGCGCGCTCCTCTGCTCGCTCGTCGCCGGGGAAGGGGTTGCGCCAGCGTGCCCCGCGCCGGACCAGCAGCACGCCGACCCCGGCCGGACCGCCCCACTTGTGCGCCGAGGCTGCCGCCGCCGCCCAGTGGTGAGGCAGCGGGAGCCGCCCCGCGGACGCGCAGGCGTCGACGAACAGGGGCGCCTCGACCGACTCGGCGAGCAGGTCCACCGGCTGGAGCACGCCCACCTCGGGGTTGGCCGCCTGTACGGCGAGCACGGCCGGATCGCCGTGCTGCTGGATCGCGGCCGCCACGGTCTCGGGGGAGACCCGTCCGTGCTGATCGACCCCGACGGTCTCGAACCGACCGCCGTGCGCGGCGTGCCAGGCCCCCGCCTGGAGCACGGCCGAGTGCTCGACGCTGGAGGCGAGCAGCAGGTTGCCCTGCCGCGAGCGGCCGCCGAGAAGCCCCAACACGCCGAGATGGATGGCGTGGGTGCCGCTGGGAGTGAAGGTGACCTCGTCCGGACGCACGTGGAGGCACTCGGCCACCACGGCACGGGCATTGTCGAGCAGCAGGCGTGCCTCCCGCGCGGGCCGGTGCAGGCGGCGAGGGTCGGCGTACCCCCGGTCCAGCGCCTGCTCCAGCACCTCGCGGGCCGCGGGGTGCAGCGGCTGCCCCGAGGCGTGGTCGAGGTAGGTGGGAGGGGCTTGGCTCACACCTCGAAACCTACTCGCGCCCTGCGCGCCTCCTGGCGGGTGGCGAGTAGTAGGGTTCGATTGTCCTGAGCGTCAGAAGTCCGTGTCTGCTTACGAAAGGGCTCGTCCGTGAGTCTGGAGCACCCCCTGCGCTTCCACCGCGTTGCGCTCGGAGGCCTGATGGCCACCGCGCTGCTGGTCCTGAGCGGCTGCTCGGCCGAGCAGGAGGGCGAGATCAGACGTCTCGCCCTACCCGTCCCGTCGACCAAGGAAGCCCCCTACGTCTACGACCTGTGGATGTGGTCCTGGTTGGCCGCGATGGTCACCGGCGTCATCGTCTGGGGCCTGATCTTCTATGCCTCGGTGCGCTACCGCCGCCGCAGCGAGACCGAGATCCCGGTCCAGACGCGCTACAACCTGCCGATCGAGATCTTCTACACGATCGCGCCGATCATGATGGTGATCGTCTTCTTCTTCTTCACCCTCGAGGCGCAGGGCAAGGTGCTGCACGTCGACAAGGACCCGGACGAGACCGTCACCGTGGTGGGCCAGCAGTGGTCCTGGACCTTCAACTACAACCTCGGGTACGACAAGGCCGAGGAGGCCTACGAGCAGGTCGGTTCCGAAGAGGTCGTCCACGAGGGCGGCACCACCGCGGAGCGTCCCACGCTCTGGTTGGTCAAGGACCGCAGCGTCACGATCAACCTCTCCTCGCCCGACGTCATCCACTCGTTCTGGGTGCCCGGGTTCCTGTTCAAGATGGACATCGTTCCCGGCCGGCACAACCAGTTCACGATCACCCCGACCCGGGAGGGGATGTTCGAGGGCCGGTGCGCTGAGCTCTGCGGCGTCTACCACTCGCGCATGCTGTTCAACGTCAACGTCGTGGACGAGGCGGCCTACGCCGCCCACCTGGAGGAGCTCGCCGCGCAGGGCAACACCGGCCCGGCGCTGGGCTCCTCGGAGGTCACCAAGACTCCTGGCCTCGAGTCCGAAGAAAGCACTGGAGGAGAAGAGTGACCGCCGTCTCCGACGCCCCCACGGGCGCACTGATCGAGCCGCCTCGGCGCACGCTGGGCCAGCAGGTGGTCCGCGTGCTCACCACCACCGACCACAAGCTGATCGGCAAGCTCTACCTGGCCACCTCGTTCGTCTGGTTCCTCATCGCCGGCGTGATGGCGCTGCTGATCAGGTCCGAGCTCGCGTTCCCGGGCCAGCAGGTCGTCAACGAGGAGCTCTACAACCAGCTCTTCACGATGCACGGCACGATCATGCTGCTGCTGTTCGCGACGCCCCTGTTCTTCGGGTTCGCCAACGTGCTGATGCCGCTGCAGATCGGCTCACCGGACGTCGCGTTCCCGCGGCTGAACATGCTCAGCTACTGGTTCTACGCGTTCGGCAGCGTGATCACCTTCTCCGGCTTCGCCACCCCCGGTGGTGCGGCTGACTTCGGTTGGTTCGCCTACACGCCGCTGTCCAACGTGGTGCGGTCGCCCGGCGTCGGGGGAGACCTGTGGGTCATGGGTCTGTGGCTGGCCGGTCTGGGCACGATCCTGGGGGCGGTCAACTTCATCACCACGATCATCTGCATGCGCGCACCCGGCATGACGATGTTCCGGATGCCGCTGTTCACCTGGAACACGCTGGTGACCAGCCTGCTGGTGATCATCGCCTTCCCCGTCCTGGCCGCGGCGCTGCTCGCCCTGGAGGCGGACCGCAAGCTGGGGGCACACGTCTTCGACGCCTCGCACGGTGGCGCCATCTTGTGGCAGCACCTGTTCTGGTTCTTCGGACACCCCGAGGTCTACATCATCGCTCTGCCGTTCTTCGGCATCATCACCGAGATCCTGCCTGTCTTCAGCCGCAAGCCGCTCTTCGGCTACGTCGGTCTGGTCGGGGCGACGATGGGTATCGCGATCCTCTCGGTCGCGGTCTGGGCGCACCACATGTTCGTCACCGGCGCCGTCGACCTGGCCTTCTTCTCGGGGATGACGTTCCTGATCGCCGTACCGACCGGAGTGAAGTTCTTCAACTGGATAGGCACGATGTGGGGGGGATCCATATCCTTCGACACCCCCATGCTGTGGTCCGTCGGGTTCTTGACCACCTTCTTGTTCGGCGGCCTGACCGGCATCATCCTGGCCTCGCCACCACTGGACTTCCACGTCTCGGACTCCTACTTCGTGGTGGCCCACTTCCACTACGTCGTGTTCGGCACCGTGGTGTTCGCGATGTTCGCCGGGTTCTACTTCTGGTGGCCCAAGATGACCGGCAAGATGCTCGACGAACGTCTGGGCAAGATCCACTTCTGGCTGCTGTTCATCGGGTTCCACACCACGTTCCTGGTCCAGCACTGGCTCGGTGTCGAGGGCATGCCGCGTCGCTACGCGGACTACGCCGAGTCCGATGGCTTCACCACGCTCAACCAGGTCTCCACCATCGGAGCGTTCCTGCTGGCCTTCTCGACGTTGCCCTTCCTCTTGAACGTCTACAAGACCAGTCGCTCGCCCAAGGTGACGGTGGACGACCCGTGGGGTTGGGGACGTTCGCTGGAATGGGCCACGAGCTGTCCACCGCCTCGGCACAACTTCGTCACCATCCCGCGGATCCGCTCGGAGTCGCCGGCGTTCGACCTGCACCACCCGGAGATCGCCGCGCTGGAGTACGCCGACAACGAGGGGCTCGGCGATGACGACTCGGTCTCCGACGCCCCGGACATGGATGGTCGCCGTGGTGCGCTCGGCGGAGAGGATGAGGCCCGATGAAGACTGAGACCTGGGTCTTCGGCGTCTGCAGTGTCTTCTTCCTGGTGGTCTCGCCTGCCTACTGGCTGATCAGCGGCGACTGGACGGGCACCACCGCGCTGGTGATGACGTTCCTGCTGGTGACCCTGGTCGCCTTCTACCTCGGCTTCCACGCTCGCAAGATGGAGCCTCGTCCCGAGGACCGCACCGACGGTGAGATCGCGGACGGCGCGGGCGAGCTCGGCTTCTTCCCGCCCTACAGCTGGTGGCCGCTGTGGTGCGCGCTGTGCCTGGCCGTGATGACGCTCGGGGTGGCGGTCGGCTGGTGGCTGTTCGTCATCGGCGCGGGACTGGGCGCCATCGCACTGACCGGTCTGATCTTCGAGTACTACCGAGGCGAGCACGCCCACTGAGCCATCCGCTCCGGGCCACCCGCCCTGGGCCACCCTCTGGGCCACCCACTCTGGGCCAGCCACTCCGAGCGGGGGCCGTCGGTGCCGTGAGCAGGGACACGTCGTTTCCGGGCGTGTCGTCGGGAGGGCGTTGTTAGCCTTTCGGAGTCATCCTATTTTCTTCACTGTGGAGTCTCCGAATGTCACGTCGGTCGATCCGTGCCCGCCTTCTCGGCTCGGCAGTCGCGCTGGTGCTTGCCGGCACCTCGGCCTGCGCGGTACAGACCGATCCGGAAGATTCCGCGTCGGGGACGAAGCAGGCAGCAGCAGCGACGGCTGACGAGGTCTCCCAGGCGAGCGTGGTCAGCAACATCCGGCGGGGCGCCGTCGACGTGGACCTCGACCGCAAGCTCAGGCTGCGTGCCGAGTCCGGCATCCTCGAGACGGTCACGGTGGCGGGTCCCGAAGGCGCACAGATCAAGGGACGCCTGTCCGCGGACAAGACCCGCTGGGTCGCCCGGACCGGACTGCGGCCTGCCTCGCGCTACCGCGTCAGCACCACCGCCGTCGATGCCGACGGCCGGAAGTTGCGCTACCGGGCCGCCTTCAAGACCCGGACGCTGAGCCTCGACGAGCAGACCTTCCCGAGCTTCGTGCCGGTGGACGGTCAGACCGTGGGCGTCGGGATGCCGGTGATCATCCGCTTCGACCTCCCGGTCACGGACCGGGCCGCGATCGAGCGGAACCTCGACGTGGTCAGCAAGCCCGCACAGGTCGGCTCGTTCCACTGGATGAGCGACCAGGAGGTGCACTGGCGCCCGCGCACCTACTGGCGTCCCGGCACCGATGTCTTCGTCAAGGCCGAGATCGGTGGCGTCGCGGCGGGTGGCGGGATCTATGGGCAGAAGGACCGCACGATGACCTTCCACGTCGGTGACGCCATGGTGAGCAAGGTGAACACCAAGACCGACCAGATGAGGGTCTTCCGCAACGGGAAGCTCGCACGGACCATCCCGATCACCACCGGGGAGCAGCCCAAGTTCACCACCCGCTCCGGCACCAAGGTGATCGTGGAGAAGTTCCGGAAGAAGCGGATGAACTCCGAGACGATCGGCATCGACCCCGAGAGCGCCGACGGCTACGACCTCGACGACGTCGAGTACGCCATGCGGCTGACCTACTCGGGCGAGTTCATGCACGCCGCCCCCTGGTCGGTGGCCTCCCAGGGCAGGGCCAACGTCAGCCACGGCTGCACGGGCATGAGCACGGCCAACGCCGGGTGGCTCTACGCCAACTCCAAGGTCGGTGACGTGGTCGAGTACGTCGGCACCGACAAGCCGATGTCCTTGACCAACGGCTTCGGCGACTGGAACGTCTCCTACGCCACCTACAAGGCAGGGTCCGCGCTCGGCTGACCAGCCTCCAGCGCGTGCAGCCGGCGTACGGTCGGTGAGGTCGGGACGGTACCCGCCTCCGGGCAGGTCCCGAAGAGCCTGTCGGCGGTCCCCGACGTGGTGACCGTGAACCAGTAGTGCTCGTTCTTGTAGTGGTGCAGCCGGTGGTTGCGCCACACCGCCCGGAACGCTCGCGTGCGCGGCCGGTAGTCGCTGTGCACCAGGAAGTGCACCCACTCGTAGGTGAACATCAGGACTCCCACGCTCAGCAGGAGCGTGGCGCCCACCACCCCGGGGAAGACCAGGACGGCGATGCCGACGTAGGCGGGCAGCAGCCAGAGCTCGACCTGCCAAGGGATGAACACCAGGGGCAGGATCCGTGGGTCGGCGTGGTGGGCGCGATGCTTGCGGGAGAGCAGGGTGTCGAGGGCGACCCCGGCCACCTTGCGGGGCCGCCAGTGCAGGATCGCCACGTGGATCACCCACTCGATCACCGGGAACAGGACGACGAGCGCGACGGGGGCGATCAGCTCGGCCCACGCGGCGGTGGGCAGGCTCGCCCGATAGCCGAGGGCGCCGACGATCAGGCCGCCGAGCAGCCAGGGGGAGGGGTGGGCCCAGAACTGCCGGCCGGCGTCGGTGAGCGACTGGCTCCTGGACCGGGCGCCGGTGGTCCTGCCGGCGGCCGGAGTCCCCGGATCCGGGGCGTCCAGCCGCGCCTCGTCCGCGGCGACCCGCCGACGAGCGTGCTCGTCGATCTCGGAACTCGGTGGGGGCATGGTGAACTCCTCAAGTCGTGCGCTGGACCGCAACGGTGGGTGGTCGCCGATGACAGCTCACGGCGACAGCTGGGTGATCAGGCGTCCCAGCGCCTCGGTGGCGGGACGAAGGAGGTCGACGGCGGTGGCTCGGGCGTCGTCGGGGTCACCGGCCAGCACTGCCTCGGTGAGGGCGCGATAGCCCGCGAGGTTGTCGACCTCGGCCGCCATCACCGGTCCGAGAGCGGAGATCACCGGCTCGTAGGCGGCTCGCAGGCTGTTGAAGAGCAGGCGGAAGACGATCGAGTCGGCGGCATCGACGACCCGGTCCCAGAACCCGAGCGCAGCGTGCTGGCGCGACTCGGAGTCGGGCGCGCTCTCCAGTCGCTCCAGAGCCGTCCTGAGGCCCTCGGCCGCGGCCGGCCCGCCCGCGCTCGCGGCCAGGGCTGCCACCGTCGGGGCGATCGACTGACGCGCCTGCAGGATGCTGCGTGCCACCGCGGGGTCGAGCACCCCGTGCCGGACGAGCAACCGGGGGAGCAGGTCGAGGCCTGCCGAGGTCCGGAAGTCGCGCACGGTCGTGCTGCCGCCGTGACGCACCTCGATGAGCTGCGCTTGGGAGAGCCGCTGCAGTGCCTCGCGCACCGCGGGCCGCGAGACGCCCAGCACCTCGGCGAGCCGGCGCTCACTCGGCAGTGAGTCACCGGCAGTGAGCTCACCGTCGACGACCTCACCGAGGAGCTGGTCGAAGACCTCGCCTGGGACGAGGCGACGGGCCACGGGTCGCAGAGCCATGACGGCATCGTGCAAGACACTCCGCAAGTGGTCAAGTGGTCAGACCAGTATTCGGACCACAGAGAGAGGGACCCGCGGTGCGGGTCCCTCTCTCCGGTGCGCTGTTCCCGGTGCGCCCAGTCCAGCGCCCAGTCCAGCGCGCCCAGTCCCGAGTGGTCAGTGCCGGGTGGTCAGCTCGTCGCCCGACACGTCGTGGCGTCCGTCGAACTGGTGGCCGTCCGCCGGGTGGTCCAGACCTTGCTCGTGCCGGTGCTCGAGCTCGGCATGGTGGTGGGCCTCCTCCAGCTCGGCCCTGGTGGGCTTCTGGACGTTGCTGCCGTACCAGTAGGCCGAGAGTCGGGCCCGCAGCTTGTCCTTGCGGGCCGTGGGTGAGGCGACGCCGTTGCTGTCCAGCTCGGACTCGGGCACGAAGACCTCGTCACGGTCACGCGAGGTGAGCATGTAGGCGCGCCCGGGCTCGATGGGCAGGTGCTTCTCGCTGTAGCCGCCCTGAGCGTCGCGCATGATCACGCCACTCTCATAGCCGTGCAGCAGCATCTCGTTGTCATGCCGCTGCAGGGAGATGCACCAGCGTCGCGCGATCAGGAAGGCGATCACCGGACCGACGAACACCGCCACCCGCATGAAGTAGGTGATCTGGTTGATGCTCAGATTCATCTTGATCGCGATGATGTCGTTGCCGCCCGCGGCCCACATCAGGCCGTAGAAGGTGATCAGCGCGACCATCAGCGCGGTGCGGGTCGGAGCGTTGCGGGGGCGCTGGAGCAGGTGGTGCTCCCGCTTGTCCTGGGTGATCCAGCTCTCGATGAAGGGCAGCATCATCAGGATCGTGAACATCAGACCGGGAAGGACGATGATCGGCAGGAACACGTTCCACGACAGCGTGACACCGAACATCTCGGTCTCGATGCCGGGCATGATCCGCAGCGCACCGTCGGGCCATCCCATGTACCAGTCGGGCTGGGACCCCGCGGTGACCTCGGCAGGCACGTACGGGCCGTAGCGCCACACCGGGTTGATGCTCAGCAGGCCACCCATCAGGGTCATCACACCGAAGACCACGAAGAAGAAGCCGCCGGCCTTGGCCATGTACACCGGCATCATCGGGAAGCCGACGACGTTCTGCTCGGTGCGTCCGGGCCCGGGCCACTGGGTGTGCTTGTGGTAGACGAGCAGCAGCATGTGCGCGGCGATCAGCGCGAGCAGCAGACCCGGGATCAGCAGCACGTGCACGGTGAACAGGCGCGGGATGATCGAGTCTCCCGGGAACTCTCCACCGAAGAGGAAGAACGACATGTAGGTGCCGACCACGGGCATCGACTTCATGAACCCGTCGGCGGCCCGGATCCCGGTGCCGGAGAGCAGGTCGTCGGGGAGCGAGTAGCCGGTGAACCCCTCGAGGGTGCCCAGGAGGAGCAGCAGGCTGCCGATCACCCAGTTGAGCTCGCGGGGCTTGCGGAACGCTCCGGTGAAGTAGACGCGCAGCAGGTGGATCATCATCGCCGCGACGAAGATCGACGCCGCCCAGTGGTGCACCTGGCGCATCAGCAGGCCGCCACGCACGTCGAAGGAGATGTCCAGGGTGGAGGCGTAGGCCTCCGACATCAGGATGCCGCGCAGCTGGTCGTAGGAGCCGTCGTAGGTCACCTCGGCCATGCTCGGACGGAACCACAGGGTCAGGAACACGCCGGTCAGGAGCAGTACGACGAAGCTCCAGAGGGCGATCTCACCCAGCATGAACGACCAGTGGTCGGGGAAGACCTTGCGCAGCTGCTTCTTGGCGACCCCGGCGATGCCCAGCCGGTCATCGGCCCAGGTCGCGGCGGCACCCACCTTGGACGGCTTGGAAGGCTTGGCGGCCTTCGTGCCGTTGGTATCGGCAATGGCGGACATCGTCAGATCACCCACGTTCCCAGAAGCTCGGGCCAACCGGCTCGAGGAAGTCGCTCGTGGCGACCAGATAACCCTCGGAGTCCAAAGCCAGCGGCAGCTGAGGCACAGCTCGTGCTGCTGGGCCGAAGACCACCCGGCCGTTGTCGGCCAGGTCGAAGGTGGATTGGTGGCACGGGCACAGCAGGTGGTGCGTCTGCTGCTCCCACAGGGAGATCGGGCACCCGACGTGGGTGCAGATCTTGGAGAAGCACAGGACGCCCTCGATGCCCCAGTTCTCGCGCCCCTTGGCGGCCTTGATCTCGTCGGGCTGCATCCGCACGATGATCACCGCGGCCTTGGCCTTCTCGACCTGGAGCTCGACCCCCTCGATCAGGTGCTCGCCCTCCTCGTCCTTCTCGTAGAAGATCGCCGGCTCACCGTTGATCAGCTGGCCGACCTCCATGTCGCCGGGCCTGATCGGCGCACCGTCGACGTCCTGGACGACACGCATCCCCTTCTTCCAGATGGTGTGGTAGAGCTTGTCGCCCGGGAGGGGACCCAGGTCGCGGAGCGGGATGATCGCCACCAGGCCGAGCGCACCCATCGCGCCCAGCAGCGAGTTCCGGATGAGCGGGCGTCGCGCGATGCCGGACTCCTCGGCGCCCAGGGCCAAGGTGGCCAGGATCTCTTCGCGATCCTCCTGGGAGGACCCGCCGGGGTGCCGGTACTCGATGATCTCGTGGTCGCCCATCAGCTTGCGCGCCCACTGGATGGTGCCGATGCCGATGAGCAGGAGAGCCAGGCCCAGGAAGGTGCCCAGCGCCACGTTGGAGGCGCCCAGGCCGAGGATGACGCTCGGGTCCTCGCCCACCTCGAACACGAAGTAGGACACCACGAAGAGCAGGGTGAAGACCGTGGAGAGGCCGAACATCGCGGCGATCTGGATCTCGGCCCGCTTGGCGGCACGCTCGTCGACATCGGTGGGGCGGGGCTCGTGCTCCGGCAGACCCGGATCGGCGATGGGCTCGGCGGCGACGGCGGACCGTTCGTGCTTGTCGATGCTCATCCTTGCGTCTTCTTCCTCGAGCGGGTGGAGTTGGCCGCGATCCACACAGCCGCGAAGATCAGACCGCCGATGCCCACGATCCAGGCGAAGAGTCCCTCGGACACCGGTCCGAGCGAGCCCATCGTGAAGCCGCCGTACGCGGGGGTCTCCTCGTTCTTCTTCAGGTAGGCGATCACCTGACGCTTGATCTCGGGAGTCATCACCTCGTCGGAGAAGACCGGCATCTGCTGGGGACCGACGAGCATGGCCTCGTAGATGTACTTCTCCGGAACACCCTTGACGGTCGGGGCGTAGCGGCCCCGGGGCAGAGCGCCGCCGGTGCCTGCGAAGTTGTGGCACGCGGTGCAGTTCGTGCGGAAGAACTCGCCGCCCGCGACGATGTCCTCGTTGGTGGCGTCGGAGACGTCGTAGTCGGACTCGTCCGGGACGTGGGGTCCGGGGCCGAGGGAGGCCACGTAGGCGTTGAGCGCCCGGATCTCCTCGGGGTCGTAGACCGGCGGCTTGCGCGGGGCCTGGGTCCCGGGCTGGGCCATCGGCATCCGGCCGGTCCCGACCTGGAAGTCGACCGAGGCGGCACCCACGCCGACCAGGGAAGGACCATACTGCCCACCGTCGACGGTGTTGATGCCCTCGGCGTTCTTGCCGTGGCAGGAGGCGCAGCCGACCAGGAAGAGTGCTCGGCCCTCGGCGATCAGGTCCTCGTCGGCTGTTTGCGCCTGCGCCCCGGTCGGGTCGACCGCGGCGTACATCCCGCCGGTCACCAGCAAGCCGAGCACCAGTACGACAGGAGCGGCGAGTCGGCCTCGACGACCGGTGGAGAGCCGACCGGCGATCCGGCGGGTGAGCTTCTGCGTGAGTCGCACCAGTGCGTCCTAACTCGTCAGTGCTACTTGATCAGGTACACGGTCGCGAACAGGCCGATCCACACGACATCGACGAAGTGCCAGTAGTACGACACGACGATGGCGGTCACAGCCTGCTCGTGGGTGAACTTGCGGGCGATCAGCGTCCGTCCGAGCACGTAGAGGAAGGCGATCAGCCCGCCGGTGACGTGCAGGCCGTGGAAGCCGGTGGCGAGGTAGAAGACCGTGCCGTAGGCGGAGGAGGGGATCGTCATGCCCTCGTGCACCAGCTCGGCGTACTCGAACGCCTGGCCTGCGATGAAGACCGCGCCCATCAGGTAGGTGAGCACGAACCACTCGCGCAGTCCCCAGAGCTTGAACTGCAGCAGCGAGCCGGTGCGCCCCACGATGCCCTTCTCGGCCTGGAACACGCCGAGCTGGCAGGTGACCGAGGACAGCACCAGGATCGTGGTGTTCACCGCAGAGAAGGGGATGTTGAGCTTCTCGGTCTCCTGAGCCCACAGCTCCGGGCTCACCGCCCTGATGGTGAAGTACGCCGCGAACAGCGTCGCGAAGAACATCAGCTCGCTGGAGAGCCACACGATGGTCCCCACGCTGACCATGCTGGGACGGTCGTGATGCCCGTGGAGCCGGGATGCCGGGATAGCCGTTGCAGTCGCCACGGGAGTCATTATTGCCCCACGATCCCAACGGGGCACCCCTGCCCCCGGTGTTTCGTGCTGAACTTTGTCGCAGCCCTCCCCAGCGAGGCGCGGCAGAGGCTCGCCCGGTGGTCGCCGGCCCCGCGCCCCCAAGCAGCGTGCAGACGCCCACTAGCCTGGGGGAGTGCTGGTTTTCTCGCATGCGGCGTCCTCCGAGCAGGAGGCGTTGCCACCGTTCTCGCCGTCGGCGATCTTCACCGAGTGGGGACTACCGCCCGCGCTGACCGTGCTCGTCGCGGCCACGGTCGCGCTCTACCTCTACGGCGTGTGGTTGCTGCACCGGCGAGGGGACCGGTGGCCCTGGGGCCGGACCGCGGCCTTCGTCGTCGGCGGCATGGGCTCGTTCTGGTTCGCCACCAGCTCGGGGGTGGCGACGTACGACACCACCCTGCTGAGCGTCCACATGGTGCAGCACATGATCCTGTCGATGGCGGTGCCGCTGTTCGCTGCGCTGGGCGCACCGGTGACCCTGGCCCTGCGCACGCTGCCGCGGACGCCGCGGCGGTGGCTGCTGGCGCTGCTGCACTCACGGGTGGCCGCGGTGCTCACCTTCGCGCCGCTGACCTTGGCGCTCTACATCGTGAGTCCGTGGGCGCTCTACTTCTCCGGCTGGTACGACGCCACCTTGCACTCCGCCCTGCTCCATGACCTGATGCACGTCCACCTGGTCGTGGTGGGCGCGCTGTTCTTCACTCCGATCCTGGGGGTCGACCCGGTCCCCGGCCGGGTCAGCCATCCCTTCCGGATGCTGATGCTGCTGCTCACCCTGCCGTTCCACGCGTTCCTCGGCGTGACGATCATGGGTCAGTCCGCGCTGATCGGAGGCGGCTGGTACCCGTCGCTGCGCCCGTCCATGCCCTGGCTTCCTGACGCCGCCGCGGACCAGCACCTCGCCGGGGGCATCCTGTGGTCGTCGGGAGACCTGATCGGGCTGGTGCTCTTCGGGGTGCTGTTCGTCCAGTGGGTCCGGGCCTCGCGACAGGAGGCCCGACGCGAGGACCGGCGCCTGGACCGGCTCGAGCGGCTCGAACGAGCAGGGGCCGGGGAGCCCCCGGGCGACCGGTCGCCGAACCGGTAGCATCTGCCGCGTGAGCAGCAGCCAATCCACTGAGCCCGAGACGTCGCTGAGGGTCCTCGTCTACAGCGACGACGTCGAGACGCGCCAGCAGGTGATGCTGGCTCTCGGCAGACGTCCTCACCCCGACCTGCCCGAGCTGGAGTACGTCGAGGTGGCCACCGAGCCCGTCGTCATCCAGCAGATGGATGCCGGTGGCATCGCCCTGGCGATCCTCGACGGGGAGGCCGTGCCCGCGGGTGGCCTGGGCATCGCCCGCCAGCTCAAGGACGAGATCTACCGCTGCCCGCCGCTGCTGGTCCTCACCGGCCGGGTGCAGGACAACTGGCTGGCCACGTGGTCGCGCGCCGACGGCGTCGTGTCGCACCCGCTGGACCCGATCGAGCTCGCCGAGACCGTGATCCGGCTGCTGCGCTCGGGCGTCCCGGCTCCGCTGTGAGCCCGACGGTGCTGGTCGTGGGCCGATGACCACCACGACCACCTGGCCCGAGGTGATCGGGTCGCTGATCTCCGGCGCCGACCTCACCGCGGGGCAGACGTCGTGGGTGATGGGGGAGATCCTCTCCGGCCAGGCCACCCCGGTGCAGATCGCCGGCTTCGCCGTCGCGCTGCGCGCCAAGGGCGAGACCGTCGAGGAGCTGCAGGGGCTGGTCGACGCGATGTACGAGCACGCCACTCCGTTGTCCGTCCCGGGTCGCCTGCTCGACGTCGTCGGCACCGGTGGGGACCGTTCGTTCTCGGTGAACATCTCCACGATGGCGGCGATCGTCGCTGCCGGAGCGGGTGCCCCCGTGGTCAAGCACGGCAACCGCTCCGCCTCCAGCAAGGCCGGCAGCGCCGACGTGCTGGAACAGCTGGGCATCAGGCTCGACCTGTCAGCGCAGGACGTGGCCAGGGTGGCGGTCGAGGCCGGCATCACGTTCTGCTTCGCGGCGGCCTTCCACCCCGCTATGCGGCACGCGGCGGCGGCGCGAGGCGAGCTGGGCGTCGGGACCACCTTCAACTTCCTGGGACCGATCGCCAACCCGGCCCGGCCACAGGCACAGGCGATCGGTTGCGCGGACCGGCGGATGGCCCCGGTGATGGCCGGCGTCTTCGCGCGCCGCGGGGTCGACGCCTGGGTCTTCCGGGGCGACGACGGCCTGGACGAGCTGACCACCACGACCACCTCCAGCCTCTGGGTGGTCAGCGCCGGGGAGGTCGTCGAGCACAGCATCGACGCCCAGGGGCTCGGCATCCCCCGCGGCACCGCCGAAGGGCTTCGGGGACAGGACGCGGCGTACAACGCCGAGGTGGTGCGCCGTCTGCTCGCGGGACAGCAGGGTCCGGTGCGCGACGCCGTCCTGCTCAACGCCGGAGCAGCGCTCGCCGTGCACGCCGCCGAGACGGGGTCCGTCGAGGAGCGTCTGGTGACCGGGATCGCCCGCGCCACCGAGGCAGTCGACTCGGGGGCCGCGCACGAGACCCTTCAGCGGTGGGTCAGCGCGACCGGTTGAGGTAGCGCCCCGCTCAGTCGAGGCCGAGCGAGAACGCCGAGTCGAGATCGTGCTGGGAGTAGGTCCGGAACGCGATGTGCGTCTCGGTCTCCATCACCCCGGGCACCTTGTTGATCTCGTCGGCCACCACTCGGGCGACATCCTCGTGGTCCCGGACGCGCACGAGTGAGATCAGGTCGATCTGACCGGTGACGCTGTAGACCTCGCTCACCCCGGGCACGGCGGCGATGGCCTCGGCCACCTCGGGGATGCGTGCGACGTCGGCCTTCACGAACACGATGGCGGTGATCATGGGGTCAACGTATCGCGCCCTCACCGAGCCGGCTGGTGAACGGTCGCGAGCGACCGGCGGTCGTCGAAGGGGATCAGCGCCCCGCGAGAGTGCTCCACCGCGTCGTGCACGGCCAGATGCCGCGACGCGCTACGGATCGGGCAGGCCCACACCCCCTCGACGTGCACCAGACGCACTCCGGGCTGCTCGAGCCAGCGCAGGATCTGCTCCGACTCCTCGGCACTCGCGGCCGGAGTCGGTCCGGGACCGGGTGCGACGGTCTCGGCGGACTGGCGGAGCTGGGTGACCCAGACGCCGGCATGGGCATCGAGCGGGATCACCCCGGACGCAGCCAGCCGACCATGACGTACGACGTGCACCGCCCAGCGGCGATCGCTCTCGCGACGAGCCGCCACCAGCTCGCTGCACGAGGAGAGCGCGCCGAGGCGCTGGGTGCGCGACGCCGCCCGGATGAAGGCGGAGAGCCGCTCCCGGTGCACGCCCGCCTCCTCGAACCGGTCGTCGGCCGCGAGTCGCTCCATCCGCGCCGCGAGTGCCTCGACCACCTCGTCCGCGCGGTGCAGCAGGTGGTCGCGCACTCGCGCGACCACCTCGGCGTACTGGTCCTGGGCGACGCTGCCGTCGCACGGGGAGAGGCAGCGCCCCATCTCGGCCAGCACACACGCTGACCTGGTCGGGGTGATCGCGAGCCGGTCGTTGCACTGGCGGATCGGGAAGCTCTCGTGCAGTGCGGAGAGGCACTTCTCCGCCTGGCCTCGGGAGTGGAACGGCCCGAGGTAGTCCGCACCGTCCTCGGCCACCTGGCGCACCAGCGACAGACGGGGCCAGGGCTCCACGGTCAGCTTGAGCCAGTGCATCTTCTCGGGATGGCGGCTGCGCCGGTTGTAGCGGGGCTTGTGGGCGGCGATCAGCCGCAGCTCACGCACCTGCGCCTCCAGCGGGGTGGCGCACTCGATCCCGGTGACCGAGGCGGCCAGGTTGACCATCTCGCCCATCCGCGAACGGCTCTCCGAGGCCGTGAAGTAGGAGCGGACTCGCGTGCGCAGGTCGCGTGAGGTCCCGACGTAGAGCACCCGCTGCTGCTCGTCGCGGAACAGGTAGACGCCCGGGGCGTGGGGGAGGTGCTCGGCGAGATGGCGCTTGCGGCGGACTGCGGGACTCACCTTTGAGGTGAACGTCTGCAGCTCTTCCAGGGTGTGCACGCCGAGGCCGCCGAGGCGCTCCATCAGTCCGTGCAGGACATCGACCGTTGCTCGGGCGTCGGAGAGCGCGCGGTGGTTGGGCGTCGTGGTCGACCCGAACGCGACGGCGAGGGAGCTGAGCTTGCAGTTGGGGGCGTCGTCACGGGTGATCACCCGGCGGGCGAGTCGAGCTGTGTCCAGCACCTCGAAGGCCGGCCACGGGCGGCCCTGGGCCGCGGAGAAGTGCTTGAGGAAGCCGATGTCGAACGGCGCGTTGTGGGCCACCAGCACGCTGCCCTGGGCGAACTCGAGGAAGGCCGGCAGCGCCGACTCGATCGCGGGCGAGGAGGCGACCATCGAGTTGGTGATGCCGGTGAGCACCGCGATGAACGGCGGGATCTGAGCGTGTGGGTTCACCAGGGTCTGGAACTCGCCGAGCACCTCTCCGCCCCGCACCTTCACCGCACCGATCTCGGTGATCATCGCTCCGCCCTGCACGGAGGCGCCGGTGGTCTCCAGGTCCACCACGCAGAAGGTGAGGTCGCGCAGGGGACGACCGAGCTCGTCGAAGCTCATCTGGTTGGCCCACCTGTTCATGGCCCTGACGCTAGGCAGTGGCACTGACAGAACCCGGCAGGCAGGGCCGCGACCCGGCACGCGGGAGGACCTGTCGGTGGGAGGTGGTGAAGTCAGCCCATCACCTTCCCCGGTTGCATTGAGGAGTCCGAGATGAGCGTTCGCATCGACTGCGACAGCTGCCTGGTCCGAGGCCTGGCCTGTCATGACTGCGTCGTGACGATCCTGCTCGGGCCACCGCCCGAGCTCAGCTTCGACGCCGAGGAGCAGCATGCCCTCGACGTGCTCGCCGACTCCGGCCTGGTGCCTCCCCTGCGGATGGTGATGCCCGTCACCGGCCCCCAGGTCGAGTCCGCGTGAGGACGCCGGACTGACCGCTTGTAACGCGGAGTTATTGACGCTGAACAAGGCGCATGCAGTGCACTCAGCGGCAATGACACCGCGTTACATGGCGGCCATTGCACCGCGTGACATGCGTACGGCGTGGTGAGCGACACAGCCGACACGCCCGACCTCGACTTGGTGTGCGCGCAGCTCGTTACCTACTGTGTTGGGCTGATGGCTGCTGGACCAGCGACCGACCAGGTCGCTCAGTGGCCGCGCCGAGTTCGAATCGGAGGCGTCGGGGGACGCGTCCGTGCCGGAGCCGGGGACCCAAGTTCCTTGGGGTGAATCCGGCCCGCCTCGTCACCACGGTGACGTACAGGGCTGGTAGGGCGTTCTTTGGGCCCGAACCCGTCAGCTCACCTGGTAGGCGTACCAACAAAGAGGACGACCGATCTTGCCCGACGGCCGCACATCCAACCATGCCCGCGCAGCAGCACTGATGATCACGATGCTCACCACGGTGGGCCTCGGCCTCGCCACGGCGAGTCCCGCACATGCTGCCCCTGAGAACACGAAGCTCGACGCCGCCGAGGCGAAGGCCACCCGCCTCGCCGACCAGGCTGCTCATGCAGCCCGGCGCCACGATCGGGCGGCCACCACCCTGAGCAAGGCCCGAGCCAAGGTCACCGCGAGCAGGGGCATCAAGCAGCAGCGTCGGCTGATCGACAACGCGCGCTCGCAGGTGGCGACTGCCGCCCTCGAGCAGGTCGACGGCCCGTACGCCGGCGCGGGAGGCGCTTCGGTGTCCGCCGCGTCGCTCGCCGTGCATTCCAAGAGCTCCGACGACCTGCTGACCGGCATCACCTCGGTCTCCGAGGACACCGGCAGCGCCGGGGAGGCGCTGGCTCGGTCAAACGTCCGGCTCCAGCAGCTGACCCAGCGGCGCGCGGCGGCGCGCGCCCCGCTTCCCGCCCTGCGCAGCACGGAGAAGCGCCTGCTGGTCCAGCAGCGCAAGGTCGACGCGCGAGCAGCGGCGGCGAGGTCGACCCTCGATGTCCTGGAGGAGAAGGCGGCCGCCCTGGAGGAAAGGCTGCCGCTGAGCGCCTGGCACAGCTCGGCGGTCCGGCCGTCGCGTACGCCAAGGCGCAGGTCGGCAAGTCCTACGTGTGGGGCGCTGTCGGACCCAACAGCTTCGACTGCTCGGGGCTGACGATGGCCGCCTACGCGCAGGCGGGCATCTCGCTGCCGCACAACTCCACCGCGCAGTACTCGGTCAGAAAATCTCCGAGAGTGAGCTTCAGCCCGGTGACCTCGTCTTCTACTACAGCCCGATCAGCCACGTCGGCATCTACGTCGGCAACGGCCAGGTCGTGAACGCGCTCAACCCCCGTTCAGGGGTGCAGGTGTCTGGACTGCACGACATGCCCTACGTCGGTGCAGTCCGTCCCGGCTGAACCATCCCGTGAGCCGCTCGTCCAGCACGGGCGGGCGGCTTCCGGCTCGTCCATGCCGTTGCCATGGTCGTGTTGCTCGCCCTGGTGATCGGGTGCGGCGGCGAAGTGAGCCCAGTCCGCCGAAGCTGTCTCCGCGACAGCGGGGGAGACCGGGCACAGCAGGCGCAGACGACGCTCAACGACCTGGTCGCCTCGATCCGCAGCGGCAGCCGTCCTGACGCGGTGGCCGAGGCGGCGCCCGACTCCGCCGAGCTGCTGGGGTGGGTCCACGACAACGCGACCGCCCTGAGGATCGAAGACCTCGAGATGCGGCTGGTCGACGAGGGGGCCCCCCTCGACGAGGGGGAGCAGTCCGCGGCCGGGCCCGGCGCGTGGCGCGGTGCGGTGCAGCTGCAGTATCGCTACGCCCGGTTCGACGACTCGCCTGCTCGGCTGGAGACCACCGCGGTCTTCTGCCCACGCCCGACGGCACCCGGATCGTCTCCTTCGGCGGTGCCGAGGCGCGGACTCCGCTCTGGCTGGTCGACCGCCTCAGCGTCGTACGCTCGGGTCGGTCCATGCTCGCGGTGGCGCAGGAGCGACCAGGGCGCTATCCCGGGCTGGTGACGCGCGCTGCGCCAGGTGGCGCGGGTGCTGCCGGAGTGGCGGGGATCGCTGCTGGTGGAGGTGCCCCGGAGTCGGTGAGCAGCTGGACGCCGCGCTGGAGGCTCAGCCAGGAAGGTACGACAACATCGCGGCCGTGACCACGACGGCGGACGGTTCGCTGACGATCGGCGCGCCGGTGCGGGTGTTCATCAACCCGGCCGTCTTCGGCCGGCTCACGCAGCGCGGCGCCCAGGTGGTGATGAGCCACGAGGCGACTCACGTCGCCACCGACGCTCCGTACGCCTCGATGCCCACGTGGCTGCTCGAGGGGTTCGCGGACTTCGTCGCCCTCGAGGACGCCGGAGTTCC
>CAWEUP010000007.1:0-188176 GCA_963812235.1 uncultured Actinomycetota bacterium | reverse complement strand
CGCTCGCTGCTCGACCACCGGAGAGGGGTCGCTCGCTGCGCGACCTCGGGGCGCGAGGTCGGCCCGCCGACCCTGACGGGGCGGCGGGCCGATGCAGGCGGTCGACTTCAGGCCTTGTCGGGGTCCTGGACGTCGGTGACGCTCTCGGCGGGGGCGTCCGGGGTGGTCACCGGGTGCGGCTCCTCGATCGCGTCGGACAGCGACTCACCAGGGGTGGCCCCGACCCGGTCACCGTCGGCGTCGGCCTCGGGGGAGTCCTCGGCCTCGTCGCTGCCGGCCATGGGGGCGGCCGGGGTGGGCGGTGCCGGCGGTGATGCGGGGGCCGGCGGCGTCGTGGGCGGGGTGTAGGAGGTCTGCCAGTTGGTCGACTCCGACCCGCCGCGCAGCTTCTGCACGGCGAGCGCGCCGAGACCGAGCAGTCCGGCGAACAGGACGTACTTCTTCTTGTTGCTCGTGCGCTTGACCGGCTCACCCTTGAGAGCGGCGGTGGCGAGCTCGCCGCGACGCCGTGCCTCGAGGGCGACCGGAGCCGCGGCGGCCGACGCGGTGGCGACCCCCTTGGCGAGGCGGTCACGGACATCGTCGAACGTGCGGCCGGCACCACAGCTGGTCGCGCGCATCCGCGATCCGAGGAGCGATCTCGTCGCGCACATCGGCGACGCGGGGCGCCCACTGGTCACGGGCTGCGTTCAGCTGGGTCGCGTGCATCGGCGAGGTGGGGGGCCACCTGGTCGCGGGCGCCGGCGACGCGGGGTGCGATTTCGTCGCGGGCTCGGTCGACATGGGGGGCGATGGCCTCGGACACGTCGCGGGCCATATCTTGCGCCCTCTCGACGAACTGCTCCTTGCGGCTCTTGGCAAACATGGGTTGCGAGGCTCCCTCTCTGCGGAGATCGTGAAATCGAGCGTGAATCCGTCATCATGCCCCGGTTGCGAGGGTAATTAAACCCGTGTCACGTGGCGGGCGATGGGTAGCACCGTACGCGAGGGCGTGCTGGGTGCGCGCTAGGGCCGCGTGGGAGGATTCTGGGCGACGCTCAACGCTCCAGAACCGAAAGGCTGTCATGTCTGACCTGAAGGCCACGCTCAAGACGAACCGTGGCGACATCGTCATCAACCTGTTCCCCGACCACGCTCCGGCGACGGTGGAGAACTTCACCGGTCTCGCCGAAGGGACCAAGGACTACAAGGACGACGCTGGTCGCACCGGGGAGCCCTTCTACAACGGCCTCGGCTTCCACCGGGTGATCCAGGGTTTCATGATCCAGGGTGGGTGCCCGCTCGGCACCGGCACCGGTGGCCCGGGCTACAAGTTCAAGGACGAGTTCCACCCCGAGCTCCAGTTCGACCGTCCCTACCTGCTCGCGATGGCCAACGCCGGCCCCGGCACCAACGGCTCGCAGTTCTTCATCACCGTCGGTCCCGACGCCCCACCTGAACCGCCGCCACACCATCTTCGGTGAGGTCGCGGACCAGGCCGGTCGCGACGTCGTGGACGCCATCTCCTCCACGAAGACCGGCCCCGGCGACAGCCCGGTCGAGCCGGTCGTCATCGAGACCGTGGAGATCGAGCGCGGGTGACCACACCGCCGGTGGGTGGGCTCGACGGCTCCAGCAGCACGCCGGACACCCCACCCACCTGCTACCGCCACCCCGAGCGGGAGACCTGGATCAAGTGCCAGCGCTGCGAGCGGCCGATCTGCCCGGACTGCATGAACTCCGCCGCGGTGGGGTTCCAGTGCCCGCACTGCGTCAAGGAGGGCAACCGGGGGACGCGGCAGTCCCGCACGCCGTACGGCGGTGAGCGGGTGGCCGACCCGAGGATCACGACCTTCGTGCTGATCGGGCTGAACGTGCTGGTGTGGCTGGCGATCCAGGCCACCGGCGGGCGGTCCAGCACGCTGATCGACACCCTGGCGCTGCTCCCGGACTCCGCCGTACGACGACTCTCCGACGGCAGCCTCGTCGACGTCCTCGGCGTCGACGACGGTGCCTGGTGGCAGATCCTCACCGCTGTCTTCACCCACGTCGACCCGCTGCACATCGGCTTCAACATGCTGGCGCTGTACTTCCTGGGCCCGATGCTCGAGAACGTCCTGGGCAGGGCCCGGTTCGTCGCGCTCTACCTCGCCGCCGGCGTGCTGGGCTCCGCCACGGTGATGCTGCTCTCCGACTCCGAACAGCCAGACCCTCGGCGCCTCGGGCTCGATCTTCGGGCTGATGGGAGCCCTCGCCGTGGTCGCGCTGAAGGTCCGCGGTGAGGTGCGCATCCATCCTGGTCTGGATCGGGCTGAACCTCGTGCTCACCTTCACCGTCTCAGGGATCTCGTGGCAGGGCCACCTCGGTGGGCTCGTCGGCGGAGCGGTGCTGGGAGCCGCGATGGCCTACGCCCCCCGCGAGCACCGCGCTCCGGTGCAGTGGAGCGCGGTCGGGCTGGTGCTGGTGGTCTCGCTGCTGCTGATCGCGGCTCGCATGCTCGCCCTGGGCTGACCGCCGAGAGGCACCTAACTACACCGGTGGAACTTGTCCACAGCTGTGCATAACCCTGTGGAGAACTACACCGGTGTAAGTAGCTACTCCCACTTGGTCGCGAACGTGAACCCGACCGCCATGAAGCCGATGCCGACCAGCAGGTTGTACTGGTCGAGGTCCTTCATCACCGGGATCGGGCCGTCCTGGCCGGCGAAGTAGAACACCACGATCCAGACCAGGCCGATCAGGAAGCAGCCCAGCATCCCGATCACCACGCCGCGGCCGCGACCGAGCGGGGTCAGCTTGTGGGCCGCGACGGCGAGGCCGACGAAGATCAGGCCGAAGCCGATCATGAAGTTCCAGTTCTTGAGGTCGGCCATCCACGGCAGCGGGTTGGCCGGCTTCTCGGCGCCGGGGAACTTGACGAACTCGGCGGCGTCCTTGGCGAAGTTGATGTAGACCGCGATCCAGACGATGCCGAGCACGACGATCGCAGCAGCAATGGCCGTGCGGGTGACCGAGGTCTGGTAACCGCTGGCGATCACAGTGGGCTTTCGCGCAGGTGGCTTGTTCGACACGGTCGATCTCCTCGGGGGGGCGGGCACGAGCTCGTCAGCTAGCGTAGTCAAGACACCTCCGTTCGAGAGCAGGCGCCCCGTTGGTCCACCCATCGTCATCGCAAGCGGTCCACGTGGCGTGCGATCGCCGTGGTCGCGTTCGTGGTGGCCGGCGTCCTGTTCGTGACCAGTGCCCTGGCCTCGGGTGGGCTGGACCTCCGCGGCTCCAGCGTGACCGACCTGGACACCGTGGTGCGGCAGCAGCGGGACCGGACCGACGCCCGGCAGGAGCAGCTGGCCGCGCTCACCCGTGAGGTGGACAAGCTCGGCAAGACGGTCGACGACGCCCAGGTCAGCGCCGTGCAGCGCCAGGTGGACGAGCTCAAGGGCCCGGCCGGCTTCGAGAAGGTGCACGGCCCGGCCGTCACGGTGGTGCTCACCGATGCACCCAAGGACGAGATCGACCGGGCGGTGGAGCAGGGCGATGTCACCGCCGACCAGCTGATCGTGCACCAGCAGGACATCCAGGCCGTGGTGAACGCGCTGTGGAGCGGAGGGGCCGAGGCGATGACGCTGCAGAAGCAGCGAGTGATCAGCACCACCGGCATCAAGTGCGTCGGCAACACGGTGGTCCTGCACGGCGTCCCCTACGCCCCGCCGTACGAGATCACCGCCATCGGTGACGTCGGGCAGCTGCTGCTGAGCCTGGAGGACAACGAGTACATCGCGGGCTACAAGACCTACGTGGTGGCGCACAACCTGGGCTATCAGGTGAGCACCGATGAGGACGTGACGATGCCGGCGTACGACGGCAGCAGCGATCTGCGCTACGCCGAGGCCGGCGTGACCACCGACGTGAGCCGGGACTGAGCCGGCTCGCGCACCTCCTCGGGGCTCGGAGAGCTCAGGGACTGGCTGAGGGGGACGCGGGCGTCGAGGGGGGCGGCTCGATCGGTCGGCTCCGGCGGCTCATAGGTGGAGACCACGATCGTGACCGTGCTGCCCTTGTCGAGCGTCTGGCCCGCCGCAGGGACTCTGCTGGAGCACCGTGTCCTTCTTCGACTCGGTCGAGGAGTCGGTCACCCGGCTCACCTCGAACCCGGCGTCCTCGATCAGCTTCGTGGCGGCCTTCTCGGTCTTGCCCACCACGTCCGGGACCCCCTCGGGCCCGTCGGACCAGAACAGGGTGACCTTGCTCCCGTCGACGACCGCGGTCCCGGCCGGAGGCTGCATCTCCACGACCTCGTCCGGGGGGTCGTCGACGTCGCGCTCGGTGAGCACCACCCGGAAGCCGTCGCCGCGGAGCTGGTCGGCGGCGTCGTCCTTGCTCTGACCCACGACGTCGGGGAGCTCGACCTTGGGTCTGGCCCTCGGAGACGACGAAGCCGACCTCGGAGTCGGGGTCGACCAGGTCTCCGGCCTGCGGGTCCTGGGAGATCACCCGACCTCGGCCGACCTCCTTGCTGGCCGCGGCGGTCACGTCGCCGACCTGGAGACCGCTGTCCTCGATGGTGCGCTCGGCCTGGGCGCGCGTCAGTCCGGTGATCGTGGGCACCGACTGCTGCTCGGGGGCGGAGGTGAACAGCTTGGGTCCGAACACCAGGGCGGCGACGATCAGCGCCACCAGCAGCACGACGAGCAGGATGATCGGGCCCCGACGCTTGTGCTCGGGCTCCTCGTCCTCCAGTCGTCGCGGGAACCACGCGGGTGGCCCCGGTGCCGGCGTCGGCGGACAGGAAGCCCGCTGAGGTCGCCGCGACCGCGGGTGCCTGCACCGGCTTGCCCTCGAGGTAGCGGTCGATGTCGGCCTTCATGGCGGCGGCGCTCGGATAGCGGTCGCCCACGTTCTTGGCCAGCGACTTCATCACGATCGCGTCCAGCTCAGGGGTCAGGTCCTCGTCGTGGGCCGACGGCGGCTGGGCCAGCTCCCGCACGTGCTGGTAGGCGACCGCGACCGGGCTGTCGCCCACGAAGGGCGGCCTTCCGGTGAGCAGCTCGTAGAGCAGGCAGCCGGTCGAGTACACGTCGGAGCGGGAGTCGACGGTCTCGCCGCGCGCCTGCTCGGGCGAGAGGTACTGCGCCGTACCGACCACTGCGGCGGTCTGGGTCATCGTGCTGGAGGCGTCAGAGACCGCGCGCGCGATGCCGAAGTCCATCACCTTCACGTCGCCGGCCGGGGTGAGCATCACGTTGCCCGGCTTGATGTCGCGGTGGATGATTCCGGCGCGATGGCTGTAGTCGAGCGCCGCCAGCACGCCCGAGGTGATCTCCAGGGCGCGCTCGGGAAGGATCTTGCGGCCCTCGCGGACGATGTCGCGCAGCGTCCGGCCCGCGACGTGCTCCATCACGATGTAGGGCTGCGCGACGTTGCTGCCGTCGGTGGACATCTCCTCGCCGGTGTCGTAGACCGACACGATCGAGGGATGGTTCAGCGACGCCGCCGACTGGGCCTCGCGCCGGAACCGCGCCTGGAAGGTGGCGTCGCTGGCCAGGTCGGTGCGCAGCCGCTTGATCGCCACGGTGCGGCCGAGGCGGACGTCGGTGCCCTTGCGCACCTCGGCCATGCCGCCGCGACCGAGGAGCTCTCCGACCTCGTAGCGTCCGCCGATCCGGTGCGGTTCAGTCATCGCGAACTCAGCTCCCGTTCTGCGTGGGCGTGCCCGCGCTCGGAGCGTCGGCCGGCTTGTTCGCCTGGCCGGGCTTCGGGGACTTCGCGGGCTTGTCGGGCTTGGGCGCCTTGGGCGCCTTGTCGGAACCGCTCTGCTCGGTGGTCTTCTCGGGTGCGACCTCGGTGGGGTCTGGATCGTCGGGTGACGGGCCGTCCTCCTGCTCCTCCTCGGGTTCCTCCTCAGGCTCGTCGTCCCCTGCTCTCGCCGTTCTCGTCCGTGCCGCTCGTTCCGGGGGCCTCGGTGGCCGGCTCGGCCCAGGCGACCACCGTGATCCGGGTGCCCTCCTCCACCAGACCGGTGGGGCTCACGGCCGGCGACCGTCGCGGCCGGGCGCCCGTCCGGGTTGGGCTTGGACTCGACCGTGGTCTCGAGGCCCTTGGCGCGCAGCTCCGAGACCACCTCCTCCACCGGTCGGCCGAGGTAGGCGTCCGGCTGGATCTGGACGGTGCTGCTCGTCTCGGGCTCGGTGTCGCCGGTGTCGGTGCGAGGCCGCGTCGTCGGCCCACGGGCGGGTGAGGAGCAGGGCGGCGAGCACGACCAGCGCCACCAGGGCGGCGGCATACAGCGGCCACCGGGAACGGCCGTTGTCGGTGGTCGTCGTGCTGGGCGCTGGGTCCGCGTCCGCGCCCGTGCTGGTGCCACGGGAGCGGCGGCGTCCGCGGGGACCGGGGCAGGCCCGACCGGCACCGACCGCGGCACCGACCGCGGCGCCGGCAGGGAGCACGCTGGTCGCGCCCGCTGCGGCCAACGGCACCGGGACGCGGCGCCCCCGTCTCGGCTGGCGCCGCGGAGTGCGGCCGCCAGCTCGTCGCCGTCGGCGTACCGTGCGCCGGGATCCTTGGCGAGGGCATGTCATCACGATCTGCGCCAGTCCGGCCGGCACCGAGTCGGGCAGCGGCGGCACGTCCTGCTGGATCTGGGCGAGCGCGGTCGCGATGGGCGTGTCGGCCACGAACGGCCGGCGCCCGCTGAGCATCTCGAACATCACGATGCCGAGCGCGTAGACGTCGCTGGCCGCGGTGGCCGACTCCCCGCGCGCCTGCTCCGGAGAGAGGTACTGCGGCGTGCCGACGATCTGGCCGGTCTGGGTGAACGCGACCGACCCGGTCGCGCGGGCGATGCCGAAGTCGGTGATCTTGACCTGGCCCTCCGGAGTGACCAGCAGGTTGCCCGGCTTGACGTCGCGGTGGACCACACCTGCCACGTGGGCGTCGCCGAGCGCCTCGGCGGTCTGCAGCGCCAGCAGCCGCGCCTGCTCGGGGTCGAACGGCTGGCCGACGATCAGGTCCGAGAGCGGCCTGCCGTGGACCAGCTCCATCACCAGGTAGGGGGTGTTGCCCTCCCGCAGCAGCCCGTAGTCGAAGACGGACGCGATCCCCGGGTGGTGCAAGCCGGCTGCGTGTCTGGCCTCGGCCTCGAACCGCGCGCGGAAGGTCGGGTCCTCGGCGTACTCGCGCTTGAGGATCTTGACGGCGACCTCGCGGCCGAGCACGGTGTCGCGGGCATGCCACACCTCGCCCATGCCGCCGGTGGCGATGCGCTCGTCTCGCTCGTAGCGCTCGCCGGAGTCGGACTGGAGTGCCTCGGTGGGATCGTCGTCGAGGGGAGGGGTCACTTCCCGACCACCGCCTCCATGACGGACTTGGCGATCGGGGCCGCGAGGCCGCTGCCGGAGATCGTGTCGCGGGCCACGCCCGCGTCCTGGACCAGCACGGCGACCGCCACGGCGGGGGTGCTGGCCGGCGCGAACGACACGAACCAGGCGTACGGCGGCCGGTCGGGCGCGCTCTGCGCGGTGCCGGTCTTGCCGGCGACCTGGACGCCCGGGATCTTCGCCGTGCCGCCGGTGCCGCTGTCGACCACGGCCACCATCATCTGGGTCAGGTCCCGCGCCGCCGCGGAGCTGATCGCCGGCTGGTCGGGCATCGGGGTGGCGTCGGTCTTCTCCAGGACGTCGAGCTTGGGTGACTTGATCTCATCGACCAGGTAGGGCTTCATCACCACCCCGTCGTTGGCGATGCCGGCGCCGACCATCGCCATCTGGAGCGGGGTCGCGGCGACGTCGAACTGCCCGATCGAGGACAACGCGGTCTGCGGCGGGTCGGGGTCCTCGGGGAACCTGCTCAGTGCCTGCCGGGTGAGCGCGTCGTCGAGATCGTTGAAGCTGCGCTTGCCGAAGCCGAACTTCTCGGCCGTCTCGCGCAGCTTGTCGGCGCCGATCTTGAGCCCGACGTCGCCGAAGGAGACGTTGCAGGAGACCTGGAGCGCCTTGGTGAGGGTGATCTGCTCGCCACCGCAGGAGCCGCGGTTGGAGTTGACCAGGTCGGTCGTGGTCTGCGGCAGGTCCAGCTTCGCGCCCCCGGGCACCTTGGTGTCGGGGTTGTACTTGCCGGAGTCCAGCGCGGCGGCCGCGGTCACCAGCTTGAAGGTGGAGCCCGGAGGCAGGACCTCCTCGATGGCCCGGTTGTTCAGCGGGCCCAGCTCGTTCGCGTCGAGGCGCTGCTTGGCCTTGCCGACGGAGGCGAAGTCGTGGGTGGCGAGCCTGGCCGGGTCGTAGCTCGGGCTGGAGACCATCGCCAGGATCCTGCCGGTGTTCGGCTCGATCGCGACGACGGCGCCGCGCACGTTGTCCCCCAGCGCCTTCAGCCCGTCGTACGCCGCCTTCTGGGCGCCGGGGTCCACGGTCAGGGTCACGCTGCCGCCCTTGGTGGACTCGTTGTCGACCAGGTCGATGACGCGGTTGACGAACAGCTTGGAGTCGCTCCCGGAGAGGATCGAGTTCTGGGTCGCCTCCACCCCGCCGAGACCCCAGTCACGGGAGAAGAACCCGGTCAGGTGCGCGTACTGGGGACCCTGGGGATAGACGCGCTGGAACTTGTAGGCGTCGTCGGACTTGGTGCTCTCCGCCACCGCCTTGCCGCGCACCAGGATGGCGCCGCGCTCCCGGGCGAACTCGGCGTCGCGGACGCGCTTGTTGTCGGGGTGCTTGCTCAGTGAGGTGAGGGCTTCGGCCTGCCAGTACTGCACATAGGTCGCGTTCACCAGCAGCGCTACGAACAGCAGCATGCAGGCGACGGCCAGATTCCGGATCGGCTTGTTCACTTGCGGATCTTCACCACCTGCGTCGCGTCCGCGTCGTAGTCCTCAGCGGGCTCGATCAGCTCGGGCGGCGGGCGGCGGGCCTGGTCGGAGATGCGCAGCAGCAGCGCCAGGATCATCCAGTTGGCCACCAGGCTGGACCCGCCGTAGGAGAGGAACGGGGTGGTCAGCCCGGTGAGCGGGATCAGCTTCGTCACGCCGCCGAGGACGACGAAGACCTGCACGGCGACCACGACGGCGAGCCCGGAGGCCACCAGCTTGCCGAAGTTGTCGCGGCAGATCAGGGCGGTGCGCAGGCCGCGCTCGACGAAGATGCCGTAGAGCAGGATCACCGCCATCACTCCGGTCAGTCCGAGCTCCTCACCGATCGAGGGCAGGATGAAGTCGGAGTAGGAGTACGGCGTGATCTGGGGGTTCCCCTGGCCGAGACCGCGGCCCACCAGGCCGCCCCAGGCCATCCCGTAGAGGCCCTGCACGATCTGGAAGGCGCGGGCGTCCGGGTCGAACGGGTCCAGCCACGCCGCCACCCGCAGCTGCACGTGGTTCATCGTGAGGTAGCCGAAGTACGCGCCGACGGCGAACAGTCCGCCGCCGACGACCAGCCAACCGGGTCTCTCGGTCGCGACGTAGAGCATCACCAGGAACAGCCCGAAGAAGAGCAGCGAGGAGCCGAGGTCGCGCTGGAAGACCAGGATGCCCAGGGAGAGCAGCCACATCGCCAGGATCGGGCCGAGATCGCGGCCGCGCGGCAGGTCCACGAACAGGAACCGGCGACCGGCGAGCGCCAGGGCGTCCCGGTGGAGCACGAAGTAGCCGGCGAAGGCGACGACCAGCAGCAGCTTGGCGATCTCCCCCGGCTGGAAGCTCATCGGTCCCACGCGGATCCAGATGCGGGCCCCGTTGATGTTCTGGCCGATGCCGGGCATCAGCGGCAGCAGCAGGAGCACGATCGCGGCCAGACCGGCCGTGTAGGTGAAGGCCTGGAGGCGCCGGTGGTCTCGCAGCACGACGATCACCGCCACGAACAGGCCGACGCCGATGGTCATCCAGACGAGCTGGGTCCCGGCGAAGGTCCGGGCCTCCGCGTTGCTGGCCTCGTTGGCCAGGTCGATGCGGTGGATCATCGCCAGCCCCAGCCCGTTCAGCGCGGAGACGATCGGCAGCAGGATCGGGTCGGCGTACTCGGCGAAGAGCCGGATCACGACGTGGCATCCCACGACCAGGGCCGCCAGCCAGGCGCCGTAGGTGAACAGGTTGACCGGGACCGTCCCGTCGACGCCGATCCCCACCGCGGCGTACGCGCCGATCCCGACGACCAGGCTCAGCAGCAGCAGGACCAGCTCGGCCCCACGCCGACGGCGGTGGACGAAGGCCATCAGACCCTGAGGCGCCTGGGGGGCGCGGGTGCCGCTCATGGCGCCTCGGTGCAGGTGGGCGAGGACTCTCCGGGCGAGGGGCTGGCCGAAGCCCGAGCACTGGCGGCCGCCCGCTTCTGGGCCTCGGCCTGGGCGCGGGTCTTGCTGGTCGAGCCGGCTTCGGCGGAGGGTGCGGCCTTGGGGGACGGAGCGGGAGCCGGGTCCGGGCACACGGCCAGCCGCTCGAGGCGACGCACGATCCCCCGGGCGTCGTCGAGGCTGCTGGCGTTGATGCCGTCGCGGACCTGGCGGGCGTTGTAGGTCGGCAGGGAGTCCAGGGTGAGCGTGCTGCGCTCCTCCACCCGATGCAGGCTGTACGCCGGGAAGGTCGGCCTCGACGCCGCGGTAGATCGCCACCTGCTCGCCGTCACCGGCGACGTAGAACTGGTTCTGGCTCCACTTGTAGCCGGCCACCGCGACGATCGCGATCAGCAGCGCGATGATGCCGAGCCCGACGATCCGGCGCGCCCAGATGAACCGGCGCGGGGCGCGGGGTGCGTAGCGCGCCTCCTCCGGGTCGAGGTCCGGGTCTGCGGCCCGACCGGAGCCCGAGGAGTCCTCGACCGGCTCGAGCTCACCGGTGTCGGTGGCCGCCTTGGGACGGCTCGAGCTCATCGGTCGTCGACGCGAGGCCTCGGCCGCGGCGCCGACGATGATCGGGCCGAGCGCGGCGGACGCGGAGGTCCCGGACTCCTCGCTCAGGTCCTCGGCGGCGTCGTCGTCGACCAGGTCCGCCACCACGACCGTGACGTTGTCGGTGCTGCCCGCGTCGAGCGAGGCCCGGATCAGGTCGACGGCCGCGGAGTCGGGGGTCCCCTCGCCGAGAAGGACCGCGAGCTCGTCGTCGGAGAGCACCCCGGCGCAACCGTCCGAGCACAGCAGGAGGCGGTCGCCGAGCTCGACCTCGAGCATGAAGGCGTCGGGCTCCGGCTCGTGCACGCCGTCGACCGCGCGCAGGATCAGGTTCCGGTGCGGGTGCACCCGGGCCTCGTCCTCGGTGATCCGGCCCTCGTCGATCAGGCTCTGCACGAAGGTGTGGTCGTCGGTCAGCCGGGACAGCGCGCCACCGCGCAGCAGGTAGCCCCGGCTGTCGCCGACGTGACCGATGCCGAGCAGGGTGCCGTCGAAGATGGCCGCGGTGACCGTGGTGCTGGTGCCTTCGATCTCGGGCGTCTCCGCGACCAGCTCGGCGATGCGGTCGTGACTGCGGTGGATGGCGCCGGCCAGGGCGCTGAGGATGTCGTCGCTGGGATCGTTGTCCAGCTGGCGCAGCACCTCGACGGTCGCACTGCTGGCGATGTCGCCGCGCGCCGAGCCCCCCACGCCGTCCGCGACCACGAGCAGGTGCGGTCCGGCGTACCCGGAGTCCTGGTTGTCACGCCGGACCCGACCCACGTCCGACATCGCGGAGTACCGCAGCTTCATGCCCGGCCCCGCCTCGCGGCCGCCTCGCGCTCACTTGCGCAGCTCCAGGATCGTCTTGCCGATGCGGACCTGGGTGCCGAGCTGGAGCGCGGTGGGCTGGGTGATCCGGGTGGCGCCCACGTAGGTGCCGTTGGTCGAGCCGAGGTCCTCGACGAACCACTGCTCGCCCGAGTTCGCGATGCGGGCGTGACGCGTCGAGACGTAGTCGTCGTCGAGCCGGATGGCGGCGTCGTTGCCGCGCCCGATCAGCAGCGGGGCGTCCTCCAGCGAGACCGACTCGCCCTTGTTGCCGCCCTCGAGGATCACCACCTGCGTCGGCACCCCCCGGCGCGGCTTGGCCGGCTTGCTCTTGCCCTTCGGGCGGCGCTCCTTCGACCGTCCTCGCCCCGAGGCCTCGCGCGCGACGCGCGCACCGAACATGTCGGAGCGGATCACCGAGATGCAGGAGAGGACGAAGATCCACAGGATCGCCAGGTAGGCGAACCTGATCAGGACCAGGGTCAGCTCGGACAAGTCTCACTACCCTTGCTTGAGGTGCAGGGACATGGTCGTGTTGCCGATCTTCAGCGTCGCACCATCGGCGAGGACCGCGCGCTCGACGCGCTTGCCGTTGACGAGCACCCCGTTGGTGGACCCCAGGTCGAGCACGGTGACGCGAGCCGCGTCGCCCGGGTCCTGAGGCTCCTCGACGCGGATCTCGATGTGCCTCCGGGAGACTCCGGGGTCGTCGATGCGCAGGTCGGCGTCGTTCCCGCGCCCGATCACCAGACCGGGCGGGGCCAGGGGGAGCCGCTCGCCATTGACCTCCAGGGTCGCCTTCGCCCCGCGCACCTGGGTGGCGGTGGGGTCGCCACCGGCCAGGCTCGAGGGCGAGACCGACTTGCTGAGCACCCGGAAGCGACCGGTGGTCAGGTCCTCGCTGGTGGTCATCTCGATCTGCACCGGCCCGGTGAACACGTAGGACTGCTGGGCGGCGTGCTCGCGCAGCATCTCGGTCAGCTCCCGGGGCAGCTGCGGACCGAGGGCCTCGAGCCGCTCGTGGTCGACTCCGGAGAGCTCGACGACGAAGGTGTTGGGCACCAGCCGCCGGTCGCGGCTCAGGATCTGGGCGGAGTTGTCGATCTCCCGGTTGAGAGCGGCCGCGATCTCGACGGGCTGCACGGCGCTGCGGAAGGTGCGGGCGAAGACCCCGGAGATCATCTGCTCCAGCTTGTTCTCGAATCGCTGAAGTCCACTCACGACGCCTCCCTCCACCACGGTTGCCGGCCAACGTCTGTGGCGATGGTATCGGCAGCCGGGTTCGTCTCCGATGCCGGTTTGGGCGGTTGAGCGACGTGGGATAGCCTGAGCCCGCTTCTGGCGCGAGTGGCGGAATGGCAGACGCGCACGGTTCAGGTCCGTGTGCCCGAAAGGGCGTGGGGGTTCAACTCCCCCCTCGCGCACCACGTGAAGCACAGCGAAGCCCCGGGTCTGACCCGGGGCTTCGCTCATGTCTCGGGGACAGCGCGACGCAGTTCGCGGACCCCCGTCCGCTGGGGTCTCCGGGCACACTGGAGCGATGATCAGCGTCGACCTCGCCCAGCGGCTCAAGAGCGCCGGGGTGACCTGGACCCCGGCGTCGGGGGATCGGTTCGTCGTGCCCGACCACGATCTGGAGGACCTGGTCTTCGCGGTCAGCGACATGGTCGTGGAGGTCTGGAGCTGCCGACCGGGCGGCTGTTCGCGTTCAACGGCACCACCGAGTGGGCGCTGGACAGCATCGAGCAGAGCGAGGTGCTGTGGCTCCCGAGCGAGGACCAGCTGCGCGAGATGCTGGGGATGTCCTTCCTTGGACTGGAGAGCACGCCCGGCGGCTTCATCGTGCGGATCGAGCGCGAGGGGGCGGAGCAGCGGCACATCGACCTCAGTGCCGAATGCGCCTAC
The DNA here is from genome assembly GCA_963812235.1 of uncultured Actinomycetota bacterium. Classification (GTDB taxonomy): domain Bacteria; phylum Actinomycetota; class Actinomycetes; order Propionibacteriales; family Nocardioidaceae; genus Marmoricola. The sequence goes on along the minus strand of CAWEUP010000007.1, from coordinate 174,615 downwards.
GCGCGCGCCGTCCTGGCCCTGTGGGACTGGTGAGGCAAGGCACCCACGCCGGTTGCTCGGGTTCGGTGGACTCCTGGTCGAGGCGTGCTGGCGGGCCGTGACGCCCCGCTAGTCGGGTCGCCCTCCGGCCGGGGTCAGGACAGCGAGCAGCGCCGTCGACAGGGCCGCGTCCGCCACGAGCGTGTGCACCAGTCCGCCGCGGATGGCGCTGGAGACGGCCTCCGCCTTGTCCGCCCCGCTGGCGACCGCCACGACGTTCGGCGTACGTCGGAGGTCGTCGAGGTCGATCGACACCAGGCGGTGGTGCAGGGCGAGATCGAGCTGCATTCCGGCTGCTGTCGTAGAAACGCCCGCAGATCTGGCCGACGGCCCCCTTGTGCCAGGGCCTCCTCCCGCTCCTGTCGGTGGCGTGAGCGTGGGTCAGGAAGGCCGCTGCGGTACCCGAGGCGAACGAACCGATCCCAAGGACCGAGGTGTCTGGCCGAGCGGGCCAGCTCGAGTGCCCGGGACACCTGGGCGCTCTTGATCAGGCTCGTCGCCACGGCTGGATGACTCGGCCACGGCGGGGGCGTCGAAGTAGGTGTAGCGACCGCCCACCTTGCTGGCCAGGTCACGGACCAGGTCGTGACCCGAGTGGGCCGGATCCATGCTCCACTCCCCGGCCATCTGCACGAAGTGGGCGTCGACGCTGCGAGAGAAGTGGGAGACGTCGACCATCGTCTGGATGGTGCTGCCCCAGAAGAGTCCGACGGTCTGGCCGTCCTGAGGTTCTCGTCGAGCCAGTCGCCACCGGCGCGCGCCGCCGCGATGAGACCGGCGCGCGAGTCGTCACCGGTCACCGGCCGGGCGACGACCACCTCGCGCAGTGAGGAGCCGGCGTACCGATCGACCAGCTCCGGCTCCTGGTGCAGGTCACGCCGCACCGGGTAGTCGATCTCGAAGCGCACGATCTTGCGCTGCCGCGCCTCGGTGAGCAGGCGGGACACGTTCGACCTGCCCAGGCCCATGCGCTCGGCGACCTCGTTCTGGCTCAGTCCCTGGACGTAATACATGAAGGCCGCCTGCGCGAGCCGCTCGGCGCTGGCCATCGCGTTGCCTTCCTTTCGCGCCTTCGTCCGGCACCGGCCCGACGCGACGGCACCGACTCTACGCAAGGAACCTCGATCCCGCCTCTTGACAGTCTGCTGTCCGACGGACCCCATGATACTCACATTCGTGCAGGAGTGCACAGATGTGAATCTGAGGAGAAGGTCGATGAGTCTGGTTTCTTTGCCCGAGCTGTTGGCCGACGCCGGCAAGGGGCGCTACGCGGTGGGCTACTACGAGTCGTGGGACGTGTACACACTCGAGGCCGTCGTGGCCGCGGCCGAGGCCGAGCGCTCGCCGGTGATCATCGGCATCGGTGGCCTGTCGGCGAACCACGAGTGGCTGCGCAGCACCGGCATCGAGATGTACGGCGCGGTCGCCGAGCGGCTGGCCCAGCGCTCCAGCGTCCCGATCGGGGTGCTGTTCAACGAGGCGGACAGCCTCGAGGAGGCGAAGCTCGCCATCGGTGCCGGGCTACAACTCGGTGATGATGCACACCCAGGGCTGGCCGATCGACCAGCTGATGAGCGACACCGAGGCGCTCGGTCTCCGCGTGCCGTCCGCACGGCATCGCGGTCGAGGGTGAGATCGGCGCTCTGGCCGAGATGAGCATCGACGGCGAGATCGACACCTCGATCGGTCAGATGACCGAGGTCGACGCCGCGATCGAGTTCGTCAAGACGACCGGGGTCGACTGCCTGGCGGTAGCCGTCGGCAACGTGCACTTCGTCACCTCCGACTACGTGCCTGACGTCCGCGTGGACCGCATCCGCGAGATCGACGACGCGGTCGACGTTCCGCTCGTGCTGCACGGTGGCTCGGGCACCCCGCCCGACCAGCTGCAGGCAGCGGTCGAGGCCGGCATCACCAAGGTCAACTTCGGCACCCGGCTCAAGCACGTGTTCGGCCTCGAGCTGACCAGCGCGATCCGGGAGGACGAGTCCGACCCCAACCTGCTCTACGGCTCGCGCTTCGCGGGCGACCTCAACACCCGTGCGGCCAAGGCCGTGGAGAACGAGGTACGTCGCCTGATGCAGGTGCTGAGCTCTTCCGGGAAGGCCTGAGCCATGACTGTCCGAGAGATTCCACCGGACCTGCCGGTCGACTCACTGCCGGAGGACCGCTCCGCCGACCTGCTCGACGCAGGTCGGCAAGGAGCTCCGCCCTGCAGATGCTCGAGCGGATGGTGGTCATCCGCCAGTTCGAGCAGATGGCCTACCTGCGCTTCCTGCAGGGCGAGATCCCGGGACGCTGCACCAGTCGCAGGGACAGGAGGCCGTCGCGGTCGGTGTCTGCGACGAACCTGCGCGACTCCGACTGGATCACCTCCACCCACCGGCCCGCACGGGCACGCGCTGGCCAAGGGCATGGACCCCAAGGTCGCGATGGCCGAGATCTACGGTCGCGAGGCCGGCTGCCTCGGTGGTCGCGGCGGGTCGATGCACCTCGGTGACCCCGACCTGGGCATCCTGCCCTCGATCGCCATCGTCGGCGGCGGCGTCACCCTGGCCCCGGGCCTGGCCATGGCGCTCAAGCAGCAGGGCACCGACAACGTCGTCGCGTGCTTCTTCGGCGACGGTGCGGTCAACGAAGGCGCCTTCCACGAGGGCGTCAACTTCGCGGCCGTGAAGAAGCTGCCGGTCGTCTTCGTCTGCGAGAACAACATGTACGGCGCCTCGACGCCGTTCCACGAGACCACCCTCAACGTCGACGTCTCCTCGCGCGGCGCGGCGTACGGCATCCCGTCGGAGCAGGTCGACGGCATGGACGTCCTGGCGGTGCTGGACGCGATGCAGCGCGCCACCGAGCGAGCCCGCGCCGGTCACGGCCCGACGCTGCTGGAGTTCCTGACCTACCGCTACGTCGGTCACAGTCGTGGTGACGCGCGCGGTTACCGCACCAAGGACGAGGAAGCCGAGTGGAACGCCAAGGACCCGATCGAGCGCCTCAAGACGGCGCTGGTCGAGCACGACGTCGCCAGCAGCCGAGGAGGTCGAGTGCGACCGTCGAGGGTGCGAAGGCCATCGTCAAGGAGGCGCTCAAGTTCGCCCAGCAGACGCCCTTCGCGCCCGCGGAGTCGGCGCTCGACCCGAAGGCGGTGCTCGCGGCCCCGGCCGTCGAGCACGCCGAGATCGCGGGCCTGCTGGAGAATGCGCCGGCCGACCAGGACGACCGGCATGCTCAGCATCGCGGACGCCCTGCGTGAGGGCATCCGTCAGGAGATGGAGCCCGACGAGAGCGTGGTCCTCCTCGGCGAGGACGTCGGTGTCCCCGGCGGCTTCGGCGGTGCCTTCGGCATCTACCTCGGCATCGCCGAGGACTTCGGGCGCGACCGCGTGATGGACACCCCGATCAGCGAGAAGGCGATCATGGGTGCGGCGATCGGTGGAGCCATCGCCGGGCTCGAAGACGCTTGCCGGACCTGCAGTACGCCGACTTCGTGTTCGAGGCCATGGACGAGGTCGTCAACGAGGCCGCCAAGCTGCGCTACATGTCCGGCGGGCGGATCAGCGTCCCGACGGTGCTCCGCTCCCCGGTGGGTGCGACGCAGCGCGGCGCCCAGCACGCCCAGTGCCCGGAGAGCTTCTTCATGCACGTGCCGGGGGTCAAGGTGCTGTGCATCTCCGACGCCTACACCGCCAAGGGCGGCATCAAGGCCGCCCTGCGGGACCCCGACCCGGTCCTGGTCTTCGAGCACAAGCTGCTCTACGGCGCCAAGAAGCGCAAGGAGGCCGGGCTCCATCGACACCCGCGCCTACGTGCCCGAGGAGGACTACGCGATCGAGGTCGGTCAGGCGCGGCTGCGCCGTGAGGGCGCCGACGTCACCGTCGTGGCGACCTTCACCCAGCTCTACGCCGCGCTCCAGGTGGCCGAGGAGCTGGCCGAGGAGGGAATCAGCGTCGAGGTCATCGACCCCGTGTGGTTGGCGCCGTTCGACTGGGCCTCGGTCACCACGAGCGTGCAGAAGACCAAGCGTCTGGTCGTCGCCCACGAGGCGCACCGCACCAACGGGTGGGGTGCCGAGGTCGCGGCGCGGATCGGCGAGGAGCTGTTCGGCGTGCTCGAGGCGCCGGTCCTGCGCGTGACCAGCAAGGACGTGCCGATGCCGTTCGCTCCCGAGCTCGAGGCCGCCGTGCTGCCCAGCATCGCCGAGCTCCGGGACGCGGTCCGCAAGGTGTGTGGTCGTCAGTGAAGACAGTGCAACAGTCCCTCGCCCGTCGGCGGACGCAGAGAAAGCGAGAGAACCATGGCTGAGGCAATCGTGATGCCCGAGCTCGGGCAGACCGTCTCGGAGGGAGCCATCGTCGAGTGGTTCCTCAAGGAGGGTGACGCGGTCGAGATGGGTGACCCGTTGCTGCTCGTCGAGACCGACAAGACCGAGGTCGAGGTCGAGTGCGTGGCCGACGGTGTGCTGCTGCGCATCGTCGCTCCGGCCGGAAGCCGGGTCGAGGCGGCGACGTCATCGCCTACGTCGGAGAAGCGGGAGACGAGATCCCTGATAAGGCACCGCAGCACCACCAGACTCCTCCCAACCGCTTGCGAGCAGGCAGCAACCAACAGGAGAACAGCATGATCAAGAACAAGCACGTCGCGCTGGTCGCCGGCGTGGCGCTGGCAAGTGCCCTCGCCGGCTGCGGGATCGGCATCGTCGCGAGCGGCGCCGACGCCGTGCCGGCGGGGGCAAGAAGAGCTACACGATCGCCCAGATCCGGTGGGACGCCGGCGACATCTTCTTCAACGGCGTCGCGGCCGGTGAGAAGGCCGCGGTCGCCGACCTCGAGAAGGAGCACGGCGTCAAGATCAACGTCAAGACGGTCGCCGCCAACGACGCCGGGGACCAGCTCAACGGCCTCCAGCAGCTGATCACCCAGGGCGATCGACGGCGTCAGCCTGGTGCCGTGGCGCGGCGAGAGCATGGTCGCCGTGATCAAGCAGCTCAAGGCCAAGAAGATCCCGGTCGTGGTGCACAACCTGACCGTGCCCGGCGCGGACGTCCCCTTCGTGGCCTTCGACAACGTCGAGGCCGGGCCGGCTCTCCGGCGAGGCGATCGTGAACGGAATCGAGAAGGCGCGCGGCGCCGACTGGGCCGACCAAGGGTGGCACGATCATGCTGCTGCGCGGAGACATCACCGCCTCGTTCGACAGGACCGGCACGCCGGCTACATGGAGGTGCTCGAGAAGGTCGCTGCCGAGACACCCCAAGGTGAAGATCGTCGAGCGTGCCGACCTGGGCTACCAGGGCGAGCCGGCTCGTGCCGCCGTCAGCGACGCGATCACCAGCGCCGGCGCCGAGAACATCCTGGCCGTCGGCAGCGTCGACGGCACGATGGCCGTCGGTGGCGCGATCCCGGCGCTGAAGTCCGCCGGGGCGGTCATCGGCACCGGCAAGCCCGACGCCGTGGCGATCACCTCGGTCGACTGCTCCCAGGCCGAGCTCGACTCGATCGCCGAAGAAGGAGCTGACCCACTGCTCGGAGCAGCCGGCTCTCGATCGAGGGCCAGCTGGTCTCCAAGCTGCTCTACGACATGATGTCGAACGGCTCCACCGAGCCCTCCGAGGGCGTCGAGAACGTCGAGGAGTGGGCCGACAAGCCCTGGGGTCCGATCGAGGTCACGACCCGCGACGACATCGAGCGGTCCCTGGTACAAGACGAAGGCCTTCGGTGTTCCCGAGTCGCTGCCCGTCGACTCGCCTGACCACTGGGCCGTCGCCAGCGGAGCCAGCGGCAACTGATCCCGATGGGGTGCGGTGCGCGCCGAGCGCGCACCGCACCCTGGGACACCGAGCAGCGACACGGGACGATCGAGACCGGAGGGCAACATGGACATCTCCTACGCGACGCAGCAGCTCCACAAGGACTTCGGCGGTGCGGTAGCCGTCGAGGACGCGACGATGCAGGTCGCCGAGGGATCGGTGCACGGCGTCATCGGCAAGAACGGTGCCGGCAAGTCGGTGCTGATGAACATGGTCGCCGGCGTCCTCAAGCCCACCAGCGGCCAACTCACCGTCTCGGGCCAGCAGGTCGACACCCACCGGTGGAACCCACGGGTCGCCACGGACCTCGGCGTCGCGCTGATCCCGCAGGAGCCGCCGGACCTGCCGTTCATGAACGTCGAGGACTTCTTGTTCCTCGGCGACCGGTCCAACACCCGGGTCGGGCTGCTCGACCGGGGCGCGATCCGACGCAAGGTCGCAGAGATCGACGACCGGTTGGCGCTGCGGGTGCTGCCCTCGGACCCGATGACCTCGCTGCCGATCGAGGTGCAGCAGCTGCTCGCCTTCGCCAAGGCGGTCTTCCTGGAGCGGGCGACGGTCGTGCTGCTGGACGAGATCACGGCGAGCCTCTCCGGCGAGCGGCGTACCTCGCTCCTCTCGCAGCTCAACGAGCTGTCCGACGGTCGCTCCTTCACCCTGATCAGCCACCGGATCGCCGAGATCATGAGCACCTGTCACCGGGTCACGGTGATGCGCGACGGCCGCAGCGTGCAGACGGTCGAGGTCGCCGACACGACCCCGGAGGCGCTCGCCGACGCCATCGTCGGCCGGTCGACGTGCACCTGCACGAGACCAGCGCAGAGCACCCACCCACGGGCCGGAGGTCATCCGGCTGACGAACTTCACCTCCCTGCCCGAGCTCGAGCCGACCAGCCTCGAGGTGCGAGCAGGGGGAGGTCCTCGGCCTAGCCGGGGTCGAGGGATCGGGCAAGGAGGAGCTGCTCGAGGGCCTGGCCGGGCCTGCGGCCCTCGGCCGGCGAGGTCACCATCGACGGTCATGACCGACGGTTGCGCACCCCACGGGCCGCGGCGCGGTACGGGATCGCCTACCTGCCCAAGAAGCGCGAGGAGCTCGCCACCATCCACGGATTGAGCGTGCTGGAGAACCTGGTGCTCCCGGTCGCGAGGCGGATCTCCGGCGGCCTCGGGATCCTGCGCGATGCGAAGGTGCGGGAGGTGGGCATGCCCTTGCTGAAGCAGATGCAGGTGAAGACCCCCTCACCTGACGCCGACATCGACACGCTATCGGGCGGCAACCGGCAGAAGGTGATGCTCGGACGGCTGATGCTGATGCGTCCGCGCCTCTACGTGCTCAGCGAGCCCACGCGCGGCGTCGACATCGCCACGAAGCCCGAGCTGTTGCGGGTGGTCCGACAGGAGCTCACCCGGACCAGCGCGGTGATCGTGACCAGCGAGAGCGAAGAGGAGCTGATCGAGGTGTGCGACCGCATCTTGGTGTTCTTCAACGGAAGAGCCGTGCGTGAGGTGCGACGCGGCGAGGCCGACTTCAACGTCGGTGAGATCTATGGAACCGGACAGGGAGTTTGGAAAAGATCATGAGCCACGATTCCGCCACGGCGGCCGGCACCGGAAGGGCTGCCCAGCCGATCACCCCAGCGTCACCCCCGTCCGCGAAGGCCGCGGAGACGTCCTCCTCCAAGGCTGCACGCATCGCCCGGAACATCGCGGCCGAGCACCTGATCTGGCCGATCGTCGGCCTGATGCTGGTCGTGGGCGCGTTCGTGCCCGGCTTCTTGACCAGCGGCAACCTGACCAACCTGATGTGGGCCGCCGCGCCGTTGGGCTGCATGGTCGTCGGGCTCTACTTCGTGATGATCACCGGCCGGCTCGACCTGTCGCTGGAGTCGACGTATGCCCTGGCTCCCGTGGTGGCGGTGCTGTTCATGACGCAGTGGGTGGCGGGTCTCAACCCGGTCCTCGGCATCTTGATCACGTTGCTGGTCGGAGCCGTCGTCGGGCTGGTCAACGGACTGCTCTCGGTGACCTTGGGCGTCAACCCGTTCCTGGTCACGCTGGCCACGCTGCTGACGATCCGCGGCGTCGTGGTCTACCTGATCCCCGAGGGCGTCTACGACATCCCAGAGACCTACACCGCGCTGGGCGGTACGTCGCTCGGGGCGGTGCCGCTGGCGGTCTTCGTGCTGCTCGGCCTCTTCCTCGTCGCCTGGCTGACGATCCGCTACACCGTCTTCGGCCGCAACCTGATGGCGATCGGCAACAACGAGAAGGCCTGCCGCGTCGCCGGCATCAACGTGCAGCTCGCCTGCGTGGGCGCCTTCGTCGTCGCCGGTGTGTGCGCGGCGATCGGAGGTCTCCTCTCGGCGGGCCGGCTGTTCTCGGTTGACGCCTCGATGGGCAACGGCGACATCTTGATCGTGTTCGCTGCGACCACCCTGGGCGGAACAGCACTCTCGGGCGGCAAGGGCCGGGTGACTGGGCTGCTGGGCGCGATCTTCGTGATCGGTGGCATCAACAACCTGATGAACCTCGTGGGAGTCGAGTCGAACCTGCGCCAGATCGTCTTCGGTCTGATCCTGCTGTTCGCCATCCTGCTCTCCAGCCTGCAGGAGCGCCTGCGAAGGACCCGTGCCTAGCCATGTCGGACTACGTACTCGCCATCGACTGCGGCTCCCACGCCGTACGGTCCATCGCCTTCGAGGTGGAGTCCGGCGCTGCCCTCCCGTGCGGCAGTGAGGACCTGACGCTGGACTTCCCGCAGCCGGGCTGGGTCGAGATCGACGCGAACGCGGTGGTCAAGCAGACCGTGCAGGTGATCCAGGAGGCCCAGGAGCTCCTGGGCCGGCAGGGCCACACGATCACGGCACTGGGACTGACCAACATGCGCGAGACGGCGTTCCTGTGGGACCGGGCCACCGGCGAGCCGGTGGCTCCGGGGATCATGTGGATGTCGGCGCAGAGCGCCCCGGTCGTGGAGCGGTGGCGCAGCGAGGGACTCGACCCGGTGATCCGGGAGCGCACGGGCCTTGCCAACGAGACGTTCTTCTTCGGCTCGAAGCTCGTCTGGCTGCTGGAGCAGCGGCCCGACCTGGCCGAGCGTGCGCGGGCGGGAGAGCTGGCCGCGGGCACGCTGGACTCGTGGCTGCTCTATGCCATCTCCGGGGGTGCGGCGCACCTGACCGATGTCTCCAACGGCTCGCGCTACCAGGTGATGGACCTGCGCACCCGCGAGTGGGACCCCGAGCTGGCCGAGCTCCTCGGCATTCCGCTGGCCTGCCTGCCGACGCTGTGCCGGTCGATGGGTGAGCTGGCCAGGACAGACCCGACCGTGTGCGGCGCGGACCTGCCCATCACCGGGCTGATCGCCGACCAGCAGGCCTCCCTGCTGGGGCACGGCTGCGAGTCGGCGGGCGCCGTCAAGGCCACCTTCGGCACCTCCGGGGTGGTCAGCCTGAACACCGGCGACGACATCGTCCTGCGGGACGGGCTGGTGACCTCCGTCGGCTGGACCGACGCCCAGGGGGTGACCAGCTACGAGATCGAGGGCTCGGCGTTCCACTCCGGCTACACGGTCGCCTGGATCGACCAGATCACGGGAAGCACCATCGACCGCTCCGCTCCGATGGCACGAAGCCAGCTGCCGGCGGACGACCGGGTGTACGTCCTGCCGTCGTTCACCGGGATGGGAGCCCCTCGCTGGCCCAGTCGCCGCGGCGCCGTGATCGCCGGCCTGGCGATGGACACCGCTCCCGTCGACGTCGTCCGCGCGGCGACCGAGGCGATGGCGTTCCAGGCCTACGACCTGCTGCTCGCGATGCAGGACGCCCTCCCAGGGGGCAGGTCCGGCCAGATCGTGGTCGACGGCGGTGGCGCCTCGAGCGACTACCTGTGCCGGTTGCTTGCCGCGCTGACCGGCGACCAGGTCGTCCGCCCGCGCATCCAGGAGCTGACCAGCCTCGGGGCCGCGAAGGCGGCGCTGCGTGGAGCGGGAGTCGACGCTCCGGTGGACTTCGGCCAGCGCCCCTCGGAGGCGGACCGGTTCGCGCCCGACGACGAGCTGGCTGAGTACGGCCGAGCGGGCTTCGCTCGCTGGGTCGAGCTGATCGAGCTCAACCTCCGCTGACCCCGACGATGGAGAAGAACCGATGACCACCACAGACACGGCGACCGCCAACACCAAGCTCGGTGGGCCCAGTCCCCTGCGAGGTACCGAGGCGCGGGTGTCCCGGCTCCGCCGGCTTATCGCCGGGCGGATGCTGGAGTCGCTGCAGACCTCCGCGCAGCTCACCACCGTCGTGGAGGTCGATCTCGGGACGGTGGCCGAGGCCCGCGCCGAGACCAAGCAGGCCTTCGGTGAGGCCCACGGCGTGAAGCTGACCTATCTTCCGTTCCTCGCGCGGGCCGCGGTGCATGCGCTCCAGGTGCACCCGGTCGTCAACGCGACCATGGATGCCGAGGCAACGAAGGTCAGCTACCCCGCCGGCGAGCACCTCGCGGTGGCGGTCGACACCGAGCGCGGACTGATGGCTCCCGTGGTCCGCGACGCTGGCGAGAAGGGTCTGGCTGACCTGGCCCGCTCGATCGCCGATCTGGCCGAGCGCTGCCGGACCGCGACCATCCACCCCGACGAGCTGTCCGGCGGCACGTTCACCCTCAGCAACACCGGCAGCCGGGGTGCCCTGTTCGACACCCCGATCATCAACCAGCCCCAGTCCGCGATCCTCGGCACCGGTGCGGTGGTCGAGCGGCCGGTGGCCCGTAGGCGAGCCGATGGCGGTCACGACATCGTCGTACGCCCGATGGTCTACCTGGCGCTGTCCTACGACCACCGTCTGGTCGACGGCGCCGACGCCGCACGCTTCCTCGGCACCATGAAGGCCTGGCTGGAGTCGCCTGACGCGGTGCGGGAGGCGGTGCAGTGAACGCCACCGAGCACCTCATGCCTCGGACGCACACTCTGGATGAGACCAGCACGCCCTTCGACCTGATCGTGATCGGTGGCGGCTGCAACGGCGCCGGCATCGCCTGGGACGGGGCCCTGCGGGGGCTGCGGGTGCTGCTCCTGGAGAAGGAGGACTTCGGCTGGGCGACCTCAGCGTGGAACAGCAGGCTGATCCATGGTGGTCTGAAGTACCTCGAGAAGTACGACGTCCGCCTGGTCCGCGAGTCGCTCCGGGAGCGCGAGTGGCTGCTCAAGGCCGCGCCGCACCTGGTCCGGCCGCGACAGTTCGTGCTGCCGTTCTACGAGCGGAACGCGCACAGCGCCACCGCTCTGCGCGCCGGAATGCTTGCCTATGACGCCCTCTCGCCCGACAAGAGCACTCCCCGGCACCGCATCCACCGCAGGGGACAGGTGCTGGACATCATCCCCGGCCTGGACACCGAGGGGCTCAAGGGCGCGGCCACCTACTACGACGGCCAGGCCGACTACGCCGAGCGGATCTCGCTGGAGGCCGCGGTGGCGGCGCGTCAGGCGGGCGCGGTGGTGCTCAACCATGCCCGCGTGGACCGGCTGCTCATCGATGCCGAGCAGGTGTCCGGGGTCGAGTTCACCGACACGGTGACCGGACGCTCGCTGACCGCGCGGGCGGGCATCGTGGTCAACGCGGCCGGCCCCTGGGTCGACGAGGTGCTCTCCGGCGGCGGGCCGCAGGGGGCGGACCCACTGATGGGTGGCACCAAGGGCACCCACCTGATCGTGGACGCTTTCCCTGGGGCGCCGGTGGACTCGGCGATGTACTACGAGGCGATCACCGACGCACGCCCGATGATGGTCATCCCGTGGCTGGGCCGCTACATCATCGGCGCCACGGACGAGCGGTTCGTCGGAGACCTCGACACGGCCAGCGCCGACGACGGCGAGATCGAGTACATCCTCCGCGAGACCAACCTGGTGCTTCCCGGGGCGGGGCTGACCCGCGAGCACATCCTGTGGAGCTACACCGGGGTGCGACCGCTGCCGCACCACCCCGAGGGACCCACCAGCGACATCACCCGCAGGCACGTCCTGCACCACCACTCGCGCGTCGCCGCCCACCGGGTCCAGGGTCTCTACTCGGTGATCGGTGGCAAGCTCACCACCTTCCGTGCCTTGGCCCAGGACGTCATCGACCAGGTGGTGCGCGACCTCGGAGCCAAGCACCGGACCTGCACCACCCGAGGCAGCCGGCTCCCGGGCGGCAGGACGGTGCGGTACGACGCCTTCGCCGAGGAGTTCGCCCGGGGGGCCCGGGTGTCCGCCGCCACCGCGCGACGGCTGCTGGGTCTCTACGGCACCCGAGCGGTGGAGGTGGACGCGCTGGTGGCCTCGAACCCGGCTCTGGGGCAAGAGATCCCGGAAGCAGACGGTGCCATCGAGGCCGAGGTCGTGTTCGCGGTCCAGCAGGAGATGGCCGTCACCCTGACCGACCTCGTCGCCCGGCGGCTGATGACGGGGCTGGGCGCAGACCTCGGGCTCGCCTCGCTCTCCGGCATCGCGGACGCAGCTGCACGCCACCTCGGATGGGACTCTGAGCGGGTCGAGGACGAGAAGCAGCGCTACCGGCGCTACATCGCCAAGTTCGAGCAGGATCGTGAGGCCTCCCGGTGACCGTTCTCCCGGAGGGTCGCAGGCTGCTCCGGCTGGAGGTTCGCAACGCGGAGACCCCGATCGAGAAGAAGCCGGCGTGGATCAAGACCAAGGCGCGGATGGGTCCGCAGTACACCGAGCTCCAGGCGTTGGTGAAGTCCGAGGGGCTGCACACGGTGTGTCAGGAGGCGGCCTGTCCCAACATCTTCGAGTGCTGGGAGGACCGCGAGGCGACGTTCCTGATCGGTGGTGACCAGTGCACCCGGCGTTGTGACTTCTGCCAGATCGACACCGGCAAGCCGTTGCCGCTGGATCGTGACGAGCCGCGTCGGGTGGCGGAGTCGGTGCAGTCGATGGGTCTGCGCTACGCCACGATCACCGGGGTCGCACGGGATGACCTGCCCGATGGTGGGGCCTGGCTGTACGCCGAGACGGTGCGCGCGATCCACGAGCTGAACCCGGGCACCGGGGTGGAGAACCTGATCCCGGACTTCAACGGGGTGCCCGACCTGCTGCGTGAGGTGTTCGAGTCACGTCCGGAGGTGTTGGCGCACAACGTGGAGACGGTGCCGCGGATCTTCAAGCGGATCCGTCCGGCGTTTCGCTACGAGCGGTCCCTGGAGGTGATCACCGCGGCCCGCGACTTCGGACTGGTGACCAAGTCCAACCTGATCCTGGGCATGGGTGAGACGCGTGCGGAGATCCACCAGGCGCTGGTCGACCTGCACGAGGCCGGGTGTGAGCTGATCACGATCACCCAGTACCTGCGGCCCTCGCCCCGGCACCACCCGGTCGAGCGGTGGGTCAAGCCCGAGGAGTTCGTCGAGATGGCGGGCGAGGCCGAGGAGATCGGCTTCGCCGGGGTCCTGTCGGGTCCGCTGGTGCGCTCCTCCTACCGCGCCGGGCGCCTCTACCGCCAGGCAAGGGAGCGGCGCCAGCTCTCGGGAGCTTTCCTGAGGTGAGCGCCGCGCTGTCATCGGCGTCCGAGGCGGGTCCTTTCGGCCGTGCGCCGTTCTCGGTGCTGCGGCGTCCACTCCCCGTGCCCGGCGACATCGACCTCGAAGGGGTGCTGCGCACCTTCGCCTCCGCGGACCTCGCCCCCACCTTGCTGCTCTCCCAGTGCGAGCCGACGGCCGCCTTCAGCCGCCGCGACGCGCTCACGCCGGGCTACCCGGCCGCGGTCGAGTCGGCGCATGCTCACGGGTTCGTCCCGGTCGTCCGCCCCGTGGGCGGCCACCTCGCGGCGTACGACGAAGGATCGGTGGTGCTCCATCTCTGGGCCCCGCACCCGGAGCCGCGGCTCGGCATCGAGGCGCGCTTCCGCCGAGTAGCGCATGCGCTGGTCGCCGGCCTGACCGAGCTCGGAGTGCCCGACACCCGGGTGGGCCCGGTGCCAGGGGAGTACTGCGACGGAGCGTGGAGTGTCAACCTCGGAGGCCGCGTGAAGGTCGTCGGCACCGGGCAACGGGTCAATCGCCAGGGGTTCCTGTTCTGCGCCGTGCTCATGGTCACCGCCGCGCCGCGAATCACGGAGTTGCTGACCCACGCCTACGACGACCTCGGGCTGGCCTTCGACCCTCAGACGGTGGGGTGTCTGGACGACTGGGTGCCCGGCGTGCGCCTGAGCGAGGTGCGTGAGGTGATCGGCGCAGCTTTGCTCCGAAGCCTGCCGGGTCTCCCGCAGCCAGACGGCGAGCAGCGCCGCGGTTGAGCCAAGGTCTGGCGCAGGCAATATTCGGCTGATATGCTCTTAAACAGTATTAATCGGACACGCGTGCGTCGCGAGCCCTTAGGGATGGGACATGCCCAGTGCAGCTCAAGACCAGCTCCGCCGTCGTCGCGTTGACCACGACGCTGCTTCTCATCGGCACGACCGGGACCGCTCAGGCGCGCTCTCGCGACAGCGACCGGGACGGCATCCCGAACCGGTGGGAGCGCACCCACGGGATGAACCCTCACCGGGCCGCGGACGCCTCTCGTGACTTCGACGGTGACCGGCTCAGCAACCTGCGCGAGTACCGCGCCGGATCGTTGATCCGCGACGAGGACACCGACAACGACGGTCACGACGACGGTGACGAGGCCACCGACGGCTACCGCTCCACCGACCTCCGCGACGCCGACACCGACGACGACGGCATCCGCGACGGGGACGAGGACGCCGACCGTGACGGCATCGACAACGAGGACGAGGACGACGCCCGTGAGGTCTGCTCCCGCGACGACGACGACCGGGACCGGGACGACGTCGACGACGAGGACGAGAACGACTACGGCCTGAGGGTCAGCCTCGGCGGACTCCGACGGCGACGGCACCAGCGACGGTGACGAGGACTCGGACGAGGACGGCCAGGCCAACGAGGACGACGACGACTCGGACGAGGACTCCTGCGACGACGACAGCGACGGCGACGGCGAGTCCGACGAGGACGAGGGCGACGTGTTCGGCACCATCACCTCCTTCGACACCGAGACCGGAGCCCTGGTGGTCACCAGCGACGCCGGCCACACCGTGACCGGGACGGTCACCGACGAGACCGAGATCGAGTTCGAGGACGCTGACGGCGACGAGTCCGACGAGGACGAAGGCGACTTCGAGGACCGCGAGGCGACCGCCGCCGACCTCGCTCCCGGCGTGCGGGTGGCCGAGATCGAGCTGGACGACGACGCGCCCGGCACCATCGAGGAGATCGAGATCTACCAGCTGCAGCCCTGAGGCCGGGCCTTCCGGACGGCCTCGAGCCGTCCGGAAGGCGCCCTCGCCGACCGCCCGCCGCTCGCAGCTCGGCGCCGCGGTGGCCCGCGGTCACCTAGCCGAAGGTCAGCCCGTACTTCTCGATGATCGGCACGGTGGCCTCGAAGTCGCCCTCGCAGCCGTAGGGCGCGATGACCTGGCCCAGGTCGAGGTCGTCGGAGGCCGTGTCGATGATGCGGAAGGCCTCCTCCAACCCGCCGGGCGAGATCAGCTCCAGGAGGCGGGCCGGCTCCTCGGCGGCGTTGAAGAACGTGTGCCACTCGCCCCGGGGCTTGAACACGAGGTCGCCGACCTCGGCGATGTGCTCCTCGCCGTCGGCGACGAACCACACCCGGCCCTCCAGGATGAGGCTGAACTCGTCCTCCTGGGTGTGCCGATGCATCGGAGCGGCGATGGCGCGGGGGGCCAGCAGGTGCTCGACCACCCCCAGGTGCCCACCCCAGTCCTTGGAGTCGACCAGAAACCGGTCCCGGCATCCCAGCGGCGGGCCGAGGATCTCCCCCTCGGCGGCGCGGATCACTCGTGTCCTCATCAACCGAGCATCCTCCTCGGCCCGCTCGACCGCCAGCCTCAGTCCAGTACCAGCCAGAGCCCGACGAGTCCCGGCACCAGCCCGAGGGCGGACCAGGGGCTGAGCGGTCGCCTCCGGTGGATCAGCCGGCCGGCGGCTGCCGCGAGCACCCCGACCACCGCGGCGATCAGGCTCAGGCCGACTCGGGCGACGAGCCGGGACTCGTCCATGAAGTACGCCGCGACCACCAGTCCGGCGGCGAGGTGCAGGATCGTGGTCACGGCCAGGACCGAGAGCACCCAGCGTTGGACGTTGCCCAGCGACTCCTTGGAGGACTGTGAGCGCTGGTGGCTGCGGTGCACGTCGTCCGGGTCCAGGAGGTGGCGGGGCCGGCGTGCCGGAGGTGCAGGATCGCTCACCTGTCCAGGCTAGCCCGGGACCCCTCTGCGAGGATTGCCGCATGTCCGCACCCGCCGGTTGGTACCCCGATCCTCAGCAGTCCGCCCCTGGCGCGCCCCCGCAGCAGCGCTACTGGGACGGCCGGGCCTGGACGGCGAAGGTCGCGCCGATCGCCCGTCCCGGAGGTCAGCAGCCGGCGCCGAACCAGCCCGCACAGCCGCAGTCGGAGTATCCCGGGCAGCAGGCGCAGTACCCCGGGCGGAGCGAGTACGGCGGGCAGCAGACCCAGGACCAGCAGGCCGGCTATCAGCAGTCGGGCTACGGCAGCCAGTACGTCGCGCCGCCCACCGGAGCTCCGACGACTCCCGACGGCGCGCGGCTGGCCGGCTGGTGGCACCGCGTGGGCGCCTACATCATCGACGCCCTGATCCTCTCGGTGATCGTGACGGTGCTGGCCTACCCCTACATTCGCGACGTCGTCGGCGCGTTCGGCGAGTTCTTCGACGCGACGATGCGCGCGGCGCAGAGCGGCGAACCCGCCCCCACGAGCGCCCAGTTCGAGAGTGACATCGCCGGGGCGGCAGGGGTCATCGCCGGCATCAGTCTCGTCGTCAACCTCGTCTACACGGTCGTCTTCTTGATGTGGAAGCAGGCCACGCCCGGAAAGCTGGCGCTCGGCCTGCGGGTGCGACTGCGCGAGAGCCCGGACCTGCCACTGCCTGCGGTGCTGCTCCGCTGGGCGACCCAGTCGGCGGTGCCGGGGCTGCTCGGAGCGCTGCCGTTCCTGGGCATCGTCGGCGGGATCTTCAGCGCGCTCGACGTCCTGTGGCCGCTGTGGGACGGCAAGCGCCAGGCCCTGCACGACAAGGTCGCGCGGACCAACGTCATCCGGATCCGCTAGGCATCAGCCGGCGAGGTCGAAGGCGACACCGGTCTTCTCCTCGGAGAGGCTCCACAGCTTGGCGGCCAGGTCGGCGTCGCGTGCCTGGCGGCTCTGCGTCGCCTCCCCGAGCCGGCCGCGACTCTCCAGCAGCCACCGCGGCCCGGTGTAGGAGTCGGGCTCCCCACACGCCGCCGCGTACAGCGTAGGGTTGGCGCCGGCCCGGGAGGACTGGAAGAGCAGCGGCATGAAGAACGGCGCGGTCTTGCGCACGAGCAGGCTCGAGCCCATCCCGTCAGGGGAGCCGACCAGGTTCGTCGCCGAGACACCCGGGTGCGCCATCGTGGAGGTCAGCCTGCTCCCGGCCGCGGTCGTACGCCGGTGCAGCTCGTGACCGAACAGCAGGTTGGCCAGCTTGGTGTTCCCGTAGGCCTTCTGGGGGTCGTACGTCGTCGGCGGGTTGCCCTCGAGCACGGACTCGTCGCCGCGGTGGTGCGCGATCGAGGCCACCGTGACGACGCGCGGAGCCGGCGCCGCGAGCAGGGCCGGCAGCAGCAGGCCGGTGAGCGCGTAGTGCGCCAGATGGTTGGTGCCGAACTGCAGCTCGTGCCCGTCCTCGGTCTCGCGGTAGCTCGGCGGGGTCATCACGCCGGCGTTGTTGACCAGCAGGTCGAGCGACCCCTCGAACCGCGCCGCGAAGTCCCGCACCGAGGTCAGCGAGGCCAGGTCGAGCCGCTCGACGGTGGTCGTGCCGGGCATCTTGGCCGCGGCCTCGCGGGCGGTGTCGGGATTGCGGCAGGCGAGCACGACCTCGGCTCCGTGGTCCGCGAGCGCCCGCGCGGTGTGGAAGCCGATGCCGGAGTTGGCGCCGGTCACGACGGCGCGGGTGCCGCTGAGGTCGGGGAGGTCCGCGGCGGTGAAACCGGCGGGAGAGCGCGTCATGTGGTCCCTTGAGGGTCGGTGTGCAGCGGACCGGAGCGGTCCTTGGTCAGCGAGCGGCTGATCACCAGGCGCTGGATCTGGTTGGTGCCCTCGAAGATCTGGGTCACCTTGGCCTCACGCATGAACCGCTCGACCGGGAAGTCGCGGGTGTAGCCGTAGCCGCCGAGCACCTGGACGGCGTCCGTGGTGACCCGCATCGCGGCGTCGGTGGCGGTGAGCTTGGCGATCGAGGCCTCGCGGGAGAAGGGCAGGCCGCGGTCCTTGAGCCTGGCCGCGTGCAGCATCATCGCCCGCGCACTCTGCACCGCGGCCTCCATGTCGGCCAGCAGGAACGCGAGGCCCTGGAACTCGATGATCGCCTTGCCGAACTGCTCTCGGTCCTCGGCGTAGGCGACGGCGTGGTCGATCGCCGCCTGACCCAGCCCGACCGCGACGGCGGCGATGCCCAGACGTCCCGAGTCCAGGCCCGACAGCGCGATCTTCAGGCCGTCGCCCTCGTTGCCGAGCAGTCGCTGGGCCGGGATGCGCACGTTCTCGAAGCGCATCGTGGCCGTGGCGGAGCCGGTCAGCCCCATCTTCCGCTCCGGCGGGTCGGCCACCAGTCCCTCGGTGTCCGCGGGGACCAGGAAGCACGAGATCCCGTTGCGGTCCTCCGAGGTCCGGGCCATCACCTTGTAGAAGTCGGCGTGGCCGCCGTGCGTGGTCCAGGCCTTGGCGCCGTTCAGCACGTACTCGTCGCCGTCGCGCGAGGCGCGCGTCGTCATCGCGGAGGGGTCCGATCCCGCGTGCGCCTCGGAGAGGCAGTAGGCCCCCAGCAGGTCACCGGCCAGCATGTCCGGCAGCCAGAGCTGTCGCTGCTCCTCGGTGCCGGCCGTGGCCAGACCGAAGCAGGACAGGGCATGCACCGAGACCCCGACGCCGACGCTGGCCCACACGGTCGCGATCTCCTCGACGACCTGGAGGTACACCTCGTACGGCTGACCGCCGCCGCCGTACTCCTCGGGGTAGGGCAGGCCGAGGAGCCCGGCCCGGCCCAGCGTGCGGAAGACCTCGCGTGGGAACGTCTCGGTGGCCTCCGCCTCCTCGACCCTGCCCAGCAGCTCGCCTCGGGCGATGTCGCGGGTGAGCTCGATGAGTGCGGTGGCCTCCTCCGAGGGAAGGACTCGTGTGGCCGGCATGCGGCCACCCTAGTTCGGGGCCGAGGGCGCCTTCGGCACAATGGGCGCCATGACCGACTATGCGCCCGACGAGAGCCGCTACGACGCGATGGAGTACCGCTACTGCGGGCGCAGCGGACTGAAGCTGCCAGCCCTCTCCCTGGGTCTGTGGCAGAACTTCGGCACCGACCGTCCCGAGGAGACCCAGCGGGCGATCCTGCGCCGGGCGTTCGACCGCGGTGTCACCCACTTCGACCTGGCCAACAACTACGGGCCGCCGTACGGCCGCGCCGAGGAGAACTTCGGTCAGTTCCTGCGCACCGACTTCCGCCACCTGCGCGATGAGCTGGTCATCTCCACCAAGGCGGGCTACGACATGTGGCCGGGCCCCTACGGACAGGGCGGCGGCTCGCGCAAGTACGTGCTGTCCTCGCTCGACCAGTCCCTCTCGCGGATGGGGCTGGACTACGTGGACATCTTCTACAGCCACCGGTTCGACCCCGAGACCCCGGTCGAGGAGACCATGATGGCGCTCGACACCGCGGTCCGGTCGGGCCGCGCGCTGTACGCCGGCATCTCCTCCTACTCCGCAGCCAAGACCAAGGAGGCCGCCGACATCGCCCGCGAGCTGGGCACGCCGCTGCTGATCCACCAGCCGTCGTACTCGATGCTCAACCGCTGGATCGAGGAGAGCCTGCTCGACGAGCTCGAGGCCCAGGGGATGGGCTGCATCGTCTTCACCGCACTGGCGCAGGGGCTGCTGACCGACCGCTACCTCGACGGGGTGCCCGCGGACTCGCGCGCCGCGAGAGGGGACAGCACGATCGGTGAGAGCCACCTCGACGAGGCCACCCTCGAGCACGTCCGGGCACTGAACGAGATCGCCCAGGCCCGAGGCCAGAAGCTCGCCCAGCTGGCCCTGCAGTGGGCCCTGCGCGACCAGCGCGTGACCTCGGCCGTCATCGGCGCCTCCTCGGTCGAGCAGCTCGACACCAACCTGGACGCGCTCCAGGGACCGCCCCTGACCGACGACGAGCTCGCCGCCATCGACCAGGACGCCGTCGACGCCGGGATCAACCTCTGGGCGAAGTCGACCGAGGACTAGCTCTTCGCGGCGTCGGCCGCCAGGCGCGCGGCACCGACGATCCCCGCGGTGTTGCGCAAGGTCGCCGAGATGATCTCGGTGTCGATGTCGATCAGCGGCACGAACTCGGAGCCGTGCTTGCTCACGCCGCCGCCGATCACGATCAGGTCGGGCGAGAACAGCTTCTCCAGCGTGCGGTAGTAGGTGCTCAGCCGTTCGGCCCACTTCTCCCAGGAGAGGTCCTCGTCCTTGCGGGCCGAGTTGGCGGCACGCGACTCCGCGTCGTGGCCCTCGATCTCGAGGTGACCGAGCTCGGTGTTGGGCACCAGCACTCCGTCGTACAGCAGGGCCGAGCCGATGCCCGTGCCGAGCGTGGTCACGATGATCAGTCCGCTCCGGCCGCGGGCCACGCCGTACGCCGCCTCGGCGACCCCGGCCGCGTCGGCGTCGTTGATCACGTGGACGTCGCGCCCCAGCGTCTTGGTCAGCAGCTTGTCGGCGTCGGTGCCGATCCAGGACTTGTCGATGTTGGCGGCCGAGCTGACCACCCCCTTGCGCACGACACCGGGGACCGTGACTCCGACCGGGGAGTCGCCGCCGTCGTCGAAGCGCTCGAGCAGCTCGGCCATCACCTCGGCCACGGCCTCGGGGGTGGACTCCTCCGGGGTGTCGATCCGCTCGCGCTCCGCGGTGAACTCACCGGTGCCGAGGTCCACCGGGGCCGCCTTGATGCCGCTGCCGCCGAAGTCGATACCGATCGGGTCTGCCATGAGGGTCAACCTAGCGCCGAGTCAGCGTGCTGGACAGATCGACCGCGCTCAGCCGGGCACCGCAACGCGCGCTCGGGCGGGGCCAGGAACTTTACATTCGCCCGCCTCTTGTCAAAACGCGGTCGATAGCCCTACCGTCAGAGCACGGTTTGACAATCTCACGTCAAATGTAAAGCAGAGGAGCGTCCGATGATGCCCGACTCGATCGCCAACTCCACCGTCCCCGCCGGATCCGTCGAGCAGTGGACCGACCCCAAGCGGCACCTGTGGCTGATCGGCCTGGTCGTGCCCTCGCTCGCCTTCATCGGGTTCCTCGGCAACCAGCTCACCGGCTGGTCGGTCTGGGTCTGGATCGGTCCGATCGTGATCCTCGCCGTCGTACCCGCCATCGACCTGTTCGCCGGCCTCGACCGGTCCAACCCGCCGGAGGACGTGATCAAGCGCCTCGAGCAGGACCGGTACTACCGCTGGATCACCTATCTCTTCCTGCCGGTCCAGTACCTCGGCTTCCTCGGGGCCTTCGTGTGGATCGCCAAGCCGGAGTGGATCGGCGTGGCCGAGCTCGGCACCTGGGAGAAGGTCGGGCTGGCGCTGTCCATCGGCGCCATCGGGGGCATCGGCATCAACACCGCCCACGAGCTGGGCCACAAGAAGGAGAGCCACGAGCGCTGGCTGTCCAAGATCGCCCTGGCGCAGAGCTTCTACGGGCACTTCTACATCGAGCACAACCGCGGCCACCACGTGCGGGTGGCGACTCCCGAGGACCCCGCCAG
Source organism: uncultured Actinomycetota bacterium (assembly GCA_963812235.1). GTDB lineage: Bacteria > Actinomycetota > Actinomycetes > Propionibacteriales > Nocardioidaceae > Marmoricola. Next base: position 152,932 of record CAWEUP010000007.1, on the reverse strand, counting down.
CAGCCGGATGGGCGAGAACTTCTACCAGTTCTGGCCGCGCTCGGTGGCCGGGTCGGTGCGCAGCGCGTGGCGGATCGAGAAGCGGCGCTACGCCCGCAAGGGTCGGCACCCGTTCCGCATCGGCAACGACGTACTCAACGCCTGGCTGATGTCGGCTGCTGCTGTGGGGGGCGATGGTCGCCGTCCTCGGAGCCGGGATCCTGCCCTACCTGGTGATCCAGGCGGTGATCGGCTTCTCGCTGCTCGAGGTGGTCAACTACATGGAGCACTACGGCATGCTGCGCCAGAAGGTCGGCACCGGCGACCGACAGCGCTACGAGCGGGTCGACCCCAGCCACAGCTGGAACTCCAACAACATCGCGACCAACGTGCTGCTCTACCACCTGCAGCGGCACAGCGACCACCACGCCAACCCCACCCGGCGCTACCAGGTGCTGCGCGACTACGAGGAGTCGCCGGTGCTGCCCACGGGGTACGCCGGGATGATCGTGCTCGCCATCGTGCCGGCCGTCTGGCGCCGGGTGATGGATCCCCGGGTGCTGGCCCACTTCGACGGCGACCTGACCCGCGCCAACCTCTCGCCGCGCAAGCGGGACCGGATCCTTCAGCAGTACGGCCTCACGCCGACCCTGACCGCCGAGGAGCAGGCGCGGATCGACGCGGCGGCACTGCGCGACGCTGCCCCGGCCGAGGTGCTCGCTGCCCGCTGTCCCGGGTGTGGGTTCACCTATGACGTCCGGCGGGGCGACGAGCACGAGGGCTTCGCCGCCGGGACCGCGTGGGCCGACGTCCCCGACTCCTGGTGCTGCCCCGACTGCGGCGTGCGCGAGAAGGTCGACTTCGTGGTCGTCGACCCGGAGCTCGCCTCCTGAGGGAGGCCGACGACCAAGCACGAGGCGCCCGTCCCGAGACATCGGGACGGGCCTCACCCTGCCCCTCGGCAGGAGGGCCCTCGTTCTCAGGGGAGCACCGTTACTCTGACGTGGGCGTGAGCGCGAAAACTGACCGCGACACGTGCAGGATGAGTGACTTTGCACTCGTTTGGTCGTTACGTGGGATATGAAGTGCGTGGTTCGCACTACTAGCACCCGATCAAGTCAGGGGGAGTGAATGGGATTTGACCCGCGTCACTCCGCTGCGGACTCGTTCGACCACACGCTGCTGCCGCAGCCCTCGAGTGTCGCCGCGGCGCGTGGCCTGGTGCGCGACCTGCTCACCGTGGCCGGGCGGAACGACCTGCTCGACGATGCCCTGCTCGTCGTCAGCGAGGTGGTCACCAACGCCCTGATCCACGCAGGCTCGCCGATCCGCGTGCGGGGCAGGCTGCAGGCGGATGTCATCCGGGTCCAGGTCAGTGATGCCAGCCCGCACAGTCCCGCGCGTCGCGACTACGCGAGCACGTCCGGCACGGGCCGCGGACTCGCCCTGATGACCGAGATCGTCAACGACTGGGGCGTGGCCAAGGACGAGATCGGCAAGACCGTCTGGTTCGAGCTCGGTGGCGGGGCGCTCACCGAGCTTCCGCGGCGGTGACACCACCGTCCTGACCAGGTCCGAGAGCGTCCTCGCCCAGTCCACCTCCACCCGCGTGGCCCCCGCGCGTGAGCGGGTTCCCGGAGGTGACCGGCCTGCCGGGTCGCCCGGCCGTGCCGCTCCTGACGTGCTGCGGGTCTGCCTCCTGGGCGTGCCACTGCTGCTGCACGAGGCTTGGCGCGAGCACGTGGAGACGCTGCTCCGCGAGTTCCTGCTCGCCTCCCTGGACCCCGACGACCGCGACGCACGACGGGACGCACGACGGGACCCACGACGGGACGCGCGACGGGGAAGGCTCGGGCGCCCACTCGGGGCCGGCGCACCCAGCCCACCCGGAGGACGGCGATCCCATCCGGGTGCACGCCGAGGCCATGGACGCGCTGGCGCTGCTCGAGGAGCAGATCCCCAAGGCCGCCATCGACATGGACACCTCGAAGCTGATGGCCGGCGCCACCGACCCCGGCGTGATCGCCACCGAGCTGTGGCTGGAGGTCCCGGGAGCCTCGATCTCCCACTTCGCCACGCTGGACCGTTCGGTCGACGAGGCACTGCTGCTGGTCGACTCGGGGAAGGTGCTGACACCCCGCACCCAACCGGAGGTGCAGTCGTTCCGACGCTGGGTCTGTCGCCAGGTCGAGGAGCAGTCCCGCGGACTCGCGCCCGAGCCCTGGTCGATGGGTGCGGCGACCGCGCGCCGCCTCGCCGACGGCGCCATCGCGGGCGAGAGACTCGTCGACATCATGACCTCGGACATCGGCGTGATCGCGGCGGACCAGTCGAACGAGATCGTGGCGGTCTCGGCGGCGGCGGCGGAGCTGTTGGGCTACGACCAGCCCACCGACCTGATCGGCTACCGGCTGATCCACATCATCCCGCCGCGCTACCACCAGGCGCACATCGCGGGCTTCACCCTGCACCTGCTGGTGGGCCGCGCCCCCCTGATCGGGCGCGAGGTCGAGGTGCCTGCGCTCCGCAAGGACGGGAGCGAGGTGCTCGTGCGGCTGGAGATCACCGCCCGCAGCGGAGCCGACGGCGACCCTCTGTTCGTGGCGCGGATCGGGCCCGCGGAGAGCTGATCGCGACCGGCTGCGCCGGAGTCCGGCAACCGGAGGGTCAGGTGGCGGCCGGAGGCTCGGGCGCCTCGAGGGTGCGCGGCGCCAGGTCCAGTCCGCGCACGTGCTCGGCGATGGTCTGCAGGCTGGTCACCCAGAGGTCGTCGTGGCTCAGCGCCCGCCGGATCACCTGCTCCAGCACCGCGGCCCGCGAGGGACGACCGGTCAGGAACGGATGGTTGGTGAGCACGAAGCAGCCGCCCGCCGCACGCATGGCGTCCAGCTCCAGCGTCCACAGCTCACCGGCCTTGAGCGGACTCTCGATCAGCCCCTCGCCGGAGATGCCAGGTAGGAAGCAGTACTGCTCCCAGTCGTCGAGTGCCCACTGGATCGGGATCTCCACCAGCGAGTCGACGCCGGTCGCGGCCGGAACTGCGATCTCGTAGGGCACGTCGGCGTCCATCAGGCTGGAGTCGTAGAGGAAGCCGCGCTCGGCGAGCAGCCGCGGGGTGTTCCAGGTGGGCTCCCACATGGGGGCGCGGTAGCCGAGCGGCCGGACGCCGGCGACCCGCTCGAGGGCATCGAGGCCGCGGTCGAGGAAGCCGGCCTCGGTCTCCGCGTCGACGCCCTCGAGCGGCTCGTGGAGGTAGCCGTGGTGGGCGACCTCGTGCCCGTGGTCGACGATGCTGCGCACCACGTCGGGATAGCGCTCGGCGGTGTAGCCGGGTACGAAGAAGGTCGAGACGATCTCGTGCCGAGCGAGGATCTCCAGGATCCGGGGTACGCCGACCAACGGGCCGTAGGACTGGTGCGTCATGATCCCGGCGCGGGTGTGCGAGCCGGGAGCGGCCGACAGCACGGCCGACTCGGCATCCACGTCGAAGGTGAAGGCGGCCGCGGCGCGGAACCCGGTCGGCCACTCCACCGGACCGGCCGCGACCGGTCCCGTGTTCGCGCCGGCGGGCCACGTCATCGGGCGGCCCGGGCGAAGAGCGAGAGGTACTCGTAGGTGAGGTTGGCCGCCGCGATCGCGGTGATCTCGGCGTGGTCGTAGGGCGGGGAGACCTCGACGACGTCGGCGCCGACCACGTGGGCCCCGTCGAAGCCGCGCACCATCGCCAGCAGCTCCCGGCTGGTCAGGCCACCGGCCTCCGGCGTGCCGGTGCCCGGGGCGAAGCCGGGGTCGAGCACGTCGATGTCGATGGAGATGTGCACCGGCGCGTCGCCGACGCGCTCGCGGATCATCTCGATCACCCGGTCCGCGCCGAGACGGTCCATGTCCCGCGCGTGCACGATGGCGAAGCCCATCTCGGCATCCTCGCGCAGGTCGGCCTCGGAGTAGAGCGAACCGCGGATCCCGACGTGCATGGTGCGGTCGGCGTCCAGCAGGCCCTCCTCCCAGGCACGGCGGAACGGCGTGCCGTGGGTGTACGGCGCGTCGAAGTAGGTGTCCCAGGTGTCCAGGTGGGCGTCGAAGTGCACGAGCGCGATCGGCCCGTGCTGGGCGTGCAGCGCCCGAAGGGTCGGCAGCGCGATGGTGTGGTCGCCTCCGAGGACCGCGACCGGTCGCCCGTCCTGGGTGAGCTCGGTGATCCCGGCCTCGACCTGGGTCATCGCCTCGGTGATGTCGAAGGGGTTGCAGCTGATGTCGCCGGCGTCGACGACCTGCACGCCCGCGAAGGGTGCGACGTCCAGCGCCGGGTTGTAGGGACGGAGCAGCCGGGAGCCCTGCCGGATGTAGGAGGGGCCGAACCGCGCACCCGGGCGATAGGTCACGCCGGAGTCGAAGGGCACCCCGACGACGGCGACGTCGTAGCGCTCGACGTCCTCGAGCCGCGGAAGCCGGGCGAACGTGGTGTGCCCGGCGAATCGGGGGACCTGCAGGCCGTCCACGGGGCCGACGGTGCCGCCTTCGGTGACGCGGGGTTCGTGCATCGGTGCTCAGCTCCAGAGATGGTGGGGGGCGAGGTGGTGCTCGGTTCAGGCCCGGCTGCGGGTGGTTCCTCCATTGACCTGGACGACCTGCCCGACCAGGCAGGCCAGGCGCGGGTCGACCAGCAGGGCCACGGCCGAGGCGATCTCCTCGGGCCGGCCGACCCGGCCCAGCGGGATGTCCTCGGCGTACTCCGCGACGACCTGCTCGCGGGTGACGCCGGCGTCGCGGGCGTCCACCTCGAGCTGAGGGGTGTCCACGACTCCGGGGGCGACCGCGTTGACGATGATCCCCTCGGGCGCGAGCTCGCGCCCGAGCGTCTTGGTCAGGGAGATCAGCCCTGCCTTGGAGGCCGAGTAGGCGGTGGCGTTGGGCCAGCCGATGACTCCCCACTCCGAGGAGATCACCACGATCCGGCCGCTCCCGGCGGAACGCATGCCGGGCAGCACCGCCTGGACGAGGGAGAAGGTGCCGCCCAGGTTGGTGTCGATCACCCGCCAGAAGTCGTCGAGGTCGCCGTCGACGAGCGGGCCCATCGACATGTAGGCGTGGTTGGCGACCGCGATGTCGATCGGGCCGAGGGCCTCCTCGACGTCCGCGACCATGGCTCGCACCGCCTCGGGGTCCGCCATGTCGGCGGGTGCCGGGTGCGCTCCGGTGGCGCCCACGGCGTCGGCCATCCGCTGGTCGGCCGTGCGACCGTTCAGGGCGACCGTGGCGCCGTCGGCGATGAGCCGCCGCACGATCGCCAGGCCGATGCCCTGGGTGGCGCCGGTGACCAGGGCCACCCGCCCGGCGAGGGGCTGAGGTCGAGCCGTCATCTCAGATCACCGCCCCGGCGTTGGGCGAGATGATCTCGCCGGTGGCGAAGGTCGCCTCCTCGGCGAGGTAGGCAACGACGAGAGCGATCTCGTCCGGGGTGCTCAGCCGCCCCAGAGGCAACGTGGCCAGGTAGTCGGGCGCTCGCCACGGGGAGTCGGCGGCCAGCATCGGGGTGTCGGTCGGCCCGGGAGCCACGCCGTTGACGCGTACGCCGGACCCGGCGAGCTCGGCGGCCAGGCTGCGGACCAGCCCGATCACCGCCCCCTTGGCGGCCGCGTAGTGCGCGTCGCCACCACCACCGCCGATCGCCAGCTCGGAGGTGATCGCCACGATGCTCCCCGTGCCACGGGCGACCATCGCCGGCGCCGCGGCGCGCGCCAGGTGCATGGCCCCGCCGAGGTGCACGCGCAGCATCCGGAGCCAGTCGGCCTGGGTGATCTCCGCGACGGGGACCATCGCGTAGTGCCCGGCGGCCGACACGGTGGCCTGGATCGGTCCCAGGTCGCGCTCGACGTCCGCGACCGCCCGGCTCACCTGCGGCTCGTCGCAGACGTCGACCTCGAAGCCGGCGTCCCAGTCGCAGGCGGCCAGGTCGAGGGCGGCGATCTGCCAGCCCCGTGCCGACAGCTCGGCGGCGATGGACGCGCCGATGCCGCTGGCCGCGCCGGTCACCACCGCGACGGGTGCGCTCACGCGACCGGTTCCTCGCGGGCCAGGTAGTCGCGGGTCTCCGGGTCGTCCTCGGGGTCGTCCACCTCGAAGGTGGGGAACGTGGTGATGCCACCGCGCACGCTGAGGTAGACGGCCGTGCCGATCACCGCGAGGCCGAGGACCGCCAGGGCCACCGACCAGTTCAGGAACGGCGTGTCCGGGTAGGCGTTGCGGGGCCAGGCGATGTTGAAGAACTGGAAGGTCGCCCACACCGTGGCGGCCACCGCGATCGGCGTGCTCCAGCGGCCCAGGCTGAACACGCCCGGCTGCCAGTTCCCGCGGAACCGGATCACCAGGCTGGCGACCAGTGGGAACAGGAAGGCCAGGTAGAACCCACCGGAGGTGAAGTTCAGCATCAGCGTGTAGAAGTCCGGAGCGAACGCGCTGAACAGCAGGATCACCGAGCCGACCGTGGTCGCAGCGGCCAGGGCGAACACGGGCTGCTTCTGAGCGGCGGTGAGCCGGGCCAGCTGGCTCGCGCCGGGCAGGGCGCGGTCTCGGGCGTAGGACCAGATCAGCCGTGACGCCGAGGTCTGCAGCGCGAGGAAGGAGGCCAGGAAGCCGATGGTGAACAGCACCTCCGCGCCCTTGGCGACGGTCGAGCCGAGGTGGAAGGCCAGCGTGTCGTAGACCGGGTCGGCGCTTTCGGCGGCGATGTCGGCAGGGATCGAGAGGATGATCGAGAGTGCGGAGAAGGTGACGATCAGTGCGATGAAGCTGATCGAGAAGATCACCGCCTTGGGCAGGTTCTTCCGCGGGTGACGCACCTCCTCGGCGATCGAGCCGGCGCTCTCGAAGCCGACGAACGAGAAGCCCACGAAGGCCATCGTGACCAGGAACGGGCCGGAGAGGGAGAAGAAGCTGTCGGTGCTGAACCCCTCGGTGAGCACCGAGAAGTTGTTCTCCCGGTGGAACAGCATCAGCCACACGCCCAGGCCGATCGAGCCGACGATCTCGGCCAGGATGCTCCCGGTCATCAGCACCTTGAGCACGAGGCGGCCGGCGACGTTCGCGGCCGTGCCCAGCAGCAGGATCCCGAAGGCGATCAGCGCCTGCTGGCCCGGGCTGACCTCCCAGCCGAAGACGTTGGCGACGAACCCGGCGGCGAAGATGGCCACGGCGGACATGGCCACCACCAGCGTCCACATGTAGACCCAGCCGGCGCCCCAGCCGTACGCCGCCCCGAGCAGCTTGCGCGACCACTGGTAGATCGAGCCCTCGATCGGCCAGCGCGAGACCAGCTCGGCGAAGACCAGCGCGACCAGCAGCTGACCGGCGAAGACGATCAGGAAGTTCCACCAGAACGAGGGACCCGCGGTGCTGTAGGCGATCCCGAAGATGCTGTACAGCGCCACGATCGGGGAGATGAACGCGAACGCGAACGCGAACGCCGACCACAGCGAGAACTCCCGCTTGAGCCGATGATCTGCATGGACGTCTGCCACAGGCAGGTCGTTGAGCGCCACGGTGTCGCCTCCAGGTGCGGGATGAGGCCACAGCATTCGGCCGCGGCAGGTCGAGGAGCAAGCAATCGTGGCCGAGACAGTGCGAACCGACAATCAGCGGCACAGCTGACAGTGCGTTCGGCCAATGGCCAGGGTCTAGGCTCCCGGCATGAGCAGCGCCCCTCCGCCCCGCGCCGCGGAGCCGGGTCCCGCGGCAGCGGTCAGTCTGCGCGACCTGCTCAGCGTGCGGGCCTTCGGTCTGCGCCTGATGGCGGCACCCGACCTCGTCGACGTGCCGGTCCGCTGGGCGCACCCCACCGAGCTGGTGGACCCGCGGCCCTACCTCAGCGGCCAGGAGCTGGTGCTGACGCTCGGCTCCTCCTTGGGCAGCGAGCAGCGCTGCCGTGACTTCGTCGACCACCTGGTCGCGGCCGGGGTCGAGCGCGCTCGGCTACGGGGTCGGCGACGTGACCGAGGAGATCCCGCCGCCGCTGCTGGCGGAGTGCCGGGAGCGGGGCCTGCCCCTGGTCGAGGTCCCGATGGGGGTGCCGTTCCAGCTGATCACCGAGATGCTGGCGGACCGCCGGGCCGAGGCCAGGACCGCGCGCAGCCGTCGCCTGCAGCGGCTCGTCGTACGCCTCCTGGACGCGCTGGGGCGCGACGTCGGCATGAGTGATCTGGCGGCCGTCATCGACGACGACCTCGGCGGACGCGTGAGCTTCCGTGACGGCGTGCTGGAGTGGTCGCCGGTCCACGACTCCGACGTCCGCCCCGGCGACGACTTCCTGCACCACCTCGGGCGCGTGCTCGCGGTGCGGCAGCACGAGGAGGACACCGAGCAGGCCCACCGCCGGACCGAGATGGGCCGGCTGACGGAGCTCGTGCTCGTTGGCCGGGCGGACGCGGAGGTGCTGCGCCACCCGCTCGCTGCCGTCGGGGTCGACACCGGAGAGTCCGTCGTGGTGGCTGCCTGGCCGCCACGCGCGGCCGGGCTCCTGGGCCCGTTGCTGGGTGGATGCCTGTTCGCGGAGCTGGACGAGCTGACGGTCACCTTCGGGGGCGGGCTGGACACCGTCCTGGCGTTGGCACGGGAGACGGCCCTGCCGTGTGGCGTCGGGGAGCCGGTGCTGCTCCCGGACCTGGGTCGTGGCATCCGTACGGCGCTGGCCGGGCTCCGGCTGGCCCGCACCCGCGGGGCGCCGGTGACCTACCGCGAGCTGACCAGCTTCGAGGGCTTGCTGGAGCAGCAGCCCCTCGACCGGCTCGTGCCGTTCGCGGAGAGCCTGATCGCCCCGCTGGTGAGCCACGACCGCGACCACGGCACCTCGCTGGTGCAGACCCTGCAGGTCTTCCTGCACGGTGACGGCGCACTCAACGCCACCGCGAAACAGCTGTTCCTGCATCCCAACTCGCTGCGCCACCGGCTCAGGCGGGTGCACGAGCTGACCGGCGCCAGCCCGCAGGTCTTCGCCGACCGCGCTGCCCTGGCGATCGGGCTCTGGGCCTGGGAGCGGCAGCCTCACGGGGGCCGATAGCGGCCACGGGGATGGGGCCTCGCGACCGCCCGCCTAGGGTGGCGTCATGAACTCGCTCGCCCCCCCGCCGGTCACCCACGGGGACCGACTCATCGAGGCGGCTGCGCGGTTCACCGCCGAGCACGGGTGGGGCGCGCTCACCATGGCCAAGCTGGCCGACCTCGTCGGGGTGAGCCGGCAGACCGTCTACAACGAGATCGGGGGCAAGTCCCAGCTGGCCGAGACGATGGTGCTGCGGGAGCTCCAGCAGTTCCTGGACCTGGTCGACTCGGCCTTCCACGACAATCCCGAGGACCTGGTCAGCGCGATCGAGACGGCGGCCCTCCGCGTCTTCCACCGAGCGGGCGCGGACCCGCTGCTGCGCGCGATCCTGAGGAGCAGCCAGGGCGCGGACAGCGCGCTGCTGCCGCTGCTGACCACCCAGTCCGAGCCGCTCCTGGAGGCGGCGGGCGAGATGATCCGCGTGCGGGTGGCGACCTACGACGTCCCGTTGGCCGCTCCGCGCGTCGAGGTGCTCATCGACATGGTGGTGCGACTCGTGCTCAGCCACGTGATGCAGCCCCGGGACGAGCCGGAGGCGACCGCCGAGACCATCGCCTGGCTCGCCGCGCAGATCCTGAGCGGCTGACCGCTGCCCGGCAAGGGCCGTCCGGGTACCCTCGTCGGGGGTCCTGGTAGGGCTGGGGAGCAGGGATGAGCATGCCTGAGGTGTCTCGACGCGGACTGACGACAGCCGCCGGCGTCGTCCTGCTGACGGCTGCCTGCGGCAGCGAGGACCCCTCCAAGACCGCAGGCGCGGTGAAGAGCTCCGGGGGACCCGCCGCGCGACCGACCCGGGCCGCTGCCAAGGGCGCCGCGAAGGACCTCGCGGTGGAGCCTCCGGCGAACCTCAAGGGCGCGCTGTACTCCACCGACGTGCTGGTCTACAGCCAGGACACCCTCGACAAGTCGATCATCGAGAACACCCGGAAGATCAAGGGCGTCGTGGCCGTCGAGCCGATCTCCATGGGCCAGTTCTTCGTCGACGAGCAGGAGGTCACCTACGCCGCCGTGAACCCGAAGACCTTCTGGCGCTACACCCAGCCCGGGACGGCCCAGACCCAGGCGGTGTGGGACCGCGTGGCGGCAGGCGAGATGGCGGTGGAGCCCAAGATGGGCCGCAAGGTCCAGGGCAAGGACGGCTTCATCTCCATCGGCAACGAGTCGGCTGCGGAGCGCATCCACGTCGGGGCCTACGCCTCGATCCTCGCCCCCACGGTCGCCAAGCGCATCGACGCGGTCGTGAACTACAAGTGGGCCGATCCGCTGGGGATGCGCCAGGGCAACGCGATCATCGTGGCGATGGACGCGACGTCGCCGCAGAGCATCCGCAAGCAGCTCCAGAAGTTCGCGGGCAAGAAGGCCAGTGTCCAGATCCTCGGGCCCGACCTCGACCTCAACGCGACCCAGACCGCCTTCCTCACCGGCGGCTCGGTCTCCAAGGCGGTGGGCTCCTTCAGCTATCGGGCGAACTCCGACGGCACCGTGGCCCCCGACCCCGCCTGGGTCGCCGCCAAGATCACGACCGAGGAGATGCCGATCATCGGGCGGGTCACCGGCAACCGGGTGATGCTGCCGCAGCTGCGCGCGGCGCTGAACGAGGTCGTGATCAACAAGCTCTCCAGCGCCATCTACACCTACGACGGCTGCTACGTGCCGCGCTTCATCGGCCGCGACCCGTCCCGAGGTCTGAGCTTCCACACGTTCGGCACCGCGATCGACCTCAACGCGGCCGACAACTACCGGGGGATCGCCGGAAAGATGGACCGCCGCGTGGTCGCGATCTTCAAGAAGTGGGGCTTCGGCTGGGGCGGCGACTGGAACTACACCGACCCCATGCACTTCGAGCTGGCCAAGCTGGTCAAGGCCGGCTGACCGACCGTTCACCGAGGTCGCCGCTAACCTCCTCCCATGCGCGCAGTTCAGGTGACTCGACTCGACGGCCCCTCAGCGATCAGCATCGAGGAGGTTGCCGAACCCTCGGCCGAGGGCCCGCTCGGCCCGCAGGTGCTGGTCGACGTGCACGCGGTCGGCATCTCCTTCCCCGACCTGCTGCTGAGCAAGGGCGAGTACCAGCTCAAGCCGGACCTCCCGTTCACGCTGGGAGTCGACTTCGCGGGCGTCGTACGCTCCGCTCCGGAGGGCGCGGGCGTCGCCGCCGGAGACCGGGTCGCGGCCTGCCTGGGCCACGGAGGCGCGTCGGACGTGGTGGGGCTGGGTGCTGACAGCGTCTTCCCGCTGCCGGACGAGCTGAGCTTCGAGCAGGGTGCCGCACTGCCGATGAACTACCTCACCGCCCACTTCGCCCTCGCCGAGCGAGGAGACCTCCAGGAGGGCGAGACCGTGCTGGTGCACGGCGCTGCCGGCGGTGTCGGCACCGCCACCCTCCAGGTCGCCAAGGGGTACGGCGCCCGCACCATCGCCGTGGTCTCCACCGAGGAGAAGGCCGAGGTCGCGCAGCGGGCCGGCGCGGACGAGGTGGTGCTCGTCGAGGGCTTCCGCGACGCGGTCAAGGAGCTCACCAAGGGCCAGGGGGTGGACATCGTGATGGACGTCGTGGGCGGCGACCTGATCACCGACTCGCTGCGGTCACTGGGCACCCAGGGACGACTGCTCGTCGTCGGCTTCACGGCCGGCGCCATCCCGGCGGTCAAGCTGAACAGGCTGCTGCTGAACAACGTCGACGTCCGCGGCGTCGGCTGGGGCGCCTACGCCATGGTCCGACCCGGCTACATGCGCCGCCAGTGGGAGGAGCTGCTGCCGATGATGCGGTCCGGGGTGATCGATCCGCCCATCGGCCGGACCTATCCGATCGAGGAGTTCGGCCTGGCCCTGACCGAGATGGAGGAGCGCAGGACCCTCGGGAAGTCGGTCGTCTCCTTCCGTTAGAGCCCGGCCTGAGGGGTACGAGGGGTCGTGCACCGAGACGACGACGCCCAGGCCGCGATCCTCTTCGACATCGACGGAACCCTGGTCGACTCGACCTACCACCACGCGATCGCCTGGCAGCGGGCCTTCGACCGCCACGACGTCCACCTCCCGCTGTGGCGGATCCACCGCACGATCGGCATGGGCGGCGACAAGCTGGTCGCCGAGGTGGCCGGCGACGAGGTCGAGTCGCGCCTGGGGGACACCCTGCGCGACGCCTGGAAGCAGGAGTACCTCCAGATCAAGGCCGAGGTCCTCCCGCTCCACGGTGCCGCTGATCTCGTGCGCGGCCTGGCCGACGACGGCTACGCGGTCGCGCTCGCCTCGTCCGGCGACCCCGCCTTCGCCGAGGAGGCGCTCGACGACCTCGACCTCCGTCGACACGTGCAGGTGCTGAAGACCTCCGCGGACGTCGAGGGCTCCAAGCCGGAGCCCGACCTGGTCGAGGTCACCCTCGAGGCGCTCGGGACCCGGCGCGCGGTGCTGGTCGGGGACACGCCGTACGACGTGGAGTCGGCTGCCCGTGCCGGACTGAAGTGCCTCGGACTGCGATCGGGCGGCTACAGCCAGGCCGAGCTCGAGGAAGCCGGGGCGGCACTGGTCGTCGACGGGCCGGCGGATCTCCAGGGCCTCGACTGGGACCGCTACCTGAGCTGACCGCTCCGGCCGCCCTCAGCGCGTGGGCGCCATCCCGCCTCTCCGGCCGAAGGTGAAGAACAGCAGGTCGGTCATCTCGAAGGTGCCCGGCCTCGGCCCGAGCTTGGGCGTCCAGGTGGGGTTGCGCACGATCGAGAACCGGCTGCCCTCGATGGCCCGGTGGAACGTCTCGGCCACGATCCGCGCGCCGACCCCCTTGAGGCGGCCGTTGTTGAACTCCGCCTCACGCAGGATGTAGAACCACAGCGGGGTGCGGGAGGCCACGGCGTCTCGCTCGGCGGCGGTGAGGTGGTCGAGCTTGACCCCGGCGCTCCCGTTGAGGATCTGGGCGCGCGTCAGCGCGGTGACGGCCACCCCTCGGCTCTTCAGCCGGGTCACCATCTGCTGCCCGCTCGCGAGCCTGACCATGTTGCCGCGGGTGAGGTTGCGGAACGCCAGGTTGCGCGCCATCGGCGGTGCGCTCTCGTTGCCGTCGAACGTGCGCGGCGGGAGCGAGGCCAGCGGATCCGTCAGGCGGGTGTCGATCCGCATGGCCCGGTTCACGCCGCTTCCGGGGGCCACCAGACCGGGCCTGCCACCGGCCGGGAAGTCGTACATGCGTCGCCAGTCCGCGATCCAGCTGCTGATCAGCCGTGGCTCGCCGCCCAGGTTGCCGCCCAGGGCCGAGAAGAAGAACATCCACTCCAACGACCCCGCCCTCCCGGGGAACTTGGAGTTCCAGTTGTAGTCGCTGCGGATCATGCTGTGGCCGAGGCGGAACGCCGCCACCGAGAACTCGATCGGCATCGTCGGCACGTCCGTGGGCGCGGCGTCGGCCTCGAACAGCTTGCGACCCCGGGACCACACGTCGTCGACCACCGAGGGAGCACAGATCCGCGGCAGGTAGTCGTGGCGCACCATCCACTGGTAGTGCAGCGTGACCCGACGACGGGCACGGCGGAACCGGCGGGTGGCGGGCAGCGTGGTGGAGACCTGGTCGAGCACGCGGTTGTGGAAGTTGATCATCGCCACGTGCGTCTGGGCCACGATCAGGTTCTCGTCGTTGCGCGGGTCCGGGATCAGCGCGCGCTGCTTCGCGGCCAGTCGCCGCCCGGTGCCGGCCCGGGGCAGGTCGTGTCCCGGCTTGGCCCGCACGTTCTCGGCCGGGATCGTCGTACCGACCTTGAGGTGCAGGCCGTCGGCCTCGTAGAACCTCTCGGACGCGGGATCGCCCGGCCCCGCGCCGTAGAGCGAGTCGAGGTCGAGGCTCGGCGACCGGCCCTGGAGCATCTCGATCGGCGAGACCCGCTGGCCCAGCATCACCGAGGTGCGGTCCATGGTCAGGTCGTGGTCGACGAACTGACCGAGGTAGGTGTAGCCGGCGGGGATGTTCCCGGCCCCGCCGCCCCCCGCCACCATCGCGCGCGCCAGCTTCCTGGTGATCGTGGCGTTCAGCGGGGTGCCCTTGGGTCCGACCCGGGAGAACCGGAACGGCGGGGCCGCCCCCCTGGCCAGCGCTCGGGCCGCCGGTGCCTTCGGGTTCTCCGTGGTGCTCACCGGGTCGGGCTCCTCGCCCGAGCGTCCGCCCACCTGCGTGGTCAGGAGTCCCTCACCCTCGATGAAGAAGCTCTCCGACCCGTGCTTGAACGGGGTCTCGTGCATCACACACCTCGGATCTGTCGCCGGATCGACCGTTCCAGATTGGCACTGCGGCGTGCTCGCCGACAGAGCCTCGTCCCTCCGGTCTGGACCTGTGGTCGCGGTCGCTCAGAAAGCGCTGAAGATGCGCCGGCGCGCGTACTCCCCTAGATTCTTCTTCTGGTGCCAGTGTCGTCGCCAGTCTGTCAACGTCCTCTCGGACGACCCACGGACCCCGGTCCACGACCTCCTGCGAGGCCTCATGTCCGAGCACCTGCCCCCGTCGTCCGAGGCGCCACTGCGGCGCGACATCCGGATGGTCACCTCGATGCTGGGTGAGACCCTGAGCCGCAGCCACGGCCAGGAATTCCTCGAGCTGGTGGAGAGTGTGCGCACGGCCGCCAAGGACGACACGCTCTCGCTGCCCGACCTCGACGTGGCCACGGCCACGACGCTGGCGCGTGCCTTCACCGCGTACTTCCACCTGGCGAACGTGACCGAGCAGGAGCACCGCGGCCGCGCGCTGGCGGAGAAGCGTGCCGGCGAGGGCGGTCCCCTCGCGGGTGCCCTGAGCCGGGTGCGGGAGCGCGGGATCGACGCCTCCGCCGTGGCGGAGGCGGTGGCCCACGTGGCCGTCCGGTCGGTGTTCACCGCGCACCCGACCGAGGTGGCCCGGCGGACGACCCTGGACAAGCTGCGATCGGTCGCCGCGCTCCTCCAGGAGCCCGAGACCGCCCGGAGGCAGAGCCGGCTGGAGGCGGCCGTGGAGCTGCTGTGGCAGACCGACGAGCTCAGGGTCGAGCGTCCGGAGGTCATCGACGAGGCCCGCAACGGCGTCTACTACCTCGAGGGCCTCACGTCTGCCGCGGTCCTCGACGTGGTGGAGGAGCTCGAGGAGCAGCTGTCCTCGTGGAAGGTCGACCTGCCGCTGACGACCAGCCCGCTGCGGTTCGGGACCTGGATGGGCGGGGACCGCGACGGCAACCCCAACGTGACGCCGGCGATGACCGCCGAGGTGCTGCAGCTCCAGGCGGCCCACGGCATCCTGGTGATCCGGCGCAAGGTCAACGAGCTGCGCCGCACGCTCTCGGTCAGCGAGCGGCTCTCGCAGGTCTCCCAGGACCTGCGGACCAGGACCGCCGAGATGCTCGAGCACCTGCCCGAGGTCGAGCCGCGCTACCGGCGGCTGAACGTGGAGGAGCCCTACCGGCTCTTCCTCACCTGCGTGGATGTGCGCCTGCAGCTGACCGACGCGCGCCTGCGGTCCCGCACCGCCCACCGACCCGGCCGCGACTACCGCGACGACACCGAGCTGATGGAGGACCTGCTCTGCCTGCACGACTCCGTCGAGCACCACCAGGGACCGCTGATCGCCGGCGGCGACCTGCGTCGGCTGGTGCGCACGGTCGCGACCTCCGGACTCACCCTGGCCACCCTCGACGTGCGCGAGCACGCCGAGAAGCACCACCACGCGGTCGGCCAGCTGCTCGACCGGCTGGGCACCCACGAGGTTCCCTACGCCGAGCTCGACCGGTCCTCGCGGTGGAAGCTGCTCAGTGAGGAGCTGACCGTCAACCGGCCGCTGTCCCAGCAGCCCCCGCCGATCGACGAGGCCGGCGCCACGACGGCCGCCGTGTTCGGCGTGATCCGGGACGCGTTGGACGCGCTGGGCGACCGCGCGATCGAGAGCTACATCATCTCGATGACCGAGGACGTCGACGACGTGCTCGCCGCAGTGCTGCTCGCCCGCGAGGCCGGGCTGGTGGACCTCGCCACGGGCACCGCGCGCATCGGGTTCGTGCCGCTGCTGGAGACGATCGACGAGCTCGAGCGGGTGGAGCCGATCCTGGAGGGACTGCTCAGCGACCCGTCGTACCGCCGGGTCGTGGCCGCCCGCGGCAACGTGCAGGAGGTCATGCTCGGCTACTCCGACTCCAACAAGTCGGGTGGCATCGCCACCTCCCAGTGGCAGATCCAGCGAGCCCAGCGGCGTGCTCGCGACGTCGCCCGCAAGCACGACGTCCGGCTGCGGTTCTTCCACGGCCGCGGGGGATCCGTCGGTCGCGGCGGCGGCCCGACGTACGACGCGATCATGGCGCTGCCCTTCGGCACCGTGGACGGCGAGGTCAAGCTCACCGAGCAGGGCGAGGTGATCAGCGACAAGTACGCCCTGCCGGTGCTCGCACGCGAGAACCTCGAGCTGCTCGTCGCCGGGACGTTGGAGGCCAGCCTGCTGCACCGCCAGGATCGACGTACGCCGGAGCAGGCCGGCCGGTGGGACGCCGTGATGGACCGGCTCTCGCAGCACTCCCACCAGCGCTACTGCGACCTGGTCGAGCGCCCGGAGCTCCCGGAGTACTTCCTGGCCTGCACGCCCGTGGAGATGCTGGGCTCGCTGCACATCGGCTCGCGGCCCTCCCGCCGCCCGCAGCAGGACGGCGGCCTGGACGGTCTGCGGGCGATCCCGTGGGTGTTCGGCTGGACGCAGTCCCGGCAGATCGTCCCGGGGTGGTTCGGTGTCGGGTCCGGGCTGGCGGCGGTGGCCGACGACCTGGAGGACCTGCGCGAGATGTACCAGCAGTGGCCGTTCTTCCGGACCTTCCTCGACAACGTGGCGATGACGCTGGCCAAGGCCGATCTGGCCATCGCGGAGCGCTACGTCACGGCGTTGGCTCCCGAGCACACCCACGGGATCCTGGACCTCGTGCGGACGGAGTTCGAGCTGACCGTGGAGCGCGTCCTGGAGGTGACCGGCGACCAGGAGCTGCTCGACCGGGAGCAGGGGCTGCGCACGACGCTGGAGGTGCGCGAGAACTACCTCGAGCCCCTGCACCTGCTGCAGGTGCAGCTGCTGGCGCGTCGACGCGGTGGCGAGGACGACCCCGAGCTGGAGCGTGCCCTGCTGCTGACCATCAACGGCATCGCCGCAGGGATGCGCAACACCGGCTGAGCCGCCGGCGGGCCCGCGCCTGCTCCCACCGCGTCAGCTGTCGGGGCTCTCCGGTGGCCAGGTGAGCCCCAGGGCGCTCTCCAGCTCCTCGAGCGCCTCGCCGCTGTAGACCGCCACCCGCTGCAGGTGCGGAAGCGTGTCCCGGCAGCCGGTGTAGCCGATGCAGAACATGTCGGCGTTGCTGACACCGGTGATGTTGAGGCCCTGCCCGTGGAAGAGCAGGCTCAGCGGGAAGTAGGCCTCGAGCCTGGACCCGTTGAAGTAGCGGGTCTCGCGCAGCCCGGGCACGTTGGAGAGCACCAGGTTGGCGTCGGGAGGCCCGTGGCCGCCGACCCCCAGCACGGCCGGCGCGAGGAACGGCCCCATCAGCGCCGAGGTGTAGGCCTCCATCAGCGCGCCTCCCGCCTCGGGCAGCCGCCCCTTCGCCACCTGGGTCGACGCCCGGATCGCCTGGACGCGTACGACCGGGTCGGCGATGTCGGTGCCGAGCTCGGTGTAGAGGAAGGTGATGGCGTTGCCGACGCCTGCGGCGCCCTCGGGCCGGACCGAGACCGGCACGTTGGCGGTCAGGGTCTGCTCGGGGAGCGCGTCGAGCTCGGTGAGGTAGCGACGCAGCGCCCCGCCGCAGACGGCCAGGAACACGTCGTTGAGACTGCCTCCCGCTGCCGTGGCGACGGCCTTCATCCGGTCCATCTCGTAGTGCTGGGTGGCGAAGCGTCGAGGCGCGTGGATCCGGGTGTTCAGCACCGACCTCGGCGCCCGGAAGGGGACCGCGTGGTCCGAGCCGCCCAGGCCGGTGATGCTCTCGGCGTACGACCTGGTCAGGGAGGTCATCACCGACGCGGCGCTCCGGGCTCCGGCAGCGACCCCGTCGGACGGCTTGGCGTCCCGGGCCTTGGTGACGGCGGCCTTGGCGGGCCGGTCGAGGCCGGACTGGTCAGGGCCGCTCATCCCGATCGCCCACGGCGGCTGCATGTCGCGGGCGTCCGGGTCCACCGAGAACATCCGCCGTGCGAACCGGATGCCGCCGACTCCGTCGATCTGGGAGTGGTGCACCTTCACGTACAGCGACCACCTGCCGTCCTGCACGCCCTCGATGACATGGCACTCCCACAGCGGATAGCGCCGGTCCAGGCGCTGGCTGTGCAGGCGGGAGACGAGCACCCCGAGGGCGCGCTCACCGCCCGGCGCCGGAACCGCCGAGTGGCGCAGGTGGTAGTCGACGTCGATCTCGTCGTCCGGCAGCTCCTTCCAGCTCGGCAGCAGCGTGGGGCCCCGCAGGACGTAGTTGAAGGGCGCGCTGAACGTGCGCACCTTGCGCCAGGTGTCGACCAGGTCGCCCAGGTAGCCCTCATCGGCACCCTCGGGCAGGGCGAAGGTGGCGAGCATCCCCACGTGCATCGGCGTGCGGCGACTCTCAGCCAGCAGCCACGCAGCGTCGTTGATCTTCAACAGCTTGCTGGGTAGTCCGATCACTCTTCACGCCCTCTCGACTCGCAGCATCCACTAGATACCCACGACTTGCATCATCGACCCTCAGCAGGGGCGGGCGTCGCGAGCCGCGGTCAGGGCGTGAGCACCAACCTGGCGGTCGCCTCGCCGGACGCCTGGAGGCGCCAGAGGCGCTCGACGTCGGCAAGGGGATGCACCTCGTGCGCGACGGACAGGTGACCGTCGGCCGCGTGAGCACAGATCTCGTTGAGCGCCGTACGCCGCTGCTCGGGGGAGAGCGAGTTGTTCGTGTAGCCGAGGATCTCCACCGACCTGCTGCGCAGCAGGGCCGAGGAGAACACCGCCTCATCTCCCGAAGCGCCGCCGAGGTTGACGAGACGACCACCGTCGGCGAGCAGGGTGCTGGCGGCTGACGAGACGGCTCCGAACACCGGGTCCACCACCACGTCGATCGGGCCGGCGCAGGCGTCCCGCAACCGCTCGGCGAGGGGGCCGGCGTCGTCTCCGGTGAGCACGACTGCGTCCGCGCCGGCCGCGAGCGCCCGCGCGCCGGCCTGCTCGGAGCGGCACCCGGCCACCACGCGTCCGGCACCCAGGAGTCGAGCCGCCCCGACCGCCACCTGACCCACCGCTCCGCCGCCGCCGAGGACCAGGACGCGCTCGCCCTCACGAAAGCGTGCCCTCCAGGTCAGGGCCATCCACGCCGCCACTGCCGACAGCCCGAGCGCAGCGAGCTCCGCGTCGCCGACCGCTCCCGCCACCGGAACCAGCTCGTTCGCGCCCACGACGACCAGCTCGGCCAGGCCGCCGTCGCCGGGGGCCATCCCGGCCGAGGTGGTGAACCACACCCGGCTGCCCACCTCGAGGTCGTCGGACCGTTCGATCACGCCGACGCCCTGCACTCCCGGCACGTAGGGGATCGCGGGTGCGCCGAAGTACGACGTGCCCGAGGCGCACAGCAGGTCGAGAGGTACGACGGGCGAGGCGGTCACGCGGACGAGCGAGTGGCCCGACCCCATTCGTGGGTCGGGATGTTCCCTGTGGCTCGGCGGCTCTCCGAGCGTGTGGAGTACGGCGGCGCGCATGTCAGGTCGCGATGTCGGGATAGGGAAGGTCGATGTGCTGGAGCCTCGCGCCGTAAGCCTTCTGGTACTCCAGCGGCCCGTGGTCCCGCTCGAACATGGCGATGAACAGGGTGAGCGTCAAGAACGGATGCGCGCCCATCTCGAAGAGTGCGACGTGGTCGTGCTCGCGCAGCGCTCGGCGCTCGTCCTCACTGAGCTCGAGCCAGGTCGAGGCCTCGGCGCCGGTGCAGTTGAGCAGCGTGTTCGCCATCTCGCGCTCCCACCACTCGACGGTCTCGGCCGGCTCGC
Source organism: uncultured Actinomycetota bacterium (assembly GCA_963812235.1). Lineage (GTDB taxonomy): Bacteria > Actinomycetota > Actinomycetes > Propionibacteriales > Nocardioidaceae > Marmoricola. Next base: position 132,885 of record CAWEUP010000007.1, on the reverse strand, counting down.
TGCGGTAGCGCTCCACGAGCTCGGGATCCCGGTCGACGGTGAAGAGGAACTTGTCGAGGAGGTACTTGCTCATGCCGGCGCTCCCTTCGGGTACCACGTGAAGTAGGCCTCCATCGTGTGGAACAGGTCGAGCGAGTCGACGTGATCGGCCTGGACCCCGTCGCCGGCCACGCCCATCATCAGCATGAAGTCCATGAACCCGTGGGTGGCGTTGCCGGGCTGGTGCAGGCTGTCGAGCGTCACCTCGGCGAGGCAGCCCTCGATGTCCCCGCTGGCGATCCAGCTCACCGCCTTGCGGTCGAACTCCGGGTCCGGGCCGTGCTCGCCGAACTGGCGTGGTCCACCGAGCTCCAGGGACAGGTGGCCGGTACCGATGATCGCCACCCTCAGGTCCTCGGGCCAGGACTCCACCAGCTCGCGGATCGTCCGGCCCAGCTGCACGAACCGCTTCGGCTGGGGCAGCGGCGGAGCGAAGATGTTGGTGTAGATCGGCACGATCGGCAGGTCCGCCTCCGGACGCAGCGTGATGATCGGGCAGGTGATGCTGTGGTCGATGCGCAGCTCGTTGCTGAAGGCGAGGTCGAAGTCGGCGTCGAGACCGTGCCGCAGGATGTGCGCCGACAGGTCCTCCTGGCCCTGCAGACGCATGCGGGGGAGTCCGAACTCGCGCTCCTCGTTGTACCAGTTGGCGTCGAAGTAGGGCGCCTTGCCGACCAGGAACTGGGGCATGTTGTCCAGCCACAGCTGATGGAAGTGGTCGCTGCCCACCATCACCAGGACGTCGGGCTTGGCCTTGGTGAGCGTTGCTCGGAACGCCTCGATCTTGGCGACCCACTCGTCGGCGAACGGCGGTCGGTCCGCGCCGGTCGCCGTGCTCGCGCGGTAGTAGAAGGGGTGGTGGGTCGAGGCGATGACCGCTACGACAGTGGCCACGGATGCTCCTTGGGTGAGGGGGTCGGATCAGTGGGAGGGGTCGACGTACTCGGCGTTGCGGTCGATCGCGAGGTAGGCGTCCATGCCGATCGGACGCCGCTGCTCCTCAGCGATCTGGCCCAGCAGACCCGCCGCGCGGGCGAGGAGGGCGAACCCGCGGAGCATCTCGATGGGCAGGCCGAGGTCGGCGAGTGCGGCCCCGCACACGCCGGCTCCGTTGAGGGGGAGTCGACGCCCCAGCACCTGCTCGTGGACCCGGCCGACGGCTTCGAACAGCCGCAGGTGCGGTCCGCGCAGTCCTTCCTCGTCCGCGATGGCGATCAGCACCGGCGTGCGGGGGTCCTGCACCTTGTGGACGGGGTGTCCGAGCCCGGGTACGAAGGAGCGCGCCTCGCGGGTGGCGGTGACAGCCGCGAGAGCGAGCCGGTCCCAGCCCTCGTCGTCGGTCGGCAGGTCCTCCTCCCGACTCTCCAGGACGCCGTGCAGGTAGGTGGCGCAGTCCTCGGTGACGCCGAGGAACCGGGAGCCGCCGCCGAGCAGCCCTGCGGCGAGCGCGCCCTGCAGCGAGTCCGGCGCCGAGAGATAGGTCAGCCGAGCAGCGATCGCGGTCGGAGTGAATCCGTGGTCGGCGAGCGCCACCAGGACGGCCTCGAGCACCCGGGTCTCCGACGGCGTCGGACGGCGGAGCGCCACCAGCCAGAAGGCCAGCTCGCCGAAGGTGACCTTGCCCATGAGGTCTGCGGTCAGGTCCTGACCCATCAGCCGGATCTCCTCCGCGGTGGAGGTGCCCAGCGAGGTGGGGAAGGACAGCTTCGACTCGTTCATCGCGCACTCTCCTGGTCGTCGGTGGGCGCGGGGCTCGACCCGAGCCACTCTCTGATCTCGTCGCCGTGCTCGTCCAGCCCGGGTGGCGGCAGGCGGTAGTCGGGCGGGGTCTGCGAGAAGCGGATCGGGTGCCGCACCGACGGGACCCCGTCGGGATCCCCTGCTGCTCGGACGACCGGGTCGAGGCCGACCTCGTGGGCGAAGGCGACGCCGCCGTCGATGGTGTTGATCGGCCCGCACGGCACCCCGGCGGCGGTGATGTCGCGGAACCAGTCCAGCTTCGAGCGGGTGGCCAGCTGCCGAACCAGGAGCGGCCGCAGCAGGTGCCGGTTGGCGGTGCGGTCCTCGTTGCGGGCGAACAGCGGGTCGTCGGCGAGCTCGGGGACGCCCAGCACCTCGGCGAGGCGGCGGAACTGCCCGTTGTTCCCGGCGGTGATGATCAGGTCGCCGTCGGCGCACGGAAGCGACTCGTAGGGGAACAGGCTCGGATGGCTGTTGCCCATGCGCATCGGGATGGTGTCGCCGGCGACGTACGCGCTGGACTGGTTGACCATGCCGGACAGGGCTGATCCCAGCAGACTGACCTCGACATGCTGTCCCTGCCCGGACTCGTGGCGAGCCTGGAGTGCTGCCAGCACCCCGATCGTCGCGTGCAGTCCGGCCATCACGTCGAAGACCGAGATGCCCGCCCGGAAAGGCTCGCCGTCAGCGGCACCGGTCAGGCTCATCAAGCCGGAGATGGCCTGGACGATCAGGTCGTAGCCGGGGAGTGCCGCCCCCTCCGGCGCGCTGCCGAAGCCACTGATCGAGGCGTAGATCAGGCTCGGGTTGGCAGCCGAGACGGTCGGGTAGTCGAGTCCGAAGCGGGCCAGCCCGCCAGGCTTGAAGTTCTCCACCATGATGTCGGCGCGACGGGCCAGCTCCTGGGCGGCCGCCAGGTCGTCGGGATCCTTGAGGTCCAGTGCCACCGACCGCTTGTTGCGGTTCACCCCGAGGTAGTAGGTGGAGACGCCCTCGCGCACCGGCGGCTGCCAGCTGCGGGTGTCGTCACCGGCGGGGGACTCGACCTTCACGACCTCGGCGCCGAGATCCGCCAACAGCATCGTCGCGTAGGGGCCGGCCAGGATGCGGGAGAAGTCGGCGACGAGCAGACCGGACAGGGGACCGCTGGGGACCTCGGGCATGGAGCTCCTTCCTCACGGACATCCGTCCGCTCGATGGACAGCCTTGCTCGGTGGGTGGCGAGGTGTCAACAGCGCTCAGAAAGTGGTCGACGACTCTTGACAGGCCCTGCGAGGTCGCAGCAAGGTGGCGGGATCGGTCATCGATGACCGACTGACGGACAAACGTCCGTTTTTGATTCCTTCTTGTTCGGAGGCCTGATGTCCCACCGTGCTGTCGAGGCGCCCACCCCAGGACGACCTGTGGTCTTCCGCAACGGGACGGTGCTGACCATGGACGCCGCCCACACCGTTCTCCCCGAAGGCGACGTGCTGGTCGTCGATGACCGCATCGTCGCGGTGGGCACCGCCCTCGAGGTGCCCGACGGAACCCACGAGATCGACGCGCGCGGCGGCATCGTGATGCCGGGAATGATCGACACGCACCGCCACATGTGGCAGACCGCGATGCGCGGCTACGGCGCCGACTGGACCCTGACGCAGTACTTCGTCTGGTACTACCTCGAGCACGGCAACAAGTTCCGCCCCGAGGACATCTTCGCGGGCAACCAGCTGGCCGGCTGGGAGGCGCTGGAGGCAGGGGTCACCACCACGGTCGACTGGTCCCACGGACTCCAGACCGTCGACCACGCCGAGGCCGCGGTCGACGCTCTCACCGCGGTGCCGGGCAGGTTCGTCCTGGCGTACGGGAACATCCAGGCGGCACCCTGGGAGTGGACGGCCGATCCGGCGGTGCGGAGCTTCTTCGAGCGCCGCCAGTCCGGCAGCGGCGACCTGCTCGGGTTCCAGCTGGCCTTCGACGTCACCGGCGACCCGGCGTTTCCGGAGAAGGCAGCGTTCGAGATGGCCCGCGAACTCGGTCTGCCGGTGACCACGCATGCCGGGGTGTGGGGAGCGACCAACGACGCCGGCATCCGGTTGATGCACGAGCACGGCTTCGCCACGCCGGAGACGGTCTACGTGCACGCGGCCACCCTGACCACCGACTCCTACCAGCGGATCGCCGCGAGCGGAGGCTCGATCTCGGTCTCGACCGAGTCCGAGCAGAGCGCCGGGCAGGGATACCCACCCACCTGGCAGGTACGCCGCCACGACATCGGGGTGTCGCTCTCGATGGACACCAGCGTCTGGTGGAGCGGCGACCTGTTCTCGGCGATGCGCACCACCCTCGGCGCGGACCGGTCCCGCGAGCACCTCGAGGCGCATGCGAAGGGGGACACCGTCACGCAAGTGCACCTGCGCGCCGAACAGGTCGTCGACTGGGCCACCTGCGGCGGCGCCCGGGCGCTGGGGCGCGACGACATCGGCAGGCTGGAGGCGGGCCTGAAGGCCGACGTCGTGCTGATCAAGAACGACTCCTCGCCGGTGTCCTTCCCGCTGCTCAACCCGTACGGCCACGTCGCCTTCCAGGCACAGCGAGGCGACGTGCACACGGTGCTGGTGAACGGACGCGTGGTGAAGTTCGAGCACCGGCTCGTCGGCGCCGACCTTCCTGGGGTCCGCGGCAGCGTGGAGGCCACGGTCGAGCACCTTCGATCCGCGATGGGCGAGGAGGCCTGGGTGAAGGGGATGAACCCGGACATGCCTACCGACGACGAGGTGCTGGACAACCCCTACCAGTACACCGACTACAAGTCGGACTCCACCCGCGAGGCTCGCGGCACGGTCTTCGGGGACCCGTCCGCCCAGGGGTGAGGCGCACAGCGCCGCGGGCTTCGGCTCGTAGGCTGACCCGGATCGCAAGCACCGGCAAAGGAGGCGAAGCATGGCGCGACGGGGAGCAGGGCCTGACTTCGTGGAGGCACTGGCGCGCGGCCTGGACATCCTGGCCGGGTTCGACGCGAGCCATCGGTCGATGTCGCTGAGCGAGGTCGCAGCCACCGCCGACCTCGCCCGGCCGACCGCTCGACGGTTGCTGTTGACATTGCAGGAGCTGGGTTATGTGCAGTCCGGAGACGGCGGCTACCAGCTGACCCCCAAGGTGATCGGCCTGGGGATGAGCTACGTGAGCTCGCTGGGTCTGTGGGACATCGCCCGACCGCACCTGGAGTCGCTGGTACGGCGTACCGGCGAGTCCTCCTCGATGGCGCAGCTGGACGGCTCGGACATCGTCTACGTCGCGCGCGTGTCCGTGCCCAAGATCATCGCCCTGCGCGTCGACATCGGCACCCGCTTCCCTGCCGCGCAGACCTCGCAGGGCAAGGTGCTGCTCGCCGACCTGACCAGCGAGCGACTCGCGCACGTGCTCGAGCAGCCGAGCCGAGCCGGGCTCCCGCCCTACATCGGTCGCACCCCGGAGCAGCTGCACGAAGAGCTGACCCAGGTGCGCGCCCGCGGCTGGGCCCTGGCAGACGAGGAGCTGGCCCCCGGGGTCAGGTCGGTGGCCGTTCCGGTCCGGGACGGCACCGGTGCCGTGCGGGCGGCGATGAACGTGACCGTGCACGCCGCCGAGACCTCCACCCACGACCTTCTCGAACAGCATCTGCCGAGGCTTCAGCGCACCGCCGGCGACGTCAGTGCCGAGTGGGCACTGTGGCAGTCCCGTCCGCACACCGAGGTACGGGCCGACTCCTCGACCGCGTAGCCGGTGAGCTGGAGTCGGGAGAGCGCGTCGCGGTCCGCTCAGGCGGGCAGCGCGTCCTCTCCGTAGGCGGGATGGCGGCTACCGAGCTTGCGGGCTGCCGCGAGATGACCGCCCAGGTAGGCGCCGACACCGGAGACGGCCGCTCCGGCCAGGGCGAGCCTGGCCCCCGAGCTGTGCCGCCCACGCCGGCGGGCGACCCAGGAGGCCGCATAGATGCCGACGGCGAGGCCGTTGGTGACGGCATGCACGAGTCCGACGCGCTTGTCGCGCTCGCCTGCGGCCGACCACTCCGCCCACCCGGTCCATGCGGTCGGGCCGGCGGCGAGGAGGCCGACACCGAGGAGTCGCTGGGCCGGGATCGTGGACTCGGTCCCTCCGAGCAGGTCCAGCACGGTGGCGGAGGTCCAGCTGCCGATCACGAGATCGGTCAGCAGCGGATGGACCGCGTGGCCGAGCCAGTCGCCGCGCAGCACCGCCGCTCGTCTGCCCGTCCCGAAGGCTGACCTGATCGCGGGCTCGATCGCGCGGACGGGCGCGTCCAGTGCCGCGGCGTTCTCCAGCCGCAGGGTCCAGCTGACGATCGCTGGGGGTCGTCGATCGAAGCTCATCGGTTCTCCAGGGGGCCGTCATCGCGGTGGTGGGGCAGGTCGCCTGGGACCCACCCTGCCCCCGAGCGTGGCCGACGGCAACCGGCTCCTGCCGGGAGCGGCCAGGACGTGCACAGGCGGTGAGCTCTCGGTGGCCATCCGGCGCTGCAGCGCCGGGTCAGGCCGGCGGCCCCCGTTGACGGGCCACGGTGGCGCGGCCGATCAGCAGGTCGCGCGGGACCCTGACCGGCGGGGGGCGCACGACGTACCCGGGCCTTCGCGGCCGGGGACCTCCCTGTGGCGGGGGAGGTCGCGGTGGTACGCCGGGCCCCCAGCCGGCCGCCACGATCGCGTCGAACTCGTCCCGGACCCAATCGTCGTCCGAGACCAGCACGTCCACGAACTCCACGGCCTCGGTGCGGTGCGTAACCGCGACCTCGACCGTGCCCGCGGACGCGACGCGGCGTGGCCTCGGGGCCGAAAGACCCCGGTGGCACGGCTCCGGAAAGTCCATGTCCCACCTCGAGATGTGACGCGGCCAGCGGAGGGGTTCACTGGTCGATCTCCAGTACGGAATACAGATCTATCTAACACAGCGAGCGCGCACGGGCAAGATCTGACTGCTGATCAGTGTGGTGATCTGCGGGGTGGTGATCTGCGGTGTGGTGATCTGCGGGCCCTCTGGGGCCTAGGGCCGTCGTCGGAACCGAACCTCGCCCGAGGCCAGCCGGCGGAGGTCGTAGAGCTGGTCGTGGGCGCGCCGGTGGTGCCAGCCGCACAGCGGCAGGGCGTTGGCCAGGTCGGTGCGACCGCCGCGGCGCCAGGGCTGGAGATGATGGATCTCGCACCAGGCGAAGGGTCGCTGGCACCCCTGTGTCGCGCAGGTGTCGTGCAGCCCGGACAGCGCGATCCGCTGGCCCTTGGTGAACAGTCGTGTCTCCCGGCCCAGGTCAACCGGCAAGGAGGCGCCGGCGTAGACGACCGGCAGGATCCCGGCGCCGCAGGCCGACCGCCTGGCTTCGCCCGCTGAGATCTCGCCGCCGCTGTCGAGGTGTGCGGCGCCCAAGCCGTCGAGCAGGTGCCGGTGGTCCAGGTGGACGGCGATCGTGGCTCCGACGCGGCCGTGCTGGGCCAGTCCGTCGGTGGGCAGGTGCTCGCACAGCTCCACGAACGCCTGACCCAGCGACTCTGCGCGGCTCAGCCCCGGGAAGGCCACCACGGTGGCGTCGGTCACCGTCTCTCCGGCCTGGTTGCGGGAAAGGCGACGTGGTGCCCGCAGGTGTTGGAGGTGGGTGAGCAGGAGCTGAGCCTGCAGCTCGGGGAGCACGAAGCGCCCCGACCAGGTGCCGTCGCCGTTGTCCTCCAGCGCCAGCCAGGTCTCGTCGGCAGCTCGGCGCTCCTGCTCGGCCAGCACGGTGGCCTGGTGGAGGTCGGCGTAGGCCCGATCGACCACCTCGAGCATGCGCCGTGCACGGCGTCGCAGCGTCGTCGTGCTCATCCGCTGCGACACGGCCTGCCGGACCAGCGTCTGCACCGCGAGCTTGCGGTCCACCTCCCCGACCATCGAGGGCATCCGCTCCGCGGTCGCCACGACGATCCGCGCGTGGGCCTCTCCGAGGCCACCCGACGCGAACGCCTCCCGGACGCAGGGATAGCGCTCCTCCAGCATTCGCGCCAGCCACAGCCCGCCGCGCATCACGGCTGCGTTCGACCCCGTCAACCTCGCCAGCCAGGCGTCAGTCCCGGTGGAGGCATCGGACACCTCGGCGCGGCTGCGCTCGGCGGCGCGCGCCAGCCGGAGCCGCAGCTCGCGCAGCTGGCGCTCCAGCCGGGCGGCCTCCACCACCACCACCTCCAGGGTGGCCGCGTCCGTCTGCGGCAACGGTCCGCGGGGCACCTGCTCCATCGCCCCGGCGATCGTCTCGAGGCACGTCGCGACCGGCTGCAACGGATGCAGATCCGGGGCCACCTCGAGTGCCGTCATACTCCGAACTCAAGCACCGACCACCGACAGCGCGGCCGCTGAAAACCCGCCCTGATTCCGGCATCCGGACGGTCCTCGGAAAGCTGCGTCCGCTGCGCTCGAGAGGCCCGCGGACTCCCTGGCTGCCTTGTCGGCACCCGCTCCGTCCGCTTATCCACGATGGTGGTCCCGTGCGTCTCGGGGCTGAACTCGTGCGACTACTGCCTCGGCGTGCACCGGGTCACCTCCGAGGCCCTCGGCGTCGACGAAGGCCTGTTGAGCGCCATGCTCGAGGATCTCGAGAGCGCGCCGGTCGAGGCCCGCCCCAGACCACTGCTTCGTCACGTGGCGGTGCTGGCCCAGACCCCCCGGCCGCCTCCGCCCCAGTGACGCGGCGGCGGTGCTCGACGCCGGCTGGGACGAGCAGGCACTGCACGATGCCGCTTCGGTCTGCGACGTGTTCAACCTGATGAACCGGCTGGTGGAGGGGCTCGGGGTCACGCTGGGCGACGGCTACGCCGAGCTTTGCGGGAACCGGCTCGCCCAGCACGGCTGCGACGCGCTCAAGGACCTGCTCAAAGGCTCGGAGCACGCGTCGCTCGCCGATGCGTGCGATGCTTCGCCCACAGCAGGTCGCCGCGGGGGCCGGGAGTCGACCATCCCGGGACTTACGCAGTTCACTCGAACTAGGTGGGTGTGCCTCCGGCGGCCGGTTGGTTCGAGTCGGCCCGACCACGGCGCTCGACGTACGCCGAGCCGAGGCCGATCGGGTCGGGTCCGGCTTACTGAGCCTCGGCGGGCGTCGCTGCGATGCGGTCGATCCCCCGGCGAGCGGACGCGAGGACATGCTCCCGGAACAGCTCACCCGACGGCAGCAGGCGCCGCCTCTCGGACCAGGCCAAGCCCACGTCGCGGTAGGCGCCCGGGTCGGTCAGCCGCAGCAGGGACTCCCCGGGTGAGCTCCTGGTGCTGGTGCGCTGCTCCATGGCCGGGACCACGGCGACGCCTAGCCCAGCGCTGACGAAGCCCCGCACCACGGCGAGGTCGTCTCCCTCGAACGCCACGTACGGGGTGAACCCAGCGGCGGCGCACAGGTCGTCGGTGTGCCCCCTCATCACCCAGCTCGGACGGAGCATCACGAACGGGTCCTCGGCGACGTCGGCGAGCTGCGCCTCCTCCTGTCCGGCCAGCCGGTGGTCGCTCGGCACGGCCAGCAGCAGCGGCTGGGCGAAGAGCTGCTCCCAGTGCACCTCGGGGTTGCGTGGGCGGCGTGCCGTGAACTCCAGGTCGATCCGGCCTCCCGCGACCATGGACGAACCGCGGGCGTCGTCGGACTGCTCGAGCCGGAACTGCACGCGAGGGTGGCCTTCGCGGAAGCGGCTGATCAGGCCGGGGACCAGCCAGGTGCCGAGGGAGAGCTGGAAGGCCACCGCCACCGTCCCGGTGTCGGGATCGAGCAGCTCGCTGACTGCCGCGATGCCGTCGTCGAGGGCGTGCAGGGTCGCGTCGGCGTGGCGCTTGAACTCGCTGCCGGCCTGGGTCGGACGCAGCAGTCGGCCGGTGCGGTACAGCAACGGAGTGCCCACCTCCTCCTCCAGGCGGGTGAGCGCGCGGGACACCCCCGGCTGGCTGACCAGATGGATCTCGGCCACCTCGGTGAGCGTCATCCCGTCCGCGACCTGCTGGAACCAGCGCAGTACCTCAGTTTCCACATCTATGACTCTAGTGCATGGGTCACTCGTGTTTTGGTTATTGGACGTATGGAAGGGAGAGGCGGAAACTTGATGCATGAACACAAACACCACCACCCGTAGGCCGATGCTCACCATCGCGACCGTCCGTGACGATCTGCGCGTGCGTCGCCAGGCCCGTCGGCAGCAGCGGGACCTCGTTCGTGAGCTGGCGACCTACAGCACGCGCGCCGAGGTCGACGACCTGCTCGCCGTGATCGACCGCCACGAGAGCGTCGAGGCCGAGGAGATCCGCACGATCCTCACCCGCAACCTGCAGAACAACCAGGTGCGTCGCTCGCTGGCCTCCTGACCACGGCCACCTCCTACCCGCTGGTCGAGCAGCGAGCGGAGCGAGCGATCAGTCGAGACCACCAGGCCGTACCCACCCCCGTGCGGCTCCCCCGGAGACCTCGGTCGGGCAGCGGTTCAGCCCAGCTTGAGCAGCTTGATCGCCCTCTCGGCCATCTTGGCCTCACCCAGCTCGTTCGGGTGCACGATCACCGGGTTGGTCCCCAGGACCACCGGCTCGATCCAGCGCACCCCCACGGGCTTGCAGGCGTCGTGGCCGTCGGAGGGCTTGTTGAACCCGACGTACCTGACTCCCGTCGCCGCCGCCGCTCGCCTGACCACCTCGTTGAGGGTCGCCTGCAGGTGCCGCAGGTAGGGGACGTCGCCACGAGCGACCGGCATCTGCGGATAGCAGCCGACCGAGGTCGGCACGATCCACGGATAGCCCAGGATGGCGACCCGGGCGTTGGGTGCCTTGGCCCTGACGGCGCGGAGCGCACGCACCAGCGAGGGGTAGGTCTTCCTCTTCACGGTGTTCTCGAAGGACCAGCCGTACTTGTCCTTGCACGGGCTCCCCTGGCCGGCCGTGGCGACCGCTTCCGTGCCGCACTTGGTGATGGCGCCCATGAACACCCCGCTGTCGTTACCGCCGATCGTCATCGTGATCAGCTGGGTGTCCCGCTTGACGGCGTTCAGCTGCGGGGGAACCCCGTCATGCTGCGAGGTGAAGAAGTCGTTGGTGTCCGCGGCTCCGCAGGTGACGTCGGTGAGTCGGGCGCCGGTCTTGGCGGCGATCAGGTGCGGATAGTTGCGCAATGAGCGGGCGCACTCCGGCGGAGCGTCGGGGTCGGGAGGCTGCACCCCCGATGCGGCACTGTAGGAGTCGCCCAGGGCGACGTAGCGCAGGCCGGCTGAGCTCGCGCCCGACGGCGCCGCGACGCCGGCAACGCCCGCCGCGCTGGTGCCGGCAAGGGCGAGAAGAACGGCGACGAGACGACGAGGCATGGGCACTCCCGGGATCTTGAGGGTCAGACGCACAGTGAAACGACCGCGCCGGCCTCGCGTTACGACAGCTCAGCTCCTTCGGAGTGTTGCCCAGTGACGGCTCGCAAGGCAATGGCCGTCTCGCGTCGGCCTCACCAGTCGTCGACGGTGAGGTGCAGTGCGTTGAGGTACCGGTGGATCTCGTCGGCGTCGGCGCCGGAGCGCATGATCACCTGCAGCCCCAGCAGGAAGGTGGTGAGCAGGTCGATGCGCGCCCGGGAGACCTCGGACTCGATGTCGTCCTCGGGAAGGGCCTGCGCGACCAGGGCGCGGATCTGCTCACGCAGCTGTCGTCGGTAGTCGGTCGCGAAGTCGTAGCCCGGCAGGCTGCCGCGGAGCTCGTTGGAGGCCATCACCATCAGGCAGCCGTCGCGGCCCCGCTCCGAGACCGCGTCCTCCTCGAACTTCTCCAGGAACCGGTGCACGCCGTCGGTCCCGGGCCCGGCCTGGTCGATCAGGGCCGTGAACATCGCGATCCGCTCGCGGAGGTAGCGGCGCAGTACGGTCGCGAAGAGCTCCTCCTTGGTGCCGAAGGTGCGGTACAGGCTCGGCTTGTGGACTCCGCTGGTCTCCACGATGTCGGCCATGGAGGTCTGGGCGAACCCCTGTCGCCAGAACAGGCCGGTCAGCTCCGCGAGCACCGCCTCCTCGTCGAAGAGTCTCGGGCGGCCGATGACGGCCTTCGCGGGCGTGCTCATGAGGCCACTCTAACCGCCCGGACGGGGTTTTGTAACCTCTCGGTATCAAAGTCGTGCCAGTTATGGTACCGTCCAGTACTGAACTTGATCCCCGAGCCTCTCGGCCGGCTCAACCACCGAACCGGAGTACTGATGACTGACTTCCCGCTGCACGACGAGTCCACCGCACCCGAGGCGAGCAAGAGCCTGCTCGCCGGGTCGAAGAAGCAGATGGGGATGATCCCGGGCCTGCACGCGACCATGGCTGAGGCGCCCGGTCTGCTCGAGGGCTACAAGCTCCTGCACCAGCTGTTCCTCGACTCCAGCTTCGACAAGGACGAGCTGACCGTGGTCTGGCAGACGGTCAACGTCGAGCACGCCTGCCACTACTGCGTCCCCGCGCACACCGGGATCGCGAAGGGCATGAAGGTCGAGGACGCCATCACCGACGCGCTCCGCGACGGTACGCCGCTGCCGACCGAGCGCCTCGAGGCGCTGCGCACCTTCACCCTGGCGATGGTCCGCGAGCGCGGCAACGTCGACGACGACGCGGTCCAGGCCTTCCTGGAGGCCGGCTTCACCAAGCGGCAGGTGCTCGAGGTCATCCTCGGCGTCTCCCAGAAGGTGATGTCGAACTACACCAATCACCTGGCCAGGACGCCGGTGGACGCGGCCTTCGAGAAGTACGCCTGGCAGGGCGAGGCGGCCAGCGTCTGAGCTGGCTGTCCTGCGCGACCCCGGCCGGTCGGTCGTCGAAAGACGACCGACCGGCCGGTCCCGTCTCGGACGGTGTGCGGCCCGGTCGGGCATCGAACAGGCGGCGTCCGGATGCTCAGTCCCGCGCGCTCCCCGACCTGCTGCCTGGCCCGCTTCCCGGCCTGCCCCCCGGCTCCTGGAGGATGTCGACGACCGTCCGGAGCCCGTCGCGCAGTCGCTCGTAGCCGTCCTCGCCGAGCTCGGCGATCATGCGCTCCTCGACGTCGACGATGTGGGCCGTGCCGGCGTACACCTGCTCGAGCCCGCTCGCGGTGTAGGTCACCAGCTTGGCCCTCCGGTCGGACGGGTCGGGTCTCATCTCCAGGACCCCGAGGTCGACGAGCTCGCGGATGACCTCGCCCATCGACTGCCGGGTGATCCCGGCCTTCGCGGCCAGGTCCGAGGCGCGGGCCCCCTCGAGGGGGAGCGTGCCGAAGATCGAGTTGTGCGCAGGCTTGGCCTGCGCGTAGCCCCCGGCTCGCGCCTGCCGGACCATGTCGTCCTGGAGCTCGCGGTTGGCGCGGTGGACGAGCCGGATCAGGGGGGTCCGCAACGGCACCCTAGGGGTTGACATCTGTAAGGCATCCTTCCATAATTAGACAGGTAGCCTTACGGTATCAGGAGGAGCCATGGCGATGTCGGAACCCCTCGAGGACAGGTCCGCGATCCTCCGGATGGCCCTGCTGGCGTGGGTTCTCGGCCTCACCGCTGTCGCGGCCGTCGTCGGGGGCGTCTTCTGGCCCGAGGCCGAGGGCGGCGGCGAGACCTACTCCTTCGCCGACATCGCCTCGAACCGGGGACTGTGGTGGGGCCTGCTCGGAGGGTTGACCGTGGCGGCGGTGATCGGCGTCCCGCTCCAGGCGATCGCCGCGATGCAACTGGTCCGTGGCCGCGGCAGTGTGTGGGCGACCGTGGGCGGCGCCCTGATGTGGCTTGGTGTGGCCCTGCAGGCGACCGGGGTCGCGGGCTGGGCGTCGGCGTACTTCTACCCGACGGACCCCTCGTTGGGTCCCGCCGTGGGCAGTGCGGTGATCGAGGCGGCCAACAACGACCTCGGCCACCTGTTCGGCTTCCTGATCCCCGGCGCGCTCCTGGTGGTGCTCGGGACCGTGCTGCAGTGCGTCGGTCTGTTCCGGGCGCACACCGTGCCGGTGTGGGTGCCGCTCGGGCTGCTGTTCGCGGTGCTGACCTTCGTGGTCCCGGGAGGCGGTGCGCTCGGGCTGCTCACCAGCATCCCGATGGCTCTGGGTGCCATCGGCCTGGCCTACTACGCGTGGCGCAGCGTCGTGGACGCAGACGCCGGCCCCAGTGGGCGCTCCGCGCACAACGAAGGTCCGCTTCGCGGCTCGCTCGCCGGGCCCACGTGAGCGACGTACGACGGAGGGCAGTGCGATGGAGGTTCTGGTCATCGGCTCCGGGCCTGCGGGGCTGGTCCTCGGGGCCACCCTGGGCGCACGTGGGCACCACGTCACTTCCGTCGACCGGGACCCCGGGCCGACGCCCACCGGGTGGCGTCGCCGCGGGGTGATGCAGTTCGAGCACGCCCACGCCTTCCGTCCGCAGGTCGGGAGCCTGCTCCGCGCCGAGTGGCCGGCGGCGTACGACGAATGGCTGGCGCTCGGCGCCGACCCCTTGGTCGACGAGGACGGGCCCGTCACCGCGGTCGACGTGGGCATGCTGTCGCGCCGGTCCACCCTCGAGCGCGCCCTGCGCACCGCGGCCTCGGCTCATCGCCACCTGGCGCTGCGCACCGGGCACGTCGACCGCCTGCTGATCGAGGAGGGCCGTGTCCGGGGCGCGGTCGTGGACGGGGTGCCCGTGCGCGCCGACCTGGTGGTCGACGCGTCCGGCCGCTCCAGCCGGGTGGGTCGTCCCCATCGCACGGACAGGGCCCCCGCGCGGCTGGACGGTGACTGCGGTCTGGCCTACATCGACCGGACCTACCGACTCCGCCCCGGAGCTGAGCCAGGCCCGATGAACAGTCCACTGGGCTACATCGACGAGTTCGACGGCTACCAGTGTCTCGTCTTCCTGCACGAGCGCGGGCGATTCTCCGTGGTGCTGATCCGGCCCACCGCTGATGCCGCGCTCGCGGCCCTTCGCCTGCTCCCGGCCTACGAGGCTGCGTGTGCCGCCATCCCGGTCCTGGCGGAGTGGACGGATCCTGCCCGCGCCCTCCCCACCTCGGAGGTGCTGGTCGGGGGAGCCCTGCGCAACGTCTATCGCAGTCAGTCCCTGATCTCTGGGCTCGTGACGGTCGGCGATGCGGTCGCCACGACGACGCCGACACGGGGTCGCGGGGTCGCCATGGCGCTGCATGCAGATCGAGGCACTGCTGCGGCTGCTGGACGAGGGCGCCGACCCACTCACGGTCGCCCACCCCTTCGAGGCCTGGTGTGAGGCGAACATCGAACCGTGGGTGGCCGACCACATCGACATCGACAGCGGCGTCGTGAAGCGTTGGCAGGGCCAGGACCTCGACCTCAGCAGGCCGCTGACCTCCAACCTGATCGCCGATGCTGTCCGGGTGGAGCCCAGGATCGGGCCCTACGCCCTCGACTACTTCGCCATGACGGGGCTCCCGTCCACCCTGCGCCCGGCCGAACCGCTCGCCCGTGCGGTCTATGAGACCGGCTGGCGCCCACCCCTCGCCGAGGGGCCGAGCCGCGACGAGCTGGTGGAGCTCATCGCGCCGCACTCGGCGGGCGCGCCGCCCGCGCCCGTGGAGTCCGTGCGCGAGGTGCTCTCGCCGCCGCCATCGTGAGCTTCAGTCGATGTCGTCCTCGAGCGAATGCGGCTGCACAGGCCAGTGGGCGAGCACACCCTGAGGGCCAGCTCATGAACGGCGAGGTCTCGCACCCGCCGCCGATGGCTCCCGCGGACTATTGACGGGCTAGGCGGACCAGGGTGACTCTGGAAGACGGAAGTGAAGGATGGGTGCAGGAGTGACAGGACGGCACACGACGGGCTGAGGCAGTCTCCGGGCTTGCGCGGGCTCGTCGGTCAGACGGGAGGGACCGATGCGGACGATGGTGCCGGTCCTGCTGTGCGCTGTGCTGCTGGCGGCTCCGGCGTGCGGTTCCGGCACGGGTACGTCGAGCGATGACGAGCCGGCCGCCGCTGACGGCAACTCGCTGTCCAACGCGCCCGCACCCGAGCCGGAGCCAGAGGGTGAGAACGAGGCTCCCGACGAGGGGGGCGGTGGGCCGGTCGCGGTGCAGCTGCCCGGACTGCCGGTCGGGGGCGGGAGCCAGTCGGAGTCGCCCACCCACCAGTGCGTCGACGTCGGCTGGAGCGAGCCGCCGGACATCCCGTCCTGGCTCCAGATCAAGCTGACCGGGGTCTCGTTCTCGCCCTCCGGTGACTTCGCGCTCTCCTCCCAGCCATGCCCCGGGAACGCGCCGCGGTGTGAGGACGGCGACTTCCGGCTCACCAACACCTCGCGCTGCGCGCTGGCGGTGAAGTGGACCAGGCCGTCGAGCGAGGGCCCGCTGGAGGTGCGCTTCACCGGCGGCACGATGTTCTGCCCGGCCGGGAAGTCGAGCGAGTGCCGCACCTTCCTCCAGCAGGTCGAGCAGCGCGGCCCCGAGGCCCTCCGGCTCGATCCCTCGCCTGATGGCTTCGGCGGTGACCAGCCCGCGGATGAGCCGAGCGAGGACGCCACGAACGGCCCGGCGGACGACGCGACCGACTCAACGGACGGCAGCGGGGGTTGACCGGGGTGACCGCCGAGGAGCCCGGCGAGTCGCTGCTCGCGAAGTGGTGGAGCTTCGGCAGCACGATCGTGGCACCGGCGACCCTGCTCAGCACGCTGCTGTTCTACTTCGGCTACGTCTCCTCGCGTGCGCAGTACCGCTACTTCGGGGTCGACGTCGACACCGTCGGCCTCAGCACGCAGGACTACGTGATGCGCAGCCCGCAGGCCCTGCTGGTGCCGTTGCTGGCGATCTCGTTGGGGGGCGCCGGTCTGCTCCTGCTGCACGCAGCCGTACGCCGCCATCCGCCCTCGGTCGGCACCGTGCGAGTCCTGCTCGCCGTCTCCGCGGCGACGCTGACGATCGGGCTCGTCCTCATCGGCGCGTTCGCCGTCTTCGGGAGCTGGTGGGCGTACCCGCTCGTGACACCGCTGCTGCTCGCCGCGGGAAGCGCGGGAGCCCTCTACGCCCTGCGGCTCCCCGGTGCTCCTCCGCTGCTGGGCCGGGGCGATCCGGAGGGGGCGGGGCTGCGACGCGGGGTGCTGGCCTTCGCCGCGATCGCCATCGTCACCTGCCTGTTCTGGGCCACCGCCACGTTGGCGGAGTGGTCCGGAAGCGGCAACGGCATGCGTACGGCGCGGCACCTGGACCAGCTCGCCCCGGTCATCCTGGACACGCGGGAGCGGCTGTTCCTGACCGACGGGATCGTCCGGGAGACCGCGCTGCCCACCGGGGAGGAGGACCGCTTCCGGTTCCGCTACCGAGGCCTGCGTCTGCTGGTCCACGGCGACGACAAGCTCTTCCTGGTGCCGAACAAGTGGTCCTCCAGCAACTCCACCCTGGTGGTCCCCCTGGACGGGTCGGTGCGGGTGCAGTTCCGGTTCGTCAACCGGGAGCCGTGAGCTTTCCTGGGCGGCCCGCCGCGGCTCAGAGGTCCGCGAGCCGCAGGTGCACCACCACGTCGTCGTCGGCTTCGAGGCCCTCCGCTGTTCTCACTGGCTTCTTCACGGGAAGCAGCAGGACTCCGCGCGTGCTGTCCGGGAACAGCGAGGTGCGCCACTCGCTGCCACCGATCCGGACGACGACCTTGACCGACCCGAACCCATGGCGCAGACCGACCGTGAGGTCGTCGATCTCGGCGGAGACGTCGACCGGCAGCGCGACGAAGTGCCACCCCTGCTCGCCGGGGTAGCGCCACAGCGACGCAGCGAACTCGAACTCACCGACGTTGGACATCTCGGGTTCAGGCTATCGGTCTCGACGGACGCGGACGCGGACTGCGGGTTGGGCGGACCGCGAGTCAGGCGCGGGCGGATGGATGCGCTTCGCATCAGCTGATTGGTAGAAGTTCCGTGCGAGGTTATTGCGTGCCGGCCGGAAAATGGCCCGTGGTATCTCCGATTCGTCGATAGGCGCCACCGGCGACTCCGCCGTTGTGGTCCGACTCGACCGCGGCGCCATGGCCAAGGCTTCGCAGCACCATCTCCACCCAGCTGAAACGACGAGCCAGCATTAGCGAAACCGAATGTTCATTGATGACTTCCGCGGGGTACGCACACTCACGCCACTGCCAGAGGGAGGTTGTCATGTCGGATTCAGCAACCGATCAGGAAAAGCCGATCAGGAGCCTGATCCCGGCCCGAATGCATGACATGCCCTGGTCGCGGTTCCATTGGATGGTCGTCTTCGGGCTCGGTACGGCGTGGATCCTCGACGGTCTGGAGGTTCAGATCGTGGCGGCCGGCGGCTTCGAGAAGACGCTGGACATGTCGGCGGCCGACGTCGGCTTGGCAGGCACCGTCTACCTCCTGGGTGAGGTCGTCGGGGCATTGTTGTTCGGCCGACTCACGGACACGCTCGGTCGCAAGAAGATGTTCACCTTGACACTGACCGTCTACCTGGTCGGCGCGGCGCTGGCGGGCCTGGCGCCGAACATGTGGATCTTCCTGGTGTGCCGATTCCTTTCTGGGATGGGCATCGGTGGCGAGTACTCCGCGATCAACTCCGCGATCGATGAGCTGATCCCAGGCAAGTTCCGCGGACGGGTGGATCTGGCGATCAACGGGACGTACTGGTTCGGTGCCGCTCTCGGCGCGATCGCCAGCTCGATCCTTCTGGACACGGACCGCTTCGCCCAGGACATCGGCTGGCGGATCGCGTTCTTCATCGGGCCCGTGCTCGGACTCGGGATCATCTTTCTTCGCCGGTACCTCCCCGAGAGCCCCCGATGGATGCTCACCCACGGCCGCGCCGAGGAGGCCGAGGAGACCGTGACCCGGATCGAGACCGACATCCGCGATGCCGGAGGCGAGCTCCCCGACCACGACGACTCCGAGGCGCGCTGGGTGAAGGCCGGCTCCGGAATCACGCCCAAACAGCTGCTCTACGTCTTCTTCAAGCTCTACCCGACTCGCACGGTCCTGGGCCTGACGCTGATGATCACGCAGAGCTTCCTCTACAACGCCATCTTCTTCACCTACGCCCTGGTGCTGAAGAACTTCTACGGGCTCAGCGCCGCCGACGCAGCGCTGTTCTTCTTCCCCTTCGCGATCGGCAACCTTCTCGGTCCGCTGGCCCTGGGCCCCCTGTTCGACACCGTCGGGCGTCGCAAGATGATCGGGGGCTGCTACGCGATCAGCGGGATCGTGCTGGCCATCTCGGCCTTCCTGTTCCAGGCCGACGCCCTGACCGCCGTGACCCACACGGCGTTCTGGTGCGTGGCGTTCTTCTTCGCCTCTGCCGGGGCCTCCGCGGGATACCTCACCGTCTCCGAGATCTTCCCCCAGGAGGTCCGCGGGCAGGCGATCTCGTACTTCTTCTCCATCGCCCAGGTCTTCGGCGCGCTCGGTCCCGTGCTCTACGGCGCGCTGATCGGCGACGGCAAGGACCGCACCCCGATGTTCTGGGGCTACCTCCTGGCCACGGGGGTGATGCTGCTCGGCGCCCTGGTGGCGGCGGTCTGGGGCGTCGACGCCGAGGGCAAGTCGCTGGAGGAGATCGCCCCGCCGCTCACCGAGTTCGACGAGCAAGGCAACCAGAAGACGCTGCTGCCGGTCTGAACGGGCTCAACGCGAGAAGCGAGGATCACCATGGCCGAGCACCACGAGCCCTACACCGTCGTCGTGGGCGTCAGCGCGACCTCGAAGTCGCCCACGGCCCTGCACTGGGCGCGCGCCCAGGCCGAGGCCAACGCGGGTCGGGCGATCGCCGTACGCGTGTATCAAGTGCCACACGTCCCCGGTGGGCCCTCGGGCAGCTCATCGCGGATACCGCCGGACGCCGTCGGCGTGCACGCCGACCAGCACCGCCAGCTGGAGCGGGACGTTACCGAGGTGCTGGGTCCCGATCACGGAGTGGAGATCCGGGTCGTCCGCGACGGGAAGCGTCAAGGCCTGCTGAAGCAGGCCCGGGAGGCGGACCTGCTGGTGATCGATGCGCCGCGTACGCCGTCGATGTCGCCGCTGCTCGCCCATCGAATCGTGTACGCCGCCACCTGCCCCGTCGTGGTGATGCCCCCGTCCATCTCCGGCGCCCCCGAGTCGACCCTCTCCCGGTCGGCGCACGCGTTCGGCCGCGCCGCCCTTCGCTCGGCCGGCACCAGCGGCCGACCCGGGTTCCGACCGCCGGCCCCTCCACCTGGCTGAAGCCAGGGTCAGAGAGCGACGGCACCGCGGCGGACGCTGGCCTCGGCTTGTTCGCCACGTCCTCAGGTGGGTGTTTTCAGCGCCTCTTCTTCTGCAACGTGAGCGCGTGGACGCAGTTCACCGCGGCCTTGGCGTCGACCATGCCGCGGCCGGAGTGGATGTCCCGCCCGCGGGCCATCATGTCGGTCGCCGTCGTGAGCAGGCATCGCTTCACCTGGGCCGGCGTCGCCTTCGGGTTCGCCTCGAGCATCAGGGCCGAGACGCCGGACACGTGCGGCGAGGCCATCGAGGTGCCGGAGATGCAGAAGTAGCCCGGCTGCTGGATCTCCGCGCACTCGGTCAGAGGGGCGAGCACCGACGGGGACAGCGCGGCCATGATCGTGTCACCCGGCGCCACGACGTCGACCTGCGGACCGCTGCCGTCGGCTGCGCCGCGGCTGGAGAAGTCCACGATCTGCTGGCCTCCCGCGCAGCGCGAGGAGTCCACGGACTTGCAGGCGGCGCCGACGAGGACGGCCCCGTTGGCGGGGTCGTGGTAACCGCCGATCGTGCCGGGCTCGGGGCCGGCGTTGCCGGCCGAGAACACGACCTGCACCCCGGCCTTCACGACTGACTTGATCATCTTGGACATCGCGTCGAAGTCGGTCGGCTCGCCACAGTCGAGACCCAGGCAGTTCGGCTCGGTGGGGAGGAGTCCCCAGGAGTTCTGGGTGATGTCGATGCCGTACTCCGCGCGATGGCGGATCGTCCAGTCGAAGGCAGCCAGCGCGGCCTCCTCCCAGTCGAGGTCGTCGACGATGCCGAAGCCGGGCGTCGCCACCCGCATGGAGATCAGGGAGACACCCGGAGCGACGCCGGCGAGATCCGGTCCGCCCTGCGAGGCCGACAGGCTGCCGTCGCCGCCGACGGTGCTCGCGACGTGGGTGCCGTGGCCGATCTCGTCCTGGAGTGCCAGCGCACCGGTCGACTCGGCGTACGCGTCCCACTGGGCGGCGGAGAATCCGGCCTGCTGGGCGGCCTCGGCGTAGGAGAAGTTGAGGCCCTTGACCACGCGATCCCCGAAGTCCGGGTGACCGGCGAAGACGCCGGAGTCGAGCACGGCGACGGTGACGTCCGCTCCGGTCACGCCCGGTCGAGTCGCGGTGACCCGTTTGCGGCCCACCTTGGTGGTGTACTTCGCCGACCGGTCCATGCGGGTCGCGTTGATCTGTTTCTTGGAGGCGTAGAGGTAGGACTCCAGCCTGCGCTGCGGCTCGACCGCCTCGACGCCGGGCAGCGCCCTGATCTGCTCGACGACCGCGAGGTCCGCCGTCACTGCCACGGCGCCGATGGTCGGCAGCTCGATCGCGCGCTCGACGCCGAGGTCTCTCAGCGCACCGAGCGCACCGGCTGGGATGTCACTGCCCCCGTAGGCCACGACCACCTTGCCGAGCCCGGCCGCGTCCGTGGGCACCGACGCCGCAGGTCGCGGTGGCGGCTCGGGGCTCGCTGAGGCCGTGGTCGGCACGACCAGCGCGGCCGTACCTGCCGTGAGGAGGGCAACGATCGTCGCCAGTCGTCGAGCGGGTCCGAGCATGGGGTCAACCTCCGAGGTCACGCCGTTGAGAGTTCCAACGACGTGCGCACCCGCTGGTTACGTGGGCCAGGCTCCTGTCTGGCGTGACGCGGTGGTGAGCATCAGGTGGCAGGCGACCGATGACGTACCGAGGCTGCGCGTGCGGACTCGACGTGACCGGTGGCGACGTGGCCGTTCACCTGCTCCGCGGGATGTCGTGAACCGCGCCAAGCCGGGCCTGACTGCTGAGAGCTTCCCAGCCCGATGAGATGGGTCCGTCCGTCAGAAGGCGGACGAGCAGGTGGCCCACTGGCGATCGATGTGCCGCAGCGCCGTCCCGCCATACCCGTAGCGCAGGTTGCTGACCCCTGAGTTCCAGCTGTGGTTGCCCACCTTGTAGTAGCGCGACGGAGGAGTCCGCTCCGCCCACGTGGTCCACCCGGTCCAGACGTCGACATAGCCGTAGCTCTTGTTGTGCCAGTGCAGGACCACCGCTTTGCCCGGTCCACAGTTGCGCTTCATCGGAATGGTTCCGGCGTGCGCCGGAGCGACCATGAGGAGCAACAACAAGGTGCTCCCGGTGAGCGCGGCCAGTTTTCTCATGATTTACCCCCGTATGAGTGATGCCGAAGCATGCGCCATGTCCACAGCTCTGTCAACGGTTGTCCTCGATGCGCCGGGACGTGGCAGGAGTCGGCACCGACCCCGGCCGGGCAGGTGGAGCGACGGCTCCTGGCGCGGCCTTGCTGCCTCATCCGTTCGGCCGGGGGTCTACGGGGTCGAGTTCAGAGTCGAAGGCGTCTCGGGCTGGTCACGCCCGAGCCGTGAGCAGGGAGTCAGGCCGACAGCAACTTGGGTAGGAGCTCGATCCTCCGGGGCCGGCGAGGGGCACGACGCGGCTCGCGGCCGCCCTCGAGGAACTACACGTTTGTAGTTCAAGCCGGGCCCTTTCTATTGCCTGTGACGGGTGTGACTCTTGGTACTCGTGTGACTACATCACCGACATCTGGAGCTCCCCGTAATGCGATTCAGCAGTGCCCGCTACATCACGTTGTGCCAGCAGTCCCTGGTCGCTGCGGTCGTCCTCGCCGTCGGTGTGTCCGCCGCCGGCGTCACGACCCTGGACATCGTTCCTCAGCCCGACGACACCACGCAGGCGGTCCCGGGGATGACGCTGGTCGACGCCGCTCCGGTGACGCCCGAGGTGCGCGAGGTCCGGGTGACCGGCATCTCCGAGGAGGCGCCGGGCGCGGTGCCCGCGCCGCGGGCGAACCGTCGGAGCGCGAGGTTGACCGCCGAGACCGCAGCCCCCAAGCAGCTCGTCGCCGTGTCCGACCCGCAGCCGGTGACCGGCTACGCCACCGTCGGGGTCACCTGGAAGCAGGGCGCGGAGTACGCCGAGGACCAGGTTGCCGTGCAGGTACGCACCGAGAAGGACGGAGCCTGGTCGAAGTGGATCGACGCGGAGTACCACGACGAGCACGCTCCGGACGGCGGGTCCGCGGAGGCGCAGGCCAAGGATGACCGGCCCGGCACCGACGCCCTGGTCATCGGGGATGTCGACCAGGTGCAGATGCGGGCAGAGACCGGGGACGGCAGCACCCCTCCCGGCCTGAAGCTCGCGGTCATCGACCCCGGCACGGGCACCACGACCATGGCCGCCCCCGCGATCGACACCTCGCAGCTGCCGGGCGCGGCCAGCGTGCCGGACGCCGCAGCAGCCGCTGCGACAGACTCCTCCGAGGCCCCCCAGGCTTCCGGCTCGGGTGAAGCACCGGACACGGCGGTGCTCAGCGCGATGAAGGTCGCCGCGAAGCCCCGCATCTACTCGCGGGCCCAGTGGGGCGCGAACGAACGACTGCGCGAGCAGACGCGGCCGTCGTACGGCACCGTGAAGGCCGGTTTCATCCACCACACGGTCAACGCCAACAGCTACAGCTCGTCCCAGGTGCCGGCGCTGATCCGCGGGATCTACGCGTACCACACGCAGTCGCGCGGCTGGCGCGACATCGGCTACAACTACCTCGTCGACCGGTTCGGCCGCATCTGGGAAGGCCGCTACGGAGGTGTCGAGAAGGCGGTCGTCGGGGCCCACACGGCGGGATACAACGAGGTGTCCTTCGCGATGTCGGCGATCGGCAACTTCGACACCGCCACTCCTCCGCGAGCCGTCCTGAGCGCCTACGCCCGGTTGTTCGCCTGGAAGCTCTCCCGCTACGACATCGCGGCCAACGCGTCTCGGGTGTACGTCAAGGGCCGGCGGATGCCCGCGATCAACGGCCACCGCGACGTCGGCTCGACCGCCTGCCCGGGCCGCTACCTCTACTCGAAGCTGTCCACCGTCCGGACCCTGGCGCGCAGGGTGCAGTACCGAGCCCAGTCCACGGTGGTCATGCGGCGCTGGCGGGCGATCGGCGGCTACCGCTCGGTCGTCGGTGCTCCCACCGGCAAGGAGTACTCCATCGCGGGCGGCCGCGCGCGCCACTTCGAGAAGGGGCGCATCTATGCGAAGCGCGGCGTGGGCGCGTACGAGCTGCGCGGCAGGGTGCTCCGGGCCTACAAGCGTCAGGGTGGCGCCGCGAAATCGCGGCTCGGCTTCCCCCGCACGGCGTCGGCCCGGTTCAAGCGCGGCACCTACGCCCGCTTCGAAAACGGGATCATCAAGGTCTACCGATCCGGACGAGTGCGGGTCTACCACTCGAGCCGGTAGGTCTGCGGCGGTCGTCACGAGCGCAGGGGTTCCGCATTGGGATAGTGCTCCTCGGCAACCAGCTAGCGCATGAGGGCCGACCGCGACACGACACTGGCGGGCTCCTCCCGCCGCCCGCGACCGGCGCTACGTCGAACCCGGGCCCGCCACCGCGTTGACAGTGCCGGCGGACCATCGGGTACGGCGAGTCGGTACGTGATCGACGCGGCTAGTTCCTGTGTGCGCAAGCCTGTCGGGGCGGGGAGACCTGTCAGTGGTCGGTGCTTCGATGGACTCATGAGCAGCCAGCCGATCGACTCCCACGAGCACCGGGGATCCGGTGTTCCGGCGGTGTTGGAGCGGCTTCGCGGCGAGGTCCGTGAGCTGGGTCAGACGCTGTGGGCAGCGCGGGGTCGCGACGAGCTGATGGAC
Source organism: uncultured Actinomycetota bacterium (assembly GCA_963812235.1). Taxonomy (GTDB): domain Bacteria; phylum Actinomycetota; class Actinomycetes; order Propionibacteriales; family Nocardioidaceae; genus Marmoricola. The sequence continues at coordinate 108,299 of CAWEUP010000007.1, read as the reverse complement.
ACGGTTGCTGCCGTCGAGGCGTTGAAGGCGACCCTGGATGCGCTCGAGCTGGCCGCAGTCCGTGAGCTCGACGCCACCTCACGCCGTCAAGGCTGTCGGGTGGGCCTCGACCCAGGACTTCGTCACCTCGGTCGCCGGTGGCCACAAAGGCACCGGACCCGCAGCCGTACGACTCTCGGCCGCGTTGGAGACCCCGCTGCTGGCCCCGGTCGCCGAGGCCCTGGGCGACGGCTGGCTCTCCACGACCAAGGCGCACGTGATCGAACGAGCCATCGACACCCTGCCCGGTGACCCCGACCTACGCGCCCGCGCCGTGACGGTCCTGCTCGATCAGGCCAAGGCGCTGGATGCCACCGAGCTGCGCAAGCTCACCCACCGGCTGCTGTCCATCGTCGACCCCGACGGGGACGACCGTCGCGCCGAGCGCGAGCTGGACCGGCTCGAACGTGCCGCCCACCTGGGCAGGCACCTGACCATCACCGAGGACCAGTGCGGCGGCGCCTGGATCAAAGGCCGCTGCACTTCGGAGGACGCCGCCCTGATCAAGGCCACCCTGATCCCCCTGGCCGCACCCCAACCCGCGGCCCACCCCGGTGGTCGAGCAGCGAGCGCAGCGAGCGGACAGTCGAGACCCTGCGACCCGGCGACCTGCAGATCCCGGGATGCGGTCACGACGGACGCGACCCCCGTGACCACGGCACCCGGATGCTCGACGCCCTGGTCGAGGGCTGCCGACGGCTGCAGACCGCGGACCTGCTGCCCACCTCCCACGGCGCGGTCCCGCGGCTGACCCTGATGATGAGCCTGACCGACCTGCAACAGCGTTCTGGGGTCGCGACCACCGAGACCGGGGAACAGCTCTCCGCCTCCACCGTGCGGTTGGTTGTGCTGTGACGCCGAGGTCATCCCCGCCGTCCTCGGCGGCAGGTCCGAGGTCCTCGACGTCGGACGCCTACGCCGCCTGGTCACCCCAGCGATCTGGAAGGCACTGGTCGCCCGGGACCAGCACTGCCGGTTCCCAAACTGCACCAGGCCGCCACTGATGTGCCACGCCCACCACCTCGAGCACTGGATCAACGGCGGCCCGACGTCGCTGGAGAACATGATCTTGGTCTGCGGCCACCACCACCGCCTCATCCACGCCGCACCCTGGACCATCCGACGAACCGGCCCCGCCGACTTCACCTTCCACCCACCACCGCGGCGCCCGACGACACCCCGACGCAGGACCACCACCGGACGACTGAGACGAGTTGTCGCCCGGCGCCCCGACGCGGTGCGAGTCCAGAACTGGGGGCTGCGCGGGCCCGGTTGCCGTCAGCGGTTGCCGTCAAGCCGTGGAGCAGCGACGCGGCTGCTCAGATTGCCGTGGCTCAGAACGCACGAAACCGCAGGTCAGCACTGGTCTGCCTGCGGTTCGGGTTCTGCGCGCCCGGAGAGATTCGAACTCCCAACCTTCTGATCCGTAGTCAGATGCTCTATCCGTTGAGCTACGGGCGCCTGTCCTGAGGACTGCGCAATGCTAGCGGACCAGGTAGGCCGGGTTGAAATCGGTCGACACTGCCGCCTACGTCGCGGGCCGTTCCACCTGGGGAGCCCGAGAGCGGACCGGCCGCGGATCGGGCGCGGATCGGGCGCGGAACCGGCGTGGAACGGGCACAGTCCGCGGCGGCATGCCCACGCAACACGCCGCGGGGTGCGGCCTCGGGCGCGGCGGAAGATGTGAGTCTGGCCACACTGTGCAGGCTCGCGAGACGGATGGAACGATCCAATATGCCGGGAACCAGGGGCGGGCTAGATTCGCCCCTAACTCCGGTTACTCCCGCGTATGGATCGGGCGTAACTTGAGGCACCACGTTCGGGTGGATGCAACGGCGCCGCACCCGACATCGAACTCAAGGACACACTCCGTCGAGGAGCTCGACGGCCGGCCACCTCCCCGCGAGAGGGTCGCGAAATGCTCGAGAGGGAACAGGCATGACTGCCGAGACGTCGCACCAGACCATGACCGAGGACGCGCCGACCACGCACGAGGGCATCCTGGCCTTCGTCCGCGAGGCCGCAGAGCTCACCACCCCCGACCGCATCCACTGGTGCACCGGTTCGGACCAGGAGTGGGTCGAGCTGACCGACGCCCTCGTCGCGACGGGCACGTTCACCCGCCTGGACCCGGCGAAGAAGCCGAACTCCTTCTACGCCGCCTCCGACCCCACCGACGTGGCGCGCGTCGAGGACCGCACCTACATCTGCTCGGTCGACGAGAAGGACTGCGGGCCCACCAACAACTGGATGGACCCGAGCGAGATGAAGGCCCTCATGCGCAAGCTCTACGCGGGCTGCATGAAGGGCCGGACGATGTACGTCATCCCCTTCGTCATGGGCCACCTCGAGGCCGAGCACCCGATGTTCGGCGTGGAGATCACCGACTCCGCCTACGTCACCGCCTCGATGCGCGTGATGGCCCGCATGGGCAGCAACGTGCTGCGCCGCATGGAGGAGCTCGAGGCCGCCGGAGAGGACGTGGCCTGGGTGCCGGCGCTCCACTCGGTCGGCATGCCGCTCGAGGAGGGCCAGCAGGACGTCTCCTGGCCGTGCAACGACACCAAGTACATCGTGCAGTTCCCCGAGGAGCGCAAGATCTGGTCCTTCGGATCGGGGTACGGCGGCAACGCGCTGCTCGGCAAGAAGTGCTACGCCCTGCGGATCGCCAGCGCCAAGGCGCGCGACGAGGGCTGGATGGCCGAGCACATGCTCATCCTCAAGCTGACCAACCCGGAGAAGGTCACCAAGTACATCGCCGCCGCCTTCCCGAGCGCCTGCGGCAAGACCAACCTGGCGATGCTCGAGCCGACCATCCCCGGCTGGAAGGTCGAGTCGATCGGTGACGACATCGCCTGGATGCGGATCGGCGAGGACGGTCGCCTGTGGGCGGTCAACCCGGAGTACGGCTTCTTCGGCGTCGCCCCCGGCACCAACGGCCACACCAACCCCAACGCGATGAAGACGATCAACATCGGCAACTCGGTGTTCACCAACGTCGCCCTCACCGACGACGGCGACGTCTGGTGGGAGGGCCTCGAGAACCCGCCCGCCCACGCCACGTCGTGGAAGGGCGAGCCGTGGACTCCTGACTCCGAGGAGCTCTCCAGCCACCCCAACAGCCGCTACTGCACGCCGATCAAGCAGTGCCCCATCCTCGCTCCGGAGTACGACGACCCCCGCGGCGTCCCGATCGACGCCATCCTGTTCGGCGGGCGCCGCAAGACCACCATCCCGCTGGTGACCGAGGCCCGCGACTGGGTGCACGGCACCTTCATGGGCGCGACCCTGTCGAGTGAGACCACGGCGGCGGCCACCGGCCAGGTCGGCGTGGTGCGCCGCGACCCGATGGCGATGCTGCCGTTCATCGGCTACAACGCCGGGGACTACTTCAGCCACTGGATCAAGATGGGCAAGGAGAACGACGAGGCGAAGATGCCGCGCATCTTCTACGTCAACTGGTTCCGGCGCAACGACGACGGTGGCTTCCTGTGGCCGGGCTTCGGCGAGAACAGCCGGGTGCTGAAGTGGGTGATCGACCGCATGGAGGGCCACGCTGCCGCGGTGGAGACCCCGATCGGGCACGTCCCCGCACCGGGCTCGTTGGACCTCGACGGCCTCGACGTGAGCGAGGACGACCTCGCCAAGGCGCTGGCGGTCGACGTCGAGGAGTGGAAGGCCGAGATCCCGCAGATCACCGAGTGGTTCGAGAAGTTCGGCGACCAGCTCCCCGCCGTGCTCTGGACCGAGCTCGACGCACTCAAGGCCCGCCTCGGCGTCTGAGACGGGCTGCGCTCCCGCGGTTTGCCATGATGCTCCGCATGAGCACTGACCATGGGCCTGCACGGCGCGAGCTCCTGGCTGGGCACGGGGGTGAGCTCTTCCGAGAGATCATCGCCGCCGGGAAGCTCGATCGCGACGACCCACGCTTCGCCGAGGGGCACCCCGACCATGCGGCGCTGGCGCTGCTGGTCGACCTCGGACTGCTGCGTGAGGACGCCCAGGTGGACGGGTGGGTCGCGGTCGACCCTGCCGCCGTGCAGTCCGGAGTGGTCACCCCCCTGGGACGTCAGGTGGTCGAGCTGCTCGAGGAGACCGCCGCCTGGACCGACGCCTTCGGCGGGCTGTCCCAGACCTTCCGACGTACGCCGGTGGGGGACAGCCAGTTCCACGAGATCCGCGGGCTGTCCAGCATCAACCAGTTCCTCGAGGCCGCGGTGGACGACGCACAGCAGGAGCTGCTCACGGCGCAGCCTGCCGGTGCGCGTCGGGCGGTGATCCTGGAGCAGGCCGTGGACCGCGACGTCCGCGCGCTGGAACGCGGCGTGGCGATGCGCACGCTCTACCAGCACACCGCGCGCCGCAGCCGGGCCACCCGCGACCATGTGGAGCGCATCCTCGCGCTGGGCGCGAAGGTGCGCACCCTGGACGAGTTCTTCAACCGCCTGATCGTGGTGGACCGACGGCTGGCGCTGATCCCCGGAGGGTCACCTGACGTGGCCCTGGCGATCCACGAGCCCCATCTGGTGTCCTACCTCGCCGACATGTTCGACCGCTCCTGGGAGCGCGCCAGGCAGTACGACGACCACGGCCCCGCCTCGGACAGCGACATCGCCGCCGAGGTGCGTCAGCTGACCGTGCGGATGCTCACCGAGGGCCACAGCGACCCCGCCAGCGCCAAGCGGGTCGGCGTCAGCACCAGGACCTACGCCTCCTACGTCGCTGCCCTCAAGGAGGAGTACGGCGTGGAGACGCGCTTCCAGCTCGGCTTGGCGATGGGGAGCAGAGATCCGGAGTCGACCCCCGACAATTGACCACTCTGGACGCTGCTCGACCCCAGGGAGCTACCGAACCAGACCCCAGCCGGTGTCCAGCGGGCGCACCTTCGAGATGCGCGGGTTGGGAGCGGCTTCGGCGGGAGTCACCGTGGCGGTGGCCAGGCCCACGGCGAGGATCGCGGCGGCCAGTGGTTTGAGGACGTTTCGAAGATTCATGGAGAAATCCTTCTCTTCTCGGGGCAGCCCCAGAGTGCCCCTCAGCGGGGCCCGTTAACAGCAGTGGCCCCCTCATGAGTGTGCATTGCACGATCCTGCAGGTTTCGCAGCCATGCATACGACCGCCCCGGACCCTGAGGGTCCGGGGCGGTCAGCCTGCGGAGGTGGCGGGATTTGAACCCGCGAGAGGGCACAACCCTCAACCCGCTTAGCAGGCGGGCGCCATAAACCGGGCTAGGCGACACCTCCCGAACAAGCAGGGCTCAGGGTACCCATCGGGTGGCCCACCGAAAAATCGGGGCCATCAGGAGCGTCCGCTCAGCCGAGGCGGCGGTAGCCGTGTCCCCGGTCCAGGTGGGCGGTCAGCGCCTCGGTGAGCTCGGTCGGGCCGCCGTCGATCACGTCCACCGGCAGGGCGGAGGTCCGGCCGTCGCGCAGGCGGAGCACGACGCAGCGCTGGGCGCCGATCGTGGTCGCCTGGAGGTCCAGGACGTCGCTCCAGCGCGCCGACTTCGCCTCCGCCGAGCGCAGGAGCCGGATCCGGTAGCCCTGCGCGTCCAGGCGCACCACCCAGTGGCGTACGCCGACCAGTGCGCCGAGCGCGAGCACGCCGACGACCGCCAACGCCACCAGGCCGGAGACGAACGCGGAGGGGAGCCCGGTGAGCCAGGTGAGCAGGACGCCGAGCAGGACGACCACGCCGATCGCGGCCACGCCGGTGCCCAGGAGCCGGGCGCGCAGCGCCGGCGCGAGGGCGAAGTCCACCCGATCCGCGACCTGCGGGCTGCGGGGGGCGTTCTCGGCAGTGCTCATGGGGCGATTAGACCCGGAACGGGAGGCCGGACCAAACTGGTCCTTGTCTCGAGGGCGTGACCTGAGTCACACTCGTGGTCCCATCTGTGCACGGACAGGCGTGGAAGGTGGTTCGAGATGCCTCCTCTCGAGACCGCAATCAGTGAACTCCGGCAGATTCTGGCCGAGGACGCGACAGTGCCCGAATGGCGCTGGCAGGTGCGTCGCCAGCTCTTCGAGGTCAAGGAGGCGCTGTCCCAACCCCAGGGCGTCCAGCCCGAGGCGTGGCTGGCCGCCCGCGCCCAGCTCTCCAACCGCGACCGGGCGCAGCTGCACGCGCGCGTCCAGGCGGTCTCCAGCGGCGTGTTGGACAAGCTCGACGCCGAGACGGTCCGAGGTCAGGTCAAGCGGCTGCTCGGCGATCTCGAGCACCACCTGCAGCGGGTCCACGACCTCGTCTACGACTCGGTCTCGCTCGAGCTCGGCGGCTCGGAGTAGGCCTCCGGCAAGCCCTCAGCAGGCGGCGCGAGCCTCTGACGGGCGGTGCCGCCAGCTCTTGTCGGCGTGCCCCGGCTCGGGCTCCAGCCTCAGCAGAGGGGGCGGGATTCGAACCCGCGGCTGACATCACTGCCAGCGACCGCTTTCAAGGCGGTTCCGATCGGCCACTCCGGCACCCCTCCAGGCCCGTGGACGTGTCCAGGGACCGGTGCCCGAGTGTAGTGGTCGGCGGGTCTGCCTCCGGGTCCACCGTCCCGGGTCGCGCCGACGGCGGTCAGTGCAGCGCCTGCAACCGCGGTGGCTCGCGCCGGGTCAAGGTGTGGGACTGGCGTTGCCGACCGCGCTTTCCCGCGTACACCCGCTCCAACCGGATCACGACGAAGCCCAGCACCAGCCCGAGAAGGACGCTGTAGGCGGCGCCGAGGCTGGCCGCCGGGTCCTGCAGCCCCAGGTCGAGCACGCGGCGGACGGACTCCGCGGTCGCCACCACGCCGAAGACGCACACCCACCACCCCTGTCGGCGACGGGACCGCAGCGAGACCCCCCACGCCAGGGCAGGGATCCCGATCAGGATCTCCAGCGGATGCGGTACGCCGCCGAGGTGGGTGCGGGTCCACTCCCGGGCGGAGCGCACCTGTGCGACCAGCTCCGGCGGGCCGTACCTGGTGAGCGCGGCGGTGTAGTCGAGCACGACCACGAGCAGCACGAGCGCCATCACCGCAAGGATCAGGCCGCGGCGTCCCAGCCCGTGCAGCCCGCCGCCCAGCCGGTAGACCAGCGTGGTCATCGCCACCAGCGCCAGGAGCAGCACGGCGTAGCCGAAGCGCTCGACCCGGATCTCCGCGGAGTAGCCGGCGACAGCGACCCCGCCCGAGGCCGCCACGAGGAGCGCGATCACGACCTCGCGGACGACGGCGCCCGCGGTCGGAGCCGGTCGGGTGCCCAGGACGGCGAGGCACGCAGCGACCACGGCGGTGCCCACCGCCGCTCCCGCGAGCAGGGGCGGCCACTGCGTGATGACCGCACCCGCGCCCACTCCCGCGGCCACCAGGGCGAGCCAGGACACGTGGATGCCGGCGCGGACGGCCAGGCCGATCGTGAGGGCGGTGCCCAGCGCTGCCGCGAGGACCTGCTGGGACCACGCGGACCAGCCGAGAGCCTGCCCCGTCGCGAGGGCTGCGGTGAGCCCGATGACGACCAGCACCCAGAGCACCCGGAGCAGCCTCGCGAAACGGGGCCAGGACGCGGTCAGGGGGGCCTGCTCGTCACCGCTCGTGTCCTCGCCCCACGGCCGTCGGGCCCGGGCGGGAAGATCGACGGCGCTCTCCCACCCGCGAGTCAGCGACTGGGGGCGCGGCTCGTTCTCGACCGGGCGCACGCCGGGAGACTACCCCGGGAGACTGCCAAGGCGTCTCACAGGCGACGGTTGACCAGCGACGGATTGGTCCGGCGTACGTCGGACACCGCGGCTCGGTCGATCGTCACGTCGAGGACGGCCTCGGCGTCGTCGGCCTCGGCCACGATGTCGCCGTCGGGCGCGACCACCATGGAGTGGCCGGTGTAGCGCGGTCCGGGCTGACCGACCCCGATCACCCAGACGGTGTTCTCGATGGCGCGGGCTCGCAACAGCGTGCGCCAGTGCTCGACCTTGCGGTCGCCTGCCACCCAGGCGGCGGGGACGACGAGGGCCTCGGCCCCGAGCTCGGCCAGGCTGCGCGCGAGCTCGGGAAAGCGCAGGTCGTAGCAGGTCATCAGTCCCAGCGGGAAGCCGCGCACCGAGGTCCGCACGGGCTCCACCGCCCCCGGACTGACGCGGTGGGACTCCTGGTAGCCGAAGGAGTCGTAGAGATGGATCTTGCGGTAGGTCACCAGCTCCTCCTGGTCGGCCAGCACCAGGGTGTTCCAGGGCCGTGAGGGGTCCGCTGACTGCTCGAACATGCCCGCGAGCCAGGCGCTGCCGGTGGAGGTGCTGAGCTTGCGGAGCCGTGCGGCGAAGGGACCGTCGAGGGTTTCGGCGAACGGCGCCAGGTCAGACCCCGGCTCGCCGAAGTCGCGCGCGAACGCCTCGGGGAGCACGACGAGGTCAGGTGAGCCGGGGCGGGAAGCCACCTCGTCGAGGGAGCTCAGGTTCTGCTCGACGTCCAGTGCCGAGGCCTGCTGCACCAACCGGATCCGCAGCTGTGACCCGGGCTGGTCGGAGAGTTCGTCAGCCATGCCCCCAGACTGCCAGCCGGGCTGTCGTACGGCGAGTCGCGACTGCTGGTGAAGCCCTCGGAATCGTCAGGCCGGCCAGGGGAATTTCTGGTTTGTGTTGCGCACCGGCGGTCAGCGACCAAGACTGTGACCGTGAATCTCCACGACTGGATCGATGAGCTCTGCGACGTCCTGGACATCGAGGTCGAGGTCGACGAGGCGTTGATCCTCGACCTCGCCCGTGACTCGGCGCACAACGTCGAGCGGCGCTCGGCGCCGGTGACCACGTTCCTGCTGGGCTATGCGGCCGCGGGTTTCGAGGGTGCCCCGCAGGAGGTCGAGAGGCTGGCCGGGCTGGCTGCCGCGCTCGCCCTCCGGTGGGACAAGGCCCCGCACGAGATCGTCGACGAGGTCCAGGCGGTCGAGGTCGAGGTGGACGACGTCGAGGCGGACGTCTGACCCGCACTGTCTAGGGTGAGCGCATGCGCGCCATCACCGCACCCGAGCCGGGTGGACCCGAGGCACTGACCGTCACCGAGCTGCCCGATCCCCAGGCGGGCCCGGGGGAGGTGGTGATCGACATCGTCGCGAGCGCCGTCAACCGGGCGGATACGCAGCAGCGCAAGGGTTTCTACCCACCTCCACCCGGGGCCACCGACGTCCTGGGCCTGGAGTGCTCAGGACGGATCAGCGCGGTCGGCGAGGGGGTCGAGGGCTGGAGCGTGGGTGACGAGGTGTGCGCGCTCCTCGCGTCGGGTGGGTACGCCGAGAAGGTCGCCGTTCCCGTCGGCCAGGTGATGCCGCTTCCTCCAGGGGTCGGGCTCAAGCAGGCGGCCGCCATCCCCGAGGTGGCCTGCACCGTCTGGTCGAACGTCTTCATGGTGGCCAACCTGCAGCCCGGCGAGACCCTGCTCGTGCACGGTGGCGCCGGCGGGATCGGCAACTTCGCGATCCAGCTCGGCAAGGCGCTGGGCGCGACCGTGATCACCACGGCCGGGTCGCCGGAGAAGCTGCGGCTGTGCGAGTCGCTGGGGGCCGACCGGGCGATCAACTACCACGACGAGGACTTCGTCGAGGTGGTCAAGGCGGCCGGCGGAGCCCACGTGATCCTCGACAACATGGGCGCGAAGTACCTCTCCCGCAATGTCGCGGCGCTCGCCACCTCCGGGCGCCTGGTGGTGATCGGCATGCAGGGCGGCGCCAAGGCCGAGCTCGACCTGGGCGCACTTCTCGGCAAGCGTGGCGCGGTGATCGCGACCTCGCTGCGCAGCCGGCCGACGGAGGAGAAGGCTGCCATCTGCGCCGCGGTGGTGGAGCACGTCTGGCCGCTGATCGGCGAGGGCAAGGTGCAGTCGTTCGTGCACGAGGAGATCGCGCTGGAGGACGCGCGCCGCTCCCACGAGCTGATGGAGTCCGGCTCGCACAGCGGCAAGATCCTGTTGGCGGTCACCGACGAGGGCTCAGGCCCGAGGTCTCGGCCTGACAGCGCTGGGTAGGCTCGAACGCATGTCGACATCCCACGACCAGACCCCTGATCACCTGATGACGGTGATCGGCCCGGACGGCCAGCCCGTCGCGGTGCAGCCCGACGCGGAGCACGACCACGAGAGCGGCGAGCGCAACCTGACCGACCTCGTGGAGCAGCCCGCCAAGGTGATGCGGATCGGACGGATGGTCCAGCAGCTCCTCGAGGAGGTCAAGGCGGCGCCGGTCGACGAGGCCGGCCGCAAACGTCTTGCCGGGGTGCTGCACACCTCGATCAGGGAGCTCAAGGACGGTCTGGCTCCCGAGCTGGACGACGAGCTCGACCGGCTGATCGAGCCGTTCGACGAGCAGACCCCGTCGGAGTCCGAGCTCCGCATCGCCCAGGCGACGCTGGTCGGCTGGTTGGAAGGGCTCTTCCACGGGATCCAGACGGCGATCTACGCCCAGCAGATGGCGGCCCGCTCCCAGCTGGAGCAGATGCGCCGGGCGCTTCCCCCGGGCTCGATGCCAGGGCTGCACGACGAGCATGGGGGCGAGGACGGGTCGGAGCACGGCTCCCGGGGCGGCATGTACCTCTGAGTCGATCCCAAGGTCGGGCCCAGGGTCGGGCCCAGGGTCGGGCCCAGCATCGAGCTCAGTCGCAGTAGTCGCAGATCCCGGTCGAGGGGACTGCGGTGTGGCACTTGGGGCAGAGCGGCGGCATCTTCTCGGCCGCGGCGGCACGTCGCTCACGGCTGCGCGACGCGCTCAGCCGGGGAGTGAGTGCCCAGGAGCCGCCACCGGCGGGCAGGTCGGCGCCGAACACGCGGTAGCACTCCAGGCGCTCCCGGGCGGCATGGTCGTCGTGGTCGCCGTCCAGGGTGCCGCGGGCGGAGGTCACGTTGGTGCTGTAGCTCGCGCCGACGCTGCCTTCCGCGTTGACGCACAGCGAGGCGAGCAGGGGCTCCCCGCGCTCGGAGCAGTGGGCTGCCACCCGGCCGAGCACGTCGGCCATCCAGTAGTGCGAGGGGCGCTTGGTGGTGATGCCGCTGCGCTCCATCACCGCAGCGGCGAGGTCCTTGGACGTGATCACCGCGTGGTACTTGCGAGCGGTCTGGATCAGCACCTCGCGTGCGGCGGCGGCCCAGGCCGAGCGGGCGGCCTCGTCGCCGATGTCGGCGGCGTCCACCGGGGCGTCCTGCGCCTCGTCGTCGCCGAGGTCGCCCTCGACGGTGAAGCCGAGCTGGCGCAGCACGGTGGCTGCGCCGAGCGGACCGCCGGAGAGGTCCTCGCTGGGCGCGAGCTCGCCGGTGGCGCGCAGGTGGGCCACGCCGAGCACGGCGAGGGAGTCGTACGTCGACGAGTTGTGCACGAGCTCGAACTCGCCCGCGTGGTCGAACCCGTAACGGGAGAGGAACTCGTCGGCCCCGACGCGGTCGAACTCCTCAAGGGCAAGCAGGACGTGCTCCGGCCTGACGGCCTGAAATGGGGGCATGTAGGTGACTCTACGTCGCGTCCTAGCCGGTTCCCTAAAGAGCCCTGACCATCACCAGCTCGCCGTCCTCGGTCGAGCCGCGCAGATCTGTGAAGCCGCAGCCGGCCAGGACGCGCAGGGCGTGCCGGTTCTCGGGACGCACGCTGGCCCGGATGCGTACGCCGACCCGGTCGGTCTCCTCCAGCAGGGCTCGCAGCGCCTCGCTCACCGCTCCGTGCCCGCGAGCCGCCTGCACCAGGCCGAACCCCACCTCGGCCTCCGACACGGAGTCGGGAGCGGCCGCGGGGGCGCCGAAGAAGCCGATGGACCCGATCACCATGCCGTCGGAGCTGCGGACGATGTGCCGACGGCCCCAGGAGCCGTCAGGATCGTCGGGCTTGACCATCGCGACGGCATCCTGGTCGGCCTTGTGCGGGTAGTCCGGATGCCAGGAGACCCGCCGTCTCCCGGCGAGCATGCCGACGGCGTCCTCGTGGGTGACCAGCGGGAGCCGCAACCGAGCCGAGGTGACCAGCTCGGGGAGCCGGCTCACGGAAACCAGCGGCGCAGCTCCACGGCAGCGCCCTCGTCGTGCACCGAGTCGGTGCTGGCATCGGCGACGTCGTGGACCTCCAGCACGGCCTGGCCCATGGCCACTCCCGCCGGGCCCACTGCAGCATCTCGATGTCGTTGCGCCCGTCGCCGATGGCGAGGACGTCGTCCCGGGTCAGCCCCAGCTTCCCGACGACGTGGTCGAGCCCGGAGGCCTTCGAGACGCCGACCGGCGCGAGGTCGAGCCACGCGGTCCAGCCGACCACGTAGTCGGTGCCCTGCAGGCCGAGCCGGGCCGCGAGCTGCACGAAGTCGTCGGCGGAGGCGTTCGGGTCGCGGATGATCACCCGGCTGACCGGCCCGCCGACGATCTCGTCGAGGGCGGTCTCGATCATCTCGCCGGAGAGCTCACCGGGAGGGAACGGCCGGTTCACCCGATAGCCGACACCGCGCTCCTCGACGGCCACCAGGGCCTCGGGATGGTGCTCGAGCACCTGGTGCACGGCCTCGCGGGCGTCGAAGGTCTCCTCGTGGACGACCTCGAGCGGCGGGTAGCGGAAGATCACCGCGCCGTTGGAGGCGACCACCCAGAGCCGGTCGGAGCCCTCCCGGGGGAGGTCGAGCAGGTCGGCGATCTTGTCCATGCCGTGCGGCGAGCGCCCACTGGCCAGCACGACGTGCGAGCCCGCGTCGATCACGGCCTGCACCGCGGCGTACACCTCGGGGGAGATCAGCTCGTAGTCCTGTCCGGTGCCCTCGAGCCACTTGAGCAGGGTGCCGTCGATGTCCAGCGCGACGACTCGCGGCTGCCAGTCGAGAGGAGGGTGCTCGCTCAAGGTCAGCCGCCGCTCGTGAGGGGCTCGAGGACGGTGCGGCCCTGGAGGTAGGGCTGCAGCGCCTCGGGCACCCGCACCGACCCGTCGGCCTGCTGGTGGGTCTCCAAGATCGCCACGATCGTGCGCGGGATCGCCACCAGGGTGCCGTTCAAGGTGGCGATCGGCCGCACCTCAGGCCCCTGACCGGGCTCGGACGAGGCGAACCGGCCACGGATGTCGAGGCGTCGGGTCTGGAAGTCGGTGCAGTTGGAGGTCGAGGTGAGCTCGCGGTAGCGGCCCTGGGTGGGGACCCAGGCCTCGCAGTCGAACTTGCGCTGCGCCGAGAGCCCCAGATCGCCCGCGGCCACGTCGATGACGCGGTAGGCGAGCTCGAGCTTGTCGAGCCACTCCTTCTCCCACCCGAGCAGGCGGTCGTGCTCGGCCGACGCCTGGTCGAGGGTGGTGTAGGAGAACATCTCCACCTTGTCGAACCAGTGCACCCGGATGATGCCGCGGGTGTCCTTGCCGTGCGAGCCGGCCTCCTTGCGGAAGCAGGGGCTGAACGCGACGTAGCGCCGGGGCAGCGTCTCGGCGTCGAGGATCTCGTCGGAGTGGTACGCCGCGAGCGGGACCTCCGAGGTGCCGACGAGATAGGTGTCCTGACCCTCGATGCGGTAGACGTCGTCGGCGGCCTGGCCCAGGAAGCCGGTGCCCTCCATCGCGCGAGGCTTCACCAGGGTCGGCGGGATCATCGTGGTGAACCCGGCCGACCGGGCCTGGTCCATCGCCATGTTGACCAGCGCGAGCTCGAGGTCGGCGCCGGGACCGGTCAGGTAGTAGAAGCGCGAGCCGGAGACCTTGGCGCCGCGCTCCACGTCGATCGCGCCCAGGATCCGGCCGAGCTCGACGTGGTCGCGCGGGGTGAAGCCCTCGGCCTCGAAGTCGCGTGGGGTGCCGTGCTCGGAGAGGACGACGTAGTCCTCCTCGCCGCCCGCGGGCGACTCCTCGGCTGCGGGGTTGGGGATGGCGTAGATGGCCTCGCGCCAGTCCTGCTCGGCCTCGGACTGGGCCACCTCGGCGGCCTTCACGTCGACGGCCAGCGACTTGGTGCGGGCGAGCAGGTCCGCGCGCTCCTCGCCCTTGGCGGTCGCGATCAGCTTGCCCAGCTGCTTCTGCTCTGCGCGCAGCTGCTCGAAGTCGGCGATCGCCGTACGCCGGGCGGAGTCGGCCTCCACAGCGTCGTCGACCACGGACGGGGAGAGCCCGCGCTTGGTCTGGGCGGCTCGGATCAGGTCAGGGTCATCGCGAAGAAGCCGGGGGTCGATCACGCGCCGAGACTAACTGTCCGAGGTGACGCCGAACTACTCAGCAGGTGGCAACACCAGCGGGAAGCCGGCGGCGACGGGGGCCACCGGGGCGCTCGGCTTGCCGTAGGGGGCCCAGGTGCTGCCGTCCTTGGCGAGCACGTAGGTCGAGATGGTCGGCTCGTCGGCACAGAAGGTCCAGGTCACCCCTGCCCCCGTGGTGAACCCCGCACCGAGCCGGCACGGGCTGCTCGGGAGGTCGGCCAGCTCGGGTGAGCCTGCGGGCAGCACGGTCCCGCCGTAGCGCACGACCGGGTTCTCGTCGGTGGGTCCGTTGCCCGGCGGTTTGGTCTGGTCGCTGTCGATGGACTCCGACCACGGTTCGCCGGTGGTCGGGTTGAAGCCGTTGGTGAAGACGAAGCTGCCGCCGGCCACGGGCGGTTCCGGGGTGGCCTTGCCGCCTGCGACGTTGAGCGCCCAGACGCGGTCCCGGTCGTCCACCACCCGCAGCGTGTCCTCGCGGGCAGGGTCGAACGCCCAGGCGACCGGTCGCACGTCGTCTCGGCCGGTGCGCTGGGCGATGTCGATGATCGTGGTGGTGTCGCTGGTGAGCGAGTAGACCTTGAGCCGGCCGCTGCGCGTCGCCGCCGGGGAGATGCCGGTGTCGGGGATGGCGTAGAGCCGGCTGGAGCTGACCAGCAGGGACGCCTGCGCCGGCGTCGCGCTCTGCGCCTGGACCTCGGGCATCTCCTGGGCGCTCGCGGCTCCGGTGGAGGGGTTGTAGGTGATGTAGGTGGTCCGGCTCGCCTCCGCGTCGGCGCCGGCGGCGGTCGAGATCGGCCAGGAACCAGTCGCCCTCGCCGGCGGCGGTGTCGCTTGCCTCGGGGTCGGCGGTGGCAGATGCGGAAGGTTCGCGGTCGGGGTCCTGCTCAGCGCTCACCTGCACGCTGCCGCAGCCCGCGGTGACCAGCAGCGCGGCCAGCACGGCTGCTGGGGGGCCGAGTGTCCGACGTGCAAACGATCGATGCATGTGGTTCCCCTTGATCTGACGCCATGGTCTTGAATGGTCCACATGGCAAGGTCCGCTCGTGACAAATGATCCCACACAAGCCTGTCTTGGCGTAGGACGTCGCACCCCTGCTCGCGCCGGACGTGCGCGTGACTGAGGCGCACCTGCGGCCCTCCAGACTCCGCTGGAGTGGCGTGTGCTTCGCCCTGTTCGCGGTGATCGCGGTCCTGGTGAAGACGGCGTGGGGCCCGCTTCAGCAGCTGGACACCGCGATGGGCGCCTGGCCGGAGTCGTTCACCCGGGCGCACCCCGGGGCCTACCAGTTCTGGCACTACCTGGCCCAGGCCACCACCACGCTGCCCGAGACCGTCGCGACCGTGATCACGGCGATCGCGCTGGAGGCGAAGAAGCAACGCCGTGCGGCGCTGTGGACCATCGGCGTGATGTCGACCATCGCGGTCGCCACCACCCTGATCAAGCAGGGTGTCGGTCGTGACCGACCGATCTGGGACGACCCGATCGTGGTCCTGACGACCTACTCGTTCCCGTCCGGGCATGCCTCGGGCATCGTCGGCGCGATGGGGGTGGCGGTCGTGCTGACCCGCATGCTGGTGCGGCGGCGCGTCGTACGCCGGATCGCGCTCGGTGCCGCGGTCACCCTGGTCCTGCTCGTGGGAGCCGACCGGCTCTTCCTGGGCGTGCACAACTTCTCGGACGTGATCGCGGGCTATCTCCTCGGTGGCGGCGTGGTGCTGATCTGGCTGGGGCTCTTCGACCCCACTCCGCGCTCGATCGCCAAGGTCAACACCCCCCTCGTGGACGCCGTGCCGATCCAGCAGAAGAAGCTGGCCGTGATCCTCAACCCGAGCAAGATCGACGACGCCGGACAGTTCCGGGCGCTGGTGGAGACGCTCGCGCACGAGTCCGACTTCGCCTCGATCGAGTGGTGGGAGACGAGCATCGAGGACACCGGGCACGGCATGGCGCACGAGGCGGCCGTCAGCGGCTGCGACCTGGTGCTGGCCATCGGCGGGGACGGCACCATCCGAGCGGTGTGCGAGGAGCTCGCCGGGACCGGCATCCCGGTCGGGATCGTGCCGGCCGGCACCGGCAACCTGCTCGCCCGCAACCTCGACATCCCGCTCTACCTGCGCTCCGCCGTCGACGTCGGCCTCCACGGCCAGGACCGGGCGATCGACATGGTGGAGGTGAGCGGCGACAAGATGGAGAACGCGACCTTCCTGGTGATGGCCGGGATGGGCTTCGACGCGGCGATCATGGAAGGTGTCAACGAGGACATCAAGGCCCGCGTGGGCTGGCTGGCCTACGTCTGGTCGGCGATGAAGTCGCTGATGTTCCCTGCGATCAGGGTCGAGGTGTCGGTCGACGGCGCGGAGTTCACCCGGCACCGCGCCCGCACCGTGGTGATCGGCAACGTCGGGTCCCTGCAGGGCGGCATGCCGCTCATCCCGGACGCGGCGATCGACGACGGACAGCTCGACGTCGTGCTGCTCTACCCCCGCCGGTTCCTGTCCTGGCTCCCGCTGGCCGCCAGGGTGCTCACCAAGAACAAGCGCACCGATGAGCTGATCACCCGGATGACCGGGCGGGAGGTCGTCGTACGCACCAGCGGGGACACTCCCCGGCAGCTGGACGGGGACCTGATCGCGCCCGGCAAGGAGCTGCGGGCGACCTGCGTCCACGGGCGCCTGCTGGTGCGGGTGCCGCGCTGACGCTCCCTCCCCGGATGCCTACGGGCGGGCGTGGGTGATCGCGTCCTCCTCCTCGGGGGACAGCTGGGTCTCACTGCTCCAGCCCTGCACGTTCTTGGCATAGCTGCGTGAGTCGCTGCGGCCCTGGATCGAGGTGAGCACGACCCCGCTCCCGCTGTCGTCGAGCAGTGCCATCGACCAGGACAGCTGGCCGCCGGTGTCGGTGAAGGCGTCGTAGCGCACCACGGCGACGTGCCTCATCGCCTGGGCGTTCTCGGCCTTGAGGGCCGCCACCTCCTGGCGCAGGGCCCGGGGGTCCTCGGGGAGCCCGCTGGCGTCGGCGCTGACCCGGCCCTGCCCGGGCGTACGGCGTCCGCTGATCGCCACCCCCAGCGCAGCCAGGGCGACCAGCAGGGCGAGCACTGCGAGAACGGTTTCCACGCTGCTGAGGGTAGGTACGCGGGAGGGCCGCCCCGTGGCGACTCGCGGAGGCTGGTCCCCACCTCGTGGGAAACTCAGGCCGTGACCACCGCCGGCCCCGACTCGGGCCCCCCAGCGCCAGTACGCCGGATCGCCTACCAGGGCGAGCCCGGCGCCAACTCCCACATCGTCTGCAAGCAGCACTACCCCGACTGGGAGCCGCTGCCGTGCGCCTCGTTCGAGGACGTCTTCGCCGCGGTCGAGGGTGGGGAGGCCGACCTCGCCATGATCCCGATCGACAACTCGATCGCGGGACGGGTCGCCGACATCCACCACTTCCTGCCCGACTCCGACCTGCACATCATCGGCGAGCGCTTCCTGCGCATCCAGTTCGCGCTGATGGCGCTGCCCGGTGCCTCCCTGGAGTCGATCCGCACCGTGCACAGCCACGTGCACGCACTCGGCCAGTGCCGCAAGATCATCCGCGAGCACGGCCTCCGGTCGGTGATCTCGGGCGACACCGCCGGAGCCGCCCGGGAGGTCGCCGAGTCCGGTGACCTGAGCCAGGCGGCGATCTCGCCGCCGCTGGCCGCGGAGACCTACGGCCTCGAGGTGCTGGCTCGGGACGTGGAGGACGAGGAGCACAACACCACCCGGTTCGTGGTGCTCTCACGGCAGCTCGTCGAGGCGGAGCCGGGCACCGGCCCGGTCGTGACCAGCTTCATCTTCAACGTGCGCAACCTGCCGGCGGCGCTCTACAAGGCGCTGGGCGGGTTCGCGACCAACAACGTCAACATGACCAAGCTGGAGAGCTACATGGTGGGCGGCCTGTTCAGTGCCACCCAGTTCCTCGCCGAGGTCGACGGGCATCCCGCAGACCCTGGCCTGCGGCGCGCGCTGGAGGAGCTCGCCTTCTTCACCACTGAGGTCAAGATCCTCGGGGTGTACCCAGCAGACGAGTTCCGATCCCGCTGAGGCGCGAATCGGCGTTACCGGACTAGTCCGACCTTGTGTTGCCGGCCGAAAATGTTTGCGCGTCCCGAAGGGGCGCGAGCAACATATTTTGCATGCGCACCACATACAAACTCCTTGCACACACGATCGCCGGCCTGGTCGCAGTCCAAGCTGCGGTGATGGTGTTTGCGGTCGCTGGTCTCTACGGCTGGATCACGGACGGCAACACCTTGACCGAGTCCGCGATGGAGGACCAGTCCCTCGACTTCACCGGTGCTGTCGGGTTCATGCTGCACGGCATGATCGGGATGATGCTGATCCCCCTGATCGCCCTGGTGCTGTTGATCGTCAGCTTCTTCGCCAAGATCGAGGGCGGCGTCAAGTTCGCCGGCATCGTCCTGTTCCTCGTCGTTCTCCAGGTGGCGCTCGGCATCTTCGGGCACGAGACGCCGTACGCCGGACTGCTGCACGGCCTGAACGCGCTGATCCTGTTCACTGCCGCCCTGCAGGCCGGAAGTCGGGTGTCCTCCCTGGCCGCGGTGCCCGACACGCGGACCGAGGTCTCTGCCGGGCACTGATGACGAAGGATCGCGTCCGGCTGCTGGTCGGAGTCGTCCTGACCCTGGCCATCGTGGTGCCACTGGGCTGGATGTGGTGGGACAGCCGGCTGCCGGGGTCGTACTCCGTGATGGAGATGGGGGAGCTCGACTACGGCGGCGGTCCTGGCGCGTCTGCCGGCGCGCACTCCAAGGCGACGGCGCACACCGGTGCCGCAGCGGGCGTCAGCGTCGCGGACCTCGACACCGACCCTGCTCGTGAGGCCGACGTCGTGGTGGACCTGACCGCGCGGCAGGGCAGGGTCGAGCTCGCCTCGGGCGCGACCCTGGACGGCTTCTCGCTCAACGGCACCTCGCCCGGACCGCTCATCGAGGCCACGGTGGGTCAGCTGGTCGAGGTGCGCCTGCACAACGAGAACGTGCGCGACGGCGTCGCGCTGCACTGGCACGGCGTGGACGTGCCCAACGCCCAGGACGGGGTGGCCGGCGTGACCCAGGACGCGGTCGGAGTGGGTGAGGACCACGTGTACCGCTGGATCGCGCCCGACGCCGGAACCTTCTGGTACCACTCCCACCAGCTCTCCGACGACCAGGTGAAGCGGGGGCTGCTGGGCGGCATCATCATCCACCCCGAGAGGCGGGAGGCCGGGGTGCGCGACGTGATCGCGATGGCCCACCTGTACGCCGGTCAGAGCACCCTGGACGGACGTCCGGGCACCCGGTTCGTTCCGGCCAGGCCGGGTGAGCGACTGCGGGTCCGACTGGTCAACACCGACAACGGCCAGCAGAACGCCTGGTCCGGCAGCCCGTTCCTGGTGCGTGCCGTGGACGGGATCGAGGTCAACGAGCCGACCGAGGTCACCGACCGCTCGGTGCTGATCGCCGCCGGAGGCAGGGCGGACCTGGAGGTGCAGGTGCCCACGGACGGCACCGCGGTCCGGATCGAGCTGCTCGGGCAGGTCGCGCTGGTGATCGGTCCCGAGAGCAGCAGCGCGGGGCAGGTCGAGCAGCCGGAGTCGGAGCTCGACCTGCTCGACTACGGCGCCCCTTCGCCGGTCGGCTTCGACCCGACGAGCCCGGACCGCACCTTCGAGTACTCCGTCGGCCGCCGCCCCGGGTTCCTCGACGGGCGGCCCGGGCTGTGGTGGAGCGTGAACGGGAAGCTCTATCCGGACATGCCGATGGCGGTGGTGCGCGAGGACGACGTCGTGCTGATGCGCATCTCCAACCACAGTGGGGAGAGCCACCCGATGCACCTCCACGGGCACCACGCCCTCGTGCTGGCGCGCGACGGCGTCAAGGCAAGCGGCAGTCCGTGGTGGTTCGACTCCCTCGAGGTCCAGCACGGGGAGTCCTTCGACGTGGCCTTCGTGGCCGACAACCCGGGGATCTGGATGGACCACTGCCACAACCTCAAGCACGCCCGTGAAGGACTGGTCACGCACCTGATGTACGACGGGGTGAGCACGCCCTACCGACTCGGGGAGGAGACCGGCAACGTCCCGGAATAGGTGACAGCGGGACCGGCTAGTTTGAGTCCGTGACCGAAACCTCCTCCGAGAGCGCTGGCGAAGCGCGCACCGCGCACCTCGGTTACGCCCGAGTCGACCTCGACCGGGCCGCCCGCACGGGCGATGCGGAGGTGGTCTACGGAGGCGGCAAGACCCCGAGCCAGGTGGTGGAGATCCTGCGCACCCTGCACGCGCGGCATCCTGACCGGGCCGTGCTGGCCACCAGGCTCTCCCCGGAGGCCATCGACACGGTGCGCTCCCAGCTCCCGGACGCGGTCGTCGACGAGGTCGCCCGGGCCGCGACCCTGGGGCCGGTCCCGGTCGGGCGAGGCGTGGTGGCCGTGATCAGCGCCGGGACCTCGGACGCCCCGGTGGCCGCCGAGGCTGCGCTGACCGCCGCGGTGCACGGCGCCGGGGTGGTGCGCCTCGACGACGTGGGCGTCTCCGGCCTGCACCGGCTGCTGGAGGCCCGAGACGAGTTCGCCGGTGCGGACTGCCTGGTCGTGGTGGCCGGCATGGAGGGTGCGCTGCCGAGCGTCGTCGGCGGCCTCACCGGCGTACCGCTCGTCGCCGTGCCGACCAGCGTCGGGTACGGCGCCTCGTTCGGTGGCCTCGCCGCCCTGCTGGCGATGCTGAACTCGTGCGCACCGGGGGTGACGGTCGTGAACATCGACAACGGCTACGGCGCCGGGGTGTTCGCGGCCAGGGTGGCTCGCCGAGCCCACCCCGCAAGCGTCGATGCAGACGAGGAGATCTGATGATCGCGTGGATCGATGCCTCCTTCGGGGCCAGCGGCGACATGATGCTCGGCGCGCTGGCCGACGTGGGCGTCCCCCTGGGAGTGCTGGCCGACGCGGTCGAGAAGGTCGCCCCCGGCCAGGTGCGCCTGGTCGAGGAGCGTGTGCTTCGTGGAGGCTTCGCGGCCACCCGCTGCCACGTCGAGATCGAGGACACCGCGCAGCGGCGTACCTGGCGCGACGTCGAGCGGCTGCTGGCGGGCGCCGGGCTGCACGAGGACGTGCGGGCGCTGGCTCACGACGTGTTCGCGCGACTGGCCGACGCCGAGGGCCGGGTCCACGGGATGCCTGCGGAGGAGGTGCACTTCCATGAGGTGGGGGCGCTGGACGCGATCGCCGATGTCGTCGGGGCGTGTGCGGGGGTGGCGCACCTCGGGCTGCAACGACTGGTCGTCTCGGGAGTGTCGGTGGGAGGTGGCACGGTGAGCACCGAGCACGGCCGCCTGCCGGTTCCGCCGCCGGCGGTGGTCGAGCTCCTGCGAGGCGTGCCGAGCTCGGGAGGTCCCGTCGCCCTCGAGCTCTGCACCCCCACCGGGGCGGCGCTGCTGACCGCGCTGGCCGACGACTGGGGCCACCAGCCTGCGATGGCGGTGACCCGGGTCGGGGTCGGCGCCGGGCACCACGACCCAGCCGGCCACGCCAACGTGCTGCGCCTGCTGGTCGGTGAGCCGACCGGGGTCCCGGGCGCTGCCGCCGCCGGCACCAGCCCGGCTCCGGCGACCACCGGGTCCGTGGATCCCGGGGACGCGGGTGGCCCGCGGCTGTTCGAGACCAACGTGGACGACCTCGACCCACGGATCTGGCCGGTCGTGATCGCGGCGCTCCTCGAAGCCGGCGCCAGCGACGCCTGGCTGACGCCGATCCTGATGAAGAAGGGCCGACCCGCGCACACCCTGAGCGTGCTCGTGGCACCCGAGCGTGCGGACGTCGTACGCCGCGAGATCCACCGGCAGACGTCCACGATCGGACTGCGCGAGCAGTGGGTGGCCAAGCACGAGCTCGTGCGCGAGATGGCCTCGGTCGAGATCTCCGGGCACACGGTGGCGGTCAAGCTCGCTCGGCTCGGCACCGAGCTGCTCAACGTGCAACCCGAGTTCGAGGACGTCGCCGCCGCCGCTCGTGCGTCGGGGCGTCCGGTCAAGACGGTGATGGCCGAGGCGGTCGCCGCGGCTCGCGGCCTGGCCTGATGGACCTCGCGGTCGTCGCGGTCGTCTTCCTGGCGATCTTCGTGGTCGAGCTGCCCGACAAGACCTTCATCGCGGCTCTGGTGCTCTCCACCCGCTACCCGCCGCTCGCGGTCTGGGTGGGTGTCGGCCTGGCCTTCCTCGTCCAGACCTCGCTGGCCGTGGTGGCCGGACAGCTGGCGACCTTCCTGCCCGACACGTTGGTGAAGTCGGTGGCCCTGGTGATCTTCCTGCTCGGTGCCGTCGTCCTGATCCGGTCCGCTCCCGGAGCCGACGACGAGGAGCGGGAGCAGGAGGAGGAGTTCTCCGCGAAGGCGCTCGACACCCGCACCGGCCTCAAGGCCGTGCTCGCCTCCTTCCTGGTGCTCTTCGCCGCGGAGTGGGGCGACCTCTCGCAGCTGCTGACGATCAGCATGGTCGCGAAGTACGGCCAGCCGGTCAGCGTCTTCATCGGCGCCTGGGGTGCCCTCCTCGCCGTCTCCGGCCTGGCGGTGCTGGCTGGGCGGATGCTGCTGCGGCACATCAGGCTCGCGACCGTCCACTACGCCGGTGGAGCCGTCTGTCTCCTGCTCGCGGGCGTGACGGCCTGGGAGCTGCTGGTCTGAGGTCCAGGCCCCGTGGGACCTCGTGGCACGGCTTAGGGTGCTTGCATGAGCCAAGCTCCCCCGAGTGCTGTCCCCGCCGATGTCCGGCGCCCCGGTGTCTCCAGCGAAGTGGGCAGGCTGCGCACCGTCATGCTCCACCGGCCCGGGCCCGAGCTGCAGCGGCTGACCCCGCGCAACAACGACAAGCTGCTCTTCGACGGCATTCCGTGGGTGAGCCGCGCCCAGGAGGAGCACGACACCTTCGCCGACGCCCTGCGCAGTCGTGGGGTCGAGGTGCTCTTCCTGACCGACCTGCTCGTGGAGACCCTGAACAGCGAGGACGCCCGCAGCCACGCGATCGAGGCCGTGACCGGGTCGCTGCGGCTCGGTGACACCCTGCGTGCCTATCTGCAGAAGGCGCTGAGCGAGCTGTCCCCCGAGGAGCTCAAGGACGTGCTCACGGCGGGACTGCGCAACGACGAGGTCCGCGGCGGGTTCGGTCTGGTCACCAGCCTGCTGGACCACGACGACTTCCTGATCGACCCGCTTCCCAACCTGCTCTTCACCCGGGACTCGAGCGTGTGGATCCGCGACAAGGTCGCGATCACCTCGCTCGCCATGCCCGCCAGGGAACGGGAGAGCCAGCTCACCGAGCTGATCTACACCGACCACCCGCGGTTCGCCTCCTCGCCGAAGATCCACGGCTGGCGGCGCGAGCACGTGGAGGGGGGCGACGTACTCCTGCTGGCTCCGGGGGTCCTGGCCGTGGGTGTCGGAGAGCGTACGACGCCCGCCGGCGTGGAGCGACTGGCCCGCCAGGTGCTCGCCGACGGCGCCGCGCACACCGTGCTCGCCGTACCGATCGCGCAGACGCGCGCCACGATGCACCTGGACACGGTGTGCACGATGGTCGACGTCGACAAGATCGTGATGTACCCCAACATGGCCGATCACCTCACGGCGCACGCCGTCACCGCGGCCGAGGACGGCACCCCCGTCGTGGCCGACGCCGAGCCGTTCCTGGTCGCGGCAGCCAAGGCGATGAGCATCGACACGCTGCACCAGATCGACACCGGCCTGGACCCGGTGACCGCCGAGCGTGAGCAGTGGGACGACGGCAACAACACCTTGGCCATCGCGCCGCGCCTGGCCGTGGCCTATGAGCGCAACGTGGAGACCAATGCCCGACTCGAGGACGCGGGCATCGAGGTGATCGCGATCTCCGGCTCAGAGCTGGGCTCGGGTCGTGGCGGTCCCCGGTGCATGTCCTGCCCGATCGCCCGCGACGACAGCTGAGCAGCCGCTCTCGACTGGTGGCCGGCGCTACCCACTGGGCACCTGCTGGGCACCTCGGGCACCTATCGGGCCATCCTCGACGGCGTCGGGCGGGTGCTCGCCGCGTCGGCGCAGCGGGCCTCGAACGGCGCCGGCCCGGGGAAGCAAGATGCCCGACCGGTGTTGACGGGGGGGACAACATCGGTCGGGCATCTTCAACGGTAATGCATGCCTAGACCACTCACAACTACTGGCCTATTCGGTGTGGAAACACCTCATCGGATGGTCAGTTGCCGGCTCGCCAGGCCTGCCCGTGCGGCGCGTTCCTCCGAGGTCAACGGGGTGCTCGAGGCGATCGTCTCGGCGAGGACGTCGGCCAGGGCAGCGACCGGCTTCTCGAGGACCTCGGCGCCGGTGCCGAGGGGAAGGTCCCAGACGGGCGCCACCAGACCGTGTGCCCGGAACATCCCGATCAGGCGGTCCGCGTCCACCAGGTGCTCGGTGCCGGCGACGTGGAGTCTCGCGAACGCGTCCAGGACCTTGTCCTCGTCGTGCGGCAGGACCCACCGCAGGTACTCCCGGTTGCCGAGCGAGGTCCAGTAGGCGCCGTCCACGCCGGCGAGGGCGCGGGTGGGGGCTGCCGCCTCGTTGGCCTGCTGGAGGGCCGCGGCCATCGAGCCGTCGGAGTCGTCCAGGTCGGCCACCCAGTAGTCGAAGCCGTCGTGGACCGTGACCTCGAGCGGCTGCTGGGAGACCAGGTCCTGGAGCCGGGGCCCGGCCCCGGGGGGCTCGGAGAGCCCGACCATGCTCCCGGGCTCGGCGTCGAGTGCCTTGAGGAGCACGGCGCCGAGGTCGCGGCTGGGGTCGCCGTACGCGTGCTGGACCTGGAGTCCGAGCCAGATCGCGCCGTCAGCACGGACGAGCGCGGGAGCAGCGGCCGGGAGGAGCGAGCAGAGCAGGACGGTCCGGTCGGAGGACTCGAGCTTCAGCGGGGCGGTCGCCGCGGGGACGAACTCCCGCAGGGCCACCACGTCGGCCTCGCCCGGCATCCCCTCGAAGGGCCTGGCCACGAAGACCTCCGGCGCGCCGCCCTCACTTCCGTGGCACGCCTTGAAACGCCGGCCGGAGCCGCAGGGGCACGGCTGTCGGGGTCCGACCTCAGCGGAGGAGGCGTCCTCGGAGGTCTGGAGCGTGGACGTTGACTGCCGGTTGCGCTGGCGCGACTTCTTTCCCATGCCCGAAGACTAGGTCGCACCTCGGGGCGGCGGGCCCGGTGGGCGCGCGGCGACGCTCAGCGGCTGGTTTCGAGCAGTGCGTGCACGGTGGTCCGGGAGCGGCTGGACTCCACCCACCAGCGTGTGGCGAGCGCCTCGATGATCGCCAGCCCTCGACCGGCGAGGTCGCTGACGCCGGCGTCGACCGGGGTGGGAACGGTCCGGGCCCCGCCGTCGGTCACCGCGATGTCGAGCCCGGTGGGGCCGGCTCCCCACGCGACCTGCATGGTGCCGTCGGCCAGCGGCCGGGCATGGCGTACGGCGTTGCCGACGAGCTCGCTGACCACGAGGCGGGCGTCCTCACGGTACTCCTGGGGGGTGCCGAGGCCGCCCATCCACTCGAGGAGCCGCTGCCGGGCGACGGCCGCGCTCTCGGGAGAGAACGGGAGGTCGAGACTCACCGCGGCGTCGGTCCCGGCGTGCTCGCGCCTGGGCTCTGCCATGATCTGCCTCCGCGGGTCTGGTTGAGGGCGCTGGGCGCACTCGTCTCGAAGAGCATTCCCCGTCACCCGCTTCGCAAACTCATTGGTCGACGCCTCTGACGTAGGCCACGGCCTCGCCGGGCGTGTCGGTGATCAGCGCCTCGATGCCGAGGTCGATGCAGCGGTCGATGTCCGCGGGCGCGTTCACGGTCCAGCAGTGCACCCGGAGACCGGCCTTGACCATGCGTCGCACCAGGTCAGGGCGGTCGCGCACGAGCTCGATGCCCGGGCCGGCGATCCAGTCCGCGTCGGCGAACGGGCGCGAGCGGTACCACTGGGCAGAGGTCTCCACCAGCATCACCAGGTCCAGATCGGGGGCGAGCCGCCGGATCCGGCGGAGGGCGACCCAGGAGAACGACATGATCCGGGCGGGTGAGTCCGGGCCGGTCCAGCCGAACTCGTCCAGGAGGTGCACCAGGCGACGCTCGACCAGTCCGGCGTAGCGGGTCGGGTGCTTGGTCTCGATCGCGAGCTCGACCCGGCGCGGGTAGTCGGCCACGGTCTCGAGCAGCCGGCGCATCGTGAGCACCTTCGCCAGCTCGGGATCGATGTCCGGCGCCTCGTCGTCGAGGTCGGCCCAGGGCCGCTTCCATCCGGCGAAGTCGAGGCTCTCCAGGTCGGCGAGCTCCATCGAGGAGACCAGCCCCTCCCGCTGCGCCGTACGCCGCAGGTCGCGGTCGTGCACGCAGACCAGGTGGCCGTCGGCGGTCAGCCGGACGTCGCACTCGAGGGCGTCAGCCCCCTCGTCCAGTGCTGCGACGTAGGCGCCGAGGGTGTGCTCGGCGTTGTTGGCACTCGCTCCGCGATGGGCGACCACCTGCGGCCGGTTCTGGACCATGCCGCCATTGTGCACAGTCGCTCAGCGTTGACCGCGCAGGAACTTGCCGAAGTGGGGAACTGTGAACGCCACGGTGCCGCGCTCGCCCGAGAACACCAGCCCCTTCTTGATCAGGCCGTCGCGGGCCGGGGAGAGGGACTGCGGCCGACGACCGAGCAGCTTGGCGATGTCGGCGGTGCTGACGGCCAGGTCCTGCGAGCCCTCACCGAGGTCGGCCATCGCCATCATGTAGTCGCGCTCGGCCGGCGTCGCCCGGTCGTAGCGGGCGCCGAAGAACCCGATGGCCAGCTCGGCCTCGGCCTCCGGAGCGGCCTGCATCACGTCGGCCCAGCGGATCGGCGTCTCCACGGCCTGGTCCCAGGTGACCTTGCCGTAGGCCTGCACGAAGTAGGGGTATCCGTCGGTGAGCCGGTACAGCTCCTCCAGCGCCCGGGGCTCGTAGGTCGCGTCCTCGGTGGCTGCGGGGACGGTCCAGGCGCGCTCGGCCATTCCCCGCGGCAGCCGGTCGACCGAGACGTAGCGGAACAGCCGCTCGGCGTACGACTTGGAGGCGGCCAGGGCGGCCGGCAGGTGCGGCAGGCCGGCACCGACCACGATCAGCGGCGCACCCTGCTGGCTGATCTCGTGGCAGGCGCCACAGAGGGCGGCGAGCTCGGGGGTGGCGATGTCCTGCATCTCGTCGATGAACAGCGCGACGCCGACCCCCAGGTCGGCGGCGAGCGAGGCGACGTCGGTGAAGAGCTCGACCAGGTCCAGCTCGAGGTCGCCGGAGTCGGCCCTGCCGGTGGCCGCGACCACGTCGATGGGCGGCTGCCAGCGCGGCTGCCGCGGCCCGGCCTTGCGATCCTTGAGCTCGGTGCGCAGTGCGAAGGCCTTGAGGACCGCGGTCACCTCCTCGACCCGGTCGGGGTTGCGGTGGCGGTGGGAGACCTCGCGCACCGCAGCATGCACCGCCTGGGCCAGCGGGAGCCGGATGGACTGGTCCGGACGGGCCTCGATCTTGCCGGTGCCCCAGGCCCGCTTCACCGCGAGGCTGCGGAGCGCGTTCAGCAGCACCGTCTTGCCCACCCCCCGCAGCCCGGACAGCACCATGCTGCGGTCGGGGCGCCCGGCGGCCACCCGCTCGAGGGTGATCGTGAACTGATCCAGCTCGGTGTCCCGGCCGGCTAGCTCGGGAGGGCGCTGCCCGGCGCCGGGTGCGTAGGGGTTCCTGACGGGGTCCACGATCGGACGATATCCAGGATT
The DNA here is from genome assembly GCA_963812235.1 of uncultured Actinomycetota bacterium. Taxonomy (GTDB): domain Bacteria; phylum Actinomycetota; class Actinomycetes; order Propionibacteriales; family Nocardioidaceae; genus Marmoricola. The sequence goes on along the minus strand of CAWEUP010000007.1, from coordinate 80,332 downwards.
CTAGGCTCAGCCCTAGATTTCGCTAGCGAGTCGTAGCCTTTCCGCAACTCAATGCTCGACCAGCGGGGGAACCAGCTCAGTCGAGGTCCGCACCCGGGCGACCCTAGGTCGTAGGCCGCGTCCAGGCCGGTCCGGAGTGCCTCGACCAGGGTTGGCACCTCGTCGACCGCGAGGCGGAAGGTGCCGGTGCACTCCTCGCCGCGCCACAGCGACAGCAGCACCAGTCCCTCGCTGTGGTGCCACCGCACTCGCAGCGAGCGCGCCTCGCCGCGGGTGTCGAGGAAGAACTCGGCTCCCGGGGGTGAGGGCGGAACGGCCGACGCCGGGGTCATGCCCGATTCTCCCTCGCGATCCCACCCGAGACCAGCCCTGTCGCCGCGGCCGGGGCAGGCACGAGCGGGGGGCGCTGACACGGGGCCCAAACCCGGGGCCGGACAGAGGCCATACCTGGGGCCCTCACCCAGGTATCCCCCCAGCCTGCCGACCCGTCGCATCTGAAAGCCGCCAGCCTGCCGACCCGTCGCATCTGAAAGCCCTGGGGCTTTCAGATGCGACGGGTCAGCAGGTTGCCGGGTGGGGGGCGAGAACCTGGACCGAGAGAGGTATGCCGGGCCCGGGAGCGCAGTACCGTGGGCGCGTGCCCGAGCTGCCCGAGGTAGAAGCCTTGGTCCAGGACCTGTCCCGGCGCCTGGACGGACGCGCGATCGTGCGCGTCGACATCGCCGCGTTCAGCTGCCTCAAGACCTACGACCCGCCCATCTCCGCCCTGGCCGGCGGGCTGGTCGACGCCGTCACCCGCCACGGCAAGTTCCTCGACATCGACGTCTCGGGGACCCATCTGGTGCTCCACCTCGCCCGCGCGGGATGGGTCCGGTGGAAGGAGGAGGTGCCGGCCACGCCGCCGCGGCCCAGCAGCAAGTCACCGCTGGCAGCGCGGATCGTGCTCGACAACGGCACCGGGCTGGACATCACCGAGGCCGGCACCCGCAAGAGCCTGGCGCTCTACGTGGTCCGGGACCCGGGCGAGGTGGAGGGCATCGCGCGGCTGGGCCCGGACCCGCTGGCGGACGAGTTCACCCTCGAGGTGCTGGGCGCGATCCTGCAGGAGGCGGGCCGCGCACAGATCAAAGGCGTCCTGCGCCATCAGGGCACCATCGCCGGGATCGGCAACGCCTACTCCGACGAGCTGTTGCACGCGGCGAGGCTCTCGCCGTTCAAGCCCGCCAACAGTCTCAGCGAGGACGAGCTGCAGACGCTGCACGATGCGATCCGCAACGTCCTGGGTGAGGCGGTCGCGCGCTCGGCGGGGGTGGCCGCGAGTGAGCTCAAGGGGGAGAAGAAGAGCCACATGGCGGTGCACGGCCGCACCGGGGAGAGCTGCCCGGTGTGCGGCGACACCGTCCGTGAGGTCAGCTTCGCCGACTCCAGCCTGCAGTACTGCGCCACCTGCCAGACCGGCGGAAAGCCGCTGGCCGACAGGCGCATGTCCCGACTGCTGAAGTAGAACCGAAGTTGTGCTCCTGGGAACCTGAAGGTCACACTGAACGGCATGATTGAAGTTCCTACTATCGAGGTCGCCCAGGTCCCCGATCCCATCCCCGAGGGGGTGACCGTCCTGGACGTGCGGGAGCCGATCGAGTGGCAGCACGGCCGCATCGACGGTGCCGTGCACATCCCGCTGACGCAGCTCCCGGACCGGGTCGTCGAGCTGCCCCCCAGCCAACAGCTCCTGGTGGTCTGCAAGGTCGGCGGGCGTTCGTCCCAGGCGACCGCGTTCCTGCGGGAGAAGGGCTACGAAGCCGTCAATCTCGCGGGTGGAATGCTGGACTGGAGCGACGCGGGCCGGCCGATGGTCGGCGACGCCGGCGAACCCATCGTGATCTGAGTCAGTCGCCGAACGCCGCCGGCAGCGGCAGCGGCAGCGCGATCGCCAGACGCGCGAGGTAGTCGGCTCGCGGCACCTGCTGAACTCCGAGCGAGGCGAGGTGTGCGGTCTGCCACTGCGTGTCGAGCAGCCGCTGCGCGGCGTGGTCGTCGCTGAGCAGCTCCACCAGGCCCATCAGCGCGACCTTGGAGGCATCGCGCTCCCGGGCGAACATCGACTCGCCCGCGAACAGCCCGCCGATGGCCACGCCGTACAGACCGCCGACGAGCCTGCCCTCGCGCCAGGCCTCGACCGAGTGGGCCCAGCCGGCCCGGTGCAGCTCGGTGTACGCCGCGACGATGGCCTCGTCGATCCAGCCTCCCGACCTCGAGGGGTTCGCACAGCCCGAGACGACCTCGTCGAAGGCGGTGTCGACCCGGATCTCGAAGCGCCGCGCGGACTGGCGCATCGAGCGCGTCACGCGCAGCTCGGAGAGGGGCAGCACCCCGCGCTCCTCCGGGGACCACCAGGCCATCTCGGAGCGCCCTCGGTTGCCTGGTACCTCCACCGCCATCGGGAACAGCCCCCGCCGGTACGCCGCGAGCAGGGTGCCCGGGGCGAGATCGGCACCGATGGCGACGAGGTCGCCGTCGCCCGACTCAGCAGGGGGGAACGCCCAGGGGGAGGGAGGTGGCTCGACGGGCACCCGGACATCGTCGCAGCAATCGGGCTTCCGATTCGAGATGGTGGCGAGCTGTCCACCGGTCGCTTTGTACGCTGGGCCCATGAGTCTCTCAAGTCGGGTGGGCCGGTCGCTGGCGCCCAAGATCACCCAGATCGCGCCCAACCTCACCGCTGGCTTCGTGCATCAGGCCCTGGAGCGCGCCATCCGCGGAGTCGGTCCCCTCGACGGCGCCGCGATGGCAGCGGAGAAGCAGCTGGAACAGCACGAGGGCGATGTCGACCGGGCGGTCAAGGACCTGATCGAGAACCATGTGCGGATGGCCGGTGCGCAGGGGCTGCTGACCAACATCGGCGGGCTGGTCACGATGGCGGTCACCGTGCCCACCAACATCACCGGACTCGCCCTGATCCAGTGCCGGATGGTGGCCGCGATCGCGCATCTCCGCGGCTACGACCTCGACGACCGGCGGACGCGCAACGCGATCCTGGCCAGCCTGCTGGGCGAGGAGCGGATGCTCTCGCTGATCAAGAAGAAGAAGCTCCCGGGCACGCCGATGGCGCTCGCGACCGCGCCGGTCCACGACCCGCACCTGGACAACATCATGGCCAACGAGGTGGCCGCCGAGCTGGTGACCAAGGTCGCGGGCAAGCGGATCGCCACCACGGTCGGCCGACGGGTGCCCATCGTGGGCGGCCTGGTCGGCGCCGGGGCCGATGGCTATGCGACCTGGACGATCGGCCGCTACGTCGACCGCGAGTTCCTGCCGCGCACACGGCGGTAGGCCGACAGCGTCGCGCGCAGCATCAGGTTGGTGTGCGACATCGCGACCAGCCGTTGCTTGGCCCGGTAGGTCCGGGTGCTGTGGAACCTGTCCAGCTGACCTCGCAGGTCCTCGACCACGCCCTGCAGCTCGAGCTCCACGTCGCGCAGTCGCGCCGCCTCGCTGGTCATGATCGCCAGCGCCTCGATGGCCGTGTCCGCGACCAGCCCCTCCTCGGCGCTGTCCGGGTCGGTGTAGGACCCCATCGCGGCCGGCACCAGGTCGTCGAGGTCGCCCACGACGTCGTACCCGCGCAGCGCCAGCTCGCTGACCCACGACCGGCCGAGCCCGCTCGCCCAGCGGTGGGCCTCCTCGGGGAGCGAGAGCCGCGGCGAGCCCGCGCGGCCCGACAGGTGCTGGTGGACGAGGAGCTCGCGCACCAATTGCCGGTAGTGGTGGTTGGGCAGGACGTCGTTGAGCCGCTCGTTGAGCCGCCGGACCATCGCCGACTCGGGCACACCGAGCGAGGTGTTCGACCGTGAGGACGGGATGAACTCGGTCGGGTCGAGGCCGAAGATCCCGGCGAACCGCTCCCACAGCAGCGTGGGGCTCGACCCCGGTGGCGGGACCGTGACCAGATGGACGCGCTGACGCGGTATCGACTCGGCCCAGCGGTCGAGTACGTCGGGCACCTCCTGCACCCCCCAGAACCACTGGGCCAGCTCGGTGGTGCGCTGCTCGTCGCGCAGGTCGTCGAGGAACGCGGCGTACTTCTTGGTGCGCCGGTGCTTGACGTTCTCCTGCCACTCCGCCGGGATCTGGCGCACGAGGTCGCGGGCGGAGTAGATCAGGTGGATCTCCACAGCGTCCGCGCCGTCATCCGGCCCGCTCAGCGACGCCAGGGCACGGGCGATCTGGAGCCGGGAGGCGGTGCCGAGGATCTCGTGACTGATGATCGAGGTGCCCGGCCACGCGCGCACCTCGGCGGCCAGCCGGTCCCAGGCTCCGCCCGCCTGCCGCTCCAGCCCACCCCACGGCAGCTCCATCAGGTCGAGCGCGGCCAGGAAGTGGGAGTCGTGCCGGTCGGCGCTGTAGAGGATGCCGCGCTCGCGGAGCTCGTCGCGATGGGTGAACAAGATGTCCTGCACGAACGAGGTGCCGGTCTTCGGAGCGCCCACGTGGAGCAGCACACGTCGGGTCACGCGGCACCTCCTTGCAGCAGCCAGGCCCGGAGGCAGGCCGTCACGGCCAGCTCGAGCGTGCGTTCTGGGTCGACCGGTCCTGGGAGGCGGTGCACGCCGGGAGCCAGGTACTCCGGATCACCGTGCACAGCGTACGCAGCGGCGCGGAGCTCCTCCGCGCTGGTCACCGCGACGTCGTGAGCCCACGCCAGCGAGGCCGGAGGGGTCGCGGCCGGGGCGACCCGGGAAGGCTGGGCGTCGGCCTCGTCGAGCAGCTCGACCAGAGTGCCGGCGAGCTCAGGGACCCTGCTGGGGCCGTGCACGAGTGCGGCGATCCGGTTGAACCGCCTCAGCAGGTCCGACGTCGCGGCGTCCGTGCGGGCCTCGACCGGCACCGGGCGGGCGCCCAGGATCCTGGCGGTCACCTCGGCGGCCTCCTGGGCCTCGCGCGCGACGACGACGTGGACGGGCTCGCGACGGCGGCCGTGCAGCCGTGCGGCCGCGGCGGTGACATCGATGGAGTCGGGGAGTCGGCCGCTGGCCTGGGCACGGCGCCACACCGTGTGCCACTTCAGGATCCCGCCGCTGCGGACCGAGGTGCGCCAGTGCTCGGCCATCATCACCTCGAGCGGCAGGGCGATCACGACGTGGGTGGGTCGCCAGTCGGACTCCACATAGCCCTGGGCGAGCAGGCTGTGGCGCACGGCGGAGGCAGTGGCGGGCGAGCCGTGCAAGCGGAAGCGACGGCGCCACGGGAGCGGCCAGCGCGTCGGCAGGTCCACCGGTGCCGGCGGCGGCACGGAGGGGAGCAGGTGGGCGAGCACACCGATGCTGAGCCGGACCAGCTCCTCGGGCGGAAGTCGCTCCGGATCGATCGCGGGGGTCCCGAACGTGCGCGGGGACGGGGTCCAGGGCAGCGGGACGTCGATCAGGCCACGCCCCGGCGCCGCCGTCTGCAGCACCCGGTCGGCCAGCCCCTCCAGCGAGCTCCGAGGACCCGGGGAGGCCAGGTTGAGCCGGCGTACGAGCTCCAGGTGGACGGCATCAGGCAACGACCGGGCGCCCAGATGAGGAGCCGGGGCACGGTCTGGGGACGGGGAGCCGACCGGGGAGTCGGCCGGGGAGTCGGCCGGGGAGTCTGTCGGGGAGTCGGCCAGGTGGTCTTTCGGGGAGTCGGCCGGGGGCTCCGTCACCCAGGTGCGCCAGGGCGTCGTACCCCCGCCGCGGAGGTGCGCGGTCCAGGAGGACACAGCGTGGGCGTAGCCCGGGTAGGCGGTCATCGCGGAGGTGCCATCAGCTGCGCAGTCGCCGGGCCAGTCGGGTGACCGGGCCGACCTCGTGGGCGCCGCTGGAGATCTCGTCCAGCACGTGGGCGAGCGACTGGATCGCGAGGTCGGCCACGACCGCGGGGTCGGTCTTGTCGGGGTTGGGCCAGCGCCCCGTCTCGACGGGCCACACGGGCCTGAGCTCCTCGAGATCTCCCACGACGTCGATGTCGGAGGTGCGCAGCTGCTCGAGCCAGTCGGTGACGATGGCGTCCACCGTCTCGCGCCGACGGGGCGGCACCGTGGCCGGCTGCCGGTCGGGCTGCTGGGCCAGCACGTCCTTGACGAGCGTCTCGCGCACCCACTCCACGTAGGTCTCGCGGGGTACGCCCCGGTGGGCCAGCTCGGTGTTCAGCCGACGCAGCAGGGTGACCTCGGCGCCGCCGAGGGAGGCGTTGGTGGTCTCGCTCTCGGCGTACGCCGCGTGCGGGTCGAGACCGACGACCCCGGCGAACCGCTGCCAGAGCAGGTCGGGAGCGCCCCCGCTCGGCGGCACCGTGACCAGGTGCACCCGCTCCGGCGGCAGCCCGGCTCCCCAGGTGGCCAGGATCCGCGGGAGGTGCTGGACCCGCCAGAACCACATCTTCGGGTCCTCGGTCTGGTAGCTCCTCTGCAACGCCTTGAGGAAGTCGGTGTAGGAGCGCCGCCCGCGGTGCTTGACCTTCTCCTGCCACTCGGCCGGGATCTGCCGACCGAGGTCGCGGGCGGTGACCACCACGTGCACCTCGTGGTCGGGGAAGGAGGCCATCGCTCGGGCGACTCCCGCCGGCGTGGCGGCCGCCAGGATCTCGTGGCTGACCAGAGCGTGCCGGCGACTCCGGCGGGCCTCGAGGACCAAGGCGTCCCACTGGCCGCGCGCAGCCTTCTCCTCACCCGCCCAGCGCACGCCGATCAGGTCCAGTGCCGGCTCGAAGTGGCTGGGCCGACGGGTGCGCAGATAGTCGAGTCCCTGCGGCTCCAGGACCGACCGGTTGAGCGCCAGCTTGTCCTGCAGGTAGCTGGTGCCGCTCTTCGGTGTCCCGACGTGCAGGTAGACCCGTCGGCTCATGCGCGCATTCTGCCGTACGCCGAGCCGGCGGCCGGACGTCGTGCCGGATCAGGGAGCGAGCGGGCGGAGCCGGCCGCTGCTCCGGCCACAGGATCAGCCGGCGGGGGTGAGCGCGGCGACCACCCGCGAGGGGCTCGGGCGACCGAGAACGCCCGCCATCCAGGCGCTCGTCTCGACCAGGGAGGTCAGGTCGACGCCGGTGGTGATGCCGAGACCGTGCAGCATCCAGACGAGGTCCTCGGTGGCGAGGTTCCCGGTGGCGCTCTCGGCGTAGGGGCAGCCGCCGAGGCCGCCGGCACTGGCGTCGAAGGTGGTGATGCCGTGCTGGAGCGCCGCCAGCGCGTTGGCCAGCGCCTGGCCGTAGGTGTCGTGGAAGTGCACCGCCAGCGCCTGGTTGGGCAGCCCTGCGTCGTTGAACGCAGTCAGCAGCGAGCGCACGTGTCCCGCCGTGCCGACCCCGATGGTGTCCCCGAGCGAGAGCTGGCTGGCACCGAGGTCGTAGAGGCGCTTGCCCACCTGCACGACCTGGTCGATCGGCACGTCTCCCTCCCACGGGTCGCCGAAGCACATGCTGACGTAGGCGCGGACATCCAGGCCCGCCTCGCGCGCCCGCCTGACGGTCGGCTCGAACATCGCGAACTGCTCGTCGAGGCTGCGGTTCAGGTTGCGCTGGGCGAAGGTCTCGGTGGCGCTGCCGAAGATGGCGATGTGGCGGCAGCCGAGCTCCAGGGCGCGGTCGAGCCCGCGCTCGTTGGGCACGAGCACGGGGAGGTCCTGGCCGGTACGGCCGAGGAGCACCATCAGGTCGCTCGCGTCCGCCAGCTGCGGCACCCACGTGGGGTGCACGAAGCTGGTCGCCTCGACGATCGGCAGCCCGGCCTCGAGCAGACGGTGGATGAACTCCGCCTTGGCCTCCACCGGCACGACGGCCTTCTCGTTCTGCAGGCCGTCGCGCGGCCCGACCTCGTAGATGGTGACGTCGCGGGGAAGTTCCTGGTCACTCATCGGTCGCCTCCACCTCGAAGAGCAGCTGTCCCAGGGCCACCTGGTCGCCGGCGGCGGCGCCGACCGTGGTGACCGTGCCGGTGTGCGGTGCCCGCAGTGCCAGCTCCATCTTCATCGCCTCCAGCACGCCCAGCCGCTGTCCCTTCTCCACAGCATCGCCCTCGGCGACGTCGACGTCGAGCACGGTCCCGGGCATGGGCGCCAGCAGGGTGCTGTCCGTCGTACCCGCTCCGGCTCCGGGCCCGAAGGCGTCGGGCCGGGCGAACCGTCGCGTGTGACCGCGGTGAGCGACCTCCACGACGTGCGGCTGGACCACCACGATGGCCTCGAGCACGGCCTGGTCGATCTCGAGGCGGACGACGTGTCCGTCCCGGTGGATCGCAGCCACGGCGCGGTCCGCGCCGCGACCGCTCACGGTGTCGGCTGAGACCAGCCAGCGGTCCTCCAGCTCCACGGTCACCGGTGCCGCCGGTCCTGCCGAGCGCCACCCGTCGCCGATGCCGAAGGGGCTGTGGTCGCGGGGCGCGTCCTGGGCGACCACCCAGGCGGCGAACACCGCGGCCAGGTCGTCCTCGGGCAGGGAGATGCCGTCGGGATTGCGGTCGAGCCAGCCGGTGTCGATCTCGGAGTCCCTGAACTCCTCGCTCGCGGCGAGCTCGCGCAGGAAGCCGATGTTGGTGGTCAGGCCGATCACCGCGGTGTCGTCCAGCGCAGCGACGAGCTGCTGGCGGGCAGCCTCACGCGTCCGGCCGTGCACGATCACCTTCCCCAGCATCGGGTCGTACGCCGTGCCGATGACCTGCCCGCTGGAGAGGGCCTCGTCGTTCCTCGCCCGCTCGGACCAGTGCACGAAGGAGGCGGTCCCGGCCTGGGGGAGGTAGCCGTTGAACGCGTCCTCGGCGTAGACCCGCGCCTCGATGGCGTGTCCGCTGCAGCGGAGGTCGGCCTGCACGAACGGGAGCGGCTCGCCGGCCGCGATCGCGAGCTGCAGGTCGACCAGGTCGACGCCGGTGGTCAGCTCGGTCACCGGGTGCTCCACCTGGAGCCGGGTGTTCATCTCCAGGAAGTAGACGCCGTCGGTGCCGCGGGCAGGGTCGACCAGGAACTCCACGGTGCCGGCGTTGACGTAGCCGACCTCGCGAGCCAGCGCCACGGCCGACTCCACGAGTACGGCGCGCACCTCCTCGGTCACGCTGGGCGACGGCGCCTCCTCGATCACCTTCTGGTGCCGCCGCTGGGCCGAGCAGTCGCGCTCGAAGAGGTGCACCACGTGTCCGTGCGCGTCGGCGAGCACCTGGACCTCGACGTGGCGACCGTGCTCGACGTACCTCTCGATCAGCAGGGTGTCGTCACCGAAGGAGCTCTTCGCCTCGCGGCGCGCCGCAGTGATCGCCTCCTGCAGGTCGGCAGGCTCGTGGACGACGCGCATGCCCTTGCCGCCGCCTCCGGCCGCGGCCTTCACCAGGACCGGGAACTCCTCGACGGCGATCTCCCCGTCGAGCGGATGGTCGGGGACCACGGGCACCCCGGCGGCGACGGCGATGTCACGGGCCCGGTCCTTGCGGCCCATCTGGTCCATCACCTCGGCGGGTGGGCCCACGAAGACGAGCCCGGCCGCGACGACCGCGCGCGCGAACTCGGCGCGCTCGGAGAGGAACCCGTAGCCCGGGTGGATCGCCTGGGCGCCGCTGTCGCGAGCCGCCCGCAGGACGGCCTCGATGTCGAGGTAGGACTCGCTCGCCGGCGGCGGGCCGATCCGGCAGGCGATGTCTGCCTCGCGGACGTGCGCCGCCTGCCTGTCGGCGTCGGAGTACACCGCCACGGTGCGCAGCCCACGCGCTCGGGCGGAGCGGATCACCCGGCGGGCGATCTCGCCACGGTTGGCGACGAGCAGAGTGTCGAACTCGGTCATCGGAAAGACTTCCTTGCGAGTTGGGGGCGTCATCACATGCGGAAGATGCCGTAGGAGGGGGGCGGCACCGGAGCGTTGGCTGCGGCTGCGAGCCCCATGCCCAGCACCCGCCGGGTGTCGAGCGGGTCGATGATGCCGTCGTCCCACAGCCGTGCGGTGGAGTAGTACGGCGAGCCCTGGAGCTCGTACTGGTCTCGGATCGGCGCCTTGAACGCCTCCTCCTCCTCGGCGGACCACTCGCCGCCCTTGGCCTCGATGCCATCTCGGCGGACCGTGGCCAGCACGCTCGCCGCCTGCTCGCCGCCCATCACCGAGATCCGCGCGTTGGGCCACATCCACAGGAAGCGGGGGTCGTAGGCGCGCCCGCACATGCCGTAGTTGCCGGCGCCGAACGAGCCGCCGATGACCACGGTGAACTTCGGCACCACCGAGCAGGCCACCGCGGTGACCAGCTTGGCGCCGTCGCGGGCGATGCCGTTGTTCTCGTACTCCTTGCCGACCATGAAGCCGGTGATGTTCTGCAGGAAGATGATCGGGGTGCCTCGCTGGTTGCACAGCTCGATGAAGTGCGCACCCTTGCGGGCAGACTCGGAGAACAGGATCCCGTTGTTGGCGACGATGCCCACGTCGTACCCCCAGATCCTGGCGAACCCGCACACCAGCGTCTCGGCGTAGAGCTGCTTGAACTCGTGGAACCGGCTGCCGTCGACGATCCTGGTGATCACCTCGCGGACGTCGTACGGCGTGCGCGTGTCGGCGGGGACGACGTCGTAGAGCTCGCGCGGCTCCTTGACCGGCTCCTCGACCTCGCTCCTGGCCCGGACGCCCTCGGGCTCGCTCACCCGACGAGGGAGGGTCGCCACGATGGAGCGCACGATCTGCAGGGCGTGCGCGTCGTCCTCGGCCAGGTGGTCGACCACCCCGGACCTGCGGGCGTGCACGTCGCCGCCGCCGAGGTCCTCGGCGGTCACCACCTCGCCGGTCGCCGCCTTCACCAGCGGCGGACCGCCGAGGAAGATGGTGCCCTGCTCCTTGACGATCACGGTCTCGTCCGACATCGCCGGCACGTACGCGCCGCCGGCCGTGCAGGAGCCCATCACGGCCGCGATCTGCGGGATCCCCTCGGCCGAGAGGTTGGCCTGGTTGAAGAAGATCCGGCCGAAGTGCTCCTTGTCGGGGAAGACGTCGTCCTGCATCGGAAGGAAGGCGCCGCCGGAGTCCACGAGGTAGATGCAGGGCAGCTTGTTGGCTCGGGCGACCTCTTGCGCGCGCAGGTGCTTCTTGACCGTGATCGGGTAGTAGGTGCCGCCCTTGACGGTGGCGTCGTTGGCCACGATCACGCACTCGCGGCCCTCGACCCGGCCGATGCCGGTGACGATGCTGGCGCTGGGAACGGCGAAGTCGTCGCTCTGGTCCGCGGCGTACATCCCGTAGGCCGCGAGCGGGCTCAGCTCAAGGAACGGGCTGCCAGGATCGAGCAGGGTGTCGATGCGGTCGCGAGCGAGGAGCTTGCCACGGTCGGTGTGCTTGGTGCGCGCCGCCTCGGACCCGCCCTGCCACACTCGGGCCGTGCGCTCGCGGAGCTCTTCGACCAGGGCAACGAGTTGGGAGGTCACCCGGCCTATGTTAGCGATCGTTAACATTCCGCGCCAGTGGTCGGGCGACCTGGATCGTTCTCACTGTTCGACCGCGGCGGGGGTCGGACTCACGGGTTGGTGTTAACGGCCGCTAACCTGGGCAGGTGAACCGCCGCGAGCAGATCCTGGACGTCGCGGCGGAGCTGTTCGCCGAGAAGGGCTTCCGCGGGGTCTCGATCGCCGAGCTGGGCTCGGCCTGCGGCTTCTCCGGGCCGGCGATCTACCGGCACTTCCGATCCAAGGACGCGGTGCTCGCGGAGATGCTGGTCAGCATCAGCGACGAGCTGTTGAGCGTGGGGCGCCAACGCGTGCGCGACGCCGACTCGGCACCGCACGCCCTGCGCGCGCTGATCGACTGGCACGTCACGTTCGCCCTCGACCACAAGGCCCTGATCGTGGTGCAGGACCGCGACTGGGCGGCGCTGCCGCTCGAGGCCCGCGAGAAGGTGCGCGACACCCAGCGCAAGTACGTGGAGGTCTGGGTCAAGCAGCTGCGCGCGATCCAGCCCGAGCTGACCCTCAAGGAGGCGCGGACCAGCGTGCACGCGGTGTTCGGCCTGCTCAACTCGACCCCGCACAGCGACTTCCTCGCGGCCGACGAGATGCGCAGCCTGCTCTCCGCGATGGCCGGCCGCGCCCTCGGCTGCAGCTGAGGCCCGCCGACCGGGCACTCGCCCTCGCCTGGAGTACGCCGACCGGGCACTCGCCCTCGCCCGGAGTACGCCGAGCGGGCACTCGCCCTCGCCCGGAGTACGCCGAGCGGGCACTCGCCCTCGCCCGGAGAACGCCGACCGGGCACTCGCCCTCGCCCGGAGGAGGCCGACCGAATGGACCAGCGGGGCCGATCAGAGCAGCCGCTGCACGGCTTCGTCATAGGCCGCGACCGCCGCGTCGGCGAGGCCGTGCCCGGAGGGGGCCGACTCGGCCAGCGCGAGCACCTGGGCGGCACGGACGCGTGCCTGCTCCAGCTCGTCGAGGCCGGCCGTGAGCTCGACCGAGGCGTGGGCGTCCACCTCGTCGTGGAGGGCCTCGCTGGTGCGTCCGCGCAGCAGCAGCAGCACGTAGGGGTCACGGTCGATCTGCCAGGCGAGCTGGTAGAGCAGGCCGAGGCTGTGCACACAGGGTTGGCCCCAGGCCGCGCACTCGCAGGCGGTCTCGATGTCGCTCGAGCCGGGCAGCAGCTCCGCGCCGGCCTCGTCGGCGTGCTCGACCAGGTCCACCGGCAGCTCTCCGGCCTCCAGGGCCGCAGCGAAGCGACTCTCCCTGGCCACCTCCGCGGCGAAGGCGGACCAGCCTGTGGAGTCGAGACAGGCGACCCGCACCTGCGCCATCACCGGGTCGGTGCTCCGGGGATCCACGACGGCGGAGGCCATCGCCTCGAGGACCACGATCGCTCCGAGCCGGCCGCTGCGCGCCAGGGACCGAGCGGCGACCAGGTCGCCCGCGTCGACGGTGAGCTCCTCGAAGGACCGCACGAACGCCCGGCCCCACCAGGTGGAGCTGCGTGCTGTCGCGCCACGCACGCGCGTGAGCCGCGGCAGCACGATCGGGTCAGGCATGGGGCGCCCGCGTGGCCGGCGAGGTCCGGAACGCGAACCGGGGATGGGCGCTGCCGCCCTCCACCAGATCGGCGACCAGCACACCGAGCAGCGGAGCGAACTTGGCTCCGTGCCCCGAGCACGGCGAGGCGATCACGACGCTGCCGCCGCCGGCCGCGGCGCGGTCCAGCACGAAGTCACCGTCGCCGGTCATCGTGAACAGGCAGCTCTTCTCGGCGACAGCCTCGGGCTCCAGGCCCGGCAGGTGCCGCTCGACGAAGGCGCCCAGCACCTGCCGGACCCGCTCAGCCACCACCCCGTCGCGGGAGGAGGCCGTCGTCGAGGACAGGGTGTCGTACTGGCCGATCTTGTAGGCAGGGGCAGGACCGCCGTCGCTCCCCGAGCTCAGGGCATACAGCTCGCAGCCACCCGGTTGGCGGTGGCTGCTGTGCATCAGGGTCGGCCACTGCGCCGCAGGGTCGCGGTGCCGGTGGTGGAAGACCTCCACCTGGCGGACGCTCAGCGCCGGGAGCGGTGGAGTGACGCCCAGCCCACCCAGCAGCCTCGGGCAGCCACGCTCCGGCGGCCACCACGACCGTGCCCACCAGGGACGAGCCGGACTCGGTGTGTACGACGACGCCGTCGGCGACCGGCTCCAAGCGGATCAGCGCGGTCTGCTCCCGTACGTCGGCCCCGTGGGTGCGCGCGAGGCCGACCAAGGTGGTCACGGTGAGGTCGGGGTTGAGATGGCCGGCCTCGGGATGGAAGCAGGCGACGGTGTCCATCGCCATGCCCGGCCAACGCTCGGCCACCTCGGCCGGGCTCAGCAGGGTCGCCTCGACACCGTGGGCGGTGAGGGCGGCGTACACCTGGAGCGCCCGGTCCGGGCCCGCGTCCAGCCCGCCGGTGGGGCTGCGCAGCACCACTCCCGACTCGTCCTCGAGCCGCTCCCACTCGGCGGCGGCGCGCTCCATCAGGGCGACGTAGGTCGCGTCGGCGTAGCCGCGGCGGTAGATCCGGGAGGACCCGTGCGAGCTGCCCCGATCATGTCCCAGGGAGTACTGCTCCAGCAGCAGCACCGAGTGTCCGCGGCCGCTGAGCTCGCGCGCGGCGGCGGCACCGGTCAGGCCGCAGCCGATGACGGCGACGTCGAAGCGCTCAGCCACCGGAGACCTCCGGGGGGCGACGCAGCGTCACGAGGTCACGCAGCTCGGAGTTGCTCAGCTCGGTGAGGGCCGCCTCGCCGGCGCCCAGCACCGAGTCGGCCAGCGCTCGCTTGCGACGCAGGAGGAGGTCGACCCGCTGCTCGATGGTGCCCTCGGTGATCAGCCGGTGCACCTGGACCGCGCGCGTCTGCCCGATCCGGTGAGCCCGGTCGGTGGCCTGGTCCTCCACCGCGGGGTTCCACCACCGGTCGAAATGGATGACGTGGTCGGCTCGGGTGAGGTTGAGCCCGGTGCCGCCGGCCTTGAGCGAGAGCAGGAACACCGGCGCCGCGCCGCCTTGGAACTCCTGCACCATCTGCTCGCGGCGCTGCACCGGAGTGCCGCCGTGCAGGAACAGCGTCGGGATCGCGGCGGCGGCCAGATGGCGTTCGAGCAGGCGCGCCATGGCGACGTACTGGGTGAAGACGAGCACCGAGCCGTTCTCGGACAGGATGGTGCCGAGCAGCTCGTCGCACAGGTCGAGCTTCTCCGAGCGTCCCTTGAGCCGTCCACCGGCCTGCCGCAGGTAGTGCGCCGGGTGGTTGCAGATCTGCTTGAGCCCGGTCAGCAGGGCGAGCACCAGACCGCGGCGGGTGGACTCGTCGGCCCGCTCGATGCGATCCATCGACTCGCGCACCAGCGCCTCGTAGAGCACCACCTGCTCCCGGGTGAGCCCGATCACGTGGTCGGTCTCGGTCTTGGCGGGCAGCTCGGGGGCGATGCCCGGGTCGGACTTGCGGCGACGGAGCAGGAACGGCTCGACCAGCTGGGCGAACCGGCGCGCGACGCTCGGGTCGGCCCCGCTCTCGATCGGTGCGGCCCAGACCTTGCGGAAGGCGTTGCGCGAACCGAGCAGGCCGGGGGTCGCCCAGTCCAGGATCGCCCACAGCTCGGTCAGGTTGTTCTCCACCGGGGTGCCGGTCAGCGCCACCCGGCAACGGGACGGGATCGTGCGCAGGTTGCGGGCCGTCGAGGAGGTCGCGTTCTTGACGTGCTGCGCCTCGTCGGCGACGACCAGGTCCCACGACACGCCGGCCAGGGTCTGGTGGTCGCGCCGCATGGTGCCGTAGGTCGTCAGCACGAAGCCGTCCTCGAGATCGGCCAGTGAGCGGCTGGACCCGTGGAAGCGGCGTACGGCGACTCCGGGAGCGAACTTGTTGATCTCCAGCTCCCAGTTGCCCATCAGGCTCGCCGGACACACCACCAGCGTCGGGCCCTGCGCGAGCGACCGCTGCCGGCGGTGCAGGTGCAGCGCGATCAAGGTGATCGTCTTGCCCAGCCCCATGTCATCGGCGAGGCACGCGCCCAGCCCGGCCCCGGTGAGCTCGGCCAGCCAGGTCAGTCCTCGGCGCTGGTAGTCGCGCAGCGTCGCGTCGAGGTCCGCAGGAGCCTCCATCGGGGTGGTGAAGGCCGCATCGACGATGCGGTCGCGCACGGCCAGCAGGGTCGCGCCGGCGTGCACCTCGACCGGCTCGCCGTCGATCTGGATCTCGCCGGTCAGCGCCGACTGGAGCGCCACCACCGGCTTGACCCGCTGGGCCTGCTTGCGCCTGCGGGCCCTTCGAGCGACGGCCGGGTCGATGATGATCCAGTTGTCGCGCAACCGGATCACCGGTGACGTGGCACCGGCCAGCACCGCCATCTCGTCGTCGGTGAGCGCCTCGTCCCCCAGCGCGAGCCTCCAGTCGAACTCGAACAGCGCCCCGGGCCCGAAGAGGCCGTCGTAGAGCGGTGCGTCCCGCGGTCCGGCGACGACGTCGACCCGCGCCTGGGGGATCAGCTCGGCCCGCAGGCCCCGCGGCCAGAACACGTCCACGTGGGCCCGGTCGAGGTCGGCGAGGCCGGTCTCGAGGAGATCGGCCAGCTCCTCGGCGTCGAGGACGATCCGGTCGGGGACCTGCTGGCGTTGCAGCCGGTCGAGCGGTGGCCACACCGAGGCCGCCTCGCGCAGCGCCCGGCCCAGGTCGAGGCGGGCGCGTCGGGCGAAGCCGTGTCCCTCGTCCGACCAGAGCTGGTGCGCGTCGACGACGTGGGCGTCGTCGTCGAGCTCGTGGGCCTGGAGCACCACCAGCACGCCACCCCCCTCGAGCACCTCGCCGGGAGCCTCGATCCGGAGGGAGATCCGCACCCGGTCCGGCAGCGTGGGGTCCTCGAGGTCGACCGCGCCTCGACGAGGGCGGTCGCCGGTGGCGGGGGGCAGCAGGCGGCTCGCCCGGCCGGTCGGCGACGGGGGCCGGGTGACCGTGTCGGCGACCGCGTCGAGGAGCTGACGGATCAGGTCCTCCGCGTCCTCGACGGTCGTCTCCCCGTGCGCGCGCGACGTCGCCAGCGCACGCAGTCGGTCGTCGTCCTCGGGCTGGAGCGGTCCCACGCGCCAGGAGTCGCCGGCCTCGGAGAGACGGATCCGGCCGGCGGCGACGAGCTTCATCGCGAGCAGGGTGGCGCCGCTGAGCAGGCCCACCGACGGATGCGCGTCCTCGACCCGGATCGCCCGGGTCAGCACCGGGATCGCACCGCGCATGGGCATCCGGATCGTGCGCGCCGGGCCGGAGAACTCCACCTCGCTCATCCGCGGCGGGTGGTTCGGCACCCAGGTGGCGTGACCCTGCAACGGAACGAAGCTCACTGACCGACTCGCCTCCCTGGATCCTGCGCGACGAACCTAACCCGCGCCACTGACAGCAGCCACCGCGCGGGTGTGCCTAGCCTGGGCCGGTGCCGTACCCAGCGATCGAGCCGTACGCCTCGGGCCTGCTCACCCTCGACGACGGCGCCCGGATCTGGTGGGAGGCCTCGGGAAACCCGGACGGCCGGCCGGTGCTGTGGTTGCACGGTGGGCCGGGCTCGGGCGCGGGCACCGGCTACCGCCAGCGACTGGATCCCCAGCAGTGGATGATCGTCTCGCTCGACCAGCGTGCCTGCGGACGCAGCCGACCGCTGGCCACCCAGGCGGGGTTCGACCTGGCCACGTTGACGACCCAGCGGCTGGTCGCCGACCTGGAAGGGCTGCGCGCGCACCTCGGGATCGATCGCTGGCTCGTCTCCGGCGCCTCCTGGGGCACCACCCTGGCGCTGGCGTACGCCGAGGAGCACCCCGGCAGGGTCACCGGGCTCGCGTTGATGGCGGTGACCACGACGAGCCGCGAGGAGGTCGAGTGGATCACCGAGGCGGTCGGCCGGATCTTCCCGCGCGAGTGGGACGCCTTCGCGGCCTCCTCGGGTCGCGCCCCGGGCCAGCGAGTCGTCGACGCCTACCTCGCCCGGCTGAGCGACCCCGATCCCGCCGTGCGGGCAGCAGCCGCAACGGCCTGGTGCGCCTGGGAGGACGTGCACGTCTCGCTCGATCCCGCCTTCCAGGCCTCGGCGCAGGACGCCGATCCTGACCACCGCCTGCTGTTCGCCACCCAGGTGGTGCACTGCTGGGCGCACTCGGCGTTCCTGGGCGGCTCCGGGATCCTCGACCGGCTCGACCGCATCACCCACCTGCCGGCGGTGCTGATCCACGGCCGCCTCGACGTGAGCGGTCCGCTCGTCACCGCGTGGCGACTGCACCGCCGGTGGCCGGTGAGCAGGCTCGTGGTCGTCGAGGGAGAGGGTCACGGCGGTCGGGCGATGACCACCGAGCTGGAGGCGGCGTACGCCTGGCTGGGTGAGCGGAGCCGGTGAGCAGCTCCGCGCCCTTCCCGCGGCTCAGTCCTCCCGGCCCCGGATGGCCTGGGCCACGGCGTGGGGGACCTTCTCGTCGAACACGCTCGGGATGATGTAGCTGGTGTTGAGCTCCTTGTCGGTGACCACGTGGGCGATCGCGTACGCGGCTCGCAGGAGCATGTCGGTCGTGACGTCGCTCGCCCTGGCGTCGAGGAGCCCTCGGAAGACACCGGGGAAGGCCAGCACGTTGTTGATCTGGTTCGGGTAGTCGCTGCGCCCGCTGGCGACCACGGCGGCGTAGGGGCCCGCCTCGGCCGGGTCGATCTCCGGGTCGGGGTTGGCCAGCGCGAAGACGATGGGCTGACTGCCCATGTCCTTGATCCACTCCGCCTCGAGCACCCCGGGACCGCTGACGCCGATGAACACGTCGGCGTCCTTGAGTCCGGCACGCAGGTCACCGGTGACCCTGCGCGGGTTGGTGCGGCTCGCGAGCTCGGCCATCGCCGGGGACAGCGTCTGGTCGTCGGCCGAGAGGCAGCCCACCCGGTCCCAGACGACGACGTCCTGGGCGCCCGCGGCCAACAGCAGCGTCACGATCGCCGTACCGGCGGCACCGGCTCCTGCGACCACGATCCGCACCTCGGGCAGGTTGCGCTCGATGCACCGCAGGGCGTTGGTCAGGGCCGCGAGCACGACGATCGCGGTGCCGTGCTGGTCGTCGTGGAAGACCGGGATGTCGAGGCGCTCGCGCAGCCGCTGCTCGATCTCGAAGCACCGGGGAGCCGCGATGTCCTCCAGGTTGATGCCGCCGAAGCCCGGCGCGATCGCCGCGACCACGTCGACGATCCGGTCGGTGTCCTGGGTGTCCAGGCAGATCGGCCATGCGTCGATGTCGGCGAACCTCTTGAACAGGGCGCACTTGCCCTCCATCACGGGCAGCGCGGCCCCAGGACCGATGTTGCCGAGCCCCAGCACGGCGGAGCCGTCGGTGACCACCGCGACGCTGTTGCCCTTCACCGTCAGGCGCGGGATGTCCTCGGGATGCTCGGCCAGGGCGAGGCTGACCCTGCCGACGCCGGGGGTGTAGGCCATCGAGAGGTCGTCACGTGTCCGCAGCGGCACCTTGGAGTTGACCTCGATCTTGCCGCCGATGTGCAGCAGGAAGGTCCGGTCGGAGACCTTGTGCACGGTGATGCCTTCGAGCGTCTTGACGTCGGCGACGATCTCCTCGGCGTGCTCGGAGTCGGTGGCCGAGCAGGTGACATCGATGACCAGCCGGTCATGACGGGACTCGGTGACGTCCAGCGCCGTGACGATCCCCCCGCCCGCCGCGATCGCCGTGGCGATCCGGCCGATCACCGCAGGGTCGGTGTCGGTGTGCAGCCTCATGGTGATCGAGTACGAGCCGCTCGTGGCGGCACGACGCTTGCGCGGAGCTGGTTCGGTCATGTCCAGCATCCTGCCCGTCCCAGGGGGTTACCGGGAAGTCGGGGCGCGGCGGCGGAGGCTAGGACTCGACGCCCAGCGACAGCGGCAGCACCGCCGAGGAGCCTGCTTGGCGCAGCGCCCGGGCGGCCATCGTGAGGGTCCAGCCGGTCGAGACCAGGTCGTCGACGAGCAGCACCGGGCCGCCGTCGAGCTGCTCGTCGAGGGCGAGCGTGAACCGTCGACCGACGGCCGCGACTCTCCGGGCAGAGTTGGCGGCACCCTGACCTGGAGCCACCTCGTGGTCCTGGATCTCCCAGCGGGCGACCAGCGGCAGGTGCAGGTAGCGCGCCAGTCCGTCGGCCAGGTCACGGGTCAGCTGTGGCCGGCGGGCGGACTCGACGTAGGCGACCCCGGTGGGTCGCGCGGCCCAGGACGGGTGCCAGTCGGCGAGCACCTCGATGACGGCGTCGACCAGCGGCCGGGGGACCGGTCCGTCGGCCGTGTCCGGCGCGAACAGCCTGCGCAGGGCCTGGCCGTGGCCGAGGTCGGTGAGCCTGCCGACGGCGCGCCCGGGCTCGGCGCCGTCGGCGATCTTGCCCTTGAGGTCGATCCCGAGGTTGGCCAGCGCGGTCGGCCACATCTTGCGGGGAGCGATCGTCACCCCCGCCCGCTGGAGCCGCTCACTGGCCTGCTCGACGGCGGCGCCGGACACCTCGGCGTGCAGGGCGACCCCGCCGCAGTTGTCGCAGCGACCGCAGTCGGTGGCCTCCGGGTCGTCGAGCTGCTCCCGCAGGAACCGCATGCGGCAGCGGTCCGTGGCGACGTACGCGAGCATCGCGGCCTGCTCCTCGCGGCGCGCGGCCGCCACCCGGTCGTAGCGCTCCTGGTCATAGCTCCAGTCCTGGCCGGTGGCGGTCCAGCCGCCGCGGACCCGGTCGACCGCGCCGTCCACGTCGAGCACCTTGAGCATCGTCTCCAGTCGGGTGCGGCTCAGGTCGACATGGGTCTCCAGCGCGGCCGTCGACAGCGGCGCACCCGACTCCGAGAGCACGCGCAGCGTGGTGCGGACGTGCGGCTCGGGAGGAAAGGCCAGCGAGGCGAAGTACCGCCAGATGTCGCGGTCCTCCTGCGCCGGCATCAAGATCACCTGTGCGGTCCCGGTGCCGCGCCCGGCCCGGCCGACCTGCTGGTAGTAGGCGACCGGTGAGGAGGGCGCACCCAGGTTGACCACGAACCCGAGCCGGGCGTCGAAGCCCATCCCGAGGGCACTGGTCGCGACCAGAGCCTTGAGCCGGCCCGCGAGCAGGTCCTGCTCGAGCGAGAGACGTTCGGTGGGCTCGGTCTGCCCGGAGTACGCCGCGACGGCGTGTCCTCGCGAGCGCAGGTGCTCGGCGACCTCCTGGGTCGCTGCGACGGTGAGGGTGTAGATGATCCCCGAGCCGGCGAAGTCGTCGAGGTGCTCGCCGAGCCAGGCCAGCCGCTGCTCGGGTCGCTCCAGCTGCATCACCGCGAGGTGCAGCGACTCGCGGTCCAGCGACCCGCGCAGGACCAGGACCTCCGTGCCGAGCTGCTCCGCGACGTCGGCGGTGACCCGCGAGTTGGCGGTGGCCGTGGTGGCCAGCACCGGGATGCCGGGAGGCAGCGTGGTGAGCATCTGCCGGATGCGGCGGTAGTCGGGCCGGAAGTCGTGTCCCCAGTCGGAGATGCAGTGCGCCTCGTCCACCACCAGCAACCCGGCCGTCTCGGTGAGCTGGGGGAGCACCTCGTCGCGGAACGTCGGGTTGTTCAGCCGCTCCGGGCTGACCAGGAGCACATCGATCTCTCCGGCCTCGACCCGCGCGCGGACCTTCGACCAGTCCTCGATGTTGGTGGAGTTGATCGTGGCCGCGCGGATGCCGGCACGCTCGGCGGCCTCGATCTGGTTGCGCATCAGCGCCAGGAGCGGCGAGATGATCACCGTCGGCCCGGCGCCGAGCCCGCGCAGCAGCGCGGTGGCCACGAAGTACACCGCGGACTTGCCCCAGCCCGTCTTCTGCACCACCAGCGCCCGGCGCTGCTCCACCACCAGCGCCTCGATGGCGGCCCACTGGTCGTCGTGCAGCCGGGCGTCCTCGCTGCCGACCAGCGAGCGCAGGTGGTGCTCGGCTTCGTCCCGGACGGAGGTGGCTGTCGGCGTCGTGGGAGTCATGTCCTCTGTCTACCAAGCGGGACCGACAGCCTCGGCGGCGCCCGGGTCGGGGTGGTTCCGAGTCCCTTGTCGTGGGGGCTGGGGTGGGGGTGGTGGTCTCGGCTGTCCGCTCGCTTCGCTGTGAGTCGTTGACGTGGCCGACGAGGAAGGTGGGCGCTGCTGGACCGCCGGCTCCTCACGGCTCGCGGCGGACGACGACCGCCCCGGTGTTGGTCGCCACCGCGATCAGGCCGGGGCTGACCGCGACCTGGTAGGTCCAGTAGGTAGTGCTGATCCCGTCGGTCGGGAGGTCGGCCGAGGCCAGCCTCCCGGTGCGCAGGTCCATCGTGTGCACGGCCGTCGTACCGCCGAAGAGCGCGTGGTCGTCGTCGAGCATCGCGATGCTGTCCAGCTCGAAGCCGTACGGCAGGAACTGCGGCCGGCTCGGCAGCAGCCGGCTCCACAACCGGCGTCCGTCCTCCACGGCGTACGCCGACCACCGATCGTCGACGCGCACCAGGACCCGGCCCGAGCGCAGGGTCGCATCCAGGCGCGCGCCCCCGGCCGGAGCCGCGTCCCAGACCTGGCGACCCGAGCTGTCGATCACCACGAGGCGGACGGAGCCTTGCGTGGCGTCCTGATTCGAGCAGGACCGCCGTGCCGGTCTCGAGGTCGGTGCCGAGCACGTGCACGTCGGTGCCGGCGGGGGCCTGGCGCGTCCACAACGTCTCGCCGTTCCGGGCAGAGACGAGCTGGAGAGCGGGGCCCGCCGGTCGCCTGGCCATCGCTTCGGCATCGAGCAGGGCGTACTGCGCGCGGCCCCCCACCAGCAGCTGTCCCGGGCTGAGCTCGCCGAGGAAGTCGCCGGAGTCGGCGTCCAGCACGCGCGCCCACAGCTGCGAGCCGTCGCGGGCATCGAGGCGGGCGAGCCGCTCCCGACCGCTGCCGGCGGGCCGCAGGACCAGGACGTCCTGGTCGTCGAGGATCTGGGTTGCGAACGGGTCGTTCTCGCCGACCGCCGTACTGCCCACGGTCGCGCACCACAGCCGGTCGCCGTCGGTGGCGTCGAGCGCGACCAGGTCGGGAGCCGCGTCCTGGGGCATCGACCCCGCGAGGTACCTCTGGTCGCTGGCGTCGTAGGTCGAGCGCTCGGTCGTGACCTCGACGCTCCACCGAGGCTCGAGGGTCGTGTCGTCGAGCATGGTGAAGTCCGGGTTGTCGCGGGTACGCACGCCGATGCCCTGCGCGAACGCGGATACCTGCGCCCACTGCTCGTAGTGGTAGCCGACCGCGCCCAGCACCTCGCCGAACGGCGGCGGTGCCTGCGCCAGCGCCGAGACGACGGCATCGCGGTCGAGGTCGGGGCGCTCGGCTCTCTCGGCAGCATCGAGGAACGGCGAGCTGGAGGCCGAGGCCGGGACGGTGACGACCGAGCTGCCGCACTCATCACCTGACCGGATGTAGGCGAGGGCGCCCCCGGCGACGACCAGGACCAGGCCCGTCGCCACGATCACCCGCCGTCTGCTCACGCCCGCCAGCGTAGGGACCACGGCGCTGGTCACGCGGTGTTATGGCGCGCGGCCCGTGTAACGCGGTGTTATGGCGCGCGGCCCGTGTAACGCGGAGTTATTGACGCTGGGTGCGTCGTACGCCCGTTGTTCAGCGTCAATAACTCCGCGTTACAAGCGGTTTGGGGGGCGGGGTCAGCCGCGCCGCCGCCGGATCTCCTCGTTGATCGCCGGCACGACCTCGTGCATGTCGCCGACGACGGCGTACGTCGCCTTGGTCATCATCGGCGCCTCGGCGTCGGTGTTGATCGCGATGATCACCTTGGAGCTCGCGCACCCGGCCCAGTGCTGGATCGCTCCGCTGATTCCGCAGGGGAGGTAGACCTCGGGGGCGATCCGGCTGCCGGTCTGGCCGACCTGCTCGTGGTGGGGACGCCAGCCGAGGGAGGTCACCACCCTGGACACGCCGAGCGAGCCGCCCAGCAGGTCGGCGAGCTCAGTCACGCCCTTGAAGCCGTCCGGTCCGCCGGCGCCACGGCCGGCTCCGACCACGATGCGCGCCGACTTCAGGCTGCCCGAGTCGTCATCGGCGGCTTGCTCCACCGAGACCACCCGCACGGCCAGCTCCTGCGGCGACAGCGCCACGGTGAGCGGCTGCACCGTGCCCGCCGTGGGCGCGGAGGCCGGGGTCGGGTCCACGGCGTGCCCGGCCACGGTGAACACGGCCGGACGGCGGGAGAGCTTCATCTCCTCCAGGGCCGAGCCGCCCACGACCTGACGAGTGACCACGAACGGCGAGAGCCCGCCGAAGGAGACGACGTTGGCAGCCATCGCCACGTCGAGACGGGTGGCCACGCGCGCGGCGACCTCGTTGCCACGGTTGGTCCCGCCCGCCATCACGACCACCGATCCGGCAGCCTCGCGAGCAGCGATCACGGCGGCTGCCGTCGCCGCCCCCGAGAACTGGGAGAAGTCATCTCCGTCGGCGTGGTGGATCGTGCGGACGCCGTACGCCGCCAGGTCGGCCGCCGCGCTCTCCGGCATCGGGCCGACGACGACCGCGTCGATGGCGATGCCGCCACCGGCGGCAGCAAGCTTCCGCGCGAAGCTGACGGTCTCCAAGGACACCTCGTTGACGCCGTCGGCCGAGGTCTCGACATAGGTCAGGATCATCGGCCGACCCCCAGTCGGTGCAGCAGGTCGACGACGCTCACAGCAGCCTCCGGACCCTCGCCGAGCAGCTCGACGCTCGAGGGTGTGGGCGGCGGCAGGGTGAGCCGCACCCGTCCGCTCCCTGCGGGTTCAAGGGACCGGGTCCTGGTCTCGACCTGGACCTTCTTGGCCTTCATCCGGCCCGTGATCGTGGGATAGCGCGGCTCGACGCCGCCCTCCATCACGGTCACCACGGCAGGCAGCGGGACCTCGTAGGTCTCGCGACCGTCCGGGCCGTCCCCCTGGAGGCGAGCGACGCCACCCTCGAGAGCCACGTTCTGCATCCCGGTCACCACCGGGCGGCCGAGCTCGTGGGCGAGCCGGATCCCGACCTGGAAGTCGCCGGAGTCGGCCGCGTCGTTGCCCAGCAGCACCAGGTCGTACGTCGTCCCGGCAGCCTCGTGGTCAGCGACGACGGCGGCGATCTCGCGGGCGACGTCGGCGGGCCCCATCGCGACAGGGTCGGCCTCCACCAGCACGGCGCCGGTGCAGCCGACGCCGAGCGCCGAGCGGATCTGCTCGACGGACTCGGCGGTGCCCACGCTGACCACGGTGGCGCTGCCGCCCGTGGCCGTCGCGACCTGGACCGCCAGCTCCACGGCACAGTTGTCGTGGTTGCTGAGCGTGTATCCCACGAAGCGCGCGTCAGCCGACTGGGCGTCCTCGCTCAGCAGCACCTCGCCGGAGAAGTCCGGCACCCGCTTGATGCAGACGAGCACGTTCACGCTGTCCTCAGGCATCGGGCGACCTCACCTGACCCGGTCGTTGGTGGGGTCGAGCAGCGGGGTCGCGTCCACGGATCCGACGGTGACCGGGTAGAGCTCCTCCATGTAGGAGACCGCGAGCTGGTTGCCCAGGGTGGCCTGGTCGGACGGCAGGTAGGCGAGCAGCACGTGCTTGCCCAAGGAGGGCGCGGAGCCGGCGGAGGTCACGTACGGGTGGTGTCCGTGGCCGTCGGTCAGGGCGCCGCCGTCGCGGGTGAGGATCGGCTCGCCGCCGAGCATGTACCTCTTCGTGCCGCTGGCGGAGGTGTGGTCGTCGACGGTGAGCGTGCACAGCACCGCGGAGGGCGCGCTGTCCCGCTGCGCCAGGTAGGCCTCCTTGCCGACGAAGTCGGCTGCCTTCACCTTGGGCCGCTGCATGCCCGCCTCGACGATCGTGCGCTCGGCGTCCAGCTCGGCTCCGAACGCGCGGTAGCCCTTCTCCAGGCGACCCGTGGAGCCGTAGACGCCGATGCCCACAGGGACGGCGCCGTGCTCCTTGCCGGCAGTCAGGAGCGCCTCCCACAGCTGGGCGGCGTTCTCCATCGGAAGGTAGAGCTCCCAGCCGAGCTCACCGACGTAGGAGATCCGCGAGGCCAGCACCGGGCTGTCCACGCCCTTGATCGCGAGCTCACGGGAGGACAGGAAGCCGAACCCGTCGTCGCTGACGTCCTCGGCGGTGAGCGCACCGAGGATGTCGCGGGCGCGCGGTCCCCACAGGCCGATGGTGGACAGCTCGTCGGTGCGGTCGGCGAGCTCGGCGCCCTCGGCGAGCTGCTTGGTGAACCACTGCAGGTCGGCGCGTCCGTGGGCACCGCCGGTCACGACCCGGAAGTGGTCGGTGCCGAGCCGCATCACGGTCAGGTCGGAGAGGAATCCGCCCTTGGCGTCGAGCACCGGGGTGTAGATCACCTTGCCGAGCGCGACGTCGCACTGCGCCACGCAGGTCTGCTGCACCGAGGCCAGCGCCCCGGGGCCGGTGATGTCGAAGATCGAGAAGGCCGTGAGGTCGATGACTCCGGCGTTCTCGCGCATCGCGAGGTGCTCGGCGTTGATGATCGGGCTCCACCAGCGGGCGTCCCACTCGTGCTCGCGCGGCATCACGGCCTCGCCGTACTTCTCGACGAGGTCGGCGTTGGACTCGTACCACCACGGCCGCTCCCAGCCGACGGTCTCGTAGAACACGGCTCCGAGCGACTTCTGCGACTCCGCCATCGGGGACCAGCGGATGCCACGGTCGGACTCGTACTGCTCGGCCGGGTGGATGATGCCGTAGGTCTTGATGAACGACTCGGAGGTGCGGGCACGAACGTGCTCGCGCTCGCGCTCGTGGGGGTAGAAGCGCGCGATGTCGCTGTGGTGGATGTCGATCTCGGAGTGTCCGTAGGTCATCCACTCGGCGACCGCACGACCGACGCCCGGCCCTTCCTTGATCCAGACCGCGGCCGAGACCCACAGGCCCTTGACCTCGCTCTCGCCGAGGATCGGGGAGCCGTCGGCCGTCAGCGAGAGCAGCCCGTTGATGGCGTAGCGGATCTCGGCGCCCTCGGCGCCCAGCAGCTCGGGCATCAGCTCCAGGGCCTGCTCGAGCTGGGGGTCGAAGTCGTCCTCGGTGAACGGCATCTCCGTGGGCGACAGCTTGGCCTGCTCGAGCGAGGGGATCTCCTCGGGCTCGTGCAGGATCGCGCGGTGCGCGTAGGAGCCGACCTCCATGTCGGCGCCGTGCTGGCGCTCGTAGCACAGGGCGTCCATGTCCCGGACGATCGGGAAGGAGATCTCGCCCTCGCGCTCGGCGAGCTGGGGGCACGGGCCGACCGAGATCATCTGGTGCACGGCCGGGGTCAGGGCGATCTTGATGCCGGCCATGTCGCCGATCTTGGGGCTCCACACGCCGCAGGCGATCACGACGTACTCGGTCTCGATGTCGCCCTGGTTGGTCACCACCTTGGTGATCCGCCCGTCCTCGACGCCGAGGTCCTCCACCTCCACGTTCGGGACCACGGTCAGCGCACCGGCCGCGAGGGCCTTCTCGCGCATGATCGTGCCGGCCCGGAGGGAGTCGACCACGCCGACCGAGGGCGTCCAGAAGGCGCCGATGATCTGGTCGGGGTCCAGGAACGGCACCTTCTCGACCACGAACTCCGGGGAGACCAGCTCGGCCTCGATGCCCCATGCCTTCGCGCTGGACATCCGTCGGCGCAGCTCCTCCATCCGCTCGGGGGTGCGTGCCACCTCGAAGCCGCCGGACTCGGTGAAGACGCCCATCTCCTTGTACTGGCGCACGGAGTCCAGGGTCAGGTCGGCGATCTCGCGCGAGTGGTCCACGGGGAAGATGAAGTTCGAGGCGTGGCCGGTCGAGCCACCGGGGTTGGGCAGCGGGCCCATGTCGAGCTGGACGATGTCCTTCCAGCCCAGCTCGGCGAGATGATGGACGAGGCTGTTGCCGACGATGCCGGCTCCGATGACGACGACCTTGGCAGTGGCGGGAACGGGGGCCATGACTACTCCTGAATGTTGCGTTATGCGCAACGCGATGCGTGATACGAAACAACTCTAGGATCAAGCAGAAGCCCCGCACCTGTCAAGGTGCGGGGCCTCGGTGGTTCAGTCAGGGGTGGTTCAGTCAGGGGTGGTTCAGTCAGGGGTGGTTCACTCAGGTCGGCCACGGGGTCAGCCGCGCGCGCCCACGCTCACGCCAGCTTCGTGCAGGACAGGCCGGAGCTCTCCAGCCACGGCGGAGCTCAGCCCTGTGAGCTCTCCGCCTCGAGCCGGAGGAACTCGAGGTGCCGCTCGTACTGGTCGAGCACGTCGTCGATCAGCTGCGTGTGGGTGTAGCCCATGACGTCGTAGCTCTGCCCTCCCTCGGACAGGTGCACCTCGAGCCGGGCGTAGGTCGCGCCCGTGGCCTGCGCGCTGTACGCCGGGTGCGGGACCTCCTTGGGCCACAGCAGGTAGCGGAAGCAGTGCTCGGCCTCCTCGTCGGCGACCAGCTCGACGTAGCGGTGACCGTCCTCGTCCCCGGCGCGGGCGATCGCGGGGATCCCCTGCCCCTGGAGCTCGCCGGCCACCTCCTCGAGCGCAGGCAGCGCCACCTCGTCCAGGTAGCCATGAGCCTCGCCCATCTCAGGGAAGGACAGCGCCCGGCTGACCCGCTGCCGCCACTGCGGGGAGTCCGGCGCCCCCTCGATCGGTGCCGTCATGGTGGTGCTCCGGCCGGAGAGCACCCCCGGCAGGGCGTGGTGCATGCTCTCGGTGCGATGCGCCTCGACCCGGAGCGCCTTGTAGAGGCCGAGCATCACCAGCACCATCACGAACGCGAACGGCAGTCCCATGATGACGGTGGCGTACTGCAGCGCGTAGATGCCGCCCACGCTCAGGATGGCCAGGGTCAGGCCGCCGGTCGCCATCGCCCAGAAGATCCGCAGACGGCGGCCGCCGTCGTCGGAGACGCTGCCCAGGTGCGAGGAGAGGTTCGCCATCACCAGCGCCCCGGAGTCGGCGGAGGTGATGTAGAACAGCAACCCGACCACGGTCGCCAGGCCGGCGATGAAGGTGAAGGCGGGGTACTCCGCCAGCAGCGCGTAGAAGCCGCCCTCGGGACTGGCTGCGGCCACCTCCGTGAACGCGGTGTTCCCGGAGCGGACCTCGTCGATCGCCGCGTTGCCGTAGATCGAGATCCACACGACGATGTAGCTGAACGGGATCACCATCGTGCCCGCGACGAACTGCCGGATCGTCCGTCCGCGCGAGATGCGCGCCAGGAAGAGCCCGACGAACGACGCCCAGGCGATCCACCAGGCCCAGAAGAACAGCGTCCAGAAGCTCATCCAGTCGCCGGTGTCCTCGTAGGCGAAGGTCTGCATCGTCATGTCCGGAAACAGTCGGACGAAGTCGCCCACGTTGAGCACCGCGGCGTTGAGCAGGTAGGTGGTCTTGCCGGTGACCAGGATCCAGCCGGCCAGGCTGAGGGCCAGGATCACGTTGAGCTGGGAGAGCCGCTTGATGCCCTTGTCGATGCCACTGACGGCCGAGATCGTCGCCACCGCCACGGCCAGCGCGAGCAGCCCGAACTGGGCGGCCAGACCCTGCGGGATGCCGAAGAGCTTGTTCAGCCCCACGTTGAGGCCGACCACGCCGATGCCGAGCGAGGTGGCCACGCCGAAGATGGTGCCGAGGACGGCGGCGATGTCCACGCCGTGCCCGATGGGCCCGTTGATCTTCTTGCCGAACAGCGGGTAGAGCGCGGAGCGGACCGCGAGCGGCAGGTTCATCCGGTAGGAGAAGTAGCCCAGAGCGATGCCCATCAGGGCGTACATGCCCCACCCGGTGATGCCGTAGTGGAACAACGTCCACGCCGTGGCCTCCCGGGCCGCCTCGACGGTCTCACCCTGACCGGTGGGTGGCGTGAGGTACTGCACCACCGGCTCGTTGACGCTGAAGAACATCAGGTCGGTGCCGATGCCGGCGGCGAACAGCATCGACGCCCACGCCAGGGTGCTGAACTCGGGTCGCGAGTGCTGCGGGCCCAGACGCACGTGACCGTGGCGCGACAGGCCCAGGAAGAGCACGAAGACCAGGACCGTGGTGGCCAGCGCGATGTAGAACCAGCCGAACCAGCTGGACACGTAGCCGACCCACGAGGCGAGGGTGGCCTCCGCGCTCTCCGGAGCCACCACGCACCAGATGGTGACGGCGAGGGTCCCGATCGCCGAGCCGAAGAAGACGGGGCGGTTGAGGGTGGAGCTCTTCCGTCTGCGCCCCAGGGGTTCGGGGCCGGCCGGAGTCCTGGGTTCGTCGACGTGGGTGGTCATGACACGGCTCCTGACTGCGGCGGGCGGTTGTTGCGAGGGTCACCGGGCGGGTAGAGCGGCGTGCCGGCGCGGTGGCGGTAGTACGGCGCGTCCAGGGCCGGAAGCGGCGTGTTGCCGATGATCAGGTCCGCGGCCTTCTCGGCCAGCATCATCACCGGGGCGTAGATGTTGCCGTTGGTGACGTACGGCATCGATGAGGCGTCGACCACGCGCAGTCCCTGGACACCGTGCACCCGCATCGTCTGCGGGTCGAGGACCGAGTCTCCGTCGACTCCCATCCGTGCGGTGCAGGAGGGGTGCAGCGCTGTCTCGGCGTCCTTGGCCACCCAGTCCAGGATCTCCTGGTCGGTCTCGACCGAGGGGCCCGGCGAGAGCTCCCCGGCGTTGAACGCGGCGAAGGCGGGCTGGTTGAGGATGTGCCGCGCTGCGCGCACCATCTCGATCCACTCGCGGCGGTCGTTCTCGGTGGAGAGGTAGTTGAACCGCAGGGCCGGGTGCTCGAACGGGTCGCGCGACTTCAAGCTGAGCTTGCCGCGGACGTCGGAGTACATCGGCCCGATGTGCACCTGGTAGCCGTGCTCGGCGGCCGGCCGTGACCCGTCGTACCGGATGGCGATGGGGAGGAAGTGGAACATCAGGTTGGGGTAGTCGACCTGGTCGTTGCTGCGGATGAACCCGCCGGCCTCGAAGTGGTTGGAGGCACCCACACCGCTGCGCAGGAACAGCCACTCCGCGCCGATCCGCGGCTTGTGCCGGTGCTTGAGCCACGGGCCGATCGAGACCGGCTGCTTGCTCGCGTACTGGATGTAGACCTCGAGGTGGTCCTGCAGGTTGGCGCCGACGCCGGGGAGGTCGGCGACCACCTTGATCCCGAGCTTCTCGAGGTCGTCCTTGGGTCCGATGCCGGCGAGCAGCAGCAGCTGGGGGGAGTTGATGGCACCGCCGGAGAGGATCACCTCGCCGGCCGTGGCCCGCTGCGTGCCGCGGCCGGCACGGCGGTAGTCCACCCCGGTGACCCGGTCACCGGCCATCACCAGACCGGTCACCATCGCCAGGGTCTCCACCCGCAGGTTGGGGCGCGAGCGCACCGGGTGCAGGTAGGCCCGCGCCGCGCTGAGCCGGCGGCCCCGGTGCACGTTGCGGTCGAAGGGCGCGAAGCCCTCCTGCCGGTAGCCGTTGACGTCGTCGGTCAGGGGATGCCCGGCCTGCTGGGTCGCCTCGAAGAACGCCCCGAACAGCGGGCTGGTGGCCGGACCGCGTTCGAGGACCAGGGGCCCGCTGCCGCCGCGCCACTCGTCGGGACCCGCGAGGCAGCTCTCCATCCGCTTGAAGTACGGCAGGCAGTGGGCGTAGTCCCACGAGGACATCCCCTCGTCGGCCGCCCAGCGCTCGAAGTCGAGGGGGTTGCCACGCTGGAAGATCATCCCGTTGATGCTGCTGGAGCCGCCCAGCACCTTGCCGCGCGCGTGGTAGACCCGCCGACCGTCCATGAACGGCTCCGGCTCCGACTCGTACTTCCAGTCGTAGAGCCGGTTGCCGATCGGGTAGGGCAGGGCAGCGGGCATGTGGATGAACGGGTCGAGGCGTACGTCGCTGCGCCCGGCCTCGAGCACCAGCACGGAGGTGTCCGGGTCGGCGCTCAGCCGGTTCGCCAGCGCGCAGCCGGCTGACCCGCCGCCCACGATGACGTAGTCCCAGTGGTCTCTGCGGGCACTGCTCACGGGGTGTCTCCTTCGTCGAACCAGCCCTGAGGGGCGGGTGCGATGTTGTGCCAGACATGCTTGGTCTCGCGGTACTCCTCGAGTCCCGCGGCGCCGAGCTCGCGCCCGATGCCCGACTGCTTGTAGCCGCCCCACTCGGCCTGGGCGACGTAGGGGTGGTAGTCGTTGATCCAGACGGTGCCCATGCGCAGCTTCGCCGCCACGCGCTGTCCCTTGCCGGCGTCCTGGGTCCACACCCCGCCCGCGAGGCCGTAGATCGAGTCGTTCGCGATGCGGACGGCGTCGGCCTCGTCGGAGAACCTCTCGACGGTCAGCACCGGGCCGAAGGACTCCTCCTGGGTCACCCGCATGCCGGAGTGCGCGTCACCGAGGATGGTGGGAGGGAAGAAGTAGCCGTCGGCCAGGTCGCCCTCGGTGAGCCTGCTCCCGCCGAGCAGCAGGGTGGCTCCCTCGGCGACACCGGCCTCGACGTACGCCGTGACCTTGTTCAAGTGGTCCTGCGAGATCAGCGCCCCTGTCTGGGCCTTGTCGTCGAACGGGCCGCCGAGCCGGATCGTGCGGGCGCGCGCAACCAGCTCCTCGACGAACTCGTCGTGGATCGACTCCTCCACGATCAGCCGGGCACCTGCGGAGCAGACCTGGCCGGAGTGCAGGAACACGGCCGTGAGGGCCATGTCGAGTGCACTCTCGCGATCGGCGTCGGCGAAGACGATGTTGGGGTTCTTGCCACCGAGCTCGAGGGCGACCTTCTTGACCGTGCCGGCGGCGGTCGCCATGATCCGCTTCCCCGTCTGCAGGCCACCGGTGAAGGAGACCAGGTCGACTCGGGGGTCCTCGCTCAACGGCGCGCCCGCGTGCGGGCCGTCGCCGACGACGAGGTTGCCCACCCCGGGAGGGAGCCCGGCCTCGTCGAGCAGCCGCATCAGGTGGATCGCCGTGTGGGGGAGAGCTCGCTCGGCTTGAGCACGAAGGTGCAGCCAGCGGCCAGCGCGGGTGCGACCTTCCAGGAGACCTGGAGGAGGGGGTAGTTCCACGGCGTGATCAGCCCACACACCCCGACCGGCTCGTGCACCACGCGACTGACCACGTCGGCGCGGCCGGTGTCGACGACATGGCCCGCGTCGGCGTCGGCGACCCGACCGAAGTGCCGGAAGACGCTGGTGACGTCATCGATGTCGATCTCGCTC
Source organism: uncultured Actinomycetota bacterium (assembly GCA_963812235.1). Lineage (GTDB taxonomy): Bacteria > Actinomycetota > Actinomycetes > Propionibacteriales > Nocardioidaceae > Marmoricola. Next base: position 47,729 of record CAWEUP010000007.1, on the reverse strand, counting down.
TCCACCAGTCGCTTGCCGGTGTCCAGCGACTCCGCGCGAGCCAGCTCCGCGCGATCACGCTGGAGCAGGTCGGCGACCCGGAGGAGCAGGTCGCCGCGCTCGCGGGCGTTGGTGGCGGGCCAGGGGCCTTCGTCGAAGGCGGTCCGGGCGGCCGTGATCGCGGCCTCGGTGTCGACCGCGGTGGACTCGTCGATCTCGGCGACCAGCTCGCCCGTCGCCGGGCACCGGATCTGGCGAGTGCCGCCTTCGCGGGCGGAGATCCAGGCGCCGTGGATGAAGTTCTCGGGCATGCAGACGGTCCTCCCCGGCGCGCGTTGCGCTACTCGCAACCTGGCCGCGCTATGTGAAACACAATGCTGAGCGTGGGGTCCCACGTCAAGGGGCACCGACAGATTGTCGGCGTCGGGTCACGGGTGGGCTAGCGCTGACCCGTCACCGCATGCCCCAGCCCAGACGATGGGACAGCTCCTCGGCTGCCTCCAACAGCAGTGGGGTCACCTGGCACACGCGGTCCTCGTTGAGCCGGAAGGTCGGCCCGGACAGGCTCATCGAGGAGATCACGTCGCCATGGGCGTTGCGCACGGGTGCGGCGATCGCGGTGAGCCCGATCTCCAGCTCGTCGACCGCGACGGCGTAGCCCTGTTCGCGGACCGACTCCAGGGCGCGGCGCAGCTGGGGCTTGGTGGTGATCGTCGAGCCGGTGAAGGCCGGCAGCCGTCCCAGCAGGTCGTCGAGCTCGGCCTCCTCCAGCCAGGCCATCAGCACCTTGCCGTTGCTGGTCGCGTGCAGCGGGATGTGCTGACCCACCCAGTTGTGCGGCTGCAGCGCGGAGGGTCCGGCGACCTGGTCGAGATAGAGGGCGCTGTGGCCGCTGAGCGTCGCCAGGTTCACCGTCTCGCCGGTGGCGCTGGCGAGCGCCTTGCACAGGGGGCGCGCCTCCTGGACCACGTCGAGACGCGCGCTGGTAGCGCCCGCCAGGCGGAGGAGGCCGACCCCCAGGCGATACTTGCCGCGGCCCTCCACCTGCTCGACCAGCCCGTGCTGCTCGAGCGTCGCCACCAGCCGGAAGGCCGTGCTCTTGTGCACCTCGAGAGCGCCGGCGATGTCGGTGACCCCGGACTCGCCCAGACGGGCGAGAATCTCCAGGATCCGGAGCGCCCGGTCGACCGACTGCACGCCGACTGCCGGCTCGACCGCCGTCGGGTTGCTCATCGCGCAACCGTAGACCACCTGACGCAACCCCGCCAGGGGTCGTCGGGGATGCGATGATCCGTCCAGCCGGTGCCTGCTCCGGCATCCAGAACACCCCGAGGGAGCTTCGCGATGAAAGCCAGGTACGCAGCCCGCTGTGCGGCATGCCGGCGCACGATCGAGCCGGGAGCCGAGATCGCACGCGGGCCGAACGGGTCCTCCTGGGTGCATGCGGCCTGCACCGGCGCCGCTCCCGAGGCGTCCGGCCTCGCCGACGTCGTACCGGCGGGCACCACCGAGGCGTTCACCGACGGGGCCTGCCGCGGCAACCCGGGGCCGGGCGGCTGGGCCTGGGCCGTGCTCGACGGCCCGCAGGGATCAGGACACGACCCGGCGACCACCAATCAGCGGATGGAGGTGCGGGCCGCCTACGAGGCCGTCCGGGCCCTGTCCGGCCCGCTGGTGGTGGTGAGCGACTCGACGTACGTCGTGAACTGCTTCAAGAACTCGTGGTGGACGGGTTGGCGCGCCCGCGGCTGGCTGAACTCGGCCAAGAAGCCGGTGGCCAACCGTGACCTGTGGGAGCCGCTGATCGACCTCGTGGAGGAGCGCGGCGACGTCACCTTCCGCTGGGTCAAGGGTCACTCGGGCCACCCGATGAACGACCTGGTCGACCAGCTCGCGGTCGAGGCCAGCCACCTGGCCTGAGGCGGGTCGCCCCTCCGGCTCCAGGGGTTGCGCCGCACCTGCGTCTCGGGCCGAGAATGAGGTCCAGAGCCGAACAGCAGGGAGGTACGGCGGTGCGGGCTCCCGACGACGCCCTCGAGCACCTGCGGCGCGCTCGAGACCACGTGGACCGGCACTACGCCGACCCCCTCGACCTCGCGATGATCGCGGGCGCGGCCGGCCTGAGCAAGTTCCACTTCCATCGCCTCTTCGCCGCGACCTACGGCGTCACCCCGGCGGTCTACGTGCGCCACCGGCGGGTGGAGCGGGCCCAGGACCTGCTGCGGGCGACCAACCTCTCGGTGACCGAGGTGTGCCACGCCGTCGGGTTCAGCAGTCTCGGGTCGTTCAGCAGCGGCTTCAAGGAGATCGTCGGTGAGAGTCCGCGCGCCTTCCAGGAGCGGTGGGGAGCGCAGGCGCCTCGGATCCCGGGGTGCTACGTGTTCATGTGGGGCCTGGCCGAGGTGCGCCCGGCGGCATCCGAGATCCGCAAGCCAGGAGAAGCGGACGCAGTCCAGCCGGACTAGCGTCGGCCCCATGATCACCAACGTCTCCATTGCCAGTGTCTTCGTCAAGGACATCGACGCGTCCAAGAAGTTCTACATCGACATCCTCGGGTTCGAGGAGAAGGACGACGTGACCCTCGGAGAGGGCTACCGGTGGTGCACCGTCGTACACCCTCGTCAGCCCGAGCTCATGGTCCACCTGAACATTCCCGGTCCGCCCTTCCACACCGAGCTGGTCGCCGAGATCAACCGCGCCCTGGACGGTGGCGGGATGAACGGCCTCGGTCTCGCGGTCGACGACTGCCATCGCACGGTCGAGGACCTCAAGTCCAAGGGGGTCGAGTTCGTGCAGGACCCCACCGACCGGCCGTACGGCGTGGAGGCCGTCTGCCGCGACAACTCGGGTAACTGGATGGTGCTCGTGGAGCACAAGGAAGGCGAGCTCTCCGCCGCCGACTTCGCCTGAGTGCTCCTTGAGCTGTCAGTCGCCGAGCTCCTTGCGGCGGCGGATCACGTACTCCTCCATCTCGGCCCGGATCGCCTCGTCGAGCGGCGGCTGCTCGTAGGAGTTGAGCCGGTCCTGGTAGATCTTGGTGGCCCGGGCTGCGGCGTCGTTCCCGCCGTTGCGCGACCAGCGCTCGAAGTTCTCCGAGGAGGAGAGCAGGGGCCGGTAGAAGCAGGTCCGGAAGCGCTCCATCGTGTGCATCGCACCCAGGAAGTGGCCGCCGGCCCCGACCTCCTCGTGCGCACCGAAGGCGAGTGACTCCTCGTTGATCTCCAGCGGGGTGAACTCGGCCTGCATCATCTGGAGCAGCTCGATGTCGACGATGAACTTCTCATAGCCCGCCACCAGGCCGCCCTCGAGCCAGCCGGCGGAGTGCATCACCCAGTTGGCGCCCGCCAGGAACGTCGGCATCATCGTCATCAGCGCCTCGTAGCCCGCCTGGGCGTCCGGCACCTGGGAGGAGGTGAGCGCACCGCCGGATCGGAACGGCAGCCCGAAGTGGCGCGCGATCTGGCCGGTGCACAGCAGGCCGATGCCCGACTCCGGGGTGCCGAAGGTCGGCGAGCCGGACTGCATGTCGATGTTGGACAGGAACGAGCCGAACACGACCGGGCAGCCGGGGCGGATCAGCTGGGCGAGCGCGATGCCGGTGAGCGCCTCGGCGATCTGCTGCACCAGCGCCGCGGGGATCGTCACCGGCGACATCGCGCCCATCAGGATGAACGGGGTCAGGACGACGGCCTGGTTGGCCTCGCAGTACTCGAACAGCGAGTCGAGCATCCGGTCGTCCCAGCGGAGCGGCGAGTTGCAGTTGATCAGCGAGATCAGCGCAGACGTCTGGTCGATGCTGGCCCGACCCGCCTCGCGGCCCTGGCCGTTGCCGTGCAGGATCGAGGCCAGCTCGATGGTGTCCTTGGCGTTCGGTCCGGAGACCACGTTGCCCATGAACACCTTGTCGGTCAGCGTCGCCAGCGCGTAGGTCATGTCGAGGTGGCGGCTGTCCAGCGGGGTGTCGTTGGGCTCGCAGATGACGCCGCCCGCCGAGTCCATGATCGGGAAGGACTGCGCGAGCTTGGTGAAGTTGGTGAAGTCGTCCATCGTGGCGTCGCGGCGGACGGCGCCCTCCCTGACGAACGGCGGACCGTAGACGGCGCCGAAGGCCATCATGTCGTCGCCGACGTGCAGGTTGTTGGCAGGGTTGCGCGCCTGGAGGTCGAAGGAGCGCGGAGCCTTGGCGGCCTGGGCGAGCACGAACTCGGGATCGAAGAAGACCTTGTTGTCCTCCACCCGCTGGCCGGCCTCACGGAAGAGGTCCAGCGCGCGGTCGCTCATGAACTCCACCCCCAGCTCGGAGACCAGCCGACGCCAGCCGGTGTCGAGGGTGGCCATCGCCTGCTCGGAGAGGATGTCGTAGCGAGGCATTTGGTTTTTGAACATGTCGTCTGCACTCCTGAGTTGTGCCGTTTGGCTTGACCGGCGGCCTGGGAAAATCTAGCCTCACCATGTGGGCATACAGTTCCACATGGTGGGAGTTGTTTCCACCACCTTGAACCGAAGAGGGAAGGGCGGTCAAGCGTGGCCATCACTTCCGTCGTCGACACGACGGGATCTCCTCAGGGAGGTACCCAGGCCGTCGACCGTGCGGCCAGCCTGCTGACCTACGTGGTCGAGGCCGACTCCGCGGTCACCTTCACCGAGCTCGCGGAGGCCGCGGGGCTGGCACGTTCGACCACCTCCCGGCTGCTGGCCGCCCTCGAGCGGACCCGGCTGGTGGAGCGGGTGGGCACCGGGGAGTACATCGGTGGACCGCTGTTCGCGCTGTACGCCGCCCGGCACGACCGCAACGCCGAGCTGGCCAGGCTGGCCCTCCCCATGCTGGAGACGATCGGCGACGACACCCGGGAGACGGTGCACCTGGCCGTCGCCAACGGCGGCCGGGTCGGGCACATCGCCCAGATCGACTCCACCTACCTCCTCGGCGCCCGCGACTGGACCGACGTCGAGGTGCCGGCGCACGCGTCGGCGCTGGGCAAGGTGCTGCTCGCCTGGGATGTTCTGGAGCTCTCCGAGCCCCCGCTGGAGCGCCTCACCGAGCACACCCTGGTGACCGGCGCCGCGGTGGAGCAGGACCTCGCGACGACGCGCGGCCGCGGTTTCGCGATCACTCTCGACGAGCTCGAGATCGGGTTGTCCGGCGTGGCGGCGCCGGTCCACGGGCCGGAGGGGACGGTCGTGGCCACCATCGGGATCTCGGGTCCGACCGCACGGCTGGAGGACAGGATCGACCACCTCGGTCGGCTCCTGAAACAACAGACGGAGAAGCTCTCAGCGCTCCTTCGTCACGGCACTCGCACGGAGGCGTGAGATGACACCAGAAGAAATCCTCAAGGGGCTCTACGACGAGACCCTGGTCGGCAACGCACCGCGTGTGCTGGAGCTGACCCATGAGGCACTGAGCATGGACATGGAGCCGCAGAACCTGCTCTTCGACGCGCTGATCCCCTCGCTGGAGGAGGTCGGCGCCCGCTTCGAGCGCGGCGACTTCTTCGTGCCGGAGATGCTGATCGCCGGTCGCGCGATGTCCGGCTCCATGGAGGTGCTGCGTCCGCTCCTGGCCGAGACCGGGGTCGAGACGATCGGCAAGTTCCTGATGGGCACCGTCAAGGGAGACGTCCACGACATCGGCAAGAACCTGGTCAACATCATGCTCGAGGGTGCCGGCTTCGAGGTGATCGACCTGGGGGTCCAGGTGGCTCCCGAGACGTTCATCGCCAAGATCCAGGAGCACCAGCCCGACATCGTCGGCTTCTCGGCGTTCCTGACCACCACGATGCCGATGTTCAAGGCCAACATGAACGCGCTGGAGAAGGCCGGGATGCGCAACGACGTGATCGTCATGGTCGGTGGCGCCCCGGTCACCCAGGAGTACGCCGACGCGGTCGGTGCCGACGGCTATGCCGCGGATGCCTCCGGCTGCGTCCGCAAGGCCAAGGCCCTGATCAAGCAGAAGCGCGAGAAGGTCCCCGCATGAGTGGCCCCGCCCCGATGCACGAGACCCGACTGCGGTCGGCCACCCGCGAGGTGGTGCTCGGCCGCCAGCACCGCTTCTGCCTGATCGGCGAGCGGATCAACCCCACCGGACGGCGGATCTTCCAGGAGCAGCTCCGTGCGGGAGACATGTCCGCCATCGAGCGTGACGTGCGGGCCCAGGTCGAGGGGGGCGCCGACGTGCTCGACGTGAACATGGGCGTGCCGCTCACCGATGAGGCCGAGCTGCTCGCCAAGGCAGTCACGATGATCCAGACCCTCACCGACCTGCCGCTGTGCATCGACTCCTCCGTCGTCGAGGCGCTCGAGGCCGGCCTCGCGGCGTACAACGGTCGCGCGCTGGTCAACTCGATCACTGCCGAGGACGAGCGGATGGAGCAGATCCTCCCCCTGGTGAAGAAGTACGACGCCGCGGTGATCGCGCTGCCCAATGACGTCGACGAGATCCCGATGGAGCCCGAGAAGCGGCTCGCCCTGGTGGACAAGATCGTGCGCGTGGCGACGACCGAGTACGGCATCGCCATCGAGGACATCGTCATCGACCCGCTGGCGATGCCGATCGGCGCCGACGTCACCAACGGGCTCCTGACGATGGAGACCATGCTCGGCATCCGCGACAAGCACGGCCTGAACATGACGTGCGGCTCCTCCAACGTGTCCTTCGGGATGCCCGGTCGGCACGAGCTGAACGGCAGCTTCTTGACGATGGCGATGACCGCGGGGCTGACCAGCGCGATCATGGACACCCGCACACCGGCGGTGGTCGCCGCCGTCAAGGCGACCGACCTGCTGATGGGCAACGACGAGTGGGGGATGGCGTGGATCTCGCGTCACCGGGCAGCACAAGCGGCGGCCGCGGCAGCAGCGACGTGAGCGAGGCCGCCGGACGGGCATCGGGTGCGGACCTGGCGTCGAGCAGCGAGCCGGGCGGGTCCCACGAGAACGCGCCCGCCCAGATCCTCGCCGACATCGCGCGCGAGGGCCTGATGACGCCGCCCGGAGCCTCGATGACCCCGCACGACGGCGCCGGGCGCGTTCAGATCGCCTTCACCGTCGAGGGTGGGCAGGACCGCGCGGTCCGGGTGCCGCCAGGCGTCACGGTCTTCGACTCCGCCTCCTGGAACGGCATCGCGATCGACTCCACCTGCGGCGGCCACGGGACCTGCCACAAGTGCAAGGTCCGGGTCGACCCCGGAGCGGCTGTCGCGATGCCCATCTCCCGGCACGACCGCCGTACGTTCTCCGACAACGACCTCGCCCAGGGCTGGCGGCTGGCGTGCCTGGCCACCGCGACCCAGGACCTCGAGGTCCTGGTGCCGCCGCTGACCACCCGACCCAAGGCCGCGACCGTGGGCGTGGGGCGACAGGTCATCCTGCGCCCGGCGGTGCAGAAGCGCTACGTCGAGCTCAGCGACCCGTCGCTGTCGGACCAGCGCACCGACCTGCTGCGGTTGACCGAGGCGATCGAGGACCTCGAGCTGACTGTGGACCTGCCTGCCCTGCGCCGGCTGCCCAAAGTGCTCCGGGAGGCCGACTTCAAGGTGACCGCAGTGATCGTCGACGAGGCGCTGATCGACATCGAGCCGGGCGACACCACGGCGCTGCGCTACGCCATCGCCTTCGACCTCGGCACCACCACCGTGGTGGCGACCCTGCTCGACCTCGGCAGCGGGACCCCGGTCGCGGTGGCCTCGCGGCTGAACATGCAGCAGCCGTTCGGTGGCGACGTGATCACGCGGATCAGCGCGACGATGATGGACCCCGAGGCGCTCGGCCGGCTGCAGGCGCTGGCCGGCCAGACGCTGGACGAGCTCGCCCAACAGGTCTGCGCCGAAGGCGGCGTCGACCCCGCTCACGTCTACGAGGTCGCGATCGCGGGCAACGCCACGATGACCGCGCTCGCGCTCGGGATCGACCCCGAGCCCCTCGGGGTGGCGCCGTTCGTGATGACCACCTCGATGCCTCCGGTCGTGCTCGCCGCCGACGTCGGGCTGCACCTGCACCCCCGTGCGCGTGCCGCGATGTTCCCCGCCCTCGGCGCCTACGTGGGGGGCGACATCGTCGCCGGCATGCTGGCCACCGGCATGGACCGCGACAAGCGCACCCGGCTGTTCATCGACGTCGGCACCAACTGCGAGATCGTGCTCAGCAACGGCGACACCATCCTCTCCACCGCAGCTCCTGCCGGGCCCGCCTTCGAGGGTGGCGCGATCCGGTGCGGCATGCGTGCCGCCGAGGGCGCGATCGAGGTGGTGAAGCTGAACCCCAAGGGCACCGCGGAGACCGCGCTCGAGCTGCAGGTGATCGGCGATGTGGCGCCCAAGGGCCTGTGCGGCTCCGGTCTCGTCGACGCGGTCGCGGAGATGGTGCGGGTGGGCCTGCTGGACGGCACCGGCCGGTTCATCCCCGAGGACCAGGCGGCTGCGAAGGCCCCGGGGCTCGCCGACCGGTTCGCCAAGATCGGCGAGGAGCGCGTGTTCCTGCTGCATCGCCCCACCCCGGAGACCGAGGTGGCCGAGAGCGTCTACCTCTCCCAGCGCGACGTGCGCGAGCTCCAGTTCGGCAAGGCGGCCATCGCGACCGGATGGACCCTGCTGCTCGAGGAGCTCGGTCTGGAGCACGAGGACGTGCAGCAGGTGCTGCTCGCCGGCTCGTTCGGCTCCTACCTCTCGCCGGCCTCCGCCGTACGGATCGGCCTGGTGCCCACGCTTCCGGTGCTGCGCATCGTCTCCGCGGGCAACGTGGCGGGCGAAGGGGCGAAGATGGCCTTGTTGTCCCTGCGCGAGCGGGTGGGGGCCGAGGCGCTGCTCGAGGAGGTGAAGTATGTCGAGCTCTCCGACCGACCGGACTTCAACGACAAGTTCGTCGACCAGCTCTCCTTCCCGACCTGACCCTTCGGTGGTCGAGCAGCGAGGAACGAGCGGTCAGTCGAGACCACGTACCGCCCTGATCGCCTGTGGCGCGATCGCCCAGCCCGCCGCGAGGATCGTGGAGGAGCGGGGCTGGCCTGTCGACGTCCACCCGCTCCCGCCGCTGCTGCACAACCAGCCGCACCGGATCGCGGGCGAGGTCGAGCAGCTGGCCGAACGGCTGGGTGGCTCCTACGACTCGGTCGTGATCGGGTACGCCGACTGCGGCACCTACGGATCGCTCGACGAGGTCTGCGACCGACTGGGGCTGCGACGGCTCGAGGGGCTGCACTGCTACGACGTGTACGCCGGAGCCAGCCAGATCGAGACGTTCTTCGCCGACCAGCCCGGCACGTACCTGCTCACCGACTTCCTGGTGAAGTCGTTCGCCCGGACCGTGGAGGCCGAGCTCGGCCTGGACCGCTGGCCGGAGCTGCGCGACGACTACTTCCGGCACTACACCCGGATGGTCTGGCTGGCTCAGGAGGAGACCCCCGAGCTCCGGGTCGCGGCGGAGGCTGCTGCCGCCAGGATCGGCCTGCCCCTGACCGTGGTCCCCACCGGTCAGGGCGGTCTGGAGAAGGCGCTGGGGGCCCTGCTTCGGCCTCAGAGCCCCGCGAGCAGCTCCTGACGCCATTCCTCGGTCTGCGCGATCTGGTTGAAGGTGAAGATGTGCAGCCCCTCGATCAGCGCCTCGGGGCGGGACGCCACGGTGGCGCACTCCTCCAGGAAGCGCTGCCCGGTGAACCCTCCGGGGGCGGCCAGGCGAGCGAACGTGCTCTTGTGCTTGGCCAGGAACCGGGTCGACTCACCCACCCCGATCTTGGTGGCCATGGTGAGCAGCTTGGCCCGGTCGATCGGCCCGGGCATGCCCAGGAGCAGCGGCATGGTGACGCCTCGGGCGCGCATCCGCCCCACCCACTGCTTGATGGCGTCGGCGTCGAAGGTCAGGTTGCTCACCACGTGCGTGGCGTGGCGCCGCTTGTCCCACATGGCCTGGACGGTGAGGTCGTCGGTGATCTTCGGGTGCGTCTCGGGGTAGCCGGTGATGCCGACGTGCTCGAACGGCTGCGCGAGGGTCGTCAGGTCCTCGAGCAGGCTGAACGCGTCGGGGTAGTCACCGACCGCGTCCACGTCACCGCCGGGCACGAAGACCCGCGTGATGCCCGCGTCGGCGAGCCGGGAGCGGATCTCGGTGAGCTCGGCTCGGCCGGAGATCATCCGCGCCGCCAGGTGCGGCACGGTCACGTAGCCGTGCCCGGCCAGGGTCTCGGCCAGCGACAGGGTCGCCTCGAGTCCCTTGGCGCCGGAGGCGGTGACCGTGACGTGCACGTCGAGCGGGACCGAGGCCAGCACCTTCTCCACCGTGGTGGGGGTGGGCAGCACCTCGTAGCGGGCGTTGTTCAGCAGTCGATGCAGCGTCTGGTTACGTCCGGCCAATTTGTTGCGCATGATGAAACTCGTCTCGTATTACGCACCGATGTTGCCTCAGGCTACTGCCGGTGAGCGTCTCCCCACAAGACGCTGAGCGAGTGGGCGTGCCCGGCGGACGGACCTACCAGATCCGGACGCGGTCGGCGGGGTCGAGCCACAGGCCGTCACCGGGCTGGGTCCCGAAGGCCTCGTGGAACTCCTCGAGGTTGCGCGCGATGTTGGCGCGGAACTCGGGCGGGCTGTGCGGGTCGGTGGTGAGGTACTGCTGGGCCAGCTCGCTGCGCCGCTTGGTGCGCCACACGTAGGACCAGCTGAGGAACAGGCGCTGCGTTCCGGTGAGGCCGTCGCGGGTCGGCACCTCCTGGCCCTCGAGCGAGATCAGGTAGGCCCGGTGGGCGATGGTCAGGCCGCCCAGGTCGCCGATGTTCTCACCGACGGTGAGCGCGCCGTTCACGTGCTCACCGGGGACGTCGCGAGGCTCGTAGCCGTCGTACTGCTTGATCAGGGCCTTGGACTTCACCTCGAAGGCCGCCTTGTCCTCGGCTGACCACCAGTCGTTCAGGTTGCCCTGGCCGTCGAACTGCGCTCCTTGGTCGTCGAAGCCGTGGCCCACCTCGTGGCCGATCACGGCCCCGATACCCCCGTAGTTCTCCGCGGGGTCCGCGTCGGCGTCGAAGAACGGGCGCTGCAGGATCCCGGCCGGGAAGCAGATCTCGTTGGTGCCGGGGTTGTAGTAGGCGTTCACCGTCTGCGGGAGCATGAACCACTCGTCGCGGTCCACAGGCGAGCCGATCTTGCGCAGCTCGCGGTCGGTCTCGTACGCCGTCGCGGCCAGCACGTTGCCGAGCAGGTCGTCGGCACTGATCTCCAGGGCGGAGTAGTCGCGGAACTTGTCCGGGTAGCCGATCTTGGGCCGGAAGGTGTCCAGCTTCTCGAAGGCGCGCTGCTTGGTCTTCTCGGTCATCCAGTCCAGGTCGGTGATCGAGCGGCGGTAGGCCTCGAGCAGGTTGACCACGAGATCATCCATCTTCTCCTTCGAGCGGGGCGGGAAGTGCCGCGAGACGTACTCGCGACCCACTGCCTCGCCGAGCGCTCCCTCGACCAGGCCGACCCCGCGCTTCCACCGGGCACGGAGCTCCGGGGTGCCCGACAGCGTGCGCCCGTAGAAGTCGAAGTTCGCCTCGACGAATCCGCTGGAGAGGTACGCCGCCGCCGTGCGGATGGCGCGGACGGTGAGGAAGGCCTTCCAGTCCTCCAGGGCGGTGTCGGCGAGGACGGTCTCGAGGTGGGTGAGGTACGACGGCTGCCGGACCACGACCTCCTCGATCGTCTCCTCGGTGCCGCCGAGGGCCGAGACCCAGGCGCTGAAGTCGAAGCTCGGCAGCATCGCCTCGAGGTCGGCCCGGGTGGTGAGGTTGTAGGTCTTCAGGATCTGCCGCGTCTCCGACCGTTCCCAGTGGCCCGCGGCGAGCCGCGTCTCGAGCGCCAGCACGCGTGCCGCCGTCTGCTCGCTGTCCGGCTGCTCGGCCAGGGTCAGCATGCGGCTGAGGTAGGCGAGGTACTTCTCGCGGATCTCGGCGAACTTCTCCTCCCGGTAGTAGCTCTCGTCCGGAAGGCCGATGCCGCCCTGGAGCACGTTGACGACGTAGCGCTCGGAGTTGCGGTCGTCGGAGTCGACGTAGGAGCCGAACAGGCCACCGCCGCCCCGGCGCTCGAAGTAGCCGAGGAACCCGCCGAGCTGAGAGACCTCGCTGAGCGCGGCGATGCGCTCGAGCAGGGGCAGGATCGGGGTGTGGCCGAGCTGCTCGACTCGCTCCTCGTCCATGAAGCTGCCGAACAGGTCGCCGATCTTGCGGGCCTCGTCCGCGCTCTCGGCGGTGTCGCCGACGAGCGACCCGTCGGCGCAGGCCTCGATGATCTCGCGGACCTGCTCCTCCGCGGTGTCGGCGAGCATCACGAAGGGGCCCCAGGACGAGCGGTCCTCGGGGATCTCGGCGGTCTCGAGCCAGGCGCCGTTGACGTGCCCGAACAGGTCGTCCTGGACGCGGATCTGGGGGTTCATGCCTGGGCGTGCGTCGTCAAGGATGGTCACGCGGCAAACCTATACGGGGTGCGTTCGTCTCGCGATCTCGGGCGAGCGCAGGGGAGGGACGCTCAATGCCCTTTACCACACATAAAGGCTATATAGGAATAACAACGTCAAAAAGGCTGGTATGGGACACGCATCCGGGAAGGCGGACTAGACACACCGGTGGGTCAACAGACTCGTATGTCCTATTTATTAGTATATAGGCATTTCGACTGTCATCGTGGTGCTACGGCCTCAACACACGTCCGGCCGACAGTCTCGGAGGCTCGCGATGTCCCTGTTCAACCTCACCCGGCAACAGCTCGTGGCCGGTGCCGCCGTCCCCGCCGCCCTGCTGGCCAGTGGCGCCATGGTCTGGCAGTCGTCCTACTCGGCCTTCTCGGCGACCACCTCGAACCCGACCAACAACTGGTCCGCCGGCACGGTGGCCCTCGCCGACGACGACAGCAACACCGCCATGTTCACGGCCACCAACCTCAAGCCCGGCTCCACGGCCTCCAAGTGCATCGCGGTGACCTCGAGCGGCTCGTTGCCCGCCACGGTCAAGCTCTACGGTACGTCGTACTCGACCACGCTGAACCTGGCCGGCAACCTCACTCTCCAGGTCGAGGAGGGCACCGGGGGCTCATTTGCCACCTGCACCGGATTCACCCCGAGCTCGACCCTGTTCACCGGGACCCTGACCTCGTTCGGCACCACCAAGACCTCCTTCGCCACCGGCGTCAGCAGCTGGGCCCCCACCGGGGCCGCCAGTGAGTCCCGGACCTACCGGGTCACCTACACCCTCGGCGCCAGCACTCCGGACTCCGCCCAGGGCGGCACCGCTGCGATGGGCTTCACCTGGGAGTCCCAGAACAGCTGACCCCGGACGCTGTCCACCGTCTGGAGACCGCTGGATCATCATGAGCATCACTCACCTGCGCGCCCGTCGCCGAGCGCCGCTGCCGACGGCCTCGGCAGCGGCCGGTGGCCCGGCTCGCTCCGCGGTGGACCCTGGTTGGGCCGAGGTGCTGCGCACCTCCGCTGCCCGCAGCGGGCTCGCGATGGTGGCCTGCCTGATGCTGTGGTCCACCCTGCCCGCGGTGATCGGCTGGGCGCCACGGGTGATCGTCACCGGTTCCATGGAGCCGAGCGTGCACATCGGAGACGTGATCGTCACTCGTGAGGTGCCCCCGGCGGCCCTGGCGGCAGGCCAGGTGATCACCGTCAAGGACCCCGACCACCCGGACCGGACCAAGACCCATCGGCTGGTACGCCGTGAGGACGACGGCACGCTGCTGATCAAGGGAGACGCCAACGCCGCGGCTGACTCCTCCCACGTCTCGACCGACGAGGTGCTGGGCGTCGGCGTGATCCGAGTGCCCTGGGTCGGGCGCCCGGCGCGCTGGGCGGCCGAAGGCAACTGGGTCGCCCTGGGGACCACCGTCGCCGTGCTGGGCTGGTGCGTGATCTCGTCCTTCCCCTCGCGCCGCAGGCGCCTCGATCTCGGGAGCCTCGCAGAGGACGATGCCGATCCCGATGACGAGGCCGACCCGGACGACGAGGCAGATCGCGACGACCCTGCCGGCCCGCACGACGACTCCGGCCCGGACGACGACGTCGCTGGCTTCTCCGGGGCTGCAGCGGACTCCGGTGCTGCCCGCGGCGAGCGGTCCCGCCGAGGTCGGCGTCGCCGCAGCTACGTGGTCGCGGTCGTGATCGCGACGATCGTGGTGGCCGGTGCGATGAGCAGCCCGGCGTCCGCGGCGTTCGCGCGCACGGCGACCAACGCCTCGAACGCCTGGAACGCGGCCGCGTCGTTCTATCCTTACAAGGACGCGGTGCGGGCAGACTCGCCTTACCTCTACTGGCGCCTGGGGGAGGCGAGCGGCACCGCGGTCGCGGACTCCTCCACCAATGGCACCCGGACCGGTACGCTGGTCGGCTCGCCCTACTCCTGGGCCCAGGCGGGCGCGCTCGCCGGCGAGGTGCGCGCTACCTCGCTGTCGCTCACCACAGCTCGCATCAACGCGAACACCGCGGTCACCGGTCCTGCCAACTTCAGCGTCGAGGCGTGGATCCGGAGCACCTCCACATCGGGAGGCCGCATCCTGGGCTTCGGAGACCAGACGGGCGCCACCGACTCGGCCACGGACGACCGCCAGCTCTACCTCGCACCCAACGGCAAGGTGATGTTCGGAGTCGGGTCCTCCAAAGTCACGCTCACCAGCACCTCCACGGTCAACAACGGCGCCTGGCACCACGTCGTCGGCACCTATAGCAGTGGCACCAGCACCATGAGGCTCTACGTCAACGGAAGCGCTCAGGGAGGAACGGCTACTGCCACTCCTGTCTCGTTCACCGGCTACTGGCGAGCCGGAGCGGAGTCCATGAGCGGCTGGACCAACAACCCCACCAGCACCTACTTCAACGGCGGGCTTCAGGACCTGGCGGTGTACACCACAGCTCTGAGTGCAGCCAAGGTGACGACCCACTACAACGCCGGCAACACACCACCGTGAGGGTGACCGGTGGCGGATGCGAGGTCAGCGCGCCGTGGTGTCCGTCGGGCGTACCCCTGGGGCGTCAAGGAAGGCCGGACTGTTCGCGAAGGCGTCGAAGCGCTCCTGCTCGAGCGGGTCGAAGGCGCCGGCCACGCTGTAGGAGGTCTTCGTGAAGAGGATGCCGTCGGAGTCGAAGACCACGTAGGCCTTCAGTCGGGGGAACTCGTTGCTCTCCACGCTTGCCCGGGCGTCCTCGTAGTAGGTGTAGGCCTGCGCCTGGTCGGTCTTGCCGCCGACGCCGAACTCAGCCAGGCCCCAAGGCTTGGAGAGATAGTCATGGGTGGGGTCGCTGTTGGCGACCATCCAGTCGTAGAAGCGGGAGACGCTGCCCGACCACGAGCTGGTCGGCACTGTCATATAGGGGTCGTACATCACCCAGTCCACGAGGTCGTTGCCCGGCCACAGCTCCGGGGCGAGGCAGTCCCAGTTCTCGTAGCCCATGTAGTTCATCACCCAGACCACGTTGTCGACCCCGCGCGCAGCGAACCGTTCGTGGACGTTCTTCCACATGGCCCGGTAGTCGGCCGGGGAACCGTAGCTCCCCTTGAGGTACGGGCAGGCCGACGTGCCCGGTCTGACGTCGTCCTCCGGCTCGTGGTGGAGCGTCAGCATGATCTTGACCGGCGCGATCGACTTGATGCTGTCCGCCACCTGGTCGATCTGGGCATTGATGGCTTCGTTGCCACCGGTCGCCTGTGCCCAGGCACGGGGGCCGGGCTTCCAGTTGACGAACATCGTGGTCCCAGGACGGGTGGCGAAGTACTTCTCCTCCGGCAGCAGCGGCAGCGGTGAGCCGGGCGCGTGGTAGCGGTGGGCGATGTCGAGCGGTCGGCCGATCCGGGCCTCCTCCGCATCCATGTGGGCGCGCCAGCCCTGAAGGCCCGGGTAGGTGTTCGAGTAGGCGCCGAAGAGAGGGCGGCACGGGTTCACCAGGATCTCGTTGGGCGTGCACACGGGAGGCGACTGGACGCGTGGAGGCGGCTGCGTGCGCAGCGGGGGAGCGGCCGGAGTCAGCACCAGCGCGAGGATGCCCCCGAGCAGGAGGAGCCGCACTGCGCGCCGCGCGCTCGTGCCCATGACGTCCCCCGGTTTGTTGCCGACATCCCCCGAGCCTGATGCAGACGGTACAGCGCGCGTCCCGGCCTGCCCTGCGTGAGGTGTGCACGACGTCGGGCCTGCCGCCTCGGGGGGACTTGTCCGCCGGCCCGCCGTGACGCTCGCGTGCACCGGCTTCTGGGAGGCGGCGCCGAGACGGTGAGTGGGTGAACCGGCGACCGGTCGGGTGCACTCCGGAGCAGGCTGTGGACCGACTCGCGTCAGCGCGCGGTGACGGTGATCGCAGCAGTGAAGGGGGAGAGGTTTCCCTTGGCGTCGTACGCGCGGACCTTGTAGGTGTAGCTCTTGCCCTTGGTCAGCCCGGTGTTGCTGTACGAGATGCCGGTGACGTTGGTGAGGCGGGTGGTGCCGCGCCAGACCTGGTAGCCCTTGACCCCGACGTTGTCGGTCGAGGCGGCCCAGGTGAGGGTGGCCTTGCCGATCCCGGCGACCACCTTGAAGCTCGTCGGCTTGCTGGGGGCGATGGTGTCCGGGACCCACACCGAGGCGGAGGGCGAGGCCGCGCTGGCGTTGCCGGCGGCGTCGACGGCGGTGACCGTGTAGGTGGAGGTACGACCCTGGGGAGCCGTCGCGTCGGTCCAGGTCAGACCGGTGGTCGTCGCCAGCGACGATCCGTTGCGCTTGAGGAGGTACTTGGCGACCCCGACGTTGTCGTGGGGCGCCGACCACGACAACGCCACCTTGCCGCTGACCAGGGACACGACCGGTGCCGCCGGCTTCGCCGGAGCGGTGGTGTCGGGCACGGTCAGGGTGAGCTCTGGTGAGGCGGGGCTGAGGTTGCCGGCGCCGTCGTAGGCGACGACGGCATAGCGGTGGGCGACACCCTGGGGCGCGGTGGCGTCCTGGTAGGTCGTGCCGGTGACGTCGGCGATCGCGCTGCCGTCGCGCAGCACCCGGTAGCCCCGGACGCCGACGTCGTCGGTGGCGGCGGGCCAGGACAGGTTCACGATGCTGCCGGTGAGTGACGCCGAAGGCTGGAGCGGCGCGGTGGGTGCCACCGTGTCCGCGGTCGTGAACTGGGCAGTGCCGGCGGCGCTGACGTTGCCTGCGGCGTCGTACGCCTCGACGGTGTAGACGTAGGTGGTTCCGGAGGCGGCCGTCTGGTCGATGAAGCCGGGCGTGGTGACCGTGCCGAGAGCGGTCCCGTCCCGGTACACCGAGTAGCCCGACACCGCGACGTTGTCCGTGGACGCCTGCCAGTTCACGGAGACACCCCCGAGGAGCGGCTGCTCGAACGCCGAGGTGCTGGCCGGTGCCGTGGGAGCGGTGGCGTCCGGGAGGGTGAGGTCCTGCGCCGTGCTCGGCTGGCTGGTGTTGCCGGCGAGATCGAAGGCCTCGACCGTGTAGCGGTGGGACCGTCCCTGCTCCACCGAGGGGTCGGTGTAGGCGCGCGTGGCGGCATCCACCGTCGAGATCAGAGTCGCTCCCCGGAGGACCCGGTAGCCAGCGACGCCGGTGTCGTCGGTGGCCTCGGTCCAGCTCAGCGCCGCGTCGGCGCCTGAGGCGACCGCCGTCAGCTCGGGGGTGGTCGGGGGCACGGTGTCGGTGAGGGCGGGGGTGCTGACCGTCAGCTCCGCCGACGCCGGGCTGGTGTTGCCGGCCGCGTCGCGGGCCGTCACCGAGTAGGTGTAGCTGGTCGAGGCCGCAGCGGTCGAGTCGGTGACCTTGGTGCCGGGTCCGGTCCACAGCTGCGACCCGTCCCGAGTGACGACGTACTCGGTCACCCCGGTGGCATCGGTGGCCGCGTCCCACGCCATCCCGACGGAGTCGGACTTCAGCGACACCGCCCGGAGGTTCGTGGGCGTCGAGGGCGGCGTCGTGTCCCCGTTGGCCACGGTCAGTCGTGCGGTGGCGGTCTCGGTGTTCCCGGCCGCGTCACTGGCGCTCACCACGAGCGAGTGCTCCCCGTCCGCCACGGAGGAGCTGTCCCAGGTCGCGGTCGCCGTGCCGTCAGCCGCCAACGTCAGCGGGCGCGAGGTGCCACCGTCCACGGCGTACGTCGCCTCGGTGACCCCGCGGTCGTCGACGAGGGCGGCCTCGATCTCGACGGAGCCGGACACGCTGTCGCCCGTGGTGGGCCGCACCAGCGCCACGGTGGGCGGTGTGGTGTCAGCCGAAGGGATGAAGGGTGGGTCGAGGAACGCCTTGCTGTTCGCCAAGGCGTTGAAGTGCTCCTGCTCGACCGGGTCGAAGACGCCGCTCACGCTGTAGGAGGTCCGGTTGTTCAGAGTGCCTTCGGAGTCGAAGACGACGTAGGCCTTGAGTCGGGGGAACTCGTTGCGTTCCACACTGGCCCGGGCGTCGTCGTAGTACTTGTAGGCGTCTGCCTGGGTGGTCTGGCCACCGGCACCGAACTCGGCGAGTCCCCACGGCTTGGAGAGGTAGTCATGCGTGGCGTCGCTGTTGGCGAGCATCCAGTTGTAGAAGCGGGAGACGCTGAGCGACCACGAGCTCGACGAGACGGTCTGGTACGGGTCGTACATCACCCAGTCGACGAGGTCGTTGCCCGGCCACATCTCCGGGGCGAGGCAGTCCCAGTTCTTGTAGCCCATGTAGTTCATCACCCAGACCACGTTGGTGACGCCCCGAGCGGCGAACCGCTCGTGGACGTTGCGCCACATCGCTCGGTAGTCGGCAGGCGATCCGAACTTGCCCTTGAGGTAGGGGCAGGAGGAGGTCCCCGGGGTGACGTCGGGCTCCGGCTCGTGGTGGATCGTGAGCATGATCTTGACGGGGGCGATCGACTTGATGCTGTCAGCCGCCTTGTCGATCTGGGCGTTGACCGTGGCATCGCCCCCGCCCGCCGAGGACCAGGCGGAGAGCGCGGGCTTCCAGTTGGCGAACATGATCGTGTTCGGACGGGTGGCGAAGTGGATCTCGTCCGGAATCAGCGGCGGGGCCTCCCCAGGGGGGTGGTAGCGGTGCACGATGTCGAGGGGGCGGCCGATCCGGGCCTCCTCCGCATCCATGTGGGCGCGCCAGCCCTTGATGCCCGGATAGTGGTTGGAGTAGGCGCCCAGCAGGGGTCGGCACGGGTTCACCAACAGGGCGTCGGGGGTGCAGTCGGGATTCGGGGGCGGCGGCTGGGCGTGGGAGACCGGGGCGAGCGGGGTGAGGAACAGCGCCAGTAGGCCGCTCAGCAGGACGGGGCGCAGGAGGCCGCGAGTGCTCGTCCCCATGGGCTTCCCCCTGTGCTGCTGCCGACGCGTAGTAACGCGTGCTCCCCCTGCCGACGCGTCCCCACAACCCTGGGCCCCCACCGGGTCGCGTCGCCGACATCTCACCCCGAAGTCAGGATCGGACGTTACCGCGCGAGATCGACGCCGCTGGTGCCCGCGACTCAACTCGCTTCCAGGCTGTCGTCTATCTGACGAAATATCCGGGAAGTCGTGACAGGTGGTCTAGATGGAGCCATCTAAGAAAAGTCAGGCTTGACTGTTTGTTGTTCGACGGACAGGATGCGGTCGTGACCGAAGCCAAGGTGCTGACTCCCCGGGTGCCTCAGGAGGAGCGGACCCGAGCGATGCGGCAGCGCCTGCTCGAGGCGACCGTCGACTGCCTGGTCGAGCACGGCTGGAGCGGCACCTCGACCACCCTGGTCTCCCAGCGCGCCGGCGTCAGCCGAGGCGCTCAGCTGCACCACTTCCCGACCAAGAACGACCTGGTGCTGGCGGCCGTGACGCATCTGAGCGAGCTGCGCGGCGCCGAGCTGCGGGAGGCGGCGCGGCGTCTGCCGACCGGACGCCCGCGCACCCGCGCCGTCCTGGAGATGCTCGCCGAGCACTTCACCTCCCCGGTCTTCACCGCGGCCCTCGAGGTCTGGGTGGCGGCTCGGACCGATGCCCTGCTGCGTGAGGCCGTGGCACCTCTGGAGCAGCGCGTGGGTCGCGAGGCGCACCTGATCGCGGTGGAGGCGCTCGGCGTGGACGAGGAACAGCCCCGGGCGCGCGAGCTGGTCCAGGCGACCCTCGACCTCGTTCGTGGTCTGGGCCTGGCCAACACGATCTCCGACGACACCGCACGACGGCAGCGGATCCTGAACGCCTGGGCGCACACCCTCGACACCGAGCTGGGGCACCGATGAGCACCGAGCCCCGCAACCACGTCCTCGAACAGGTCCTCGACGACCTCGCAGCCGAGGGGGAGGCCCTGGAGCTCCTCGTCGCGCCCCTGGACCGGGCAGCGTGGCGTACGCCGACCCCGGCGGCCGGCTGGGACGTGGCCACCCAGATCGCGCACCTGGCGTGGACCGACGAGGTCGCCGTGGCCGCAGCCACCGACGAGGAGGCTTGGGGTGCCCACGTGGCCCTGGCAGCTGCCGACCCCACGGGGTTCGTCGACCGGCAGGCGCTGGCCGGCGCGCAGGGAGACCCGGCCGAGCTGCTCGACCGGTGGCGCTCGGCTCGGGTGGCACTGCGCCGAGCGCTGCGCGAGCTGCCAGTCGGCACCAGGATGCCGTGGTTCGGACCACCGATGAGCGCGACCTCCATGGCCACCGCACGGTTCATGGAGACCTGGGCCCACTCCCTCGACGTGGCCGAGGCGCTGGGGATCTCACCTGAGCCCGACGATCGGATCCGGCATGTCGCCCATCTCGGCGTACGCACCCGGAACTTCTCCTTCGCGATGAGCTCGCTCGAGGTGCCGCCGGCTGACTTCCGGGTCGAGCTGAGCTCGCCGACCGGTGAGCAGTGGGCGTGGGGTCCGCCGGATGCGGCCCAGTCGGTGCGCGGGCCGGCGTACGACTTCTGCCTGCTGGTGACGCGCCGGCGGCATCGCGACGACCTCGCCCTGGTGGCCGTCGGGGCCGACGCCGACCAGTGGCTCGACATCGCCCAGGCCTTCGCCGGGCCCCCGGGCCAGGGCCGTGAGGCGAGGGCCGATGGCTGAGGCGGGGGACCTCCTCCGCGTCGGCAACTGCAGCGGCTTCTACGGCGACCGGCACACCGCCATGCGCGAGCTGCTCGAAGGCGGGCCGCTCGACGTGGTGACCGGTGACTACCTCGCCGAGCTGACGATGCTGATCCTGGGCAAGGACCAGCTCAAGGACCCGTCGCTGGGCTATGCGCGCACCTTCGTCCGGCAGGTCGAGGACTGTCTGCGGCTGGCGCACGACGGGGGCGTCAAGATCGTCGCCAATGCCGGGGGGCTCAACCCCGCCGGCCTGGTCGACAGGCTTCGCCAGGTCGCGGCCGACCAGGGCCTCTCACCCAGGATCGCCTGGGTCGACGGCGACAACCTGGCGCCCCGGGCCGCGGAGCTGGGCTTCCCCGGCGCCCTGACCGCCAACGCCTACCTGGGCGGCTTCGGGATCGCCCGAGCGCTCGAGGCGGGCGCCGACATCGTGGTCACCGGTCGCGTCACCGACGCCTCGGTCGTCGTCGGGCCGGCGATCTGGAGGTTCGGCTGGTCCCCCGAGCAGTACGACGAGCTCGCGGGAGCCGTCGTCGCCGGACACGTGCTCGAGTGCGGCACCCAGGCGACCGGGGGGAACTTCTCGGGCTTCCTCGACCTGCCGCGAGACGGTCAGCCGCTCGGGTTCCCGGTCGCGGAGATCTCGGCCGACGGCGGCTGCACCATCACCAAGCACCCCGGCACCGGCGGGACGGTCTCGGTGGACACCGTCACGGCGCAGCTGATGTACGAGGTGCAGTCCCAGCACTACCTGGGACCCGATGTCACCGTCGACCTCACCTCGATCGAGCTCACGCAGGCGGGCGAGGACCGGGTGCGGGTGCGGGGCGTGCGTGGCCAGGCGCCTCCGGCGAGGTTGAAGGTGTGCGTCAACGAGCTCGGCGGCTTCCGCAACCAGCTGGAGTTCGTGCTCACCGGCCTGGACGTGGACGCCAAGGCGGAGTGGCTACGCGCGCAGCTGGACGGACAGCTGCACGCGGCCTCGGTGACCTGGTCGATGGGACGGGTGCCCGCGCCGGACTCCGAGACCGAGGAGGGCGCGTCCTGCCTGCTCCGGTGCGTGGTCAAGGACCCCGATGCCGCGGTCGCAGGCAAGGCGTTCACCAGTGCTGCCGTCGAGCTGGCACTCGGCTCCTACCCCGGGTTCACGATGACCGGCCCGCCCGGACCGGCCTCGCCGTACGCCGTCTATCGGGCGGAGTACGTCGACCGGGCGGTCGTCGAGCACACCGTGCACCTCCCGGACGGGACCTCGGTGGTTCTCGAGGACCCGCCGGTGGCCCCGAGCCCCGAGCCCGAGACGACCGGACGCGTGCGCCCGGACACTGGAGGGGACGTCGAGGGTGCGACCACTCGTCGGGTCCCGCTGGGCACCTTCGTGCACGCCCGCTCCGGAGACAAGGGCGGCGACGCCAATGTCGGGCTCTGGGTGCGCGCCGGCGAACGCCGGGCCGAACGGGCGCGGTGGCTCGCCGACTACGTCTCGGTCGAGCGGGTACGCCGGCTGGTGCCGGAGGCCGAGGCGCTCGACATCGAGGTCTTCGCCCTGCCCAACCTGGGCGGCGTGAACATCGTGATCCACGGGCTGCTCGGCGACGGGGTCGCCGCGAGCACCCGGTTCGACCCGCAGGCCAAGGGCCTGGGCGAGTGGGTTCGCTCACGACTCGTGGACGTCCCCGACGAGCTCCTGGAAGGAGCCGCACCGTGACCTGGACCGAGGAGCAGCTGGCGCTGCAGGAGACGACTCGCGAGTTCGTGCGGCGGGAGGTCGAGTCGCACCTGCAGGACTGGGAGGACCGCGGCGAGATCCCCCGCTCGCTGCACCTCGCGGCCGCGAAGGCGGGGCTGCTCGGTGTCTCCTTCCCCGAGGAGGTCGGCGGCCAGGGCGGCACGCTGCTCGACTCGATCGCCATGCAGGAGGCGTTCTTCGAGGCAGGTGGCTCCTCCGGCCTCGCAGCCGGCCTGTTCACCGGCGGGATCGCGCTGCCGCACCTGGCGGCGCACGGCACCCGCGAACAGATCGAGAGCTTCGTGGCGCCCACGCTCGCGGGCGAGAAGATCGGGTCGCTCGCGGTCACCGAGCCCGGAGGCGGCTCGGACGTCGCCGGGATCCGCATGAGCGCCGTCCGTGACGGCGACAGCTATGTGGTCAACGGCATCAAGACCTTCATCACCAGTGGCGTCCGCGCCGACTTCGTCACCACCGCCGTACGCACAGGGGGACCTGGCCACGCCGGGGTCAGCCTGCTCGTCGTCGAGACGGGGACACCCGGTCTCACCGTCGACCGGAGCCTGGCCAAGATGGGCTGGCACTGCTCCGACACCGCCGAGCTCTCCTACGTGGACGTGCGCGTCCCGGCCGGCAACCTGGTCGGCGAGGAGAACTCGGGCTTCTACCAGATCGCCGAGCAGTTCGTGGTGGAGCGGATCGCCCTCGCCGTACACGCCTACGGCATCGCCGCACGGTCGCTGGCGTTGACGGCGGCGTACTGCCGGGAGCGGCAGACCTTCGGTCAGCCGCTGATCAGCCGGCAGGTGGTGCAGCACAAGCTCGTGGACATGCACCGGCAGATCGAGGCGGCCCGCGTCTACACGCGACACGTCGCCGCGCTGCACGTGGCGGGACGCAGCGTGGTCGCCGAGGCGTGCCTGGCCAAGCAGACCGCCGTCGAGGCCTGTGACCACGTCGTCGACCAGGCCGTGCAGCTGCACGGTGGCGCCGGCTACCTGCACGGCACCGAGGTGGAGCGGCACTACCGCGACTCGCGGATCCTCGGCATCGGCGGCGGCGCGACCGAGGTGCTCACCGACCTCGCCGCCCGCCTCCTGGGGTACACACGATGACCCCCCGCCGACCCGTCTCATCTGAAACCCCCAACCCCGACCCGTCCCATCTGAAAGCCGATCCCATGTCTCGACGCGACTCCATGCTCGCCAAGATCGCCGATCTCGAGGCCGAGCAGGCGAACGCGGTCGCCGGAGGGGGCGAGCGGTCGGTCACCCGTCATCACGCGCGCGGCAAGCTGATGCCCCGGGAGCGGATCGAGCTGCTCATCGATCCCGGCAGCGCCTTTCTGGAGCTGTCACCGCTGGCCGGCTGGGGGACGGACTTCACGGTCGGCGCGAGCGTGGTCACCGGGATCGGCGTCATCGAGGGGGTCGAGTGCATGATCACCGCCAACGACCCCTCGGTGAAGGGGGGTGCCTCGAACCCCTGGACGGTGAAGAAGATCTTCCGGGCCTCGCAGATCGCCGAGGAGAACCGGCTGCCGACGGTGTCGCTGGTCGAGTCGGGCGGAGCCGACCTCCCGACGCAGAAGGAGATCTTCATCCCGGGCGGGAAGCTGTTCCGGGACCTCACCCGCTCCTCTGCCGCGAAGGTACCGACGATCGCTCTGGTCTTCGGCAACTCGACCGCCGGTGGTGCCTACGTGCCGGGGATGAGCGACTACACGGTGATGGTCAAGGACCAGGCCAAGGTCTTCCTCGGTGGTCCGCCACTGGTGAAGATGGCCACCGGCGAGGAGTCCGACGACGAGTCGCTGGGTGGTGCCGAGATGCACGCGCGTACGTCGGGACTCGCTGACTACCTCGCCGTCGACGAGCTCGACGCGATCCGCATCGGGCGACGGATCGTGGCCCGGCTGAACCGCCGACGGGCTTTCAGATGCGACGGGTCGGCGGGCTTTGGGGTTTCAGATGAGACGGGTGGGGGGTTTGCGGAGCCGGATGGAGACCTCGAGGGGCTGCTCGACCTGATCCCGGCCGATCTCAAGGAGACCTTCGACCCCCGCGAGGTGGTGGCGCTGATCGCGGACGGGGTGAGTGCTGAGAACGCTGTGGTCTTCGACGAGTTCAAGCCGCTGTACGGCGCCTCGCTGGTCACCGGGTGGGCCCGGATCCACGGCCACCAGGTCGGCATCCTCGCGAACGCGCAGGGTGTGCTGTTCAGCGAGGAGGCCCAGAAGGCCACCCAGTTCATCCAGCTGGCCAACCAGATCGACGTACCCCTGCTGTTCCTGCACAACACCACCGGCTACATGGTCGGCAAGGAGTACGAGCAGGGCGGGATCATCAAGCACGGCGCGCAGATGATCAACGCGGTCTCCAACTCCACCGTGCCGCACATCTCGATCATCCTGGGCGCCTCCTACGGCGCCGGGAACTACGGGATGAACGGCCGCGCCTTCGACCCGCGCTTCCTGTTCACCTGGCCCAGCGCCAAGTCCGCGGTGATGGGGCCGGCGCAGCTCGCCGGCGTGCTCAGCATCGTCGCGCGTGCGGCGTCCGAGGCCAAGGGTCGCGCGTACGACGAGGACGCCGACGCCGGCATGCGCGAGTTCATCGAGACCAGCGTCGAGGAGCAGAGCCTGCCGTTCTTCCTCTCCGGGATGCTGTACGACGACGGCGTGATCGACCCCCGGGACACCCGCACGATCCTGGGCATCTGCCTCTCCGTGATCACCGCCAACCGGCCCGTCGAGGGCACCGACCGCTTCGGCGTCTTCCGAATGTGAGGCCGCTTCCATGACGATCCAGCGACTACTGGTGGCCAACCGCGGCGAGATCGCCCGCCGGGTCTTCGCCACCTGCCGACGTCTCGGTATCGAGACCGTCGCCGTGCACTCCGACGCGGACGCCGGCCTGCCGTTCGTGCGCGAGGCGGACTTCGCCGTACGACTGCCGGGCTCTGCTCCCGGCGACACCTATCTGCGTGGAGACCTGGTCGTCGCCGCCGCGCGCTCGGCAGGCGCCGACGCAATCCACCCGGGTTACGGCTTCCTCTCCGAGAACGCCGCCTTCGCCCGCGCAGTGATCGATGCCGGGCTGACGTGGGTCGGTCCCGCCCCAGAGTCCATCGAGCAGATGGGCTCGAAGATCGAGGCCAAGAAGCTGATGGAGGCGGCCGGGGTGCCCGTGCTGGCGAACCACAGGGTCGAGACCGCGTCGGAGGGCGACCTGCCGCTGCTGGTCAAGGCCGCGGCGGGGGGTGGCGGCCGGGGGATGAGGATCGTGCGCTCCCTCGCCGACCTGCCCGTCGAGATCGCCGCGGCGCAGTCCGAGGCGGAGTCGGCCTTCGGTGACGGCACCGTGTTCGTCGAGCCGTACGTCGAGCACGGGCGTCACGTCGAGGTGCAGGTCCTGGGCCACCGCGACGGCATCGTCGTCCTGGGCGAGCGTGACTGCTCGATCCAGCGCCGTCACCAGAAGGTGATCGAGGAGTCTCCCGCTCCCGGCCTCGCCGACTCCACCCGATCGGAGATGCACGAGGCGGCGCGCGCCGCAGCTGCCGCGATCGACTACCGGGGCGCCGGGACGGTCGAGTTCCTCTACGACGCCGAGACCGAGAGGTTCTTCTTCCTGGAGATGAACACCCGGCTCCAGGTCGAGCACCCGGTCACCGAGCTGGTGCACGGGGTCGACCTGGTCGAGCAGCAGCTGGCGGTGGCCGAGGGGCGCCGGCTCGACGAGCGGGTCTTCGGTCGCGACCTACGGGCACGCGATCGAGGTGCGCCTCTACGCCGAGGACCCCGCCCACGGCTGGCAGCCACAGAGCGGGCTGCTGACGCGGTTCGAGGTCCCGGGGGTCGCCGGTGAGTTCGACCTGCTGAACCGACCCGGCCTGCGGCTGGACTCGGGCTTCGAGTCCGGGAGCACCGTCTCGACGTACTACGACGCGATGCTCGCCAAGGTGGTCGCGTGGGCACCGACGCGTGAGCAGGCGGCTCGCCGACTCGCGGACGCGTTGAAGAAGTCGCGGCTGCACGGCTTGACCACCAACCGTGACCTCCTCGTCGAGGTGTTGTCGCACGAGGCCTTCCTGGCCGGTGACCTCAGCACCGACTTCCTCACCGAGCACGATCTCCGGAGCACTCAGGCTCGCGTGATTCCGGGCACCGCCGCCCAGCAGGCGCTGATGTTTCTCGCCGCCGCGGTCGCCGTCACCGAGGCGGCCGGAGCACGACGTCCGGTGCAGCAGGGGGTACCCACCGCCTGGCGCAACGTGGTCTCCGCACCGCAGACCACGGCGTTCGAGCTCGAGGGCACCCGTGTGGACGTGGGCTGGCACCACGGCCGCGACGGCTACCGGTTGAGCGACCACTACAGCGAGGTCGACGACGCTCGCGTCGTGTCCGTGACACCGCGCCCTGACGGCTACCGAGTCGTGGTCGCGCACGAGCAGGTGACCTATCCCTTTTATGCGGCCATCCACGGTGAGCAGGTCGACGTTGACTCCGCGCTCGGCCATCTGGGCTTGACCCTGCTGCCGAGATTCGTCGATCCGGCGGCCGTCGTTTCGCCGGGCTCGCTGCTCGCGCCGATGCCGGGCACCGTGATCGGCGTACCCCTCACCGTCGGGTCGCGGGTGAGGGCCGGCCAGGCCGTCCTCGTTCTCGAGGCGATGAAGATGCAGCACACCATCAGCGCGCCCACCGACGGCTACCTCGCCGAGGTGGCTGTGGAGGTGGGCCAGCAGGTCGCGGCGGGCGAGGTGCTCGCCGTGCTCGCAGACAACCCTGAGCACGAAGGACAAGAAGGAGACGTGGCATGAACAGCTTCACCGAGTCCGAGGAGCGCCAGACCCTGCGCAGGGAGGTCTCGAAGCTGGCCGGCACCTACGGCCGGGAGTACTTCACCCGCCAGGCGCGCGCCGGTGAGAAGACCACCGACCTCTGGATGGCCATCGGCAAGGCCGGCTACCTCGGCATCAACATCCCCGAGGAGTACGGCGGCGGTGGCGGCGGCATCGGCGACGTCGCCGCGGTCTGTGAGGAGCTGGCCGCGCAGGGGTGCCCGCTGCTGATGATGGTGGTCTCGCCCGCGATCTGCGGCACCGTGATCGCACGGTTCGGCACCGAGGAGCAGAAGCGCAGCTGGCTCCCCGGGATCTGCGACGGCAGCGAGACGATGGCGTTCGCGATCACCGAGCCCGACGCCGGCACCAACTCGCACAACATCATCACCACGGCTCGCCGCGACGGGGACGAGTGGCTGCTCACGGGCCAGAAGATCTACATCTCCGGGGTCGACGAGGCGGCCAACATGCTGGTGGTCGCCCGGGCCGAGGACGCCAAGACCGGGAAGCTGAAGCCGTGCCTGTTCGTCGTACCGACGGACGCGCCGGGGCTGAGCCACACCGCGATCGCGATGGAGCTGGTCAGTCCCGAGCAGCAGTTCCAGGTGTTCATCGACGACGTCCGGCTGCCCGCGGGCGCTCTCGTGGGTGACGAGGACGCGGGGATGATGCAGCTGTTCGTCGGGCTCAACCCCGAGCGGATCATGGCGGCGTCGTTCTCCACCGGCCTGGCCCGGTTCGCGCTCGACCGGGCGACCGAGTACGTCAAGACCAGGGAGGTCTTCGGCGCCCCGATCGGCACCCACCAGGGGCTGGCGCACCCGCTGGCGCAGTCGAAGATCGAGATCGAGCTGGCGCGGCTGATGACCCAGAAGGCCGCGGCGCTCTACGACGCGGGGGACGACCTCGGTGCCGGCGAGGCGGCCAACATGGCCAAGTACGCCGCGGCCGAGGCGGCCTGCGACGCGGTCGACCGCGCCGTGCAGTCCCACGGCGGCAACGGGATCACCCAGGAGTACGGCATGGCCGCCCTCCTCGTGGCCTCGCGGGTCGGCCGGATCGCCCCGGTGAGCCGCGAGATGGTGCTGAACTACATCGGGATGCACTCGCTGGGGTTGCCGAAGTCGTACTAGCCGCCTGACCCCCTGCTGTAACGCGGAGTTATGGTCACTGAACACCGCGCCTACAGCGTGTTCAGCGACCATAACTCCGCGTTACAGCGGGAGGGGAGCGCACATCATGCAGAGCCAAGCAGCGACGGTGGAGGAGTACCTCGCCTCCCTGCCCGACGACCGGCGTACCGCGATCGGGAACGTGCGGGACACCATCAACGACCATCTCCCCGAGGGGTACGTCGAGCAGATGGACTACGGGATGATCACCTGGGTCATCCCGCTGGAGACCCAGCCGGACACCTACAACGGCAAGCCGCTGAGCTACGTCGGGCTGGCCTCGCAGAAGCAGCACATGTCGGTCTACCTGATGGGGCTCTACACCGACGGCCCCGAGCTCGGCTGGTTCCAGAAGCAGTACGCCGACCGCGGGATGAAGCTCGACATGGGCAAGTCCTGCGTCCGCTTCAAGAAGGCCGAGGACCTGCCCCTGGACGTGCTGGGCGAGGTGATCGCGATGATCCCCGTCGAGGACTATCTGGCCCGTTACGCCGCTGCCCGAGGAGCCCGATGACCAGCGAGCCGACCGAGCTGGTGCACTACGACCTCCACGACGGGGTCGCCACGATCACCCTGGACTCGCCGCACAACCGGAACGCGCTGTCGCGGCGGCTGCTCCAGGGCGTGTTCGAGAGCCTGGACCGGGCCGAGTCCGACGAGGACTGCCGGGTGGTGCTGCTCCGCTCGGCGGACCGGGTCTTCTGCTCCGGGGCCGACCTGAGCGAGGCCGCCGAGGGTGGCATGGAGGAGGGCGCGAAGGCGCTGGTCGATCTCCAGCGTGCGATCCTCACCCACCCCTGCCCCGTCGTCACGCGGCTCGCCGGCCCGGTCCGTGCCGGCGGCCTGGGGATCGTCGCCTCGAGCGACGTGGTCATCTGCGCCGATGACGTCACCTTCGCCTTCACCGAGGTCCGGCTCGCCCTCACCCCGGCGGTGATCTCCCTGACCGTGCTGCCGAGGCTGACCAGCCGGGGAGCGGCCGACGCGTTCCTGACCGGTCGCAGCTTCGGCGCCGCCGAGGCGGCTGCCATGGGCCTGGTGACCCGGTCGGTGCCGCCCGAGGCGCTCGACTCCGAGATCGCGCAGCTCTGCGCGGATCTGGCCCAGGGGCACCCCCAGGGCCTGCGCGAGACGAAGGCGCTGCTGGCCCGGGAGCTGCTCGCCCACCTCGACGCCCATGCCGAGGAGATGGCGACCCTGAGCGCCCGGTTGTTCGGGTCCGAGGAGGCGCGCGCGGCGATGACGGCATTCCTGGACCGCAAGCGCTGAGCCGGCCCGACCCCGAGGCCGGGGGCCGCTGGTCCACGAGCATCCCGCTCCGGCGTACTCCTTCACGGGGCACATCGTGGACCACCCCTCGACCCGGGCTGGTCAGTTCCGACGTACCCGCGGCCCCAGCGCGAGCTCGTGGCCGATGGTCCCGTCCCGACTCACGTCGTCGGCGTAGAGCCGCGAATCGGAGTCGACGCCGATGCCGCCGCCCACGCGCACCCAGCGCGGGTTGGACAGGCACCGCCGCGGCACGACCGCGGTGACCATCCCGGCCCGGTAGTCGATGTGGGTGCGCAACCCGCGGCAGGACCGATCGCGGCCGTTGAGCGTGAACCACCGCTGCCCCTGCCACCTGCTCCCGTCCACGTAGATGCTCAGGTCAGCGCGTCGACCCTCGTTCGTCTTGAGCGCGAACACGTGGGCCGTGGTCTGCTGGGGGTCCCGGGTGAGCTGGGACGTCTGGAGACGGATCCGCACGGCTCGGGTGCCGTGGGTGACCCGCATCGACAGCACGTCCCCCTCGGCGCGCAGGGGCTCGGGCCGGGTCGGTCCCTGGTCGCCGGCCTGGGACACGACGTCGCGAGCAGCGTCCCTGGTGGTGACCGAGGCTGCCTGCGCGGGCAGGGGGGCGAGTGCCAGGGCCGCTGTGGTGAGCAGTCCGAGGAGAACGCGAGGAGATGACATGTGAGGCTCCCAAGGGGGCTGGGGCCGGGGTTCCGGCCGGGTCCCCCGACGTTAGGAGCCGGGCGGGAGGCGGCGTCAGGGTCGGCGTACCCGGTCTGGCTGGGTGCGCGTACTCAGCCCTCAGCCCAGCCAGCGCTCGAGCCGCCTGAGTCCCTCGCCGATGTCCTCGGTGCTTCCGGCGAAGGAGAAGCGGACGAACTCGTTGCCGCGCGCGGTGTCGAAGTCGACGCCGGGCGCCGTGGCGACCCCGGTCTCCTCCAGCAGCCGCAGGCACCAGGTGTGTGAGTCGGTCGTCAGATGACCGATGTCGGCGTAGGCGTAGAACGCGCCGTCGGCCGGGGCGAGGCGGTCGATCCCGAGTCGGGGCAGTCCGTCGAGCAGGAGGCCGCGGTTGACGGCGTACCTCGCGACGTGGGCGTCGAGCTCGGCGTAGGACTCCGGGGTGAAGGCCGCGATGGCGGCGTACTGGCTGAGCACGGGCGGGCAGATGGTGAAGTTGCCGGTCAGCACGTCGACGGGACGGCGAAGGTCCTCGGGCACCAGCATCCAGCCGAGCCGCCAACCGGTCATCGAGAAGTACTTGGAGAACGAGCCGAAGACCACGCCCGTGCGGGAGGCGTGCCAGGCCGATCGAGGGCGATGCTCCTCATCGCCGCCGTGCTGATCCCGTGGTAGATCTCGTCGCTGACCAGCCGTACCTCGCTGTCCTCGCACCAGCGGGAGATCGCGTCCAGCTCGTCGGGCAGCAGCATGGTCCCGGTCGGGTTGGCGGGGGAGGCGATCACCAGCCCCGCCACCTTGCCCGGAACGGCGTTGAGCTGCTCCACGGTGGGCTGGAACCGGGTCTCGGGTCCGCAGTCGATCTCGACCACCTCGCAGCCCAGCGCGGCGAGCACGTTGCGGTAGCAGGGGTAGCCGGGGCGCGCCATCACCACGCGGTCACCCGGCTCGAAGGCCGCGAGGAAGGCGAGCAGGAAGCCGCCCGAGGAGCCGGTGGTGATCACGACGTCGTCGAGGGTCACCTCGATCCCGCTGGCTCGGCGGTGGTGGGCGGCGACGGCCTCGCGCAGCCCGGGCACGCCGGTGGCCATGGTGTACCCGAGGGTCTCCTCGTCGAGCAGCCGCTTGGCCTCGGTGCGTACGGCGCTCGGGGCGCCGGTGGAGGGTTGGCCGGCGACGAAGTTGACCAGGTCGCCGTGGCTGACCTGTCGTCGCTGTGCCGCCGCGAGCAGGTCCATCACGTGGAAGGGCGGCACGTTGGACCGCTGTGCCACCTGCAGCCGCTTGCTCATGGGCACAGGCTAGGGCGTACGCCGGAGAGCGCCGCTCGAGCCCGTGGCCTCACGGGACCAGCGTCACCGGCAGTCGTCCGTAGCCACGCAGGATGCGGGTGCCGCGGCGCGCCGATCCCGGCTCGAGCCTCAGGTCCGGGTAGCGCTCGAAGAGCGTGCGCAGCCCCACCTCACCCTCCATCCGCGCGAGCGCCGCGCCGAGGCAGTAGTGCCGCCCTGCCGAGAACGAGACGTGCTCGCGCGCGTTCTCGCGGGTCACGTCGAAGGCGCCCGGGTCGGGAAAGACCGCAGGGTCGCGGTTCGCGCCGGCCAGCAGGGCGACCATCACCGAACCGCCTCGGATCGAGTGGCCGGCGACCTCGGTGTCGGTGGAGGCGATCCGCCCGGTGAGCAGGACCGGAGGATCGACCCGGAGCACCTCGTCCACCGCGTTGGGCCACAGCTCCTCGCGCTCGGCCAGGTGCTGTCGCTGCTCGGGATGGGAGGCCAACAGCGCGATGCCGTTGCCCAGCAGGTTCACGGTCGTCTCGAAGCCGGCCGCGAGCACCAGTCCGGCGATGGAGCGCAGCTCGGGGTCGGTGAGCCCCACCCCGTCCTCCTGGGCGGAGACCAGCTGACTGAGCAGGTCCTCGCCCGGGTTGCGACGCAGGTCGGCGAGGTGCTGCGCGAGCCATTCGTCGAACTCGCGCAGGGCCGACTCGACGTGGAGGAACTCCCGCCAGGACAGCCCCAGATCCAGGCTCGGGGCCGCGGCCGCTCCGAACCGGAGCACCTTCTCGCGGTCCCTCTCGGGCACTCCCAGGATCTCCGCGATCACGGTGACCGGGAGCAGACTGCAGTACGCGGCCACCACGTCGACCGTCCCCCGCTCCTTGATCCGGTCGAGGAGGTCGGAGGCGATCTCCTGGGTGCGGCCCCGCAACCGCTCGACGGCGCGGACGCTGAAGACGCGGGAGACGAGCTTGCGATAGCGGGTGTGGTCGGGCGGCTCGGTCACCAGCAGCGAGGGCGGGTTGAGGGGGCCGAGGGGAGCGTCCTGCATGGACCAGGCCTGCAGTCGCGCGAGCGGGCTGCTCCCCTCCCCACCCACGACGAACGAGCCGGCGGCGGGACTGGACAGCAGCTCGCGGACGGTGGCGTTGTCCGCGCTGACCGCGGCGTACTTGCCCCGGTAGAACGCGCCGTGGCCGCGCAGCTCCTCCATCACCGGGGTGAGCGCGGAGAGCTGCGCCTCATGGGTGGCGATGAACATCTGCCCGTGCAGGTCACCGCCCTTGGCCGCCCGGCGCAGCAACCTGCTGGGCAGCGCGTGCCCGAGGGACCAGCGGACCGCCGCTCGGGCCACGGGTGTTGGGCGAAGCTGGGTCACGCCTGACCTCCTGGATGTCCGGCTCGGTGCGAGCGGGTCCCATTGTGCTTGTAACGCGGAGTTATTGACGCTGGGGGCGGCGTACGCCGAGGGTTCAGCGTCAATAACTCCGCTTTACAAGCGGTCACCCCCCGGTCACCCCCCGCCCACCCCCGATCCCAACCCCGAAACTTATTCTTGACTCATTCAAGATCATGGCAGAGACTGGCGAGGTGCCCACCGCCTCAGATCTCGAGCTCACCCTGCGTGCAGCCCGGCTGCGGGTGACCCGGCCGCGGGTGGCGGTGCTGGCCGCGGTGGGTGCCCATCCGCACGCGGACACCGACACCCTGATCGGCGTCGTCCGGGCGGACCTCGGTGAGGTCTCCCACCAGGCCGTCTACGACGTACTGCGCGTGCTCACCGCCGCGGGCCTGGTACGCCGGATCCAGCCCTCGGGCTCGGTGTCGCGCTACGAGGCCCGGCTCGCGGACAACCACCACCACCTCGTCTGCCGCACGTGCGGGGCGATCGCCGACGTGGAGTGCGCCGTCGGCAGCGCGCCGTGCCTGACGGCGTCCGAGGACCACGGGTTCTCGATCGACGAGGCCGAAGTCGTCTTCTGGGGCACTTGCCCCGCCTGTTCCGTCCAGAGTTCTGCGACCCCTCGAAAGGAAAGTCATGCCTGAGCACCACGATGCCGTCGTCGGCGAGATGAACGAGGAGGTCGGCGAGCCCAGTGCGAGCCAGTGCCCCGTCGTCCACGGCCGCGCACCCCACCCCACCGAGGGTGGCAGCAGCCGGGGCTGGTGGCCGAACCGGCTGAACCTGAAGATCCTCGCGAAGAACCCGGCCGTGGCGAACCCGCTCGGCGAGGACTTCGACTACGCGGCGGGGTTCAACACCCTCGACCTCGCGGAGGTCAAGCAGGACATCTCCGCGGTGCTGACCTCCTCGCAGGAGTGGTGGCCGGCGGACTTCGGTCACTACGGCCCCTTCATGATCCGGATGGCCTGGCACAGTGCCGGGACCTACCGGATCAGCGACGGCCGTGGCGGCGCCGGGGCGGGACAGCAGCGTTTCGCACCGCTCAACAGCTGGCCCGACAACGGCAACCTGGACAAGGCGCGTCGCCTGCTGTGGCCGGTGAAGAAGAAGTACGGCAAGAACCTGTCGTGGGCCGACCTGATCGTGCTCACCGGCAACGTGTCGTTGGAGTCCATGGGCTTCGAGACCTTCGGCTTCGCCGGCGGCCGCCTCGACGTCTGGGAGCCGGACGAGGACGTCTACTGGGGCCCGGAGACCGAGTGGCTCGGCGACGAGCGCTACACCGGTGAGCGCGACCTCGAGAACCCCCTCGCCGCTGTCCAGATGGGCCTGATCTACGTCAACCCCGAGGGCCCCAACGGCAACCCGGACCCCGTCGCCGCGGCGAGGGACATCCGCGAGACGTTCGGCCGGATGGCGATGAACGACGAGGAGACCGTCGCCCTGATCGCAGGTGGTCACACCTTCGGCAAGACCCACGGCGCAGCCGACCCGGACGAGTACGTCGGCCCGGAGCCCGAGGCCGCCGCGCTCGAGGAGATGGGGATGGGGTGGAAGAACAGCTTCGGCACCGGCAAGGGTGAGGACGCGATCACCAGCGGCCTCGAGGTCACCTGGACCACGCAGCCGACGCGGTGGACCAACGACTACTTCGACCACCTCTTCGGCTTCGAGTGGGAGCTCACCAAGAGCCCCGCCGGCGCCCACCAGTGGCAGCCCAAGGACGGTGCCGGCGCGAACGCGGTGCCCGGTCCGGCCGAGGGCTCGGCCCGGCGCGTGCCGACGATGCTGACCACGGACCTGTCCCTGCGGTTCGACCCGATCTACGAGCCGATCTCGCGGCGCTTCCACGAGAACCCGGACCAGTTCGCGGACGCGTTCGCCCGCGCCTGGTTCAAGCTCACGCACCGTGACATGGGGCCGATCGCGCGCTATCTCGGACCCGAGGTGCCCCAGGAGGAGCTGCTGTGGCAGGACCCGATCCCCGACGTCACGCACGAGCTGGTCGGGGCCGAGGACGTCGCCGACCTCAAGCGCCAGGTCCTGGACTCGGGCCTGTCGGTCTCCCAGCTGGTCTCCACCGCGTGGGCGTCGGCCTCGACGTTCCGCGGAAGTGACAAGCGGGGTGGCGCCAACGGCGCACGGCTGCGTCTCGAGCCGCAGAACGGCTGGCAGGTCAACGACCCCGACGAGCTGGCGACCGTGCTGCGCACCCTCGAGGGCGTGCAGGAGTCGTTCAACGGCGCGCAGTCCGGGGACAAGCGGATCTCGCTGGCGGACCTGATCGTGCTGGCCGGCTGCGCCGGTGTGGAGCAGGCCGCTCGTCAGGGCGGTCACGAGATCGAGGTTCCGTTCACGCCGGGACGTGCGGACGCCTCGCAGGAGCAGACCGACATCGAGTCCTTCGCGGCGATGGAGCCGACCGTGGACGGCTTCCGCAACTACCTGGGCAAGGGTCACCGGCTGCCGGCGGAGTACCTGCTGCTGGACCGGGCGAACCTGCTCACCCTGAGTGCACCCGAGATGACGGTGCTCGTGGGTGGCCTCCGGGTCGTGGGTGCCAACTCCCAGGGCTCCTCGGTCGGTGTGCTGACCCACAATCCCGGGTCGCTGAGCAACGACTTCTTCGTGAACCTGCTCGACCTGGACACGACCTGGCGCCCCACCGACGACTCCCAGGAGACGTTCGAGGGTGTGGACGCCTCGGGTGCGGTGGTGTGGACCGGGAGCCGCGCGGATCTGGTCTTCGGCTCGAACTCCGAGCTGCGTGCGCTCGCCGAGGTCTACGCGAGCGACGACGCCCAGGAGCGGTTCGTCGGTGACTTCGTGGCCGCGTGGGACAAGGTGATGAACCTCGACCGGTTCGACGTGCGCTGACCCACGGTCTGCAGCCGACCCCGTCCCGACGCGCGTCGGGACGGGGTCGCTGCGCTTCTCAAGGCATCAGGTGGTCGGCCAGGCGTCGGGCCAGGAGCCGGCCCAGCGCATCCGGCGCCTCCTCGGGAACCCAGTGGGAGACGCCGGCCAGCACCTCGAACCGGTAGGGGCCGCTGACGCAGGCTGCGGTCCGCTCTGCCGCCGCCCGGCGCAGCGCATGGTCGCCGTCGGACCACACGTGCAGGGTGGGCACCGAGATGTCCGGGGTCTCGGACACGTCTCGGTCCAGCTGTGCGGCGGCGTACCACTGCAGCCAGGCCGCCAGGGCTCCCGGCTCACGGGCTCGGCGGAGGACGTGCTCCACGTCGACACTGGCCGGAGTGCCGGCGAACAGGGCGCGCAGCTCGGCGCCCTCGTCGGCCAGGAGCACCTCGGCGTACCCCGGGCGAGCGAAGTCGCGCATGTACAGGGAGCTGGCTCGCTGCTCCTCGTCGGTGCGCAGCGCCTGGGCGAACGCACGCGGGTGCGGTACCGACACAGTGGTCAGCGTGCGCACCCGGTCGGGGTGGCGGGCTCCCAGCTGCCAACCGACGGCCGCCCCCCAGTCGTGCCCGACCACGTGCGCCGCCGGGAGCTCCAGCGCGTCGAGCAGCCCGAGGGCGTCGCCGACCAGCTCGCCGATCCGGTACGCCGCGGTCGGCTCAGGTCGGGCGCCCGGCGAGTAGCCCCGCTGGTCCGGAACGACGACGCGGTAGTCCCGCAGCCAGGGAAGCACCAGCCGCCAGGAGTGCGCCGACTGTGGAAAACCGTGCAGCAGCAGCACCGCGGGAGCATCGTGGGGTCCGGCGACCCGCACGTCGAAGGTGTGCGCGCCTACGTCGATCTGCACAGCTGCGTCCTCCTAGAACATGTCCGGGCACCACGGGGCCCGGTGCCACCCGAACGCGGTCGAGGCTGCGGCGACCGCTCCGGGCGTGCGCTCGGTGATCCGTCCGGCCCGGTGCAGATCCAGCAGAGGCACGCCTCCGAGGTAGACCGTGCCGAGCTCGAGGACCCCCATCGTGAGGTCGGGCGACGACTCGACCCGGCTCACCTGGGCACTCGGCCCCTCGGTGTCCCCGCTGCTCACGATCCGGTAGCGGCCGGTGTTCTGCGGCAGCTGCGGGTCGTCGATCTCGACGACGACGTCCACCGCCGCGGCGTACCTCCGGCTCGCCAGCGCCTTCTCGACGTCGACCACCCGCAGGTAGATGTTGTCGGCGATCGAGGTGACGAGCGCGCGGGCGTCCGCCACCAGATGGCGTAGCGGGTCGTCCAGGGGAGTGTTCCAGCGTCGGAAGGTCTGGGCCAGGTCGAGGTCCAGCAGATAGCGCCAGAGTCCGGCGTACGCCGAGGGATCCTCCGCCCACACCTCACGCACCCAGACCTCGCCCTCCGGCTCCTCCTTGAAGTTCTCCTTGAAGCGGTACGCCGCGAACCCGTCGGGGTCGCCCTGGTGGTCGTAGTGCAGCACGTAGCGGATCTCGGAGGCTCCGTCCCGGGCGAAGGGCTTGTCGAAGAGCGCCATCTCCCACACGTCCCGGTCGCGCATCATCGTGCCGGGTCTCTGGACCCGCATCGACTCGTGCAGCCCCGGTGCGTGCACGAGGAACTCCTTGCGGGTGACCTCGTCCACGGACCCGGGAAGGGCGACTCCCGGCAGGAACGCCAACCGGCGGGTGGAGCCGGTCAGCCCCGCCCGGCTGGTGGCCGGGCCGTAGCCGAAGCGGCCGTAGATGGGTGCCTCAGAGGCCCACAGCACCGCCAGCGGCTCGCCTCGCCGCGCCACCTGCTCGAGCTGGTGCTGCATCATCGCTGTGAGCAGGCCCCGTCTGCGGTACGGCGGGTGCACGGTCACGACGGTCACGGCGGCCACCGGGAGGTCGGCGCCCCCGGGCACGGTGAGCCGCCGGGCGTAGTCGCCGCAGGTGGCCACCCAGCGGCGGCCCACCTTGAACCCGAACATCCGCGCGTTGTCGAACAGCCGCCGGTCGAGCTCCAGGGTCTCGGTACGCGGCGCCTCCTGGAACCCACGCAGGATCGCGGCGTGGAACTCCTTGAAGGTCGCATCGGTGAGGTTCTTCAGCTGGGGGTCGACCAGGTGCGGCGCGGTGGACTTCTTCGTGCTCCGAGTGGCGGGCATCTGATCATTCCAGCCGATCCGGCGCGCTGGGCCAACCGGTTTGTTGGTCGGGCCCGCAGGAGCGGCTGGTTCCGGTCATCAGTGACGAAGCGGACCGGTGGGCTGCGGGGCGGGGTGCGCGTGGCCGCAGCGACTGGTCCGGGCGAGGCCCCGGGCTCATAGACTCAGGGCTCCGCTCCCTATCGCCGAGGTGCCCACTCGTGACACTCGACGTCCAGACCCTCGACCAGATCCTGCTGGTCGGCACCGCTGTGCTCCTGCTGGCGATCCTCGCGGTGCGGCTCAGTGTCGCGGTGGGACTGCCCAGCCTCCTGGTCTACCTGCTGATCGGCGTGGTCCTGGGGGAGGGTGGGCTGGGGCTGCGCTTCGACGACGCGTCGATGGCGCACGCGCTGGGCTTCGGTGCCCTGATGCTGATCCTCGCCGAGGGTGGCCTGACCACGCACTGGCCCGAGATCCGGCCGGTCATGCGTCTGGGGGTCTCCCTCGCGACCGTCGGCGTCGCCGCCAGCGTGCTGCTGATGGCGCTGTTCGGCCACTACGCGCTGGGCCTGAGCTGGCAGCTCGCCGTGCTGCTCGGCGCGATCACCTCACCCACCGACTCTGCGGCGGTCTTCTCGGTGCTGCGACGGGTGCCGCTGCCCCGACGGCTTACCGGCTCCCTGGAGGCCGAGTCCGGCCTCAACGACGCCCCCACGGTCGTACTGGTCACCCTGGTCACCATGGGCGGGGAGCACAGCCCGCTCGGGTTCCTCGGGGAGATCGTCCTGGAGCTGACCGTGGGAGTGGCCGGGGGACTGGCGGTCGGGTACGCCGGTGCCTGGCTGCTGCGGCGCTCGGCGCTGCCGAGCTCGGGCCTCTACCCGCTGGCGGTGCTCTCGTTCGCGGTGCTGGCCTACGCGGGCAGCGCAGCACTGCACGGCTCCGGCTTCGCGGCCGTGTACGTCGCCGCGCTGGTCCTGGGCAATGCCGACCTCCCCCACCGCGCGGCCACCAAGTCGTTCTCCGAGGGGGTCGCCTGGCTGGCGCAGATCGGGCTGTTCGTCATGCTCGGACTGCTCGTGTCGCCGGGGCGGCTCGACCTGTCCACCCTGGTCGTGGCGGTGGTGGCGGGCGCGGCTCTGACCTTCGTGGCGAGACCACTCTCGGTGGCGATCGCCTCGCTGGCGCAGCCGATGCCGCTGCGGGAGCTGGCCTTCCTCTCCTGGGCGGGTCTGCGTGGCGCCGTGCCCATCGTGCTGGCGACCATCCCGCTCGCCGGCGGCGTCACGGGGGCCGCCAAGCTCTTCGACATCGTCTTCGTGATCGTGGTGATCTCGACCCTGGCCACGGGTCCGACCCTGCCCCTGCTGGCGAAGCTGCTCAAGGTCGCCCGGCGCAGCGAGCCACGCGATCTCGAGGTCGAGGCCGCGCCCCTCGAGCGGATCGCTGCCGACCTGCTCCAGGTGACGATCTCGCCCAAGTCCCTGATGCACGGCGTCGAGGTGGGCGAGCTGCGGCTGCCGGCCGGAGCCTCGGTCGCCCTGATCGTGAGGGACGGGAAGACCCTGGTCCCCGAGCGGCGTACGGCCCTACGCCACGGTGACGACGTGCTCGTGGTCACGCCGCGCAAGCACCGGGTCGCCACCGAGCAGCGCCTGCGAGCCGTCTCCCTCGGTGGCCGGCTCGCCCAGTGGCTGGGCAAGCAGCCCTCCAGCTGAGCCCAGCGAGAGCCGGGCTGCGCGGGTTCGCGGAGGACTGCCTGCGCCGGCGGACCTCACGTCACCGGGATGCAGGTCTCGATCGGGGTGGCCAGCCGGATCCGTCGAGGTGCCTTCCGCGCCAGGCCCTTGAACTTGTCGCCGATCAGCACGTCGATGCCCGGTCCGAGGTCGGTGGTCGTGACCCTGATCCTGGTGCCTGTCCCGAAGGCCCTCGCGACCAGCCGGGCCGCTGGATCGTCCGGCTTGGTCGTCCAGACGACCGCTCGGCGCACCTTCGCGCTCCGGGGCGCGTTTCCGGCGTTGCCGGCGCGGAACCCGGCGCCCACGACCCGGTCGAGGGTCCGACCGGCGAGCCCGGAGCGCTTGCTGGCGTTGAAGACGCTGACCTGGACCTCGCTGCGGCGCAGGTACTGCTGCACCTGCTTCTCGGCGTCGGTGCACTCCTGCTGGGCCACCTGGGGACCTGGGGGCAGCGGCTTGGTGAGCTGCTTGAAGCCGTAGACCGCCATGGCGCACACGATCAGGACCAGGACCATGAGGGTGACGGCGGTGGTGAGCTTGCGTCCGGACACGCGCTCAGTCCTCGGCGACATGGACGCGAGCGTGCAGCACGTTGCGCTGCTGGAGGGCGGCGCGGAGGGCGCGATGCAGACCGTCCTCGAGATAGAGGTCGTTGCGCCACTCGACGACGTGGGCGAACAGATCGCCGAAGAACGTGGAGTCCTCGTCGAGCAGGGCCGCCAGCTGCAGGGTGTCCTTGGTGGTCACCAGCTCGTCGAGCCGCACCGGCCGCGGGGGCAGGGCAGCCCAGTCGCGCGGCCCCAGACCGTGGTCGGGATAGGGCCGCCCTTCGCCGACTCGCTTGAAGATCACGGCGCCATCATAGGGAGAGGACGCTGGTAGACGGGTCTACCCTGACCGGCATGGCCGAGACTCCGGATCCGATAAGCGCCGCGGTGGCCCCCGGCTACGCCTTCGAGGGACCGGTCCTGGAGCTGGGCGGGCTGATGATCGATGCGACCACCCTGACCGAGGTGCCGATCAGGATCCCGCTCGCGATGCTCAACCGACACGGCCTCGTCGCGGGCGCCACCGGCACCGGGAAGACCAAGACCCTGCAGCTCCTGGCCGAGCAGCTCTGCGCCGCGGGCGTCCCGGTCTTCGCCGCCGACATCAAGGGCGACCTGTCGGGTCTCTCGGTGGCCGGAGTGGCGAACGAGAAGATCACCGAGCGGGCGGCCTCGCTGGGCCAGGACTGGCAGGCCGAGGGCTTCCCGGTCGAGTTCTACGCCCTGGGCGGGGAGGGCATCGGCATCCCGCTGCGGGTGACGATGACCGCCTTCGGTCCGACCCTGCTGTCCAAGGTGCTCGGCCTCAACGACACCCAGGAGTCCTCGCTCGGGCTGGTGTTCCACTACGCGGACCGCGCCGGCCTGCCGCTGCTCGACCTCTCCGATCTGCGCGAGGTGGTCAAGTACCTCACCTCGGACGAGGGCAAGGCGGACCTCAAGGACCTCGGCGGGCTCTCCAGTGCCACCGCAGGAGTGATCCTCCGCGAGCTGATCGGCTTCTCCGACCAGGGGGCTGACGCGTTCTTCGGCGAGCCCGAGTTCGAGACCACCGACTTCCTCCGCACCGCCGACGACGGCCGCGGTCTGATCTCGCTCGTGGAGCTGCCCCACCTGCTCGACCGGCCGGCGGTGTTCTCCACCTTCTTGATGTGGCTGCTGGCTGACCTCTTCCACGACCTGCCCGAGGTCGGCGACATCGACAAGCCCAAGCTGGTGTTCTTCTTCGACGAGGCCCACCTGCTGTTCAACGACGCGTCCGAGGCGTTCCTCGACTCGATCGCCCAGACCGTGCGGCTGATCCGCTCCAAGGGCGTCGGTGTCTTCTTCGTCACCCAGTCGCCGACCGACGTACCCGACGAGGTGCTCGCGCAGCTCGGCTCCCGCGTCCAGCACCAGCTCCGCGCTGCCACCCCCAACGACGCCAAGGCGTTGAAGCAGACGGTGAACACCTACCCGTTCTCGCCGTACGACGACCTCGGCCGCGTGATCCTCTCGCTGGGCATCGGCGAGGCCGTCGTCACGGTGATGAGCGAGCGCGGAGCCCCCACACCGGTCGCGTGGACGCGGCTGCGGGCACCCGAGTCGCTGATGGGGCCCGCGGAGACGGCGCAGATGCAGCGAGCGGTCGAGGCCTCGGCGTTGTTCGCGAAGTACGCCGAGCCGGTCGACCGCGAGTCCGCGCGCGAGAAGCTCGCCGCCAAGCTGGAGGCCGGCGCCGAGCGAGCCCGCCAGGAGCAGCTGGACCAGGAGCGGGACACGATGGAGGAGAGGCTGCGCAAGGAAGCCGACCGCGCCTCCTCCCGTCCCCAGGGCCGCTCGCGCTCACGGCGTCCGGAGAAGTCGATGGTCGAGCAGGTGGTCACCTCGACGACGTTCCGCCAGGTCGCTCGGAGTGCGGCGAGGGAGATCGTGCGTGGCATGTTCGGCACCGGGCGGCGACGCTAGCCCAGCTGTCGGACGCTGCCCCGGACCATCCGGGTGGCCACGTGCACCACCCGGACGCCGCGGACCCCCTCCTCGACCGCTCGACGCACGTGGTCGACCACCGAGGGGACGATGTCCTCCAGCGGCCAGCGGAAGGTGGTCAGCGGTGGCTGCAGCAGGCGCGAGACCGGTCGGTCGTCGTACCCGATCACGGAGAGGTCGTCGGGGATCCGCAGCCCCAGCTGCTGTGCGGCGTCGTAGACGCCGTGCGCGATCGAGTCGGCGAGGCAGAAGAAGCCGGTCGGCGGAGTCGGGCGGCGGAGCAGCTCCTGGACCACCGCGCTGGCGGCGTCGAGGTCGAAGGGGCTGGTCACCAGCTCGACGTCGAGGTCGAGCTCGCGACCCAGCGAACGGACCACCTGCTCTGCCGGGCGGTCCGGGGTGGCATCGAGGTTGGGAGTCAGGAAGGCCACCCGTCGGTGACCGGCCGTCGCGAACTGGTTGAGCCCCTCCCGCACGCCGCGGTCGTTGTCGAAGACGATCTCGGCGGCGGTGTCCGCCTGGGGCAGGGCGTCGCCGAGGCTTATCACCGGGACCAGCTCCGCGATCTTGCGCCAGTGCGCAGCGCCCGGGTCGGCAGGAATCGTGATCAGCGCGTCGACGCGCTGGTCTACCAGGCGTCGAGCCTCGAGCGCCTCGGTGGCCGGGTCGTTGCCCACGTCCACGATCAGCGTGGACCGGCCGGTGCCGAGCAGTGCGGTGCCGAGCGCCGCTGCGACCGACTGCTGCCACAGGTCGTCGAGGGACTCGCACAGCAGGCCGACCGTGCCGGTGCGTCCCGACGCGAGCGCCCGGGCGATCGGGTCCGCCTGGTAGCCCAGCCGGGTCGCCGCCTCGCGGACCCGGGTCTGCGTCTCCGCGGGAACGCGGAGGCCGCGCAGGGCATCAGCTCACCGCGGACTGAGAGAGCCCGGTGTCCTCGGCGAGGTCCCGGAGCGTGACCCGCCGCGCGCGTGCTGCCATGGTTCCTCGCCCTCGTCGTGCCCCGGGCACGCTGATCGTCGGTGCCGATGGTCGCTGCACCAGCAGTGTGCCACCTTGACTCCGCGGTGGTGAAGCGCTTCACTGGAACCAGCGGTGATGCGCTTCACCATCTATTTAGACCAAGTGACTCGCATTCTCGGCTGAGCGGACTGGGAGCCGAGCCTGTGGACACCTCGCTCGACATCCACCAGCACCTGTGGCCCGAGCCCTTCCTGAGCGGTCTCCGTGCCCGCCGCCGGCCGCCTCGGCTCGACGGCTGGTCCCTCCACCTCCCGGGAGAGGCGCCCTGCGACGTCGACCCCGCCTCCCACGATCCGGGGTCCAGGCGGGCCTGGCTGCTGGCCGCCGAGGCGTCCGCGGTCCTCGCCCACTCCTCGCCCCTGGGGATCGAGGACCTCCCACGCGACGAGGGGCAGCCGCTGCTCGACGCCTATCACGAGGGCGTCGCCGGCCTGTGCGAGACCGACGGCCCCGAGTCCAGGCTGGGCTGGTGGGCTGCCGTGGGATCGGAGGCCGCGCACGCGGCCGACGGGCGCGCCCAGCGCCAACTCACCACCCTGCTGGAACGGGGGGCCGCCGGTCTCCAGCTCCCTGCGACCTGGCTCAGCGGTCCCGAGGACGTGGTGGCCCTGCAGCCGCTGCTGACCGCCCTCCAGGAGGCCGACCGCCCCCTGTTCATCCATCCCGGCCGCAGCCGTCCGGCCCCGGTGCGTCAGGCCGCGGTGCGTCCGGCCCCGGTTCGTCAGGCCGCGGTGCGCCAGGCCGCGGTTCGTCAGGCCGCGGTGCCGAGACCCGCCTGGTGGGCACCTGTCGTCGACTACACCGCCCAGATGGCCACGGCCTGGTGGTCCTGGCAGGAAGCGGCGCGCCCGCAGCTGCCGACGCTGCGGGTGTGCTTCGCCGCCGGGGCGGGGCTGGCCCCGGTCCACCACGAACGCCTGCGTGCCCGCGGCGGGGCGACACCGACGGTCGACCCGCTGACCTTCGTCGAGCTTCTCCGGCTACGGACTCCAGGCGTTCGACGCGTTGCTGCGCGTGCTCGGGATCGACGGTCTGGTCTCGGCCAGCGACCACCCCTACGCCGTGGCCCTGGACCTGCCGACCGACCCCGCGGCCCACCGAGCCATCCGACACACCAACCCGAACCGACTGATGACCGGAGGAATGCC
This sequence comes from uncultured Actinomycetota bacterium, assembly GCA_963812235.1. Taxonomy (GTDB): domain Bacteria; phylum Actinomycetota; class Actinomycetes; order Propionibacteriales; family Nocardioidaceae; genus Marmoricola. Next base: position 2,885 of record CAWEUP010000007.1, on the reverse strand, counting down.
ATGACCCAGACGATCCTGCGACCCGAGCAGCTCCCTGACCGCACCCTGACGCGATCCGAGCTGGTGGAGCTGGCCCGCCAGGTCGTCGCCGACCCGGGCCTGTGGCGAGAGCACGTGCGGCACTCCGACGAGCACCGGCACTACGTCTCGCTCTACCGCGACACCAACGTGGAGGTCTGGCTGATCTGCTGGACCCCGGCCAACGACACCGGGTGGCACGACCACGACACCTCCGCCGGTGCGGTCGCGGTGGCCGAGGGGTCGGTGATCGAGCACAAGCTGGCGGTGGGCCGTCCCGAGATCGAGACGGTGGCCGGGTGCGGAGCGGCGTACTCCTTCGGGCCCGACCACATCCACCGGATGACCGGGCTCGGTGCCGAGTCCACGACCATCCACGTCTACAGCCCACCCCTGTGGCGGATGGGCCAGTACACGATCAGTCGCGAGGGTGTGCTGCGGCGCCTGTCGGTGTCCTACGCCGACGAGCTGCGGCCCCTGGAGTCGGCCTGACCTGACGGAGACAGCGGCGACACGTCCGCACCCACCCGCTGGCTAGCCTCGGAGGGTGACCGCCTCACGACTGCTGCCGTCCGCCTCCTTCGCCGTGCAACGCCGATTGGGCCTCGCCCTGCGCTCACGGGTCGCCGGCGACGACGCTCCGGAGCGGGCAGCGCGGATCTGGGGCGCCGAGGGCGAGCGATGGTTCACCCCCGAGGACCCGATCTGGAGGGTCAACGCCGATGCGGCGATGTTCCCCGGAGGTCTGGCAGCGCTCCTGCTCCAGTCCCTGCACCCCGCCGCCATGGCCGGCGTCGCCGGGCACAGCGGCTACAAGGGCGACCCCTGGGGTCGGCTGCAGCGGACCAGTCACTACCTGGCGGTGACGACGTTCGGCACCATCGCGGACGCGGAGGTGGCGATCGAGCACGTGCGGTCGGTGCACCAGCGGGTGCGCGGCACCGACGAGCTCGGGCGTGCCTACGCCGCTTCCGATCCGCACCTGCTGCGCTGGGTCCACGTGGCAGAGATCTGGTGCTTCCTCTCGGCCTACCAGCGGTGGGCCAGGCAGCCGCTCAGTGCGGGCGAGGCGGACCTGTTCGTCGAGCAGACCGCTCGCGCCGCCGGCCTGCTCGGCGCGACCGACCTGCCCAGGACCACTGCCGAGCTCGACGACACGATCGAGAGCTACCGTCCCGAGCTGCGCGAGCACCACCGCGGCCCGGGAGGCGACCCGCTTCATGCTGTTGAACCCGCCGGTGCCGGTGGCTGCACGGCCCGGATACGCGCTGATCGCGGCAGGTGGCGTCGCCCTCCTGCCCTCCTGGGCTCGGCGGTCGCTGCGGCTGCCTGTCTCCGGGGTGGGCCGTGCCGTGGCGCTGCGCGCCGGGGGGCTGTCCACCGGGCTGGTGCGCTGGGGGATGGCCGGCCTGGAGGACCGAGCGCCGGGCGACCGTGCCGCCGAGGCATCCGCGTAGCGCCCGACCACATCCGGCCCGTCCTCGTCGCCGGACCGACCAGCGGGTCGCTCAGGTCAGCATCTGGATCTCGAAGGTGTACCGGCTGGCGGCGTAGATGTGGCTGCCGAACTCCAGTGGGACGCCGTGGTCGTCGTAGGTGACGCGCTGAGCCGTGACCAGCGCCGACCCGCGCGGCTCGTCGAAGAGCTTGGCCTCGGCCGGCGTCGCCGTCCGGGCGCCCAGGGTCTGGGTCGCGGAGTGCAGGATCACGCCCTGCCGCCGGATCAGCGCGTAGAGACTGTGGTCCGAGAGCTCTTCCTCGTCGAAGGTGACGACCCGTTCCGGTAGGTAGCAGGTCAGCTTGGCGATGGCATCACCGTCGGCTCTGCGCAGGCGGACCAGCTCGACCACCGGGGTGCCTTCGGGGACCTCGAGCTTCTCCGCGACCTTCTCGATCGCCTCCACGGTCACGAACGACAGGACCTCCGTGGTGGGCTTCCTGCCGGCGCGGGTTAGGTCGTCGAACAGGCTGGTCAGCTCCAGCGGCCGCCGCAGCTTGGGCTGGACCACCCGCGTGCCGATGCCCCGGCGCCGCGTCACCAGACCCTTGTCGACCAGATGCTGCATGGCGCGGCGCATGGTGGGGCGCGACAGCCCCAGGGACTCGGCGAGGTCGACCTCGTTCTGCAGAAGCGTGCCGGTCGGCAGCTTCTCCCGAGGTGATGGCGCTCTCCAGGTGCTGGGCGACCTGGAAGTACAGCGGGATAGGGCTGTTCCGGTCGATCACCAGCCGGGGCACGTCGACGGGGGCGGGAACGGGACCACTCATGGTGTCAGCATGTCAGAACTAACTATCAAAGTGGAGCAAGTCCGAGTGCGTGGAGCCCCTGTGAGTCAAAGCAGCAGGAAAGCGGCCGCCAGCATGGAGAACCCGAGCGCCACCACCTCGAACTGGCGTTGCCGCAGCCGCCCCACCAGCAGGATCCCGAGTCCGGCGCCGAGGAGCAGGGGCAGCACCAGCACGGCGTTCCTGATCAGGCTGGTGGGGGTGATCAGGCCCAACCCGGCGCTGAAAGGCACCTTGGCGAGGTTGACGGCCAGGTAGAACCACGCGCCGGTGCCGATCATCCGCAGCATCGGCAGGCCGGCCCGAATCAGGTACACCGTGGTGATCGGTCCTGCCGCGTTGGCCGTCATGGTGGCGAACCCGGCCGCGACACCCGTGCTGACCGTCAGTACGCCGTGCGGGTGTCGAGACGACCGCCGGCCCCCTGGTGCGCGCGAACTGCCACAGCTGGATCGTGCACATGGCCAGCAGGGTGACCGCGATCGTCCTGCGCATCAGCACGTCGTCCACGACGGAGAGGAACCAGGCGCCCAGCAGCAGCCCCGGCAGGACCCCTGGGAGCAGCCGCCACATCGTGCTCC
>CAWEUP010000006.1:0-158044 GCA_963812235.1 uncultured Actinomycetota bacterium | reverse complement strand
GATGGGTGAGCACGGGCGCCAGGATCCCGCCACTGGCCCGGCGCTCGAGTCCCACGACCACCCCGAGCACCAGCGCCGCGAAGGCCAGCATGACGTTGCCCGTCGCGGCGGTCGCGATCGCATAGGCGACCGCGGTGACCGGGACCTGATGCTGCCGGATCGCGGCGTACAGCCCGCCGCGGAAGAACAGCTCCTCGGCGATCCCGTTGAGCACGGTGACCAGCAGCAGCAGGGAGGCCGAGGACCCCTCACCCGCGTAGTCGAGGACCTCGCGGACCTGGTCGGCGAGCGGCGGGATCAGCCGGACCACGAACGCGCCCGCCACGAAGACCCCCGCCAGGGCCAGCCCGACCAGGATCGGCTGGATCACCGGCCGAGCCGCGACGGTCTCGTCCAGGCCGATGCGACCCAGGTGGATCGGTCCGGAGGCGAACGCCCCCACCGTCCACACGGCCGCCAGCAGCAACGAGGCCCCGTAGAACTCCTTGCTGCCCGGCTCGGTGCCTCCCAGAGCGAAAGCCAGCACCAACGCGCCCACCACCACGACGACGGCGCTGACCAGCTGCCGGCGCCGGAACTGTGCCGCCGTCTGTCGGTGGTCGCGCGGAGTCATGTCCCACAGCGTGTGGCGCAGCTGGAGTCCGAGGCGTCGCATCTCTCGACCCTAGCCGCCCCGCGGGCACGCCAAACCGGCTGGTGGGCCGTCTCACACCCGCCTCCGTAAGGTCTGGGAATGACCTCGATCATGTGGTTTCGGCGAGACCTGCGGCTGCGCGACCACCCCGCACTGCGCGAGGCGGCAGCAGCCGGCCCGGTGATCGGCCTGTTCGTCCTGGACCCCGGGCTGTGGGCCAACGCCGGACCGGCGCGACGGGCCTGGCTGGCGGCCAACCTGCGCGAGTCTGGACGCCTCGCTCGAGGGCCGGCTCTGCCTCCGGCTCGGCGACGCCGCCGCCGTGGTCCCGCGCCTGGCCGCGGACGTCGGCGCCGACCAGGTGCACGTCACGAACGACTTCACGCCGTACGCCCGTCAGCCGCGACCGGGCCGTGGTCGACGCGCTGCCCGAGGGCGTCGCCGGGGTGGCGACCGGGTCGCCGTACGCCGTGGACCCGGGGACGGTGCTCAACGGCTCGGGTTCGCCGTACAAGGTGTTCACGCCGTTCGGCAAGGCCTGGCGGGCCCAGGGCTGGCCGGATCCGGTGCAGGCACCGCGGAGCGTGGAGTGGGTCGAGGCCGAGAGCGACCCAGCGTCGAGTCGATGCTCGACCAGGCGCTCGCGGAGGCGCCCGACGGGATGCCGACCGCCGGCGAGGACGCTGCCTGGCGTCGGCTGCGCGCGTTCGTCGACAAGGACGTGGAGCAGTACGCCGACCTGCGCGACCAGCCGGGCGCCGACCGCACCTCGCGGCTCTCGCCGTACCTCAAGCTCGGCGTGGTGCACCCCCGGCAGGTGCTGTCGATGACCGCAGAGCTGCCCGGGCAGGGGGCGCGGACGTTCGAGACCGAGATCGCGTGGCGGGAGTTCTACGCCGACGTGCTGCACCACCACCCCGAGTCGGCGTGGGAGGACCTGCGGCCGGTGGCCGGGCTGACCTACGACGAGCAGGCGGACGCGGTCGAGGCCTGGAGGCGGGGCACCACCGGCTTCCCCATCGTCGACGCCGGCATGCGCCAGCTGCTCGCGGAGGGCTGGATGCACAACCGGGTCCGGATGATCACGGCCAGCTTCCTGACCAAGGACCTGCACGTGTGGTGGCCGGTGGGCGCTCGGCACTTCCTCGACCACCTGGTCGACGGCGACCTCGCGTCGAACAACCACGGCTGGCAGTGGGTGGCGGGGACCGGCACGGACGCGTCGCCGTACTTCCGCGTGTTCAACCCGATCACCCAGGGGCTCAAGTTCGATCCGCAGGGCGACTACGTCCGCCGCTGGGTGCCCGAGCTCGCCCACCTCCACGGCAAGGCGGTGCACGAGCCCTGGGACGCGGAGTCCGGCTACGCGCACGGCTACCCCCGACGGATCATCGACCACGCGGAGGAGCGTCGGGTCGCGCTGGACCGCTACCAGCGCGGGCGAGGCTGAAGGTCTCCACCACCTCGTGGCGGGGCCGGCGTCGCGGTCCCTCGCCCAGGTGGGAGGCGACGAGCGCGATCTCCTCGATGTTCCAGCGCGGACCTCGGTAGCCGTCCAGCACGCGCACCCACTTCGTGGCCTCGAGGGGGCGACCCGCCCGCGCCAGGGTCAGGTGCGGGCGGAACCGCTGGCCGTCGACCACCGACCCCGACGTGGCGACCGCGGCTCGCGCGCCTCCGGCGAGCCGGGCCAGCTCCTCGGTGTCGGTCTCCACCCCGCCGAAGACGACCTTGGCCCGGCCGACGTCCGGGAACGCCCCTCCCCCGCCACCACGCGCGTCCATCGGGTGGCGCTCTCGCCGCGGCCGCCGGCGAGGCGGACCACCAGGTCGTCGTACGCCCGGTCGGGGACGTTCGCGGAGAACGCGAGCGTCAGGTGCCACTGCTCCGGCGAGGTCCACCGCAACGGTCCCGGCGTACGCCGCGGCGCGAGGAACTCCTCGAGATCCTCGACCACCTGCTCCGGCGGGATCACCGCCACGAACATCCGCATGTCACCTGAGTCTGCCAATCTCGCCGACCGGGCACTCGTCCTCGCTCCCAGTACGCCGACCGGGCAGTCGTCGCTCGCTCCCAGTACGCCGACCGGGCACTCGTGGTCGCTCTCAGCACGTCGACCGGGCACTCGTGGTCGCTCCCAGCGCGCCGACCGGGCACTCGTGGTCGCTCCAGTACGCCGATCCGAGGCGGAGCCTGCTCACCTGCGTGAGTGCCCGGTCGGCGTACTCCAGGCCAGCACGAGTGCCCGGTCGGCGTACTCAGGACGCACGCACGAGTGCCCGGTCGGCGTACTCCAGGAACGACGACGCGAGTGCCCGGTCGACGGGCTACAGGCCGAGGTCGCGGCCGATGAGCTCCTTCATGATCTCGTTCGAGCCGGCCCAGATCTTGGAGACGCGGGCGTCGCGCCAGGCTCGGCCGACGCGGTACTCGTTCATGTAGCCGTAGCCGCCGTAGAGCTGGACGCAGGCGTCGAGCACCTCGTTCTGGATGTCCGCGGCCCACCACTTCACCTTGGCCGCGTCGATCGCGGTGAGCCGGTGCTCGGTGTGCGCCATCACCGCCTGGTCGAGGAAGGCCTGGGTGACCTCGATCTTGGTGACCAGCTCGGCGGCGATGAACTTGTTGTACTGGAAGGACCCGATCGCCTGCCCGAAGGCCTTGCGCTCCTTGATGTAGATCAGCGTCTCGTCGAGGATCTGGGCCGCCTGGGCGAGGTTGCCGACCGCGTTGGACAGGCGCTCCTGCGGGAGCCAGTTCATCATGTGGATGAAGCCCTGGTCGAGCTCGCCGATGAGGTTGTTGCCGGGGATCCGGACGTCCTCGAAGAACAGCTCCGCGGTGTCGGACTCGTCCTGCCCGACCTTGTCGAGCTTGCGGCCGCGGGTGAAGCCGTCCATGCCGGTCTCGACGGCGAACAGCGAGATGCCCTTGGCCTTCTTCTCCGGCGACGTGCGCGCAGCGACCACGACCAGGTCGGCGGAGTAGCCGTTGGTGATGAAGGTCTTGGAGCCGTTGAGGATCCAGTCGTCGCCGTCGCGGACCGCGGTCGACTTCAGCGCAGCCAGGTCGGAGCCTCCGGAGGGCTCGGTCATCCCGATCGCGCAGATCATGTCGCCGGTGACGAAGCCGGGCAGCCAGCGCTCGCGCTGCTCCTCGGTGGTCAGCTCGACGAGGTACGGCGCCACGATGTCGGCGTGGATGCCGTGGCAGGAGCCGAGCGACATCGAGACCCGGCCCAGCTCCTCGCCCAGCACGGCGTTGTAGCGGAAGTCGCCGGCCTCGGAGCCGCCGTACTGCTCGGGGATCTCCAGCCCGAGCAGGCCCTGCGCACCGAACGCCTTCCACATCTCCCGCGGGAACTGCTTGGCCTCGATGTACTTCTCCCAGTGCGGCGTCACCTCCCGGTCGAGGAAGCCCCGCACCGAGCTGCGGAACGCATCATGGTCGTCGTCGAAGATGGTTCGCTTCATGCCGCCCAGCGTAGTGACGCAGATTACTGGCAGGTAGACCGCAGTCCGGCAGGCGTGGAACCGATTAGCACGGGGTACTGGGTCACCGGTATTTTGATCGTTACAAGTCCGTTCATCGCAAGGAGATCAGCTGTGGAGATCTGGCCCGGCAAGGCTTACCCGCTCGGAGCCACGTTCGACGGCACCGGCACCAACTTCGCGCTGTTCAGCGAGGTCGCCGACCGCGTCGAGCTGTGCCTGCTCGAGATCGGCGCTCGCGGAAAGCTCAAGGAGACCCGGATCGAGCTCACCGAGGTCGACGCCTACGTGTGGCACTGCTACCTGCCCTCGGTCCAGCCCGGTCAGCGCTACGGCTACCGCGTGCACGGGCCCTGGGACCCCGAGAGCGGCGTGCGCTGCAACCCCAACAAGCTGCTGCTCGACCCCTACGCCAAGGCCACCGCCGGCGAGATCGACTGGGACCAGTCGCTGTTCGGCTACACCTTCGGCGACCCGGACTCCCGCAACGACGAGGACTCCGCGGCGCACATGACCCACGGCGTGGTGATCAACCCGTTCTTCGACTGGGAGGGCGACCGGGCACCGGCGATCCCCTACAACGAGTCGATCATCTACGAGGCCCACGTCAAGGGCCTGACCCAGCTGCACCCCGAGGTCCCCGAGGAGCTGCGCGGGACGTACGCCGGCCTGGCGCACCCCGCGATCACCTCGCACCTGACCCGGCTCGGGGTGACCGCGATCGAGCTGATGCCCGTGCACCAGTTCATCCAGGACAGCACCCTGCTCGACAAGGGCCTGCGCAACTACTGGGGCTACAACACCCTCGCGTTCCTGGCCCCGCACGCCGAGTACGCCGCCACCGGCGGCGACGTGACCACGCTGGGCAACCAGGTGCAGGAGTTCAAGTCGATGGTCAAGGCGATGCACGCCGCGGGCATCGAGGTCATCCTCGACGTGGTCTACAACCACACCGCGGAGGGCAACCACCTCGGTCCGACGCTGAGCTTCAAGGGCATCGACAACCAGGCCTACTACCGGATGGTGGAGGACGAGCCGAAGTACTACATGGACTACACCGGCACCGGGAACTCCCTCAACGTGCGGCACCCGCACTCGCTGCAGCTGATCATGGACTCGCTGCGCTACTGGGTCACCGAGATGCACGTCGACGGCTTCCGCTTCGACCTCGCCTCGACGCTGGCCCGCGAGTTCTACGAGGTCGACCGGCTCGCCACCTTCTTCGAGCTCGTCCAGCAGGACCCGGTCGTCAGCCAGGTCAAGCTGATCGCCGAGCCCTGGGACGTCGGCCCCGGCGGCTACCAGGTCGGCAACTTCCCGCCGCAGTGGACCGAGTGGAACGGCGACTACCGCGACACCGTGCGCGACTTCTGGCGCGGCGAGCCCTCCCTGGGTGACTTCGCCTCGCGCCTGGCGGGCTCCTCGGACCTCTACGAGAACTCCGGCCGTCGCCCGTTCGCCAGCATCAACTTCGTCACCGCCCACGACGGCTTCACCCTGCGCGACCTGGTCTCCTACAACGAGAAGCACAACGAGGCCAACGGCGAGGACAGCAACGACGGCGAGAGCCACAACCGCTCGTGGAACCACGGCGTCGAGGGACCGACCGACGACCCCGAGATCCGCTCCCTGCGTGCCCGCGAGCAGCGCAACCTGCTCGCCACGCTGCTGCTCAGCCAGGGTGTGCCGATGCTGCTGCACGGTGACGAGATGGGTCGCACCCAGCAGGGCAACAACAACACCTACGCCCAGGACTCCGAGATCGCCTGGATGCACTGGGACCAGGCCGACAAGCCGTTGATCGAGTTCACCGCCGCGCTGATGCGGCTGCGACGTGAGCACCCGACGTTCCGGCGCAAGGCGTTCTTCACCGGCACCGCCGTACGCAGCGGGGAGAAGCTCGACGACATCGTCTGGCTCCACCCTGAAGGCCGGGTGATGGAGAACGGCGACTGGGAGGGCGACGGCAAGACCCTCGGGATGTTCCTCAACGGGCACGGCATCGCCGGCCGCGACGCCCGCGGCAACCGGATCCTCGACGACCACTTCCTGCTGTTCTTCAACGTCGGCGGTGACATCGAGATCACCCTGCCGCCCGCGGAGTACTCCGAGTCGTGGGACGTCGTCGTCGACACCGGCGGGGTCGCTGACGACGCCCGCACCTACGGCGCCGGCGAGACCTTCAAGGTCCAGCACCGCTCGACCGTGGTCCTGCGGGAGCACCGCGAGCCCGAGCAGGAGCCGGACCACTCCGTGGCCGCCTCACTCGCGTCCTACAGCGGTACGGCCCAGTGATCGGAAAGGCCCCGCGCAACACCTACCGCCTGCAGATCACCGAGGAGTTCGACCTGTTCGAGGCCACCGCGCACCTGGCCTACCTGCACGACCTCGGCGTCGACTGGGTCTACCTCTCGCCGCTGCTGGCGGCCGAGACCGGCAGCACGCACGGCTACGACGTGGTCGGCTTCGACCACGTCGACGACGCCCGCGGAGGGCCCGAGGGGCTGGCCGCGCTGTCGGAGGAGGCCCGCCGGCTCGGCATGGGCGTGCTCGTCGACATCGTGCCCAACCACGTCGGGGTGGCCACCCCGGTGAACAACCCGTGGTGGTGGGACGTGCTGCGGCACGGGCGCGGCTCGGTGCACGCCGACGCGTTCGACATCGACTGGGACTTCGGCGACGGCCGCCTGCGGGTGCCGGTGCTGGGCGACGACGACCTCCCCGTCGAGGGAGGCCCGATCGGCCACCTGGAGGTGGTGGGCGAGGAGCTGCGCTACCACGACCAGCGGTTCCCGATCGCGGTCGGCACGGCCGAGGGTCCCGACCCGGATCCCACCGCCGTGCACGCTCGGCAGCACTACGAGCTGGTCGGTTGGCGTCGGGCCGACGACGAGCTCAACTACCGGCGCTTCTTCGCGGTGAACACCCTGGCCGGCGTCCGCGTCGAGGACCCCGAGGTGTTCGCGGCGGCGCACGTCGAGATCCGGCGCTGGTTCACCCAGGGCCTGGTCGACGGGCTCCGGGTCGACCACCCCGACGGCCTGCGCGACCCCGAGGGCTATCTCGCCGACCTCGCTCGGCTGACCGGTGGCGCCTACGTCCTGGTCGAGAAGATCCTGGAGCCCGGCGAGGAGCTGCCGCACGTCCTGGGCCACCGCCGGCACCACCGGGTACGACGTGCTGGCGCTGCTCGACCGCGTGCTCACCGACCCCGACGGGCAGGAGCCGCTCGACGCCCTCGAGGCGCGCCTGCGGGGCGCGCCGCTGGACTGGGAGGCGCCTGGTGCTCGAGCGCAAGCGCTCGGTGGCCGACGTCACGCTCCGCTCGGAGACGAACCGGATCGTGCGCGAGCTGCCCGAGCGGCTCTCCGCTGACGCCCGAGCGTCCTCCAGGACGCGGTCGCGGAGCTGCTGGCGCGGTTCGCGGTCTACCGGTCCTACCTGCCCGGCGGTCGGGAGTACCTCGACGAGGCCTTCACCGCTGCCCGCGGGGCGCGACCGGACCTGGCGCCGGTGCTCGACGAGCTCGAGCCGGTGCTCGGCGATGCCGCGGAGCCCGGCCGCGCTGCGCTTCCAGCAGACCAGCGGGATGGTGATGGCCAAGGGGGTCGAGGACTGCGCGTTCTACCGCAGCTCGCGGCTGACCTCGCTCAACGAGGTCGGCGCGGACCCGGGTGTCTTCTCGATCACACCGACGACCTTCCACGAGGCGATGAGCACAGCGCCAGCGGGAGTGGCCGGACGCGATGACCACGCTCTCCACCCACGACACCAAGCGCGGCGAGGACGTCCGGGCGCGGATCACGGTGCTCGCCGAGCTGCCCGAGGTGTGGACGGCGGCGCTCGACGAGCTGCTCGCGCTGGTGCCGCTGCCCGACGCCGGCTTCGGTGCACTGCTCTGGCAGGCGGTCCTGGGAGCCTGGCCGGCGACGGTGGACGGCGCGCCACCGGCGGACCTGCGCTCCCGGCTGCAGGCGTACGCCGAGAAGGCGATGCGCGAGGCCGGCGACCGGACGACCTGGACCGACCCTGACGCCGACTACGAGAACGCCGTGCACGCGGCGGTCGACGCCGTCCTCGACGACGGGCGCACGCGCGCGGTGCTGACCGGCCTCGTGGAGCAGGTGGCGGCAGCCGGGTGGAGCAACGCGCTCGCGGCCAAGCTGGTCGCGATCACGGCGCCCGGTGTCTGCGACGTCTACCAGGGGAGCGAGCTGTGGGAGCAGAGTCTCGTCGACCCCGACAACCGCAGGCCGGTCGACTTCGACCGGCGCCGAGTCCTGCTCGACCAGGCCCTGCAAGGCCAGCCGACCCCCGGCACGTCCGACGACTCCGGAGGACGAAGGCGCCGCGAAGCTCTGGGTGACCCACCTGGCCCTGCGGCTGCGTCGCGACCGACCGGAGCTGTTCAGCGGCTACCGCGCCCTCGAGGCGCAGGGCTCGGCCGCCGACCACGTGCTGGCCTTCGACCGCGGTGGCGCGATCACGGTCGTCACCCGGCTGCCCGTCGGACTGGCCGCCCGCGGCGGCTGGGGCGAGACCACGCTCGAGCTGCCAGCGGGCACGTGGCGCAACCTGACCGCGGGAGGCGAACACGCCTTCAGCGACCAGGTCCGGATCGCCGACCTGCTGCCGGACCTGCCGGTGGCCCTGCTCGTCAAGGAGGACTGATGCGCGAACGCTTCGCCGTGTGGGCGCCCCGGCCCGACCGTCTCCGCCTCAGCGTGGGCGACAGCGTCGTGCCGATGACCCGCGACGAGGACGGCTGGTGGACCCCGGACGGTGCCGCTTCCCGCCGAGGCCGCGGAGTCCGAGGTCGACTACGGCTACCTCATCGACGACTCCGAGGACCCGCTCCCCGACCCCCGGTCGCGCCGCCAGCCGCACGGCGTACACAGCCGCTCGCGCACGTTCGACCCCGACGCCTTCGCGTGGAGCGACGCGGCGTGGACCGGACGGCAGCTGGCCGGCTCGGTGATCTACGAGCTGCACCTCGGCACGTTCACCCCCGAGGGCACCCTGGACGCCGCCATCGAGCGCCTGGACCACCTGGTCGCGCTCGGCATCGATCTGGTCGAGCTGCTCCCGGTCAACGCCTTCAACGGCACCCACAACTGGGGCTACGACGGCGTGCACTGGTCGGCCGTCGAGGAGGAGTACGGCGGCCCGGAGGCCTACCAGCGCTTCGTCGACGCCTGCCATGCGGCGGGCCTGGGCGTGATCCAGGACGTGGTGCACAACCACCTCGGCCCCTCCGGCAACTACCTGCCGCTGTTCGGCCCCTACGTGAAGGCCGAAGGGGCCAACGCCTGGGGCTCCTCGATCAACCTCGACGGCGAGGGCTCGGCAGAGGTACGCCGCTACATCCTCGACAGCGTGCAGATGTGGTTCACCGACTACCACGTCGACGGGCTGCGACTCGACGCCGTGCACGCGCTCGAGGATGCGTCCGAGGTGCACCTCCTCGAGGAGATGGCCATCGAGGTGGCCGCGCTCTCGGCCCACCTGCGTCGCCCGCTCACGCTGATCGCGGAGTCCGACCTCAACGACGCCTCGATGGTCACCCCACGTGAGGCCGAGGGCCTGGGGATCGACGCGCAGTGGAGCGACGACTTCCACCACGCGGTCCACGTGGCGCTGACCGGCGAGACCAGCGGCTACTACGCCGACTTCGAGCCGCTCTCCGCGCTGGCCAAGGTCTGCGAGCGCGGCTTCTTCCACGACGGCACGCACTCCTCGTTCCGCGGACGCGACCACGGAGTGCCCATCGACACCGCGAGACTGCCCACCTGGCGGCTGGTGGTGGCCAACCAGAACCACGACCAGATCGGCAACCGCGCCGTCGGCGACCGGCTCTCCGACCCGTCTCCGGGACATCTCGACGACGACCAGCTGGTGTGCGCCGCGCTGCTCACGCTGGCCGGCCCGTTCACGCCGATGCTCTTCCAGGGTGAGGAATGGGCCGCCTCGACCCCGTTCCAGTTCTTCACCTCCCACCCGGAGGCCGAGCTGGGCCGGCTGACCGCGGAGGGGCGCATCCGGGAGTTCGCGCAGATGGGCTGGGACCCGGCCGTGGTCCCCGACCCGCAGGATCCCCTGACCTTCGAGCGCTCCAAGCTGGACTGGTCCGAGCTCACGACCGGCAGGCACGCGCGGGTCCTGGAGGCCTATCGCCGGCTCACCGAGCTGCGCCGGTCGCTGCCGGCGCTCACCGACCCGTCCTTCGGCGCGGTCTCGTGCACCGTCGACGAGGACTCGCGGCTGTTCACCATGCGTCGCGGCGTCGGTGCCCAGGAGTGCCTGATGGTGGTCAACTTCGGCGACCAGCCGGCCGAGGTCGCCGTCGAGGCCGACCTGGGGCTGGTCTTCCGTACGCCGAGCCTGCCCACCCTGGCCGACGGTCTGCTGCAGCTGCCCGCCCACGCGGGTGCGCTGCTTGCTCGCGCCGGGGTCTGACTCGGCGGGTCTCGGCTGATCGTCCGGCTGGGTCTTGGCTGCGGCCTTGCTCGGCTGGACCCTGCTCGACTGGGAGGTCTCGACTGATCGCTCGCTTCGCTCACTGCTCGACCAGCGGGGCGTGGCCTTGCTCGGCTGTGTGGTGCGCCCGGAGGTCTCGGCTGATCGCTCGCTTCGCTGCTCGACCGCGGGGGTTTCGATCGCCGCTCGACCAGCGGGCTGGGTCCCTTGCTCGACCTTCGCTGCGCGGCGCGGGGGGCGGAACTAGAGTCGGGGGGTGCCTGGTCAGCCAAGGTGGAGGTCGGGGGTGCGCGTCGTGGGCGCGGCTGCTCTGGTGGTGGCCGTGACGGCGTGTGGAGCCGGCGTGCCTGCCGGCCCGAGAGCGGCCTCGCCCGGGACCCAGCCCTCCACCGGGCCCGGCCCCGCGCGAAGTGACTCGGCGTCGGCGGCACCCTCGCCCGCCGCGTCATCGTCACGCAGTCCGGGCACGCTCCGGGTCAGCGACCGGCCGATCCTGGGGGGCGCTCCGCCGTCCTGGCTCGGTCGGCGGGTCCTGCCTCTCACCGCCAGTGGGTACGGCCAGGTGCGACCCACGCCTCCGGAGCTGGCGCAGCGGCGATTCACCCTGCCCGACGTGCTTGCGCCCCTGCCCGGCCGCGGTTTCGCCGTGCGGGTGCGGACCCCCGCACCCGCCGCGGTCATCGCACGCTCCACGTGGACCAGGTCATGTCCGGTGAAGGCCTCCGAGCTCTCCTGGGTGCGGCTGACCTTCCGCGGCTTCGACCAGCAGCGGCACACCGGCGAGCTGCTGGTGCGCACCTCGGCGACCGAGCCTCTCGTGAAGGTGTTCCGCCGGCTGTACGCCGCCCGCTTCCCGCTCGAGGAGATGCGGATCATCCGGGCCGAGGAGCAGGACGCGCCGCCCACGGGCGACGGGAACAACACCAGCGCCTTCAACTGCCGTCCGACGACCGGCGGGTCGGAGTACTCCCAGCACGCCTACGGCCTCGCGATCGACCTGAACCCGTTCCAGAACCCCTACGTCCGAGGTGGGCTGGTGCTGCCGGAGCTGGCCTCGGCCTACCGCGACCGGACCTGGTCGCGGCCCGGGATGATCACCGCCCGCGGGCCCGTGGTCCGGGCGTTCACCGCGATCGGGTGGACCTGGGGTGGCAGCTGGCGCTCGCTCGTGGACTACCAGCACTTCTCGCAGAACGGCCGGTGACCCTGCTCGACGGCCGGAGCTGCGCGGCGCGGGGGTTGTGCAAGTCCGGGGTTCGGGGTTGGTTGGTCTCATGGCTGAGCGAAACGGTGGCCGGTCGAGCGACCACCGACTCGAGGTCTCCTCACCCGACGAGGTCCGCAACGTGGTGCTCGTCGGGCCGCACCAGTCCGGCAAGACCACACTGGTGGAGGCGCTGCTGTTCGGCTCCGGCGCCCTGCCCCGCCAGGGATCGGTCGTGGAGCACAGCACCGTCTGCGACTACGACGACAACGAGCAGGTGCATCAGCGCTCCAGCTCCCTGGCGGTGGCGCCCACCCGTCACGGCGACCGCAAGATCAACCTGCTCGACACCCCGGGTCTCGCGGACTTCGTCGGCGAGGTCAGGGCCGGGCTCCGCGCGGCCGACTGCGCCCTGTTCGTGGTCGCCGCCAACGAGCGGGTCGACGAGGACACCAAGCGGCTGTGGCGCGAGTGCGCCGAGATCGACATGCCCCGGGCCGTGGTGATCACCAAGCTCGACCATGCGCGCGCGGACTTCGACGCGACCCTGCTGTCCGCGCGCGAGGTGTTCGGGGACAGGGTGGTCCCGGTGGTCGTCCCGCGTGGCGACTCGGTCGTCGCGCTGCTCGACCGGTCCTGTGACGACGTACGCCGCGGCGAGCTGATCGAGGCCGTGATCGAGGAGTCCGAGGACGAGTCGCTGCTCGAGGGCTACCTGGGCGGCGACCCGGTCGAGGAGGACCTGCTCGTGCGCGACCTGGAGGAGGCAGTGGCCTCGGCGCGCCTGCACCCGGCGATCGCGGTGTGCGCCACGGACGGACGTGGCATCGCCGAGCTGCTGGACCTGTGCGTCAAGGGCTTCCCGGCGCCGTCCGAGCATCCGGCGCACGCCTGCTTCACCCCCAGTGGCGCGCCGGCCGGGCACGCGTCCTGCGACCCGGACGGGCCGCTGGTGGCCGAGGTGGTGAAGACGAGCAGCGACCAGTACATCGGGCGCACCAGCATCGTCCGGGTCTTCTCCGGCACCCTGATGCCGGACGCGCCGGTCCACGTCTCGGGCCACTTCTCCGACTTCTTCGTCGGCGACCCCACCCACGAGGACCACGACGAGGACGAGCGCATCGGCGCCCTGGCCCATCCGCTCGGCCGGCGCCAGGTGCCGGCCTCCCGGGTGGTGGCCGGCGACATCGCGCTGCTCGGGCGGCTGAGTCGCGCCGAGACCGGGGACACCTTGTCCAGCCCCGACCGACCTCGCGTCCTGCGACCGTGGACGATGCCGGTGCCGCTGCTGCCCGTCGCCATCCAGGTGCTCTCCCGCTCCGAGGAGGACAAGCTCTCCCCCGCGCTGAGCCGGCTGCGGGCGGAGGACCCGAGCCTGCGGATCGAGCAGAACGCCGAGACCGGCCAGGTGGTGCTGTGGGTGATGGGCGAGGCGCACGCCGAGCAGGCCCTCGACCGGCTGCGCAACCGGTTCGGGGTGGCGGTCTCTCCCCAGGAGCTGGTGATCGCGCTCAGGGAGACCTTCCTGGCGCCGGCCAACGGACACGGCCGGCACGTCAAGCAGTCCGGCGGCCACGGCCAGTACGCGGTCTGCGACCTGGAGGTCGAGCCCCTTCCGCGGGGCGGTGGCTTCGAGTTCGTGGACCAGGTGGTGGGCGGGGCCGTTCCCCGGCAGTACATCGCGTCGGTCGAGAAGGGCGTCCGCTCACAGATGGAGCGCGGGGTCATCCGCGGCCATCCGGTGGTCGACATCCGGGTCACCCTCACCGACGGCAAGTCGCACAGCGTCGACTCCTCGGACGCCGCCTTCCAGAGTGCCGGGGCGCTGGCGCTGCGGGAGGCCGCCGCAGCCGGCACGGTCGGGTTTCTCGAGCCCTACGACGAGGTGGCCGTCGTCGTACCGACGGTTCACGTGGGAGCGGTGATGAGCGACCTGTCGGCACGCCGGGGCCGGCTGCTCGGCACCGAGGAGGCCGGCGACGCGCGGACCTCGGTGCGCGCGGACGTGCCTGCCCAGGAGCTGGTGCGCTACCTGATCGACCTCAGAGCCCTGACCCACGGCACCGGGACCTTCACGCGCTCGTTCGCGCACTACGAGCAGCTGCCCGCCGAGCTCGCGCGCACCGGCGAGACCGCCCGCTGAGCGAACCGGCTCAGTCCGCTCGCTGGCCCTCCGCTCGGCTCTCCTCGACCCGGTGGGAGACCCGCAGCAGCCGCACCGAGGTCACCAGCACCAGACCACCGACCAGGTTGCCCAGCGTGGACCAGCCGAGGGCGCCGAGCCAGTCGAGGTAGGTGTAGTCCGCCTGGCCGGTCAGCAGTCCCGCGAACATCAGGATCGAGTCCAGGATCGAGTGGAACAGCTCGGCACCGATCAGCACGAACGACATGAAGATGGCCGGGACGAGCTTGACGCCGAGACTCTCCGTCGCGTGCTGCATCCGGGTCAGCAGCGTGATCACGGCGCCGGCGAGCACGGCCAGTGCGAACGAGCGCCAGGACACCCCGAGATGCGCGTAGTGCGATCCCGCCTTCACCGCGGTCTCGTGCACCGAGGGCAGGGCGCTGACGATCAGTCCCGCCATCACGAAGCCACCGACGAGGTTGGCCACCAGCGTCACCCCCCAGAGGCGGAGCAGCTGGCTCACGGTGCCCTCCTTGGCGACCACGGCGATCACCGGCACCAGGAAGTTCTCGGTGAACAGCTCACTGTTCGCGAGGAGCAGTGCCACGAAGCCCACCGTGAACGCGAGCGAGGCGAGCAGATGGTTGTCGGTCGCGGCCTTGACGACGAGGAACATCAGCACCCCCACGCCGACGTCCACGCCACCGAGGAACCCGGTGGCGAGCAGCGGCAGCAGCGGCCGGTCGAGGCGTTCGTGCCCCTCGTCGATCAGCCGGTCGTAGGTCTCCTCGATCTCGGCCTCGTCACGCGCGCCCTGCGGGGCCTTGACGTCCTCGGAGCCGCCCTCCTCACTCATGAGCCGGTCCGGGAGGTCTCGATGGGGGTGCGCACGAGAGCACGCTAGTCCGTCGGACCTCGCCGCCCCCCGGAAAGCGGGCCTACTCGCCGCGCGGAGTCGCGTCCGCGGAGGCGGCCGGTGCCCGCGGGAAGCGGCTGAGCCGCTCGAGCGCGTTCAGGTCGAGGTGGTTGCGCATGTACTGCTGGCTCCCGTCGTCGGGCGGCGTGTACTCCCACGGACTCACGTGACCGCTGCGCAGGGCCGCGCCGACGAACCTGCGGCGCGTCTGGTCCTGCACCACGTCCGCGTGCACCGCGTCGAGGTCCCAGCGGCGCTCGACCTCCAGCCGCAGCTCCTTGACCCGGGCCGACCAGTCCGGGTCCGAGGCCAGGTTCACCCGCTCGTGGGGATCGGCGACCAGGTCGTAGAGCTGGTCGGGGTCGACCGGGGAGTGCACGAACTTCAGGTCGCCGCGACGGATCATCACGATCGGGGCGATGGCCCCCTCACCCATGTACTCCCCGATCACCTCACGCTCGACCGGCTCCACCCCGACGTCGTCGCACAGGTCGAGCAGGGAACGCCCGGCCAGCGGATCCACGCTCGCGGCGCGTCCCCGATCAGCTCGGTCAGGGTCGGCAGGATGTCGACCAGCGACACCGGCTCAGCGACCCGCTTCGGCGCGAACCGCTTCGGGTGGTGCACGATCAGCGGAACCCGCGCCGAGCCCTCGAAGAAGTTCATCTTGTACCAGAGCCCACGCTCCCCGAGCATGTCGCCGTGGTCGGCGAGGACCACCACCACGGTGTCGTCGGCGACCTCGAGCGCCGACAGCGTCGCCATCAACCGGCCGGTCCACTCGTCGACGTAGGAGATGTTGCCGTAGTAGGCGCGCCGCGCCCGGCGTACGTCGCTCTCGGTGACCTCCACCTCGTCCATCGCGCTGACCTTGCGCAGCCGGGCGGTGTGCGGATCGAGCGGTACGTCGTCGGCGCCCAGCACGGGCAGCGGGATCGACGCCTCGTCGTAGAGGTCCCAGTAGCGCGACCGGGTCACGTAGGGGTCGTGCGGGTGGGTGAACGAGACGACCAGCAGCCAGGGCCGCTCGTCGGGGTCGCGAGCGAGGTCGTGCAGCGCCCGGACTCCCTGGTGCCCGACCTCGTCGTCGAAGGAGAGCTGGTTCGTGACCTCGGCGACGCCCGCCTGGGTCACCGCGTCCATGTTGTGGAACCACCAGTCGATCCGCTCGTCGGGCTGGAGCCAGTTGGGCGTCCACCCGAAGTCGGCGGGATAGATGTCGGTCGTGCGCCGCTCCTCGAAGCCGTGCAGCTGGTCGGGCCCGACGAAGTGCATCTTGCCGTCGAGCACGGTGCGGTAGCCGGCCGAGCGCGCATGGTGGGCGAAGGTGGGGATGGTGCTGGCGAGGTAGGCCGCGTTGTCGTAGCCGCGCGTGGCCGAGGGCAGCTGCCCGGTCATCATGCAGTAGCGCGCCGGAGTGCACAGCGGACTGTTGGAGTACGCCGCGTCGAAGACCACGCCCTCGCGAGCGAGACGGTCGATGGTGGGCGCCTGGACCACCGGGTTGCCGTAGCAGCCGAGGGCACTCGGCGTGAGCTGGTCGAACATCACGACCAGGACGTTCGGGCGATCAGGATCAGCAGGTCTGCTCATCCTCGGAGTGTGACACCGCACGGACCCCGATCGACGAGAGCCGATCAGGTCGGGCATCGGACGGCCGCGCTCCTTGACGGGTGGGCGGGGTCCCCCCACACTCAAGGCACTTCAGGGGAGAGTTGGTTGACATGCCCAGATCGAGAGTCGACTACCAGAGCGTCGATAAGGACTATCTCAAGCACAGGTCGCTGAAGCGGGGTGCGGCAGGCTGGATCCTGCTCGCGGGCCTCGGCGTCAGCTACGTCATCTCCGGAGACTTCGCGGGCTGGAACTTCGGCCTCGACGAGGGTGGCTGGGGCGGTCTGCTGATCGCCACCGTCCTGATGGGGGTGATGTACAGCTGCATGGTCTTCGGCCTGGCCGAGATGTCCTCGGCCCTTCCGGTGGCTGGTGCGGGGTACGGCTTCGCACGCCGGGCACTCGGTCCGTTGGGCGGCTTCGCCACCGGGGTGGCCGTCCTGATCGAGTACGCCGTCGCCCCTGCCGCCATCGCGGTGTTCATCGGCGGCTACATCGAGGCACTCGGGCTCTTCGGGCTGACCAACGGCTGGCTGATCTACCTGATCGCCTACGTCGTGTTCATCGGCGTGCACCTCTACGGCGTCGGTGAGGCCCTCAAGCTGATGTTCGGCATCACCGCCATCGCGGTCGCCGCGCTGATCGCCACGGTCATCGGTCTGGCGCCGAAGTTCTCCACGAGCAACCTCTTCGACATCGACCCTGACGGCTCGGCGCTCTCGAGCAGCTTCCTGCCCTACGGGATCAGCGGCGTCGTGGCCGCGCTGGTCTACGGCATCTGGTTCTTCCTGGCCGTCGAGGGCGTGCCCCTGGCTGCGGAGGAGACCCAGGACCCGGCTCGGGACATGCCGCGCGGCATCATCACCGCGATGGTGCTCCTGCTGGTCTTCGCCGCTCTGATGCTGGTCGTCGTCCCGGGGGCGGCGGGGTCGGACACCATCCGCACCTCGGACAACCCGCTGCCGGAGGCGATCCGTGCTGTGTACGGCAGCAACTCC
Organism: uncultured Actinomycetota bacterium; assembly: GCA_963812235.1. Classification (GTDB taxonomy): domain Bacteria; phylum Actinomycetota; class Actinomycetes; order Propionibacteriales; family Nocardioidaceae; genus Marmoricola. Next base: position 140,585 of record CAWEUP010000006.1, on the reverse strand, counting down.
GTGCTGGCCGACGTCATCAACTACGCCGGTCTGGCGGGCCTGATCGCCAGCTTCTTCTCGATCATCTACGCCTACTCCCGCCAGCTGTTCGCGCTGTCCCGCGCGGGCTACCTGCCCAAGGTGCTGTCGCTGACCAGTGGCCGCAAGACTCCTTGGGTCGCGCTGGTCGTGCCGGGCACGATCGGGTTCCTGCTGGCCGCCCTCACCAAGGACGGCGCCCTGCTGATCAACATCGCCGTCTTCGGCGCCACCATGTCCTACGTGCTGCTGAACCTCAGCCACATCATGCTGCGCCGTCGCGAGCCGAACCTGGAGCGCGCCTACCGGACCCCCGGCGGCGTGGTCACGACCGGAGTCGGCCTGGCACTGAGCGTGGTCGCTCTCGTGGCGACGTTCTTCGTCGACATCCTGGCCGCCGGGATCACCGCGGGTGTCTTCCTGGCCGCGCTGGCGTACTTCTGGTTCTACAGCCGCCACCACCTCGTCGCCAGCGCCCCCGAGGAGGAGTTCGCGCAGATCAGCGCGGCCGAGTCCGAGCTGAAGTAGTCCGGCCGGCCGCCACGGGTCAGGCCCGGAGGCGGCGGGCCAGGCCCGAGGCGCGCTGGACCTTGCGACCCACGGCGGCGCGTACGGCGGCCTCGGTGCCGATCACGCGCACGGTGCGCTGGGCGCGGGTCACCGCGGTGTAGAGCAGCTCACGGGTCAGCAGCCGGGAGTCCTCGGGCGGGACGATGACACTCACCGTGTCGGCCTGGGAGCCCTGCGACTTGTGCACCGTCATCGCGTGCACGGTCTGGACGTCGGGGAGGCGAGTGGGGGCGAGCTCACGGCGGTCGGCCTCGGCCAGCACCACCCGCAACCGACCCTCGGGGCGGCGCAGGGTCACCCCCATGTCGCCGTTGCTCAGCCGCTGACCCTTGTCGTTGGCGGTGATCAGCACCGGCCGGCCGGGGTACCAGTCGTCGTAGGTCGGCACACCGGTGCGGTCGCTGAGCAGGGTCTCGACCATCCGGTTCCAGCCGGCGACCCCGTAGGGGCCCTCGCGGTGGGCACAGAGCAGGCGGTGCCGGGCCAGCGCGGCCAGCGCCGCCCCGGCGTCGCCCGCCTCGGCGGCCGTGCGCAGGTCGGCGGCCACGTCGACGACGCTGTCGCGGAAGGCGGTCATCGCCGTCTCGTCGTCGGGGTCGATGAACTCCACGTCCTCGCTCCCGGAGCGCAGGACCTGCATCACGGCGTCGGCGTCCTCGGCCCGCAGCGCCGCCGCCAACGCGCCGATGTTCTCGCCGTACCGGTGGGTGGTGCGCAGGACACCACCGGAGACTCCGGGTGCGTGGCGAGACCGGCGACCAGGTCGGCCAGGACGGCGCCGGCCTCGACGCTGGAGAGCTGGTCGGGGTCGCCGACGAGCACCAGCCGAGCGTCGGCACGGACGGCCTCCAGGAGCCGGGCCATCATCGTCAGCGAGACCATCGACGTCTCGTCGACGACGATCACGTCGTGGGGCAGCCGGTTGGCCCGGTGGTGCCTGAACCGGACGCTGCTGTCCGGACGCCATCCGAGCAGGCGGTGCAGCGTCGAGGACTCCAGCCCGGCGACCCGTCGCCGGTCGGTCTCGTCGAGGAGCTCGGCGGCGGCCTCCGCGACGGCCTCCTGAAGCCGCGCGGCTGCCTTGCCGGTGGGAGCGCACAGCGCGATCCGGGGTGGCTGCCCGGTCTGGGCCTCGTGCTGCTCGGCGATCAGGGTGAGCAGACCCGCGACCGCGGTGGTCTTGCCGGTCCCCGGGCCGCCGGTCAGGATCGTGGTCCAGCGTCCCGCGCTGACCCGCACCGCGGCGCGCTGCTCGTCGTACCCCTCGTCGGGGAAGACCCGGTCGATGCCGAGGGCGAGGGTGGCCACGTCGATCTCCGGCTCGGGGCGGCCGATCCGCTCGAGCAGGTCGGCGCAGACCTGGCCCTCCTCGCGCGCGTAGCGGTCGAGGTAGAGGTGCGGACCCTGGAGCCGGAAGGCCTCCTCGGTCACCAGCGGGCTCGTCGCGAGGTCGGCGAGCCAGACCTGCGGGTCCGGCCAGGGCAGGGCTGCCGGCGCTGGTGACTCGTCGTCCGCCGCGGTCGACTCCAGCGCGAGCGTGGCGATCGTGGTGAGGTCGAGGCTGATCGAGCCGTGCCGCACCGCCCGAACGGCCAGAGCGGCCGCCAGCAGCACCGACTCGCGGGACTCGCCCAGGATCGCGCCGAAGCGGCTGGCCACGTGCACGTCCGCGGCGGTGAGCACCTCGGCCTCGTTGAAGGTGCGCAGCAACCCGGTCGCGCCGAGGGCGAGCCGTCGGTCGCGCGGGTCGTTGAGTGTCCGGGTCTCGGTCACGACGTCAGCCCCTCGGTGGTCACTCCGTCGAGCAGGTCGGAGAGCTCGACCACCAGCGCGGCAGGTGGGCGCCAGGAGAACACGCCGCACGGCTGGTCGTCGATGCGCGGCGTCTCCGGCCCGCACATGCCTCGCACGTACAGGTAGAGGATCCCGCCCAGATGCACCGACGGGTCGTAGCCGGGCTGCCGCCAGCGCAGGTAGCGGTGCAGCACCACGGAGTAGATCATCGCCTGGAGCGGGTAGTGCGAGTGCAGCATCGCCTCGGTCATCGCGCGCGGGGTGTAGTCCATCGCCGTGAGCGGCTCCCCCGGCGTGCCCAGCTTGTTGGTCTTGTAGTCCACCACGAGGTAGCGGGGCTCCTCGCCCACCCGCAGGACGACGTCGATGGAGCCGCTGAGGTAGCCGCGCAGCACCTGGTCGCCGAGGGAGGGGTTCTCCAACCGGTCGGCGTAGGTGCGCATCGGGTCGTCCGCGGCCAGGTGCCGGCGCAGCGCTCCGGCCATCGCGGACAGCGGGACGCGCACGCGTTCGGGGCCCTCCCCACCGGCCAGCGGGAACTCGAAGTCGAGCTCGCAGAGCCGTTCGTCGAGGCCGATGTCGATCAGCCGCAGGTGCTCGGCCAGCGGACCGAGCGAGGTGAGATGCATCGGGACGAGCGCCTCGGCGATCGCCTCGGGCGAGGCGTCCACCGCCCACCACCGCTGCTCCTCGACGACCCGGGCGCGCAGCTCGGCGCCCAGGTCCGGGGCCCGGGGGTCGGCGTGCTCGAGGACCGCGTGCACCAGCGAGCCGAAGGTCGCACCGGCCGGCAGGTCGTCCATGGGCGAGGGCAGGTCCGCGGCAACCGTGCTCGGGGTCGCCTCGGCTCGCGCGCGCTCGGCCACCTCGGCGTCCTCGTCGACGGTGCCCTCGACCTCGGGCTCGCTGTGGGCGGAGGCCGTCGCCGGGTCCTCGGCCCGGATCAGCCCGGAGTACGACGTGCGGCGCCAGGCCGTGTCGACGGTGCGGTCGAAAGTGCGCGCCGCCAGCTCCGGGCGCTCGGACGGCTGCACCCGGGTGGGCTCGGCGGGCACCTCGGAGATCTCGAGCGAGACCGCTCCCTCGCCGGCCCAGGCAGAGAGCTGGGCCACCACCTCGAAGTCCGAGGGACCACGCTCGACGGTCTCCGGGACCCGAGCCTCGCCGGCGTTGCGCCCGAACAGCAATCGGGTGATCCCTGCGTTGCCGGCATCCCAGCTCGGAGCGAACCAGGTCACCACCTGGGACTGCGCGCGGGTGAGCGCGACGTAGGTCAGGCGGAGCTCCTCACCGGCCCGCTCGAGCATGGCCTGCCGTGGCTGCGCGCCGCCGCCGAGGTCGAGGCGGCGTCCGCCGTCCTCGTGGAAGAGGTGCTCGGTGTCCTTGCCCGGCCAGCAGTTGAAGAGCTCGGGGAGGTAGACGACGGGGTACTGCTGTCCCTTGCTGCCGTGGATGGTGAGCAGCTGCACCGCCTTGGCGTCGGTGTCCAGACGACGGGTGCGCTCGCTGCTCTTCGCCGCGACCCGTCGCTCGGTGCGCAGCCAGCTCAGCAGTGCGACCAGCCCGAGACCCTGCCGGTGGGACACCTCGTGCAGCACCTGGCCGAGGTGGGTCAGGTCGGTCAGCAGGCGCTCACCCTCGGGGCGGGCGAGCACCCGCTGCGCCAGTCCCGCGGAGATCAGCGACTCGTGCACGGCGGCGACGCCGCGGCCGCGCATCAGGTCCAGCCAGCGGCGTACCTGCTCGGCGAGCTCGTCGGTGAGGTCGTCGCCGCCCGCGTCCAGGTCGCTCGGCGTGACTCCGAGGAAGGAGGTGAGCGCGACCGCGCGGATCCGGCCGCTGCGTTGGGGTTGCTCGAGCGCCTCGAGCAGCGCCAGCCACTCGTCGCCGGCCTGGGTGAGCAGCACGCTGTCGCCGCCGGTCAGCACCGACGGCACCCCGCGGCGGCTCAGCGCCCGCTGGTAGAGGTGGGCGTGCTTGAGGCTGGACATCAGGATCGCCAGGTGACCGGCCTCGAGCGGCTTGCCGTCGAACTGCGGCTGCGCGGCGAGCAGCTGCGCGACGTCCTCGGCCAGGTCCTCCGCGAGGTGTGGCCGGAGCAGGTCCATCTTGATGGTGCCCTGCTGGTTGGTCACGAAGTCGGCGGCGCGTACGACGCGCATCCGCACCGGCTCGGGGCGAGGTACGCCGGTGAGCCGACTGCCCCGATGACTGGCTCCGATCTCGTGCACGGTGATGGCGGGGTCGCCGAGCTCGGCACCCCGGCTGAGCTGCTGCAGCGCCGTGACCAGCGGGGCGTCGCTGCGCCAGTTGGTCGGCAGCGTCCGGACGGTGTCGGCCTGACCGCGGGCAACCAGGTAGGTGTAGATGTCGCCACCGCGGAAGGCGTAGATCGCCTGCTTGGGATCTCCGATGAGCACCAGCGTCGAGTGTCCGCGGAAGGCGCGGTCGAGGACGTCCCACTGCACCGGGTCGGTGTCCTGGAACTCATCGACCAGCACGATCTTCCAGCGGTTCTGCATCCGCTGCCGCGCCGGGGAGTCCGGCGCCTCCAGTGCCGTGGCCAGCCGACTGAGCAGGTCGTCATAGCTGAGGATGCCGAGGCGACGCTTGCGCCGATCCATCTCCTGGCACACCTGCTCGGCGAAGGCCACCCGCGCAGCAGGCTTGCTGTCCGGGTCGGCGTCCTTCGGAACCAGCGTCGCCTGGGGGTCGCCGGTCGCAGCGCGGGCCAGCCGCAGGGCGGTGCCACGGTCGAAGGGCGGCGGCTCCTGCTGGTGGCCGAAGCTGCGCAGGTAGAGGTCGTCGACGACCTGGATGACGAGCTCGTCGAGGCTCTCGACCAGGGTCGCGCGCGCATCGGTGTCACCCGCCACACCGAGCGAGCGCAGCACCAGCTGGCAGAACTGGTGGGTGGTCGCGATCGTGGCGGCGTCGAAGGAGGCGACGGCGTCGCCGATGCGCCGACGCCGGGCGGCGAGCTCGGGGGCGGGCACCTCGACCAGGAAGCGGAGGAACTCGTCGTCGCCCGCGCGCGCCGGGTCGACCAGCACGCGCTCGGCGAGGACGAGCTGGCTGCGCACCCGCTCGCGCAGCTCCTGGCTGGCCATCCGGCCGAAGGTGATCACCAGCATCTCGTCGAGCGCAGCGACCCCCTCGGCGACATAGCGGACCACCAGGGCGGCGATCGTGTAGGTCTTGCCGGTCCCGGCGCTCGCCTCGAGGACGGCCGTGCCGGTCGGGAGGTCACCGAGCAGGTCGAAGGGCTCCATGGCCTGGCCGCTCATTGGTGCACCCGCTCGATCATCGGCACCCAGATCCGTCGCGCGAGCGCGCCGAGGCGGGTGTCCTCTCCCTCGATCTCCTCGCCGGGTCGCGGCGCAGAGGCGAGCAGCGCCTCCAGCGCGCAGGCGCGGCCCCAGACCATCACCTGCTCGGGGTCGGCGTCCTCGCCCGGGAACTTGTTGGACTTCCACTTGAACTCGGCCGCCTTGACGCGCGCGACCTTGGGCGAGCGGTGCTTGCGTCCCCACTCGTGGCCGGTCTTGAGCGGGAGCGGCAGCGGCTCGCACATGCCGGCGTCATAGATCGCCACCAGATCGGCCAGGAGCTCGCGAGCCTCGTCGGGAACGGCCCAGGCCACCCGGGCGGTCGGCGAGTCGGGGTCGCCCTGGCGCCCGGTGGCGCCACGTCCCACCGCACCCGCGGAGAACGGCCGGCCGGGACGGCTCGCGCCGAGGGCCAGCAGCGGGACCCAGACGTCGATCCAGTGCTTGGGCCCGACCCTGGAGAAGCTCGCCCGAACGAGCCGCTCCCCGTAGACGTCGGCGACGGTGCCGGTCAGCAGCCTCCCGGACCCGAGGTCGACGCTGACGTCGAGCGCCTCGGCGCGACGGCCCGCCCGCAACGTGTCGGCCTGCTCGGCCACCGGGGTCGCCTGCGCGAGCAGACCGGTCGCCAGCCGCCAGCCCAGCCGTCCCGGAGGCAGTACGCCGCGCCGCCACTCCTTGGCCAGCGCGGCCTGCGGCGTGCGGCCCGCCAGCAGGTCGTGCAGCAGCCGGTCACCGACACCCCAGCTCTGCAGGCCGTCCAGCTCCACCGGGATCCCGTCGAGGGCATCCTCGCCCTCGTCGACGAAGCTCACGTCGAGCCGCTTGCGCAAGAACTCCTTGACGGGGTTCTTGAAGAACGAGACCAGCTCCTCGAGCTCGACGTCCCCCGACCGCCGGGGCAGCACCTGCTCCCGGATCGCCGGGACCGGGACCCGTGGCCGAGCCGCGGCCCGGGCCCCGGTCAGGGACTGGCCGTCGAAGGAGAACGGCGCCCTCGGATCGAGGTTGCTGGCGTCGAAGGCCTGCAGCGGGTGCTTGCGCAGCACCTGCTCCGCGGCCCCCTCGACGGTCCGGTCGAGCGCGTCGAGGAGCTCCTGGAGGGGTACGGCGGGTGGCCGGGACTGCCCGGTGGTCTCGGCGGCGCCGGTGTAGGTGACCACCAGGGTCTCGCGCGCGGCCACGATCGCGTCCAGCATCAGCTGGCGGTCCTCGCTGCGCAGGTCGCGCTCGCCGGTGAGCGGTCTCCGGGCCAGCACGTCGTCGCCGTCGACGGCGCCGGCGCGCGGGAAGACGCCGTCGTCGACGCCGAGCAGGCACACCACCCGGTGCGGCACCGACCGCATCGGCGTCATCGTGCAGACGGTGAGCGTGCCGGTGCGGAAGTTCGCGCGGGTCGGCCGACCCGCCAGCCGCTCCTGCATCAGCGCGCGCACGTCGGGAAGGCGCAGGTCCAGGCCCACGACCGTGGCGTCGGTGGCGAGTGCGGCGAGCTCCCGGTGCAGCTGGCCGAGCTGCCACTCGTCGCCGCGCCCCACGGCGGTCAGCTGCTCGACGCCCTCGCCGATGGTCTCCAGCCAGTGGTTCACGGGGCGCTCTCCACTGAGGTCGTCGGTGACCCGCTGCAACCGGTCCACGAACTCGGCGAGCCGCCCGGCCACCTCGATGTTGGTGCTGGCGACGTCGTCCAGCGGCAGTGTGGTGCCGAAGTACCGCTCGGCGTCGTCGGAGACCGCCACGCCCGCGAGGATCCGGTCGAGCCCGAAGCGCCAGGTGTTCTGCACGTAGTCCTCGAGGCCGAACTCCCTGCGGTGCTGCTGGTCGAAGGACCACCGGATCCCGGCCTGGTCCACCCAGCCGGTGATGGTCTCCAGGTCGTTCTCGGAGAAGCCGAAGCGCCGACGGACGGGGTCGGTGGCCAGCAGGTCGAGGATGCGGCTGCCCTCGGCGCGACCACCGGCGATGGCCAGCAGCTGACCGACGACGGCCAGCAGCGGGTTGGTCTGGGTCAGGGAGCGGTCGGCCAGCATCACCCGGAGCCGGTGCCCGGGATGGTGGTCCTCGGACTCCTCGGCGCCGATCCCGGCCATGCCGAACGCGGCGGTGACCAGGGGCGCGTAGACCTCGATGTCGGGGCACATCACCAAGATGTCGCGCGGCTCGAGCGTGGGGTCGTCGGCGAGCAGGCCGAGAAGCACCTCGCGCAGCACCTCCACCTGGCGGGCCGGGCCGTGGCAGGCGTGCACCTGCACGCTGCGGTCGTCGGCGCGGAGCGGGCGGGCCGCCTGGTCCGGGACCGCGTTGGCCGCGAGATCGGCCTGCAGGTGTTGGAGCAGGGTGGGCGCTCGCGGTGCGACCGGCTGCGGGAGCTGATCGGTCGAGGCGGCCGCGCCGCCGAGGGTGCGCTGGAGCTCGCGCAGGTCCCGTCCGAGCGCGGCCAGCAGCGGGTGGCCGACCTGGTCGTGCGAGTCGTCCTCCGCGCGGGGCACGGCGCCGGACAGTCCGGTGAGGCCGTCCCACAGCGGCCGGGAGGGGTGCGGCAGCCACAGGTGCACGTCGCGGCGGGCACCGAGCGCCTCCAGCAGCGCCACCTCGGTGACCGGGATCCGGGTGTGCCCGAACAGCGAGAGCCGCGGCGGCAGGGACAGCGCCTCCGGCGCCTCGAGGATCCGGGAGACGGTCGCGCGATGGCGCTGCCCGGGACTGGGCCGGCCGACCTCGGCGACGATCCGGCGCCACAGCTCGGGCTGCCACGCGAGGTCGTCGGGGAGCTGCACGGCCGGTCCCGTCGCCGGCACCACCGGACTCCCAGTCGTCGAGCAGCGCCGGCCGCTGCACGGCGTACGACGCGAACAGGCCGGCCAGTCGCCGGGCCACCGAGTAGCGCCGTCCTCGGCGCTGGTCGGCCTCCTCGCCGCTCTCGTCGTGGCCGAGGTGCCGGCCGAGAGCGGTGCACCAGCGCTCACCCACGCTCGCGTCGACGACGCTCAGCAACGGCCAGACCAGGGCGTCCGGGGCCCACGGGTCGTCGTCGCGGGCACCGGTCAGCTCGGCCACCAACGAGTGGGGTGAGCGGAACCGGACCCCGGCGCAGACGCCGTCCTCGCGGCCGGGGCCGTGCCCCAGCCGGTGGGAGAGCCGCTGGCTCAGCCAGCGCTCGATGCCCTTGGCCGGGACCAGCACCAGCTCCTGGACGAACGGGTCCGGCAGCGGGTCGCGCAGCAGACCGGCGAGACCGTCAGCGAGCTGGTCCGCTCGGGGGGCGCGATGGACGAAGAAGCTCATCGCACCTGCCTCCCGAGACTCGCCTCCTGATGGTCCGGGTCAACCTAACCCAGGGGTCAGACACTCGCGTGGGCTCGCCCGTCGACCTCGTGCGGGCTCGACGCTGACGGCGGCACCGGCAGGGCGCCCTCGTGCAGCCCGTACTTCTCCCACCACCGGGCCATCGGCGCGGGTGCCCACCAGTTCCAGCGGCCGAGCAGCTTCATCGTGGCGGGCACCAGGATCGTGCGCACGATGGTGGCGTCGACGAGCAGCGCCACCAGCATGCCCACGCCGATCATCTTCATGAACACGATGCCGCTGGCGGAGAACGCCCCGATCACCACACCGAGCAGGAGCGCGGCGCTGGTGATGATGCGCCCGGTGTGCTGCACCCCGGCCGCGACGGCTCGGGTGTTGTCGTGGGTGCGGTCCCACTCCTCGCGCACCCGGGAGAGCAGGAACACCTCGTAGTCCATCGAGAGGCCGACCAGGATCGCCAGCATGAAGATCGGCTGGGTCGCGTCGAGGAAGCCCGTCGAGGTGAAGCCCAGCAGGCCCTCGAGGTGGCCGTCGGCGAAGATCCAGGTGATCACCCCGAACGACGCGCTGATCGAGAGCAGGTTCACCGCGATCGCCTTGAGCGGCAGCACCAGCGATCCGAAGGCCACGAAGAGCAGCACCAGCATCACCACGGCGATGATCAGGGCCATCCACGGAAGGTGCGCCTCCAGGGAGGTGAGCAGGTCGACGGTCTCCGCCGTGACTCCTCCGACCAGGACCTCGGTGTCACCGGGGCCGGGCACCGCTCGGATCGCGGTCACCAGGTCCTGGGAGCCCTCGGTCTGGCTGTTGCCGGCCCAGGCGACGCGCACCAGCGAGACGTCGTCCTGCTGGGCCACCAGCCGCGCGTCGAGCACCCCGGGGACGGCCCGGACCGCGGAGGTGTACGCCGCGAGGTCGGCACGGTCGGCGCTCTCCAGGAGCAGGTTCGCGGTGGACCGCTCCGGGCCGAAGTCGCTCGTTCAGCGTCACCGCAGCCACGTGCGCGGGGCTGTCCGGCGGCAGCACCCGGTAGTCCACCGAGCCCCACTTGACGCCGAGGAACGGCGAGGCCACGAAGAGCAGCGCTCCGACGACCACCACCAGCACCAGCACGGGTCGACGCATCACGCCGTGGGCCAACCGCGCCCACGCGCCTCGCTCGCTGTCCACCGGCACGGCCCGGTGCCTGCGCCACGGCAGCCGGCCGGCATCGATCCGGCGGCCGAGCAGCAGCAGGACCGCCGGGAGCACGGTCAGGGCGGCGAGCACGGCGACGAGCACGGCCGCGACGCCGCCGTACCCCAGCGACCGGAGGAAGTTCTGCGGGAAGATCACCAGCGAGGACATGGCGGCCGCGACCGTCAGCCCGGAGAAGAGCACCGTGCGACCGGCCGTGCCCATCGTCGCCCGGATGGCCTTGGCGGGCGCGTCGGGATCGTCCTCGGGAAGCCTCGCCAGCTCCTCGCGGAACCGGCTGATGATGAACAGCGCGTAGTCGATCGCCAGCCCGGTGCCGAGCAGCGTGATCACGTTGATGGAGAACACCGAGACCTCGGTGACACCGGTGATCAGGCGCACCACCGCCATCGCCCCGAGGACGGAGATGGCTCCGAGCAGGGCCGGCATCAGCGCGGCCACGACCGAGCCGAAGATCAGCAGGGACAAGATCACCACCAGCGGCAGCGACACCAGCTCGGCGCGGGCCAGGTCCTTGCTCACGGTCTCGTTGACGCCCTTGTACACCGCCCAGGGACCGGCGATCTGGGTCTGCAACGAGTCCGACTCCAGCGTGGCCGTGACCCGGTCGTTGATCGTGGCGGTCTCGGCCTGGGTGTCCCCCTCGAGCGAGATCAGCACCGTGGTGGCCTGCTTGTCCTTGCTCACCATCGAGGGGTCCTCGGTGGTCCAGAAGGTGGCCACCTCGGTGGTGGTGCCTGCGGGGATCTGGGCCAGCGTCTGCTCCACCTCGGCGCGGAACGCGGGGTCGCCGACCTCGAGCGTGGCGCTGCGGTAGACCGCGACCACGTCGACGGAGCGGTTGCCGAAGACCTCTCGCTCCCGGGTGAGCTCGCGACCGGACTGCGAGCTCGGGTCGTCGAACCCGCCTTGCCCCAGGGAGCCGAAGACGCCGAGCCCGAACACCGCCGCCAGGATGGTGGCGAGCAGGCCGACCGAGACGACCAGTCGGGCCCTGCGGACGACCAGCTCGGAGAGTCGGTGGAACATCAGGGCTCCTCCACATGAGACAGTGAACGGCGTTAACTGTGAATGGTGTTAACAGTTAACGGTGTAAACTTCGTGGTGTCAATCCCCCGCCACCTGTCCGACGACTCCAGGAGTGCCTCCCCCGTGCCGCTGAACCGCGAGCAGAACCGCGTCGACACCCTGCGGCGCATCGTCGAGGCCTCCCGGGAGCTGGTCACCGGCACGGGCGAGATGTCGTTGCGCGCGGTCGCGAGCGGCGTGGGAATGACCCCTCCGGCGCTCTACCGCTACGTCGCCAGCCACGAGGAGCTGGTCCGGCTCGTCGCCGTGGACATCGACACCAGCGCCGCGGTCCTGATCGCCCGGGCTCGCGACGGTCAGCCGGCCGACGACCCGGCGGCCCGTCTCGTCGCCGCCTCGGTGGCCTTCCGCCAGTGGGCGCTGAGCAACCGCGAGGAGTTCTCGCTGGTCTTCACCAACCTCGACGTGAGCTGCATCGAGGAGCTCCAGAGCGAGTCCCGGACCGGCCTGCTGTTCTCCGCGCTGCTCTTCGAGGTCTGGGACCGCTACCGGTTCCCGGTGCCACGCCTGGAGGACCTCGACCCGGTCCTGGTCGAGATCCTGCGTGACCCGATGGTCCCGGCCGACCTCACCGACATCCCCGACGACCTGCGCCCACTGGTCTGGCTGCTGCAGCGAGCCTGGGCGGGGCTGTACGGCACCGTGACCCTGGAGGTGTTCGGGCACGTCGACCCGCGCATCGTCGAGCACGCGCTGCTCTTCCGCGCGATGATCGAGGACCAGGCGCCGCCGTTGGGGCTCGCCGAGGAGGTCCCCCGCCTGCGCGAGCTGATGGACACGCTGCTCGAGTGAGGCGAGCGACACAGGCGGACCGCACGTCGGAGCGGTCGGTGTACGCCGAGGTGGCAGGCTGGTGAGGTGTCCGAGACCCTTCCCCCCGATGTGAACCCCGCCCTGCGGGCGCCCGCCCACCAGGTCTCGACCAAGGCGCCGATGGTCTGGGCGGTCAGTGCCGCAGTCCGCGCGTTCGGCCTGCTCGCCCTGCTGGTGATCGCGGAGATCCGCGACTGGGTGCCGGTGCCGCTGTGGGCCTGGCCGGTCTACATGGTGCTGGCGGTCGCCTACGTGATCTGGATGCCCCAGGTGCGCTACCGGATCCACCGCTGGGAGAGCACCGACACGGCCGTCTACACCCAGACCGGCTGGCTCTCGAGGGAGCGCCGGATCGCACCGATGTCACGCGTCCAGACCGTCGACTTCGAGCAGAGCGCCCTCGGCCGCCTCCTCGGTCTCGCCTCGGTCACGGTCACCACCGCGTCCGCGTCGGGGCCGCTGACCATCGCGATGATCGACAAGCCGGTGGCCGACCGGCTGGTCGACGACCTGACCCGGCGTACCGAGGCGGAGGCGGGAGACGCCACGTGAGCGAGTCTTCTCCGGAGCGACCCCCGGGGCCCCCGGCCGACCCGCACGTGCCCACCGACCCCCCGCCTCTGCCCCCGACCCACCGCTGCTCGACCGACCGCCGCCTGCCGACCAGCCGCGTCTCGACCACCGACCGCCGCCCGACCAGCCGCTTCTCGACCAGCCGCTTCTCGACCGGCCGCCCGCCGACCAGCTGCCCGCCGACTACCTGCACCCGGGGCAGGTGCCGCTCGACCAGCTGCCGCCACCGGTGGTCCCGGCGTATGCACCTGCGGCGGAGACGGTCGCGTGGCGGCGGCTGGATCCGCGGATGCTCCTGGTCCACCCGGTGATCGAGCTGGTCCGGTTCCTGCCGATCCTGGTGGGCATCTTCATCCTGGGCAGCGGCGACCGGATCAACCGGTTCCAGGTCATCGGCCTCGCCATCCCGGTCGCGCTCGGGGTGATGCGCTTCCTGACGACCACGTTCCGGATCACTGCCTCCCAGGTGGAGCTGCGGCGCGGGCTGATCGGGCAGAAGGTGGTCACCGCGCGGCTGGACCGGGTGCGCGCCGTCGAGCTCACCTCCTCGCCCATCCATCGGATCCTCGGGTTGGCCAAGGTCGAGATCGGCACCGCGGGCGGAGGCAAGCAGGACGAGGACAAGTTCGCCCTCGATGCGCTCCCGGTCAAGGAGGCGCGGGAGATGCGCACCGCGCTGCTGCACCGGGTCGAGACCGCCGAGCAGCTCGACGAGGCCGCCGCTGCCGCCGCTGCCGCCGACCCCGGGACGCCCGGGCGACAGCGTGGCGACGGCGAGCAGGTCCTGGTGCGGCTCGACCCGCGCTGGGTCCGCTACGCGCCGCTGACCTCGGCCGGCAACGTGATCGCGGCCGGCTTCTTGGCGGTGGTGATCCAGTTCGGGGAGTGGGCCGGACTCGACCTCGCCGAGGGTGGCGCCGTGGAGCAGTGGCTGCTCCGCGCCGGGGTGCTGATGAGCGTCCTGCTGGCGATGGTGTCCTTCCTGGTCATCGGCGCCGTCCTCGCCGTGCTGGGCTATCTGGTGTCCAACTGGCGGTTCAACCTCGCCCGAGAGACCGGCGGTCGGTCCTTCCGCAGCGCCCGCGGACTGCTCACCCACACCGAGACCAGCCTGGAGACCGCTCGGCTGCGCGGCGTCGAGCTGGGGCAGCCGCTGGGCCTGCGCCTCGCCGGAGCGGCACGCCTGAACGCCATCGTCACCGGGCTCCCCTCCGGCGAGCGCAGCAGCACCCTGCTGGTGCCGCCGGCGCCGCGCGAGGTCGTGGTCGAGGTGGGCGAGACCGTGATCGACCTCGGCGCGGGCGAGCTGAGCCCCCTGCGGATGCGGCTGCAGCCGCACGGCCCCGCCGCACGCCGACGTCGCCTGACCCGGGCGCTGGCCGGCGTCGTCCTGCTGCTGGCCGCCCTCGCCGTGGCAGCCGCCGCCACCTCGACCGTCCCCTGGACGACGCTGCTCGGGGCGGCACTGCTGCTTCCGCTCGCCGCCTGGCTGGGACACGACCGCTACCGCCAGCTGGGCCATGCCCTCTCCGGCGGGCACCTGGTCGCGGCGTCGGGCACGTTCCGCGGACGCCGCCAGGTGCTGCACTGCTCGGGGATCATCGGCTGGAACATCGAGCAGTCCTTCTTCCAGCGGCGCGCCGGCCTGGTCACCCTGATCGCCACGACCGCCGCCGGCAAGCAGCGCTACGCCGTGGTGGACGTGCCGGAGGCGACCGCCGTCGCGCTCGCCGACGCCACCGTCCCCGGCCTCCTCACCCCCTTCCTCACCTGACCGAGATCAAGACCGACCACGATGGTCGCGACGCACCCCGATGGTCGAGACCCGACCCCCGATGGTCGAGACCCGACCCCCGATGGTCGAGCAGCGAGCGCAGCGAGCGACCAGTCGAGACCCCTGGACCCGGCCCCAGGACCCGACCACCGATGGTCGAGCAGCGAGCGCAGCGAGCCCCGCACCCAGACCCGCCCACGGTTCGAAGACCTCACTGAGGCCCGTATCTCCCACGCTCGCCCACCCTCTTTATCCACATCAAGGCGCCGACCCCAGTCGGACCGACGATGAGAGCAGGTGCGTGATGACCGCTATGACGACGACGATGACGCTCACGCGGATCCCCGGCTCGGTGCGCGAACGGCAGCCGGCACCTGCCTACCGCGGGCCCGCCTGGCGCCCTCGGGTGTCCATCGAGCCCACGTGCTCCTGCGGCCAGGCGCTGGAGTGCTGCCACGCGGCGCACTGCCCGCGCTGCGGGGTCTCACTGCACCTGTGAGGCCGGTGCGGCGCCACGGCTCAGATCAGCCGCTTGAGCACCGGGATCGGGGCGTGCTTGAGCACCTTGCTCAGCGGGACCCACGGCAGCGGCGGGACGCATGCGGAGCCCTTCTCCTTCTCGATGGCATCGACCATCGCCCGGACTCCCACCTCGGTGGTCACCATCCCCTTGACCTTCCTGGGGTCGACCTGGTCGTTCATCTCCGAGGCGATGTACCCCGGGTACAGCACGGTCACCTGGATCGGCTTGCCGTGCAGCTCGACGCGCAGGCCCTCGGCGAGGTGGGCCACACCGGCCTTGGTCGCGGCGTACGTCGCCATCTGCTTGGGCATCCCCCGCATCGCCGACATCGAGCTGATCATCACGAAGTGGCCCGAGTTCTGCGCCCGGAAGATCTCCATCGCCGCCTCGGACTGGGCGAGCGCCGCGACGAAGTTGGTCATCGCGGTCCTGCGGTTGTCGTCGTGGCGGCCGGTGCCGAGCGGAGCCCCCTTGCCGATCCCGGCGTTGATGATCACCCGGTCGATCGTGCCGAAGTCCTGCTGGAACGCGCGGAAGACCTCGAAGACCGCCGCGTCGTCGTCGACGTCGAGGGCCCGGAGCTCGACCCGGCGGCCGGGATGGGCCGAGAGGATCTCCGCCTTGAGCGCCTCGAGCAACTCCCGCCGGCGGGCACACAGGGCGAGGTCGTGCCCCTTCGCGGCCAGCTGCCGCGCCATCTCGGCGCCCAGGCCGCTGCTCGCACCGGTGATCAGGATCGTCTTGCGCTCGGGGGCCATGACCTCATCCTGCCAAGGCCGCTCGCGTCGCGATGGCCCACCCCGGTGCGAGCTCAGGTCACCGCGCGCAGCGCGCGGATCGCCCCCTCCAGGAACCGGTCCACCGCGGCCCGCTCGTCCTCGGTGAGGCTCTGGTCCAGCGCCGCCAGCTCCCGGAACATCGGCATCAGGTAGCCGACGACCTCGGTGCGCCCGCTGGCGCTGATGGTCACCGAGGTACGACGTCCGTCGCTGGCGTGCGAGGCCCGCTCGGCGTGTCCGCGGGTCTCGAGCCGGTCGATGATCCCCGACGCGGCGGCCGAGCTGACTCCGAGGACGCGGGCCAGCTCTCCGGGACCCATCGGCTGGTCCATCAGGTGCTCGAGCGCGCGCAGCTCGTTGTGGGTCAGCGACGCGCGCCGGGCCACGGTCGGTGCGACCTGCGCGGAGAGCCGGGTGAGGGTGCGCAACGCAGTCAGCGTGGAGGTCTGCTCCCACTGCGTGACCCAGCCGTCGCCGTGGCGGGCCACCGGCTCAGTGCTAGATTCACTCATCTGATTGCTCACTTACTTAGTCATTGACCGAAGCATGTGGACGGAGTGTAACGCCGTGGGAAATCTGCACCGGGTCATCACCGGACGTGGCAGCGCGCTGATCAGCGCGTTCGTCCTCGGGTTCGGGGTGCTGCTGATCGTGGGACTGGGCCAGGCGACCCGCGCGCCCGCGGCCACCGACCAGCTGCCGCAGGGATACGACAGCACCCGCGTGGCCCAGCTCCAGGAGCGCCTGCCGGCCAAGGACTCCTCCACGGCGGTGGTGCTCTTCACCGGCGACGTCGACCAGGGCCGGATGGGCGAGCTGTCCGAGGTGGTCGCCGACCTGGGCGTCGACCGGGTCAGCGCTCCTCGCTCCGGTCCGGTGGTGATCCCGAGCGAGGACGGCCGGGCCGCGATCAGCGTCCTGGCCGTCGAGGCGACCGGCGCCACCGACATCGCCGAGGGCGTCACGTCGCTGCGGGACCGGCTCGAGGAGACCACCCCCGACGGCGTCGAGGCGGCGGTGACCGGGCCGGCCGCGGTCCAGGCCGATCTCGCGGCGGTCTTCGACGGCGCCGACTTCCGCCTCCTGGCCGCGACCGTCTCCATCGTGGCGCTGCTGCTCGTGATCACCTACCGCAGCCCCATCCTCTGGGTCGTGCCCCTGCTCGTGGTGGGGATCGCCGACCAGGCCGCCACCGTGCTGGCCACCCACACGCTCGCCACCCTCTCGGTGCCGTGGGACGAGTCCACGACCGGGATCCTGTCGGTCCTGGTCTTCGGCGCCGGCACCGACTACGCCCTGCTGCTGATCTCGCGCTACCGCGACGAGCTGCGATCGCACGAGGACCGCCGGGAGGCGATGGCGATCGCGCTGCGGCGTACCTCGCACGCCGTGCTGGCCAGCTCCACCACGGTGGTGCTCGGGGTGCTCAGCCTGGCGCTGTCGGCCTTCCCGACCACGCGTGGCCTCGGGATCGCCTGTGCAGTGGGGATCGTCGTCGCCGCGCTGTTCGCGCTGGTGGCCCTGCCCGCGACGTTGTTGCTGTTCGGCCGGTGGGTCTTCTGGCCCAAGGTGCCCCGGGTCGGCACCGAGTCCCTGGCCGAGAGCCGCTCGGTGTGGCGCCGCGTCGGGGACGCCGTCAACCGCCGTACGACCTCCTTCGTGGTCGGCACCCTGCTCCTCCTGGGCGTACTGGGCTCCGGGCTGGCGAGCGTGAGCCTCGGCCTTCCGACCGCCGACCAGTTCCTGCAGAAGCCCGAGGCGATCTCGGCCGGCGAGCGGCTGGCGGAGTACTTCCCCGCCGGCAGCTCGGACCCCGCGACGGTGATGACCCGGACTCCGGAGGCGGCCACGACCGCCCTGGAGGGGCTCGAGGGGGTGGACTCCGTGCGCACCGGTGACACGGCGGCGCCCTGGACCGAGCTGAGCGTGGTGCTGGAGGACCCGGCCGACAGCGACGGCGCCGGCCGCACGGTGGAGCGGATGCGGGCGTCGCTCGACGACCTCGACGCCGCCAGCTACGTCGGTGGGACCGCGGCCGGGGCGCTGGACGCCGGGGAAGCCGCGTCCCGCGACCGCTGGGTGATCTTCCCGGTGATCCTGGTGCTGGTGCTCGGGCGCGCTGGTGCTCCTGCTGCGCTCGGTGGTGGCGCCGGTGCTGTTGGTGCTCACCGTGCTGGCCACCTACGTCGCGGCGCTGGGTGCGGGCTGGTGGCTGTTCACCGGGGTCTTCGGCTTCAGCGGGCTGGACGTCGGGATGCCGCTCCTGGCCTTCTTGTTCCTGGTCGCGCTGGGTGTGGACTACAACATCTTCCTGGTCACCCGGGCGTGGGAGGAGGCGCACGGGCACGGTTCCCGCGACGGGATGCTGCGAGCGCTGGCGGCGACCGGCGGCGTGATCACCAGCGCCGGCATCCTGCTGGCCGCGGTGTTCGCCGTGCTCGGGGTGCTGCCGCTCGTCGTCCTCGCCCAGCTCGGCGTGGTGATCTGCCTCGGCGTGCTCCTCGACACGCTCGTGGTGCGCACCGTGCTGGTGCCGGCTCTGGCGCTGCTGCTGGGCGACCGGTTCTGGTGGCCGCGTGCGGTGCCGCAGCCGAGCACGGACGCGCGCCCGCGCACCCTGGCCCCCGAGGGCGTCAGCGGTAGGTGAGCAGGTCGGGTACGCCGTCGAGGTGGGTGTGCTCGTTGAAGCTGACCATGGTCACCCCGCGTCGTCCGGCGACCAGCCGGGTCACGCCGGAGTTCACGCAGACCGGGTTCAACCGCCGCCACAGCCGGCGGCGCTCGTCAGGCTCGTCGGCGAGCAGGCCGGCCACCGCCCAGGACACCGGTCCACCGCTGCTGAACACCAGCGCCGTCCCCGACCCCACCTCCTCGGCGATGCGCTGCAACGCCGAGCCGACCCGGTCGGTGAAGGCGGTGAAGGACTCGGCGTACTCCTCGTCGTGGGCTCCGCCGGTCCAGCGGTCGGTCGCCGCCTCGAACCACTCCTGGAACTCCGCGCGCGTCGGCGTACGTCCCTCGAAGGGTGCCGGGACCGCGGCGAGCATCGCGACGTGGTCGAACTCCGCCCACCCGGGGTCGGTCTCCAGCGGCACCTCGGCTCCGAACGCCGCCAGGCATGCCTCGGCGGTCTCCCGATGCCGACGCATGCCGCCGGTGAAGCTCAGGGTCGGCTCGATGCGGCGCGCGGCGAGCGCCTGGCCGAGCAACCGGGACTGCTCCCACCCGGTCTCCGAGAGCACGTCGTAGTCCGCCGCCGACCAGGAGGCCTGGCCGTGTCGGACAAGGAGCAGCTGGCCCACTACTCCGGGCCTCGCCGGGCGTCCGCGATGAGGTCGTGGCACCGCTCCACGAGATGGCGCGCGGCGGGGCCGAAGATCGCGTAGGCCTCGTTGGTCGTCTGCTGGTGGAAGTACCGGTAGTAGATCTGCTGGGCGATCGCGGCGAGCCGGAAGAGCCCGTAGACCTCGTAGAAGCGCCACCGCTGCGGAGTCATCGAGTAGCCGGTGCGGGTCGCAGTAGTAGTCGACCACCTCAGGACGCGAGAGCATGCCGGCGAGGTTCGTGGGCTGGCGCCGGAACAGCCGGAAGAACTCGTCGTCGTCGTCCTGGACCCAGTAGGCCAGCGTGCCGCCGAGGTCCATCAGCGGGTCGCCGACCGTGGCCATCTCCCAGTCGAGGACTCCCACGGGCCGGCGTCGGGTCGTCGCGGTCCAGCACCAGGTTGTCGAAGCGGAAGTCGTTGTGGATCAGGCAGCTGGCGACGTCCTCGGGCTGGTGCGCGGCGAGCCAGGCCATCACGGTCTCGCTCTGCTGCTCCTTCTCGGCTCCCAGGTCCTCGGTCAGCGCGTCACGGAACCGCCTGGACCATCCGCTGATCTGGCGCTCGACGTAGCCCGAACCCTTGTTCATCGAGGCGAGCGGCGTCTGGTCCACCTCGACCTGGTGCAGGTCGATCAGCACGTCGAGGGCGTTGGTGCACAGGGTGCGCGCCTCCTCCTCGGACAGGGTGACCCCGGGCGGGAAGTCGCGGCGCGGGATGATCCCGTCGACGCGCTGCATCACGTAGAACTCCGCGCCGATCACCGACTCGTCCTGGCACAGCGCGATCATCTCGGGGACGAGCGGGAACACCTCGGCCAGCCCGTCCTGGATGCGGTACTCGCGCGCCATGTCGTGAGCGCCCTTGGCCTTGTGCCCGGCCGGAGGCCTGCCGCAGGATCAGGTCGTGGGTGCCGTCCCGCAGCGAGTAGGTCAGGTTGGAGGCGCCGCCGCCGAACTGCTGCACCTCCACCTGCTCGCCCAGCTGGGTGCCGTGCCCGGACAGCCAGGAGCGGACCGCCTCGACGTCGAAGCTGTCCTCCTCGCGCACTCCGGACGCTCCGTCCACGACGCTCTCGCTCTCATCCACCGGTCGCCCCGCTCCTCGCGTTCAGCCGCTCCGCCTGGCGGCGCATCACCCGGTCGTACGCCGCCCGGTCGGTCAGCTTGAGCTGGTACGCCGCCCGCGCCGCGTCGTCGGGGATGATCAGCTCCTCGCCTCGCTCCAGGCCCTCCAGCACCGCCGCCGCGATGTCGTCGGGGCCCAGGGGGGCGCCGGCGACGAGCGCGCCGATCACCTCTCCCACGGCCGTGTCCGAGCCCTGCATGTGCTCGACCAGACCGGTGCGGAAGTAGGAGGGACACACGACCGAGCAGGACACGCCGTACTCGGCGAGCTCGTGAGCGGTGGTCTCGCTCAGCGCCACCACCGCCGCCTTGACCGCGTTGTAGGAGGCCATCCCCGCCGGGTGCACCAGTCCCGCCAGCGACGCGATGTTGACGATCTGCCCGGAGCGCTGCTCCTTGAACATGGGCACGAAAGTCCGCGTCCCACGCACCACGCCGAACAGGTTGATCTCGGTGATCCACTGCCACTCGTCCAGCCCCGCGACGTCGAGGCGTCCACCACCGGCGACGCCGGCGTTGTTCACCAGCACGTCGAGCCCACCCCAGCGCTCGGTGACCCAGTCGTGTGCCGCGGCCCAGTCGTCGTCGGACCGGACGTCGAGCTCGATCCACGGTGGTGGCGACTCACCCGCCGGCTCGTTCAGGTCGCCCACGAGCACCTCGTCCCCACGAGCCACGAAGGCGGCCGCGAGCGCGGCGCCGAGGCCGGCCGCGCCGCCGGTGACCAGCACCCTGCTCGACCCAGCCATGCAGACCTCCTCGGTCAGTCCTGCCCGCACACGGGCGGCACCACGTCATCGGTCCCTCCTGGAGTGATCGGGAGGAGCCGCTGAGTAGGAGTCAACCAGACGGCATCTTTGAGTTGCCCGGCTCCGTAGGGTGGCGCGCATGTCCGAACAGAAGCAGAAGCTCTCACTTCTCGGATCGGTGTCCCTGGGGACAGGTGTCATGGTCGGTGCCGGCATCTTCGCCCTGGTCGGTCAGGTCAGCGAGCTCGCAGGGCCGCTGATGCCTGCAGCCTTCCTCGCGGGAGCGGTCGTTGTCGGCTTCAGCGCGTACTCCTACATCGTGTACTCCAACGTCAATCCCTCCTCGGGTGGGATCGCGATGCTGCTGAAGGCCGCCTACGGCAGCGGGATCGTGGCGGGTTCCTTCTCCCTGTTCATGTACGTCTCCATGGTGGTCGCCCAGAGCCTGCTCGCCCGAACCTTCGGCACCTATTCCCTGCGACCGTTCGACCTCGCGGACTCAGCCGTCCTGGTCCCCGTCCTCGGTGTGATCGTCATCGCGCTGGCCGCGACGGTCAACCTCGTCGGGACGACACTGGTCGAGCGGTCGGCGAAGCTCACCGCAGGCGTCAAGATCCTCGGGATCACCGTCCTCGCGATCGGCGGCATCGTCGCCGCCGGTCCCTCGGCTGTGGGTGATGCGCTCGGCACCGATGGTGGCACCGGAGGCGACCTCGTCGGCTTCCTGGCGGGTACGACGCTGTGCATCCTGGCCTACAAGGGCTTCACCACGATCACCAACCAGGGCGGTGACCTCGAGAATCCGAAGAAGAACCTGGGACGCTCGATCACGATCTCCATCGCCGTGTGCGCGGTGCTGTACCTCCTGCTGACCGTCTCCGTGGCCGGCAGCCTCGACGTCGCTCGCATCGTCGAGGCGCGCGACTACGCGCTCGCCGCGGCCGCTGAGCCGCTGTTCGGCCGGTGGGGCGTCCGACTGACCATCGCGCTCGCGGTCGTCGCGACCCTGTCGGGACTGCTGGCGAGCATCTACTCGGTCTCCAAGCTCTACGACATGCTCGCGGACATGGGGCAGGCGCCACGGCTGCCGTTCGCCGTGGGCCATCAGTCGCTCTTCATCACGGTCGGTCTGGCGATGATCGTCACGGCCTTTCTCGACCTGAGCCGGATCGCCTCCATGGGGGCGGTGCTCTACATCACCATGGACATCGCCGTTCACTGGGGCGTGATCCGACACCTCGCCACCGACCTCGGCGCACGTCGGTGGGTCCCCGCCGTCGCCATCGTGCTGGATGTGGTCGTGCTCAGTGCCTTCGTGTGGACCAAGTCGCGCACCGACGTCCTCGCCGTGGCAGTGGCGGCGTCAGTCGCTGCGGTCATCGTGCTCAGTCAGTGGCTCGCCGTACGCCACCGCGACTCGGCCCCTCAGCACTGACGCCGAGCATCTTGATCGTTCACCAGCTCAGGTCTGGTGCTTGGCGATCTCCAGACGTGCGACGACTCCGCGGTGCACCTCGTCGGGGCCGTCGGCGAGCCGGAGAGCACGCGCGTTGGTCCACATCGCCGACAGCGGCACGTCGCCCGAGAGCCCGGCGCCTCCATGGAGCTGGATCGCCAGGTCGATCACCTGCTGCGCGACGTTCGGCACGATCACCTTGATCTGGCTGACCTCGCTCAGCGCGTTCAGCGGCCCCCCGACGTCGAGCTTCCACGCGGCGTTCAGCACCAGCAGCCGCGCCTGGTCGATGGCGATCCGGGCATCGGCGATCCGTTCGCGGTTCCCACCCAGGTTGATGATCGGCCTGCCGAACGCCTCGCGGTCCAGCCCGCGGCGGATCGCCATCTCCAGTGCCACCTCGGCCTGTCCGATGAGCCTCATGCAGTGGTGCACCCGTCCGGGACCCAACCGCCCTTGGGCGATCTCGAAGGCGCGTCCTTCCCCGAGCAGGATGTTCTCCTTGGGCACGCGCACCTCGTCGAAGCTGACCTCGCCATGGCCCACGGGCTCGTCGTAGATGTTCATCGTGGAGAGCAGCCGCTCCACCTTGACGCCGGGGGCGTCACGCGGGACGAGCACCATGGTGTGCCGGTGGTGCCGGTCATCCTCGGACTCGGACCCGGGCGCGGTGCGCAGCCCCATGAACACCAGGATCTTGCAGTCGGGGTGGCCGATTCCCGTCGACCACCACTTGCGGCCGTTGATGACGACCTCGTCACCGTCCACGACGGCGGTCGCCTCCATGTTGGTGGCGTCCGAGGAGGCCACGCCGGGCTCGGTCATCGTGAACGCCGAGCGGATCTGTCCGTCCAGGAGGGGCTCGAGCCACTGGGCCTTCTGCTCGTCGGTGCCGTACTTGAGCAGCACCTCCATGTTGCCGGTGTCCGGCGCGTTGCAGTTGAAGACGTACGGCGCCAGGAACGTCGCACGCCCCATCTGCTCGGCGAGCGGGGCATAGTCGGCGTTCGGGAGCCCGGCTCCGCCGTGGGTGCCGTACTGCTCCGCGTAGTGACCCGTGTGCTCGACCGGCAGGAACAGGTTCCACAGACCCTGGGCCCGCGCCTTGCTGCGGAGCTCGCCCAGGATCGGGGACTCGCTCCAGGTGCCGGAGGCCGCGGCCTCGCTGACCTGGCGGTGGTACTCCTCCGCCACCGGCTCGATCTCGTCGGCCACGAACGCGGTGACCAGTTCGAGGAGCTCAGCGGCACGGGGGGAGGGTGAGAAGTCCATGTTGCCGACCATACCCAGCACGGAAGCGGGCGTCGTCAGCCGCCGGAGACCACCGAGATCACGCGCGAGCGAACGACGGGGTCGTCCCAGCGCCTGGCCGCCCGGGCGAGGCGCCAGCCCGACCAGGAGAGCAGCAGGACCGTGGCCACCAGGACGTAGCGGAGCTCGTCGACCTGAGCCAGGCCCGAGAACACCAGTCCGGTGATCGTCGTGACCAGGGCCAGGCGCGCGCTGTAGCCGGCCATCACGACCGGCGGCGCCGGGGTCGCCCGGGCGCTGCGGAGATCGGCGGAGAAGGGCCTCGCGATGCTCCAGCGCATGCCGGCCGAGACCACCTGGGTGCAGACCACCAGCGTCGCGCAGAGCAGCGCCACCGCCTCGACCAGGGTGGGCCGGCCCGCGCGCAGGGCGGCCAGCGCCAGGGTCGCGGCCGCCGAGCAGAGCAGCACCTCGAGAAGGACGGCCGCTCTGGCGAGGAAGGCGATCCGGGGTCGCACCGGGAGGCTGTCGCGCCAGAGCGCTCCTCTGCCGTCCAGGCACCAGGTGTTCACGCCGAACAGGAGCGCTCCGCCGGAGGCGACCAGTCCAGGCAGGATGGTGAGCATCTGCCACTCCAGGCGGCCGGCGAGGGCCACGCCACCGGGCATCAGCGCGAGCACCAGCAACCCTCGGCGCAGCGGCACCGAGCGCCACACCGCTGCACGGTCGATGCGCAGCATCATCACCAGGTCCGACCGCGGGACGGCCCGGGGCTCGTGGCGACCCGACTCGAGCCGCAGCTCCTCGCGCATCGGCCGGTGCAGCGCCCACCGGGCCGGGATCGCCCCGAGCACCACGGCGGCCGCCCCGGCGACGACCAGCGTGAGCACCCCGGTCCCCCAGGGGAGCCAGCGACCCCCCTGACCGTCGAGCACCATCACCAGGATCCGGGCGGTCGGGCTGTGGTCCAGGAGCGGGGTCAGCTGTCCCGTGACCAGGAGGGTGCCGGCACCTGCTGTCAGCGCGATCACGCCCACCCGGAACGTCGCGATGCCGTGCGGTCCGCGGCGTACGCCCTCGGCCAGCCAGCCGACCACCTGCGCGAGCGCCGTGGCGGAGAGGATCCACAGCACCACCGGCAGCTGGTAGGCGACCAGGCCCCGGGAGCCGAGCGCATAGGAGGTGATGCCGAGCAGGGCCAGCGCCTGCGCGATCCAGGCGATGTTCAGCGGCGCGAGCAGGAGGGCGCCGAAGTGGTCGGCGGTGCTGGTGACGGGGAAGACGACGGCCTGGTCGCGTGGCACGAGCTCCCTGCCGCCCGCCGAGGCGATGGCGGTGAACATCGCGAGGACCAGGAAGGCCAGGCACATGGAGGGCAGCAGCGCGATCATCTGGCCGCTGCGCGGACGCGGCGTCGGCCCCGCGAGATAGGCGGGCGCGAGCACGGCGAGGGCCGCGAGCAGCACCACCAGCCCAGCGGCCAGGCGCATCCGACGCCGCCCGCCACGAGAGAGGCCGGAGCGCCGGAAGGCCAGCAGCGCGCCCAGGTCCTGGCGGCTGGCGCGCAGCTCAGTCCAGGAGAGCGCGGTAGACACCTGCGCCCTCCTCACCGACGAGCTCGTGCGCCCTCAGCGTCGCGACGGTCGACCCGCCCCGGAGGACGAGGGCGGTCTCGCACGCCTGCATCGCCAGCTCACGCAGGTGCGTGGAGACCAGCACGGCCGCCCCGCGCGCCCGAGCGTCGGCGATCACCTCGAGCGTGGCGTCGACCCCCAACGGGTCCACGCCGTCGAAGGGCTCGTCGAGGAGCAGGACGCTCGGCTGGTGGAAGCTGGCCAGGATCACCGAGAGTCGGCGACTCATGCCGTGGCTGAACCCCGAGGTCACCCGGTGGGCCGCCTCGCCGAGGTCGAACCGCTCGAGCAGGTCCTGGGCCCGGTCCTCCCAGTCCCCGAGACGACGTAGGCGCGCGGAGAGCTGGAGGTGCTCCCACGGGGTGGCCCGCGGCACCAGCCCGCCCACATCCGGGCAGTAGCCGATCAGCCGCTTGACGGCGAGCGGGTCCAGCCGCACATCGATGCCGTCGACGGCGACGAGGCCCTCGGTCGGCGGGATCACGCCGGCCAGGACGCGCATGGTGGTGGACTTGCCGGCGCCGTTGCGACCGAGCAGAGCCGTGGCCCGTCCCGCCTCCGCGCTCAGGTCGATGCCGCGTACGGCGGCTACCGCACCGAACCGGACCCACAGGCCCCTGATGTCGACCCGATGCTGCCCCTGGGCGGCGTCCCACTTCTCCACGCGGCACATTCTCGCCGAGACCAGGCGCCCCTGTGTCCGAAATGCCCAACCTGCGGCCGCTGGCTGCGGCGCCGGGCGGAGGTCAGGAACGCAGCAGCGAACCGAAGCCCACAGCGAAGGCCGCGCTGGTGAGCGCTCCGGCCACGCGGGAGCTCTTCTTCACCTCGGACCCAGCGGTCGCGATGAACACGGCGTCCGCCACGTTCATCGCCGCTGCCATCTTGGCCAGCTGGGGGCGGTACTCGTCCTCGGCGAGGAGCAGGACCGCTCCGACGAACGCCGTCCGAGTGCCCCACAGCCGGCACATCACCCGCAGCTCGCCGCCGTCCTGGAGCCCGTAGACCTTCTCGAAGACGCGCGGCGCCAAGGTCGCCAGGGCCCCGAAGCCGACCGATCCCCAGGCCAGGCCGTCATGGAGCGTCTTGTCGTCGATGTCGATGTCGGTCATGTGCGGGCCTCTCCTCCAGACGGGTTCCCGCACGCTAACGCGCTCCGCTGGCAGGCGCCAGGGATGCCCGCCCCGCGACCGAGGCGATCGGGGTCGCGGGGACGGGATCAGGCCGGGAAGGACTCGCCCTTCGCGGCCATCTCCCGGAGCCGGCCGGTGGGGGCGAACCGGTCGCCGTACTTCTCCGCGAGCTGCTCGGCGCGGGCCACGAAACCGCTCAGTCCCTGACCGGTCGGACCGTCGTAGCCCTGCATGAACTGCACCGTGCCGCCGGTCAGCGGCGGATAGCCGATGCCCATGATCGCGCCGATGTTGGCGGCGGCAGCCGACTCGATGACGCCCTCCTCGAAGCACTTCGCGGTCTCGAGCGCCTCGATGAACAGGTAGCGGTCCTTGAGGTCCTCGATGTCCGCCGGCTCCTGCTTCGAGGGGAACAGCGCCTTGAGGCCGGGCCAGAGCGCGGTCCGGTGGCCGGACTCGTCGTAGTCGTAGAACCCGGCGCCACGTCCACGTCCAGGACGACCCTGCTCGATCATCGTGGTCACCACGGCGGTCCCCGGGTGCTCCACGTAGGCCTCGCCGGCCGCATCCGCGGTGGCCTTGGCGATCTTGGCCATCAGCTCCATGTTCAGCTCGTCGGAGAGCTGGAGGGTGCCCACCGGGTAGCCCGCCTGCGTCGCCGCGCGCTCCACCGACATCGGGTGCACGCCCTCACCGAGCATCGCCAGCCCCTCGTTGACCATCGTCCCGATCACCCGACTGGTGTAGAACCCACGGCTGTCGTTGACCACGATCGGGGTCTTGCGGATCTGCTGCACGACGTCGAGCGCCTTGGCCACCGCCTCGTCCGAGGTCTGCGCCCCCTTGATGATCTCCACCAGCGGCATCTTGTCCACCGGGGAGAAGAAGTGCAGTCCGATGAAGTCGGCGGGCCGGTCGACGTTGCGGGACAGCTCGGTGATCGGCAGCGTCGAGGTGTTCGAGCACAGCAGTGCGTCCGCGTTGACGACGTCCTGGATCTCGGCGAACACCTTCGCCTTGAGCGAGGGGTCCTCGAAGACCGCCTCGATCACCAGGTCGCAGCCCTTGAAGTCGTCGGCCTCGGTCGTCGCGGTGATCCGGCCGAGGATCTCGGCCTTCTTCGCCTCGTCCATCCGGCCGCGCTGGACCGCCTTGTCGAGGAGCTTCTCGCTGTACGCCTTGCCCTTGTCGGCCGACTCCTGCGCGACGTCCTTGAGCACGACCTCCATGCCTGCCCGGGCACAGGAGTAGGCGATGCCGGCCCCCATCATCCCCGCACCGAGGACACCGACCTTGGTGGCGGTGTACTTCGGGACGCCCTCGGGGCGCAGCGAGCCGCCGGCGATCGCGGAGAGGTCGAAGAAGAACGCCTGGATCATGTTCTTGCTGTTCGAGCCGGTGATCAGCTCGGCGAGGTAGCGCGACTCGATCCGGCTGGCGGTGTCGAAGTCGACCTGCGCGCCCTCGATCGCGGTGGCCATGATGGCGCGGGCCGCGGGGTAGTCGGCGCCCTTGGTCTGCTTGCGCAGCATCGCCGGGAACGCAGGCAGGAAGGCCGCGAGCTTCGGGGTGGACGGGGTTCCGCCAGGCATCCGGTAGCCCTCGCGGTCCCACGGCTTCGCGACTGCGGCGGGATCGTCCTGGTGGTCCTGGATCCACTGCTTGGCGGCCGGCACGAGCTCCTCGCGGGTGGCGACGAGCGCATCCACGAGGCCCTTCTCCTTGGCCGCCGCAGGCTTGAACCGCGGCCCCTGGAGCAGCACGTCCATCAGCGCGGACTGGATGCCGAGCATGCGCACCGTGCGGGTCACCCCACCGCCGCCCGGCAGCAGCCCGAGGGTGACCTCGGGCAGGCCCAGCTCGACCCGATCGTCGTCGACCACGATCCGGTGGTGGCAGGCCAGGGCGATCTCCAGGCCTCCGCCGAGGGCAGCGCCGTTGATCGCGGCGACGACGGGCTTGCCGAGCGTCTCGAGGCGGCGCAGGTCGGACTTGATCCGCTGGCTCAGCTCGAAGATCGCCTGCGCGTCGCCGGGGCCGGCCTGGATCATCGACTTGAGGTCGCCGCCGGCGAAGAAGGTCTTCTTCGCCGAGGTCAGCACGACACCCGCGATTCCCGCACGCTCGGCGTGGAGCCGTTCGACGGCGCTGTGCATCGCCTCCACGTAGCGCTCGTTCATGGTGTTGGCGCTCGAGCCGGGCTCGTCGAAGGTGAGCACGACGATCCCGTCGTCACCCAGGTCGTACTTCACAGCAGAGTCAGTCATGTTCTTCCTCAGGTCGGGGGTGCGGTCGGTTCTTGGGTGGCCCGGTCTCGCTGCGCTCGTTCGCCGGCTGGCCTTGCTTCACGGTCGGGGTGCACGCTCATCGAGACGTCGCAGGCTCGGTCGCGGTCGCTGCTCGACCACCGCGGTGGCTGGCCTTGCTCCTCGAAAGTGGGTCAGGGTCTCGACACGCTCACCGCGACCTCGCAAGCTCGGTCGCGATCGCTGCTCGACCACCATCAGCTGGTCTGACCTCGTTCCTCGGTCAGACCAGCTCGACGATCGTGGCGATGCCCATGCCGCCGCCTACGCACAGCGTGGCCAGCCCGCGCTTGAGGTCGCGACGCTCGAGCTCGGAGATCAGGGTGCCGAGGATCATCGCGCCGGTGGCACCGAGCGGGTGGCCCATCGCGATGGCGCCGCCGTTGACGTTGGTGATCTCGTGGTCGATGCCCATGTCCCGCATGAAGCGCAGCGCGACCGCGGCGAACGCCTCGTTGATCTCGAACAGGTCGATGTCCTCGACCTCGAGCCCCGCCTTGGCCAGCGCCTTGCGAGCTGCGGGAGCGGGACCCGTGAGCATGATCGTCGGGTCCGCGCCGGAGACGGCGGCCGAGACGATCCGTGCCCGAGGAGTGAGGTCGAGGTCGTGACCGACCTGCTCGTTGCCGACGAGCACCAGGGCGGACCCGTCGACGATGCCGGAGCTGTTGCCGGCGTGGTGGACGTGATCGATCCGCTCGATCCAGTGGTACTTCTCCAGCGCCACCGAGTCGAACCCACCCTGGTCGCCGATCGCCGCGAACGAGGGCCGCAGCTTGGCCAGTCCCTCGACGGTCGACTCGGGCTTGATGAACTCGTCGTGGTCGAGCACGGTCACCCCGTTGCGGTCCTTGACCGGCACCACCTGCCCGGTGAACCGCCCGTCGGCCCAGGCCTTGGCGGCACGGTGGTTCGACTCGACGGCGAAGGTGTCGACGTCCTCGCGAGAGAAGCCCTCGATCGTCGCGATCAGGTCGGCGCCGATGCCCTGCGGCACGAACGAGGTCGCGAACGCGGTGGCGGGATCCATCGCCCACGACCCGCCGTCGCTGCCCATGGCCACTCGGCTCATCGACTCGACGCCGCCGGCGATGATCAGGTCCTCGAATCCGCCACGGACCCGGGAGGCCGCCTGGTTGACCGCCTCCAGGCCGGAGGCGCAGAAGCGGTTCAGCTGCACCCCGGCCACCGTGTCGGGATAGCCGGCGGCGAGCGCGGCGGTCTTGGCGATGTCGCCACCCTGGTCACCGACGGGCGAGACCACCCCGAGCACCACGTCATCGACCAGGTTCACATCGAGGGAGGGGTTGCGCTCCTTGACCGCATCGAGGAGACCGACCACGAGGTCGACCGGCTTGACCTCGTGCAGGCTGCCTTCCTTCTTCCCCTTGCCCCGGGGGGTACGGACCGCGTCGTACACGAATGCTTCGGTGGCCATTGGCTGTTCCCAACTCTCGTCATCAGATCGCGCGCGGCCTCGTGGGGCCCACAGCGCAGGGGATCACTCATTGTTGACAGTACAACTGTCAACGTCAACGACGCTCCGGTGTGGGTGACGTCACGTCGGTCCGGCCCACAGGCCTCGATCAGTCGCCGGTCTGGACGGCCACGCCGCGCTCGATGAGGG
Source organism: uncultured Actinomycetota bacterium (assembly GCA_963812235.1). Classification (GTDB taxonomy): domain Bacteria; phylum Actinomycetota; class Actinomycetes; order Propionibacteriales; family Nocardioidaceae; genus Marmoricola. Next base: position 110,212 of record CAWEUP010000006.1, on the reverse strand, counting down.
TCTCCACGTCGGCGATCCCCCAGGCGGTGAGCGCCGCCCGCGTGTCGCTGCCCGGCCTGGCCGCCGGCGGCGTCGAGAGAGTGGCCTCGGTCCGGGAGAAGCGCGGGGCGGGGGCCGGCTGCCGCACCCCCTCCCGGTCCACGAACACCTCGCGGGCCGCCAGGTGGGGGTGGTCCATCGCCTCCTCCATGGACAGGATCGGGGCCACACAGGCGTCGGTGCCCTCGAAGACCTCGGTCCACTCGGCCTGGGACCGCGAGGCGAAGGCGGTCGCGATCTGCCGTCGCAGCTCGGGAGTCTGCTCGAAGTCGTAGCGGTCGGGAGCCTCCTGGAGCCCGAGCAGGGTCACGAACAGCGCGTAGAACTGCGGCTCGAGCGGACCCACCGACATGTGCCGTCCGTCGGAGGTCTCGTAGAGGTCGTAGAAGGGCATGCCTCCGTCGAGCAGGTTCGCCCCACGCTCCTCGCGCAGGTGCCCCGCGGCGAGCATTCCCGCCGCCATCATGTTCAGGTTCGCCGTGCCGTCGATGATCGCCGCGTCCACGACCTGGCCCGCACCACTGGTCTTCGACTCCAGCAGGGCGGCCAGGATCCCGATCACCAGGTACGTCGAGCCGCCACCGAAGTCGCCCACCAGGTTGGCCGGGAAGTGGGGGCGGGACTTGTCCTGGCCCATCCCGAACAGGGCGCCCGCGAGGGCGATGTAGTTCATGTCGTGGCCCGCCGCGCCGGCCAGCGGCCCGGTCTGGCCCCACCCGGTCATCCGGGCGTACACCAGCCGAGGGTTGCGGGCCCGGCACTCCTCGGGGCCGAGGCCGAGCCGTTCGGTGGTGCCCGGCCGCATGCCCTCGACCAGCACGTCGGCCTCCGCGACCAGGTCGAGGACGACCTCGACCGCGGCTGCGCTCTTCAGGTCCAGGGCGACGCTGGGACGCCCCCGGTTGAGCAGGTCGTAGGGACCGCCGGTCATCGGCTGACCGCCGGGTCGCTCCACCCGGATCACGTCGGCACCGAGATCGGCGAGCAGCATGCAGGCGTGGGGGCCGGGGCCGATCCCGGCGAGCTCGACCACCTTGACGCCTCGAAGTGGTCCTGTTCCCTGCCCCAGTGTCAGCGTCATGGCGCCGATTCTGGCACCTGGCCACCCCCGACACAGACGGGTCCTCCGGCGCTCCCCTCAGAGAACGCCGGAGGACCCACCCCCCGTGGAACGCGGTCGGTCAGTCGGGCCAGACGGCGTCGGTGACCACTCCACCGGTCACATCCACCGTCAACCGGACGTCGTCGGTCTCCTTGACGTAGAGCTCATAGCTGCCCTCCACGAGCTCGGGAAAGACCAACGAGGGAACGACCGCGTCCCCCACCGGCCGTTCCACCACCGCTACGTGCGGATGGTGATGGTGTCCGTGCTCACCGTGCGGGTGATGGTGGTGCCCATCCTCCGCGTGCTGCGGCGAGCCCTCGGTGGAGACGGGCCGGATCTCGACCTCGACGTCCACCATGCTGCTGGGCATCGTGACCACCAGCGCTCCGACGTCGCCCCCGATGTCCAGCAGGACCGAGCCCTGACCCGCGAACGGGTTCTCAGCGTGCGCGCTCGCGGTCATGGTGCCGGCGGCGTCTTGGACTTCGTGGTGCCCGGCTTCGTCTCGTACCCGCTCCCGGGAAGAGCGAGGTAGGGGAACGAGTTCGTCGGCTCGGCGTTGGTGTTCTCCGTCCCGTCCTCGATGGCGCTGGCGGCGCCGTCCGGGGTGTAGTCCGGGTCGACCAGCGGGATCGTGACGCCGGCGATCGCCCGCAGCTCGATCGTGACCACGTCGTCGTTGATCCGGCGACCGTTCGGGTAGCCGGCCAGGTCTCCACCCACCACCCCGAGGTCGCTCCGGCTGTAGGAGCCCCTGGGATCGATGGCGACGTTGAGCCGGAGCATGTCCGACTCGACAGGGCCCGTGTAGTTCTGGAACCCGGGCACGATGCCCTTGGGGATGCCGGTCAGCAGGATCGCGTTCAGGTCCGCCCGCGGCTTGTCGTAGGCCTCGAGGTTCGGGAACACGTTCGGGTAGAGCACGGGCAGGAGGCCTGCCAGCTCCGGCTTGTTCACGTACTGCGCGTAGACCCGGTCGTAGCGCGGCGAGTGCGCGTTCCACTCGTCCTTCTCCGCCATCGGGATCAGCACCTCGTTGACCAGCGGGTTGCCCAGACGGGAGACCTGCTTGAAGGGGCCGCTGGCCTTGAAGGTCCCGGACTTCCGGTCATAGATGCGAGCAGCGCGCCGGGCGGCGTTCGACCAGACCCCGATCACCGAGCGCGCGTCGTCCACGTCGGTGGGAGTCGAGTGGTCACGGGTCAGGTCCGAGATCGGCACCTGGATCGCGATGCTGTGCACGTTGTAGGACTGCACCGAGTTGATGCCGTCCATCGCTGCCATCGGGAGCAGGTGCAGGTTCTGGAACGGCCGGAGCGCGCCGAGGTCGAAGATGCTGCCGAGGTCCACGTGGAAGGCGTCCGCGCGCTGGCCGGCGAAGAACGTGCGCTTGCCCACCTTGTGCACGGCCTGGTCGGAGAGCGCCTGGTAGTCCGGCGTGCTGCGCGGTCCGACGTTCACCGGCGGGCAGCTGAGGTTCCGGGCGATCAGCTTGGACCTGCCGTCCTCGACCCGGTAGACCGAGTAGTACTGCGGCCGGTTCCAGGTCGCGTCCCCGATGCTGCTGATCGGCCCGGTGTTGTAGAGGAAGGTCTTCGGGTTGCGGATCTTGGTCTTGAAGTAGAACCGGTACGTGACGTCCGACTTCGCCTTGCCCCCGTGGGAGATGTTGATCTCGTAGCGGACGTCGTCCCCGAACTCGTAGAAGTTCGGTCCGCCGTTCGGCTGTTGCAGAGGGATGTAGTTGGCGATGATCGTGACGGTGTCGGGCTTGTCAGGGCTCACGAACGCGTAGACGTCGGTGCTGTCGGCCACCGGGTCCTTGGCGATTTCGGGCGCTTCGCGGTGTGAGGACATCTCAGTTGCCTCCCGCCGCGTTGAGGATCCGGGTGACCAGGTCGCGGTCGTGCACGATGACCTCGCGCTCGCCCACCATCAGGTGCACCTCGTCGGAGCCGTGGTCGCCGACGTAGGCGACGACCGGCTCGGCCGCGGCACCCGCCTGACGTACTGCCGCAGAGGCAGGACCTGCGGCAAGGCCGACCGTCCCCACCACTGCGCCCATGCCGGTGACGGCAAGGAACTTCCTGCGGTTCGTTTCACTCATCTGTTTCAGACCTCCGGAGGCTGTGACCTGCTCGATGTGAGGCGGGTCACAGTGCTTTCGGAGCGGACGCCTGCCTGGATTGGAGGATCTTTTCTGGTCTAGTTCGCAGACCGGGGGCTGGTCCACTCGCGCCGGATCTGGACTCCACCGCAGCGCTTGTGCAACTAGTTGCACATCCTGGCGAACTGACTCAGAATCAACCCGTGCCCCTGGAACACGCCCTCCTGGTCTCGCTCAGCGAGCGACCGGGAACCGGGATCGAGCTGACCCGCCGCTTCGACCGGTCGATCGGCTTCTTCTGGAGCGCCACCCACCAGCAGATCTACAAGGTCCTGCGCCGGATGGAGGCCGACGGCTGGCTGCACTCGGCCGCCGGCAGCGCTCGCAGCACCGAGCGCTGCTACACCGTCACCGCCACCGGGCGGCAGGTGCTGGCGGAGTGGATCGGCTCCGCCACCACGCCGGCGGCCCTCAGGTCGGAGGTCGCGCTGAAGATGCGCGGCGCCTCCTTCGGCGACCGGGAGCAGGTGCTCAGCGCGCTCGAGGACCTCTGCGCCGAGCACCACACCCGGCACGCCCACTTCGAGCAGCTCGAGCGCGAGCAGTTCCCCCACCCCGCCCTGCTCACCGGCCAGCAGCTCGACACCTGGCTGGTGCTCCGCGGCGGGATCAAGCAGGAGCTGTTCTGGATCGAGTGGCTCACCGAGTACATCGACGCCCATCGGAAGGCACGCACGTGAACGAGTACCCGCACCTCCTCCAACCGATCACCCTCGGCGACCTGACCCTGCGCAACCGCGCCGTGATGGGCTCGATGCACACCGGCCTGGAGGACACCGCCCGCGACATCCCCAGGCTCGCGGCGTACTTCGCCGCGCGTGCCCGCGGTGGTGTCGGGCTGATCGTCACCGGCGGCTACGCGCCGACCAAACGCGGCTGGCTCAAGCCCTTCGCCAGCGAGCTCACCACCCGGCTCCAGTCCGAGCGCCACAAGGAGATCACCGCTGCCGTGCACGACGAGGGCGGTGCGATCGCGCTCCAGGTGCTGCACGCCGGACGCTACGGCTACACCCCGTTCTCCCAGTCCGCGAGCGCCATCAAGTCACCGATCACTCCGTTCCGGCCCAGCGCGATGTCGACCAAGGCCGTCGACCGGACTGCCTCCGCCTTCGCCGAGTCCGCCGCGCTCGCCAAGCGCGCCGGGTACGACGCCGTGGAGATCATGGGGTCCGAGGGCTACCTGATCAACCAGTTCCTCGCCCCGCGCACCAACGACCGCGACGACGCCTGGGGCGGTACGCCGAGCCGCCGGATGCGCTTCCCGGTCGAGGTCGTGCGCCGCACCCGCGAGCTGGTCGGGGACGGCTTCCCGATCATCTACCGCATCTCGCTCCTCGACCTCGTCGAGGACGGTCAGTCCTGGGACGAGGTGGTCGAGCTGGCGCTGCTCGTCGAGCAGGCCGGAGCGACCCTGCTCAACACCGGGATCGGCTGGCACGAGGCCCGGATCCCGACGATCATCACCCAGGTGCCGCGGGGCGCCTGGACGTGGGCGACCAAGCGACTCAAGGCGGAGGTGACCATCCCGGTCTGCGCCTCCAACCGGATCAACACCCCCGAGCTGGCCGACCGGCTGATCTCCGAGGGCTCCGCCGACCTGGTCTCGATGGCCAGGCCGCTGCTGGCCGACCCGGACTTCGTGAACAAGGCGGCGGCCGGCCGCGGCGACGAGATCAACACCTGCATCGCCTGCAACCAGGCCTGCCTGGACCACGCCTTCGTGAACAAGCGGGCCAGCTGTCTGGTGAACCCGCGGGCGTGCCGCGAGACCGAGCTGGTGCTGCTGCCGCTCCCGACGACGGTGCCCGCCACCCCGCGACGGACGGTGGCCGTGGTCGGCGCCGGACCGGCCGGCCTGAGCGCAGCCGCCTCCTTCGCCGAGCGTGGCTACGCCGTCACCCTGTTCGAGAAGGACGCCGACCTGGGTGGGCAGTTCCGGCTGGCGATGCAGGTCCCCGGCAAGGAGGAGTTCGCGGAGACGATGCGCTACTTCCAGCGCCGGCTCGAGGTCCTCGGGGTCACCGTCCGGCGCGGCGTGGAGGCGAGCGTGGAGACCCTCGAGGGCTTCGCCGAGGTGGTCGTCGCCACCGGGGTCGAGCCGCGGATCCCTCAGATCCCCGGCGTCGAGCGCGCCCTGTCCTACGCCGAGGTGCTCAACGGCTCCGCCGTGCCGGGCAAGCGGGTGGCGGTGATCGGCGCCGGCGGGATCGGCGTGGACGTCTCGGTCTGGCTCACCCACACCCCGGCGCGTCAGGGGGAGGATCTCGACGAGTGGCTCTCGCACTGGGGCGTCGGCGACCCCTCGCTCTTCGTCGGCGGGCTCACCGAACGCAAGCCGCGCACCCCGGCCCGCGAGGTGTTCCTCGTGCAGCGCAAGAGCACGATGATCGGCAAGGACCTCGGCAAGACCTCCGGTTGGGCCCACCGGGCGGTGCTCAAGCAGTCCGGCGTGGAGCAGATCAGCGGCGCCACCTACGAGAGGATCGACGAGGCCGGGCTGCACCTGGTCGTGGACGGCGAGCCCCGCCTCCTCGAGGTCGACGACGTGGTCCTGTGCAGCGGCCAGGAGTCGGTGCGGTCGCTCTACGACGACCTCGTGGCTGCGGGCCGCAACGCCCATCTGATCGGCGGTGCCGACGTGGCGGCCGAGCTCGACGCCAAGCGGGCCATCGAGCAGGGCATGCGCCTGGCCGCCGGAAGCTGACGCGCTCGGCCGGCCCGGACCGTACGGATCACCGGACCTGCCGGGTCGGCTCGCGACGGCCTCAGCTGTTCCGTCGGGTGGCCGGGATGATCACGCCGTGCCGCGAGGTGGTCGAGGGACCGACCCGCTCACACGACCCGGCCAGGGTGCACCTGATCAGCTGGTAGGCGCCGGTGTCGTTGCGGGTGCGCAGCAGCAGCGAGGAGTTCGTCTCCCAGGTGATCTGTGGGTGCTGGGCGCCCAGGACAGTGAGCAGGTCGGCGCCGTCGGAGGCGCGCAGAACCATGTAGGCGGAGGCCTCGTCGGTGCCATCGACGACCTCGTTGTTGGCCGCCACCATGGCGTCGTCCGGCGACCAGGGGCCGATGATCCAGTCCTCCTCGCTGACCGGCCAGTCCGGCTCGGTGTCCGGCGGGATCCCCTGGACGGAGTAGACCCCGACGTCAGGCCGAACCGCCCACTGCCAGGCCGACAGGTCGGCGGACTGACCACCCGCGAACGCCCTGAGCAGGGTCAGCGCGTCGCTGGCCGGCGTCCACCACTGGGTGTCGGGGTTGCTGGAGAGCAGCACGCGATCGACACCGAAGCCGAGCAGCCCGGGCCGGTCCACACCGAAGTCGCGCCGGCGCACCAGCGTGCCGCTGGGCAAGTTGAGCACCCGGGTGTCGACGTAGGTCGGGGTACGGGCCTCGAAGGTGGCGGTGTTGACCACCACCCGGTCACCGTCACGGCTCACCGCGAGCCCTGGGTAGAGCTGCCACCTCCGCGGGGGCATCCAGTTCCGGACCAGCACCCGGCGGGCTCCATCGGTGCGCACGAAGACCAGGTCGTTCCCGGTCGCGAGCTCTCGCCCGAGCAGGTAGCCGCCGTCGACCTTGTGCAGGGTGATCACCCGGGCCTTGATCCCCGAGATGCTGATCCGTCGGCTGCCGTCGACGATCCGCTGGGTCGACCAGTTCACGTACGGAAGCTGGGGCCGGGCCCCTGCTCGGAGGTTGCCGACGTCGGGCGTCACTGTGACGCCGGCGGTGGCCGGCGGGGCCACCAGCAGGACGGCGACGAGCGCCGACACCGCACCGACGGCCATCTCCCGGATCACTCGACGACTGTACGTCCGAGCGCGGGAAACCGGCCCCGAGCCGGCTAGACCGATACCGAGGGCTCGGCGTGCTCGGTGGCACCGGCATGCAGGCGGTAGCCCGCGAACGAGGCCGCCAGCAGGGTGACCCCGGCGACGAGCACTCCGCCGGTCGCCCCCAGGGAGCCGTCGGTCCAGTCCGAGACCGCCTCCGGCACCACCACCGTCACCGCGACGACGGCCACCGCCAGATAGGGCCAGGCCGCGCGAGCGAGGTAGACCGCGATTCCCAGCGCGGCGACCAGCCCCGTGAGGGCATAGCCGAGCCAGGCGTGGGTACCGTCCAGAGCCGGGATCTGCGCACCGAGGAGCGTCACCGCGACGCCGAGGACGCGGGCGAGGGTGACCTGCGAGAACCAGCGCGCCTCGGTCGCCAGCAGCCACAGCACCCCGACGACAACGAGGGCCACCCCGTGGGCGTCACCGCTGCTTCCCACGAGATCCAGCTCGTCGACGAGCCCCCCTACGGCGGTGAGGATGCCCGCGAGCATCCCGACCACCCCGACCTCGCTGGAGGCCAGTCGGTAGCCGGCCGCGGCGACGAGGACACCCACGGCCGCGCCCACGATCGACGGCCAGTACGCCTCGTCCCAGCGTGGGTCCAGGATCTCGTCGAGGACGTAGCCGACCAGGAAGGCCACCGCGAGGGCTGCGCCGGTGAGCAGCGAGCCGGCCAGCCGCCGCCGCAGGTCACGCCGCCGGTCCCCCTCGACGCTGCTCGAGAGACGGTCGGTCAGCACTCCCGCCGCGCCCAGCACCAGCGCCACCACGGCGAGCAAGATGACCCTGGTGCCGATGCCGAGGTTCGCCCACTCCTGGACAAGGAACAGCACCCCCGCCGCGAGCACGAGCGCGCCGCCGAGGTAGGCGACCACCTCGACCAGCGTGGACAGCCCGCGCGTGGGGGAACCGGAGACGTCCCGTTCGGGCGCAGGGCCAGCAGCGGGCCCAGAAGCGGGCCCAGTAGCAAGCCCAGTAGCAGGCCCGGAAGCAGGAGCGGACGTGGGCCCGGCGGTGTCCGCGAGGGAGCGGCTCACGATCGCGACCGCGCGGACGCGGGCCGAGGAGTCGAGCAGCTCGGCCTCCACCAGGGAGTCGACGACGAGGGTTGCGGCGTTGGTGTCCATGCTCCGATGGTGACGCACCCGGTGGCCCACGCACATGAGCGTTGCTACTCAGATCGGCTGTCCGAGGACCGGTCGAAACCAAATTGTTGCGCTCTTGGCACCTTGCAATCAAGGCGGATCGAGCCGCGCTCGCTCTATGCTCGACGCACCTGCACCAACCCGGCCCCTTCCATCGAACACCTGGGTGGATCTCTCGTGCGTCAGGCATCGACCGGGGACCGGCACTTGCCCTCAACAGAAGGATGAGCTGATGCGAAATCGCAAGAGGCCCGTAATCGCCACATCGGTGATCGCTGCCCTGGCCCTACTGACCGCCGGCTGCGGAAGCGACGACGGAGGTGGCGGCGGCGGCAGCGGTGGCGGCGGCGACGCGCTGGACGGCGTCTCCTTGACCGTGGCCTCCAAGGACTTCACCGAGAACATCCTGCTGGCTGAGATGTACGCGCTGGCGCTGGAGAAGGAAGGCGCCAGCGTCGACAACAAGGTCAACCTCGGTGGCACCAACGTCAACCGCGAGGCACTCCTGAGCGGTGACGTCGACGTCTACCCCGAGTACAACGGCACCGGCTGGACCGTTCACCTCGGCAACGAGGATCCCAGCGACGAACCCCAGGAGCTCTACGACGTCACGGCCGAGCAGGACCTGAAGGACAACAAGATCAAGTGGGTGGGGCTGTCCACGTTCAACGACACCTATGGTTTCGCGGCCAACGGTGACCTGGCCAAGGAGGAGGGTGGCTTCGACTTCGACTCGATGGCCGAGTACCTCAAGGCCAACCCGGACGCCTCGGTCTGCATGGAGACCGAGTTCCCCGAGCGTCCCGACGGCCTCGTGCTGTGGGAGGACGCCACGGGCTACAAGATCCCGGGCAGCCAGACCAAGATCCTCGACACGGGGCTGATCTACACCGAGACCGCTGACGGCAAGTGCGACTTCGGCGAGGTCTTCACCACCGACGGCCGGCTCACCTCCCTCAACCTGGAGCTGGTGGAGGACCCGGGCGCGATGATCCTCTACAACGTCTCCTTCACCATGCGCAACGAGGTGTACGAGGCGAACGCCGAGGTCTACGACGAGATCGCGGACTCGATCCTGGCCGACATCGACAACGAGAAGATGGCCGAGCTGAACGCCAAGGTCGACATCGAGGGCCAGCCCGCGAAGAAGGTGGCCGAGGACTACCTCAACGAGATCGGGGTCCTCTGACCCCACCGCTCCACAACCAGCGACGCCGTCAGGTCAATGACCTGACGGCGTCGTTGAATTCCGGCAGGTCCTAGGGGCCTGCGGCCGAGCCTCAAGACCCCACCCCACCGCCGAGGTCTCGACTGAGCTCGACCACCGATGGTCGAGCAGCGAGCGCAGCGAGCGAGACCCTGGTCGAGCAGCGAGCGCAGCGAGCGGACAGTCGAGACCCTTGGGTCGAGCAGCGAGCGCAGCGCGAACAGTCGAGACCCTTGGGTCGAGCAGCGAGCGGACAGTCGAGACCCTTGGGTCGAGCAGCGAGCGCAGCGAGCGAACAGTCGAGACCACCCCCACCGCCGGGGTCCCGACGGAGCTCGACCACCGGGGTCTCCACCTACCGCGATGCGGCCAGGGTGTCGACCTGGCGGCATCGTCGTTGCTGACGGTGGTTCGTTGACCTGGGTGTGGCTCAGAGACCGCGGGGGTGCAGGTTCTTCTCCGCCACCGCACCGAGCCAGTCGAAGGTGAGCGCGACCAGCGCGACCAGCCAGCCGCCCACGAGCAGCACCGGGTCCTGCTGCAGCTTGAGACCGGCGTTGATGGTGATGCCGAGGCCGCCGCCGCCGATCAGGAACGCCAGGGTGGCCATGCCGATGTTGATGATGATCGCGATCCGCACACCCGCAATGATCACCGGCACCGCCAGTGGCATTTCGATCCGGGCCAGCACACCGAGCCTCGTCATGCCCATGCCGCGGCCCGCTTCGATGACCGCCCGGTCGACCCCGTCGAGGCCGACCATCGTGTTGCGCAGCACGGGGAGCAGCGCGAACAGCGCCAGCGCCCAGATCACGGTCCACTGACCCTGCCCCATGAACCCGAGGAAGATCACCAGCAGGCCGTACGCCGGGAGCGCCTGGCCGGAGTTGGCGAGCGCCAGGATGCCCCCGCTGAATCGTCGTAGCGCCGGCCTCGTGAGCAGGATCCCCAAGGGGACAGCCACCAGGATCACGATCAGGGTGGACCAGAAGGCGATCTCGAGGTGCTGGGTCAGCTGAGGCCGCAGCTTGGTGTCCCACTGCAGCGGCGAGCGCAGCTGGATCCTGGCGTTCGCAAGATCCAGGCTGCGCACGTAGAGATAGAGGAGCCCGCCCAGGATCGCGATCGCAATCGGTGACACCCAGAGCCCGAGATTGTCCAGCACCCTTGCTCTCCAGCCGGACTGGCGCTTCGCGGGACTGTGGGCCCCGGGTGGCGTCGCGGCGCCCCCAGCCGGATCGACCCGCTGCATGGCCGGGCCGTAGGTGACGTCGCTCATGTGTGCGTCGCCTCCAGCTCCTCGTAGTGCAGCCGTGCCTCCATCTGTGCGCGGCGGACCGCCTTGGCGAGATGCGTCATCTGCACCACCCCTTGGAAGACACCGTCGTCGTTGACCACGATCGAAGCCCCGGCCGCGCTCTGCACCATCAGCTCCAGGGCTTGGAACAGGGTGTTGTCGGAGTGCAGGAACTCGCCCAGCGCCTCGCCGCCCTCGTTCCTGTCGACGTCCGCGCCGACCAGGTCTGCCTCCTGGAGCCAGCGGAGGGGTCGGTGCTCCTCATCGACCAGCACCAGCCAGTCCGAGCCGCTCTCATGCAAGCGGGCGACGCCCTTCTGCGGAGCCTCGGCGGTCGTCATCCGGGGATAGTCGGTCAGCGTGAGCGAACTGACCTTGAGGAAGTTAAGGCCCTTGATGGTCGATCCGTTGCCGATGAAGTCGTTGACGAAGTCGTCGACGGGGTAGGCGAGGATGCGTTCGGGGGTGTCGATCTGCCGGATCTTGCTGCGCTCCCCGAGGATCGCGATCCGGTCGCCCATCTTGATCGCCTCGTCGATGTCGTGGGTGACGAAGACGATGCTCTTGCGCAGCTGACCCTGGAGCCGGAGGAACTCGTTCTGCAGCCGGTCCCGCGTGATCGGGTCGATCGCGCCGAAGGGCTCGTCCATCAACATGATGTCGGGGTCGGCTCCCAGCGCTCGGGCCACACCCACCCGCTGCGCCTGCCCACCGGAGAGCTCCTTGGGATAGCGGTCGCGGTACTGATCGGGGTCCAGCCCCACCGTGGTCATCAGCTCGTCCACGCGAGCGGCGATCCGGTCCTTCTCCCACCCCAGCATCTTCGGCAGTGTGGCGATGTTCTGGGCGATGGTCTGGTGCGGGAACAACCCGATCTGCTGGATCACGTAGCCGATCCGTCGCCGCAGCTTGTCCGGGTTGCCGTCGGTGACGTCCTCGCCGTCGAGCAGGATCCGGCCACCGGTGGGCTCGATCATCCGGTTGATCAGCCGGAGCGTGGTGCTCTTGCCGCATCCGGACGGGCCGACCAGCACGAGGATCTCGCCGTCGTAGACGTCCAGCGTCAGTTCCTCGACTGCGGGCACCTTCGTCCCCGGATAGCTCTTGCTCACCCGGTCGAGGTGGATCTTGGCCTCGGTGCTCATGTGTGCCCTTCGTTTCCAGTGATCAGATGCGTGTTGACGGTGATCAGATGCGCAGGCCGCGCGAGGTCGTGAAGCGCTGGACGGTCGCGAAGACCATGTCGAGCAGCAGGCCCAGGAGCACGGTGAAGACCACCCCCACGAAGACGGAGTTCGCTGCGTTTGGCAGTCCGCGTCGGGTCAGTCCGGCCTGGATGAAGCTGCCGAGGCCGTCCCCGCCGACCAGCACGGCGATGGCCGCGATGCCGACCACCAGCAGGCTGGAGATGCGGACGCCGGCCATGATCACCGGCCATGCCAGGGGTAGCCGCACCTGGACCAGCTGCTGGCGAGCGTTCAGCCCCATCCCCTTCGCCGACTCCACGACGGCCGGGCTGACCGAGTCCAGCCCGGTGACGGTGTTGCGCAGGATCGGCAGGATGGCGTAGAGGAAGAGCGCGATCATGGCCGGCTTGTTGCCGATGCCGACCAGCGGGATGAACAGCGCGAACAGGGCCAGGGACGGGATGGTCAACAGGATCCCGGCCACGGAGAGGGCGATCGCTCGGGCGACCGGGCGTCGGCTCACGAAGACCCCGAGGAGGAGCGAGAAGACCGTGGCCAGTGCGACCACGATCAAGACGATGCGAGCGTGCGCGATGGTCCCCTCGAGGATGAACTCGAAATTGTCGCGGACGTAGACGAACCAGTTGCTGGACTCCACAAGTTCCCCTCGCTGCCTGTCGGTCGCTCCACCATACGGGGCAGGGGCCTCGAGTGGAGGTGTCTGATCCCACCGGTTGTGCACCGGTATGAACCAGTGGTGGCTCGCCATGGTAGGGGCTGTTGAGGCGACCTGAGCCCGAAAGTGCCTGGCTCGTGCCGCGCGCGCCGGCCTCGGAGCATCCCGCAGGCGGCTCCCCAAGAACCGCGCGCTACTGGTGGGCTTCGCCCGGCTCGTGCGCGCGATGGCTCTCCGGCTCGACCTGGAAGGTGGCATGGTCGATGCCGAAGTGGCTCGCGACGCACTCGCTCAGCTCGTCCAGGATCTCACCGACACCCCGCTCCGCCAGCGCCTCGTCGCTCACGGTGACGTGGGCGGAGAGCGCGGGCATCCCGCTCGTGATCAGCCAGGCGTGCAGGTCGTGCACGTCGCGGACGCCCTCCGCCCTGGAGAGGTGGACCCGTACGTCGTCCATGTCCACACCGGGAGGCGCCGCCTCCAGCAGCACCGCCACGCTGTCCCGGAGCAGGGACCACGCGCGGGGCAGGATCAGCGCTGCGATCGCGAGCGAGGCGATGGAGTCGGCCTGGGTGAACCCGGTCGTGAGCACCACCAGTCCGGCTCCGATCGCGGCGGCGGAGCCCAGCGTGTCACTGAGCACCTCCAAGAAGGCGCCGCGCATGTTCAGCGACTGGGAACGTCGCGACGCCAGCAGGGCGATCGAGACCACGTTGGCCGTCAGGCCGACGGCGGCGAAGACCAGCATCTGCGGCGCGTCGACCTCGACCGGGTCGAGCAGCCGGCCCACCCCCGCGTAGGCCAGGTAGCCGCAGACCCCGAAGAGCACGACGGCGTTGATCAGCGCGGCGAGGATCTCGGCGCGGTGGTAGCCGAACGTGCGACGCGGCGAGGCGGGCAGCGTCGCGACGTACGACGCGGACAGCGCGAGCACCACGGCCGCACTGTCGGTGAACATGTGTCCGGCATCGGCGAGCAGGGCCAGCGAGCCGGACAGGAGCGCGCCGACCAGCTCCACGAAGGCGACCGTGAGGGTGACCAGCAGGACCAGTCGCAGGCGGGACCGGTCGAGCGACCGGGCCTCCCCGTGGTCCTGACCGGGGGGCCGCCCGTGGCTGTGCTGGTGTCCGGAGCCCATGCGCCGAGGGTAGAGGCCGTCTAGCGTGGCGGGGTGACCCCATCCACGACCCGGCTGGCGACCCGGCTGGTGCTCCCCGTGCGGGAGCTGGCCGACATGGTGCCGGATGCGCGGATCACCCTGCTGGATCCGTTCCTCGACGTCGCTGACATCGACCAGGGGGTGATCGCCGAGCTGCGCGAGCTGTTCGGGCAGGTGCTGCCGTTTCGCTACGAGCTGGGCGACCCGGCGTGGTTCCCGGGCGGGACGGCCTATCTGCCACCGCATCCGGTGACGGTGCTGCGACGGCTGATGCACGACCTGCGGCACGCGTTCCCCGAGCTCAGCGTCCCCTCGACCGGCCTGCACGCCGCGATCCCCCACCTGACCCTGACCGAGGAGGCGATCGACTCCGTGGACACCCCGCTCGAGGTCCACGCCCGGGAGGCCCAGCTGCTGCGCGGCACCGGCGCGGCCACGACGGTGCTCGAGGTCTTCCCCTTCGGCACCTCGGCAGCCTGAGACCACGAGCCGCTCTGCGACGATGACGACGTGATCGAGTACCGGCTGGCCGGCGAGAGGTTCAGCACCCGCGATGCCGGGCGGAGCACCTGGCACTCCTTCTCGTTCGGCTCCCACTACGACCCCGCCAACGTGGGCTTCGCCGCCCTGGTGGCCCACAACGACGAGCACCTCCCCAGCGGCACGGGGTACGCCGAGCACCCGCACGCCGACCTCGAGATCGTCACCTGGGTGCTCGAGGGTGCCCTCCGGCACCGCTCGAGCGTGGGTTCGGGTGTGCTCGGACCCGGTGAGGTGCAGCGGCTCTCCGCCGGAAGCGGGGTGGTGCACACCGAGCTCAACGACGGTCCGACGCCGACCCGGTTCCTGCAGGCGTGGGTGCGACCCGACGAGGCCGGCACCCGGCCGGACTACGTGCGCGCCGTCGCTCCGATCGGGTCCGGCTGGACCCGGGTGGCCGACGGCGACGGCCGGGGCGTCGTACCCCTCGGTCGGCGCGATGCCGCCATGGACGCCGCCGACCTCGGTGCCGATGACGGACTCGACCTGCCCGACGCACGGCACCTGCACGTCTTCGTCGTGCGCGGCCGGGTGCAGCTGGGCGAGCGGGTGCTGCACCCCGGGGACGCGGCCCGGCTGGTCGAGGAGGGTGGTCGCCGGCTCACGGCCGAGGAGGACGCCTCGCTGGTCGTGTGGAGCTTCCGCGACGGTCTTGGCGGGTAGTGCGCGCCAGGCCGAGGGGGGCGAGAGCTGCGCCGATCCTCGGGAGAGGCGGCGTCGAACCGCCCACACTTTCAGATGCGACGGGTCGGCGGGTGCTGGGGTTTCAGATGAGACGGGTCGGCGTTAGGGGATCAGCACTCCTGGGTTGAGCACGCCGGTCGGGTCGAGCTCGGCCTTGAGCGCCCGCAGGACCTGCACGCCGACCGGTCCGATCTCGCGAGCCAGCCACGGCTTGTGGTCCTGGCCGACCGCGTGGTGGTGGGTGATCGAGGCGCCGTGGTCGATCATCGCGTCCGAGGCTGCGGCCTTGGCGGCCCACCACTGCGCGATCGGGTCCTCGCCCTGCTTGGTCGCGACCGTGAAGTACAGCGATGCCCCGGTCTCGTAGACGTGCGAGATGTGGCAGAGCACCAGGGTGCCCTCGCCGAGGATGTCGGTCAGCGCGATCTTCACGCCGTCGTAGACCTGGTGCAGCCGCGACCAGAAGGTGACCGTCTCGAGGGTCTCGACCAGGACGCCCACGTCGAGGAGCGAGTCCCGCAGGTAGGGACCGTGGAAGCGTCCGGACGGCCAGCCGCTGTCCTCGCCGAGCGGCGCGCCGCCCAGTCCGGTCAGCAGGGCAGCGCAGGCCCCGCGCCGGGCCTCGACCGCAGCCGCGGTGCCCTCGTAGCCGGTGACCATCAGGCACCCGCCCGCGGTGTCGCCGCCGACCTCTGCGGGCTTGGCGAGGTTGATCGCGGTCTCGTTCTCGTCGGAGAGGCGCAGCACGGTGGGCAGTACGCCGGCCTGGGCCAGCGTGCGCATCGCGGCCGTTCCGTCGGCGAAGGACTCCCAGCGCCAGGTCTCGTAGACCTTGACCTCGGGGATCCTGCGCACCCGCACGGTGACGGCCGTGACCACTCCGAAGGCGCCCTCGGAGCCCATCACGACCTCGCGGAGGTCGGGTCCCGCGGCGTTGGCCGGGGAGCTCCCGAGGACCAGCTCGCCCTGGGTCGTGGCCACGCGGAGACCCACGACGAGCGCGTCGAAGCGGCCGTAGCCTGCGGAGGACTGCCCCGAGGACCTGGTCACGGCGAAGCCGCCGACGGTGGCGTACTCGAAGGACTGCGGGAAGTGGCCCAGTGTCAGCCCGTGCTCGGCCAGCAGCGCCTCGGCCATCGGCCCGCGGAGCCCCGGCTCGAGCGTCGCGGTCATCGAGTCGAGGTCGACGTCCAGCAGCCGGTCGAAGCGGATCAGGTCCATGCAGACGACGCCGGCGAACCCGGTACGCCGCGCCACCAGCCCGCCGACCACCGAGGTGCCGCCACCGAAGGGGACCAACGCCACGTGCCGGTCGACCGCCCACGCGATCAGTGCGGCCACCTCCTCGTGGGTCGTGGGTCGCACCACCGCGTCGGGGGAGTCCGAGCCGTCGCCGCCGCGCAGCCGGAGCAGGTCGGGGGTGGACTTGCCTCGCGTGCGGTGCAGCCTGGTCTCGTGGTCGGTGAGGACGTGCTCGGCACCGACGATGCCCGCGAGCTCGATGAGCAGCCGCTCGTCGAGAGCTGCCGAGAGCCGGACCTGCTCAGGGCTGACCGCTGGTGACGGCGAGGTCCCGAGGAACGCGTCCACCAGGTCGAAGGCGCTCTCGGACAGGGGGCCGGCCTGGGCCGGGTCGCCCCAGCGGGACCAGTGCATCTCGGTGCTGCGCAGAGTACTCATCTGTTACAGTGTGACACATGACGTCTAGTCGTCACAAACCCTCGGGCCCGGCGCCCTCACCCGCGCCCTCGGCGCTCGCCGACGCGGACGCGAGCTACCTCGACGCCGCCCGGAGCGCGATCCTGGCCGTGGGGTGGAGCCGGACGACGCTGACCGACATCGCTCGCCGTGCCGGCGTGAGCCGGATGACGCTCTACCGCCGCTGGCCGGACACCTCGTCCCTGCTGGCCGACCTGATGACCCGGGAGTGGGGCCAGGTCATGGGAGCGGCGCTGGCCGCTCCCGCGAGTGCGGACCCACTGCTGCGGATCAGCCAGGGCGTGGTCGCCACCGTGGGAGGGCTGCGGGCCAACGAGCTGCTGCGCCGCATCATCGACGTGGACCCCGAGGTGCTGCTGCCCTACCTGCTCGACCGGCGCGGCCGCAGCCAGGAGCTGCTCGCCACCGCGCTGGCCGACCTGATCCGAGCCGGGCAGGCCGCCGGCTCGGTCCGCGCGGGCGATCCGACGCTGCTGGCCCGGTCGCTGCTGCTCGCGTGCCACGGCTTCGCGCTGTCGGTGCACACCATGACCGAGGGGCCGGCCTCCTCGCGTGACCTCGACGTCACCGCCTTCGACGCCGAGCTTCGCGGGACTCGTCGAGCGGTTCCTGAGGCCATGAGCGCTCACCTGAGGGCCGAGGATCCCCGCGGACGGATCCAGGTGGGGCTCGACGATCTCCCCGAGTCCACCGACGTGCTCGTCATCGGCCTGGGCATCACCGGTGCCGGTGTCGCCCTCGACGCCGCCAGCCGCGGCCTCGACGTGGTGGCGGTCGACGCCCACGACGTCGCGTTCGGGACGAGCCGGTGGAGCTCCAAGCTCGTGCACGGCGGACTGCGCTACCTCGCCAAGGGCCAGCTCGACGTGGCCCACGAGAGCGCCGTCGAACGCGGGATCCTGATGCAGACCACCGCTCCGCACCTGGTGCACGCCCTGCCGATGCTGATCCCGCTCACCCCCGAGATCGGCCGGACCCAGGCCGCGCTCGCGCGCAGCGGCGTACGTGCCGGGGACCTGCTCAGGCTGGCCGCCGGCACCCGCCGCGAGACCCTCCCCCGGCCTCGCCGGATCGGTCGCACCGAGACCTTGACGCTGGCCCCGGTCGTACGTCGCGCGGGACTGCGGGGGGCGCTCCTGTCGTGGGACGGCCAGCTCGAGGACGACGTCCGGCTGGTCCTCGCTGTGGCCAGGACGGCGGCCGCGCACGGCGCCTCGGTGCACACGCGGGTTCGCGTGAGCGAGCCGCGGGGTGACGGTGCCGTGCTCACCGACACCCGGACGGGCGCGACGCGCGGCATTCGCGCCCGCACGGTGATCAACGCCGCCGGTGTCTGGGCCGGGGAGCTGGTCCCCGAGATCCGGCTGCGCCCCAGTCGCGGCACCCACGTCGTCCTGCGCAAGGACACCCTTCCCGGGGTCCGCTGCGCCCTGATGGCCCCCGTGCCCGGCGCCAGCAACCGCTTCGTCTTCGCGCTCCCGCAACCCGACCAGACCTTCTACGTCGGCCTCACCGACCAGGAGGTCGGTGGGGCGATCCCCGAGGTCCCCGAGGTCCCCGAGGAGGACATCGACTTCCTCCTGCGGGTCCTCAACAGCACCCTCCAGGTCGACGTACGCCGCGACCAGGTGGTAGGCGCCTACGCGGGCCTGCGACCGCTGCTGGACACCGGGACCTCGACCGCCGACCTCTCGCGCAAGCACGCCGTCCTCGTCTCGAGCAACGGAGTGGTCACGGTGGTCGGCGGCAAGCTGACGACCTACCGCCGGATGGCCCAGGACGCGGTCGACCGGGCGGTGGGTCTGACGCAGCTCGAGTCCGGGCCCTGCCGGACCAGGACACTGCCCCTGGTCGGCGCGGCTTCACGCGACGACCTCGCGGCGCTCCAGGCCCCCGACCGGCTGGTCCGCCGCTTCGGGACCGAGGCGGCCGGGGTGCTCGCGGCCGCCGCGGCGACCACCGGCCTCCCCGAGGAGGAGCTGCTGGCCCCGATCGCTGCGCACCTCCCCGCGACGCTGGCCGAGCTCGTCTTCGCGATCACCCACGAGGGTGCCCGGACGACCGAGGACCTGCTCGACCGGCGTACCCGGATCGGCCTGGTTCCCGAGGACGTCGACGTGGCCCGGCCCGCGGCGGAGCGGGCGCTCCGGCTCGTGGCACCCACCGACCCTTCCTTCTAGCTAGGGCCTCGCCGGCAGGCCGAGCTCCTCGAGCACCGCCAACGCGGCGCGACGACCTGCCCGCATCGCCCCCGCGATGCTCGGAGTCTCCCGGTGGTCGCCGGCGACGAAGAGACCGTCACCGAGATCGACCTCCCGACGCAGGATGAGGGGCGGGCGGGTGACCGGCCAGGCTGCGGGCTCGACGTGCCGGGTGAGCAGTCCCCACGACTCGGCCTCGGTGTGGAACAGCCGCCCCAGCTGGGCCCGGACCTCGGCCTCGGTCTCGACGCCGGCGACGGCTCCGGGTGCGGCCACCGAGCAGGCGGCCACCAGGTGACGTCCCATCGGTGCGTAGCGGGGCGCGATGTTGGTCACGACCACCGCATGCGCCAGCGGTCCGGCGGAGGGGCCCACGGGATTGACGAAGGGCATCTTCATCGACGTGGGCGCCAGGTCCGCTGCGAACCACCAGGTGGCCACTCCGCGCATCGCCGGAGTGCCCAGGCCGAGCAGCGAGGAGGCGGTGACCGGGTCGGTGGCGACCACGCAGGTGCGGGACCGGAGCGGCTCACCGCTCGTGTGGATCTCCACTCCCTCGTTCCCGAGCCGCGCGACCCCGATCACGTCCGCGCCGTGCTCCACCGGGTGGTCGAGGCCGAGAGCGAGCTGGTTCGGCAGCGCCTGCATGCCGAGCGCCGGAAGGGCAGGCAGACAGGCCATCAGCTTGCGCATGCTGAGCATCGCGTACTGGTAGGAGGTGTGCAGGTCCTCGTCGGCGAAGACCAGCCGGAAGAACGGCCGCAGGATCTCCTCGCGGATCCGTCCGGAGATCCCGTGCTTCTCCAGCGACTCGTCAAGGGTCATGTCCATCCCGCCGAGCAGTCGCTCCTCGCCTCTGCGGAGCGGGTCGGACCAGCGGACCAGTCGGGCGATGTCCTGGGGCTCGCCCACCCCCGAACGGAGGGCCGCGATCAGGGCCGCCTGCGACCCGTGGAGGACGCGATACCCGTCGGGGTGCGCCAGCACCATCCCGCGCTCGATCGGCCGGGGGTTCAGCGCCGCCACGTCCACGGACGCCCGGATGTCCGCATCCGCGACGTCCAGCCACTGGAATCCCCGGTCGCAGCGGAACCCTTCGACCAGATCGGTGCCCACCCGACCGCCGACGCGAGCCGAGCGCTCGAGGACGCGGACCAGCACGCCCGACTCCTGCAGCGCCCGGGCGCAGGTGAGACCGGCGACTCCTGCGCCGATCACGGCCACGTCGGTGGCGTCCATGCTGGAGTATCGCCCGGCGGCGGATTCGCTACGGACGCGGACAGGTCTTGGTATGGACCACGAAGGGCCGCGCTGGACCAGCAGATCGGCTCCTCGGAGACCCGCGCCTAGAGGAGCGTGCAGAACTCCACGATCTGCTCCAGGGCCACTCGTGCCTCGGGAATCGGCAGCAGCGGATACACGTGCAGCAGTCCGGGGGCCACGGCGTAGTCCAGGGACCAGTCCGTCTCCTGGGCGCGGTCGAAGAGCGCCTCACACCCCGGGTGCAGCACGTCGCGGGTGCCACAGAGCATCAGCGCCGGCGGCAGTCCGCCGAGGTCGCCGAGCCCGGGGCTGATCCGAGGGTCCGCGAGCCGCTCAGGGTCGTCGGTGCCTGCCCAGAAGGAGGCATAGACGGGCAGGTGCGGCAGGGAGAGCCACGGGTCGCGCTGCGCCGCCTGATCGGTCCCCGGCGCCGATCCGGTGAGGTCCACCCAGGGCGCGATCAGCACCAGCCGCTCCGGGACCGGGCCGCCCTGGTCGCGCAGCGCCTGCGCCAGGGCCAGGGCGTAGCCCCCTCCGGCAGAGTCCCCCGCCAGCACCACACCGTCCGGAGACCTGGCGGCCACCTCGCCGAAGAGCGCGAGCATCTGCGCGAAGGAGTCCTCCACCGTGAACTCGGGAGCCAGTGGGTAGGCGGGCAGGACGGTGCCGGCGCCCAACGCGTCGGCGAGACGGGTCGCGAAGATCCAGTGGCGTGCGTCGGCGGGATGCACGTAGCCGCCCCCATGCAGGTAGAAGACGGTCCGCCGGGGGGCCTCGGCGCCGTCGGGCCGAAGCGCGTAGACCGGGAAGCCGTGCCCGTTGCTGATCGAGACCTGGTGCGTCGCAGAGACGGAGCGCGGCGGCTGGTCGCGCGTACTGCGGTTCGCCGTGATCAGTGCGGCGCGGATCGCCTGCCGGTCTCCGCCCGGGGGAGTCCGGCTCCAGACCGGCACCAGCCAGCGCACGATCGTGTGCTGGACGCTGGGCATGGGAGGGAGCCTAGTTAGTGCTCGCTCCGGACGGGATCGGCCGGCAGCCACAGCGACATCACGATCAGACCGACAGCCGTCACGACCGGGACCAGCATCGCCTGCTGCAGGCCCACCTGGGAGGCGGCGTACCCGATGACGGCCGGGCCCACCAGGAAGGCGGAGTACCCGAAGCTGACCACCACGGCCAGGCCGGAGCCGCCGCCGAGGTGGCCGGCCAGCGCATAGATCTGCGGGGCGATGAGTCCGACTCCGAGCCCCACCAGGCACCAGCCGAGCAGGACCGGGCCCAGACCGCTCGCGAACGCCGTCACCAGGTAGCCGAACAGCGCGCACACCGATCCGGCGCGGACCGCGCTCGCCCGACCCAGCAGCTCCACGACGGTGTCCCCGAGGAGCCGGATCACCACCATCAGTCCGGCCACGCACGCCAGTCCCCAGGCGCCGGAGCTGGGACTCACCTGCGCGACATCGGTGACGTGCAGGGACGACCAGTCGATCGCGGTTCCCTCGGTGAGCCCGAAGCACACGGCCATCGCGGCCAGCAGCCAGGCCACGACCGGAACCGCACCCTTCGGTGCCCGGCCCTCGGCGACCGTGCGCGGTGGCGACTGCGGGATCACTCCCCGCAGCAGCGCCAGCAGGACGCCGACCGTCACGGCCCCGCACCACAGCGGCCACCGCGGGCTCGCATCAAGAGCCGGCAGGGCCCCGAACCCGACGACGACGAGGGCGCCGACCAGGTTCCCGATCGAGAAGCACCCGTGCAGCCTGCTCATCACCGGCCGGCCGCGCGCCTGCTCCAGGCTCACGCCCAAGGTGTTCATGGCGACGTCCATCGCCCCGTTTCCGAGCCCGAGGATCGCGGCCCCGACCACGAGGGTCACATAGTCCGAGGCAGCGCCCATCACCGCGGCTCCCGCGGCCATGCCCACCCCTCCCAGGAGCGAAGGCACCCGGGCACCGACGCGGTCCGAGAGCGGACCACTGACGTTCATCGACGCGACCGCGAAGACCGCGGCCGCCACCAGCACACCGACGATGTTCGCGGCATCCAGGGACAGCTGCGCCCGCAGGCCGGGAAGCGAGCCGCCGAAGATCCCGACCCCCAGCCCGTTGACCCCGAAGAGGCCGGCGACCGCGAGCACCTGCCGGTTGGTGCCCCGGACCGCGGTCGGAGTCTGGCTCACCCGGCACCGTCGGCAGCGGGAGAGGCCAGATAGCGGCGCAGCACCGGACCCGCCGTACCGCTGCCCGAGTCGCCGCGCTCGACGAAGACCGCCACCGCCAGGTCGTCGCGTCCGGCGACCATCCAGGCGTGCGTGGGCAGTGGCGGCGAGGTGCCGAACTCCGCGGTGCCGGTCTTGGCGATCACCGGTCCACCGGGCAGGTCGCCCAGCAGCCGGCCGCTGCCTCGCTCGACGACTCCCCGCATCATGGTGGTGACCTGGTCGGCCTCGGCGCGGGTCAGCGGAGCTCGCGGGGCCTGCTGCTCGACCTCGACGCCGGGAAGCAGCCGAGGAGTCACGGCCGAGCCCTCGAGCACCGAGGCCACCACCGTGGCCATGGCCATCGGCGAGGCGAGCACCTTCCCCTGGCCGATCATGCTGGCGGCTGCCTGGGTCTCGCTGGCCGGCGCACCGATCGTGCCGAAGAAGGAGGGGAAGCCCGTGTCGGCGTCGACTCCGAGACCCAGGGCGGCGCCGGCCTCGGCCAGGGCCTTCGGGTCCAGCTCGGTCCGCTGCGAGATGAAGGCGGTGTTGCAGCTGTTCGCCAGCGCGTCCGCCAGGGAGATCCGCCCCAGCCCCGACGCCGGGTAGTCGTCGTAGTTCTTGAACCGCTTGCCGTCGACCACCAGCGTGGCGGGACAGGGCACCTGGGAGCCGGGGGTCGCCCCGGCGCGCAGCAGGGCCAGAGCGCTCACCACCTTGAACGTCGAGCCCGGGGCGTACTGGCCGAGGGTGGCGGTGTTGTAGCCCTTCGACCCCGGCCCGCTCGCCACGGCGACGAGCTCACCGGTCGAGGGCCGCAGCGCGACCAGCGCGCTCGCCGGACCGACGTCGGCCAGCACCCGTTGGGCGACCCGCTGGGCCGCCACGTCGAGCGTGGTGCGCAGCGCCTTGCCGGGCACGGCGTCGGCGGTGAACAACGTGCGCTCACGGCCGCTCTCCTCGAGAGCGACGACGCGGGCACCGCGGCTGCCGGCCAGCTGTTCGTCGTACCTCTTCTGCAGGCCGGACAGGCCGACCTCGTCACCCGGCTCGATCCGGCCCTTGCTTGCCTTGACCAGCTCCGCCGTGGCCGGGCCGACCGTGCCCAGGATCGCGGCGGCGAACTCCTTCGTCGGCGCGAGGGGCAGCCGGTCCTTGATCACGGCACCCCCCGGCACCGCACGTACGCCGGCCAGCACGCCGGCGGGGACCTCTCGGCTCCGGTAGACGATGGCCGACACGAAGGCTCGTGGCCCACCGGCGGTCACCTGCGCGGCGTACGACTTCGCGTCCACGCCGACGACCTCGGCGAGCGCGGTCGCCGACCGGGTTGCTCGACCAGGTTCCAGGGCGGTCTTGTCGATGCCGACCCGGAGCACCGGACGCAGGGTGACGATCGGCTCATCACCCGCGCCGAGGATCGCTCCTCGCTGTGCCGCGACGGCCTGCACCGCGAGCCGGTCGCCAGGCTCGAGGGAAGGCTCCACGATCTCGGGACTCCAGCGCACCAGCCAACGGTCGCCGGCGCTGGTCTCCCCTCGGGTGAGCGCCACCTCGGTCTGATAGGTCCAGGTCGCCCGCTCGAGCTCCCAGCGCCACGCCAGCGTCGCGGTGGCGGAGCTCCCCTCGGTCGCGACCTCACCCACGGTGATCGTGGCATCGGGAAGGCGGTCGCGCATTCCGCCGATCAGCGCGGTGAGCTCCTCGGCAGGCTCGGCTCCGTCCACGAAGTCGACCTCGGTAAGGTCGCCTGCCTCGAGGGCCCGGGCGAGGCCCGCTGCTGCCGTCTCGGCTCGGGGGCCGAAGCCCGGCACGCTGCACGCGCTGAGCAGCAGCAGCAGAACACCCCCGACTGCCAGCGTGGCGCGGCGTGATGCGGCGGGGGACGGCATGGGCTCGATCCGACCACGACCTGCCGGGGCAGACAAGTTCGTGGCGGTTGGACTGTGTCGCGCCGGGTGGCCGTCGGCGGACAGAGCCACCGGCGCGACACAGGTGTGTGGGGCCTACTTCTTGAACGCGTCCTTGATGTTCTCGCCGGCCTGCTTGACTGAGGACTTGGCCTGGTCGCCCTTGCCCTCGGCCTCCAGCGACTCGTTGCCGGTGGCCTGACCGGTCGTCTCCTTGACCTTGCCCTTGATGTCCGTGGCCTTGTTGCTGGCCTTGTCTTCAGTAGCCATCAGTGACGCTCCTCCATCGAATTCGATTGCAATCGGTCGTGCGGCGAACGCGCTGGAGACTCAGGGAGCGTGTCCACTGGGCCGCCGATGCGTACGCCGCACAGTCGCGGTGCCGTGATCTCGACTCCCGGACCTACCTGTACCCACGTCCTCTGGAAAATCACGCAAACGGCTGTTCTCGTGCGCGACGGGGCGTGGTGCAGGGCCTCTTACAAGGCCGGTGACCGCCTCCGAGACCGTCAGGTCAGAGGGGGGACGAGGTTCCCTTGCGGTGGTGGGCGATCACCTGGGACGCCACCTCGGCGAGCTTGATGTTCATCTCCTGGGAGACCGTCGAGAGCATCTGGAACGCGCGGTCGTCGTCGATGTCGTGCATCGCCATCAGCAGCCCCATGGCCTTGCCGATCTCGCGGTTGCTCTCCAGGCCGCGGCGCAGGGTCGTGGCCTCCTCGCCACGCACCAGCGCGGCGAAGGCCACCGAGGCGAACGCGGTCAACATGATCGCCTGCTCGAGCGAGTGCTCGGTCAGCGCACCGGGGGTGTCGCTGAAGACGTTCAGCGCGCCGACCTTCTCGCCGTCCTGACGGATGCGGAACCCGGCCATGCCCCGGACCGGCGTCTCAACCAGGATCCTGGACGCGAGCTCGGGCCACTGGCACCCGCTGGTGAGGTCGGAGCACATGTGCTGGTCCGGCTCGGACTCATCGAGCGCGTCCAGGCAGGGTCCCTGGTCCAGCTCCCGCTCGAGCTCGTCGATCTGACGGGCGAGCTCGTCGGAGGCCCCCACGGTGTGGGTGCGACCGCCCCGACGCACCATCAACGAGGCGTGGTCGCAGCCGTCGACGAACTGCACGGTGCTGTGGCACAACGCGTCATAGACCGACTCGTAGGACTCCCCGGAGTAGACGACCTCGGCGATGGCGCGGAACGTGGTCAGCAACTCGGGGGGAAACGGGGTGGACATCGTGAGCCATCCTCAATCAATCGAGCAGTGGGGTCGTCCCCGGTTTCTGGAGTCCGACTGCCAGGGCATTGTTTCACGAACCGATTTCTGGCCGTTCCCGCCGGTCCGCCCCCTGACCCGGGTGGCCCTCCATCGGCCCGCGGGCCGGGTCGGGGTCGGAGACAGAGCCGGGGGCGGGGTCGGAGACAGAGCCGGGATCGGGGTCGGGGTCGGAGACGGAGCCGGGGTCGGGATAGGCCTCGGCCTCGGTCGCCTTGGCGGAGAGCCACACGCTGCTGCCCACCTCGAGCCCGAGCTCGGAGACCGCTGCGGGAGTGATGTCGACGAGCGCCGAGGGCGCACCCTGGACCTGGAGACGGACCCGGTCGGCCAGCAGCTCCATGCCGGCGACCCGGCCCTGCCACAGGTTGCGGGTGCTGGTGTGGACGGGCCGCTCGGTGTGCACGGTGATCGCGCTGGGCCGCAGCGACACCAGCACCTGACCGTCCGCCGTCGCCGTGACGACCTGCAGGGTGCCGCCGCCGGAGAGCGCGACCGAGCCGGTGCCCGCGTCCAGGCACCCGGCCCACAGGTTCAGACCCACCAGGCGGGCGACGTACGGCGACGCCGGCCGGCGCGCCACCTCGGCCGGTGGGCCCTCCTGGACCAGCCGGCCGCCCTCGATCACCAGGATCCGGTCGGCGAGCACCATGGCCTCGAGCGGGTCGTGGGTCACCAGCACGACCGGTCCGGCGAAGTCCGCCAGGTGCTCCCGCAGGAACCTGCGCACGTCGATCCGCGCGCCGGCGTCGAGGGCCGCCATCGGCTCGTCGAGCAGCAGCACCGCCGGGTCGCGGGCCAGCGCCCGGGCCAGGGCCACGCCCTGCGCCTGCCCACCGGAGAGCTGGGAGGGCCTGCGTTGCGAGAAGGCGTCGAGGCCGAGACGCGCCAGCCATCCATCGGCGGTCGCACGGGAGGCCGCGCGACTGCTCCCCGCCGACCTCGCGGCGAAGGCGACGTTGTCTCGCACGTCCAGGTGCGGGAACAGCCGGTAGTCCTGGAACACCACACCCGCCCGGCGTTCCTCGGCCGGCACGAAGCAGCCCGGCCCCTGCCACACCTGCCCGTCGACCTGCACCGAGCCCGCCTCCAGCGCGGTCAGGCCTGCGATGGCGCGCAACAACGTGGACTTTCCCGCGCCGTTGGGGCCGAGTACGCCGAGCACCTCCCCCGGGGCCACCGAGAACGCCACCTCGAGCTCGAAGGACGCCCGGCGGACGGTGCCGTCGAACCGGAGCCCCGAGAGGCTGCTGGCGCTCGCCGCGCCCCGGGAACCGCTCATCCCGAGCTCACCGTGGACATCCAGCGACCTCGGAGCGCGAACAGCACCCCGACCGAGACGGCCAGCAGCACCAGCGAGAGGGCCACCGCCGCCTCGGGGTCGGTCTCCATGGCCAGGTAGACCGACAACGGCATCGTGCGGGTGACGCCCTGGAGGTTTCCGGCGAAGGTCACCGTCGCCCCGAACTCGCCGAGGGCGCGAGCCCAGCAGAGCACGGCACCGGCGACCAGCGCGGGCCGGATCAGCGGCAGGCTCACCCGCCAGAAGACGGTGAGGCGCCCGGCCCCCAGTGTGGCCGCGGCCTCGTCGTACCCCCGGTCGGCCGAGCGGAAGGCGCTCTCCACGGCGACCACCAGGAACGGCATCGCGACGAACGTCTCGGCCAGCACCACGGCGGCGGTGGTGAACGGCAGGGTGAGACCGAACCACGCGTCCAGCCAGCGACCGATCAGGCCGTTGCGACCGAGCACCAGCAGCAGTGCCACACCGCCGACGACCGGCGGGAGCACCAGGGGCAGGGTGACCAGCGCCCGCAGCAGTCGCAGGCCGGGAGCGGTGGAGCGCGCCAGCACCCACGCCAGCGGCACTCCGAGCACGATCGAGATGCCGGTGGCGATGGTTGCCGAGAACAGCGAGAGCCACAGGGCGTCGAGCACCTCGGGCGTGCGCAGGATCCGGCTCAGGCCCGACCAGGGCGCTCGGAAGAGCAGCCCCACGAGAGGGACGACGAGCAGCAGCGCGCCGACCAGCGCGGGTGCGCCCAGCGGCCACGGCGTACGCCGCCGGCTGATCCGGGGGCGATCACTGCGCGAGGTCGTCGCCGGTGCCATCACGGACCCTGGAAGCCGGCGCTCTCGAGCACCTTCGCTCCGGTCGGGGAGAGCACCAGGTCGACGAACTCGTCGGCCCGCTCGCGGTGCTCGGAACCGGTGACCGCCGCGATCGGGTAGCTGGTCTCCGCGTTGACCTCGGTCGCGATCGGCACGCCCGTGACCTTGGCCCCCGCGGCCAGCACGTCGGTGACGTAGACGAGACCGGCGTCGACCTCTCCGAGGGTGACTTTGGTCAGCACGGACTTCACGTCCACCTCCTCGGTGGCCGCCCGCACGGTGAGCTGTGCGCTCGCCAGGACCTCGGCGGACACCTTGCCGCACGGGACCTCCGGCTGGCAGAGAGCGACCTTGACCCCAGGTCTCGCGAGGTCGGTCAGCGAGGAGATGCGACCGGGGTTGGCGGGAGGGACGGCGATCTCCAGGCTGTTGCTGGCGAAGTCCTGCGGCGCCGCCACCTGCTCGGCCTGCACCAGGGCGTCCATGTTGCTCGGGCTCGCCGAGGCGAACACGTCTGCCGGCGCGCCGTTGCGGATCTGCTCGGCCAACCCCGAGCTCGCTGCGAAGTTGAGCTCGACCTCGGTGTCGGGATGCTGCGACTCGAACTCAGCGCCGAGCGCGGTGAACGTCTCGGTCAGCGAGGAGGCCGCGAAGACGCGGAGGGTGATCTGCCTGTCGGCGTCCGCGGATCCGGTGACGGCTGCGCAGGCTGTCAGCAGGGCGAGCGCGAGGCCGGTCGCGACCAGCGCGGTCAGGCGGAACGCCGGGGCTCCTGCCCTCACGTCGGTCCCGGACGCTCGATGCCCACGTTGGTGGACTTCACCGTGGCGATCGCGAGCACGCCCGGCTCGAGCTCGAGCTCGTCGGCCGCCTCACGGCTGAGCAGGGAGACCACCCGGTGGGGGCCGGCCTGCAGCTCGACCTGGGCCATCACCGTGTCGCGCACGACCCGGGTGACCAGACCCACGAAGCGGTTGCGTGCTGAGGCCGAGACCACCGGACCTGGCTCGGGACGCTCACCACTCTCGGCCAGCTCCTGGGCGAGCCTGGCCAACGCCGCCCCGTCGACCACCTGCCGCGATCCCTCGGTCGTGGTCTCCAGCCGCCCGGAGTCCGCCCAGCGCCGCAGGGTGTCGTCGCTGACTCCGAGCAGCTCGGCTGCCTGCTTGATGCGGTACGTGGCCACCACGAGATCCTAGCCGCACCTGCGGCACCCTGGCCCGATTCTGTCCGCAGATGCGGAATCACCGCTGCCGTGGGACCCGACGACCGTGGCCCGGGCGCGCGCGTCATGCCCGGTGTCTAGAGTTGGCGCCATGTCTGCCGAGCCCTCCCGCGAGACCCCCCGTCCCGACTCCGGCGATGTCGTCGAGCTGATCCTCGAGGACCACCGGCTCTTCGAGCACCTGCTGCGCGAGCTGCGCAACGAGCAGAATGACCGCGCCGGCCTGCTGGGCCAGCTCTCCTCGCTGCTGATGGCCCACGGTGAGGCCGAGGAGAGGGAGGTGTACCCGCAGCTGGAGCGCAAGGACGCCATCGAGGACGAGGAGGCCGAGCACGGCGAGAAGGAGCACCGCGAGATCTACGAGGCGCTGCTTCCGCTGCTCGAGGCCTCCGAGCTCTACACCACGGAGTTCAGCGACAGCATCCACGAGCTCAGCGAGACCCTGCTCCACCACCTCGACGAGGAGGAGCGCGACATCCTCAATCCCGCGCGCGAGGACCTCTCCGCCGACGACCGGGCCGAGCTCGGCAAGAACTGGCTCGTGGAGCGCAACCGGATGCTGGACGCGGGCTGCGGCACGCTCGAGCAGGTGCGGGCCGCGCTCGACTCCTGAGCAGGAGCTCGCCCGCCGCTCGCACCCTCCTCGCTCGCGGCCTCCTCGATCGCACCCTCCTCGATCGTGGCGATCCTCAGGCGCAGCAGACCTCCGCCGCCGGCTCCGGCGAGTCCACGGTCGGCTCCGGCGAGTCCACGGTCGGCTCCGGCGAGTCCGGCGTGGGTCCGAAGCTCGGGCTGTCCGCCAGCACGGTGTAGATCTCCCAGCTCTCGCCGTCGGGCGCTCCCTCCACCCAGAACTTGTCCTGCTTGGCGTAGCAGCACGTAGTCTCACCCGACTCGCCCGAGGCCAGGCCCGCGGCTGCCAGTCGGGTCTGCTCGACCTCGACAGCGTCGGTGTCAGAGACCTCGACACCGAGATGGTTCAGCGAGCCGCCGTGTCCGGGGTTCTCGATCAGGACCAGCTTCAGCGCAGGCTCCGCCACCGCGAAGTTGGCGTAGCCGGGCCTGAGCTTGGCGGGCTCGGTGCCGAAGAGCCGGCTGTAGAAAGCGACCGACTGCTGCAGGTCGTCGACGTTGAGGGCGAGCTGGATGCGGGACATGGGTTCCTCCAGAGATATAGATATTGATCGATGTCTTCAACTTGCCACGAACATCGACCTCTGTCAATATCTCCGCATGACCACCTCCTCCCCCTCGCAGAGCACGCTCGAGGCGGTCGCCTGCTGCTCCCCGCTGCTCAAGGAGCCGTTGAGCGAGGACGCCGCCGCCCGCATCGCTCCGCTGCTCAAGGCGCTCGCGGATCCGGTGCGGTTGCGGCTGCTCTCGCTGGTGGCGTCGTACGCCGAGCAGGAGGCCTGCGTGTGCGACCTCAACGACGCCTTCGCGCTCTCCCAGCCCACGATCAGCCACCACCTCAAGGTGCTGCACGACGTGGGCCTGCTCGACCGCAGCAAGCGCGGTGTCTGGGTCTACTACCGGGTCCGGAGCGATGCGCTCGCGGCACTCGGCGCACTGCTCGGCGACGTCGCGCCATGACGCCTCTGCGCCGTCGGGTGGGCGCTGAGCTGGTCGGCACCGCCTTCCTGGTGATGGCCGTGGTGGGGTCCGGGATCGCCGCCTCCCGCCTCTCCCCGGACGACGTCGGACTCCAGCTCCTGGAGAACAGCCTGGTCACCGGTGCGGCGCTCGTGGCGCTGATCCTGGCCCTGCAACCGGTCTCGGCCGCGTTCAACCCCGTGGTCACCCTGGTCGAGCGGCTGCTCGGGCTGATCTCGACGCGCGAGGCGCTGACGCTCTCGGCCGCCCAGATCGTCGGCGGCGTGCTGGGCGCGGTGCTGGCCAACCTGATGTTCGAGCTGCCCGCGGTCACGCTCTCCACGCAGGACCGCGGCAGTGCCGGTCACTGGCTGGCCGAGGTGGTGGCCACCATCGGGCTGGTGCTGGTGATCTTCGGGACCTTGCGCACCGGCCGCGGGGACACGGTGGCGTTCGCGGTGGGCGGCTACATCACCGCTGCGTACTGGTTCACCAGCTCCACCAGCTTCGCCAACCCCGCGGTGACAGTGGCGCGGATGTTCTCCGACACCTTCGCCGGGATCGCGCCCGCCTCGGCTCCGGTGTTCGTGCTGATGCAGGTGCTCGGCGGCCTGGTCGCGCTCGCCCTGGTGCACCTGTTGTTCCCGACACCGACCAAGGAAGAGGTGCTCCATGCCTGAGGACCAGCGACCAAGCGTGCTCTTCGTCTGCGTGCACAACGCCGGCCGCTCCCAGATGGCCGCCGGCTATCTCCAGCACCTGGGCGGGGGTCGGATCGACGTACGCTCGGCCGGCTCGGCTCCCCGGGACGCGATCAACCCGGTCGCGGTGCAGGCGATGGCCGAGGAGGGCATCGACATCGCGGCGGAACGGCCGAAGGTGCTCACCCCCGACGCGGTCCGCTCCAGCGACGTGGTCGTCACCATGGGGTGCGGCGACGCGTGCCCCTACTTCCCCGGCACGCGCTACGAGGACTGGGTCCTCGAGGATCCCGCGGGCCAGGGGATCGAGGCCGTCAGGCCGATCCGCGACGAGATCCGCCGACGGGTGCAGGCGCTCGTCGACGAGCTCGCCTAGCGGGAGAACTGCCCGCTCGGCGTACCTCGTGCGAGGGCGACTGCCCGGTCGGCGTACCTCGTGCGCGGCGTCAGGCGCCGGTGACGGTCTCGCCGAGGCGCACCAGCGTGTCCTCGAGCTGCTCCTGCTTCACCAGCGGGAACCCGACCTTGTCGAGGAGTCCCTGGTCCGTGACGGCGTCCCAGTCATAGGTGTGCCGGACCAAGGTGGCGTCCGAGCCCTGCGGCTCCAGCTCCCAGACCCACTGCCATCCGGGAGGCTCCATCCCCGCGGGCGCCGTCTTCCACGCCAGCAGCTTGTTCGGCTCGTACCCGACGACGTGGTTCTCCGTCTGGTACTCCCCTCCCATGTGGTCGCCCTCCATGTTCATCGTGAACACGTCGCCGACCTGCTGGATCCGGTCGGCCTTCTGCTCCGACCTGACGAACCCGGACCCGTCGAGGGCCGCGTGTCGCTCAGGGTTGCTGAGCACCTCGAAGAGGGTGGCGCTGGGCGCGTTGATCGTGCGTTCAACTGTGATTCGGTTATCAGCCATCCCATGACCATGGCGCGCGATCCGGCGCAAGACAAGGCCCTTTCGCCGAAATGGACCGGACTGGTCGCCTTGCGCTGACCGACAGACGCGTGAGTACGGGCCCGAGTGCCCGGTCGGCGTGCTCCGGGCGAGCGCGAGTGCCCGGTCGGCGTACTCCGGGCGAGCGCGAGTGCCCGGTCGGCGTGCTCGCCTCAGAAGCCGCCCTTGCGGCGCAGGGGTCTGGGTCTGCCGTCGGGGTCGTGCAGGAGCAGGTAGGGGGCCAGCGCCGCGGTGCGCTGGAGCCGACCGAGGTCGGGTGGCCGCAGCCGGCGCAGCCGGCCGGGGGGCCGCTCACCCACCTGGCCGCCCCGGTGCCAGTCGTCGAGGCGCCGCGCCGTCTCGTCGTACGCCGTGAACATGCCGATCGGGTCGATGCAGTCGTCCATCGCCTCGAGCAGACCGGCTCCGTCGGCGTCGGCATCGGCATCGGCATCGGCATCGGCATCGGCATGGTTGCGGTCGAGGTGCTCGGCGGCGAGGGTCAGCCGCAGCCGGCGACCGAAGGGGCTGTGGTCCTCCGCGCTCGGGTCGACCACCACCGCGGACAGCTCGGAGTCGTGGGTCCACGAGCGCCGGTTGAAGTTGTCCGAGCCGATCGTGGTCCACAGGTCGTCGATCACGCAGACCTTGGCGTGCACGTAGACCGGAGTGCCCTGATGGTTCTCGATCCCGTAGATCGCCACCCGCCCGGGCGCCGCGTCCTGTATCTGGCGCATCGCCCGCAGGCGTCCGAGAAGCTGGGGGGTCCGACCCCAGAAGCCCTCCTCATCGGGGAACAACGGCACTACGGCGATGACGTGCAGCTCGGGGTTGGACCGCAGCGCCATGGTGAGCACGTCACCCACGTGCTGGCCCCACAGGTACTGGTCCTCGATGTAGATCAGCCGGCGAGCCCGCCGAAGGGCCTTGCTGTAGCCCCGGGCCACGCTGCGCTCGCCGCCGCGCGCGAACGGATAGTCCCGGCCGTGCCGCAGGTTGGGATAGGTGCGCAGCAGCTGCACCACGTGCCCGCTGTCCCGGGCAGGCGGGGGCGGCTGCTGTGCGGGCAGCGGGTCCGGGGACATGTCCATCCCCCTGAGCCGGTCCTGGGTCCAGTACACCGGGTGCCGGGTCAGTGAGGTCGGGTCCTCCCAGCGCTCACGGAACACCGTCTCGACGTCGTAGACCGCCGGGCCGGAGATCGCCGCCATCACGTCGTGCCACGGTGGGGTGTCGCCGTACTCCGCGGCCATCTTCAGCGCCTGCGGGTCGCCCCGGTGCTCGGCGTCGTCACGGCGGGAATGGCACAGGTCGATGCCTCCGACGTAGGCGATGTCCCGCTCGGGTCGGTCGCGATACCGGATCACGACGAACTTCTGGTGGTGCGAGCCACCCGTGCGGACCCGCATGTCGAGCAGCGCCTCCGCTCCACGCGACTGGAGCTGCCGACCGAGGAGCCGGTTCTCCGAGGCGTTGAAGTTCAGCATCTCCATGTGGGAGCGCCAGATCAGCCCGCGGACGTCCACCCCGCGCTCGTCGGCGCTCGCCAGGACCTCGACGACCTCGCTCCCGGGCCGGCCGGTCAGCCGCTCGTCGGCGTCGCCCTGCCAGTCGGTGAAGAACACCAGGTCGCCGCGTGAGGTCTCGGAGAGTCGCTCACACAGCTCGGCGAAGTAGGTGGCGCCGTGGACGAGGGGGCGGACCAGGTTGCCCGCGCACCAGGCGGCGTCCTCGGGGTGGTGGTCGTCCAGCCTGGTGCTGGGATTGCCGCGCTCGGACCGCGTCAGCAACCACTCCGTGTGTCGCATGCCATCCCTTCCGCGCCCGTCCGTGCACCTTCGCAGGTCTGCCTCGACCGGACAGGTCGATGCCGGCACCCTACGGACCGAGGA
Source organism: uncultured Actinomycetota bacterium (assembly GCA_963812235.1). Taxonomy (GTDB): domain Bacteria; phylum Actinomycetota; class Actinomycetes; order Propionibacteriales; family Nocardioidaceae; genus Marmoricola. The sequence continues at coordinate 76,146 of CAWEUP010000006.1, read as the reverse complement.
CGAGGTAGGCGCTAGTCCGGGTCGGCGGCGAGCAGGTCGGAGAGCACGGCGACCTCGATGACCTCGATCTGGTGCTCACCCATGCGGACGATCCGGCGGCCCTCCATCACCGCGTCCCGGATCTGGGCCCGCACCAGGTCGGCGCCGCGTCGCTCGGCAAGGGCTAGCTGCTGGTCCAGCGCGTCCTGGTCGACCAGCCGCGGCGCAATCAGTCTCTGGGACGCCTGCTGGGCCGGCGGGCGGGATGACGATCGGCTGCTCACGTGGAACCTGTACCCCCCTGAACAGAAGTTAGGCCGGCATGCCCCGAGAGGACCAGTTCACGTGCGGGCAACAGCCGGTGGGTCCTGGCCTAGCCCGCCGGTGTCCGTTCCCTGCCCATCCTCACGAATACGGCAGTGACCACCCACCGTACGCCTACTGTCTGATCACCGATCTGCGAGCCACGAGAGCGCGGCGCCAGAACGGCACATCACCTCGGGGGGGGAACTGATGTCGGGAAGAGACCTGATGCCCGCGCTGGCGCGCGGTGCCGCACTGCTGCTCGTCGCTGCGCTGATCAGTGCCGGCCCGCTGGGCTTCGCCGGTGCGGCCTCCGCCCTTGACCCGGCCCGCACCTCCCTCGTCGATCCCCCCGTGGACCCACCGGCCGATCCCCCCGTGGACCCGCCGGCCGACCCACCCGTGGACCCGCCCGTGGACCCGCCGCCACCCGTGGACCCGCCGGTCGATCCCCCACCACCGGTCGACCCACCGGTGGACCCGCCACCACCGGTCGACTCCCCGGTCGAGCCGCCCGTGCCGTACTCACCGAAGCCGGGCCCCACCTTCAACGACCCGTCCGGCACCACGACGCAGCAGTACGCCCTGAACCGGACCCTCGTCACGGCCATCGACCACGCCCCGCCGGGCGCTACCGTGCGGATCGCGCTGTTCTCCGGCAGCATCGCCAGCTTCCGCGACGCGATCATCAACGCTCATCGGCGTGGCGTGCACGTGCGTCTGATCCTCGACGGCCATGGGCAGGAGTTCTTGTGGTGGAAGGCGATGGTCGCCGTGCTGGGCAGCAACCGCTCGAAGCCGTCGTACGCCACGGTGTGTCCCCTCAGCTGCTTCTCCACCCGGTCCTCGTCCCTGCAGCACTCCAAGCTCTACCTGTTCTCCAAGACAGGTGCTGCGCGGCGGGTCGCCATGGTGGGCTCCGGCAACCCGACGCACGCCCAGGCGAACAAGGGCTGGAACGACCTGTTCACCCTGGTCGACGAGCCGGTGCTCTACGACGCCTTCGTGAAGTACTTCGACGACATGTCGGCCAGCGCCCGCAAGGCCGACGACATCGACTACTTCCGTACGGTCCGGAGCGGAAAGTTCCGCGCAGTGCTGTCGCCGTCTCGGAACCGTCGCACCAAGGACTACTACGGGCAGGTGCTGGAGAACATCAGCTGCGCGGCGGCGCCCGGCTCGGGAGTCAAGGGACGCACCAAGGTGACCGTGGCGATGGGCCTGTGGTCACGCAGCCGCGTCGGCAACGCAGAGCGCCTGTGGCGGCTCGACGAGCAGGGCTGCCACGTGGAGGCGATCGTGTCCTCGCACGATCTCGACTACAAGGTGCTCGCCTGGTTGCGCAAGCCGGGCCGCAACGGCGGCATCACCTTTCGAGCCGCCAGCTACGACCTCGACAACAACGGCTCCATCGACCGGTACCTGCACGAGAAGGTGGTGATGGTCGACGGCGGCTACCTCGCTCAGCGGGACGCGAAGATCACCTTCATGGGCACGCACAACTTCACCAGCAACGCCTTCAGCGCGAACAACGACATCATCCTGCGCATCGAGGACGACGCCACCTACGAGCAGTTCGCGGCCCACATGGTCGACCTCCGGGCAGGCACGACGCTCGTGCCGCCTCGCAGAGGCAGCGCCCGCAGCGCCCGCCTGCCCGCAGCGGTGGAGCTGGCCCGACGCCACCGCGACCTGGAGTCGGTCGCTGCCTACGGCCGCTGAGCCACCAGCGAGGGTCCTGCCGCCCCTCGTCGGCTAGGCGTCGTCGAGCCCCGTCTGGTCGCGGACCCAGTCCCAGAGCTCGGTGCGCTCGGCCGCGCCGGTGCGGGTGCGGCGCACCATGTGCGTCGGGCGCGCGCGTCGGTCGTGCCAGAGATCGCCCGACGTCGGCTGCGGCGACACCGCACCGAGCCACACGGTCGTGTCCGCGCCACACGCTGCGTCACGAAGCAGCCGTCCGGTGAGCCGGTGGAAGGTCGGCAGCGAGTCCACCACCCCCGGGGTGTCGGCCCAACCGGGATGGGTGGCATGGACGCCGATCCCGTGCGCGGCCCAACGCTCGGCGAGGACGGGGAGCAGCTCGACCTGGGCCCGCTTGCTCCGGGCGTAGGCGGTGGTGGGCGAGTACTCGCCGGAGGTGTACTCCGGGTCGTCCGCGCGCAGCCGCTGGCCGTACATCCCCCCGGAGGTCACCATCAGCACCCGGGCGTCGTGGTCGCGCAGCGCGGGCACCAGCAGCTCGGTCATCAGCATCGGTCCGAGCACGTGCAGGGCCATGGACAGCTCGTGCCCCTGGGGCGACTCGGTGCGGGTGGCCGGCATCGCCCCCGCGTTGTGCACCAGCACGTCGAGACGGTCCAGGTCGAGCTCGCGCGCGAACCGGCGTACGTCGTCGAGGTCGGAGACGTCGCAGCGATCCACCTCGATGCTCGCACCCGGCACCGACCGCGCGAGCTGGGCCTTGACTCCCTTGGCCTTCTGCACGTCGCGCACCACGAGCCGTACGTCGGCACCCAGCCGGGCGAAGCCCTCGGCCGTGGCGCAGGCCGAGCCCCGAGGTCGACCCGGTGACTGCGACCGTCCGCCCGGTCATCGACCCGGGGAGCGGATCGGCGGGCCAGCCGGGCAGCCGGCGCCGCACCGCGGGACCGATCTTGCTGAACCCCGGAGCCACCGTGCGGTCCATCAGGGTGTCCAGGCCGCTGGCGAGGTTCTTCGAGAGGGTGCTCATGCCCCCAACCGTAGTCAGCGGCTCCCCGCGCGCTCTCAGAGCTTGGCGAGGCCCTCCCGCAGGCCCTTCTCGGCGTCGTCGCCGAGCTTCTTCAGGGCAGGCGCGAGCAGCGGGGCGACGATCTTGCCGATCCCCTTGAACGCGAAGTCGGCGGTGTAGGTCACCTGCGAGCCGGACCCGGTGGGGGCGATCTCCATGCGGTCCTGCGCGACGACCGAGGAGTTCTCGCCGCGGAGGGCGAACAGGCTGTCCGGCTGGTGGGTGACCACCTCGTAGGTCAGCTCGGTCTCGCGACCCATGAACTTCGAGGTGTTGTGGTACTTGGTGCCGACGCCGCCGTCACCGGAGACCTTGACGGTCCTCACGGTTCCCGGGTCCCACTCGTCGGTGTTGGTGAAGTCGCTGAGGTAGGCGAACACGGCTGCCGGAGAGGCGCTGGTCTCGACGGTGCGCTGGAGCTTCATGTGGCTTCCTTCGGATCGGGTGGGCCGGACGGGTCGCTCGTGGGTGAGCTGCCCTGTGGCCCGCTGTCATCGGGGATCGCTTCGTGGTGCCGCGCCCCGTGCGTACGACGATCCTCCTTCATCTCCGCCTCGAAGAGGTGCCGCCTGCCGTTCACGAGATCGTGTCGGGCCTGCGACTCGAGGTCCTTGAACCTCGCGTAGTAGGTGTCGTCGTACTCCTCGACGAGCTGGAAGCTCCACCGTCCCTCGATGATGTTGCGCCCCACCAGCTCGCGGTCGATCCGGTCGGCGAGCTCGTCGTGCCCGGCCTCGCGCAGCTCCTCGACCGCGTTGCCCAGGGTCAGGTCGGCGGTTCCGCAGAGCCGGTGGAAGGAGTAGAGGTGTCCGCGAGCGGCCTCCACGGCCTCGAGGGCCTCGGACAGCTTGCCCAGGGCCGAGACGGTGGCGTCGCTGACGCCCTCAGGGCGCTGGTGCTCGGGAAGTGGGGAGCTCATCGGTTCCGAAGTACCCGGCTGGGGGCGGGCCAAACGAGTGAGCGGGGCGACCGGAGCGGCCGTCCCGTGGCACGATGCAGGTCGTGAGCGACGCCTCCTCGGCACCCCCTCTCGACGGCTCCGGGCTCAGCGGCGGATTCGCGCTCTCGCTCGGGTCGGGTTTCGGTGCCCTTGCCGGCTCCGCCGCACTGGTGGCCTCGGCCTCCTCCCTGGGCCGGGCCCTCGAGCTGGTGCTCGTCTTCGTGGTCCTGACCACCCTCGAGGTGGTGGCGTACGCCCACGCGCTGCGGCCCTGGCTGCACACCGGGCACGCCCCGCGTCGTGGCCAGCTGCTCCAGGTCCTGGTCGTGCTGCTCGCACTGCTCGCCTTCACCGGCGGCCCGACGATGGGCCTGATCGGGCTGTGCGCGCTCGCCGCGGGCGCGTTCCTGCCGAACGCCTCGACCATCCGGACCCACCGGGTCGCCCTGTCCTTCACCGAGCCCGACGACGAACGCGGCGCCGACGGGTCGGAGACGTCTGCCCACGCCTCGACCACGGACCCGCCGGCGGCCCGCGCCCGGCCCGCACCCCAGGTGGGTCCGGCCCTGCGAACGAGCGTCGCCACGAGCCTCGACCGGTGGCTGGCCTGGGGGGCAGCCACGCTGACCGTCACCGTGTCCGGCCTCGCGGTGAGCGCGCCCGGCGAGGTCCTGCTCCTCCTCGACTTCGTCGGCGTCACCGCGCTCGCCTGGGCGACCCTGCGACTGCTCGCGGCGCGAGTGGCGCTCCGCGAGTTCGAGGAGGCAGCGGCCGAGCCCCACGTCGGGTACATCGTCCTGGTGCGGGACTCCCGGGCTCCGGCGATGCGCCCGATGCTCGGCGTGTGGGCCAAGGAGCCGGTGCCCACCGAGGCCGGGCTGCCCCGAGCCCAGGCTGTCTACCGCTGCGATCGCCGGGCCGCCTCGCTGGTCTCCACCAAGGGCGCCCTGACCGTCCACCGGGCGTGGCTCGACACGGGCCCGCATCCGGGGGCGCGGCCGCGCTGGGTGGCCGCCGACGCCGGCATCGCCCTTCCGCAGCGCCGGTCGCTGCTGGGCTCGTGGTACTTCGACACCGTGCTCGGCTCCGAGCGTGGCTCGCGCGCCCGGGCGCTGAAGAGGCCTGCCCCCGATCCGACCACAGAGGCGGAGACCGGCACGTTCGTCACCGTGATCAGCGAGCCCACGCGGCAGATCGGCCGGTTCTTCCGACTCTTCGTGCAGCGGCTGGTCGGGCTCTCCCTCGCGGGGCTGCTGCTCGGGTGGTGGGGATCTGACGGCTGAGGCCTCGCGCCGACCCGCGCTCCGGTGAGCGACCCGAGGGCGCTGAGCGGCTGAGATCTGCTTACCGGATTCGCTGTTCCTGCACCGCCGGGGCCGGGTAGCCTGCCGAGGTTGACCAACATCTGGGGTACGCCGAGTCCTGCCTCGCCCGGGATGTCCATCCGAGCACACATGCGGGCAGGAGTGGGGGACCCACAGGTTCCACGCGCGATCTCCCGGGATCGCGCTCGGGGTGAAGCCATCGAGAGATGGCAGAGCACTTCCAGCTCCAACCCGACAGCTGACCTCACAGGCGTGGGAAGGAACCCCCATGCCCCGCCTCCTGCGTGTCCGCAACCTCGTCCTCGTCCCCTTCCTGGCCCTGACGGTGCTGCTCGGAGTCGCGGCCCTCGGGCCGGTCTCCAGCGCCTCCGCCAAGAGCAACTCCCGCACCATCAGCCGCGCGACGTCGGTGGCGCTGCAGCAGGTCGGTGACCGCTACCGGTACGGCGCCGCCGGCCCCTCCGCGTTCGACTGCTCCGGCCTGTTCCAGTACAGCTTCCGCAGAGCGGGCGTGAAGATCCCGCGCACCTCCTCCGCCCAGGCGCGGCATGCCCGCCGCATCGCGAAGAGCAAGCTGCGGCGCGGGGACCTGATGTTCTTCACCAAGGGGCGCGGGGTCTACCACATGGGGATGTTCCTGCGACGCAGCAAGGGCAAGGTGCTGATGCTGCACTCCCCGAGCACCGGCAAGCGCGTACGCATCGACCGTCCGTGGACCGACCGGTGGTTTGCCGCGACCCTGCGGCGCTGAGACCGGATCCAGTGGTCCTCGCGACACGATCGTCGCGAGGCCGGGGCGGGTGAGCGCGGACCTACTCTGGATCCATGAGGACGCGCGAGCGGGGCAGCGAGCTGGGGCGCGTCACCGCGGAGCAGCAGGAGAACGCGCTGGCCCCCGACGCCGCCCTCGGAGCCCTGTTCGTGAGCTCCCCGGCGAGAAGGGTGCGCACCTCGGCAGCCTCCGAGACCGCGTTCGTGGCTGCTCTGGTGGCGATAGTGACGGTGCCGTTCTCGGCGACCCTCGGTCTGGCGACGATCCTTGCTGCCGTCGCGCTGCTGACCTCGATCCTCGGGCTGGCGCGTTCCAGCCGCCCCGCGGTGGCGGGCAGCCTGCTCGCCGCAGTGGGCCTGGTGCTCGCCCTGACCACCCTGGCGATCGTGGGACTTCGCTACCTCGGCATCGACATCGCCATCGCGGACCCGCTGGCCGGCAGTCTCCCTGACTGGCTGGCCACCCTGAACGCGCTGCTGCCGACGCCGTGATCCAAGGCTCTGCCCGGCCCCCAGCCTGACCTTGAGCCCGACCCCAGCCTGACCTTGAGCCCGATCTTGGGCCCGACCCCGGGCCCGACCCTGGGCCCGACCTTGGGCCCGACCTTGGGCCCGGCTCGGTCGTCGTGGTCACCGTCGTCCGCACCGTCGCGGTCGCTGTCCTCGTTGGCCACCCGCGGGTCGAGGTGGTGGGCCACCTCCCAGCGATCCGGCATGCCGTCCCGGCCGAGGAGACGGAGATGCCATTCCTGGACGCTCCGGTGAGACGCGTAGAGGAAGATACGAGTCCCAAATCGCATGCACTGTCCGGGCTGTCGCGTGCGTTGTCCAGCCCGGCGCTGGTCCTCGGTCTCCCGAGGCTCAGCCCGCTCAGCTCCTGTACGCGGTGACCAGGAGGTACTCCCACTCCATCGGCGTCGAGCCCGCCCCCGCGCGCTCCGCCAGGGTGTCCAGCGCCTCGTCCATGGCAGTCGTGCGCTCGGTGTCAGCGGCGTGGACACGGTAGGCAGCGATCGTCGGACCGTAGTTGGCCTTGAAGTACTCCCGGAAGTCCGCCGGGCTGGTGAAGCGATCGATGCTCACCGACCTCCTGACCAGCTCGAGGTCTCGCACGCGGTCGCCGAGCAGCTCGGTGACGTGGGCCTCCGAGCCCCACAGCAATGGCGGCTGGGCACCGGGAGGCGGAGCCGGCGCGTAGGGCTTCAGACAGGCGAACATCTGTCCGATGAAGCCCTCGGGGGTCCAGTTGGCCAGCCCGATGCGGCCTCCTGGCCGGCAGACGCGGACCAGCTCATCGGCAGCGGCTTGGTGGTGCGGAGCGAACATCACCCCGACGCACGAGATGACGGCATCGAAGGACGCCGGCTCGTAGGGCAGCGCCTCGGCGTCGCCCTCCTCCCAGCTGATCGCCAGCTGCTCCCCCGCCTCGGCCTTGCCGGCCGCCAGCAGGCTCGGAGTCAGGTCACTGGCCACGACCCTCGCCCCCGCTCGCGCTGCAGGGATCGCGGCGTTCCCGGTGCCGGCTCCGACGTCCAGGACGCGGTCACCCCGGCGGATGCCGGATGCCTCGACGAGGACGGCGCCGAGCTCGGGGATCAGGTCGTTCTTGACCCCGGCGTAGTCACCGAGCCCCCACATCGTGCGGTGCTTGGCCTTGAGCTCGACGTCCGCAGGATCGGTAGCAGTGTCGTTCGTGGTCGTCGTCATGATGTCTCCTCGTTGACTTGTCGGTGTCTCCAACCTCCCGGCGTACGCGAACCCGATCCAGTCACGGATCTGTACCGACACTGCCGCGGCACTGGCCAGACAGAGGCCTGGCGCGTCTACTGAAGAGCCGGCGAAAGGGAGATCGATGTCGCGATACGCGCAGTTCTGTCCCGTGGCCAAGGCGATGGAGGTGCTTGACGAGCGCTGGACGCTCCTGGTGATCCGCGAGCTGCTCGCGGGCAGTACCCGCTTCGGAGAGCTGCGGCGGGGCAACCCACGGATGTCCCCGACGCTGCTGTCGAAGCGGCTGGTGTCGTTGCAGCGGGCCGGCGTCGTACGACGAGAGCTGGTCGACGGCCACGCCGCCTACACCCTGACCGAGAGCGGCGAGGAGCTGCGCGACATCGTCCAAGGGCTCGGCGCCTGGGGGGTGCGCTGGATCAGCGAGCTGGGCGAGGAGGATCTCGACCCGCACCTGCTCATGTGGGACATCCGGCGCACCATCTCACCGGGCGAATGGCCCAGCGCGCGCACTGTCCTCGGAGTGCGGTTCGACGACGTGCCGTCTCGGGTCGCCAGCTGGTGGTTGCTCGTGGCCGCGGGCGAGGTGGACGCCTGCGACGTGGACCCCGGCTTCGACGAGGTGGCGACGCTGCACACCAGCCTGCGCACCCTCACCGAGGTCTGGCGTGGTGACCGCTCCTGGCAGCAGGCCATCGGGGCCGGGGCACTCTCGGTCGAGGGACCCGCGGACGTCAGGAGAGCCGTTCCACGATGGGTGGGGCAGGCGGAGGTCGCCGGGGTCCCCCGGCTCACCTGACCCGCCGACCGGGCACTCGCGTCTGCCTGCAGTACGCCGACCGGGCAATCGTGTGCGCCTGTAACCCGCCGACCGGGCAATCGTGCGTGCCTGCAGTACGCCGACCGGGCACTCGCGTGCGCCTGTACGACGCCGACCGGGCACTCGTGTGCGCCTGTACGACGCCGACCGGGCAATCGCGTGCGCCTGTACGACGCCGACCGGGCAGATGCGCGCGGTAGTCCTCGGGCAGGGAGTTCCGGCATCGCCAAAGACCACGCGCGAGTGCCCGCTCGGAGCCCTGCGAGCACGCGCGAGTGCCCGGTCGGCCAGCTACAGGCACGCGCGAGTGCCCGGTCGGCCAGCTACAGGCACGCGCGAGTGCCCGGTCAGCGTGCTAGGAGCGGGGGTGGGTTTGCAGGCGGTTCGCTCAGAGGTCGGCTTCGGGGGTGCCGCGGCGGTCGGTCAGCTTGGTCAGGCCCTGGTCGAGCTGTCCCCGAACCCTGTCGACCTTGTCGGCGTACTTGCCCTCGGTGCGCTGCTCGATCTGTGTGCTCAGCCGGTCCAGGAGCCCGTCGATCTGCTCCCGGTGCTCGGAGGCGTAGTCCGCCGCGGAGTCGAGGGCGCCGCGGAGGCGCGTCTCAGCCTGGTCGACCGCCTCGTTGAGACGACGATCGAGGTCGAGCTCGTCGATCTTGCGCTTCAAGGTCTCGTTGATGTCACTCATCCTGCATCCCCTCGTGGTGCCGGGTGGCGCACTGGGCCACCTCTCCAGGATGCCATGCGGGTGTCTCCGCGGCTCCTGGCGACGCCCTCATCCCGGGCAGCGCACGCAGGTGCGCGCTGTCGGCCGGGCGGCCAGCCTCTCGGGGACGAGAGTCGCTCCGCAGGTCTCGCAGCGCCCGTAGGTGCCGGCGCGCACCCGCTCCAGCGCAGCGTCCACCTCGCTGAGCCGGCGGCGCGCCTGGCGCAGCAGGGCGTCCAGCTGGGAGCGCTCGAAGGCGATCGTGGCACCCTCCGGGTCGTGCTCGTCGTCGGCGTTGGTGTCCGCGGACGCGGCGACCACCCCCGCGAAGTCCTCGGTGAGACCGGCCAGGTGGCTCAGGGTGCGGGCCCGTTCGTCCTCCAGCAGGCGGCGCGGGTCGTCCACGGGAGCCTCCACCTCAGGCGCCCTCGCCGGGCCGGATCCGCAGCCCGACCCGCTCCGTGTGACGAGTACGTCTCAGCAGCGCCTCGATCACCATGAATACGCGGTACTCCACGCCGTACTTGCGCCGCATCACGCCCCGGACGAGCTCGACCTGGTGGGGGTCCTCGATCAGCTCCGCGACCGCGGTCTCGCGCGTGACGCCGTCCTCGACCCGACCCCGGCGGTCGCAGGGCCGCAGCTCGATCCGAGGGTCGCGACGCAGCCGCTTGACCTTGCCGGTGTCCCGTGGGGTGAGCACCACGAGGTCACCGTCCAGGTCTGCGATCCAGACGGGCGTGGCCACGGGGGCCCCGGAGGCTCGAAAGGTGGTCAGGGACACGAAGCGCTCGTCGGCAAGCCGCGGCGGCGACACGGAGGTCATGGGTCACAGGTTCCCCTGTCCCCCCGATCCACACAGTTTCGGGCGCTCCCCCGCGCCCCACCCGAGCCCGTGCGCCCCGATGCGGCAGGCTGACCCTCGTGTTCCACATCGGAGTCGACCTCGCCTGGGGGATGAAGCGTCCTACCGGCCTGGCCGTGGTGGACGACTCCGGTGCGCTGGTGCACATCTCCACAGTGCGCACCGACGAGGAGATCCTCGCGACCCTGGCGCCCTACGTCGAGCGCGAGTGCCTGGTCGCGATCGACGCTCCGCTGATCGTGGTGAACCCGACCGGCAACCGCCCGGCCGAGGCAGCGCTGAACCGGGACTTCGCGAAGTACGACGCCGGCGCCCATCCCGCGAACACCGGCAAGCCCGAGTTCCGCGACGTCCCCCGAGGCGCCGGGCTGTGCCAGGCCCTGGGCCTGGACATGAACCCCCGCTCGGGGCGCCGGCGGCGCGCGATCGAGGTCTATCCACATCCGGCGACGGTGGCGCTGTTCGGCCTGGGACGCACCCTGAAGTACAAGAACAAGCCGGGCCGCGACCTCGAGGGCCTGCGGGCGGAGCTGCTGACCCTGATGGAGCATGTGGAGGGCCTGGCCGACGCCGAGCCCGCGCTGCACCTGCGCGACACCGGCGCGGCCGAGCCCAGGGTGCCGCCCCGTGTCCCACTCGGCGCCGACCCCAGCACGTGGTCGGCCCTGCGTCGGGCGGTGGAGTCGGCCGCCCGCAAGAGCGACCTGAGGGTCGTGGAGGACCAGGTGGACGCGGTGGTGTGCGCCTACGTCGCGCTGTACGCCGCTCACCGCCCCGCGGACACCACCACCTACGGCGACTTCGAGACCGGGTACATCGTCACGCCGACCCTGCCGACCGATCAGGCTCCGAGCCCCCGCGCGCCGCGGAAGCGACCGGTGCGCGAGGACCCGGTCCAGCAGTACACCCTCGACCATCCCGCGCGGGTCGCCGCCGGGGAGCAGTTCCTCTCCCTGGTCACCGCGATCCTCGACGACGCCGGAATCAACTACCTCAGCGTCTCCGGGAGGACCAAGACCATCACCTCCTTCGCCGAGAAGGTGTCGCGGACCCGCGACGGTGAGCCGCTGTACCCCGATCCGCTGCGTGACATCACCGACACCATCGGGATCCGGGTGATCACCTACGTGCACAGCGACGTCTCGGCGGTGGCCGACCTGTTCCACGACCAGATGGTGGTCAAGGACGACCGGGACATGGGTCGGGAGACCGCGCAGCAGGGACGCTTCGGCTACGCCAGCAGGCACCTGTTGATCGGGCTGGACGCCGCCCGGGAGGGACATCCCTCCTACGACCTGATGCGCGGGCACACGGCGCAGATCCAGATCCGGACGGTGCTCCAGCACGCGTGGGCGGAGTTCGAGCACGACATCCGCTACAAGGGCAAGATGCCCGACGAGCACGCCCGCGACTTCGACCGGCGCTTCACCCTCGCCGCCGGCCTGCTCGAGCTCGCCGACCGGGAGTTCTCCACCATCCGCGACACGCTGCGCGCCCCAGCCGCTCGGGCGACCCCGACCGATCCGGCCCCTCCGGACGGGCAGCCCGACAGCGACCCACGCATCGACCCGCGCGAGCTGGCCGCCTTCCTGGCCGGGCAGTACGCCGAGTCCGGGTGGTCCCGCACCGACCACTACGCCTGGATCTCCGGGCTCCTCCTCGAGCTCGGGATCACCTCGCTCGACGAGCTCGGGGAGACGCTGCGCAGCGGCGACGAGGCGCTGATCGCCGCCCGGATGGACTACCGCTACCCGCCCGGAGCCGTCCGGAGACTCGACGACGCCCTGCTCGCGGCGCGTGGTGCGGCCTACGTCGACCTCCGCGGGAACGCCCATCGCCGCGCTGCGCTCGAGGCACGGCTGGAGCGTCTCTCCGGAGCCGCGCCCGGCTGAGACCGCGCCGACTAGGCTGCGAGCAGACCGGACTCCCCGACCGGACCGAACAGACCGGGCCCCCCCCCGATCGGACCGAACAGACCGGGCCGAACAGACCGGGCCGAACAGACCGGGCCGGGCCCTCAGACCCGGCTCACCGGGCGACGTCCACGTGCACGTGGTCGCGGTGCTCCAGGACGGCCGCGACCGCCGCGGACCGCCCGCTCGTGTCGGGCCGATAGCTCCGCCAGCCCGCGCCGGCCCGCCTCGCTGTCCAGATCCGGCCGTCGAAGATCACCGTGTCGACCTCCAGGGTCTCGGCCTTGGCCACCAGGTAGTGCGCCATCGCCCAGCCCCTGGTCCGGTTCCGCTCGGTGACCGGCCGCACGAACACGTCGAGCGCGCGACCCTCGTAGTGCGCCGAGCCGGGCATGTGCCCGCTGGTCACCCCGCCCGGCGCGAACCCGCCGAGACTCTGGCGACCGAAGGCGCCCTGGAGTTCCGCTCGGACACCGGCCGCGCGACGGGTGAGCCCGGCCGCGTTCAGCCGGGGATCGTCCTCCTCCGCGGAGCCGCCGTCGCCGCAGGTCAACGATCGCGGTGCCCTCCCCGTCAGAGCGGAGGCCACCGCCCGGGCGTCGGGCGGGTCGAGGTCGAGCCGGTCCACGAGGCGACCCGTGGTCGTCCGCAACGGGAGCCCGCGGCGCTGGGAGCGGGCGGCGACCTCGGCGGCCACCCCGGCGGCCTCCGAGCTCAGCTCGACGGTCCGGCCGCGCGCCGAGACCACGCAGTCCGCCTCGCCGAGCGAGCGGACGCCCACGAAGACCACGGCGGCGAGGATCAGGACACTGGCCGCGACCAACGCCGCGACCAACGGCGCGAGAGCCGAGGTACGCCGCGCCGCGGCAGGCTCCCAGGGTCGCGTCATCGGACCAGTCTCGGCGGCACCTCCAAAGCCGGGACCGCCACCCGCGTCTCGCGCCACTCCCGGCGCGTGCCGGATCCGGTTCGGACCCGGCTCGGACTAGGGTGGAACAAACGTTCGCCACCGGGAGGAAACGCCATGATCGGATTCATCGTTGCAGGGCTCATCATCGGCGCGCTCGCGCGCCTCATCAAGCCGGGCAAGCAGAACTTGAGCATCCTGGTCACGCTCCTGCTGGGGCTGGTCGGCTCGATCATCGGCGGAAGCATCGCCAGCGTCCTGGGCAGCGGCAGCATCTGGGAGCTGAACATCCTGGGCTTCGTGCTCGCGGTCGTGGCCGCGGTGCTGCTGATCGGCGTGGCTGAGACCATGTCCGGGCGCAAGCAGCAGGCCTGACCGGCTCGCCGGTGCCCGGAACGGACGGTGCACCGCTGGGGGGTCAGCAGGACGAGCGGATCCGGGTCTACCTCCTCGACGACCACGAGGTCGTCCGGGAGGGACTCCGGTTCCTGCTCGAGCGCACCGAGGACATCGAAGTGGTCGGCGAGTCGGCGACGGCCGCCGAGGCCATCGCGAGGATCCCCGCGGTGCGTCCCGACGTGGCCGTCCTCGACGCCCGGCTGCCCGACGGGTCCGGCATCGAGGTGTGCCGGGCCGTGCGGTCGGTGGACCCCTCGATCAAGGCGCTCATCCTCACGTCGTACGACGACGACGAGGCGCTGTTCGCCGCGATCATGGCCGGAGCAGCGGGCTATGTGCTCAAGGAGATCCGCAGCAGTGACCTGGTCTCTGCCATCCGCACCGTCGCGGCCGGCCAGTCCCTGATCGACCCCGCCCTCACGGCTCGGGTGCTCGACCGCGTGCGCAACGGTCCGAGCACAGCGCCAGAGCTGGCGAAGCTCACCGAGAAGGAGCTGCAGCTGCTGGCGCTGATCGCCGAGGGGATGACCAACCGGCAGATCGGGGAGCAGATGTTCCTCGCCGAGAAGACCGTGAAGAACTACGTCTCCGCGATCCTCGCGAAGCTGGGCCTGGAGCGGCGTACGCAGGCCGCGGTGCTCGCCGCCAAGCTGCTCTCCCCTCCCCGACCCCCTGACCGGTCGGCGTACTCCGGGCGCGCAGGATCGCCCGGTCGGCGTACTCCGGGCGCGCAGGATCGCCCGGTCGGCGTACTCCGGGCGAGCGTGAGTGCCCGGTCGGCGTACTCCCTGCGGGGCGATCGTCCACGACCCAGTCCTACGCTGAGCCGTCGAGACCCTCGCTGCTGGTCAGCGGCACCCGCCACACCAGCCGGGTGCCGTGGGGCTCGAGGGCACTCAGCTCCAGCGTGCCGCCCAGGGCCGCCGCGCGGCGGCGCGCGTTCAGCAGACCGCTCTCCGCGCGGTGCTCGCCGAGCCCGATCCCGTCGTCGACCACAGCTGAGCCGGATCTCGCGCTGGTCGACGTGGACCTCGACCTGAGCATGGTCGGCCAGTGCGTGCCGAGCCACGTTGGACACCGCCTCGCGCAGGACGGGCAGCAGCTGCCCGCGCACCGACAGCGGCACCGCGCTGTCGATGGGGCCGCTCGTCAGCACGGAGGGAGCGAACGCCCAGCACCGGCACGTACTCCCGCACCAGGCCGCGGATCTCGGTGCGCAGCGAGTCCTCCTGCTGGTGCTGCAGCTCGAAGATGGTTCCTCGGATCGCCTTGATCGTGAGGTCGAGGTCGTCGACCGCGCTCTCGAGGCGGGCACCGACCGTCGGATCGCCGACGAGGGCGGCGACACCCTGGAGCTGCAGCCCGGTGGCGAAGAGCCGTTGGATCACCACGTCGTGCAGGTCGCGGGCGATCCGCTCCCGGTCGGAGATGACCGCGAGCTCCTCCCGGTCGGCCACCGCCTGGGCTCGGTCGAGCGCGAGCCCGGCCTGGTCGGCGAAGGACGCCAGCAGCTCTCGCTCGTCGACCCCCGGCGGAGCGTGCACGGCGTCGAAGACCGCCACCAGGGCTCCCGCCTTGGCCAGCTGGGCCCGCAACGGGATCACGACCACGCCCAGGTCCCCCAGGCTCAGCTCGACCGAGTCGGAGATGCCGATGCCGAACTCCTCGACGACGCCGGTGAGCACGGCGTCGATCGCCGCCTCGTCACCCACGTCGCAGGAGACTGCCAGGACGGGTCGCTCCCCCAGCTCCTCGGACAAGGTCAGCAGCGCGGTCGCGCGGATCCCGGAGACCGAGCGCGCCAGCTCGACGATGGCGCGGCGGGCCTGATCGAGCTCGATCGGAGGCTGCAGCGTCTCCATCAGCTGGGCCGAGGCCTCCAGCCACCCCCGGCGCAGCTCGCTGAGCCCGTAGGCCCGCGCGTTCTCGATCACGAAGCCGGCAACCCGGGCCAGCGCCTCCACGAGCTGCTCGTCCTCCTCGGTGAAGTCCGAGCCGCCGCTCTTCTCGGTCAGGTAGAGGTTGCCGAACACGGTGCCCCTGATCCGGACCGGGACCCCGAGGAAGGTGTTCATCGGCGGGTGGTTGGGAGGGAAGCCGACCGATGCCGGATGGGCCTTGATCTCGCTCATCCGGATGAGCTCGGGCTCCCGGGTCAGCAGGCCGAGCACCCCTCGGCCACGGGGCAGGTCACCGATGAGCTCGTGCTCCCTCTCGGTCAGCCCGGTCGTCACGAACTCGACGAGAGAGCCGTCGGCGCCGATCACCCCGAGCGCGCCGTACGACGCCTCGGTCAGCGTGGTGGCGGCCTCGACGATCCTGCTCAGCACGCTGCGCAGGTCGAGGTCGGAGGAGATCGCACTCACCGCGTCGAGCAGGGCACCGGCCGGGCCACCCAGGCTGCTGCTGCGCTCGCTCACTCATCCATTGTGCGACACCGGTGCGGCGCTCAGACCGGCGGCTACGACGTGGAGCGAGAGGGTGACTCCTGTCGGGACCCGACCTGGCGCCCGGTCAGCTGGTCATAGCGCAGCCGCAGGTGCAGCGTCCGGATCCCCGGTGCCCACGGCTGCGGCTCGGCGAGCTCCTTGATGGTGCGGAGCTCCTCGGCCGTAGTGACGTCCTCCAGACGTCCTCTGACCTGGACGCTCCAGCCTCGGGCGAGCTCGCGGTCGAAACCGTCGATCTCGAAGGCGATGGTGGCGTCGCGCGCATAGGTGCCGAGCAGGCTGTACGGCGAGGTCCGGATGATGATCGAGTCCTCCAGCACCGTGTAGTTGACCGGAACGATCTGTGGACCGGTCGCGGTGGAGAAGGCCACGCGGCCGGCGACCCCGTCCTGCAGCAGGGTCCGACACTCCGCAGCACTGAGCTCTCGGCTTTCCGTCGAGACCATGAGTACCTCCACTCCCGTTGGGCTCAACCCGATCCTCGCTCGCAGACAGCCCCCCGGATCAGGGGCTTTGGTCCTCATCGGGAGGACCATTGCGCCCTGACTCTGGCTGCCGCCCCGACGCACGCTGGAAGCGAGCCGGTTCCGGTCTCGCCCGTGCAAGCCGCCCAGGAGGAACTCATGGAGACCACGTCAGGAACCATCGTCGTCGGGATCGACGGGTCGACGTCGTCTGAGAACGCCCTCCTGTGGGCCATCGACCAGGCGAAGATCGAGCGCCGGGCGCTGACGCTGGTCCATGCAGTCCATGCGATGAGCCCGACGTCGATGGACTGGGGCGTCTTCTATCCCGAGCACGCCCGCGAGGCCATGCAGGTCGAGGGCCATGAGGTGCTCGCCAAGGCCAAGGCCATGGTGGAGAGTCGCGGACCCGAGGTCGAGGTCCACGAGGTGTTCCGGTTCGACGACCCGCGCTCGGTCCTGCTGACGCTCGCCGCCTCGGCTGCCATGGTGGTGGTCGGCTCCAGGGGCAGGGGAGCACTGCGGCGGATGCTGCTCGGCTCGGTCAGCGTCTCGGTGTCGGCCCACGCCCCCTGCCCGGTCGTGGTCCACCGCTCGGGCAAGGAAGGCGTCGTACGCCGGGGGATCCTCGTCGGCGCGGACGGTTCCGAGGAGTCGCAGGCAGTGCTCGAGTTCGCCTTCCGGGAGGCCGCGCTGCGGAGCCTGCCGCTCACGGTGCTGCACTGCTACTTCGACACCCAGGTCGGCCCGTCGGCGTACTACGCGCTCGAGGCCGCCCCGGACCTCGCGTCCGAGCAGCTCCTCCTCGCGGACTCGATGGTCGGGGTCGCGGACAAGTTCCCCGACGTGGTCGCGCACACCGAGCTCGCGGCCGACCTGCCCCAACGAGCCCTGGTCCACCTGAGCGAGCACATGGACCTCGTCGTCGTCGGCGTCCATCACAGTGGTGCGCTGGCGAAGTTCCTCTTCGGCTCGGTGTCGCGCGCGGTGATCGAGCACGCGAGCTGCCCGGTGGCGACGGTGCCGCTCACCGGCAGCCGGTGAACAGCTCCGCGAGCACCAGCACCTGATCACCGGCACCTGACCGCAGCACCTGACCGCCCGGCACCCGATCCCGGCACCCGATCCCGGCACCTGATCGCCGGCACCTGATCGCCGGCACGCGCGGAGCGTGTCACCATCGCCCGCATGACCTACACGACCTCCTCCTTCGTCTCCCCCTCCGACTCGACCGAGCTCGCGACCTACCGGTGGGACCAGGTCGACGCACCTCGCGGCGTCGTCCAGATCGCCCATGGGCTGGCCGAGCACGGCTCCCGCTACGACCGGGTCGCTCAGGCGCTGAACGCGGCCGGTTTCGTGGTGCATGCCCACGACCACCGCGGTCACGGTCACTCCGTGGCCTCGCCCGCCGGCCTCGGCGACTTCGGCTCCGCCGGCTTCGCGGGGCTGATCGACGACCTCGCGGCGTACGGCGCCAGCATCGACCGCGGCGACCTGCCGCTGTTCCTGATCGCCCACTCGATGGGCTCCTTCGCCGCGCAGGCCGTGCTGCTGGACCACTCCGACCAGTTCGCCGGTGTGGTGCTCTCCGGGTCGACCGCACTCGACGTACTCGCCGCCAGCCTGGCCGACTCGGAGGGCCCGGTCGGCCTCGAGGCGTTCAACTCCGGCTTCGAGCACCGCACCGGCTATGAGTGGCTCTCCCGCGACGAGGCCGAGGTCGACGCCTACGTCGCCAACCCGCTGTGTGGGTTCGAGGTGCCGGAGGACGCGATCCCGCAGATGTTCGAGCAGGCCGCCCGGCTGTCCGACGCCGAGGCGCTGTCGGGGATCCGGGCCGACCTCCCGATCCTGATCGCCTCGGGACAGGCCGACCCCCTCTCCGGCAACGGAGACCTCGTGGAGCTGCTCGGCCAGCGCTACCGCGAAGCCGGGGTGAGCGACGTGACCGTACGCGTCTACCCCGAGGCTCGCCACGAGATCTTCAACGAGACCGACCGCGAGCAGATCACCGGCGACGTCGTCGACTGGCTGGTCCACCGCAGCTGAGGGGGTGGGCCGGCTCAGGGCCAGACAGCTCGGACCTGCTCGAGGACCTCCGCCGACTGGCGCAGCCCGCTGCGGGCGGCGTCAGCGCGCTTGGCGGGATCGAGCACGTTCTTGCCGATGTCCGCTAGCGCCTGGACGTCCGGCGTCAGGACGGCGCTGCGGGTCGCCCCGGTGCGCACGAGCTGCGCCTGGATCGAGCTCCCCTTGCTGAACGACTGCGGCAGCGGCGCGATCACCACCACCACGTCGGCCCCTGCCGCCAGGTCCACGTTGGCCGGGGATCGCATCCCGCCGTCGATGTAGTGCAGGCCGTCGATGGTCACGGCCGGCCAGACGAGGGGTACGGCGCAGCTCGCGGCCACCGCGTGCACGATGTCGACCCCGCTGTGCTGGTCGAAGACCACGGACCTCCCGCTCTCGGCCTCGACCGCGGTCACCTTGAGGTCTCGCTCCGGCCAGGTCACGACGCGGATCCGCGACCGGATCACCTCGACCCGCTGGTCGCCACCCGGTGTGTGGGCCCGCAGCGCGGCCCTCCCGATGCGGGCCCGCTTGCGGTACGGGTGACCCGGGACCACCATCGGCACGGCCATCCGCAGCAGCGTCCCGCGCGACAGGTCCGCTCCGATCTCGTGGTCGGGAGGGGCGAGCTGCTCGTCGTACAGCTCGGTCAGCGTCAGCTCGCTGGTGATCTGGGCACCGACCACCGACCCCGCCGACGTACCGATCACGACGTCGGCCGCGCTGAGGTGCAGTCCTGCGTCCGCCAGTCCCTTGAGGATGCCGATCTCCCAGGCGATGCCGGTGATGCCGCCCCCGCCGAGGACCAGTGCTGTGCGCGTCATGCCCGAAACCTACGGTGGGCCGACCGGCCTGATGACGCTGACCCACCGCCTCCGTGGTCAGGGGGTGACCGGGAGTATCCGCGCCGACACCAGCACGCCGGAGTCCACGACGAGCTCACCCACGGTCCCTCGGGGCTGGCGGCGCTTGTCGGTGGGAGACCCCGGGTTGAAGGCACGCTGCCCGTCGTGGACCTCGTCCCACGGGATGTGCGAGTGCCCGAACACGACCAGGTCGGCCTCCGGGAACCACCGGTGCAGGCGGGCCCCCCGGCCCTTGGCGGGGCCGCTGTCGTGCACCATCGCCACGCGCAGTCCCTCGAGCTCGATCTCGAGCCGGTCGGGCGCACCCCAGGCGGCGACCTCGGGCCCGTCGTTGTTGCCTCGGACGGCGCGCACCGGCGCGAAGCAGGCGAGCTCCTCCAAGGTCTCGGGCAGGCACACGTCACCGGCATGCAGGATCAGGTCGACCCCGTCGAGGGCTTTCGCGACGGCTGGAGGACACCCGCGCCAGTACCTCGGGGAATGGGTGTCGGCGAGTACAGCGATGCGCATCCCCCCATTCTGGCGGCCACCCGGTGGTCGAGCAGCGAGTGATCAGTCGAGACCACCACGACCCGCTCGACCGGCGGGGTCTCGACCGGGCTCGACCGCCGGGGATCGGGCCGTACGCCGAGCCTGACCACCGATGGTCGAGCAGCGAGCGGAGCGAGCGATCAGTCGAGACCACGACGCGGACCGCCGGGGTCCGACCGTCAGTGAGCCATGTCGACGAAGCGGGAGTAGTGGCCCTGGAAGCTGACCACCACGTCGCGGGTGGGGCCGTTGCGGTGCTTGGCGACGATGATGTCGGCCTCGCCGGCGCGGGGAGACTCCTTCTCGTAGACGTCCTCACGGTGCAGCAGCATCACGATGTCCGCGTCCTGCTCGATGCTGCCCGACTCGCGCAGGTCGCTCATCATGGGTCGCTTGTCGGCGCGCTGCTCGGGGCCACGGTTGAGCTGGGAGAGCGCGACGATGGGGACGTCGAGCTCCTTGGCGAGCAGCTTGATCTGCCGCGAGAACTCCGAGACCTCCACCTGGCGCGACTCCACCTTCTTGCCGCTCGACATCAGCTGGAGGTAGTCGATCACGATCAGCTTCAGGTCGTGCCGCTGCTTGAGTCGGCGAGCCTTGGCCCGGATCTCCATCATCGTCAGGTTGGGGCTGTCGTCGATGAACATCGGGGCACCGGAGACCTGGCCCATCTTGGGACCGAGCTTGTTCCAGTCCTCGTCGGTCATCGGGCCCTTGCGGATGTTGTTCAGCGGGATCTTCGCCTCCGCCGACAGCAGCCGCATCGTGATCTCGCTCTTGGACATCTCCAGGCTGAAGAAGACGCTGGTGAGGTTGTTGTGGATCGACGCTGAGCGGCAGAAGTCCAGGGCCAGCGTCGACTTTCCGACGGCGGGGCGGGCGGCGATGATGATCATCTGGCCGCCGGAGAACCCGTTGACGAGCTCGTCGAGGTCGGCGAACCCGGTGGGCACGCCGCCGGTGCTGCCGTCGTTGTTGGAGATCGACTCGATCTCGTCGAGCGTCGCCTCCATGATCGAGGACAGCGGCGCGTAGTCCTCCTGCTGGCGCTTCTCCCCGATCGCGTAGATCTCCTGCTGCGCCTCGTCCACGGTCTGGTCGACGTCGCCCTCGCCGGCGTACCCCATCTGCGCGATCTTGGTGCCCGCGTCGACCAGGCGACGCAGGATCGCCTTCTCCCGGACGATGGTGGCGTAGTAGCCGGCGTTGGCCGCGATCGGGACGCTGGCCGAGAGCGTGTGCAGGTACGGCGCGCCGCCCACCTTCTGCAGCTCGCCGCGGCGGTTCAGCTCGGCCGAGACCGTGACCGGGTCGGCCGGCTCTCCGCGACCGTAGAGGTCCACGATCGCGTCGTAGATGGTCTCGTGGGCGGGACGGTAGAAGTCGGCGCCACCGATCTGCTCGTTGACGTCGGCGATGGCGTCCTTGGAGATCAACATCGAGCCCAGGACGCTCTGCTCGGCGTCCGAGTCCTGCGGAGGCATCCGGCCCGACCAGTGCTCCTGGTTGCCGGTGGTGGTGTCCCCGAAGCTGGTGGAGTAGCTGGGCGCGAAGGGCTCGCTCGCCCACGACTCGCTCATGGCCACCGCCGTCGACCCGGCCGCGTCCTGGGAAGGTCTCCCGCCCGACTCGGTCATGCTCATCGCGTGGCCCTCTCCTCGCACTGGTGCCCCCGAGGCTAGGGGTGCGTACCGACAACGTCTCCGCCGTCGTCGCGACACCCGCTCGACCGGTCGAGTGGCGTTCCGGGGCGGCGAACTGACGTTGTCGTCCGGGCCCGGACGCCGCACAGTAGGCCCCGCGACGGGGCCGCTCCAACAGCGTTGTCCACAGGCACCTGTGGATAACCCTGTGAATCGTGTGGAACACGCCGCCGCCGAGGTGGGGAGCCTGTTGGTCCACCTGTGGACAGAGAAAAAGTTCGGAGCCGCCAAAAGCCGCTGACCTGCGGTTTCATCGAAAGGAGGGCTGTGGATGAAAGATTTCTGGCCTGTTGGTGTTCACACGTTCGACATCTGGGACGCCCAAGTTTGTTTGTCGACAAAGCTCGCCGCGGACCTCGATACCCACAGATTTTCCGGGTTTTACACAGGTTTTCGAGGGTCTAGCCTCTCCACGTGATATCCGCGGAGCAGCAGGGGCAGCAGACCAAGGGCGAGGCGCGCGCCTCGGATCGGGAGATCCTCCGCCTTGCCGTACCTGCCTTCCTCGCGCTGGTCTCCGAGCCGCTGTTCCTGCTGGCCGACGCTGCCGTCGTCGGACATCTCGGCACCCCTGAGCTGGCCGCGCTCGGCATCGCCTCGGCCGTCCTGGGCACCCTGGTCAGCCTGTGCATCTTCCTGGCCTACGGCACCACCGCGTCGGTCGCGCGACGGGTCGGCGCCGGGGACACGCGAGCCGCCCTGGCCCAGGGTGTCGATGGCCTCTGGCTGGCCGCGATCATCGGCGGGATCATCACCGCCGTCGCCGTTCCGCTCACCGGGCGCCTGGTCGGGCTCTTCGACCCGAGCGACCGGGTCGGCGACCTGGCGGAGATCTACCTGGAGATCGCCCTGCTGGGCACGGTCCCGCTGCTGCTGATGCTGGCGGCCACGGGCGTGCTCCGAGGGCTGCAGGACACCCGGACGCCGCTGATCGTGGCCGTCGCCGGCAACCTGGCCAACATCGTCTTGAACGTGGTGCTGGTCTACGGCCTCGGTCCACTCGACGGCCTCGGCATCGCCGGGTCGGCGTGGGGCACGCTGATCGCGCAGCTCGGATCGGCGCTGGCGCTGGTCTGGGTCGTGGTCCGCGCCGCCAGGCACGAGGCCGCCTCGTTGCGGCCCGACCTGCCTGGGATCAGGCGGGCCGGGCGAGCCGGCGTACCCCTGATCATGCGCACCCTGATGCTGCGCGTCTCCCTGCTCGTGATGACCTACATCGCTGCCCAGCGGGGCGAGGCCGACCTGGCGACCATGCAGCTGGCGCTGACGCTGTGGACGTTCCTGGCCTTCACCCTGGATGCGGTGGCGATCGCGGCCCAGGCGATCACCGGGCGCTACCTCGGAGCCGGAGACCGTGAGGGCACCCGCAAGGTGACTCGCCGGATGGAGCGGTGGGGCTGGCTGAGCGGCTTGACCACCGGCCTGGCCCTCGCGGCGCTGTCCCCGTTCCTGGGTCGGCTGTTCACCTCCGACCCGGCCGTGCTCGACCTGCTCGTGCCGGTGCTGCTCGTGGCGGCGGCGGCCCAACCCCTCGCCGGCATCGTCTTCGTGCTCGACGGGGTGCTGATCGGCGCCGGCGACGGGGTCTACCTCGCGTGGGCGCAGCTGATCACCCTGGGTGTGTTCGCGCCCTCGGCCTGGCTGGTCGGCGACTACGGCCTGACCTGGCTCTGGGTCGCCTTCGCGGTGTCCTTCATGGGCGCCCGCGCCGCGACCCTGCTCCTGCGGGCCCATGGCGAGCGCTGGATGCTGCTGGGCGCCCCGCCGCACCGCCGCTGAGCTAGTGGCTGGCCAGGAACTTCCTGACCGCCTCACGGCCGCCCTCCCGGATCTCCGGGCCGTGGGTGAAGGCGACCGTGGAGTACTCCAGCTCCGCGAGGCGGTGCGCGGTCTGCTTCGTCATCTGATAGCTCGTGCACAGCGCCTTGACCGGCCACCGCAGCCGCAGGACGTTGAAGATCGCGTCGCCGGTGATCAGCACACCGGACTCCTCGTGCAGGAAGGAGGCGTGTCCCGGAGAGTGGCCCGGCGTGTGCACCACCCGGATCCCACCCGCGACCGGGACGACCTGGTCGTCGCTGAGCTCCTCGCCGATCGTGACCGGCTCCACCTTGGGACCGGGCAGGAGGCGGATCAGCCTGCCCAGACGTGAGCTCGGATCGGCTGGGGGCTGGGTCCCGGCGCGCGCGAACTCGGCGTCAGCGGCGTGCACGTCGACCGGCCGGCCGGTCTCGCGGGAGACGTACGCCGCGCCGCCCACGTGATCGGGATGGGCGTGGGTCAGCAGCAACCGGGTGACGTCGCGCGGGTCGGAGCCGATCGACCGCACCGCCGCGATCACCTTGGGCCCAGAACTGGACAGGCCCATGTCGATCAAGGTGACCTGGCCGTCCGGATCGCGCAGCAGGAACCCGTTGACCCAGTCGCCGAGGAGCGGGACGCGCCACACGCCGGGCGCCAGCTGGATGGTCGCCGCCCTCGCCATGACGCGGAGCCTACCCTTGCGCCATGTCGCCGCTGCAGAAGATCGCCATGGGCATGGTGATCGTGATCGGCAGCGCACTCGTCCCGGCCGACCCGACCCCGTCCTGGCAGCGGTACGACGCGCTGCCGGACCCGTTCGGCTGGGTGCTGGTGCTCCTCGGGGTCTTCGCCCTCAACCGCGCCGACCCCGCGTTCGCCTCGAGCCGCTGGCTGGCCGGTCTGGCCGCGGCGGTCAGCGTGCCGACCTGGTTCCCCCAGGTCCAACACCGGCTCGACCCGTCCGGGGAGTGGTTCGCCTCGCTGCCCCAGCTCGTGTTCTGCCTGTTCCTGGCGCGCGAGATCGGGATGGCCGCGCCTCGACAGCAGCCTCCGGACAACTTCGTGGCGAAGCGGTTCGGGCTCTTGGTGTGGGGGTTCGGGTTGATCACCGTGCTGCCGGTGATCACCCTCGGCGGCGACGTCCCGGAGCTGGCGAGCACCACGGTGCTGCTCTCGACCGTGGTCAACGTCGCGTTCGTCTACCTGCTCTTCCGGGTGCATCGCCGGGAATGGCTCGGTGGACCGGGTCCGCTGCTGGTGCAGCCCCAGGCACAGCGGCGGCCACGCGAAGAAGGCCGCCCACCCTCGAGCTGAGGGGGACGGCCGACTCCTGAGAGCTGCTGAGCTGGTGCGTTCAGGCAGAGACCACGTTGAGGCTGACCTGAGCCTCCACGTCGTCGTGCACCTTCACCGTGACGGTGTGCGAGCCCAGCGACTTGATCGGGTTGCGGACCATGATCGTGCGCTTGTCCACCTCGCCGCCGGCCTCGGTGATCGCGGTCGCGATCTCGGCGGCCGTGACCGCACCGAACAGGCGTCCGCCGTCGCCGGCGCGGACCTTGACGGCGTACGTCGAGCCCTCGAGCGTGGCCTTGACCTGGGCGGCGTGGTCCGCGTCGCGCACCGAGCGGGCGTCACGGGCCTTCTTGATCGAGTCGATGGTCTTCTCGCCACCGCGGGTCCAGCGCATGCCGAAGCCGCGCGGGATGAGGTAGTTGCGGCCGTAGCCGTCCTTGACCTCGACGATGTCGCCGGCAGAGCCGAGACCTGTGACTTCCTGAGTCAGGATGAGCTTCATGTCGTCAACCCCTCTCAGCGAGCCGTGGACGTGTAGGGAAGCAGCGCGACCTCGCGAGCGTTCTTCACGGCCGTGGCCACGTCACGCTGGTGCTGCACGCAGTTGCCGGTGACCCGACGGGCCCGGATCTTGCCGCGGTCGGAGATGAACTTGCGCAGGAGGTTGGTGTCCTTGTAGTCAACGCCGGACGCCTTCTCCTTGCAGAACTGGCAAACCTTCTTCTTGGGCTTGCGAATCACTGCCTTGGCCATTGTGGTGCTCCTTCTTGAGCCCGGCCCAGGGTGATCACGACACCGTGATCACTGCGGCCGGAATGGTTTCGGTTGGACTGATGGGTGGTGCGGTCGTGCTGGGTCAGAACGGGGGCTCGTCCGAGCCGCCGGTCGCCCACGGGTCGTTCTGGGGCTGAGCGCCGGGAGCCGACTGGCCGCCCTGCTGACCGCCCCAGGAACCCTGGTTGCCGCCCCCCTGGCGCGCCGGCTGCGGGGCAGCTCCGCCGCCCTGGGCGGGGCTCGAGGCCCACGGGTCGTCGCCGCCGCCGCCGGCGTTGCCGCCGCCGCTGTAGCCGCCGCCACCGCCGCTGCGCTGGACGCGCGCGACCTTGGCGGTGGCGTACTTCAGGCTGGGCCCGACCTCTTCGACCTCGAGCTCGACGACCGTGCGCTTCTCGCCCTCGCGGGTCTCATACGAGCGCTGCTTGAGCCGGCCCTGCGCCACGACCCGCATGCCCTTCTGGAGCGACTCGGCGACGTTCTCCGCCGCCTGACGCCAGATCGAGCAGTTCAGGAACAGCGTGTCGCCGTCCTTCCACTCGTTGGACTGCTTGTCGAAGGCGCGCGGGGTCGAGGCGATCGTGAAGTTCGCGACCGCGG
The DNA here is from genome assembly GCA_963812235.1 of uncultured Actinomycetota bacterium. Taxonomy (GTDB): domain Bacteria; phylum Actinomycetota; class Actinomycetes; order Propionibacteriales; family Nocardioidaceae; genus Marmoricola. Next base: position 50,163 of record CAWEUP010000006.1, on the reverse strand, counting down.
CGCCCGACGGGGTGAACCGGAGCTCCGGATCTCCCGTCAGGTTTCCGACGACGGTGATGACTGTCTCGCCTGCCATGTGGGTCTCCCTAGATGGTCAACAGGTGCGGGTGCGCTCAGTGAGCGTCGGGACGGATGACCTTGGTGCGGAGCACCGACTCGTTCAGCGTGAGCTGACGGTCGAGCTCCTTGACCGTGGCAGGCTCGGCCTGCAGGGAGACCACGGCGTAGATGCCTTCGGCGTTCTTGTCGATCTCGTAGGCGAGACGACGACGACCCCAGACATCGACGTTGTCGACGGTGCCTCCGTCGTTGCGAACGACGTTGAGGTATGTGTCGAGCGACGGCTGGACGGTTCGCTCCTCGAGGTTGGGATCGAGGATGACCATGAGTTCATAGGTGCGCATAGCGTTCTCCACCTCCTTCGGACTCGGGCGGCCACGGCGTTTCCGTGACAGGAGGGCTGTGCGTTGTCGGCTCTCCCATCGGGGGTGAGCGACGCGCAAGGTTAACAAGCACTTCCCCCGGGAGTGAAATCGTCGTCCACAGGGCTGACCCACGCCTGCGGAGGGCCGGTCCTCGGGTGACGGCCTGGGCGCGAGTCGGGTCACCGACCTAGGGTGGCGCCATGAGTCCTGGCACCACCATCGCCATCGGCGCGCACGTCGACCAGACCGATCCGATCGCCGAGGCCACGGCCCGCGAGACCTCTCTGGTGCAGTTCTTCCTCGGGGACCCCCAGAGCTACAAGGGCCCCGAGATCAGGTACGCCGGCGGAGCGGCGGGCCTGCGGGAGGACGCCCTGGCGGCGGGCGTCGACCTCTATGTGCACGCTCCCTACATCGTCAACGTCGCGACCTCGAACAACCGGATCCGGATCCCGAGCCGCAAGCTGCTCCAGCAGCATCTGGACGCCGCGGCCGAGATCGGTGCCCGCGGCCTGATCGTGCACGGGGGCCACGTGAACAAGTCGGACGACCCGCGCACCGGCTTCGACAACTGGCGCAAGGCGATCGAGGCCACCGACCTCAAGATCCCGCTGCTGATCGAGAACACCGCCGGCGGGGACAACGCGATGGCCCGACACCTCGATCGCATCGCCGGAGTGTGGGACGCGATCTCGGCGGCGGAGGGGGCCGAGCAGGTGGGGTTCTGCTTGGACACCTGTCACGCCTGGGCCGGGGGCATCGAGCTGCCCACGGCGGTCGAGAAGGTCCGGGCGATCACCGGTCGCATCGACCTGCTGCACGCCAACGACAGCCGGGATGCGTTCGGGTCCGGGGCCGACCGGCACGCCAACTTCGGCAACGGGCAGCTCGACGAGCACGACTTCGCGAGCGTGGTCCGCGACGCCGGGGTCCCGGTGATCTGCGAGACCCCGGGCGGGGCGGCCGAGCACCGGGCCGACTTCGCCTGGCTGCGCGAGCACGGCGTGTGAGCCTCACCCGGCGAGGACTGCTCGCGGCCTCGGGGCTCACCACCGGGCTCCTCGCCGGCTGTGGGTCCACCTCCCAGCCGGCGTCGCCCTCCCGCGGGCGGGGACCTCGACGCTTCCGCTACGGCCGCGAGGACGACACGCAGTTCGCCGACCTGCGGATGCCGACCACCGACCCCCGGGCCACCGTCGCGCTGCTCCACGGCGGGTACTGGCTGCCTGGCTACGGCGCGGACCTGATGGACCGCCTGGCGAACCGGTTCACCGCTCTCGGCTTCGCGACCTGGAACATCGACTACCGGCGCACGGGCGAGGGCGGCGGCTTTCCGGCGACGCTGCTCGACGTGGCGGCCGCCATCGAGCGCCTCGACGGCCCCGGACTCCCGCGCGGACTGTCCGAGAACGTCGTCCTGCTCGGTCACTCCGCGGGTGGCCACCTCGCTGCCTGGGCCGCCTCGCGCTCCGAGAGGACGCCTGGGGGCGCTCCCGGGGTGGCCCCGGTCGGCGCGATCTCCCTGGCGGGCGTGGTCAACCTGACCCTGGCGGCCGGTCGGTCCCAGTCCTCACTGCCGGTCATGAGCTTCATGGGCGGTCTTCCCGCCGAGGTCCCCGAGCGCTACGCCCTCGCCGATCCCACGCTGCTGGTCCCGCCGAGCTGCCCGGTCTGGGTCGTGCACCCGGCCGATGACCTGGTGGTGCCGGCCGAGCAGAGCCGCACCTACCGCGATCAGGCCGAGGCAGCCGGAGCAGCCGTCCAGCGCGTGGTCGTGGCCGGCGACCACAACACCGTGATCGATCCGGGCACCCCGTCGTTCAGCACCACCCGCGGGCTCGTCGACCGCGCGACCCGTTGAGCAGCCGGGCCCCGGCACGTCGGTTCCGCGGCCGGTGCCGGCGCGTCCGCGACGTGGGTCGTGCCCGTTAGGCTCCTGCGGTGACCTCCCGAGCCCTGACCGTGCGCACGATCACCGCCGAGGAGCACCTGGCGCTGATCCGGTCGCTGTCGCGACCCTCAGCCGGTACGCCGTCCGGATCGGCCAGCTTCCTGCAGACCCCGGCGTGGGCCGCGGTGAAGCCGGAGTGGGAGTCGGAGTCGATCGGCTGGGTCGCCCGCGGCGCCACCGGCAGCGAGAACATCGTCGGCGCCGCCCTGGTCCTGTATCGCAAGCTCCCCAAGGTCAAGCGCTACCTCGCCTACCTCCCCGAGGGACCGCTGGTGGACTGGGACAGCGAGGAGCTGGACACCTTCTTGGACCCGATGGCGGCCCACCTGCGCGCGAAGGGAGCCTTCGGCATCCGGATCGGGCCCCCCGTCGTGATGCGCCGCTGGGAGGCGGCCGCCATCAAGGACGGGATCGCCGACGAGGCCGTCGCCGGTCTGACCGAGCTGCCGCCCACCGAGCGCCACCGGGTCGGTGCCCGCGTGGTCTCGCAGCTGCGGGAGCTGGGCTGGCGTCACCAGTCGGCCGACGACGGCTTCTCGGCGGGCCAGCCGCAGTACAACTTCTGGATCCGGCTCGTCGACGACGAGGGTCACCCGCGGAGCGAGGAGTCGATCCTTGCGGGCATGAACCAGCAGTGGCGCCGCAACATCAAGAAGGCGACCAAGCTGGGCGTCGAGATCGAGCGCGGCGAGACCGCCGACCTCGCGGCCTTCCACGAGCTCTACGTGCAGACCGCCGAGCGCGACCGGTTCACCCCGCGGCCGCTGGGCTACTTCGAGACGATGTTCGCGGCGCTGGGCGCCGAGGACCCTGACCGGATCCGGCTCTACCTGGCGCGTCACGAGGGCGAGCTGGTGGCCGCCACGATCTGGATCCGCGTCGGCACGCACGCGTGGTACTCCTACGGCGCCTCCTCCACCGAGAAGCGTGAGGTGCGCGGCTCCAACGCGATCCAGTGGCGGATGATCCGTGACTCGGTGGCGGCCGGCGCCCACGTCTACGACCTGCGCGGCATCACCGCCACCCTCGACGCGGACGACGACCACGTGGGCCTGATCCAGTTCAAGGTGGGGACCGGCGGCGAGGCCGTCGAGTACGCCGGGGAGTGGGACCTGGCGCTCAACCGTCCGATCTACAAGGCGTTCGAGCTCTACATGAAGCGGCGAGGATGAGCCGGTGCCCCTGACTCTGCGCGTCGACGGTGATCGGTGGCGTACGCACCTGCGCCACGTGCACGACCTCCACCCCGGCCTGGTGCCGGTCGTGAAGGGCAACGGCTACGGCTTCGGCCTGGCGCGCCTCGCCCGCAAGTCCCAGTGGCTGGGGGTGGACACGCTGGCGATCGGGACCTACGAGGAGCTGCCCGAGGTCGAGCGGCGCTTCGACGGGTCGTTGTTGGTGCTCACACCGTGGCGGCCCTTCAACCCGGTGCCGGACGACCCGCGGGTGATCCACACCGTCGGACGGCTCGAGGACCTGACCGCGCTCGCGGAGCACGGACGCACCACCGGCACCCGGCCGCGCGTCGCCCTGGAACGGCTGACCTCGATGCTCCGCCACGGGTTCACCGCCGCCGAGCTGCGCCAGGCCGCCACCGCGGTGGCCACGCACGGCGGAGTCCGGGTGGAGGGGGTGGCGCTGCACCTGCCCCTGGCCATGGGTGCGCAGGGGACCGCCCACCTCAGCGAGGTGGAGCGGCACGTCAACGACGTCGTGGCCGCCGGTCTGGTCACCCGCACCGTCTGGGTCTCCCACCTCAGCGAGGTCGAGCTCGAGCTCCTGGGGCGGCGCTATCCCGACTTCTCCTTCCGGCCCCGCGTCGGCACCTCGCTGTGGCTCGGCGACCGCGAGGCGCTCTCGGTGCGGGCGACCGTCCTGGACACCCACGAGGTCAGTCGCGGCGACACCTACGGCTACCGGGGGCGCTCGGCCCCGCGGCACGGCACCATCGTGGTCGTCTCGGGCGGCACCGCCCACGGCATCGGCCTCGAGGCGCCGACCGGCGCCGTGTCGATGCGGTCCCGGGCCGCCTCGATCGCCCGAGGTGGTCTCGACGCGGCCGGGCTGGTGCGGTCGCCGTTCACCATCGCCGGGAAGCAGCGGCTCTTCGCCGAGCCTCCGCACATGCAGGCCTCGATGCTGTTCCTGCCCGCCGGCGTCACCGTGCCCGCGGTCGGCGACGAGGTCGCGTGCCGGGTCAGGTTCACCGCCACCGACTTCGACCAGGTCGAGATCAGCTAGTCGAGATCAGCGGGCCCACATCGACCGGCCCGATCAACCGGCCCGATCAACTAGCGGGGAGCAGCCGCTGGTCCCGGACGGGGTCGTACTCCGGCCACCAGATGTCGCGGACCACCACCGCCACCAGGTAGAGCTGCGCCGCGACCCGCACCCAGATCGCCAGGTCGTACGCCGGAACGCCCTGCCCGCCGGTCGCCTCCAGCCACCCGCCGAGGTACATCCACACCGCGGCCAGGTAGACAAGCTCGCCGGCCTGCCAGATGAGCAGGTCCCGCCAGCGCGGCCGCGCCAGCACCGCGAGGGGCAGCAGCCAGAGCACGTACTGCGGCGAGTAGACCTTGTTGACCAGCAGGAAGCCGGCCACCACCAGCAGGGCCAGCTGAGCCATCCGAGGCGGCGAGGGGGCGCGCAGCCCCAGCACCGCGACCGCCACGCAGACCGCTCCGAACGCGGCCCACGACCAGGCGTTGATGGTCGGCGCGGTGACCGAGTGCCCCGCGTGCTGGAGCACCAGCCAGAGCGAGCCCAGGTCGGCGCCGCGGTCGGAGTTGAAGCTCCAGAAGACCTTCCACCGGTCGAAGCCGGTGATCCAGGCCGGCGCGTTGGCCAGGCTCCAGGAGATCACCGCACCGGCTGTCGCGAGTCCGAACCAGCGCAGCCGCCGGTGGCGCCAGGCCACCACCAGGATCGGGCCGAGCAGGAACAGCGGGTAGAGCTTGGTGGCTGCGCCCAGCCCGAGCAGCACTCCGGTGAGCACCGGGCGACCGCGCCCCCACGCCCACAGCGCTCCGGCCACCAGGGCGACGGCCATCAGGTCCCAGTTGATCAGGCCCGTCATCAGCAGGGAGGGAGACAGCGCGAAGTACAGCGCGTCCCAGGGTCGTCGAGGGTGCGCTCCGGCCAGGAACCAGGTGGCCAGGAGACCGAACCCGAACAGCAGCAACGCGGTGACCAGGAAGTAGGTGTTGACCTCGGTGGCCATGCCCGGCAGCCCCCACAGCTGACCCGGGTCGCCGAGCTGCCGCGCCGCCATCGGCGGTCCGCTGGGGTCGAGCTGGGTGACCTTGGCCGCGACCCAGGCGAGGTAGGAGATGCCGACCGGGTACTCGGTCACCGCGTAGCGCCCGGCGGAGTCGGCGTAGGGCCACAGCCCCTCGGCGTACCCGCGCGCGGTGTAGAGGTAGGGGACGTCGGAGTAGCACATCTTCCCGTAGCGCGCCTGGTCCCCCGACCAGTTGGTCTTCAGGCAGGGCTGGTGGTGCACCACCGCCAGAGCGTGAAGACGGCGACGAACACCGCCAGCACCACCCGCACCGGCACCCACCAGCGGTGTGCCAGCGCATGGCTTCCGGTGGGGCCGCCCACCACCTCGCTCAACCGCCGGGCGAGCGGGTCCTCCCGCGTGGGAGCGACGTTCACGGCTTGGTGCAGTCGGGGTCTGACTTGTCACACTTCGGCGCGCTGCCCCGCGACTGGGCCGGCTTGGACGGTTGCGGCTTGGGCGCCGGCGAGGGTTGCGTCTCCGGATCCTCCTCCGGCGGGGACTCCTCCTGCGGCTCGTCCGCCTTGGGGGCCTTCTTCGTCGGCGTGGGCGTCGGCTTCGGTGGCGGCGGGGTGTACGGAGTGTGCCCCTCCGCGGGTGCCTCGCCGTCGACGTTGGCCGGAGGTGGGAAGTTCTCGACCGGTGTCCCCTCCAGCAGCCGCTCCATCACCGCGCGCCAGGTGTAGGTCGGGAAGTTCGCTCCGAAGTAGCTCGACAGGTAGCCGTTGAGGGCACCGTTGCCCTTGCCGCGGACGTACATCACCGCGGTCGCGACCTGGGGGGTGTAGCCCACGAACCACGACGACGAGACGTCGCCGTCTTCGTTGGTCGCGGTGCCGGTCTTGCCGGCGGCCGGCCGGCCGAGGGCCTGGGCGTTGCCTCCGGTGCCGTTGGCGACCACCTGCTGCATCGCGAAGCTGACGTCGCTGCTGATGTCTTCGGAGAGCACCCGCTCGGTCTTGCGGGGAGCTCGCCAGAGCAGCTTGCCGTCGGAGGAGCGCGAGACCTTCTTCACCGTGAACCAGTCGTGGCGCACGCCGCCGTTGGCGATGGTCGCGTAGGCGTTGGCCATGGTGATCGGGCTGATCGTGGCCGAGCCGAGCGCGATCGCGTCGTTGGCCTCCAGTCCGCTGGTCTTGCGCGGCACCCCGAGAGCCACCGCCATGTCGAGGATGTCCTCGGGTCCCTGGGGGAGCGACTCGGTGAGATCGGAGTACGCCGTGTTCACCGACTGCTCGGTGGCCGTGGTCAGGCTGATCGCCGAGCCGTAGTCGTTGCCCTCGCCGGGGCCCTCGTTGACCACCTTGCTGCCGTTGTCGAAGAAGTACGGCGAGTTGCCCTCGAAGGTGTCCTTGAGGCTGAACCCCGCCTTGATGCCGGCCGCCAGGGCGAACGGCTTGAACGCCGATCCCGGGGACGAGCCGAGCTTGGCCCAGTTCAGCTGGCTCTTGAGGTAGTCCTGGCCGCCGTAGATGCCGATCAGTGCACCGGTCTTGACGTCGACCGAGGCGGTCGCGACATGCAGCGCCTTGAGCCCCTGCGGACGTTCGGCGAGGACGCCCTCCTCGGCCGCCTTCATCGCCTTCTTGGTGAACGTGGTCTCCACCCGCAGACCTCCGGAGTCGATCTCGGCGGCGTCGAACCCGATCCGGCGGAGCTCCTCCTTGACCATGGTGAGCATGAAGCCGCGCTGGCCCTCGTAGACGTTGCTCGTCTTGGCCTTGGCCAGCTTGGGCAGCTTGCCGTAGTGCTTCTCGGCCTCGTCGGCCTCGAGGTTGCCCATCTCGACCATGCCCTTGAGCACGTAGTCGGAGCGCTCGATCAGGTCGGCGCGTCCTTCGGCGCCGCGGTCCGGCTTGAGGTAGTTGGGCGAGTTCAGGATCGCCGCCAGCATCGCCGACTCGGGCGCGGTGAGCTTCTTGGCCGGCTTGCCGAAGTAGGCGTTGGACGCGGCCTGCACGCCGTAGGCGCCGCGGCCGAAGTAGACGGTGTTCAGGTAGCCCTCGAGGATGGCGACCTTGGACTTCTCCTGCTGCACCTTGAGCGAGAGGAAGGCCTCCTTCACCTTGCGGCTCAGGGTGCGCTCCTGGCTCAGGTAGAGGATCTTGACGTACTGCTGGGTGATCGTGGAGGCACCCTGGGTGGAGTTGCCCTTCGCGTTGGAGAAGGCGGCCCGGACGATGCCCTTGGGGTCGATGCCGCTGTTGGAGTAGAAGGAGCGGTCCTCGGCGGCGATGGCGGCGTCCTGCATCGACTGCGGGATGTCGGCGAGCGGGATGGACTCGCGGTTCTGCTCGGCGAACCGGCCGATCTTGGCCTTGCCGCCCGAGTAGTAGACGAACGTGGTCTGGGCCTCGAAGGCCTTGTTCGCGTCCGGGATCGTGGTGTTGCGGTAGGCGAAGTACCCGATGAAGGCCGTCAGCAGGCCGCTGACGAGACCGGCGACGAGCAGCCACTTCAGGGTCTTCTTGACGCGCGCACCCGGGGTCAGCTTGGGACGGGAGCCCTGACCCGTCCCCTTCTTGGCGGTGGCGCCCTTCTTGGCGACCGCCTTCTTGGGTGCGGGATTGCTTCGGTTGCCGCTCACTACACGCTCTCTCGGGTCGGTGCGTCGCCGGTCTGCTGACGAAGGGTACGGGGTTCGCCCATGAGCCGGGGCCGGATGCCGAGACCGGCAGGTGGCTACACTCGCGATATATCGATGCGATAGGTTACCCCGATACGGTGCGACGGGCCCGGAGCGGGAGGGGGCGGCATGGTCAGCAAGGCCGCGACCCTCGAGCTCGCTGTCCTGGGCCTGCTCCACGACTCGCCGCTGCACGGCTATGAGCTGCGCAAGCGGCTGAACCTGCTGCTGGGCTGGACCCGGCTGCTCTCCTACGGCTCGCTCTATCCCGCCCTCAAGCGCCTGTTGCGCAGCGGGCTGGTGACCGAGGTCACCACTGCGCCCGCCGGAGTCTCCCGCCGGCAGCGGATCGTCTACCAGCTCACACCCTCCGGAGCGGAGTACTTCGGCGCCAAGATCACCGACGTGGGTCCCTCCGCGTGGGAGGACGAGGACTTCAACATGAGGTTCGCGTTCTTCTCCCGGACCGAGTGGGACGTGCGCCTGCGGATCCTCGAGGGTCGCCGCTCGCGCCTCCAGGAGCGGCTCGACCGGGCCCGGACCAGCCGCGGACCCGCGGGTGCGGACCGCTACGTCAGCGAGCTCCAGCGACACGCCATCGAGTCCGTCGAGCGTGAGGTGCGCTGGCTGACCGACCTGATCGAGGCCGAGCACGGCTCCGGCGGCACGTCGTCCGGACACCCCTCCTCGGGTCACCCGTCCTCGGGTCACCCGGGCCCGCCGCCCGCCACGACCCCCCGGGGCTCGAGCGGCCCCTCCTCCACGCCTCCACCCGCCAGTCAGCCAACCACCACACCACCAGGACACCAACCGTGAGCGAAGAGGAGAACCCCATGGGATCGGTACGAGTAGCCATCGTGGGAGTCGGCAACTGCGCCAGCTCCCTCATCCAGGGAGTCGAGTACTACAAGGACGCCGACCCCACCGTGGCCGTTCCGGGCCTGATGCACGTCATGTTCGGGGACTACCACGTCAACGACGTGCGCTTCGTCGCGGCGTTCGACGTCGACGCGAAGAAGGTCGGCTTCGACCTCTCCGACGCGATCAACAACTCCGAGAACAACACCATCAAGTTCTGCGACGTGCCGCCCACCGGCGTGACCGTGCAGCGTGGACACACCCTCGACGGCCTCGGCAAGTACTACCTCGAGACCATCGAGCAGTCCGAGGCGGAGCCGGTCGACGTCGTCTCGGCGCTCAAGGACGCCGAGGTCGACGTACTCGTCTCCTACCTGCCGGTGGGCTCCGAGCAGGCCGACAAGTTCTACGCCCAGTGCGCCATCGACGCCGGCGTGGCGTTCGTGAACGCGCTGCCGGTCTTCATCGCCTCCGACCCGGTGTGGGCCAAGAAGTTCGAGGACGCCGGTGTCCCGATCGTCGGTGACGACATCAAGTCGCAGGTGGGCGCCACCATCACCCACCGGGTGATGGCCAAGCTCTTCGAGGACCGCGGCGTGGTGCTGGACCGCACCTTCCAGCTCAACGTCGGCGGCAACATGGACTTCAAGAACATGCTCGAGCGCGACCGGCTGGAGTCGAAGAAGGTCTCCAAGACCCAGGCGGTGACCTCGAACCTGACCCATGAGCTGGGCGCCCGCAACGTGCACATCGGTCCCTCCGACTACATCCAGTGGCTCGACGACCGCAAGTGGGCCTACGTGCGCCTGGAGGGACGCGCCTTCGGCGATGTCCCGCTGAACCTGGAGTACAAGCTCGAGGTGTGGGACTCCCCCAACTCGGCCGGCATCATCATCGACGCCATCCGGGCCGCCAAGATCGCCAAGGACCGGGGCATCGGTGGACCTCTGCTCTCGGCCTCGTCGTACCTGATGAAGTCGCCGCCGGTGCAGCGTCCCGACGACCAGGGGCGCGCCTCTGTCGAGGCGTTCATCCGCGGCGACGTGGAGCGCTGAGCGCTCCTCACCGATCGTTCCGGCGTCGCGATCACGGGGTAGTGCTCGCGGTCGCGACGACCGGCCATCGGTGCGTTCGGGCGCGGCGGTGCCCGTACGGGCCATCGACAATCGTTTCAGGGGCTCCTAGGGTTTCGCCCATGAGCGAAGGAAACCCACCTCCCCCGTCTCCTGAGAACCCCTACGGCTCCGGTGCGGGCGAGCCCCCACCTCCGCCGCCCTCCTCGAGCCAGCCACCGCCCGGGCAGGCAGGGGGATACCCGCCGCCTCCGCAGGGCCAGCCACCGTTCGACTCCTCCGGTGGCTACGCAGCCGCTCCTCCGCCGCCCCAGCTCTCCGGACGTCGCCCGGGTGAGCTCCTCGACCGCTTCCTGGCACGACTCATCGACATCGTCCTGCTGATGGTGGTCAACCTGGTGATCCTGGTCCCGCTGATCATCGGAATCCTGGGCATCAACGCCTCCGGCGGACTGGGCATGGGCAGAGGCTTCGCCGCCAGCGCTGTCAGCGCCGTGCTGAGCACGGTGATCTACCTCGGCTACTTCGGCTTCATGGAGTCCAACCGCGGCCAGACCGTCGGCAAGATGCTGATGAAGCTGCACGTCGAGGGTCCGACCGGGGGGAAGCCCACGCTCGAGGAGGCGATCAAGCGCAACATCTGGCTGGGTCTTCCACTGCTCGGGATCGTGCCGATCATCGGTGGCGTGATCGGCAGCCTGGGGCAGCTCGTCGCAGTGATCATGATCGCCGTCGGGATCAACAACGACCCGGTCAAGCGTCAGCCCTGGACTGACAAGTTCGCCGGCACCCAGGTCATCAAGGAAGGGTGATCACGGAGGGGTGAGCCGACCGCGGCGCCCCGCCGGATCGTGTCTCGAGAGGTCTGCCCCGGTGTCGGATCTGCAGTGCCCGGCGACGCTGGTCGTCGCTCGCCACGCGGAGGCCGCCTTCGTGGAGCACTGGTTCTCCGACGAGGGCGGCTCGCTGACGCCCGAGGGACGCCGGCAGGCCCTGGTCCTGGCCCGGTCGCTGTCCGGTCGGCGCGTTTCCGCGATCTACTCCAGCGACCTCTCCCGGGCAGTGCAGACCGCGGAGATCGCCGCGGCGCACCTGGGCGTGGCGGTGACCGCCCGCAAGTCGCTGCGCGAGGTGGACCTCGGCTCGCTGATCGGCACCGCGTTCGACACCACGCCGCTCGAGGAGATCAGCACTCGCTGGCGCGCCGGTGATCTCGACGCCGGCTTCGCCGGAGGTGAGTCAGGCACCGACGTGGTCGCCCGCCACCGCAGCGAGCTCGAGGAGATCGCCGACCTCCACCGCGGCGAGACGGTGCTGGTGGTCGGTCACCAGACTGCGCTCGGGATCGTGCTGCCGGCCCTCGCGCGCAATCTGACGCCCTCCTGGGCCCGCGACCACGAGCTGGGGAACGCCGAGTCGATCGACCTGGAGGGCGACGCCGACGGCTGGGTGAGCAGCCGTTGGGGCGAGCACGCGATCAGCTCACCTCGCTAGGCGGCTTCGGCTTCGAGCTTGATCCGCTGGAGGGTCTGGTTCATCCCCTGCTGGAGCTCGCCGGTGAAGCCCTCGAGGCCGCCGAGCACCTTCTTGGTCAGTCCCACCGAGACGTCCGAGATGCCTCGGGGCGCCTCACGGCGCTGCACCACGCGGGTCCCACCGGTCTCGTTCGGGCTCAGCTCGAAGGACCAGACAGTCCAGTTCTCCTTGATCCGGAACGCGATCCGCTGTCCCGGCACGAACTCGGTGACCATCGACTGGGTGGGCCAGAAGAGCAGGCCGCGCCGGTTGAGGTTGATCATCTTGGTCCCCTGGCGCACCTCGCCACCGCGGACGATGGTCTTGCGGCACTGCGGGCTCCAGCGCGACATGTTGCGCAGGTCGGAGACCAGACTCCACACCTCAGCGGGCGGCGAGGCGATGTCGATGCTGGCTTCGATCGGTGCGACGTCGGTGAGCGGCATGGAGGTTCCTTCGTGGTGCGACGGGTGCGGGCGAAGTGCCCGGTGCGGCAGCGGGACCGGCCTGCGCCCGGTTCGACCAGGCTGGCGGAAGGCGCCGTACCTGCTGATTAACGCACAGGTCGATGCCAGGTCACGGATCGGTGCGGGTGAGCATGGTCACCTCGCCGCTAGCTCTGCGTGGCCGCCCAGTCCAGCAGCGCGGCCTTGGCCTCGTCCGGGCTCATCGGGCCGCGGTCCAGCCGCAGCTCCAGGAGGTGCCGGTAGGCCAGACCGACCTGGCGCCCGGGCCCGATCCCGAGCAGCTCCATGATCTGGTTGCCGTCGAGGTCGGGGCGGATCGAGGCGAGCTCCTCGGCCGCGGAGAGATGCTCGATGCGATGCTCGAGCTCGTCATAGGTACGCCGCAACGACTCCGCCTTGCGCCGGTTGCGCGTGGTGCAGTCGGCCCGGGTCAGCACGTGCAGCCGGTCCAGCTCGTCGCCCGCGTCGCGGACATAGCGGCGTACGGCGGAGTCGGTCCACTCACCCGACCCGTAGCCGTGGAACCGCAGGTGCTGCTCGACCAGCTGGACCACCGCGTCGGTCTGGTCCCGGGAGAACCTCAGCGCCTGCATCCGCCGGCGGGTGAGCTTGGCCCCGACCACGTCGTGGTGGTGGAAGGTGACCACCCCGTCCTCGGCGAACCGGCGGGTCTTCGGCTTGCCGACGTCGTGCATCAGCGCCGCGAACCGGGACACGAAGTCCGGGCCGCCCAGGCGGTCCTCGAGGTCGATCGACTGCTCGAGCACGGTCAGCGTGTGCTCGTAGACGTCCTTGTGCCGGTGGTGCTCGTCACGCTCCAGCACCAGGGCAGGCAGCTCGGGCAGCACGTGGGCGGCGATGCCGGTCTCGACGAGGAGCCGCAGACCACGGACCGGGTCCGGGGCGAGGACGGTCTTGACGAGCTCGTCGCGGACCCGCTCGGCCGAGACGATCAAGATCCGGTCGGCCATGTCGGTCATCGCCGCCACCACCTCGGGGTCCACGGTGAACCCGAGCTGGGCGGAGAAGCGCGCTGCCCGCATCATCCGCAGCGGGTCGTCGGAGAAGGAGTCCTCCGGCCGACCCGGGGTGCGCAGCACCTGGTGGGCGAGGTCGACCACTCCTGCGTAGGGATCCTCGAGCTGCTGCTCGGGCAGGGTCAGGGCCATCGAGTTCACGGTGAAGTCACGCCGCGCCAGATCTCCGGTCAGGGAGTCGCCGTACTCGACCGACGGCTTGCGGCTCTCCGGGTCGTAGGCCTCGGCGCGGAACGTGGTGATCTCCACCTGCCACTCCCCCCGGCGGCAGCCGATGGTGCCGAAGGCCCGGCCGATGTCCCAGATGGCGTCGGCCCAGCCCTTGAGCAGCCGTTCGGTCACCTCGGGACGGGCCGAGGTGGTGAAGTCGAGGTCGTTGTGGAGGCGGCCGAGCATGGCGTCGCGGACCGGCCCGCCGACCAGTGCGAGCTGCTCCCCGGCGGCTGCGAACCTGGCCCCGAGCTCCTCGGTGACCGGTGCGATCCGGCGCAGCTCAGCGACCACCCGTTCCTGGACGTCGCTGATCAGCAGGGGCTCCTCGGACACGAGATACCACTCTAGGGGTTCCCGGCCCGGGCCCGCGCTCCCCGGCGGCGCGGACGGCCGTCCGGGGGCGGCGTACCGGCCGGGCACCGTGACCGCGGCTAGCATCGCCGGTGTGAGCCGCGCCCGCTGGACGACCCGTGCGCTCGGCACCGCTCTCGCGACGCTCACGCTGGCCTCCGGCGCTCTGCTCGTCGTCCCCACGACGGGAGCGGCGTCCGCCGGAGCCGCGACTGTCGGAGCCGCGACTGTGCGAGCAGGGTCGGTCCCCACGGCTCTGCGGACGGCGGAGGAGGTCGAGGCGACCCCGCTCACGGTCACGTTGACCTCGATGTCTCCCTCGGAGATCCCCCGCAACCCCGAGGCCGTGATCACTCTGCGGGGCGTGGTGAGCAACGACTCGGAGGAGGACTGGGCCGACCTCAACGTCGCCCCCTTCGTCTCCTCTGCGCCGATCACCACCCGCAGCGAGCTCGCCCTGGCAGCGGCGAGCGCGGCCGACGTGGCCGTGGGCGAGCGGCTCACCGACTCCGGGACGTACGCCGCGATCGACGACCTGAGTCCGGGAGGCTCGGCGCGGTTCCGGCTGCGAGTCCCGGTCAGCTCGCTCCGGATCAGCGGGGACCCGGGGGTCTACTGGATCGGGGTGCACGCGCTCGGCACCAACGAGCAGGGCCGCGACCTGGTCGCGGACGGACGCGCACGGACCTTCATCCCGCTGCTGACCGCCACCCAGGCGCGGCAGCGATCGGTGCCCGTCTCGGTCGTCCTGCCGCTGCGCGCGCGAGCCCGACGAGCCGCCGACGGCAGCCTGAACGGCCCGGGGCGCTGGGCCGGCCTGACCGGACCCGAGGGCCGGCTGACCCGGTTGGTGGAGTTCGGCGAGTCGGCCGGGAGCACGCCCGTGTCCTGGGTGGTCGACCCCGCTGTGCTCGACGCCCTGGACGACTACAGCCGCGGAAATCAGCCCCTCTCGTTCGGGCCGGGTCGCGCCTCGCGCCGCCCCGCGGACGTCTCCGAGAAGGACACCCAGCAGGGCGAGTCCCAGTCGGAGGAGACCGACCCCGAGTCACCCACCCAGGAGCCCACGCCGACCGCGTCGCCCGAGCCCGCGCTCGGCACGCCGAGCCAGGCCGAGCGCGACGGCGCACGACGGGTCCTGGACTCGTTCGTGACGATGGCGCGGACCTCGCCGTACCCGCTGCTCAGCCTGGGGTACGCCGACCCGGACGTCGCCGCGCTGGCACGGATGCGGCCCTCCCTGGTCGCCCGCGCCACGGCGTTGTCCAAGAGCCGGTTGGAGAGCCGGGACCTGACCGGCACCCCCACCGTGGCACCTCCCAACGGCTACTTCGATCCCGCTCTCCTCGAGGCCGTGGCCAGCGACTCCCTGCTGCTGCTCAGCGACCAGGGACGGCTGCAGGACCCGACGCTGTCCCGGCTGCCCTCGGGCCAGGACCTCGTCTTCGGCGACTCGCGAGCCTCCGCCGGCGGCCCGGCCCCGGCGAGGGCCCGGGACCCGCTGGCCCTGCGCCAGCGCATCCTCTCCGAGGCCGCGCTCGAGGCCAGCAAGGGCGCCGCACCGGTGCGGCCCATCGTGGTGCGGATCCCGTCCGGCTGGAACCCCGGCGCCACCTGGCGGCTCGCGAACTTCTTCGGGGGCCTGGAGCGGCCGTGGGTGCGGATGGCTCCGGTCCCGCGCGGCGCCACCACCACCTTCGACGGCGAGCTCGGCTACGGCCGCCAGATCTCCCAGGAGATCGGCAGCGCGAACGTCGCCGCAACCCGCACCCTGGTGAAGACCAGCACGGTGGTCGGGACCCTGCTGGCGAACGACAACCAGGTCTCCGAGCTGCTCACCGGCGCCGCGCTGCAGGCCTCGGCGTACAGCGCGTTCGCCAGGCCCCGGCTGGCCGCCGCCCAGGTCCTGGCCCTGGACGCGACCGTGCGCAGCCAGCTGGACCGGGTCCGCGTGATAGGCAGCGACCTGATCACGCTCTCGGGAGGATCCGGCTCGCTCACGGTCACGCTGGTCAACGGCCTCAAGCAGCCGATCACGGTGGGCCTGCGCGCCCGCACCGGCGACCCCGAGGTGCGCGTCGCCGACACCGCCCCGGTGAAGATGGGGCCGGGTCAGCGGACCACGTTGCGTCTCCAGGTCACCAGCCGTCCCGGCATCCACCGGGTCACGGTCTATCCCGTGACGACCGGGAGCGATGCCGCCGGGCAGCCGTTCACCTTCAGCCTGCGCACCAGCCAGGTGGGCGAGCTGATCTGGTACATCATCGCGGCCGGTGCCAGCCTGCTCGTGGTGATGATCCTGCGCCGGATCCTGCTGCGCATCCGCAGCCATCGGTGGCGCCAGGACGAGGCGACGTGAGCCGGCCTCCCGGAGACGAGCCCCCCGAGGACGGGACCCCACCACCCGAGGATCGGGACGAGGACTCCCCGCCGCAGGACCCCCGGGACATCGCGCCCGAAGACCCCGAGGCCCCCGAGGCCCCCGAGGCCCCCGAGGCCCCCGAGGCCCCCGAGGCCGCAGACAACATCGCGAACCCGGTGGGCGCGTCCGCGCCGGCTCCGGCGACCGGGTCGAGGTCGCTGCTCTCCTCGAGCGCGGTGATGGCCGCGGGCACGATCGTGTCGCGGTTGAGCGGGTTCGTACGCGGCATCCTGCTCGCCGCCGCGCTCGGGGTCGGGCTGCACGCCGACGTGTTCAACATCGCCAACACCGTTCCGAACATGCTCTACATCCTGCTGGCCGGAGGGGTGGTGAACGCGGTCCTGGTGCCGCAGCTGGTGCGGTCGATGAGGAACGACCCCGACGGCGGCGAGGCCTACACCAACCGGATCATCACGCTGGCCGCGCTGTTCCTCGGCGTGGTCACGATCATCCTCGTGGTGGCGGCGCCCTGGCTGATGCGGCTCTTCCTGGACCCGCAGTTCTTCGACCCGGCGCGGTCACGGCAGCTGGAGTCGGTGATCGACTTCGCCAGGTACTGCCTTCCGCAGGTGTTCTTCTACGGCATGTTCGTGCTCGTCGGCCAGGTCCTCAACGCGCGGCAGCGTTTCGGGCCGATGATGTGGGCGCCCATCGCGAACAACGTGGTCGCGGTCGCGGTGCTGGTGACCTACCTGCTCACCCTCGGACCCGCGCGCGGACCGGAGAAGCAGGGCGGCTTCACCACCGGTGCCGAGGCGCTCCTCGGGATCGGCTCGACCGTCGGGATCGTGGTCCAGCTGCTGGTGCTGCTGCCCTACCTCAAGGCTGCCGGGTTCAGCTACCGCCCGCGCTTCGACTTCCGGGGCAGCGGGCTGGGACACACCCTGCGCCTGGGCGTCTGGACGGTGCTGTTCGTGGTGGTCAACCAGGTCGCCTACACGGTCGTCGTACGCCTGGCCAGCCGAGGCACCGTCGGCCCGGATGCTGCCGCCGGTCCCGGTGGCGCCGTGGAGGGCACCGGCTACACGATCTACTCCAACTCGTTCCTGCTCACGATGGTCCCCCACTCGATCATCACCGTCTCCCTGGCGACCGCGATGCTGCCGCTGCTCTCGTCGTACGCCGCGGAGGGGCGGCTCTCCGAGGTCGGCAGCGCCGTGTCCTCGACCCTGCGCACGGCGTACGCCCTCGTGGTGCCGGTGGCGATGCTGATCTCGTTGATGTCCCTCGACATCGCCAACGTGATCTGGGCCTACGGCAGCGCCCAGGCCGACTTCCGCAACTTCGCCCCGACCCTCGCGCTGTTCGGGATCGGGCTGGTCCTGTTCACCGCTCACTACCTGATGCTGCGCGGCTTCTACGCGCTCGAGCAGACGCGGCGGGTGTTCTGGATCCAGTGCTGCATCGCGGCCACCAACATCGTCGCCGCGATCTGGCTCACCCGGGGCGCTCCGCCCGCGGAGACCGCGCCGCGGCTGGTGATCGCCTACGCCGGCTCCTACGCGGTCGGTGCGCTGGTCTCCTACGCGCTGCTCTCCCGGACCGTCGGCGGCCTCGAGGGCCGGCGCCTCGTGCGCTTCCTGGTGCGGCTGACGATCGCCGCCGGGATCAGTGGCGCCGTCGCCTTCGGTCTGCGTGAGGCGATGAGCGCGCTGGTCGCCGGAGAGGGCAAGCTGCTCGCGCTGCTGGACCTCACCGTCGTGGGCCTGGCGTTCGCCCTGACCTACCTCGCGCTCGCCAGGATCCTGCGGATCCGCGAGGTGGATGACATCACCCGGCTGGTCTCTCGACGCGTGCTGGGACGCAGGTGATCACAAACCGGGCACCGACCCCGGTCCGGCCCGGCTCTACGATGGAGCCGACCAGCCATCGCCAGGGCCCTACCGAGCAGCCGGTGGAAGCCATCACTGCGCGCGACGACCAGGAAGCAGGAGGTGCATGACGTGACGACCGGCTCCATCGGTCCCGGCACCGTGATCGCCGGCCGCTACCGCCTCGACGACCTCCTCACCGAGAGTGACGGTGCCCGGTTCTGGCGAGCGACCGACACGATCCTGGCCCGCAGCGTCGCCATCCACGCCGTGCCCAGCAGCGATCCCCGCGCCCTGGGGCTCCTCGAAGCCGCTCGGGTCTCGGCCACCGTGACCGATCCGCACCTGCTGCGGGTCCTCGACGCCGACGCGCAGGGTGACATCACCTGGGTGGTGAACGAGTGGGGCGAGGGCATCTCGCTGGACCTGATGCTCCAGCAGGGCACCCTCCCCCCGGCTCGGGCGGCCTGGCTGACCCGCGAGGTGGCCGAGGCCATCGCCGCCGGACACGCCCAGGGCGTCGCGCACGGCCGGCTGAACCCGGAGGCCGTCCTGGTCACCCATGCCGGAGCGGTCAAGCTGATCGGCTACGTGGTCGACGCCAGCCTGCAGGCTCCGCGTCCGCCCGACCCGCTGTACGGCGAGCTGGACGACCGGGAGGCCGACGTGATCAACCTCGCCGGCGTCCTCTACGCCGCGCTCACCGGCAAGTGGCCGGGGGTGGCTCCGTCCGCCGTACCGACCGCCCCCCGCGAGCAGCGGCGACCACTCCGCCCCCGGCAGGTCCGAGCGGGCGTGCCTCGGACCCTGGACGCGATCTGTGAGCGGGTGCTCCACAAGGAGGCCTCCCAGCACGCGCTGCCGATCGAGACCGCGCACGAGATCGCCGCGGCACTGGCCGACTACGTCGGCGACCCGG
This sequence comes from uncultured Actinomycetota bacterium, assembly GCA_963812235.1. Taxonomy (GTDB): domain Bacteria; phylum Actinomycetota; class Actinomycetes; order Propionibacteriales; family Nocardioidaceae; genus Marmoricola. The sequence continues at coordinate 31,212 of CAWEUP010000006.1, read as the reverse complement.
CGTTGAGCGCCCCCCTGGATGTCGCCGCGATGCACGTCGAGCCGCAGGTCGAGGTCGAGCACGAGGACCTGCCGTCTCCCCTGCCCGACCTGGCCGGCGGCTCGAGCAGCGAGCGCGAGGCCGAGCAGCCCGCGGACGAGGCCACCCAGGCGATCGACCTCACCCGCACCGGTGCCCTCCGCGCCGAGGAGGACGACTCCGCCCAGACCCAGCTCTCGCAGCCCGCACTGGCCGACCCGGACGCGACCCAGACGTTCGGGCTGCCCTCGGACGGCACCGACTCGTTGTCCCCGCTGCACCCTCCGGCCACCCAGATGTCACCACCCACGCCGTTCCCGGACATTCCCGAGCGGCCGCTGTTCGCCTCCACCGAACGACGCATCCCGACCGCCGCACGCGATCAGCAGCCGTGGGTCTCCTCGGCGTGGGCGCAGAGCGCCGACACCGACAGCGGCTCGAACCGCCACGACCCGGATGGCCCGACCGCTCGCGTCGGCCCCGAGGGGACGGTCGGCACGGACGACTCGCACCACGGCACCCCCGCGCCGGAGTTCTGGCCCTTCGAGCAGGACCCCGACCACGAGGTGGAGACCCACACCGGCAAGGAGGGTCGCGGGTGGCTCCGGATGGCGATCGTGGTCGCCGTACTCCTCGTGCTCGTGGTCGCCACCGCCGTCGCGTTCAACCAGGGACGCGAGAGCGGCACGCCCCCGTCGGCCGCCGACGAGTCACCCAGCAGCACCCCCAAGGCCCAGAACGCCCCGCTGAAGATCAGCGAGGTCACCGACTTCGACCCCTTCGCCTCGCCCGCGGAGGAGAACCCGGACGACGCCCCCAACTCCATCGACGGTGATCCCGCCACCTCGTGGGCGACCGTCACCTACCGGGGCAACCCCGCGCTGGGCGGCCTGAAGCCCGGCGTCGGCCTGTTGCTCGACCTCGGCAGTGAGAAGCCCGCCCGCTCGGTGTCGGTGCGGTTCAAGAACAGCCCGACCTCGTTCGAGGTGTACGCCGCTCCCAGCGGCGTCACCCAGGCACCGGACAGCCTCGACCAGCTGGACAAGGTGGCCACCCGAGCCGACGCGGCCGCTCGCGCCAACGTGCGCCTGGACACCACGACCGACACGCGCTACGTCCTGGTCTGGCTGACGAAGCTGCCAGCCGCGGCCGGCGGGTTCCGCGGTGAGGTCACCGACATCACGGTCAGGTCGTGACACCGGGCTTCGACCTCGACGCAGACGACGCCGCCCTGCTCGCGGCCCACGTAGCCGGCGACCCGGAGGCCTTCGCCGCCCTGTTCGGCCGGCACCGGGACCGGCTGTGGGCCGTGGCGGTCCGCACGACCGGCAATCCTGAGGACGCCGCCGACGCGCTCCAGGACGCCCTGATCTCGGCCTTCCGCCGGGCCGAGAGCTTCCGCGGCGACTCCGCCGTGACGACCTGGCTGCACCGGATCGTGGTCAACGCCTGCCTGGACCGGCTGCGTCGAGCCAAGGTGCGTGCGGCGGACCCGCTCCCCGACGACCTCGAGCAGCGGGTCGCCCGAGGCTCGGTGCTGGCCGATGCCGGCTCCGCGAGCGACCCCGAGGCCCAGGCCCTGGCCGGCGATCGTCGCCGGCGGGTGCTGGCCGCGCTCGAGGAGCTTCCGCCGGAGCAGAAGGCGGCGCTCGTGCTCGTCGACATGGAGGGCTATCCCGTGCGGGAGGCGGGCGCGATCCTGGACGTGCCCACCGGCACGATCAAGAGCCGCTGCGCCCGAGGCCGGGCCCGGCTGGCCGAGCTCCTCACCGACCTGGCCCCCGCGCCGGTGACCGGCAGCAGACCTGAGGCCGCCCCGGCGCAGGGAACCCCCCCGAACCTCCCGCAGGGAACCCCGGGGCCACTCGCCGCGTCGCATCCAGGAGAACCCCGGGCAGGTCCGCTCGGCGGCTCCGCGGCCGGTCCGCCTCCCAGCGTGCCCATCCGCCCCCCGCCCGGCGTCCCGCCCGGGCGACCTGACCAGTACGAGGACCCACGAGGAGGTGAGCAGGCATGAGCGCGGAGTCCGAGAGTGACGCCCGCATCCGGGCGCTGCTCGCCGAGCTCGGCTCGGGTCCCGAGGGCGAGAGCATTCCGCCCGCGGTCGCCGGGCGCCTCGATGACACGCTGGCTCGGCTCGTCGCCGCCCGTGGCGCCGCAGACGACTCGGCCAGCGGTGCGGCAGCCGAGTCGGACGCCACCGCGGCCGAGCCGGCCGTCCTCCCGGCCGATCAGACCCAGCCCCACCAGGGCAACGTGGTCACGCTGCGACGCCGCTGGGCCGCACGCGCGACCGCGGCTGCCGCCGCGGTGATCGTGCTCGGAGCCGGCGGTGTCACCGCGGCGAACCTGTGGGCCGGGTCCTCCGGCAGCGACAGCAGTGCCGGCGATGGAGTCGCCGAGGACAGTGCCGGCGGGCGCGCCGGCGACAGTGCGCTCGAGGACCTCTCGGACGGGGGCTCGGGCCGCGAGGGGCTGAGCGGGAAGGCGGCCGAGTCAGCTCGTTCACTGCCTCGGGTGAGCTCGGCCACCTTCGCGGCCGACGTCGCCGGCCTCCTGGGTCCCGCTCGCAGCGGCCTGGCCAGCCCCGACCCGGCCGAGCAGCCCTCGCCCGGCCCCACCGGGCTCCGCTGCCCCGGCCCCGGGCTCGCCGACGGTTCGAGCACGCGGGCGGTCGTCTACGACGGGACACTGGCGGCGCTGGTGGTGCACCCGGTGCGCGATGGTCGGCAGCTCGTGGAGGCGTGGACGTGCGCCGGCGACCGCAGACTCGATGCCGCCAGGATCTCCCCGTAGCGCCCTCGTCGGGCCACTGCGGAACACTGAGGCCATGACCACCTCCCCGCGCACGCGGTCCGTGTCCTGCCAGGTCGAGCTCGACGTCGCCGAAGCTGCCGACCTGGTCTGGTCGGTGGCCGTGGCGCGCGGCCCGGAGCTGTCCTCGGAGCACCTCTCGGTGCAGGTGGACGGCCGTCCGGTTCCGGTCACCGAGCTCAGCGTGGCCGACGGGGGCCGGCTGCACGCCTGCTCGGCTCCTCCGGGCCGGCTCACGCTGTCCTACTCCAGCACGGTCACCGGCCGCGCCGCTCCTGCCACCGTGGACCCGGTTGACGACATCGTCTACCGCCGACCGAGCCGCTATGCGGAGTCCGACGAGCTCGGTCCCACCGCGTGGTCGGAGTTCTCCGGGCTCCAGGGCAAGGACCTGCTCGACGCGGTGAGCTCCTGGGTCGGCACCCAGCTCTACTACGTCAGCGGATCCAGCCGACCCACCGATGGCGCCACCCAGACCCTGCTCCTGCGGCAGGGCGTCTGCCGCGACTTCGCGCACCTGGTGATCGCGATGCTGCGGGCCCGCAACGTCCCCGCCCGGCTGGTGGCCGTCTACGCGCCCGGCCTCGCGCCGATGGACTTCCATGCGGTGGTCGAGGCGGCGATCGACGGGCGGTGGTACGCCGTGGACGCCACCGTGCTCGCACCCCGCGAGAGCCTGGTCCGGATCTCGACGGGTCGCGACGCCTCCGACACCGCGTTCCTCACGGTCCAGGGCGGTCGAGCCGACCTGCGCTCGGTCCAGGTCGGCGCCACGGCGGAGCCCGACCTGCCCCTGGACGACCTCATGAGTCTCGTGTCCCTCACCTGACTCAGTGGACGCGGCGCGAGCCGGCCCTGGAATGCGCCGAGTCTAGGATCTGTTCTTCGAGGGACATCACGTACTGACCAGCGCAGGAGTTGCAGTGACCGAACAGACCAGCCCCCCCGCAGACGAGACCCGCAACGTGATCATCGTGGGCTCCGGACCGGCCGGATACACCGCCGCGGTGTATGCCGCGCGAGCCAACCTCGCGCCGCTGCAGTTCGAGGGCTCGGTCACCGCCGGCGGTGCCCTGATGAACACCACCGAGGTGGAGAACTTCCCCGGCTTCCGCGACGGCATCCAGGGCCCGGCGCTGATGGACGAGATGCGGGCGCAGGCCGAGCGCTTCGGCGCCGAGATCATCTCCGACGACGTCATCGCGGTCGACCTCTCCGGTGAGATCAAGACCGTGACCACCGCGGAGGGCACCTTCACCGCGCGCGCCGTGATCCTCGCCATGGGCTCGGGCTACCGCAAGCTGGGCAACCCCGACGAGGACCGGCTCTCCGGCCACGGGGTGAGCTGGTGCGCCACCTGCGACGGGTTCTTCTTCCGCGACCAGCACATCGCCGTCGTCGGGGGTGGGGACTCCGCGATCGAGGAGGCCACCTTCTTGTCCCGCTTCGGCTCCAAGGTGACCCTGATCCACCGACGCGGCGAGCTCCGTGCCTCCAAGATCATGCAGGAGCGCGCCTTCGCCGACCCCAAGATCGAGTTCGCCTGGAACTCCGAGGTGGCCGAGATCCACGGCGAGGACAAGCTCACCGGGCTGACCCTGCGCGACACCGAGACCGGCGAGACCCGTGAGCTGGACGCGACCGGGCTGTTCGTGGCCATCGGTCACGACCCCCGCTCCGAGCTGCTGCACGGCCAGGTGCGCCTGGACGAGGACGGCTACGTGCTGGTCGAGCACCCCTCGACGCGCACCAACCTGACCGGAGTCTTCGCCTGCGGCGACCTGGTCGACCACCACTACCGCCAGGCGATCACCGCGGCCGGCACCGGCTGCGCGGCCGCCCTCGACGCCGAGCGCCACCTGGCCGACCTCGACTTCGCGCTGATCACCGCCGCCGGCGCGGCGACCGTCGGAGCCACCGCCTGAGACTCCTCCGGACCGGCACACCCGGTCCGGAGGCGGCACGCCCGCCTCTCGTCGGGGAAGAAATCCCGGCCAGGGGCTGTTCCACCATCGCAACCCCCACCGCAACGAACCCGATACAAGGAGCACAGATGTCTGACCTGCAGGCCGTCACCGACGCCAACTTCGAGGCCGAGGTCCTGAAGTCCGAGAAGCCCGTCCTGGTCGACTTCTGGGCGGAGTGGTGCGGACCGTGCCGTCAGGTCGGACCCATCCTCGACGAGCTCGCCGCCGAGCACGGCGAGAAGGTCACCTTCGTCAAGATGAACGTCGACGAGAACCCGGTGACCCCCTCGACCTACCGCGTCAACGGCATCCCGACGCTCAACCTCTACCAGGGTGGCGAGGTCGTCAAGCAGATCGTCGGCGCTCGACCCAAGGCTGCGCTGCTCAAGGAGCTGGCCGACTACATCGCGTGAGCCTCGATCCGGCCCCGGCGGGCTAGAGTCGCTGCGTGCAGACGGTCTTCCGCCTCGGGGACAGTGGTCCCGCAGTCGCCCAGATCATCGGTCTTCTCGAGAAGATCGGTCTTCTGGACGACTCGGCCGGCCACACGCCCTCGGACGCCACGTTCGATGAGACCGTCGAGCTGGCGGTGCGCACCTTTCAGCAGCAGCGCGGCCTGAGCGTCGACGGTGTCGTCGGTCCGTCCACCTTCCGCCGCCTCGACGAGGCGCGCTGGCGGCTCGGCGACCGGATCCTGACCCACCTGCCCGGACGGTTGGTCGCCGGAGACGACGTCTACGCGCTCCAGGGACGTCTGCTCGCCCTCGGATTCCGGGTCGGACGCGCCGATGGCTACTTCGGGGCCGAGACCGAGTACGGCGTCCGCGAGTTCCAGCGCAACTTCGGCATTCCGCCGGACGGCACCTGCGGCCCCGCCACGCTGAAGGCACTGACCCGGCTGAGCCCGATGGTCAAGGGCGGTGCGCCCAACGCCCTGCGTGCCCAGGAGCGGATCCACGAGGCGGGCCCCCATCTGGGTGGCAAGATCGTGGTGATCGACGTCGGCCGCGGGTACAACCTCCCCGAGGAGCACGCCGCGGCCTCCGACGCGATCCTGCACGACCTCGCCCAGCGGGTGGAGGGCCGGCTGGTCGCGACCGGGGTCCAGGCCTTCCTGACCACGCCACGTCACGCCGCACCCGGCGAGGAGGCCGACCGGGCCGGCTTCGCCAACCGCGCCGGCGCCGACCTGTTCCTGTCCCTGGCGCTGGACGCCTCGACCCACTCCGACGCGTGCGGGGTCTCGACGTACTTCTTCGGCGACGACAACCACGCCACCTGGTCCTCGGCGGGCGAGCGCTTCGCCGGGCTGGTGCAGCGCGAGATCGTCGCCCGCAGCGACCTGGTCGACCTGCGCTCGCACCCCAAGACCTGGGAGGTCCTTCGGCACACCCGGATGCCCGCGATCCGCCTCGACGCGGGCTACCTGACCAACTCCGGAGACGCTCAGCGACTGCACGACCCGGCCTTCCGCGACACGCTCGCGGAGGCGATCGTGGTCTCGGTGCAGCGGTTCTACCTCAGTCCGGAGGTCGACGCTCCCACCGGACTGCTGCGGGTCAGCGAGCTTCGCGAGAGCTTCCAAGCCCCGTGATCTCGGTCCCGGTCCTCGAGGACCGGGTCGGCTGGCCCAGCTCGGGTGCGGGTCGCTTGACCGGGGCGAGCAGTCGCTCCAGCCCCTTCTCCAGCTCCTCACGGAGCGAGAGCGTGGTGCGCAGGTCCATCCGCATGCGGGGGTAGACCGGGTGCGAGCGGTGGGTGGAGAAGCCGACCGCGAGCAGGAAGTCCGCCGGCACGACGCAGTGGCCACTGCGGCCGCGGGTGTCCCCGAACGCCTCGACGGCCCGGACCCCGCCGCGCATCACGAGATCCTTGGCCATCCCCTGCATCATCATCCGGCCGAGCCCTCCGCGGCGGTGCGCCGGATCGACGTACGCCGTGGTCAAGATGACCGCATCGGAGCTGATCGGGGCCATCGCGAAGCCGTCCGCCGCCGGCACGTGCACCGGCGGAGCCCAGATCATGTGGCCGACGACCACCCCGTCGACCGTGGCCACCCGGCCGCACGAACCCCACTCCCGCAGGATCATCGAGACCCAGGCGGCCTTCTCCTCGGCCTCGTGGCCTGTCACGGCCGCTCGCCGGACCGGGTCGAGCTCCCAGAACACGCAGTCGCCGCAGCCTCCGGCCAGCTCGTCGAGGTGATCCAGCGTCAACCGCTCGACCTTGCGCCCCATCGCGACCTCCTGCCTCGTACCGGCCCTGCCAGCCTACGACGGCGACCAGAGCGCGGGCAGCCCCTCAGCTGCGCTGGGTCGCGAGGAAGTCGGCGATGCGCCCGATGCCGTCGGTGAGGGTGTCGAGGTCGGGAAGGGTCACCAGCCGGAAGTGGTCGGGCTCGAACCAGTTGAAGCCGGTCCCGTGAGTGACCAGGATCTTCTTGGCCCGCAGCAGGTCGAGGACGAACTGCTCGTCATCGCGGATCGGGTAGACGTCGGGGTCGAGCCGCGGAAAGCAGTACAGCGCCCCGCGAGGCTCCACACAGCTGACGCCCGGGATCTCGTTGAGCTGGCGCCACGCGGCCTTGCTCTGCTCGTAGAACCGACCTCCGGGGTGGATGTACTCGTTGATCGACTGGTAGCCGCCCAGCGCGGTCTGGATCGCGTGCTGCGCGGGGACGTTGGCGCACATCCGCATGTTCGCAAGCAGGGTGAGTCCCTCGAGGAAGTCAGTGGCCAGGTGAAGGGGACCGGAGACCATCACCCAGCCGGCGCGGTAGCCGCACACCCGGTAGGCCTTGGACAGGCCGCTGAAGGTCAGGCACAGCACGTCGTCGCCGACATAGCTCGCCGTGTGGTGGTGCACGGCGTCGTCGAAGAGGATCTTCTCGTAGATCTCGTCGCTGAAGATCACCAGCTGGTGCCTGCGGGCGATGTCCACCAGGCCCTTGACCATGCCCTCGCTGTAGACGGCCCCGGTCGGGTTGTTGGGGTTGATGATCACCAGGCCCTTGGTGTCGGGGGTGATCTTGGCCTCGATGTCGGCGAGGTCGGGATCCCAGCCGTTCTCCTCGTCGCAGCGGTAGTGCACCGGCGTACCGCCGGAGAGGGTGACCGCCCCGGTCCACAGCGGGTAGTCGGGCGCGGGCACCAGGATCTCGTTGCCGTCGTCGAGGAAGGCCTGGAGCACCATGCTGATCAGCTCGGAGACCCCGTTGCCGATGAACACGTCGTCCACGGCGGTCTGCTGGAGGCCGTGCGACTGGTAGTACTGCGCGACCGCGGTGCGGGCGGAGTAGATCCCCCGGGAGTCGGAGTAGCCCTGCGCCTCGGGCAGGTTGTGCACGATGTCGGCCACGATCGCCTCGGGCGCCTCGAACCCGAAGGGGGCCGGGTTGCCGATGTTGAGCTTGAGGATCTTGTGTCCCTCAGCCTCCAGGCGCTGGGCCTCGACCAGAATCGGTCCGCGTACGTCGTAGCGCACGTGCTGAAGCTTGCGGCTCTGGACGATGGGTCGCATTGACACAGTCTCGCAGAGGCGCCCGGGCGAGGTGGCCTACGGGGTTTCCCGGCCGCGCCGCGGTGCGGCGCCGGCGAGCCATGACACGATCGGACGGCTGCCCCGACCACCGCACCCGGAGGACCCCCCTTGCGCGACCTCACCTACCCGCCGATCGTCTCCACCTGCCGGGTCCTGTTCCGTCTGCTCGACCTGCGCTTCCAGCTGAGCGGCACCGAGCACGTCCCGACCGAGGGCGGGGCGTTGCTCGCGTTCAACCATGTCTCCTACATCGACTTCGTCCTCGGCGGCCGAGCAGCGGTGCCGTCGGGACGTCTGGTGCGGTTCATGGCCAAGCGCGAGGTCTTCGACCACCCGATCGCCGGACCGGTGATGCGCTCGATGCACCACATCTCCGTGGATCGGGCTGACGGGGCCGGCTCGATGGACGAGGCACTGCGCTACCTCCAGGCGGGCGAGGTGGTCGGGATCTTCCCCGAGGCCACGATCTCGCGCTCCTTCGAGGTCAAGGAGATCAAGTCCGGTGCGGTGCGGATCGCCGCGCAAGCAGGGGTGCCGCTGATCCCGGTGGCCCTGTGGGGCACCCAGCGGCTGATGACCAAGGACCACCCTCGCGACTTCTCCCGCGGCAAGACCATCGGCATCCGGGTCGGGGAGCCGCTTCATCCCACGGGGGCGGACCCGGTCGCCGAGACCGCCGAGCTGCACCGACGGATGGCCGACCTCGTCGAGGAGGCGGTGACGGCCTACCCCGCTGAGGAACAGCCTCCGGGCGCGTGGTGGCTGCCCGCGTCGCGAGGGGGCTCGGCACCGACCCCGGAGCAGGCGGCCCGGCTCGACGAGGAGGAGAAGGCCGAGCGCGCCAGGCGCCGCGCGGCGAAGGCAGCGGGCGCCCAGAACGATTCCCAGAACGATTCCCAGCACGATTCCGAGCACGATTCCGACCGATTCCGGCACCGACGGCGACCCCGACCCGGCCGTCGGCTGACCCCGGCCTCACCGGCCGCTGCCCCCAGCCGGTCTCCGGAGCGGTGCTACTTCCTCGCGAGTCTGCCGGGTTTCACGTGGAACCTCTTTGTCGACAAATCGAGATATTGCTTAGTCGGCAGATCGCCACATCGCTAGGGCGCTAGATCGGCCTGTCGTCCCGGTTCCGCGGGTCGATCACCGAGATGATCCGCTCCAGGTCGGTGAGTGAGGCGAACTCGATCGCCACCCGGCCCTTGTTGCGGCCCAGGGTGATCTTCACCCGGGTGTCCAACCGGTCGCTGAGCCGGTCGCCCAGCTCGGTGAGCCCGGGCGCGGTCGGTCGGGCCGCCCGCACGCGCGGCGCGGCGTCCTCCTCGCCGAGCTCGCCCACGGCCACGATCTCCTCAAGGCCACGCACGGAGATGCCCTCGGCGATGACGCGACCCGCGAGCCGGTCCTGGCCCGCCGGCTCACTGACGCCGAGCAGCGCTCGGGCGTGGCCGGCACTCAGGACGCCGGCTGCGACTCGACGCTGGACCGCCGGTGAGAGGTTGAGCAACCGGAGCGTGTTGCTGATCTGCGGACGGCTGCGACCGATGCGGGTGGCCAGCTCGTCATGGGTGCAGCCGAAGTCGTCGAGGAGCTGCCGGTAGGCCGCGGCCTCCTCGAGCGGGTTGAGCTCCGCTCGATGCAGGTTCTCCAGGAGCGCGTCGCGCAGCATGTCGTCGTCACCGGTCTGACGCACGATCGCGGGGATCGTGTCCAGGCCCGCCTGCTGGGTCGCGCGCCAACGCCGCTCGCCCATGATCAGCTCATAGGTCTCACCGGTGCGGCGTACGACGATCGGCTGGAGCAGGCCCACCTCCTTGATGGAGTGCACCAGCTCGGCCATCGCCTCCTCGTCGAAGTGGGAGCGAGGCTGCCGTGCGTTGGGGGAGATCGCCGAGGTGGGCAGCTCGGCGAAGTACGCACCGGCCACCGGGGCCGGACCGTCCTGAGGCACCGCACTGCCGGCGGGTTCGTCGACCGTGGGCCCCGAAGCGGTCGAGCCCGCTGCTGCCTGGCCCTCCGCGGTCGGCCCCGCAGAGGGTGCCCCCGACTCCCCGGTGGAGACGTCGCCCTCCTGCTGGGTCCCCGCAGGAGCAGTCATCGGTGGCGCCGCCGTCAGGGTCGCCGCCGCGTGTGAGCCGACGTACCCGTTCGCCGGGCCACTGGCGTCCAGCTCGTCGTGACGCGCGGTCGGCTGCTCCGGCGGCCCTGTCGGAATCAGGGAGCCGAGTCCGCGACCGAGTCCGCGTCGAGGTGCCGGAAAGTGGTTGCTCATCGCTGTCCTCCGTGGTCGGGATCGGTGCTGGGCGCCGAGGAGGCAGCCGGCGTGACAGTGCCCGCCTTCGCCCCCCGTTGAGCGAGTTCCCTGGCTGCCTCCAGATAGCTCATCGCACCTGGGGACCCGGGGTCGTAGGTCATCACGCTCTGACCGTAGCTGGGGGCCTCGGAGACGCGCACCGACCGAGGGATCGCGGTGCGGAGCACCTGGTCGCGGAAGTGGCTGCGCACCTCGGAGGCAACCCCGGCCGCCAGGTTCGTCCGCGAGTCGTACATCGTGATCAGGATCGTGCTGACCAGGAGGTCCTGGTTGAGGTGGGTCCGCACCATCTCCACGGTCTCCAACAGCTGACCGAGTCCTTCGAGCGCGTAGTACTCCGCCTGGATCGGGATCAGCATCTCGGCACCGGCCACCAGTGCGTTCAGCGTGAGCAGGCCGAGCGAGGGCGGGCAGTCGATCAGCACGTAGTCGAAGCGGTCCGTGCCACAGGCGCCGTCGCCGGTCACGTCGACCAGCGGGTGCGCGGCCAGGGCGCGTCGCAGCCGAGTCTCCCGGGCCACGACGCTGACCAGCTCGATCTCGGCGCCGGCGAGGTCGATCGTCGCGGGCGCCACGAACAGGTTGGCCAGGTCAGCGTGCTGGGTGATCACCTCGGTCAGCGGCACCCCGTCGACCAGGACGTCGTACGTCGAGGGCATTCCCCGCTGGTGGTCCACGGAGAGCGCGGTGGAGGCGTTGCCCTGGGGATCCAGGTCGAGCACCAGGACCCGGAGCCCGTGCTGTGCCAGGGCGGCGGCCATGTTGACGGCCGTCGTGGTCTTGCCCACGCCACCCTTCTGGTTCGCCACCACCATCACCCGCGTGTGGGCGGGCCGGGGCATCGCCACGCCGGGACGACGACCCTGCCGCACCAGGAGCTGGCGCTCGACCTCACGGGCCATCGGGGTGGACTCGTCGTACCTGGCACCCTGGCTGGCGAGGTCCGCCGCCGTACGCACCCCTGACTGCCGCACGATGTGCGCTGCTGCTGTCTCCACCGAAATCCCTGCCCCGTTCCCTTGCTCTGTTTCACGTGAAACGGGCAGGTCCTGTGGATAAACCCGTCCCGTCTGTGGATTGTCAGGCTCACGGGCCGTGATCAGCCCGGTGGATAACTTCCGTCGTGGCCGCAGGGACCATCCACGTGAGCGCGAGATCAGGTCCGTCACTTGGGGTCTCCCCATGCTCGGTTCATGCCCGTTTGCCGACTTTGCGGATGGACACCACCGTGACCGATTCCGCCAGCGTTGCCTGGGCAAGACGCTCGATCGAGGGCACGCCTCCGCCCAGCCGCGTGATCACCGAGGCTGAGGCGCGGACCTCGTCCGCGGCCGTGGAGCCCTTCATCGCGAGCATCCGGCCACCGGGGCGCACCAACGGCAGCGACCAGCCCGCGAGTCGGTCCAACGGAGCTACTGCTCGTGAGGTCACCACGTCGAACACCGCCTCACCTTTGAGCTCCTCGGCCCGCCCGCGAAGGACGTGCACGTTGGTCAGACCCATTGTGGACACGGCCAGCTCCAAAAACGTGGTGCGACGCAGCAGTGGCTCCAACAAAGTGATTCGAAGATCCGGTCGCCGAATCGCGAGCACGATTCCCGGAAGGCCCGCTCCGCTGCCGACATCGCACACGGTGCTCTCCGGTGGCATCAGCTCAGTGATTACCGCGCAGTTCAACAGATGGCGTTCCCACAGGCGCGGCACCTCGCGCGGGCCGATCAGGCCGCGCACGGTCGCCTCCTGGGTCAACAGGTCCGCGAACTGCTCCGCCAGCGGCAGCGCATGTGAGAACACCCCCTGCGCACTGGGCGGCGCAGGGGGCGTCTCACGTGCTCTATCCGCCGGTTTCACGTGAAACCTGGGCAGTCACGGGTCACCTAGGTCGGTCATCGACCATCCCTCAGGAGGGGAGCACCACGACGTAGCGTCGAGGCTCAGCGCCCTCCGACTCGGACTTGAGCCCGGCGGCGGAGACGACGTCGTGCACCACCTTGCGCTCGAACGGCGTCATCGGCTCCAGAGCGGCCTGCTCACCGGACTCCTTCACCGCAGCGACGATCGACTCGGCCTGGGTCTCGAGCTCGGTACGTCGGGCGGCCCGGTGGCCGCTGATGTCGAGCATCAGCCGCGAGCGCTCACCGGTCTCGCGGTAGACCGCCAGTCGGGTGAGCTCCTGGAGCGCCTCGAGGACCTCGCCTCCGTCGCCCACGAGCTGAGGCAGGTTGGCGCCGACGATGCTCACCGTCGCGCGGTCACCCTCGACGTCCATGTCCAGGTCGCCATCGAGATCGGTGATCTCGAGCAGCTCCTCGAGATAGTCCGCGGCGATGTCGCCCTCCTGCTCGAGCCGCTCGCGGCGACGCGGGCGGGGGGGCCCGTCCTCCCCGTCCTCGCCGGCCTCGCCGTCCTCGCTCCCCTCGCCGTCGCTCTCCTCGGCGTTGCTCTCCTCGACCTCCGGATCGGCCTGAGGAGCGGCCTCCCGCTCGACAGCGACTCGGCTCTCGGGCTGGGCGGAGGTCTCGCTGGCCTCAGCTGCCGACTCGTCGGCCTGGGGGTCCCCCACGGTCTCGTTCATGGGTTCACTCACTTGTCTTCTCCCTGATTGCTCTGGGGGTCGTGCGTCTGGTCATCGGTGGGTGGACTCTCCGGAGAGTCCGAGGCGGAGCGCTGCGCGGGGGGACCGCCGGCCTTGCCGCCGGTCTTCTTGCGCTGCTCGCGGGTCTGCTTCTTGGGCTGCTGACGCTGGACCGGCTTCACCGGGGCCGCGGGTGCCTCGGGCTCGGTGGGCACCACGGTGTCCACCGCGGTCTTGCCCTTGCCCTTGCGTTGGCGCTTGTGCTCGTCGCGCTGCTGCTTGGCCGTGAACGCCTCGGTGTTCGGAGCCGGGTTGTTCCGGATGACGTAGAACTGCTGACCCATGGTCCAGATGTTGGAGGTCGTCCAGTACAGGAGGACGCCGATCGGGAAGGCGATCCCGCCCACCGCGAAGACGACGGGGAGCACGTAGAGGAGCAGCTTCTGCTGCTGGGCGTAGGGCCCGGTCAGCGCATCGGCCGGCATGTTCTTGCTCATCAGCTGGCGCTGGGTCAAGAAGGTCGTCGCCGTCATCGCCAGCACCAGGACCGCGGCGATCAGCTGGACGGTGAGGTCGCCCTCGGACTTCAGGAACGTCGAGGAGATCTTGCCGCCGAACAGCTCGGCGTCGCGGAGCTGCTGGGCCTGGGTGTCGGTGAGCAACCCACGGCCTTCACCGTTCTTGGCCGCCTGGTCGATCAGCCGGAACAGGCCGATGAAGATCGGCATCTGCACGATCAACGGCAGGCACGAGGAGAACGGGTTGGTCTTGGTCTCCCGGTAGAGGTTCATCGTCTCCTGCGCGAGACGCTCCCGGTCGTGCCCGTACTTCTTCTGCAGCTCCTTGACCTTGGGCTGCAACAGCTGCATGTTCCGGCTGGACTTGATCTGCTTGACGAACAGTGGGATCAGCAGCGCCCGGATCACGATCGTCAGGCCGATGATCGACAGCGCCCAGGAGGCGCCCGAGGCGTCGCCGAAGAGGTCGCCGAAGACCTTGTGGAACCCCAGCATGATCGCGCTGATCAGGAAGTACAGCGGTTTCATGATGAAACCGCCGAGATCCGCGAAGAAGGACAACACTCAGACTCCTCGAGTCATCTTGGTATGCGGGGGGACCGGGTCGTAGCCGCCGAGTGCCCAGGGGTGACACCGGCCGACCCGCCGCACAGCGAGCCAGGTGCCCTTGATGCTGCCGTGCTCGGTGATCGCTTCCAGGGCGTACGCCGAGCAGGTCGGGTGATACCGACAGACCTGCCCGTACAACGGGCTGATCAGGAACCGATACCCGCGAAGAAGGCGGATCAACAGGAACTTCACCTGCTGACCTCCACTTTCACCGCAGGATCCCCGGAGGCCGTGAGGTGCACGTCCAACCGGGTCAGGCATCGATCGAGCTCGTGGGCGAGCCCGTCGAAGGATATGTCCGCGGCCGCTGGAAGGGCGCGGACCACGAGCATGTCATGAGCCGGAAACCGGTCGGTGCGCTCCCGCAGCAGGTGCCGCAGCCGACGCTTGACCAGGTTGCGGACGACGGCGCCGCCCACGGCCTTGGAGACCACCAGCCCCACCCGGGGCGGCGGGCATCCGCCCTGATGGGCACAGGCGCGCGCCGACACCAGTCGATGGACCACCAGTACGGACCCACCACTGCGTCGGCCGCGACGCACGACCTCGCGGAACTCGACAGGGGAGGTCAGGCGGTTGCGAGGGGAGAGCACGCCCGACAGCTCACGCCTCAGGCAGCGAGGCGTTCGCGGCCCTTGCGACGGCGAGAGGCGAGCACAGCCCGACCCGCGCGAGTCCGCATGCGCAGGCGGAAACCGTGGGTCTTGTGCCGCCGACGGTTGTTCGGCTGGAACGTGCGCTTGCTCAAGTTATTCACTCCACTCAGGGGGCTTGCTGATGAGTCCGGTCACCGGGTCGGTCGTGCGAGTCGATCGCCAGTTGCAGGTCAACTGGCACCGCCCGCCCATGCGAGTCCGAACTGTCATGGGCATGCGGCACCGGTCGACGCCGGTGTGACCTGCTCACGGTACGCGTTCGGTCCGGAGAGGGTCAATTCGACCGAGCCCGCGGGCGGCCGCGCTCGCGGTGGTGCCGGACGACCGCCGCCGGCGAGCAGTTTTCCCCATACCCCCCGGCCTGTGGATATCGACTCCGATACCTGTGGACAACTGTTGATCCGAGGGCACCGGGGTTGTTAGCGTCCCACCCTGAGGGAAGCTCCAACACGACCGATCGACCTCTCCGGGACGCTCAACACGTCGATCTGGCGCCCATCGATCTCACCTGGCGATGGCGCATGGATGTGGAGATGCCCCAAATGGGACCCTATCGGTCAGCACGGCTCGCGAAGGTGTCCAAAACCGGACATCCTGCGACATTACACAACCTGTGGACAAACCTGTGGATGACCGCACTCGCGGTCGGCACACCTCGTCACAGCCATCTGAAGAGGAGTGCAATCGGGAGTGGATGCCACACAGAACCCCGGCAGCGGTCAGGCAAGTGAGCTCGAGGTGCTCTGGCCCGGCATCGTGGACAGTCTCCCTCCCAACCAGCGGGTCTGGCTGACCTCCAGCAAGCCGTTGATGCTCGCTGAGAGCACCGCGGTCGTCGCGGTCCCCAACGAGTTCACCCGCAACCAGCTCGAGGGTCGACTCCGCACCCGCATCGAGGACACCCTGAGCGAGCGCCTGGGCAAGCCGATCCGGCTGGCGGTCAGCGTCGATCCGAGCCTGGACCCCGACGGCGTCGGCATCTCCGCCGCCGGACTGACCACCGGACCCGGACCCGCCGATCCCACCCTGGGTCCCGGCCGGCAGACCGCGCCGGAGGACGGCCCGTCGAGCGCGGGGTCCGGCTTCGGCGCCTCCGGTGCCGGCTCCGGTATCGGCTCCTCGGAGCCCCATCCCTCCGGGCGCAACACCTTGGGCCACCACACGTATGCCCAGTCGCACGATCTCCGGCCCAACCTGCACCCCCATTCACAGACAAGTCGCCATAGCGATATGTCGACAAGGATCTCCAGCGCCTCGCTGACCACCGGGATCCCGGACAGCCCGCTGAACCCGCGCTACACCTTCGACACCTTCGTGATCGGCTCCTCCAACCGGTTCGCGCACGCCGCGGCGGTCGCGGTCGCCGAGGCTCCCGGCAAGGCCTACAACCCGCTCCTCGTCTACGGCGACTCCGGCCTGGGCAAGACCCACCTGCTGCACGCGATCGGGCACTACGTACGCAACCTGTGGACCGGCGCGAAGATCCGCTACGTCT
Organism: uncultured Actinomycetota bacterium; assembly: GCA_963812235.1. GTDB lineage: Bacteria > Actinomycetota > Actinomycetes > Propionibacteriales > Nocardioidaceae > Marmoricola. The sequence continues at coordinate 14,706 of CAWEUP010000006.1, read as the reverse complement.
CGTCCGAGGCGTTCACCAACGACGTGATCAACGCGATCAAGGACGCCAACACCGCCGCCCTGCAGCGCCGCTACCGCGACGTCGACGTGCTGCTGGTCGACGACATCCAGTTCCTGGAAGGCAAGCAGCAGACCCAGGAGGAGTTCTTCCACACCTTCAACACGCTGCACAACGCCAACAAGCAGATCGTGATCAGCTCCGACCGGCCGCCCAAGCGACTCACCCAGCTCGAGGACCGCCTGCGCAACCGCTTCGAGTGGGGTCTGCTCACCGACGTACAGCCGCCCGATCTGGAGACGCGCATCGCGATCCTGCGCAAGAAGGCCGCCGCGGACCGCCTCTCCGCGCCGGCCGACGTGCTCGAGTTCATCGCCTCGCGGATCCAGACCAACATCCGCGAGCTCGAGGGCGCGCTGATCCGGGTGACGGCGTTCGCCAGCATCAACCAGCAGGAGGTCGACATGACCCTTGCCGAGATCGTGCTCAAGGACCTGATCCCCGAGGGCGGCGAGCCCGAGGTCACCGCCGGGCTGATCATCGCCCAGACGGCGTCCTACTTCGGCTTCAGCATCGAGGACCTGTGCGGCCCCAGCCGCACGCGTGCCCTGGTCACCGCACGCCAGATCGCGATGTACCTGTGCCGCGAGCTCACCGAGCTGTCCCTGCCCAAGATCGGCCAGCAGTTCGGCGGACGCGACCACACCACGGTGATGAACGCCGATCGACGCATCCGCAAGGACCTCGCCGAGCGACGCAACGTCTTCCACCAGGTGACCGAGCTGACCACCCGGGTCAAGCAGCAGGCCAAGCAGTCTTGAGCCAGGGTCTCCCGGGGGCTGCCAGGCGGCCGGTCCCACAGCCGGATTCCTGTGCTTCGAGAGCCGAATTCCGGTGGACTTCCGCGGGACATCGTGTGGACAGGCGGCGTCCGTCGAGCACAGACGGCTCCGCGAACCACAGGAACCTGTGGTTACGCCCGCTGAGCACACAGGCTGGGCCGCACAACTTCTGTGCTCTGACCTGCGCGGACATGGGTTTTCCACAGAATCCACCGGCCCTACTACTACGACTGAATTTCCAATTGATTCCTCGTCGCGCAATCACCGGGGCCACGCTCGCCTGTGGACGACGAATGACATGGCAGGATGCTCACCCCGGCACTCGGAGCCCACAGCTGCAGCCAGCAACCGGCGTCTGTACGAGTCCCCGAGCCGATCTCAGAGTTGGAAGGAACCATCCGTGAAGTTCCGCGTCGAACGTGACGTCCTGGCCGACGCCGTTGCCTGGACCGCTCGAGCCCTCCCGATCCGTCCGAGTGCTCCGGTCCTGGCCGGCCTGCTGATCGAGGCCGGCTCCTTCGAGAACGGCACCGGCGCAGCAGGTGAGGGCCTCCAGCTGTCCACCTTCGACTACGAGACCTCGGCACGAGCCACCCTGGACGCGGACGTCAGCGAGGAGGGCCGAGCCCTGGTCTCGGGTCGGCTGCTCGCCGACATCTGTCGCAGCCTGCCCAACAAGCCCGTCGAGATGAGCATCGAGGGCACCAAGGTCACGCTGACCTGCGGTTCTGCCCGGTTCAGCCTGCAGACGATGCCGGTCGAGGACTACCCGACCCTGCCGCAGATGCCCGAGGCGAGGGGCACCGTGAGCAGCTCGGTGTTCGCCCATGCGGTCGCCCAGGCGGTCACCGCAGCCGGTCGCGACGACATGCTGCCGGTGCTGACCGGGGTCCGCCTCGAGCTCGACGGCGACTCCATCGCCATGCTGGCCACCGACCGGTTCCGGCTCTCCCAGCGTGAGCTGACCTGGACTCCCTCGGCTCCCGACATCGACTCCGCGGCGCTGGTCCCGGCCAAGGTCCTGGCCGACACCGCCAAGGCGCTCGTGGGAGGCAACGAGATCTCCATCGCCCTCTCCGCTCCCGGGTCGGGCAGCGGGACCGGCGAGGGCATCATCGGCTTCGAGGGCGCCGCGGGCGCGGGTGCCGGCGGCGGCGTCCGTCGTACGACGACCCGGCTCCTGGACGGCGACTTCCCCAAAGTCAGGTCGCTGTTCCCCAGCGAGCACCTGACCGTCGCGCGCGTCGACCGGGCGTCCCTGGTCGACTCGGTGAAGCGGGTCTCGCTGGTGGCCGAGCGCAACACCGCGGTCCAGCTGGCCTTCTCCGACAACGTGCTCACCCTGGATGCGGGATCGGGGGAGGAGGCGATGGCCAGTGAGTCGCTCGAGGCCCACGTCACAGGTGACGACATCACGACCGGGTTCAACCCGGCGTACCTCCTCGACGGTCTGACCGCGCTGGAGTCGCCGGTGGTCGAGCTGGCCTTCACCCAGGCCTCCAAGCCGGTCGTACTCTCGGGAGTGGACTCCCTCGACGGAGAGGCCCACGCCGACTTCCGCTACCTGCTGATGCCGCGCCGACTGCTCTCCTGACGCTTCACTCCCGGAAGGACACCACGATGGACATCGGACTCGTCGGACTCGGCAAGATGGGTGGCAACATGCGCACCCGCCTGCGCAACGCGGGGCACACCGTGGTCGGCTACGACCGCAACCCGGACGTCAGCGACGTGGGCAGCCTCGAGGAGATGGTGGAGCAGCTCCCCAGTCCCAAGGTGGTCTGGGTGATGGTGCCCGCCGGTGACCCCACCCGGGAGACCATCCGCGGTCTCGCGAAGCTGCTCTCCGAGGGCGACCTGGTCATCGACGGAGGCAACTCCCGGTGGACCGACGACGAGATCAACGCCGCTGCGCTGGGCGAGAAGGGCATCGGCTTCGTCGACTGCGGAGTCTCAGGTGGGGTCTGGGGCCTGGAGAACGGCTACGCCCTGATGTGTGGCGGGTCCGCGGAGGACGTCGCCAAGGCGCAGCCCGCCTTCGACGCGCTGCGTCCCGAAGGCGAGGCCGGCTTCGTCCACGCCGGCACCAAGCCCGGTGCCGGGCACTTCTCCAAGATGGTTCACAACGGCATCGAGTACGCCATGATGCAGGCCTACGCCGAGGGCTGGGAGCTGCTGCAGAAGGTGGACCTGGTCGACAACGTCACCGACGTCTTCGACTCGTGGCGTGAGGGCACCGTGATCAGGTCGTGGCTGCTGGACCTGCTGGTCTCCGCCGTCAAGGAGGACACCCACCTGGAGAAGGTCCGCGGCTATGCCGAGGACTCCGGTGAGGGCCGCTGGACCGTCGAGGCGGCGATCGACAACGCTGTCCCGATGCACGTGATCGCCGCGTCGCTGTTCGCTCGGTTCAGCTCGCGACAGGACGACAGCCCCGCGATGAAGGCGGTCGCGGCGATGCGCAACCAGTTCGGCGGCCACGCGATGAAGGCCGGTGGCCCGCCCACCACCGAGGACGTCGACTCACCAGCGGACAAGTAGCCGAAGAGGAGCTCTTCCAGCTTGTACGTCGCCCACCTGACTCTGCACGACTTCCGCTCCTACGACCTGCTCGAGGTCGTTCTGGAGCCCGGGGTGACGTCGTTCGTGGGACGCAACGGGCAGGGGAAGACCAACATCGTCGAGGCGATCGACTACCTCTCGCGGCTGAGCTCGCACCGGGTGGCGGCCGACCTGCCGCTGGTGCGCCGCGGTGCGGCGAGCGCGGTGGTCCGGGCTGCGGTGGTGCGCGACGACCGTCGCGCGGTGCTCGAGGTCGAGATCAATCCCGGCAGGTCCAACCGGGCACGGGTCAACCGGGCCCAGCTGCCCCGGGCCCGGGAGCTCCTCGGCCTGGTGCGGACGGTGGTGTTCGCCCCCGACGACCTGGCGCTGGTCAAGGGCGACCCGACCGAGCGCAGGCGGTTCGCCGACGACCTGCTGGTCCTGCACCAGGGTGCGAGGTACGCCGGGACGCGCAGCGACTACGACCGGGTGCTCAAGCAGCGCAACACCCTGCTCAAGACGGCCCGGCTGCGTGGATCGGCCGGCGAGGGGGCGCTGTCCACCCTGGAGGTGTGGGACGCCAAGCTGGCCACGCTGGGCGCCGAGATCATGGCCTCGCGGCGCCGGATCGTGGAGGACCTGAACCCGCTGCTGGGCAAGGCCTATGAGGCGGTCGCCCGGGGGGCCGGCAGCGCCGACGCCGTGCTGGCCTACCGGCCGAGCTTCGAGGTGGAGGCCGCGACTGAGCTGGAGCAGGCGATGCTCGAGGAGATCGCCCGTCGGCGCCCCGAGGAGCTCGACCGCGGAGTCTCCCTGGTCGGACCGCACCGTGACGACCTGCTCTGCTCGTTGGGAGAGTTCCCGGTCAAGGGCTACGCCAGCCACGGCGAGTCCTGGTCCTACGCCCTCGCGATGCGACTGGCCTCCTACGAGCTGCTGCGCACCGGGGGCGACGACCCGGTGCTGATCCTGGACGACGTGTTCGCCGAGCTGGACACCGGTCGGCGAGCGCAGCTGGCCGACCTGGTGGCCGGGGCCGAGCAGGTGCTGGTGACCGCCGCGGTGGCCGAGGACATCCCCGAGGGGCTGCGCGGACGGCGATTCGACGTGGTCGACGGCGAGGTGACCCCCGTTGACGACTGAGGACCGGCCTCCCGGCGAGGACCGCGACGCCGCGGCGGCGCCCGCGGAGCTCGCGACCCCCGACCGCGCCTCGGATCCCCAGGCGTCGGATTCGCAGGCCTCGCACTCCCCGACTTCGGATCCCCAGGCCGCTGGCTCCGAGGCCGCCGACGCGCCCGTGCACGACGAGTCCGGCCTCGACCTGGCCCGCTCGATCGCCCGGGGGCTCGCCGGCAAGACCCCGAAGAAGTCCACGCGCCAGTCCCCGGCGCGCACCGACGCCGCCAGGCGCTGGCGAACAGCGAGAGAAGGACGCTCGAGCGGGGCACACCCCGACGACCGTGACCCCCAGACGATGGACTCGACGCTGGGCCGCTTCGTCCGCGAGCAGGGCTGGGAGACCGAGCTGCGGGTCCACGGCGTGTTCTCCCGGTGGGAGGCGATCGTGGGCCGCGACGTCGGCCAGCACGTCACCCCCGAGTCCTACGCCGACGGCCAGCTCGTCGTACGCACCGACTCCACGGCCTGGGCCACCCAGATGAAGCTGCTCGCCCCCGACGTCATCCGCCGGCTCAACGAGGTGCTCGGCGAGGGGACCGTGCAGACGATCGTCGTGGAGGCACCCCGCGGACCGTCGTGGAAGCGGGGTCGGCTCCGGGTCAAGGGGCGGGGCCCGCGGGACACCTACGGCTGAGCGGCCCGCGACGCCGGCTACTCGAGGCCGGCTGCTCGAGGATGGGAACTCGAGGATGGGCGCTGAACGCCGCCTGGGCTGTACAGGGAGTCGGCCGACCCCCTGCCACGGCCTGTCGCACCCGGTTCTGGGGCTCTCAGGGCCGTTTTTCGGCTCGGATGCCCACATTGGCCGGGTAGGGCGCGTGATTGTGCGCCCTTGACGGGTAGACTGAGCCTTGGTCGCCGAACCACCGTGAGGCGGCCGTTGTGTTGCACCGAACCCGTGCCACATCCGCCCGTTCTCGCCCCCTGCGGCGCACAGCAGAAGAGGAAAGCCTTAGTGGCCCACGAGCCCACCACCGCCCCTTCCGACGTCCCTCCCGCAGTCGACCTCACCGCCGAGACGTCCTCGACGCAGCTCCCGGCCGACCACCCGCCCGCTCCCGAGGTGGTGTCCGCCAGCATCCTCGAGGGTCACTCGGTGGAGGCCGGCAACTACGACGCCAGCGCGATCCAGGTCCTCGAGGGACTGGAGGCGGTGCGCAAGCGACCCGGCATGTACATCGGCTCCACCGGCGAGCGCGGCCTGCACCACCTGGTGTGGGAGGTCGTGGACAACTCCGTGGACGAGGCGCTGGCCGGATTCTGTGACCGCGTGGAGGTGACGGTCCTGCCCGACGGTGCGATCCAGGTCTCCGACAACGGCCGCGGCATCCCCGTCGACATCCCGGCCGGCCAGGAGCTGCCGGCCGTGACCGTCGTGCTCACCGTGCTGCACGCGGGCGGCAAGTTCGGCGGGTCCGGCTACAAGGTCTCCGGCGGCCTGCACGGCGTGGGCATCTCGGTGGTCAACGCGCTGTCCAAGCGCGTCGAGGTCGCGATCAAGCGCGACGGGTTCAACTGGTTCCAGGCCTTCGAGATGGGCGTTCCGACCGGACCGCTGGAGAAGGGCGCGCCGACCGACGAGACCGGCACGACCACGCGGTTCTGGGCCAACGACGACATCTTCGAGACCGTCACCTACTCCTTCGAGACGATCACCAACCGCTTCCGCGAGATGGCCTTCCTCAACAAGGGGCTCGAGATCGTCGTACGCGACGAGCGGCCGGCCGCCGCGGAGATCGCCGAGGCGATCCAGGACGACACCGTCTCCGACGACATCGCCGACGGAGGCGAAGGCGCCCAGGCGGCGCACAGCGCCCCCGGAGGGGTGATGGAACGCCGCTTCCGGTTCGACCGCGGCCTGGTCGACTACGTGGAGCACCTCAACCGCAGGAAGACGATCGCGAACCCCTCGATCATCAACTTCGAGGCCGAGACGCCGGAGAGCCTCGAGAGCCACATGAGCCTCGAGCTGGCGATGCAGTGGAACACCACCTACAACGAGTCGGTGCACACCTTCGCCAACACCATCAACACCCACGAGGGCGGCACCCACGAGGAGGGCTTCCGCGCGTCGCTGACCACCCTGGTGAACACCTGGGGCGAGGAGTGGGGCCTGATCAAGAAGGCCGAGGACCGGGTCAAGGGCGACGACATCCGCGAGGGGCTGACCGCGATCATCTCGATCAAGCTCGCCGACCCGCAGTTCGAGGGCCAGACCAAGACCAAGCTCGGCAACACCGAGGCCAAGGGCTTCGTGCAGCGGATCGTCAACGACCAGCTCGGTGACTGGTTCCAGAAGAACCCGGCCGAGGGCAAGGACATCGTGCGCAAGGCCCAGGCGGCGGCGCAGGCCCGGGTGGCGGCCCGCAAGGCGCGCGACCTGGCCCGCTCCCGCAAGGACCTCTTCGGCGGCGGCGGCCTCCCCGGCAAGCTCTCGGACTGCCAGTCGACCAATCCCGAGGAGTGCGAGGTCTTCATCGTCGAGGGCGACTCCGCCGGCGGCTCCGCCCGCCAGGGTCGCGACTCCCGGGTCCAGGCGATCCTCCCGATCCGCGGCAAGATCCTCAACGTCGAGAAGGCCAGGCTCGACAAGGTGCTGGCCAACACCGAGGTGCAGTCGATCATCTCCGCGCTCGGAACCGGCGTGCACGAGGAGTTCGACGTCGACAAGCTGCGCTACCACAAGGTGGTGCTGATGGCCGACGCCGATGTCGACGGCCACCACATCAACACGCTGCTGCTCACCCTGCTGTTCCGGTTCATGCGGCCGCTGATCGAGGGCGGTTACGTGTACATGGCTCAGCCGCCGCTCTACCGGCTGCGCTGGAGCAAGCCCGCTGAGCACGAGTTCGTCTACTCCGACAGCGAGCGGGACCTCTTGATGCGTGACGGTCTCGCGCAGGGCAAGAAGCTGCCCAAGGAGAACCCCGTGCAGCGCTACAAGGGTCTGGGCGAGATGAACGCCGACGAGCTGTGGGAGACCACGATGAACCCCGAGCAGCGGCTGATGCTCCAGGTGACCCTCGACGACGCGGCCCAGGCGGACGAGGTCTTCTCGGTGCTGATGGGCGAGGACGTCGTCCAACGACGTGGGTTCATCCAGCGCAACGCCAAAGACGTCCGATTCCTCGACATCTGACAGGAGGAGCGATGCACGCACGTTGGCTGCGCCCCCCGGAGAAGGCAGCGTGTCGGTCGACGGGCCGCTTCGCTAGACGCCCGCCTTCCCTCCTCGGCCTTGCCACCGCACGCACCTCACTCCTCCTGCGTGCCACGAACGAAAGTAGCTACCTGTGACTGAGACACCCACGGACAGCCCCGTCGGCCCCGGCCCCGGCGGTCGGATCGAGCCGATCGAGCTGCAGACCTCCATGCAGCGTGCCTACATCGACTACGCGATGGCGGTCATCGTCGGCCGGGCCCTGCCCGACGTCCGCGACGGCCTCAAGCCGGTGCACCGCCGCGTGCTCTATGCGATGTACGACGGTGGCTACCGTCCCGACCGGGGGTTCTCCAAGTGCTCCCGCGTCGTCGGGGACGTGATGGGTCAGTACCACCCCCACGGCGACTCGGCGATCTACGACACCTTGGTGCGCCTGGCGCAGCCCTGGGTGATGCGCGCCCCGCTCATCCACGGGCAGGGCAACTTCGGCTCGCCGGGCAACGACGCCGCGGCTGCGATGCGGTACACCGAGTGCCGGATGGCCCCGCTCGCGCTGGAGATGGTCCGCGACATCGAGCAGGAGACCGTCGACTTCCAGCCCAACTACGACGGCCGGTCCGAGGAGCCGACGGTGCTGCCGTCGCGCTACCCCAACCTGCTGGTCAACGGCTCGGCCGGGATCGCGGTCGGCATGGCCACCAACATCCCGCCGCACAACCTGCGTGAGGTCGCCGACGGCGCCCAGTGGGCGCTCGCGCACCCCGACGCCAGCCGCGAGGAGCTCCAGGACGCGCTCGTCGAGCGGATCAAGGGCCCCGACTTCCCCAACGGCGCGCTGATCGTCGGCCGCGAGGGCATCGAGCAGGCCTACCGCACCGGTCGCGGTTCGATCACCCAGCGTGCGGTCATCGAGATCGACGAGGACAACAAGGGCCGGACCTGCCTGGTCATCACCGAGCTGCCCTACATGGTCAACCCCGACAACCTGGCCGAGAAGATCGCGGACCTGGTCCGTGGAGGCAAGGTCCAGGGCATCGCCGACGTCCGCGACGACTCCTCGGGCCGCACCGGGCAGCGCCTCGTGGTCGTGCTCCGCCGCGACGCGGTCGCGCGGGTGGTGCTGAACAACCTGCTCAAGCACACCGAGCTGCAGACCAACTTCAGCGCCAACATGCTGGCCCTGGTCGACGGGGTGCCCCGCACGCTGACCGTGGACCAGTTCATCCGGAGCTGGGTCACCCACCAGATCGAGGTCATCCAGCGACGCACCCGCTACCGGCTGCGCAAGGCCGAGGAGGACGCCCACATCCTGCGCGGCCTGGTCAAGGCGCTGGACATGCTCGACGAGGTGATCGCGCTGATCCGCCGCTCCCCGGAGGTCGACGACGCCCGGGACGGCCTGATCCAGCTGCTGGAGATCGACGAGCTCCAGGCCAACGCGATCCTGAACATGCAGCTGCGCCGTCTGGCCGCCCTCGAGCGTCAGAAGATCATCGACAACCTCGCCGAGCTCGAGCTCGTGATCGCCGACCTCGAGGACATCCTCGCCCGCGAGGAGCGGCAGCGGCAGATCGTCTCCGACGAGCTCGCCGCCATCGTGGAGAAGTACGGCAACGACCGGCGTACCCAGATCATCGCGGCCGACGGCGACCTCTCGATGGAGGACCTGATCCCCGACGAGGAGCTGGTGGTCACGATCACCCGCGGCGGCTACGCCAAGCGCACCCTCGCCAGCCAGTACCGCACCCAGAAGCGCGGGGGCAAGGGCGTACGCGGCGCGGCCCTGCGCGGCGACGACGTGGTCCAGCACTTCATGGCCACCACCAACCACCACTGGCTGCTGTTCTTCACCACGGCCGGACGGGTCTACCGGACCAAGGCCTACAACCTGCCCGAGGCCTCTCGCGACGCCAAGGGCGGCCACGTGGCCGGGCTGCTCTCCTTCCAGCCCGACGAGCAGATCGCGCAGGTGCTGGCCATCCGGGACTACCAGCAGGCGCCGTACCTCGTGCTCGCGACACGGGCAGGCCTGGTCAAGAAGACCCGGCTCAGTGACTACGACAGTCCTCGCCAGGCCGGTGTGATCGCGATCAACTTCCGCGATCCCGACCCGATCCTGGGGGCCGATGAGCTGATCGGCGCCGAGATGGTCAACGCCGACGACGACATCCTGCTGGTCTCCCGCAAGGGTCAGGCGATCAGGTTCACCGCCGACGACGCTCAGCTGCGACCGATGGGTCGTGCCACCAGCGGCGTGCAGGGCATGAAGTTCCGTGAGGGCGACTCGGTGCTCTCGATGTCGGTGATCCGCGCCGAGCAGGTGGCCGCCGAGGTCGCCGCCGCGGTCGACCCGCCGGCCGAGGGCGAGGACAGCGACGTCGCCGAGCAGTACGTCTTCACCATGACCGACGGTGGCTTCGCCAAGCGCAGCCGGATCTCCGACTACCGCACGCAGTCGCGCGGCGGGCTCGGGATCAAGGCGATGTCGCTGAGCAACGAGGACCGCGGCGGGCTGGTCGGAGCCTTCATCGTGGTCGAGGGCGATGAGATCCTCTCGATCACCTCTGGTGGCCAGGTGGTGCGCAGTCCGATCAACGACCAGTTCCGGGCGACCGGACGCTCGACGATGGGCGTCAAGTTCGTCTCCCCCAAGGCTGGCGACACCGTCGCTGTCGTCGCTCGCAGCGTGGAGAAGGACGCCGCGGTCGAGGAGGCGGTCGAGGAGGCCGTGGAGGCCGAGGCCGAGGCCGGGATCGAAGCCGGGATCGAAGGCGGGCAGACCCAGGACGGCTCCGCGTCAGAGCCGGCCGAGTCGGTCGAGGCAGTCGAGCCGGGGGCGGAGGGTGCGATGATCAGCACCGACATCGATGACGAGCCAGGAGCTGATGGCTGATGGCGGACGGCCACGACGACGGGTCCTTGGCGCCACGGCGCCGACTGAGCGGACCGATCCTGCCGCCTCCACCGCCGGAGCTCGTGGAGAACGCGCGCAAGGCTGAGCAGGACAAGGCTGCTGCCGAGCGTGCGGACGCCGAGAAGGAGGCCGCTCGGCAGGTGCTGGCTGCCCAGAAGGCCCATACCGAGCAGCACGCGCGATCGAGCGCGGAGAGCCGGGCCCGGGCCAAGGCTGCGACCGAGGCCCAGACCGCGGCCCAGGCGAAGGGCCCGAGCAAGGCTCAGGCCAGGGCCGACACCAGGGCCCGGGCGAAGGCCCAGGTCAGGGCCCAGATCAGGGACCATGGCAAGGACCAGGGCACGGACCAGGGCACGGACCAGGGCAAGGCGCAGAGCAACTCCGAGTCGAGGACGGTGCCCACGGTGGCAGCGAGTACGGGTGCCGCAGCAGGCGCGGCCGGTGACCAGACCAGCTCCTTCGAGCGGACGGGCGACTCCACGTCGGACAAGCCCCCGTCGAAGAAGGCCGGGCCGCGTCGTACCCGCCGGGCCCAGCTGAGGCTGGTCCAGGTCGACGCGTGGTCGGTGATGAAGACCTCGTTCCTGCTCTCGATCGCGCTGGGCATCGTGCTGGTGGTAGCCGTCTCGATCATCTGGTCGGTGCTCGGCGCCGCCGGAGTCTGGGAGTCGATCAACTCGATCGTCCAGCAGGCGGTCGGCAGCACCACCGGCAAGCCCTTCGACATCCAGGAGTACGTCGGCACCTCCCGGGTGCTGGGTCTGACGATGATCGTGGCCGTGCTCGACGTCATCCTGATCACCGCGATGGCGACCCTCGGAGCCTTTCTCTACAACCTGTCGGCTGCGCTTCTCGGAGGCATCGAAGTCACGCTCGCCGAGGACGGCTGAGGGCTGGCCGAGACGGCCGACGATCCGTTTTGTAGGGGCTCCCGAGCATGGGGTAGCCTTCCCTCTCGGTCCACCCGGTTCGATCGGTCCGCCCATCGACACGGGCCTATAGCTCAGACGGTTAGAGCGCTTCCCTGATAAGGAAGAGGTCAGAGGTTCAAGTCCTCTTAGGCCCACCCAGCACCGACGTACGCAACGAGGTCCCCGGCACGCTCAGCCGGAGGACGCGGGCGGCTTCGAGGGACCGGTCGCCGCAGCCCGCGCCAGAAGCGCAGACGCCGTCGGGGTGTCGGTGACCAGCGTGTTGAACCAGCCCGCCCGCGACGCGGCCAGCAGGCTCGGGATCTTGGCCGCCCCCACCGCGACCGCGATCGTGTGCGGGATCCGGCGCAGGGTCTCGTAGGTGGTCGCGACCAGCCGCTCGGAGCCCGCGTAGTCCAGCTGTGTCCCCTGGTCGTCGAAGAAGCGGGTGCAGATGTCACCCGCGGAGGTGCGCAGCCAGGCGGCTCCCCGAGGCACGAAGTCGGGCATCGAGGCCCGGGTGTGCGGTGGCGCGCCGACCCCGACCAGGGCGCACTTGGCTCGTTGCCAGAGCTCGAGCACCCGCCGGGTCTCCGGATCGGCGAGGAGCAGCTGGTAGACCTCCGGACCCGGTTGCGCCGGGGCGTAGAGGAAGTTCGGATGACCGCCGATCCGCTGGGCGATCATCCGGGTGATCTCGTTGGTCTGGTACCACGCCTCGGGCTCGTGCTGCCCGCCCACCATCGGCGTCACGATCGTCCCGGGGAACTGTGGCAGTGCCTCGAGCCCCACCTGCCACACGGTGCGTCCCGAGGACACCAGGAGGACGTCGTCGCGCTCGAGCCCGGCGTGGGTGAGGGCCAGCCCCACCTGGGTCGCCAACGCCGTGGGCGCCACCGCCTCATGTCCGGGCGGGGCGAGATAGACGGCGTTGAGGCCCAGCGCCGCCGCGAGATCAGTGGCCAGCGTCGCCGGTGCGGACACCACGTGGGGCAGCACCTCGATCCGGACGATGCCGAGCCGGCGTGCCTCGGCCAGCAGCCGGCTGACCGTGGCCCGGCTGATCCCGAGGCTGCGGGCGACGTCCGCCTGGGTCTCGTCCTTGACGTAGTACAGCGTCGCGGCGGCGTGCATCAGCGCGGGTGGAAAGCGTCCGGCGCCGTGAGCGGTCGCACCCTCGCCGGTCACGTCGTCGGGCTGCACCCCACCGGCCTCGACCACTTCAGGAACGTCCACGACCGCCAAGCCTTCCATATCGCGGAGCCTCCGCGGACCCGGATCAACTGATGAACATTTGTGCTGGACATATGTTCTCGATGATCCTAGTGTGAGCAGCGTTACTCCGGAAACCCCAGATCCTGGGTCCCGGAAGAGGCGGTGAGGAGACCGACATGACCCAGACGAATTCCGAGACCGGGACGGACGCGTTGCCGGAGACCATGCGCGCCGTGGTGTGCCACGGACCGGAGGACTACCGACTCGAAGAGGTCGCTGTCCCCACGCCCGGACCGGGTGAGGCCCTGGTGCGGGTCGAGGCGGTCGGGATCTGCGCCAGCGACCTGAAGTGCTACCACGGTGCCGCGAAGTTCTGGGGCGACGAGAACCGGCCCGCGTGGGCCGAGACCGAGGTGATCCCCGGACACGAGTTCGTGGGCGAGGTCGTCGCCCTCGACCAGGAGGCGACCGACCGCTGGGGGATCGCCGTCGGCGACCGGGTCGTCTCCGAGCAGATCGTGCCTTGCTGGAAGTGCCGCTACTGCCTGCGCGGGCAGTACTGGATGTGCGGCCCGCACGACATGTATGGCTTCAAGCGCCGCAACCCCGGCGGAATGGCGCAGTACATGGTCTATCCGGTGCAGGCGCTGGTCTACAAGATCGACAAGGACCTGCCACCGGCCCACGCCGCGTTCACCGAGCCGCTTTCGTGCTCCCTGCACGCCGTGGAGCGCGCCGACATCAAGTTCGAGGACGTCGTGGTCGTCGCCGGGTGCGGGCCCATCGGCCTGGGCATGATCGCCGGTGCCGCGGCGAAGTTCCCCGCGCAGGTCGTCGCCCTCGACATGGCGCCGGAGAAGCCGAGCTGGCGAAGCTGTGTGGCGCCACCCGGACGGTGAACATCACCGAGGAGGACCCGGTCGAGGTCGTCCGCGCGATGACCGAGGGGTACGGCGCGGACGTCTACCTCGAGGGCACCGGCCATCCGTCTGCGGTGGGGCAGGGGCTCAACCTGCTCCGCAAGACTTCGGCACCTTCGTGGAGTACGGCGTCTTCGGCTCCGACGTCACCGTCGACTGGAGCATCATCAGCGACGACAAGGAGCTCGACGTCCGGGGTGCGCACCTCGGCCCGCACTGCTGGCCCGCCGCGATCCGGATGATCGAGTCGGGCGTGCTGCCGATGGACAAGATCTGCACCCACCAGCTGCCGCTGGCGGACTTCCAACAGGGCTTGGACCTGGTGGCCGACGGCACCTCGAGCATCAAGGTGTCGCTGATCCCGTGACCGCTGCCCAGTCCGAGGCGCCGGTCCTGGTCGGGACCAGCTGGAAGATGAACAAGACCCTGGCCGAGGCCACGGCGTACGTCGATGAGCTCGTCGCCGCCGGCGTACCCGCGTCGGTGGAGGCGTTCATCCTCCCTGCGCACACGGCGCTGGCCGCCGTACGCGACCGGCTGCCGCGGGACGCCCGCATCCGGCTCGGAGCCCAGAACGCCCACTGGGCTCCGGAGGGTGCCGGAACGGGCGAGGTCTCGATGAGGATGGTGCGCGACGCCGGCGCCACCCTGGTGGAGATCGGGCACTCCGAGCGACGCAACCAGTTCGGCGAGACCGACGAGGACGTCGCGCGCAAGGTCGAGGCAGCGCTCGACCACGACCTCACGGCGTTGGTGTGCGTCGGCGAGCCGCGGGAGGTGCGCGACGCCGGCGATCCCGAGGACTACGTGGTCACCCAGGTGCGGTCGGCGCTCTGAGAGTCGACGGAGCCGAGGGCGCCTCGGTGATCGTCGCCTACGAGCCCGTGTGGGCGATCGGGGAGACCGGCAGGCCCGCCAGCCCCGAGCAGGTCGCCCCCGTGATGCGAGCGATCAGGGAGACGGTGGCCGAGAAGCTGGCCGGCCCGTCAGGCCCGGTGCTTTACGGCGGCAGCGTCGA
>CAWEUP010000005.1:0-136148 GCA_963812235.1 uncultured Actinomycetota bacterium | reverse complement strand
GGCCGCCGTGCGCCGTCACGAGGCACGGGTCCGGGCTGCAGAGACCGCCTCCTGATCGCGGTCGAACCAGAGCACTGAGCGCGCAGGGCCGCCCCGAGGACGGGGCGGCCCTTCGCGCTTCCCGACCCATCTCCTAGGCTGTCCACTCACGCATCGGACGCGGCGGAACGAGGGGATCGATGCCGTTATGGCAGTGGGTGCTCGACTCCGCAGGAGTCGTGCTGCTCACGATCGCGCTGTTCGGCGTCGTGCTGGTGGTGCGACGCCGGGTGCTGTCTCGTCACGGAGGGACGTTCGAGCTCAGCGTCCGGGACGCCGACCAGCCCGATGAGCGCGGTTGGGTGCTCGGCATGGGTCGCTATCGCGAGGACTCCTTGGACTGGTACCGGATCTTCTCGCCGCTCCCGGTGCCCAAGCGGTCGTGGCGCCGCAACGACCTGACCTTCTCCTCCCAGCGTCAACCGCGGGGCACGGAGGAGTACGCCCTCTATGCGGGCCACGTGGTGGTCGTCTGCAAGACGCCCAGGGCGAGGTCGAGCTGGCGATGAGTCCCAGCTCGCTGACCGGGCTGCAGTCGTGGCTCGAGGCCGGTCCACCGGGCTCGCGGCCCTCCCGCTGAGCCCCAGCCCGACTGCTAGCCCTGGTCGGACCCCGGCTGGACGCGTTCCCCGCCCGGGACCCACAAGACGTCGCCGATCTCGCGGTTCGCGTGCCGGGCCAGGATGAAGAGCAGATCCGAGAGCCGGTTCAGATAGGTGATGGCCAGCACGTTCATGGTCTCCGCGTGGGTCTCGTGGGCTGCCCAGGCCGAGCGTTCGGCGCGGCGGCACACCGTGCGGGCCACGTGCAGGTTGGCGGCCGCGACGGTTCCCCCGTTGAGGATGAAGGAGCGCAGCGTCGGCAGCTGCTCGTTGTAGCGGTCGCACCACGTCTCGAGGCGCTCGACGTAGTCAGGCTCGATGCGCAGCGGGGGGTACTCGGGGTCCGCGACGACCGGGGTGCAGAAGTCGGCGCCGACGTCGAACAGGTCGTTCTGGATGTGGATGAGCAGGGCCACCACGTCGTCCTCGAGGCCACCCGACGCCAGCACCAGCCCGAGGTGGGCGTTGGTCTCGTCGACGTCGGCGTACGCCGCGAGCCGAGGGTCGGTCTTCGTGGTCTCGCTCATGTCGCCCAGACGTGTGCTGCCGCCGTCACCGGTGCGGGTGTAGATGCGAGTCAGGTTCACCATGGGCTCCACCCTAGGTCGACCGACCCGCCGCATGGCGGAGGGGTGTCGCCGACGATCTGGGCCTGCTCTTCGGCCCAACCCCGCCGCGCCGCCGGACGTCGCTCACTAGAGTGACGGCCATGGGCAGCTTCCGCGTCTTCTCCCAGGGTCCGATGACCCGTCCGTTGGCGGGCACGGTGTACGTCGGGGGCGCCAAGAACTCGGCCCTGAAGCTGATGGCGGCCGCCCTGCTGGCACCTGGCCGGACCACGATCTCCAACATCCCCGACATCCTCGATGTCGCGGTGATGGGCGACCTGCTGCGCACGCTCGGATGCACCGTGGAGATCGTCTATCCCAGCGGAGTGGACCCCACGAGTGGTCCGACGGCGGGACGGGCCACGATCGAGGTGCCCGAAGAGCTGCGCCACGAGGCGCCGTACGAGCTGGTCCGCCGCCTCCGGGCCTCGATCGCGGTGCTGGGCCCGCTGGTGGCGCGCTGTCGACGGGCCAGCGTGGCCCTCCCCGGCGGAGACGCCATCGGATCACGAGGCCTGGACATGCACATCCACGGTCTCCAGGAGCTCGGCGCCGCCGTCCGGATCGAGCACGGCCAGGTGGTGGCCGAGGTCCCCGGCGGCCTCGTCGGCGCCAACGTCTGGCTCGAGTTCCCCTCCGTCGGAGCGACCGAGAACCTGCTGATGGCCGCCGTGCTGGCCGAGGGCCGGACCGTGATCGACAACGTGGCGCGCGAGCCCGAGATCGTCGACCTGTGCCGGATGCTCGTCTCGATGGGCGCCCAGATCGAGGGGATCTCCACCTCCACACTGGTCATCGACGGCGTGGAGCGGCTGCACCCGGTGGAGCACAGCACGGTGACCGACCGGATCGTCACCGGCACCTGGGTCTTCGCCGCCGCCATCGCCGGGGGAGAGCTGCACATCGAGGGTGGGGTGACCCACCACCTCGACGTCGTGCTGGACAAGCTCGTCACGCCGGCGCCGGCATCGAGGAGACCGACTCGGGCTTCACGGTGCGGGTCACCGACCGGCTCGCCGCCTTCGACGTCGCGACCCTGCCCTATCCCGGCTTCCCCACGGACCTGCAACCGTTCGCGATGGCGCTGGCGGCGGTGTCCTCGGGAACGGCGATGATCACCGAGAACGTGTTCGAGGCGCGGTTCATGTTCGCCCAGGAGCTCGCCCGCCTGGGTGCCGACCTGCGCACCGACGGCCACCACGCCGTCGTACGCGGTGTCCCGATGCTCTCCGGGGCTCCGGTGGTCGCCCACGACATCCGCGCCGGCGCGGCGCTGGTCCTCGCGGGGCTGGCCGCTCAGGGCGCCACCCTGGTCGCCGAGTCCCAGCACATCGATCGCGGCTATCCGTGGTTCGCCGAGGCGCTGGCGGCGGTCGGTGCGGACGTTTCGCGCCTTCCGGACTAATTTTCACCGCTGGACTAGTCCGGATGATCAGCAAAGCTGAGCGAAAAGTCCGTTCGGCGACGTATTTAGTGACCATTCCCGCGCGTCTTGATACGCATGAGACCTCGCAGGATCGATATTGGTGCCCGAGACGGCGGAAGGTGACATGGAACTCACGACCAACGGGACCGTGCTGCAGCTCACCGGCTCCCTCGACGTGCGCTACATCGGCGAGCTCCGTGCCGCGCTCTACCGCCTCCTCGACGAGCACTCCGGCGACGTGCGCGTCGACATCTCCGCGGTCGACTCCGTCGACCTGACCACGCTGAAGATGCTGGCGGTGGCCAACCGGGCCGCGGAGCGACAGGGGCGCCGGGTGATCCTCATCGGCGGCTCTGCGAGCGTCCGCCGCCTGCTGCACCTCTCGCACCTGCGCTGGATGCTTCCGGTCGAGCCGGGAGGGCACTCGACTCCCGTGTGACGAGGGCGACATCGCGTGCTCTCAGAGTCGTGACGGGCCTACTCTCAGCCCATGAACGCCAACGCCGCGAGGCCCGAGAAGGACCGCCCCTGGGTGATGCGCACCTACGCGGGCCACTCCTCGGCCATCGAGTCCAACAAGCTCTACCGGATGAACCTCGAGAAGGGGCAGACCGGCCTCTCGGTGGCCTTCGACCTGCCGACCCAGACCGGCTACGACCCCGACTCGGCGCTGGCGCGGGGAGAGGTCGGCAAGGTGGGCGTCCCGGTGCCGCACCTCGGCGAGATGCGGCGGTTGTTCGCGGACATCCCGCTCACCGGGATGAACACCTCGATGACCATCAACGCCACCGCGATGTGGCTGCTCGCGCTCTACCAGGTCGTGGCCGAGGAGCAGAACCCCGAGCTGGAGCCGCTCGAGGTCGCCCACCAGCTGGCCGGCACCACCCAGAACGACATCATCAAGGAGTACCTCTCCCGCGGGACCTACGTGTTCCCGCCCGAGCACTCCCTGCGCCTGATCTCCGACCTGATCTCCTACACCGTCAACGAGATCCCGAAGTGGAACCCGATCAACATCTGCAGCTACCACCTGCAGGAGGCCGGGGCGACGCCCACCCAGGAGCTGGCCTATGCCCTGTGCACCGCGATCGCGGTGCTCGACGCGGTCAAGGACGCGGGCCAGGTCGCCGAGGACGAGTTCGAGAAGGTGGTCGGGCGGATCTCCTTCTTCGTCAACGCCGGCGTCCGGTTCGTCGAGGAGACCTGCAAGATGCGCGCCTTCGTGCGGCTGTGGGACGAGATCACCCGGGAGCGCTACGGGGTCCAGGACGAGAAGATGCGCCGGTTCCGCTACGGCGTCCAGGTGAACTCGCTCGGCCTGACCGAGGCGCAGCCGGAGAACAACGTGCAGCGGATCGTCCTGGAGATGCTCGGCGTGACCCTGTCCAAGAACGCCCGCGCTCGCGCCGTACAGCTGCCCGCGTGGAACGAGGCCCTCGGGCTGCCGCGGCCGTGGGACCAGCAGTGGTCGCTGCGGCTCCAGCAGGTGCTGGCCTTCGAGTCCGACCTGCTGGAGTACGACGACATCTTCGAGGGCTCCACGGTGATCGAGGCCAAGGTGAGTCAGATGGTCGAGGACGCGCGCGAGGAGATGAACCGGGTGCAGGCGCTGGGTGGCGCCATCGCTGCGGTCGAGTCCGGCTACATGAAGCAGGCCCTGGTCAGCTCGCACTCCGCCCGGCGCTCGCGGATCGAGAACGGCGAGGACATCGTCGTCGGCGTCAACCGGTTCGAGAGCACCGCGCCCTCTCCGCTGACCGCCGACCTCGACGCCGCGATCCAGGCCGCCGACCCCGAGGCCGAGCGCTCGGCGGTCGCCGGCCTCGAGGCCTGGCGTGAGCAGCGCGACCAGGCCGAGGTGGACCGCGCGTTGGCGGCGCTGGCCGCCGCGGCCAAGACCGAGGCCAACCTGATGGAGGCGACCCTCGTCGCGGCCCGCGCCGGTGCCACCACCGGGGAGTGGGCCGGCACGTTGCGTGACGTCTTCGGGGAGTTCCGGGCTCCCGACCGGCGTCTCGGGCGCCGTGGGCGTCGCCGAGGCCGGCCAGGAGCTGAGCGAGGTACGCGAGCAGGTCCGGGCCACCGGCGAGGAGCTCGGTGGCCGCCTGCGTCTGCTGGTCGGCAAGCCGGGGCTCGACGGTCACTCCAACGGTGCCGAGCAGGTCGCCGTACGCGCTCGGGACGCGGGCTTCGAGGTCGTCTACCAGGGGATCCGGCTCACCCCCGAGCAGATCGTGGCCGCGGCCGTCGCCGAGGACGTCCACTGCGTCGGGCTCTCGATCCTCTCCGGATCGCACATGGAGCTGGTGCCCGACGTGCTCGAGCAGATGAGGGCGTCCGGGATCGCGGACGTCCCCGTGATCGTCGGTGGCATCATCCCGACCCGGGACGCGAAGCTGCTCACGGAGATGGGCGTCGCCGCGGTGTTCACCCCCAAGGACTTCAGCCTCACCCAGGCGATGGCGGGAATCGTGCAGGCGATCCGGGCGGCGCACGGACTGGTCTAGACTTTGAGTTGGGTCAATCCGGACTTGCCCGACTTGGCTTTCGGTGGGGCCAGCGCGGGTCGTAGTGTTCTGCGGGACGTCAGTGGGGCCGGAGCTGGCGCGGCTGCAGCCGATCGACGATCAGGGCGGACCGACATGGAGCAGCGGCACCACGCCGAGCAATGGGAGTACGCCGCCCTCACCGAGATGGTGCTGAAGTCCGAGGACGCCACCGTCCTCGCCGACGGCACAGGTCTGATCATCCTGGCCAACGAGGGCGCGGCCGAGCTCTTCGGCCGGTCTGCGGAGTCGATGAACGGCTCCCATCTGCGCGACTTCGTGCGGGAGTCGATGCGGGTCTTCCAGACGGTCGCCCTCGCCGCGGTCCTCACCAGCACCGTCGAGATCACCGTGCGCGACTGCCTGCTCATGCACGCCGACGGCAGCAGGATCCACGTCGACCTGACGATGGTCCCGACCACCTCCGACCGTGGCTCGCTCGCCGCGATCAGCTTCCGCATGCCCAACGAGAAGTACCGCCAGACCAAGCTCTTCCGCGGGCTGCTGGAGGCCGCCCCGGACGGCATGGTGATCGTCAACCGCGACGGCGTCATCGTGCTGGTCAACGCCCAGGTGGAGGAGCTCTTCGGCTACCGCCGCTCCGAGCTGGTCGGGGAGCCGGTGGAGATCCTGGTTCCCGACCGGTTCTCGGGGATGCACATGGCCTTCCGCAGCGGCTACGTCAGCGAGCCGCGCGCGCGGCCGATGGGGCTGGCCGGCGACCTGCACGCGCGTCGCAAGGACGGATCGGAGTTCCCGATCGAGGTCTCGCTCTCACCGCTGCAGACCGACGAGGGGCTGCTGGTGTCCGCTGCCATCCGCGACATCTCCGAGCGCCGCCGGATGCAGGAGGAGACCGACCGGGTCAAGGACGAGTTCTTCGCGACCGTCTCGCACGAGCTGCGGACGCCGCTGACCTCGATGATCGGGTACGGCGAGCTGATGACCGACCTGGAGGAGCTCAGCCCCCAGGGGCAGCGGTTCCTCTCGGTGATCATGCGCAGTGCCGAGCGCGAGCTGCGACTCGTCGACGACCTGCTCACCCTGGTGGCGATCGAGGAGTCCGGGCTGGCCATCCAGTCGGCGGAGATCGATCTGGAGACGGTCGTGCGAGAGGCCGTGGAGGCGGCCCGCCCACGCGCCGAGGAGGCTCGGCTGCAGCTGTCCACTGGAGACACCCGGCACCGCGGTGCCGATGTCCGGCGACCGCGACCGCCTGGGCCAGGCGATGGACAACCTGCTCTCCAACGCCATCAAGTTCACCCCGCCCGGGGGCCGGGTGCGGGTGGTGTTCAGCGCCTGCGGCTCCTCGGCCCAGATCGACGTCGTCGACACCGGTGCCGGCATCGGCGACGAGGACCCGGACGCGCTTGTTCGAGCGGCTCTTCCGCACCCCGGACGCGGTCGCCCAACAGACGCCCGGCGCCGGCCTGGGCCTGACGATCGCGCTGGCCATCGTGGAGGCACATGCCGGCACCATCGAGGTGGTCAGCAGCGGGGCGGGCGGCACGACGTTCCGGATGACCTTCCCGCTGCGACGCAGCGGGTCGACCTGAGCGCCTAGAACAGGCGCAGGCTCGGGTCGTCCATGCCGCGCAGGGCGTCGTAGTCGACGACCGCGCAGGCGATGCCGCGGTCGGTGGCCAGCACCCTGGCCTGGGGCTTGATCTCCTGGGCGGCGAAGATGCCTCGCACGGGGCTCAGCAGGGGGTCGCGGTTGAGCAGCTCGAGGTAGCGGGTGAGCTGCTCGACCCCGTCGATCTCGCCGCGGCGCTTGATCTCCACGGCGACCGAGCGCCCCTCGCCGTCGCGGCACATCAGGTCGACCGGCCCGATCGCGGTGGGGTACTCGCGGCGGACCAGGCTGAGGCCGTCGGCCAGCGTCGAGGGATGCTCGGCGAGCAGCTCCTGCAGGTGCTTCTCGACGCCGTCCTTCTGCAGACCGGGGTCCAGCCCGAGGTCGTGACGGGAGTCGTGGATGACCTCCTCGATCAGGATGCGCAGGCTGTCGCCGGACTTGGCGGCCACCGTCCACTCGAGCTGACCGTCCTCGGTGGTGCCCTCCCGCACGGTGCACGGCGGGCTCATCCAGTTCAGCGGCTTGTAGGACCCGCCGTCGGAGTGCACCAGCACCGAGCCGTCGGACTTCAGCATCAGGACTCGGGTGGCCATCGGGAGGTGCGCGGTCAGCCGTCCCGCGTAGTCGACCTGACAGCGGGCCACGACGAGTCTCACGAGTGGAGAATCTACCTCCACCCCACCGAAACACTCGCTTCGCTCCCGTTTCAGCGGGGACCCCGGCCTGCCATGCTGACCGCATGGGGCAGGCCGGGAGAGTCGTCGTGGTCGGAGCCGGCGTCATCGGCCTGACCTGCGCGGTGCGGCTCGCCGAGGCCGGGCACCGCGTCGACATCCTCGCGCGCGACCTGCCGCTGGAGACGACCTCCGTGGTGGCGGCGGCGCTCTGGTATCCCTACCACGCGCTGCCCCACGAGAGGGTGACGTCGTGGGCGGCCACGTCGTACGCCGAGTTCGACGACCTGGCGAACCGGGACGTCGGGGTGCGGATGCTCGCCGGCACCGAGGTACTGGCTCGACCCGAGCGGGGACCCCTGGTGGGCCCGGGCGGTGCCGGAGCTCAGGCATGTCGCGCCTCCGGCCGGCTACTCCGACGCCTGGTCGTTCACGGCGCCGGTGATCGACATGCCGATCTATCTCCGCTGGCTGCGCGCGCGGCTGGTGCAGCTCGGCGTCACCTTGACCCGGATGAGCCTGCCGGCGCTTCCGCGGACCGAGGACGTGGTGGTCAACTGCGCCGGGCTCGGCTCGCGACTCCTCGCCCAGGACCTCGACGTGCGACCGGTGCGCGGACAGGTGGTCCTGCTGGCCGACGTCCGGCTGGACCGCTGGTGGCTCGACTCCGCCGGGCCCACCTACGCCGTCCCACGCACGCACGAGGTCGTCGTCGGGGGCACCGACGACGTCGACGACTGGAGCCGGACGGCCTCGGCGCAGACCGCCGAGGAGATCCTGCGGCGCGCCACCCTGCTCGTTCCCGAGCTCGCCCGGGGGCGGGTGGTCGGCCACCGTGTCGGCCTGCGCCCGGTGCGCTCGGTGGTGCGCCTGGAGACGGTGGACCGGGTGGTGCACTGCTACGGACACGGCGGTGCGGGCGTGACCCTCAGCTGGGGCTGCGCGGACGAGGTCACCCGGCTGGTCGCCGGCCTGACGTGACCTGAGACACAGCCGACTCAGGGGCCGCGCGTGCGAGGATGCGGCCATGGCACGCGACTTCAAGACCATCGGCGTTGTTGGACTGGGCACCATGGGTGCGGGGATCGCGGAGGTCTTCGCCCGCCACGGCTACACCGTCGTGGGGGTGGAGGTCGATGACGAGGCAGTCTCTCGTGGCCGACAGCACCTCGCGCACTCCACCGCACGTGCGGTCTCCCGCGGGAAGCTGAGCGAGGACGACGCGAAGCAGCTGCAGGACCGGGTGAGCTTCGCGACCACGCTCGAGGAGCTCAAGGACGCGGATCTGGTCGTCGAGGCCGTCGTGGAGTCGGTCGAGATCAAGAAGCAGATCTTTCGCCAGCTCGACGACATCCTGGCCGACGACGCGATCATCGCCACGAACACCTCCTCGCTCTCGGTCACCGAGATCTCCTCGGCCACCTCGCACCCGGGGCGGGTCATCGGCGTGCACTTCTTCAACCCGGCCCCCGTGCAGGGCTTCGTGGAGATCGTGAAGACCGTGGTGACGGCCCCCGACGTGCTCGAGGACGTCTCCACCCTGGTCGGCACGCTGGGCAAGAACCCCGTCGTCTGCGGGGACAAGGCCGGGTTCATCGCCAACACGCTGCTCTTCGGCTACCTCAACCACGCCGTGTCGATGTATGAGAACCGGTACGCCTCTCGCGAGGACATCGACGCCGCGATGCGGTTCGGCTGCGGATACCCGATGGGTCCGCTGGCCCTGCTCGACCTGATCGGTCTCGACACGGCGTACGAGATCCTCGACACGATGTATCGCCAGGGTCGCGACCGGCTGCACGCACCCGCGCCGATCCTCAAGCAGATGGTGACCGCTGGGCTCCTCGGCCGCAAGACCGGCAAGGGCTTCTACAGCTATGAGACCGCCGACAGCCCGGTCGTCGTGCCCGATGACCGGACACCGTCCGCGGACGACCTGCCCCAGCTGCAGGCACGACGTCGCGCTGGTCGGCGTGGTCGGCACCGGCACCATGGCCACCGGGATCGTCGAGGTCTTCGCCAAGGCGGGGTACGACGTGGTCTACGTGGGCCGCTCGCAGGACAAGGTGGACGCGGTCCGCGCCACGATCGAGCGCTCGCTCGACAAGGCCATCCAGCGCGGCAAGCTCGAGGAGTCGGCACGCGCGCAGGTGCTCGGCCGGCTGCGGGGCTCCACCTCGCTCGACGACCTGAGCCAGGTCGACATCGCGGTCGAGGCGATCGCTGAGGACCTGAAGATCAAGACCACCCTGTTCGAGAACCTCGACGAGATCTGCAAGCCGGGCGCGATCCTCGCGACCACCACGTCCTCGCTCCCGATCATCCAGTGCGCGCAGGCGACCACCCGCCCCCAGGACGTCGTCGGGATGCACTTCTTCAACCCCGCGCCGATCATGAAGCTGGTGGAGGTGGTCAGCACCGTCTCCACGAGCGACGAGGTCGCCGAGACCACCCGGGCGCTGTGTGCCAAGGTGGGCAAGGTCGCGGTCTCGTGCGGTGACCGGGCCGGGTTCATCGTCAACGCCCTGCTCTTCCCCTACCTCAACGACGCGATCAAGATGCTCGCGGCGCACTACGCCACCGCCGACGACATCGACACCGCGATGAAGCAGGGGTGTGCGCTGCCGATGGGTCCCTTCGAGCTGCTCGACGTGGTCGGCAACGACGTGTCGCTGGCGATCCAGCGCGAGCTCTACCTGGAGTTCCGCGAGCCCGGGTTCGCACCCGCCCCCCTGCTCGAGCACCTGGTCACCGCCGGCTACCTGGGCCGAAAGACCAAGCGAGGCTTCCGCGACTACAGCACGCGCTGAGCCTCCACGGGGATCTGGGGGCACCAGGAACCTCCGCCCGACCCGCACCTCGGTGGTCGAGCAGCGAGCGGTCGATCGGGCTGAGCCCGGTGGTCGTCTCGGCTGAGCTACCGAGCGGGCTCGCCCTGGGGGTAGCCGCGGCGCACGGTTCGTTCCAGGATGCCCAGCGTCGCCTTCAGCGCCCCCTCGGAGATGACCGGGAAGATGTCGGCCTCCTGCCAGTGCGGCGCGATGTCGGACCAGTCGTAGTACGAGCTCACCAGCGAGCCGACCTCGGTGGGCTCGATGCGATAGCCGAAGACGTGACCGATCTGCGGGCGCACCCGCCCCAGGATCTTCCAGGCGATCTCCCGATCCTGCGTGTACGTCGTGATGGTGACCGTCACGTCGTAGCGCCCCAGGTCGAAGTCCCCGAGCGACTCACGATCCATGTGGACCACGAAGGTGTCCCCGGCCCCGGTGACCGGCTCACCGTCGGCGCTCTGGAGCATGCCGGAGGAGTCGATGGCCACGTGCCCCTGGGGGTCGCAGAGCAGCGCGAAGACCGCCTCGGGTGCTGCCTGGACGGGTCGGCTGACCTCGATGCGTGCTGTCATGCGCCGATCTTGACACTGGTCCGGACCTGATCGGCAGGACTGGGATCGCCGACGTAACCTGACCTCATGGGTTTCCTGATCTTCCTCCTCTTGCTGGCCGTCGCGGCCGTCGCGGTCGTGGCCATGGTCAAGGCCACTCAGCGCAAGGCCCTCGAGCGCAAGGAGGCCGAGCTCGCGCCGGTGCGCCAGTTCGCCTTCGAGGACGTCACCGCGCTCGGTGAGGAGCTCCAGCTGCTCGACATCGAGATGGCCGGGCGGGAGCTCAACGCCGGCGAGCACGCCGACTACCAGCGGGCGCTGGACGCCTATGAGTCCGCGAAGCGGGCTGCCGACAAGATCCAGGAGCCCGAGCACGTCAAGAACGTGACCGAGATCCTCGAGGACGGCAAGTACGCCATGGCGTGCGTCCGCGCGCGAGTCGCGGGCCAGGCGCTGCCCACCCGGCGCCCGCCCTGCTTCTTCGACCCGCGCCACGGGCTCTCGGTCCAGGACGTGGCCTACACCCCTCCGGGCGGCGCCACCCGCGACGTGCCCGCCTGCCTGCTGGACGCCGAGCGGGTCAGTGCCGGTGCCGAGCCCGACATCCGCAAGGTGATGGTCGGCAACCGCCGGGTGCCCTACTTCCAGGGCGGACCCGCCTACCAGCCCTACGCCGCGGGCTACTTCGGTGGCTTCGGGCCGATGGACTGGATGTTCATGGGTCTGCTGTTCGGCGGTGGCTTCGACGGGCTCGGTGAGGGGATCGGTGCCATCGGAGAGGGAGTCGGTGAGGGACTCGGGTCGATCGGGGACGGCATCGGGGGACTGTTCGACGGCATCGGCGGGATGTTCGACGGCTTCGACTTCTGAGGTCGAAATGTCGGTGATCTCCAGGAAACCCGGAGGCAATCGCCCGGTCACCTAGGCCTGCCACGCTCGTGTCTCGCATTGAGCCACGGAGGACCGTGATGGAGCACATCGCCACCGCTGAAGAGCAGCTCGCCGGCCCGATCGTCGAGAGCGCCGAGACCGACCTGGCAGTCCGGTCCCGCATCGGGATCAGCCGCCTGCTCGCCCACCGCGACGACCTGCGAGGGGTGCATGCGTTCGCCGACCTCCTCGAGGAGTCGGTGCGCTGGTCCGCCTGACCTCGAAGGCTGGGCAGCACGCCTCCCAGCCAGGAGGTCAGGTCCCAGGAGGTCAGGTCAGAGCGCGTCCTGCTTGCGCACGAAGACCTCGCGGACCAGCAGCAGGATCGCCGCCGCCGTGGGGATCGCGAGCAGGGCGCCGACCACCCCGAGGAGCGCGG
Organism: uncultured Actinomycetota bacterium; assembly: GCA_963812235.1. Lineage (GTDB taxonomy): Bacteria > Actinomycetota > Actinomycetes > Propionibacteriales > Nocardioidaceae > Marmoricola. The sequence continues at coordinate 123,980 of CAWEUP010000005.1, read as the reverse complement.
CACCGACGAGCGCGGCGATCACCGTCATCGCACCCGGGATGTCCACCGACCGCGACATCACCCGTGGATAGATCACGTAGTTCTCGACCTGCTGGTAGATGATGAAGAAGATCACCACGATGATGCCGGTCCGGACATCGGTGGCCAGGGCGATCGCGCTCACCACGACGGCCCCGAGCGTGGCCCCGATCATCGGGATCACGTCCAGGAGCGCCACCACCAGGGCCAGCGCGACGGCGTACTCGCCCAGACCGACGATGAACAAGAACACCATCGTCGAGAGCCCGGCGACCGTCGCCACCACGAAGGCGCCTGAGACGTAGCCGCCGACGCCTTCCAGGATGCGGTCTCCCAGGCTCTCCACCCGCGGTCGGCTGCTGGCCGGGGCGAGCCGGTAGAGGCCCTGCTTCACGGAGTCCAGCGAGGCCAGGAAGTAGAGCGTCAGCACGATCACGATGAACGAGTTCGCCAGCGCACCGAGGATCGCCAGGCCGACGCCGAGCACGCCACCGAACAGTCGTTTGGCCAGGTCGCCGCTGAGGACGTAGTCCTTGACCTTGTCGATGATGGCGTACTGGTCGTCCCAGCGCTGGATCTGCTTGTTCTGCTGGAGCTGGTCGAACCACTCCGGAGCATTGTCGGCGAGCCCACGGATCTGGTCCGCGACCACCGGCACGATGGCGACGGAGAACAGGCCCAGGGCGGCGACGAAGCCGAACGCCACCACGATCACGGCCACCGAGCGGCGGACCCCGCGGTGGTTGAGCCACACCACGATCGGGTTCAGGCCGAAGGCGATGAACAGCGAGACCACGATCAGGATCAGCACCGACGCGGACCGGAGGATCAGCCCACCGAACCAGTAGGCGAGCAGGGCGCCCGCCCCGAACAGCAGTCCGGTGACGAACGCGGAGTGGCCCCAGGCGCCGCGGGGTCGGCTCGGGTGCTCCACGGATGCGGTGGGACCGGGCGCCGTGCCCGGACCCGCCGTCGGCACCGGCCCAGAAGGGCGGTCCTCGGGCGGGGTGGCTCCCGTCCCCGGATCTGGCGTTGGCGCCGCCTCAGTGCTCGGAGCTGGTGGCCCCGAGGCCTGGGGTGCCGGCGCCGTCGGGACGGTCGGTCCCTGGCGCCGGCACCGTCAGCTCTCGTCGTCGTTGCCGAACCCCGCGACCACGTCACGCAGCGCGGAGAGCTGTGCGGTGATCGAGTCGCGACGACGGCTCAGCCGGGTCACCTCGGCTCGCAGGGCCTGCAGGTCGCGCTCGGAGTCCGCGTGACCGCTGTTGCGCAGCGCGTCGGCCTGCTTCTTCGCAGCACTGACGATCTGCTCGGCCTCGCGGCGCGAACGGCTGACCAGCTGCTCGGCCTCCTGTGCGGCCTGCTCGCGGTGTGCGGTCGCCGCCTCGGTCGCCTCGCGGGCGCGCAGCTCGGCCGCGTTGGCCCGCTCCTCCGCCTCGGCTCACCAGGCGCTGGGTCTCGGCCGCTGCGGAGTCGTGGTGCTCGGCCGCCTCTCGGGTGAGGCGCTCCTTCTCCACGGCCAGCTCGCGACGAGCCTCCTGGACCTCGCGGTCCGCGGTGGCCCGAGCCTGCTCGGCCTCACGGGCGGTGCTGGTGCGCAGCGCGTTGGTCTCCTGCTCGGCGGCGAGCCGGTGCTGCTCGGCCTCGCGCTTGGCGGAGGCGAGGTGCGCGTCGGCCTCGGCGAGCGCGCGGGTGCGGTGGGCCTCGATGTCGGCAGTGGTGCGAGCACCGGGTCTCCTCGAGCTCACGGATCTGCACGACCCGCATGTCCTCCGCGTCGGCCTCGGCCTCGGACTTGACGGCGGCGGCGTCGCGGGTGGCCTGCTGCCGGATCTGCGCGGCCTGGGCCTGCGCCTCCTGGAGCACCTCGGCCGCCTGCTCCTCGGCCAGGCGGAGCATCTCGCTGGCCCGGCCCCCCAGGCCGGCGTAGGTCGGGTTCTCGTTCTCGTCGACCTTGGTGCGCAGGGCGTCGACCTCCGCCTGCAACGACCTGAGCCTGCTCTGGGCCTCGGTCAGGCTCGCGCTGAGGCCGACCTTCTCGGCAGTCGTGGTGCGCAGGAAGCGATCCACCGCGTCGGTGTCGTAGCCGCCGCGGCGCACGGTCGGCAGGCTGGGGAGCTTGGCCGGCTGAGCGGCGGGCGGGGTGCTCTCGTTGCGCTGCACCGGGGCGGTGCGGGCCGGGGCAGCGGGGGCCTGCACGTCCGCGGGAGGCGGAGGCAGCGTCTTCTCGGAGGTCTGCTCAGCGGGCTTCGGGGCCGTCTTGACCGGGCCTCGCTCGCTGGCGAGGACCGCCCGGCGCCGTCCCGTGCCTCGTTGACCTGAGGCATCACCTGGGTCGGTGCGTCCTCGGGGTCGTTGTCGAAGATGGAAAGGCCCTGGTTGCTCATGAAACTCCTCAAATCCGTGCTCGGTGATCCGACGTACGCCGTCAGTCTCACCCATCACCGAGGGGTTTCCGAGCGCGCGTCGTGCGACGCGCCGAACAGGCCGGAAAACTCGTCCGCGGCGCTGAGAGCAGAGGTGCCACCGGGTGTGGAGGGACGGATGTGACGGGTGAGTCGCCCGGCTCGGTCAGACTCCGCGGAACGCGTTGATCTGCTCGAGGTGCCGGCTGCGCATCTCCGCGTCGCGCACTCCGAGACCCTCCTCGGGAGCCAGGCAGAGGATCCCGACCTTGCCCTGGTGGGAGTTGTGGTGCACGTCGAGGGCGGCCTGCCCGACGTCCTCGAGCGCGTAGGTGCGCGACAGGGTGGGGTGGATCATCCCCTTGGCGATCAGCCGGTTGGCCTCCCACGACTCGCGGTAGTTGGCGAAGTGCGAGCCGATGATCCGCTTGAGGTTCATCCACAGGTAGCGGTTGTCGTACTGGTGCATGTAGCCGCTGGTCGAGGCGCAGGTGACGATGGTGCCGCCCTTGCGCGCGGCGAACACCGAGGCGCCGAAGGTCTCACGGCCGGGGTGCTCGAAGACGATGTCGACGTCCTCGCCACCGGTGAGGTCGCGGATGTCCTTGCCGAAGCGGCGCCACTCCTTCGGGTCCTGGGTGTGCTCGTCCTTCCAGAACTTGTAGCCGGCCTCGGAGCGGTTGATGATCAGCTCGGCGCCCATCTTGCGGGCGATCGCGGCCTTCTCCTCGTTGGAGACCACGCACACGGGGGTGGCGCCGCCGTTGAGGGCGTACTGCGTGGCGAAGCCGCCGAGGCCGCCGCTGGCGCCCCAGATCAGGACGTTGTCGCCCTGCTTCATGCCGGCGCCGTTGCGGCTGACCAGCTGGCGGTAGGCGGTGGAGTTGACCAGGCCGGGGGAGGCGGCCTCCTCCCAGGTCAGGTGGTCCGGCTTGGGCATCAGCTGGTTGGACTTGACCAGGGCCAGATGGGCCAGCCCGCCGAAGTTGGTCTCGAAGCCCCAGATCCGCTGCTCGGGGTCCATCATCGTGTCGCCGTGGCCGTCCGGGCTCTCCAGCTCCACCGAGAGGCAGTGCGCCACGACCTCGTCGCCGGCCTTCCAGGAGTGCACGCCCAGCCCGGTCTTGAGGACCACGCCGGCCAGGTCGGAGCCGACGACGTGGTACGGCAGGTCGTGCCGCTTGGACAGCGGCGACATCCGGCCGTAGCGCTCCAGGAAGCCGAAGGTCGAGACCGGCTCGAAGATCGAGGTCCAGACCGTGTTGTAGTTGATGGCGCTGGCCATCACCGCCACGATCGCCTCGCCGGGGCCGAGCTCGGGCAGCGCGACCTCGTCCACGTGCAGCGACTTGCGAGGGTCCTTGTCCGTGCTGGCGACGCCTTCGAACATCTCCGCGTCCTCGCGGCGCACGAAGGCAGCGCGGTAGGACTCCGGAAGCTTCAGGTCGGCGTAGTCCTGGGACGAGGTGTCTCCAGCCAGAATGGCGTCGAGGATCTGCTGCACGGGTAGCTCCTTGATTGGGGCGAGTGGGCGAAAGATTACTGGCGGGTAACGCTGCTGTCCCTGCGGTGTGGCTCTTGTCTCAGTGGGGCGCGGTCGAGGGCTGGACGAGCTCGACGAGCACGCCACCCGCGTCCTTGGGGTGGATGAAGTTGATCCGGGAGTCGGAGGTGCCGCGGCGGGGCTCGTCGTACAGCAGCCGGAGGCCGCGCTCGCGCAGGATCGCGGAGACCTGCTCGACGTCGGTGACGCGGTAGGCCAGCTGCTGCAGCCCGGGGCCGGAGCGGTCGATGAACTTCGCGATCGTGGACTGCTCGTTCAGAGGGGCGAGCAGCTGGATGCAGGAACCGGAGTCGCCGACCGCGACCATCGCCTCGCGGACACCTTGTTCCTCGTTGGTCTCCTCGTGCACGACCGTCATGCCGAACTTGTCCCGGTACATCGCCGTCGCGACATCGAGATCGGGTACGGCGATGCCCACGTGGTCGATGCACGTGAACAGGTGGGCCGGGATCTGCAGGGGCGTCGGGCTCGGGTCGGTCGCGGAGGCAGGCATGAGGGCATCCTTGCCCAGTCGGGCTCCAGCCTCAACGAGGTGTGACCCGCGCTACACCGACAGGTCGCGGACCCCCCTGCTGTCGGCGCCGATCGCTGGGTAGTGTCGGAACCGACCCACTTGCTCATCAGGAGGCACCCATGTCAGCGAACGCGAACCCGTCCGTCATCGTCGCAGGCGCCCGCACCCCGATCGGACGTCTGCTCGGAGGGCTCAAGGGCCTCTCTGCCGCAGACCTGGGGGGCGTGGCCATCAAGGGGGCCCTGGAGAAGGCCGGGGTCTCCGGAGACCAGGTCGACTACCTGATCATGGGGCAGGTCATCCAGGCCGGCGCCGGCCAGAACCCCGCTCGCACCGCCGGCGTGGCCGCGGGCCTGCCGATGTCGCTGCCGTCGATCACGATCAACAAGGTCTGCCTCTCCGGCGTCAACGCGATCTCGACCGCCGACGCGCTGATCCGCGCCGGGGTGCACGACATCATCGTCGCCGGCGGCATGGAGTCGATGACGAACGCACCGCACGTGCTGCCGAAGTCCCGCGAGGGCTTCAAGTACGGCGACGTCGCGCTCGTCGACTCGATGGCCTACGACGCGCTCTACGACCAGAGCACCCAGCAGGCGATGGGCGGCCTGACCGAGAACTGCAATGCCGAGGGCACCAACCTCACCCGCGAGGAGCAGGACGCCTTCGCGGCGCGCTCGCACCAGCTGGCCGCCGAGGCCTGGAAGAACGGCGTCTTCGACGACGAGGTCGTGCCGGTCGAGATCCCGCAGCGCAGAGGCGACGCGATCGTGGTCAGCACCGACGAGGGGGTGCGCGGTGACACCACCGTGGAGTCGCTCGGCAAGCTGCGGCCCGCCTTCTCCAAGGACGGCACCATCACCGCCGGATCGGCCTCGCAGATCTCCGACGGCGCCTGCGCCGTCGTGGTGATGAGCAAGGCCAAGGCCGAGGAGCTCGGTCTGGACTGGCTGTGCGAGATCGGCGCCTCCGGCCAGGTCGCCGGTCCCGACTCCACCCTGCAGCTCCAGCCCGCCCGCGCCACCGCGAAGGCGCTGGAGAAGGAGGGCATCACCATCGACGACGTCGACCTGGTCGAGTTCAACGAGGCCTTCGCCGCGGTCGGCATCGAGTCGGCGCGCCAGCTCGGCCTCTCCGAGGACAAGGTCAACGTCAACGGCGGCGCCATCGCCCTGGGTCACCCGGTCGGCATGTCGGGCGCCCGGATCGTGCTCCACCTCGCCCTCGAGCTCCAGCGTCGCGGTGGCGGCACCGGCGTCGCCGCGCTCTGTGGCGGCGGCGGCCAGGGTGACGCCCTCGTGATCAGGGTGCCTGCCGCATCCTGAGCACGTCCCGCCTCCCCGTATCCGAATCCGAATCCGAGTCCGACAGCGAGGTGGGTGGGCGTGAGTAGACGGTCGACCGGGAACGTCTCCGAGCTGGTCCAGCAGGCACGGAGAGGCGACGCCCGTTCGGTCGCGCGCCTGATCTCCCTCGTCGAGGACGCCTCGCCGCTTCTGCGCGAGGTGATGGCCGGCCTGGCGCCGTACGCCGGGAACGCGCATGTCGTCGGTCTCACCGGCTCGCCCGGCGTCGGCAAGTCGACCACGACCGCGGCAGTGGTCTCCGCGTTCCGGGCGCAGGGCAAGCGGGTGGGCGTGCTCGCGGTGGACCCCGTCCTCGCCGTTCTCGGGCGGCGCGCTGCTCGGGGACCGGGTCCGGATGCAGGACCACGCCCTGGACAAGGACGTCTATATCCGGTCGATGGCCTCGCGTGGCCACCTCGGCGGGCTCTCCTGGGCGACCCCGCAGGCACTGCGGGTGCTCGACGCCGCCGGGTGTGACGTGATCCTGGTCGAGACCGTCGGAGTCGGGCAGAGCGAGGTGGAGATCGCCGCGATGGCAGACACCACCCTGGTGCTGCTGGCTCCCGGGATGGGCGACGGCATCCAGGCGGCGAAGGCCGGGATCCTGGAGATCGGCGACCTCTACGTGATCAACAAGTCCGACCGTGACGGCGCCGACCAGGTGCGCCGAGACCTGCGCGGGATGCTCGCGCTCGCCGACCGGCCCGAGGGCGCCTGGCGGCCCGAGATCGTCAAGACGATCGCCAGCAAGGGCGAGGGCGTCGACGAGGTCGTCGCTGCCATCGACCGGCACCGCGAGCACCTCGAGTCCAGCGGCGAGCTCCACGCACGACGGCTGCGCCGCGCCCGCGACGAGATCGAGGCGATCGCGGTGACCGCGCTGCGCGAGCAGTGGCGCGGGGTGCACGAGAATGCCGCCCTCGACGAGCTGGCGGCCGAGGTGGTGGCGGGCGACAGCGATCCCTATGCGGCCGCGGACTCGCTGCTGGAGAGCCTGGAGGCCGGCTCGGCCTGAGCCTCACGCGCTGGTGAGGACCTCGGCGAGGCGCGCGACGGCCGACTCGTCGAACAAGAGGGTGTAGTGGTTGACCCCCGGCACGGTCTCGGCGGTGAGGTGGTCGAGCTCGTCCGCATAGGCCTGGACCACGTCCGCGGGCAGCAGACCCGGCGCTGCGCCGAACATCCCCAGCGGTGCGCACAGCAGGTGCGTGCTGACCTGGAGGCCGCGCAGGGCGGCGTCCAGCTCGCGGCCCGTCACGAGCAGGTCGCGGCCGTCGACCCGGACGGCCTCCTCCACGGCACGTGAGCGCACCCCCTCGGGGGTCTCCAGCGCGTCGTAGCGGACGTAGGCCTCGACCGCGTCGTTCCAGTGCGGACCGAGCGCCGGGTGCCCTCGGAACAGCGCGACGTACTCCTCCACGTCGGTGAAGGTGCGGCTGAGGCGCTCCAACGCGGGTCCGAGGGTGGCGGCCAGCAGCTCGTCGGGATCGACGCCGTCGGGCAGGGGGAGCGGAACGCCTCCGTCGACCAGCACCAGCCGGCGGAACAGGTCGGGCCGCGCGCTCGCCGCGAGCAGCGCCACGTAGGCCCCCATCGAGTGGCCCACCAGCACCAGGTCCCCGGTGCCGTGGGGGTCGAGGCGCTCGGCGGCATGGCACAGGTCGTCGGCGTGGTCGCGCAGGCCGCTGAGCCCCGGCGCCAGATCGCGGGCGGCGCCCCGGCCACGCAGGTCCGGGGCGACGAGTCGCCAGTCGCCGGGCAGCGCCGAAGCGAGCGTCGGCCAGGACATCGACGAGGCGGTGATGCCGTGCGCCGCCAGCACCGTACGACGAGGCGTGACAGACGACAGGTCGGCGTCCTCGCCGAAGACGAAGAGCGGAGGCTGGTCGTGCTCGACGGGCAGCGCGTGCTGCTCAGCTGCGAAGGCCATGGGCCCGATGATGCCCTGCCGGCGCATCAACTGAGCGCGCCTGAGCATGTACACGGCGCGTTTTTGGTAGAACAGTGGTGACGTGTGCGCGTTCCGGCGCTCGCACCCACCTTCCCTGGACACAAGGAGCAACCGATGGACGGCGTGCTGAAGAAGTCTGTGGGCCTGATCGTCATCTTGTTCCTGGGGTTCTGGCTCGTGCAGGATCCCAGCGGCTTCGCCGACAGCGCGAAGTCCACCGGCTCGACCATCTGGGACGTGCTCGCCCGGGTCTTCGACTCGTTCATCAGCTTCATCCAGTCGCTCCGCAACTAGGCCTGCCGTGGGGTGGCTCCGACGCATTCTCACCGACCCTGACATCAGCCGGCACCTGCTGCGCGAGGAGGGCGAGGTGATCGTCGACGTCGTCCGCAAGCACTGGGTCGTCTACGTCGTGCCGACGGTCCTGGTCTACCTCGGGCTGGTCTCCTGCGCGGCTTTCCTGTTCGCGGACCTCGACCTCGCCTGGATTCCGCTCGCCGTCGGCTTCGCCCTGCTCGGCTGGGGCGGTTGGAAGGCGCTGGCCGCCAACCTGGACGCGTTCGTGATCACCAACATGCGGGTGTTCCGGGTCAAGGGTGTGCTCGCCCGGTCACTGGCGACGATGCCGCTGGGACGGATCCTGGACATCACCGTGGTCAAGCCGCTGCACGGTCGGATCCTGGGCTTCGGGCACTTCACCTTCGAGTCCGCCGCCCAGGACCAGGGGCTGCGCGAGATCCGGCACGTCGGCAGTCCCGACAAGCGGGACCTGGAGATCCAGCGCGTCGTACAGCGCTCCGGCCTGCGCGGACCCAAGGTCATCAACTAGGCCGACTGGGCTGGTCGCCCAGACCGCCCTCCCTGGCCCGGATGATCGCCTGGGCGCGGTCGGCGACCTGGAGCTTGGTGAAGATGTTGGAGACGTGGTTGCGCACCGTCTTGGGACTCAGCGTCAGCGTCCGGGCGATCTCGGGGTTGGTCTCGTGCCGTGCCAGGAGCGTGAGGATCTCGCGCTCGCGGTCGGTGAGCTGGGGGAACGACTCGGGGCCGGTGGTCCGAGGAGTGGCGAAGTACTGCATCAACCGGCGTGCGATGACCGGCCCGAAGATGGCCTCGCCGCTGACCACCGCCGTGATGGAGCGCAGGATCTCGGCTCGCATCGCGCCCTTGAGCAGGTACCCCCGGGCTCCGGCCTGGAGCGCCGCGAAGACGGAGTCGCCGTCCTCCTGCATGCTGATCACCAGCACCGCGATGTGCGGGCTGGCGCTGAGGATGCGGCGGGTCGCCTCGACGCCGTTGACGCCGGGCATGCCCAGGTCCATCAGCACCACGTCGGGCTGGAGCTGAGCGGCGAGCGCCACCGCCTCGCTCCCGTCGACAGCCTCGCCGACGACCTCGACCTCCGGTGCCGAGGCGAGGAGCGCTCGCATGCCCTCACGGAAGTCGGCATGGTCGTCGGCGACCAGGACCCGGATCAGGTCGCTGCTCACGACGGCCCTCCCAGCGGCAGCACTGCCTGGACCCGGGTGCCACCCTCAGGGCCCGCACTCCACGCAGAGCCGGCCGCCCAGCTCCGCGGCTCGCTCCTGCATCGAGCCCAGCCCGACGCCGTCGAGGGGTGGGCTCGATGCACCGGCGCCGATGCCGACGCCGTCGTCGGTGATGAGGACCTCGAGCGCGCCGGCACGCGCACGGATCGAGACCTCGCACGTGCGAGCCGCTGCGTGTCGAGCGGTGTTGTTCACCGCCTCCAGCACGATGCGGTACGCCGCCACCTCGGCCGCCGCGGGCAGCGGTGGCAGGTCCTCGGGTGCCAGCACCTCGACCCGGAGCCCGCCGGCCTGCTGGTGCGCCGTGGCCGCGCGCAGCGCCTCGACCAGCCCGAGCGAGTCCAGCGCCGGCGGACGCAGGGCGTCGACCACGCGGCGTACGTCGTCGACGGCCTCGTGGGCGAGCCGGACCAGCCGTCCGAGCATCTCGGAGGCTTTCTCGGGCGCCGGGCCGAGCAGCTCGCGGGCGGCCTCCGCCTGCATGGTCAGACTCGCCAGCTGAGGTCCCAGCCCGTCGTGCAGGTCGCGCCGCAGCCGCCGACGCTCCTCCTCGCGAGCAGTGACCAGTCGCTCCCGCGAGTGCTGGAGGCTCTCCGAGAGCGCTGTGGCCTCCTCGGCCAGCCCCACGGTGTGCACGGCCACGCCGATCTGACGGAGCAGGTCGGGGAGCAGCCGACGGTCCGCGGCGCCGAACTCGCTCTCACCGCTGCGCCGCCCCAGGACGAGCCGCCCGACCGGCGCACCGGCGTAGGACAGTGGCAGCCGCACCGGGTCGAGGACCGGACGGCCGGTGGTGGCCACCGTCTGGGTGAGGCCGTCGCGGTCGATCTCCACCGCGACGAAGGGCAGTCTTCAGCGTCTCGGCCACCGTCGCGACGGCGGCAGGCAGCACCTCCTGGGGAGCCAGGGTCGCCTCCAGCTTCTGACCCAGCCGGGACAGCACGGTGTACGGGTCGTCCCGGTCCCCGAACATCAGGTGGTTGACGGCGCGCTGGACGAGATCGCGCAGCGGCGCGAACAGCACCGCGACGAGTCCGGCAGCCACGAGCGAGATCCCGCTGTTGCCGTCGGTGCGGAACAGGTTGCCGAGGTAGCCCACGACCGCGACGTAGATCAGGACCACGACGGTCGTCAGGACGGCGTACACCAACCCCCGGTTGATGATCAGGTCGATGTCGAAGAGCCGCTGCCGCATCACCGCGATGGCGAGCGACACCGGCACGAGCAGCAGCGCCGCCGTGATCAGCGACATGCCGATCAGCTCGCCGGGGGTGCCGGACTCGGTCGCGGAGTACAGCACCTCGCCGACGAGGACGACGGAGAGGAACCCGAGCATGGCGGCGACCACGCCGGTGACGACCCACTTGGTCTGCTGCCGCTCGACCGGACCGGAGACGGTGCGGTAGCGCTGGACCTGCGCGTACCCACCGAGGACCAGCAGCGTGAGCAGGAACAGCAGGAACAGCGGCACCGGCCAGCTGTTCACGGCGTACGGACTGCCGAGCAGAGTCACCTCGCCGAGCACCCCGATCCCGAGAGCGACGGCGACGTAGCGGGTCCAGCCGGGGACGAACCTGCCGTCGGGAAAGACGAAGAGGAACACGAACAGCCCCACCTTCCCGAGCATCCCGAGGAGCTGGCCGACCGTGCCCCAGGCCAGGTCGTAGGACTCGAGCGCGCCCACGGTGTTCCAGAAGGTCGTGCCCAGGAGCACCAGCAGAACACCGACGAAGGGCACCATCCGCTGGGCGGAGGGCCGCCACAGCATCGCGGCGGCGAGCGCGACGCAGACGGTGGCGAAGAGCACCTGCATGGAGATCATGACCGCCGCGTAGAAGCCGGGTGAGATCCCCGACTCGGCCAGGTTGGCGCGCGTCCGTCCGCGTCGATCCCTGTCGGGAGACCGGTCAGCGAGGCGATCCGCTCGTAGCTCGCCGGCACTGCGAGCACGAACAGCACCACGAGCACGGTGCAGATGAGCAGCGCCGCGGACCGCACGGTCATGAACCGGCGGTCCGTCAGGGCTGCGTGCACGACCTCCCCCATCCGGTCAGGCTACGACCTGCTCGACGGGGTGCAGGCGCGCCTCGACGTCGGGCTCGCCGTGGCGCCAGCTCCTGGTCGGTCATCCGGAGCAGCACCAGCCCGACGGCCCCGAAGCAGACGACGCCCACCGCGAGGACCAGTGACGCCGTGATGCGGCCTCCCGGAACCGGGGCGAGGTCGGCCACGACGAGGGCGACGAGCCCGAACGGCACCCAGACCGGGACCGATCGACTGCGCCAGAGCGCGGCAGCGAGCAGGAGCATGCCGAGGAGGAAGCCCACCAGGAAGGTCAGCAGGACGACGACGAAGCCGATGCTGGGAGTGCCCTCGACCATCGAGGCCAGAGTCGCCTCGTCGACACCGCTCTCCAGAGCGAAGCTCAAGATGATCTGGAAGCCCGCGAACACCGCGTGGCCGATGACTCCGATGATGCTCAGCGCCACCGCGAGGTGTCCCAGGACCACGCCGCGGTGGCGCAGCACCCGCAGGACGCCGATCAGCGCCGGCACGAACAGCAGGGCCGTCAGCATGGTGAGCAGGGCCGATGCCTGGATCCGGCCAGGTTCGGCCGCCACCGTCGCCACCAGGTCCTCGGGGGCGGCTCCCGGATGCACCAGGAAGGCGAGCAGCAGGGCCATGGGTGCGGCGAAGCAGCACAGGCCCGCCAGGGTCCTGCGGAAGTTGTCGGGCTCCCAGATCTTGAGCATGTCGATCTCCGTTCCTAGGTGGGTGCGTCCACTGAGGATGGAGGTCGCCGTGTCCCGAGGGCATCGGCAGATGTCCCGAGCCCGCCGGGAATCCTGTACTGGCCTCAGCCCACGGACCGGGTCACAGCCCGGCGGCTGCTCGCAGGTCACCGCGGATCGCGTCGAGCCTGCCGGCCGCCGAGATCCTGGCTGCGTCGACGCCGCCCTCGTCGTCCTCGACCGGGATGACCACCTCGAGGTAGCACTTGATCTTCGGCTCCGTGCCGGACGGGCGTACGACGACCCGGCCGTGGTCGGCCAACCGGAAGCGCAATCCGATCGTGGGCGGCAGCAGCTCCGAGCCGAGGGAGAGATCGTCCACGCCCTCCACCGCGAGACCGCCGAGCGACCCGGGCGGCTGGTCGCGCAGCCGGTCCACCACGGCCGCGATCTCGGCGACGTCGTCCATCCGCACCGAGAGCTGGTCGGTGGCGTGCAGGCCGTGGGCGCGAGCGAGGTCGTCGAGCAGGTCGACCAGGGTGCGGTCCGCGGCCTTGGCCTGCGACGCGATGTCGCAGATCATCAGCAGCGCCGAGATCCCGTCCTTGTCCCTGACGCGGGCGGGGTCGACGCAGTAGCCCAGCGCCTCCTCGTAGCCGAAGGCCAGGCCGTCGACGCGGGCGATCCACTTGAAGCCGGTCAGTGTCTCGGCGTACGGCTGCGCCGCGGCGACGGCCAGCTTGCCCAGCAGCGACGAGGACACGATCGAGGTCGCGTAGACGCCGTGGCGACGAAGGCTCGAGCAGGTGCTGCGCGAGCAGGGCGCCGACGTCGTCACCGCTGAGCATGCGCCAGCCGTGCGGGCCGCCGGGTACGCCGACCGCGCACCGGTCCGCGTCCGGGTCGTTGGCCACGACGAGGTCGGCGCCGACCTCGAGGGCGAGCGCCATCGCCAGGTCCATCGCACCCGGCTCCTCGGGGTTGGGGAAGGACACCGTCGGGAAGTCGGGATCGGGCTCGGCCTGGGTGGGGACCAGGTGGGGCTTGGCGAAGCCTGCGCGCTCGAGCGCGGTGGTCACGGTGGAGCCGCCGACGCCGTGCAGCGGGGTGTAGACGACGGTGAGGTCGCGGGGGCCCTCGCCGGCGAGGTCGACCACGCACCGCAGGTAGCGGTCGAGCACCTCGTCGCCCAGGGTCTCGCCCCCGTCACCGCGGGGGATGTCGGCAAGGCACCGACCGCCGCGATCTGCTCCGCGATGTCCGCATCCGTCGGCGCGACGATCTGGCTCCCGTCGCCGAGGTAGACCTTGTAGCCGTTGTCCTCGGGCGGGTTGTGGCTGGCGGTCACCATCACCCCGGCCACGCAGCCCAGGTCGCGGATGGCGAAGGCGAGCAGCGGCGTCGGCAGCGGGCGGGGCAGCGTGTAGCGCCCGGAACCCGGCGCCGGTCATCACCTCCGGCGGTGTCGCGGGCGAAGACGTCGGAGTTGTGGCGGGCGTCGTAGCCGATCACCACCGCGTCCTCCGCCGTCGCACCCTGGTCGCGCGAGGTACGCCGCCAGCCCGGCCGCCGCACGCAGCACCACCACCCGGTTCATCCGGTTGGGTCCGGCGCCCAGCGCACCTCGCAGTCCGGCCGTGCCGAACTCGAGCGTGCCGTCGAAGCGGTCCGCCAGCTCGGCCGAGGGTCCGGAGGAGACGAGCGCCTCCAGCTCGGCCCTCGTGGTCGGGTCGGGATCCTGCGCAGCCCACTCCCGAGCCCGGTCGAGCAGGTGGTCGCCGTCGTCGCTCATGGCCCCGAGGCTAGAGGAGTGCGCCGCCGTCCGGTCAGGAGAGGTCGCGGAGCCGGGGCAGCACGGTGTCGCAGATCTCGCGCACGCTCCCGACGGGGTCGTCGGGTGCGGGCCCACCCAGACCTGCGCGATCCCGAGGGCGGCGTACTGCTCCATCCGGCGCAGGAAGCCGTCGAGGTCGTCGAGCGGGTGGTCGCCGCTGATCACGGTGCGCTCGATCTCGGCGGGGTCGCGTCCCTCGTTCGCGCAGTGCCGGTCCAGCACCTCGAGCTTGCGCGCCATCTCGTCGGGCTCGAAGCCGTAGAGGTTGCAGGCGTCGGCGTACTTCGCGACGAGCCGCAGCGTCTTCCGCTCGCCGCTGCCGCCGATCAGGACCCGCGGTCCACCGGCCGGAGCGGCGCGGGCGCGGCACACGGTCTCGGCGAGCCGGTAGTGCTCGCCGACGAACGCGCCCTCGTCGTCGCTCCACATCTGGCGGCACATCTGCAGCGCCTCCTCGAGTCGCTCGAAGCGCTCGGACGTCGAGGGGAACGGCACGCCGAGTCCGACGTGCTCGCGCTCGTACCAGGCGGCGCCGATGCCGAGCATGGCCCGGCCGCCGCTGAGCACGTCGAGGGTCGCGACGATCTTGGCGAGCAGCCCGGGGTGGCGGTAGGTGACCCCGGTGACCAGGAGCCCGAGCTCGAGCTCGGTCGTCTGACCGGCCAGGAAGCCCAGCGAGGTGTAGCCCTCGAGCATCGGCTCCGCGGGTCCACCCAGGTTCTCCATCTGGAAGTAGTGGTCCATCAGCGTCAACGTGCGTGACGCCGCCCTCGTCGGCGGCCCGGGCGACCGCGGCGAGGGTGCCGGCGATGCGCGTCGGGCCGCCCGGCCAGGTCAGGTTCGCGCAGTGGACGGCCAGCCTCATCGGGTGCACTCCTCGGAGACGTACCAGTAGGCCGCGGTTGCGAACCTTGATGTCGACCGTACGGGCTCAGCGCCTCAGGGCTGGGCACCGGGTCGATCGGAGCGAGCGGGTCGACCACGTCCGGGCACGCGCGGTGACGTCGCTGAGAGCTGCGCTCGGGTCCACCACGGGGGTCTCGCTCGGCGAGGCGGCACACGTCGGCGTGGGGTCTGGTGCGGTCGGGGTCGCCGGTTTGGGATCCGGGGTGGGGTCCGGCGTGGGGTCCGGCGTGCGCGTGGGTTCGGGGGCCGGTTCGGGACGGGCCCGGGCTCTCCCGGAGACGGGACCACGACCGCTGGAGGCGCCGTGCCGGGGACTGGCGTGGCCGGCGGGGTTGTCGTGGGGGTTCCTGGCGTGGCAGCCGGGCCGGAGGGGCTCACCGGGGCCCCAGAGGGCGAGGGCGGCGAGGCGGCAGGACTCGACGTCGACGGTCCGGTCTCCTCTCCAGGCCCGTCGGCCGCGACGGCTGAAGGGGCTCCGCCGGTGCTCGCGGAACGCCGACGAGGTTCGAGGAGGGCATCGACGGCGTCCCAGAACGTGTCCTTCGACGCCATCGCGAACGGCGGGATGCTGAAGACGACTCCCAGGTCGAGCAGCTGGTCCTCCTGGCGCTCGTAGGCCGCCTGCCAGCTGAGCACCAGCCGCAGGTAGCCCGGCGAGTCGTTGTAGGCGCGAACCGCTTGCTCCACCCCTCCGGTCGTGGAGAGGTCGCGGTCCTCGGCACACAGGTAGACCATCGCAGCGCCTGCGGCGTCGAAGACGTTGTGCGGGTCGCGGGTCCCGTCTCCGTCCAGGTCCACTGCCGCCACGCGCCATACAGCCGGGACGAGCTGCAGGGGACCGATGGGCCGGTCCCAGACGGGGTCGTGATCCAGCTGGCCTGCGTCGGTGTCGCGTACGGCGGGGCGACCTCGTCCGTTCAGCGGCGCGCCGATGAGAGCCGGGACCACCCTGTTGCCGCGGTCGACGTGGTGCCCGCCGAGACCGCCCGACTCCACCATCGCGATGGCGGCCAGCAAGCTGAACGTCAGGTGGCAGCCGGGCGGCGCACTGGCGGTCGCCAGCCAGTAGGCACTGCGCAGCTCGGGACGCAGGCCCGGGGCAGTCGTCAGCAGTGCAGGTGCCGAGAAGTGCGGTGCGCCATGGCGGTTGGACGCGAGTCCCGACGGGATGGCGAGCGACTCCATGGGGCCTGACGGGGCCTGGGAGGAGACCGGCTGCGGTGTGACCGGAGCCGCCAGCGGAGAGGCCACCTGGGGCGTCGGCTGGGCGTCGGCTGGGACAGCAGGACTGTGGTGAGGGCGGTCAGCGCGCTGACCGTCAGCAAGGCCGTCCTGAGCAGGGGTCGCATGGATCAGACACTCCCGAAGATACGTAGTGGAGGAGGAGCAAGGCCGTTGCAGCGAAGGGCGCTGGCCAGCCGCAACGACCCTGCCAGGGTGGCAAGGGGCGCTTGCGAAAACCTTGGGCACCGCCCTGGGCGTGGCGACTCAGGCGGGCTGCCCGACCGAGGTGTGCGAGAGCAGGACACCCCGGGACTGGTGGTCCCGGGGTGTCCTGAGGTGCGCCCTGTGGGTGCGGGCTTCTCGCTGTCTCTCTCGAGGTGTGGGGTCTCAGCGAGGTGCGACCAGCGCAGAGCGAGCTGACGCTGCCCCCGTTCCGACCGCGTTGATGGCCCTGACCTCGAACCGGTAGTTGCCGGCGGGAAGTGTGACGTTCGCCGTCCGAGCCGTGCCTGCGACCGTCACGTTGACCGGCGTGCCGACCACTGTGGTGCCGTTGGCAGCCATCCGCAGCGCCCTGACCTGGTAGCTCGTGATGCCCGAGCCCCCGTTGCTCAGAGGAGCGTTCCAGTTCGCGATCGCGGTCAACGCTCCACCGACAGCCCCCCTGGCGGGCGCCAGGATTCGGGTCTGCCCCGGGACGGTGGCCGGGGTCACGGTGTTGGAGGCTGCCGACAGCCCGCTCGTGCCCACCGCCGTGCGTGCCCGCAACCGGAAGTTGTAGGCCGTCCCGTTGGTGAGCCCCGTGACCGTGAACGGCCTACCGGTGCCGATGGTCTGCGTTCGGACCACCGTCGTCCCGGTGCGCACCTGGAGGGTGTAACCGGTGATCGGGGACCCGCCATCGGCACCCAGCGTCCAGTTCAGGCTCGCCGACCGGTTGCCTCGGGTCGCCGTCAGCCCAGTGGGGGCCGACGGGAGCACCGGGGCTGCTGAGACCGTCACGGAGTTGGAGTCCGCCGAGAACGAGCTGGCTCCGAACTGGTTCACGGCGTTGACCGCGAACGTGTAGGTCCCGGGAGCCAGACCAGTGACGAGGCCGCTGGTGGCGGTCCCCGAGTTCACGGTGACGGTCCTGACCACGGTGCCGGCCTGCCTCACCTGGATGGTGAAGCTGTCGGCTGCCGGTCCTCCGGCTGCAGCGGCGAAGCTGACGTTGACGCTGCCCTGGGTGGCCGTGGTCGCCGCCGTTCCGACCGTCGGGGCTGATGGAGTCGCGACGGTGACGGTCTGGTCGGCGAACTGCAGTCGCTCGACGTTGCGGAGACGGTCCGCGCCATCGGTGGCCGTACCTCGGGCGTGTGTCACGATCACACCGTCGGGTCCAGGGGTGATGTCGTAGTCCGCCCGGGGCCGGAGAACAGCGCGGTGTCGGTCCCGGGTGTGCCTTGCTCGATCGACCGGACGATGAAGATGTCCTTGGGGTTGATCTTCCCGGCGAACACGTCGGCGCGCAGCGCGGACATGTCGTCCACGAGCTTCGTACCACCGTTCACGACATCCGGAGCCCTCAGCTGCACATCGAGCCAGGCGTCACCGTCGATCAGGTCGTCGCCACCTCGGCCCTCGATGAGGTCCTCACCCTCGCCTCCCATCAAGATGTTTCCACCGGTGAAGGACGTGGCCCCGCCCAGCAGCACCGACAATCCCGTGACCCGGGCGATGCCCGCGGCGTCGAGCTCGTGGCCCACCATGTCGTCAGCTACCCGGTCGTCACCACGAAGGGTGTCGTTGAACTTCCAACCGGACAGGCTCTCCACCAGATCGAAGCGGTCCCGGTTCACATCCACCGCAGGCGGCAGCGCACCGGTGATCCTCATGTCGGAGTTGCCGGCCTGGGGGTCGCTCTTGTGGCTGGTCCAGTCGAAGCCCAGCATGCCTTCGGCGCGCTGGATGCCCGGACCCATGAGCATGATGTCGTCGCCACCCTCGCCGTCGTAGTCCTGCTCACCGCCGTAGCTGAACAGCACGTCGTGCCCAGGCTCGTTGGGGTCGTCCTGGAACGGGGCGCCGTTGTCGCCCTGAAGCAGGTTGAACGGCCCCTTGCCGCCCTCGATCCAGTCGTCGCCGTCATCACCGAAGACGGTGTCCTCCGCGTCGCCAGCGAAGACGAAGTCGTCGCCCGGGCCTGCGAACGTCTCGGTGATGTCGTTGCCACCGACCACGAAGTCCTTGCCGCGACCGGACTGGTTCAGGTCGCCGCCGAAGCCGCGGCCCGAGGACAGGGCGTCGTTGCCGTCGCCGCCCTTGAGGACGTCGTCACCGAACAGGTCGGTCAGGATGTCGTCTCCATCTCCACCGATCAGGTTGTCGGCACCATCGCCGCCCTCGATCCGGTCGTCCCCGTCGTTGCCGCGGATCGTGTCGTCACCCTCGCTGGAGTGCACCCGGTCGTTGCCGGGGCTGCCGTTGAAGACCACGTGCGCCGGCCCGGCGTAGCGGATCGTGCCGTCGGGGGTCCGGGTCAGCATCGACGCCTCGTTCCAGTCCTCGGTCGTGGAGTCATCCGGGATGGGTCCGCTGGTCCCCAGGTTGGCCACGTTGAAGACGTAGTCGGGCCGGGAGAACGAGTCAGCCGGAAGCGAGTCGACATTGGTGTTTCGCTGGATCAGCTCGGCGAACGAGTTGCCCTCGAGCTGGGTCAGCAGGTTCAGGCCGGCAGTCCTCGAGAGGTAGTAGAAGCGGTCACCGTCCTGGAGGTCCTCCATCTGTCCCTCGAACACGTAGTTGAACGTGGGGCCGAGCAGGCCGCCGAAGACCATCTGCTTCTCGGCGAGGCCACCGACCCACAGGTCGATGTCGTCCACCCCCGTCTTGGTGACGCCGTTGGGGCCGTTCTCGTAGGTGCCCGTGCTGTTGAGGAACGCATACGCGTCCTCACTGACCAGTGGGTCGGGGTTGGCAGCGTCCTCGAGCAGCGCTTCCGCGGCAGCCCTCTTGGCGGCCCGGGTGGTCGCCGAGGTGATCGACTCGTGGGTCCCGTAGGCAGCGATGAAATTGGGCAGTGACTCCGCGTGCTTGAGGCTGAACTTGAGATCTGCCCAGCTCGTGTAGGGGGCCAGCGCGGAGTCGGCCGTGTCGGCGAAGAACTTCCGGCGCGCCTCGTTCAGCGTCGGGATGCCGGTCTCCCGGGCCCGAGCCATGTTCAATGTGGCCAGGTCGAGAGGCAGGCCGAGCAGGTCGTTGCGGAGCGCGTCGGTGACGAACTCGTCGAGCTCGTTGCCGATCTGCCGAGTCATGCCTCGCACGATGTCGCCGGCAGCAGCCCCTGGATCCGATCCCCCTCCCAGGAACGAGGGCGGGTTCAGGAACGCGTCGAGCAGGGCGATGTTGCGCTTCGTGCCGCCGGCGGTCGTGCGGTCGACGGACTCGGTGAGCATCGAGTGCCCGAAGCGGTAGACGGCGTGGGCAAACTCCGCCCTGATCGCCGGGTCGAGGTTGCTGTGATAGCCGGTGCCGCCCTCTCCGAAGAGGTTGACCATCGGCTGGACCTTCCGGGCGAATTCCTCGAACGCGAGGTGCTGGTACTCCATCTCGGTGACGAAGCGCGCGGCCTGGAAGAGCCGCTCCTCGTAGCCCCAGCCGCTGCCCGGGTCCGTGGCGCGCCACTCGGTGCGTTGGGCGTCGGTCACCGCGGCACTGTCCAGGATCCCGGTGATGTCACCGACGAGTCGGTTGTGCTCGGAGTGGAAGACGTGGTGCACCGCGGTGAGGCCGATGTTCTCGTTCACCCGGCCGTCACCGGCGATGAAGTGGGCGCCGAGCATCTCGTCGTCGTACGTCGTCCGGTCGTTGTCGTCGGTCGTGCCCGGGCTGGTGTCCGGCGACAGGGGCACGATCTGGTTCGGTCCGTCCGAGGGGTCGATGTCACCGACGGGTACTGCGTGGTGGGCGATGTCGTCGAGGAAGGCGTGGCCGCTCTTGGTGGCTCCCGCCGTGGTGACAGGTGCCGCGGGGTTGCCCTCCACGAGCCCGTCGTCGGCGTTCCCGGAGATGCCGTCGGGCCCGTCCGAGACGACGACCTGCGGGAAGCCGTTGGGCCCACGCGTGAATCGACCGTAGGCGTCGGTGGCGAGAAGTGGAACGCTGCTCACGTCGGTGTCGACGAGCCTGATCCCAAGTACGGTTTCGGCTTGTTCCTTGACCCTGGTCCAGTCGGCCATCCCGTCGCCCGTGCCGGTGATCAGCCGCCCGGTGTCGACAGGACCGTTGGCCCCCGGCTCGTACTCACGCAGGAAGACCTGGTGGGACGGGTGGGAGGTATAGGTCTGGCTCTGGTCGACGAACGGCGACGTCTGGTTCATGGCCTCGCCGTCGGCGGTCTGGGTTGCCCGAGTGAGGACCATGAAGTTGGTCTGCGAACCCGAACGGAACTTGGGGTCGTCCGGCTTCAGCGGGATGTACACCGTCCCGTTGCCGCCCTTGTTCACCAGGTCCAGACCGTGGTCGAAGAACTGACCGAACAGGGTGAACCAGGAGTTGTAGGGAGCCGACAGGCCCACGTCGGTCGCGACGTTGGGGATGAGGATGGAGCCGGTCCGCGTGTCGACCACCGGGTTCTCGCCGCCCGCCACCACCGCTGCTGGGTTGCCCGCGGTCTGGTCGACGATCAGGTTGCTGGCCGTACGGATCCGGCTGTCGACCACCGTGCCGCTGGTCTGCTGGTAGCTGGTGGGACCGCTGGGGCCGGCCTCGGCGCTGCGTAGCTTCTTGGGCACCAGCCGGGGGAACTTGCGGTCGGCCTTGCCGTAGTCGTTCTGGTCGAGCTCGATGTTGTTGCAGATGCCGCTGACGGTCCGCAATCCCCAGGGCAGCGTGACGCCCACGCCGTTGTCAGGGATCTGGTTCGTGCCCGCACCGAGCAGCGCACCGCACGGGCCCGTTTCAGTGTTCGTGCTGGCGACGTGGTTCTCGGAGATCTTGATCTGTTTGAGGATGAACCTGAGGTCGGAGGCGTTCAGGTTGAACCCCTGACCGACCGGCGCCGCACCGGCGGGCGAGTTCGCCAACGGGCTCAAGAGGGCGCAGACGACGGCGAGTGCAGCGCCTTTGGCCGCCAACCGCCTTCCGTGAGAGCGCCGCGGTGACCTGACAGAGGCTGGCTTTCCAGATCGATTCATGATGACCCACTTCAGACGCGGCACGCCGGCCGGACGGATATGCAGGACCCCACCAAACGATCGCCACCTTGAGAATTCCTTGCAGGTCCTGCGGGTCCGCTCACCTCAGGGCCGCGGCGCGGGCCTCACACACCTTGGGCGGGAGAGGTGTGGATGGACGACCTGGGTGCCGCGCCAAGGAGGCGAGGGTCGTCCTCGTGGGCGGTGGCCGGCAGGGGTTGGCGACGAGACCGGTCGGGGGGTACACGGTCTCGCCGCCAACGACTAGGACCATCAGGTGCTGCGGACACGCCGGCCATCTCGGCTCGGCGATGCCTCCGCTCGTTGCTGATGGAGGTTCTCAACGTGGCACCCGGACCTTGTGTCCGCCTTGTGGGCCACGACGTTCGTCTAGATCCGCGGGGTCGAACGGTGTGCCAGTCGGTGATGAGCACTGGGGCGGCCAGGCTCGAGAAGGACCGCGGCGCGCAGGGAGCGCGGTCGACCCTCAACAGCGAAGCACGGTCTGTCGAAGCTCAGGAAAGGGCCGCCAGGGCTGCGTCGTAGTCGGGCTCGGCGCCGATCTGGGGAGCGACCTCCGTGTGGCTGACCTTGCCGTCGGCGTCGATCACCACGACGGCGCGGGCCAGCAGGCCCTCGAACTTGCTGTCGAGCAGGGTCATGCCGTAGTCGGCGCCGAAGGACGAGCGGAACGCCGACCCGACCATCACGTCATCGATGCCCTCTGCTGCGCAGAAGCCGGCGAGGGCGAACGGGAGGTCGATCGAGACGTTGACGACCGTGGTGTCGTCCAGGTCCGCGGCCAGCTTGTTGAACTGCCGCACGCTCGCCTGGCAGACGCCGGTGCCGATGCTGGGAAAGATGCTCAGCAGCTTGCGACCGGGGAGGTCGCTGAGCCGGAACTCGTTGAGCTCGGCGTCGACGAGGGTGAAGTCGGGGGCGGGTTCGCCGACGGCCGGCAGCTCGCCGGTCGTGTGCGCGGGGGAGTCCCCGAGTGCGGTGATGGCCATGCGCCTCAACCTATCCAAGCGGACCCAACACACCAGCCGCCCAGGCACCTCGCACGCGTTCAGCGGTCGTCGGGCCCGGCGTCCTGGGTGCCGGTGTCCTTGTCGGAGTCGTCCCCGGACTCCTCGTCCGAGTCCGGGCCGGCTGAGCTGTTGGGATCCTCTGGGTCGACGTAGGGCGCGGGCTCACTCTCGTCGTAGTCCTCGGAGTCGGTGAACTGACCGCGGTCGACGTCGAAGTCGCGCTGGGTGTTGTCCACCTCGGCGTTCTCGGGCCGGTTCTCCGGGTCCAGGCGCTCCTCGCGCTCCTCCTCGATCTCCTTGGCCGTCTCGTCGTCGGGCTCCGACTTGGGGTCGATCCCGAGGCTGCGTCCCGCCCGCTCGTCGGTGTCGATGCCGCCGTCAGCGAGGATGCTGTCGTCGCTGTCGCTGCTGTCGTCGCTGTCAGTGCTGTCGCCCGACGCGGTGTGCTCCTGCTCGTCCTCGTCGTTCTCGCGCTGCTTGCTGCTCGTGGCCGTGTCTCCCGAGTCGTTCATGCGTGCCCCTCCGCAGGTGTGTGGACCTCATCGATATCCGGGTCGCCGTCTCGCTGTCAACGCCGCGTCCGGGGCTGCGCCGGTGGGCGTCCGCCAGCGTCGGGCGGTCAGACGCGCGGCAGGAGCTGGGCCAGCAACGCACCCATGGCGGTCGCGGCCGCCCTGCCCGACGCGAGCACCTCGGCGTGGTCGAGTGGCTCTCCGGTGATGCCCGCGGCGAGGTTGGTCACCAGGCTGATGCCGAGCACCTCCATCCCCGCCTCGCGGGCGGCGATCGCCTCGAGGGCTGTGCTCATCCCGACCAGGTGGCCGCCGATCGCGCGGATCATCGCGATCTCGGCGGGGGTCTCGTAGTGCGGCCCCGGCAGCTGGACGTACACCCCCTCGTCGAGGCTCGGGTCGATCTCCCGGCACAGCGCGCGGAGCCGCGGGCTGTAGAGATCGGTGAGGTCGACGAAGTTGGCGCCCTCGATCGGCGAGGTCGCCGTCAGGTTGATGTGGTCACCGATCAGGACCGGGGTCCCGGGGGACCAGCTCTCGTCGAGACCACCGCAGCCGTTGGTGAGTACGACGGAGCGACATCCCGCCGCCGCGGCTGTGCGGACGCCGTGCACGACGGCCCGGACGCCACGCCCCTCGTAGAAGTGCGTCCGCCCGAGGAAGACGAGCAGGTTCTTCTCACCGGCCCGGATCGAGCGGATCGTGCCGGCGTGCCCGGCAACGGCCGGTGGCGCGAATCCGGGCAGCTCGGTGCAGCTGATCTCCGCCGTGGGCTCGCCGAGGGCATCGGCCGCCGGCAGCCATCCCGAGCCCATCACCAGGGCGACATCGTGGCGTTCGATCCCGGTCCTCTGCGCGAGCACCTGGGCAGCCTCGTGGGCCTGGTCCTCGGCGCTGTGCTCCAGGTCGGGGATCATCGCTCAGGCGCCGTAGTTCGACCGGCAGGGACGGGCCCGGAGCGCCGCGACGTAGTCCGCGGGAGCGTCCGCCGCCTCGGCGGCGTCGGCCAGGGTGCCGAGGGAGGTGGCCGAGGGGAGCCCACCCTCGAAGGCGTCAAGGATGTAGACGAAGGCCACTGCCTCGGTGTTCATCGTGGACACGCGCACCTTGGTCTTGCGGAAGAGTCCCGTGTCGGCGGACTCCCATCCGTCCAGCGCCGCGACGTCCTCGTCGGTCACGTCGTAGATCGCGACGAAGACCTGCTCGAAGGGATCCTGCACGATGGTCGCCAGGGCGCCGTCCCACCCGTGCTCCTCGCCTCCGAAGGTGAGTCTCCAGCCGATCAGCCAGCCGGTCTCGCGCAGCGGGGAGTGGGGACACCGCTCGCTCATCCTCGCGGGATCGAGGTTGCTCCCGTAGGCGGCGTACAAGGTCACGGGCGCAAGACTAAGGGTCAGCGCGGGTCCGGGGCGCATGCGACATGATGAGCGGGTGACGACACCTCGATTCGGGCAGGCAAACCACGTCGTGATCATCGGTGGCGGACCGGGTGGCTACGAGGCCGCACTGGTGGCCGCTCAGCTGGGCGCCGAGGTGACCGTGGTGGACAGCGACGGCCTGGGCGGGTCCGCGGTGGTCACCGACTGCGTGCCCAGCAAGACCCTGATCGCGACGGCGGAGCTGATGACCGACCTCGGCGGGGCCCCCGAGCTCGGGATCTCCTTCGAGGCGCCCGAGGGCGAGACCGTCCACCGGCTCGTGGTCGACCTCGCTCGGGTGAACCGCCGGGTGCTCAAGCTCGCTGCCGACCAGTCCGCGGACATCGGCCGGCGGCTCGCACGTGAGAACGTGCGTGTCGTCCGCGGGCGCGGGCGGCTGGAGGGCGGCCAGCAGCGTGGTGGTGGCGCTGGCTGAGGGTGGCACCGAGACGATCGAGGCCGATGCGGTGCTGCTGGCGACGGGTGCTGCGCCCCGGACGCTGCCGACGGCCCAGCCCGACGGTGAGCGGATCCTGACCTGGGAGCAGGTCTACGACCTGACCGAGTCACCGGAGAAGCTGATCGTGGTGGGGTCCGGGGTGACCGGTGCCGAGTTCGCGAGCGCCTACATGGCCCTGGGCATCGAGGTGGTGCTGGTCTCCTCCCGAGATCGCGTGCTGCCGAGCGAGGACGCCGACGCGGCGACCGTGCTCGAGGACGTGCTCACCCGCCGCGGCATGGAGGTGTTGTCGAAGTCCCGGATGGAGTCGGTCACCCGCGAGGGGGACACCGTGACGGTCACGTTGACCGACGGTCGCGCGGTCACCGGCTCGCACTGCCTGCTGGCGCTGGGATCGATTCCCAAGACCGACGACCTCGGGCTCGAGGAGGCCGGGGTGGCGGTGGACGAGGGGGGCTTCGTCCGCGTGGACCGGGTCTCGCGTACGACGGCGCGTGGCGTCTACGCGGCAGGTGACTGCACCGGCGTGCTGATGCTGGCGAGCGTGGCCGCCATGCAGGGCCGGATCGCGATGCGGCACTTCCTCGGGGACGCGGTGACCCCCCTCGAGCTCAAGCAGGTCGCGTCCAACGTGTTCACGGCGCCGGAGATCGCCACCGTCGGTTGGTCTCAGCGGGCCGTCGACGAGGGTGAGATCGACGCGGAGGTCGTCCGCTTGGACCTGGCCGGCAATCCGCGCGCCAAGATGCAGGGTGTGCGCGACGGCTTCGTGAAGCTGTTCTGCCGCCGCGGCACCGGCACCATCGTCGGTGGCGTGGTCGTGGGTCCGCGCGCGAGCGAGCTGGTGCACTCGATCTCGATCGCCGTGGCCGGGTCGCTGACCGTCGACCAGCTGGCGCACGCGTTCACCGTCTACCCCTCGATGAGCGGTTCGGTGGCCGAGGCGGCGCGTCGACTGCACCGGTCACCGACCGAACAATCCCTGCACTGAATGCCAACAATGTAATTCGTGAGCGACCTTCTCGCGAGGTTTTCCTAATCCCTGGGCAATGAGCATTCGGGGCGGGGCATAATGACCCAGTTCCTTTCTTTCCCACAGGTCACTGGGGTCACAGATGTCACGCATGTCACGGCGCCACGGCGCCCGTTCGGTCCTCGCCTCGCTGCTCGGCGCGGTCGTGGTCGTGACGCTGTGCTCGTTGCCGGCGCAGGCCTCCCGGACGGTCTCCGAGAGCTACCGGGTGCCGAGCGGCGGCGTCCTGAAGCTGTCCGGTCACGGGTTCGGGCACGGCCACGGCATGTCGCAGTACGGCGCCCGCGGGGCCGCACGACAGGGGCTGACGGCTGCGAAGATCCTGGCCTTCTACTACCCGGGCACGGGGTCCGGGGAGGCCACCGGCCGCATCCGGGTGCTGATCAGCGCCGACACCGACGGTGACGTGCAGGTGCTGCCCGGGGCGGGACTCAGCGTGCGGGACGTCAGCAACGGACGCAGGTACCTGCTGCCGGCGCCCGCACGGATCAAGACCTGGCGGTTGCGGACCGTCGATGGTGCCACCGTGCTGGACTACAACGACGGCGAGTGGCACGTCTACCAGGGTCGCGGCACCTCCGAGATCACCGACGCCGCGGAGTTCTTCGGCTCCGACCACGTGGTGCTGCGCGTCGCCGGAGGCACCCGGGCCTACCGCGGCTCGCTGCGGCTGAGCAGCTCGCGCACGGTCAACAAGGTCCGGCTCGAGGACTACGTCAAGGGCGTCGTCCCCCGGGAGATGCCGGCCTCGTGGGAGAGCGCAGCGGTGCAGGCACAGTCGGTGGCCGCTCGCACCTACGCCGCCTTCGACCGGGCCGCGAACGAGAGCCGCCACTACCAGACCTGTGACACCACCTCCTGCCAGGTCTACGGCGGCCTGGGCTCTGAGGACCCACGCAGCAACGCGGCCGTCGAGGCGACCGCCGGACAGGTCCGCACCTACGGCGGCGAGCCGGCGTTCACCCAGTTCGCCTCCAGCAGCGGCGGCTGGCTCTCCGCGGGCCGACAGCCCTACCTCGTCGCCAAGGCGGACCCCTACGACGACTTCAGCGGCAACCCGGTGCACTCGTGGAGGACCACGCTCACCCGGGCGGCGATCCAGCGGGCCTATCCGCGCCTGGGGACGCTGCGACGCGTCCAGGTCACCCGGCGCGACGGGAACGGTCACTGGCACGGTCGGGTCGAGGAGATGGTGCTGGTGGGGAGCCGGGCGAACGTCAGGCTCGGAGGCTCGGAGTTCCGCTCCCGGTTCGGGCTGCGGTCGAGCTGGTTCCACTTCGGCTCCTGACGGCCTCAGCCCAGGACGAGCACCAGGTCGCCGCCCTCGACCTGCTGGGTGCCGTTGAACGCGAGCCGTTCGACCGTGCCGGCCCGCGGCGCCGTGATCGAGGCCTCCATCTTCATCGCCTCGATGGTCGCGACGACCGCTCCGGCCTCGACGGCGTCACCCTCGGCCACCTGCTGGGTGACGACCCCGTCGAAGGGAGCCGGCACCTGGCGCTCGTCCGCGGGGTCGGCCTTCTCCTGGGCGGCCACCTCGGACTCCACCGACCGGTCGCGCACGTTGACCGGACGCAGCTGGCCGTTGATGGTGCACATCACCGACCGGAAGCCACGCTCGTCGGCCTCGCTGATCGCCTGCAGTCCCAGGATGAGTCGCTTGCCCTCCTCGATCTCGACCACGTGCTCCTCGCCGGACCTGAGGCCGTAGAGGTAGTCGCCGGTGTTGAGCACCGAGACGTCGCCGTAGGTCGTCATCGCCTCGTCGTAGGCCTTGGTGGGTCCGGGGAACAGCAGCCGGTTCAGGGTGTGCCGCCGGCTGTTGCCGCGCACCGAGTTGGACAGGCCCTCGCTCTGCTCCTCGGTGAGCTCGCCGACCGGGGCCTTCCAGGTGCGTCCCTCGAGGGCGTCGGTGCGGAACGGCTCGGGCCACCCACCGGGGGGATCGCCGAGCTCGCCGGAGAGGAAGCCGATCACGGAGTCGGGGATGTCGAACTTGCCGGGGTGCTTCTCGAAGTCGGTCGGATCGGCACCTACCGCGACGAGGTGCAGCGCGAGGTCGCCCACCACCTTCGAGGACGGAGTGACCTTCACGATGTTGCCGAGGATGTCGTTCGCCGCGGCGTACATGTCCTCGATCTGCTCGAACTTCTCGCCGAGGCCGAGCGCGATGGCCTGCTGGCGCAGGTTGGAGAGCTGCCCGCCCGGGATCTCGTGGGTGTAGACGCGACCCGTCGGTGAGGCCAGCCCGGACTCGAAGGGCGCGTAGACCCGTCGCGTCGCCTCCCAGTACGGCTCCAGGGCGCACACGGCGTCGAGGTCGAGTCCGGTGTCGCGGTCGGCGTGGTCGGTGGCGGCGACGAGAGCGGAGAGGGCCGGCTGCGACGTCGTACCGGCCATCGGTGCGCTGGCGGCGTCGACCGCGTCGACGCCGGCGTCGATCGCTGCCAGCAGCGTGGCGAGCTGGCCTCCGGGGGTGTCGTGGGTGTGCAGGTGCACCGGCAGGTCGAAGCGCTCGCGCAGGGCCGTGACCAGGGTGCGCGCCGCAGGTGCGCGGAGCAGCCCGGCCATGTCCTTGATCGCCAGCACGTGGGCCCCCGCGTCGACGATCCGCTCCGCGAGGGCGAGGTAGTAGTCGAGCGTGTACAGCTTCTCCCCGGGGCTGCTCAGGTCGCCGGTGTAGCACAGCGCCACCTCGGCGATCGTCGAGCCGGTGGCCCGCACGGCCTCGATGGCCGGACGCATCTGCTCCACGTCGTTGAGCGCGTCGAAGATCCGGAAGATGTCGATCCCGGTCTCCGCGGCCTCCTGCACGAAGGCGTCGGTGACCTCGGTCGGGTACGGCGTGTACCCGACGGTGTTGCGGCCACGCAGGAGCATCTGGAGGCAGAGGTTGGGCATCGCCTGACGCAGCTTCTCCAGCCGGTCCCAGGGGTCCTCGTTGAGGAAGCGCAGCGCCACGTCGTAGGTCGCTCCACCCCACGCCTCCACGCTGAGCAGCTGCGGGAGCAGACGAGCCTCGTGACCGGACACGGCCAGCAGGTCGCGGGTCCGGACGCGGGTGGCGAGCAGGGACTGGTGGGCGTCGCGGAAGGTGGTGTCGGTGACGCCGACCCGACGCTGCTCGCGCAGGTCGCGGGCGAAGCCCTCGGGTCCGAGAGCGAGCAGCCGCTGCCTCGAGCCGTCGGGCGCCGGCACCACGAGGTCGAGGTCGGGCAGCTTGGTCACCGGGTCCACGCTGACCGGCGCCTCGCCGTGCGGCTTGTTGACCGTCACCTCGGCCAGCCAGGTCAGCAGGCGGGTGCCGCGGTCGGCGTTGGCCCGTGTGGTCACCAGCCCGGGGTGGTTCTCGATGAAGCTGGTGTTCACCCGGCCCTCGATGAAGTCGGGCTCGAGCAGCACCGCGCGCAGGAACGGGATGTTGGTGGCGACGCCGCGGATCCGGAACTCGTCGACCGCGCGGCGGGCCTTCTGCACGGCGATCTCGAAGGTGCGGCCCCGGCAGGTGAGCTTGGCCAGCATCGAGTCGAAGTGGGCGGAGACCTCGGCGCCGGTGTAGGTCGTCCCGCCGTCGAGGCGGACCCCGCCGCCACCGGGGGAGCGGTAGGTGGTGATCTGCCCGGTGTCGGGCCGGAAGCCGTTGGCGGGGTCCTCGGTGGTGATCCGGCACTGCAGCGCAGCCCCCCGCAGCACGATCCCGTCCTGGCTCAGGCCGAGGTCACGCAGCGTCTCGCCGGCGGCGATCCGCATCTGGCTCTGCACCAGGTCGACGTCGGTGACCTCCTCGGTCACGGTGTGCTCGACCTGGATGCGCGGGTTCATCTCGATGAAGTGGTACTCGCCGTCCTCGCCGAGCAGGAACTCCACCGTGCCGGCGTTGCGGTAGCCGATCTCGGTCGCGAAGCGCACGGCGTCGGCGCACATCCGCTCACGGATCCGGGGATCGAGGTTGGGCGCGGGCGCGATCTCGACCACCTTCTGGTGGCGTCGCTGGACCGAGCAGTCGCGCTCGTAGAGGTGGATCACCGAGTCGGCGCGGCCCTCGGCGTCGGCGAGGATCTGGACCTCGATGTGCCGGGGGTTGACCACCGCCTCCTCGATGAACACCGTGGGGTCGCCGAAGGCGCCCTCGGCCTCTCGCATGCAGGTGTCGATCGCGTCCTTGAGGTCCTTGACGTCGTCGACCTTGCGCATGCCCCGGCCACCGCCGCCGGCCACGGCCTTGACGAACAACGGATAGCTCAGCGCCTTGGCGTCCTCCATCAGAGCGTCGAGGTCGTCGTTGGGCGCCACCGACTCGAGCGTGGGGACGCCGGCCTGCTTCGCCGCGGCGATGGCACGCGACTTGTTGCCGGTCAGCGTGAGCACGTCGGCGGTCGGGCCGATGAAGGTGATGCCGGCGTTGGCGCAGGCCTCGGCCAGGTGCGGGTTCTCCGAGAGGAAGCCGTAGCCCGGGTAGACCGCGTCGGCCCCCGACCTCACCGCGACCTCGACGATGGCCTCCGGGTCGAGGTAGGCGCGGACCGGGTGGCCGCGCTCGCCGATCTCGTAGGCCTCGTCGGCCTTCATCCGGTGCTCGGACCAGCGATCCTCGTAGGGGAAGACGGCGACGGTCCGGGCCCCGAGCTCGGTGGCGGCGCGGCACGCCCGGATCGCGATCTCGCCGCGGTTGGCTACCAGGATCTTGGAGAACATGACAAGAGATTAGTGGTGGGTCGGCGCGCGTGGGCACCGTCGTGCGGCGTCTCGAAGGACGAGCGCACCGGCGAGGCCGCCGATCGGATGCTCGCGTGCTTCCGTCCGCTCGGTAGGTTCGCCGCATGGACATGGGACTGGCGATGGTCGTGATGGCGCTGCTGATGCTCGGGCTGGTGGTGCTCATCGTGCTCGGCCTCTACTGGGTGGTGCGTCTCGCAGTTCGGCACGGCAGTGCGGACGCGCGCCGGCAGCCGCCTGCGTAGGAGCCGGTCGACCTGGGCAGTGTGACGACGGAGGACCCCCGTGCGCCGCGGGAACGAGCCGGTGGACGACTCGCTGGACGAGAATCCGAGACTAACCTCAAGTAACCTGAGCGCATGAGCATCCAGACGCACGACCCCGCGGAGTTCCTGCCGCGCCGCCGTCCGTCCCAGGAGCGCAGCCGGCGTCGCTTCGACGACATCCTGCGAGCCGCGCGCGCACTGCTGGTCGAGGTCGGCTTCGAGGCGTTCACCTCCGAGCAGGTGGCCCTACGGGCGGGCGTTCCGATCGGGTCGCTCTACCAGTTCTTCGGCAACAAGTACGCCATCATCTGCGAGCTCGACCGGCTCGACACGGTCAACGTGCAGAACGAGCTGACCACGTTCGCCACCGAGATCCCCAGCCTCGACTGGGCCGAGCTGCTGGAGAAGCTGCTGGACCACCTCGCGGCGCTCTGGCGCACCGACCCGTCCAGGCGCGCGGTCTGGCTGGCGATGCAGGCCACGCCGCCGACGCGGGCCATCGCCGCCGAGCACGAGCGTGAGCTGGCCACCCAGGTGACCCGTCTGCTGGCGCCGCTGACGCCCGGCTCGAAGGTCGCGCAGCGGCAGGTGATGGCGGAGGTGCTGGTGCACGTCACCTACTCGATGCTGAACTTCTCCATCCGCGACGGGCAGTCCCATCCCGATGCCGTCGTACAGCTCAAGA
Organism: uncultured Actinomycetota bacterium; assembly: GCA_963812235.1. Lineage (GTDB taxonomy): Bacteria > Actinomycetota > Actinomycetes > Propionibacteriales > Nocardioidaceae > Marmoricola. Next base: position 92,638 of record CAWEUP010000005.1, on the reverse strand, counting down.
CGATGCTCACCGGCTACCTGACGACTGCCGAGTCCGCCGCCGCGAAGAAGCGATCTCCCGGCGTGGCCTAGGCGCCCGGTCGCGGTTCCTCCGCCGGATGCTGGAGTACGACGTAGGCGATCGCCACGTCGGCATCGGGGTCGTGTGAGAGCGAGACCAGCACCCCGTAGTCGGCCATGGCCTCGGCGATGGCGCCGTGCAGCCGGATCGCGGGCCGACCCCAGGAGTCGGTCCGGACCTCGATCTCACGAAGGTCCACGTGCTCGGGATCGATCACCTCGGGACGGCCGAAGCAGGTGCTCGACCAGGCCTTGATCACGGCCTCCTTGGCCGCCCAGCGTGCCGCGAGGCTCTGCGCCTCGTGGTCGTGGTCGCCGGTGCGCGCGGCCCGCAGCTCACCGGGCGTGAACACCCTGGAGAACCGCGTGCCGGGCGCCTGGAGCTGCTCGGCGAACGCGGAGATGCCCACGATGTCCACCCCGACGCCGACGTGCCCCACGAGGGAGTCGGGACCCAGCTGGCTGGGCCCCGACTCCGACGGGGGAACGGTCATCGAGGCATCTGGTCGTAGAAGCCCCCGGCACCGAGCCGTGCCTCCGGGTCGATCAGCATGGCGCTCTCGTCGGCCTTGGTGCTGGCCAGCGAGGCGTCGGCGAACCGGCGCTGCTCGGGCTTCTTGTACAGCGGGTCGCCGCCACACATCGCGTCGAGTCGACGCGCCTCGCCGGCGACAAGCCGGGCCGTGGCCGCCTTCAGCCAGGTCTTGCGCTGAGCCGGGGACAGTGCCGCAGCGAACGCACCGGGGTGCGCCACCGCGACCATCGCCGACACGTGCCCGAAGCCGAGGCTGGTGAGCAGCCCCGCGCGCAGCGGACCGGTCTGCAGCGACTGACGCAGCCAGACCAGGTGCTCGTTGACCGACAGCGCCTCGTCCACACAGTCGAGCCCGCGGTTCGGCGGGATCGTGCCGGTGGCGAGCACCTGGCACAGCCCGATCATCTGGAACGCGGCGGCGCCGCCCTTGGCGTGACCGGTCAACGACTTCTGACTGATCACGTACAGCGGCGAGCCCTCGGTGCGGCCCAGCGCCTTGGCGAGCTTCTCGTGCAGCTGCGACTCGTTGGGGTCGTTGGCGGCGGTGGAGGTGTCGTGCTTGGAGACCACCGCGACGTCGTCGGCGCCCAGTCCGAGCGAGGCCAGGCCCTTGGCCAGCGGCGAGTCGACCCCACCGATGCCGGCGCCCAGGGCGCCGATCCCCGGAGCGGGGATCGAGGTGTGGATGCCGTCGGCGAAGGAGCCGGCGTAGGCCACGACGCCGAGCACGGGCAGACCCATCTCGGCCGCCACGTCACCTCGCGCCAGCACCACGGTGCCACCGCCCTGTCCCTCGACGAAGCCGCCTCGGCGACGGTCGTTGGGACGGGAGACGTGACGCTCGTCGATGCCCTTGGAGAGCATCTCCGCACTGTCGGCGGTGGCGCTCATGTTGCCGAAGCCGACGATGCCCTCGATGCCGAGGTCGTCGAAGCCGCCGGTGACGACCACGCTGGCCTTGTCCAGACGGATCTTGTCCACGCCCTCCTCGACGCTGACCGCGGCCGTCGCACAGGCGGCGACCGGGTGCACCATCGAGCCGTACCCACCGAGGTAGGACTGCACGGTGTGCGCCGCGATCACGTTCGGCAGGGCCTCCTGCAGGACGTCGTTCGGAGGCTGCTCACCGAGCAGCGCGTCGACGTACATCCGGCGGGTGGACTGCATGCCGCCGATACCGGTGCCCTGGGTGTTGGCGAACCGGGTCGGGTGGATCCAGCGCAGCAGCTCGGCGGGCTCGAAGCCCGAGGAGATGAACGCATCGACGGTCGCCACCAGGTTCCAGGCGGCCAACCGGTCCACCGACTCGGTCATCGCGCCCAGGCCCCAGACCGAGGCGTCGAAGCCGTCGGGGATCTGGGCGCCGATGAAGCGCGAGAGCTTGAACCTGCGCGGCACCCGGATCTCGCTGCCCGCCAGGCGGGTGACCAGCCAGTCGCCGTCCTCGGTGGGGGCGATGCGGGTGTGCTTGGGAGCCGCCTCGACCATCGCGTCGGCCTCGGCCTTGGTGCGTACGACGAACGAGGTGTCCTGCTCGAGGAAGACCGAGACCATCAGGGGCGCGGTGCCCTCGATCAGCGAGCCGTCGTCGCGGTAGCTGCGGATGCCGACGCTGCTCTCGATCTGCTCGCCGAACTTCTCGACGACCTCGGCCTCGGTGAGCCGCTCGCCGCTGCTCGCGTCGTGCCAGCCGGCGACCGGCTGGTTCTCCCAGACGATGAGCCCGGTGGTCCACGCCAGCTCGATCACGCCGGCCGGGGACAGGTGGTCCTCGACCTCCATCTCGAAGCGGGTGCGGGACGACCCGACGGGGCCGACCTCACCGGCACCCACGATGACGATCATGTCCTCGAGGGCGGTCTTGACCTTGGGCCAGGCCATCGTGGGCTGCTCGGTGCCCCACCCGGCGGGGTGGGTCAGTGCCTGCAGGGCCGGGTCGCTGTCGGCTGCCGAGGTCGGTCGCGGCCGCCTCGGCAGCCTCTCTCGCCTCGCGTCCCAGAGCGGCGAGGTCCAGGTCGGCCTCGCCGAGACCGCCGGTCAGGTCGGTCACGATCGGAGCGATCGCGGCGGCCTTGCGGGCCTCGGGCCGGCACTGCTCGAGCAGCTCGGAGGCCATCTCGTCCGGGGACCAGGTGCGGACCCCTGCCGCGGTGACGGCCTCGACCAGCGGGTCGTTGTGACCCATCAGGCCGGTGCCGCGCACCCACCCGATGTGGGCGTGCACCAGGGAGACGCGCTGCGCCCAGTCCTGCTCGGCCTGCCAGCGCTGGACGAACGCGTCGAACGCTGCCTTGGCCTCGCCGTAGGCGCCGTCGCCACCGAAGCGACCACGGTTCGGGGATCCGGGCAGCACCACGTGCACGCGCTGGCCGATCTTGTAGTCGGCACCCTGGGCGGCGAGGCCGGTGACCAGGCGCTCGACCCCCCAGAGCAGGACCCGGAACTCGACCTCGGCGCGCGCGCCGGCGTCGGCCGCGGTGCCCTGGACCGCCGGGGCGGCGAAGGGGAACACCAGGGTCGGTGAGAGCCCGGGCCGGAGCTCGGTGCGCTGACCGCCGGCGGACTCCGTCACGGGGGAGGAGATCCACTCGACGAGGGCGTCGACGTCGGCGTAGGAGGCCAGGTTGGCCGGCAGCACCCACAGTGCGGCGCCGTTCGAGGCGTGGTCGCGGTAGAGCTGGCGGAAGAACGCGAGCCTGGCCTTGTCCAGGCGCGAGGTGGTGGCCACGACCGTGGCGCCACCGCGCAGCAGGTCGGCCACCACCGCTCCGGCGATCGAGCCCGGAGCGGCACCCGTCACCACCGCGACCTCGTCAGCCCACTCACGCGAGCCGTCGGCGCCGGAGATGGCGTCGTCGTAGAACGAGGCCACGTCGGTGCGCTTCTCGCGACGTGCGCGGTCCAGCCACCAGGCGGCCTGGGTGCGAGCGGCGTCGTCGAGACCCACGAAGCTGCGTGCCCGTGCCGTCTCGTCACCGATCCACACGCGGGCGAAGTCCTCGCGCACCGAGGACCAGCGGTCGTCGAGGAGGACCGCGCGTCGGGCGTCGAAGGACGGCGAGACCTTGCGGGCCCAGTCGGACCCGAGCTCGCTCTCGACCAGGCGCACCAGCTCGGCGTCGAGGTCGTCGGTGTCCTCAGGTGCCGGCTCGTGCAGTCCGAGCTGGCCCAGGAGGTGGCGAGCCGTGGAGGCGAGCACCCCGTCGGGGCCGGTGATCGAGGAGGTCAGCTCACCCAGGGCAGCGGCGTCGACCGTGCCACCCTCTCCTCCGCCTGCGGCGGGCATCCCCACGGCCACGCCGTGAGCAGCACCCACGGCCTGGACCGCGTGGTCGACGACCTGACCCAGGTCACTGAGGTCCATGTCGTAGCCGAGGGACCCGCCACGGGTCGAGGAGCCGTCGCGCAGTCCGGCAGCGAGCTCGGCCGAGACGTGCGTGACCCAGCCGGGCCCGAGCTGCCAGGTGTCGCGCACCCGGTCGGCGATGGCAGCGGGCTTGCTGCCTGCCGCCCCGGCGAACTTGCGCAGCTGCTCGCTGACCGCTTCGGTCAGCACCGGCCCGAAGGCGGAGTAGGTGCGGGCCAGCTTGGTCACGGTGACGCCGAGCGCCTTCCACTCCGCCTCGGCGGCGCCGTCGATGGCACCGAGACCGAGCTCGGCGCCGAGGTCGACCAGCAGCTGGTTGCGCCGCGAGGAGACGCCGTCACACAGCGCCTCGATCGTGTCGGCGGCGCCGATCTGCTCGGGACGCACCTTGGTGCGCAGTGCGGTCAGCGTGCGGGTCGCGTCTGCGGCCGTGAACGCGAGGTCCGCGGGACGCTCGGCTCCGGCAGCAGCGACCGGAGACGCGGCCACGGGGGCGGCAGCGGCGGCAGGCGCCTCGACCGTCTCGGGACCGGACTGCGGTGCCGTCTCCGGCTCCGGCTCGTCGTCGACCATCGGGGTGTCGGTGGCGAAGACCACGGCTGCGTCCCGCGAGGAGTTCACGATCCGCGGGGCGACCCCGTCGTAGGAGGCCAGCTTGGTGGTCTGCGTGGCCAGGTTCGCCAGGGTGGGTGCGTTGGCGACACCGACCTCGACGAACTGCTCGATGCCGAGCCCGCCGCCGTCCGCGACCGCGGAGTCGGGGGAGCCGAAGAGCAGGTCCTGGGTCTCGATCCAGCGCACCGGGCTGGCGAACTGCCAGGCGAGGAGCTCGATGAGCAGCACCCGGCCCAGGCGGGCCGGGTCGGCCTCCCAGGTCGTCCAGTCCGCGAGCACGTCCGCGAGGATGGGGGAGTCGACCAGGTCGCGGACCTCGGTGACGTAGCTGCGGTCGAGGGTGAACAGCCGCGGGACCAGGTTCGGGATGTAGCGGCCGATCAGCACGCTGATGTCGATCTGCTCGGGGAGCAGGTCGTCGAGACGCCCACGGAAGTCGTCGACGCCGGCGTGCAGCTCCGAGGAGTGGAACGGCACGTCGATGCCAGGCACCAGGATGAACGCGGGCTTGCCGCTGACGCGAGCCCGGCGCTCCTCGATGGCGGTCTCGAGGGCCTCCAGGCCGGCGACCGTGCCGGCGATGGCGTACTGCGAGCCACGCAGGTTGTAGTTGACGATCTGGATGAACTCGCCGGTGCTCTCGGAGAGCCCGGCCACGAAGCCGGCGACGTCGTCGTCGGCGAGGTCGGCCTGCGAGGGACGGATCGCCGCGAGGCGGTAGTTGCTGCGGCCCTTGGCGTCACGGGCGACCAGGTGGTGCATGGCCATGCCGCGACGGAAGACGATCTCCAGCAGCGCCTCGAGAGGCAGGATGCCGGTGACGGCAGCGAGTGCGTTGTACTCACCGACGGAGTGACCGCAGGTCAGCGCGTCCTCGACGAAGACGCCGGCCTCACGCATCTCGGCGACCTGTGCGACGGCGAGCGTGGCCATGGCCACCTGGGTGAACTGGGTCAGGAACAGCACGCCGTCGGGGTGACGGTGCAGCTCGCTGTCGGCCCACAGCTCGGTCGGGTTGTCCCGGACGACCGCGAGGATCGAGAAGCCGAGCGCGCTCCGGGTGTGCCGGTCGGCACGGTCCCAGACCTTGCGGGCAGCCGCGGAGCGGCTGCGGGCCTCCAGGCCCATCCCCTGGCTCTGGATTCCCTGCCCCGGGAAGGCGTACGCCGTCCGGGGTGCGGCGACGACGGCCTCGGCGACCATCGCGAGCTCGCCGTCCGCACGGCAGGTCACCTCGAGGACGGTGTCTCCCCCGATGACACCGGTGCGCTCGACAGTGACCTCGACGGTGGCGCCGGGCAGCAGCGGCGAGACCCAGCGGGTCAGCCAGCTGCGTACGGACCTCGGGTTGTGCGTGGCGCCCACGGCCGCGGCGGCGCGCTGGGCGACCGCCGAGAGCCACATGCCGTGCACGATCGGCCCGTCGAAGCCGGCGAGGCGGGCTGCCGGCAGGTCGGTGTGCAGCGGGTTGTGGTCGCCGCTGACGGCAGCGAAGCCGCCCATGTGCTGCGGCGCGGTCACCGTGAAGCGGTCGAGACGCGCACGGGGCTTGTCCTCCGCGTCCGGGGCGAAGGGTGCGGGGGCGACCAGCTCGGCCTCTCCCACGCGGCCACGGACCATGAAGCGCTCGTTCAGGGTCGCGACCAGGGTCTCGCCCTCCTCGCCCGCCGTGGTGATCCTCACGTCGACGGCGATCACCTGACCGGCCGTCGTGTCGGACACGCCGCCGCGGGTGGCGGCGATGGTCAGCTCGGCGCCCGCGGTCAGCTCGGTGAGCTTGTGCGCGAGGTCGATGCGGTGGTCGAGGTGCACCAGGTCCAGCAGCCCCTCGACCGCACCGATGGTGGCGAACACGGCCGGCCACGCGAGGCCGACGAGTGCGTCCGGGACCGCCTGGTTCTGCGGGTCCGCGACGGCGTCGCCGCGACGCGTACGGGTCGGGCTGGTGACGCCGATGTGGTCGGCGACCAGGTCGGTGGTCCAGGTGGTGGTCGTCACGGCCGTGCCGTCGACGACCTCCGGCAGGGTGCCGCCCGCGGTGAGCGTCAACAGGGCGCCCATCGCCTCGGCGGCGGAGCTGGCGGAGATCACCGGCAGGAGACCTGCCGCGACACCGGACAGGTCGACGTGCAGCTCCAGGCTGCCGCGGGTCAGCGGCACGCGCAGGACCGCGGACTCGCCGTCACTGTTCGCGACGAGCTCGGCGGAGGTGCCCTCGAGACGGTGGAGCGGGTTGCGGACGACGCGGCCGGCCCACACCACGTCCGCGGAGGCCTTGGCGGCGTCGAGAGCGGTGGTGCCGGCTCCGACGTGCTGCGGCTGGCGGCCGGGAGCACGGGGGACTGGTCAGCCTGGAGGCTGGTGACGATGGCGGCCTCGAAGCGGTCGAGCAGGTCGGCGACCGGCTCGTCGACGACGGTGATGCCACCGACGGCCACGGGCCCGGGGATCACGATGACCGCGTCGGCGTCGTAGGACGCGTCGTGGGCCTGCCACAGCGAGTCAGAGCGCCACCAGCGACGTACGTCGCCGTCGATGACGGGCACGAAGTTGACCGGCTTGCCCGGACGACGGCAGATCTCCAGGAAGAGCAGCACGTCGGCGGGGTGCAGCAGGCAGCCGAGGGCCTCGGGGTACGTCGCGACGAGGGTGTCGATGGCGGGGGTGGGGTACTCCAGGTCCACGTCGAGGCGATCGATCGGGACCCGAGGTGCTCGGGTGCACGCGAGCCAGGGTCCGGTCGAACATCTCCTCGAACCGGTTGCGGAAGGTGATGTCCAGCCAGGTGGCCGAGCCCTCGCCGGTCATCGCGGCGTGGCCGGGGTCGCCCAGCTCGACGTAGCGACGCAGCCACTGCTCGTAGGTCATCGTCCCGACGTCGCCGAAGTACGGCTTGCAGGTCTGGGCCATGGCTGCGACGAGCTCGTCCTTGCGGGCCAGCGCGGCGTCCGCGTCTCCGGCCACCTCGTCGAGCATGCGGCCGCAGCGCGATGCCGCGTTGTCGATCTCGTGGATGTCCGCGCCGAGCTGGCTGCGACCGGAGGTCACGTTGCCGGCACTGCGACCGGCGCCCACCCATCCGCCGTTGACCGAGGTCGAGACCCCGGGGGTCTCGACGAGCAGCTGCTTCACCGCGGGGGAGGTGGTGGCCTCCTTGGCGGCCATCGCCGCCGTGCCGATGAGCACGCCGTCGACCGGCATGGCCGCTTCACCGTGGGCGGTGGCCCACTCGCCGGTGAGGTAGTCGACCGCGCGGTCCGGCGTACCGATGCCGCCGCCGACGCAGACGACCAGGTTCTCGACCGACCGAAGCGCCGGGTACGTCGCGAGCAGCAGCTCGTCGAGGTCCTCCCACGAGTGGTGGCCTCCGGCGACGCCGCCCTCGATGTGCGCGATCACCTGGGTGTCGACCTCGCGAGCGATCGCGAGCACCTGGCGGATCTGCTTGACGGTGCCCGGCTTGAACACGACATGGCTGATCCCGGACTCGTGCAGGTCCTCGATGATCGAGACGGCGTCCTCGACCTCGGGGATGCCGGCGCTGATCACCAGGCCGTCGAGCGGTGCGCCCGACTGACGGGCCTTCTGGACCAGGCGCTGGCCACCCACCTGCATCTTCCACAGGTAGGGGTCGAGGAACAGCGTGTTGAACTGCGCGGTGGCGCCTTCGTCGAGCAGGTCGGAGAGCTTGGCGATGTTGCGGGCGAAGATGTGCTCGGTCACCTGGCCGCCGCCGGCGAGCTCGGCCCAGTGGCCGGCGTTGGCGGCAGCTGCCACGATCTCGGGGTCGACGGTGGTGGGCGTCATCCCGGCGAGCAGGATGGGCGACTTGCCGGTGAGGCGGGTGAACGCGGTGTCCACGACCGGGGCGCCGTCGCCGCGGTCGATCAGGCGAGGAGCGTGGATCGACCAGTCGGCAGCGGTCGGCACGGTCGCACCCGGGGTGAAGATCAGGTCGCGACCGGTGGCCGTGGCTGCCGGCAGGGTGGTCACGCCTCGGCCGCGGAGGGCGCGGCCGGTCATGTTCGCGGAGAGCTCGGCAGGTCCGAGGTCGAGGACCCAGCGGGTCTCGGGGCCGACGGCGTCCTCGAGCTCGCGCGGCCAGTCGACGGTCTCGAGGCAGATCGCGTGGGCGAGGTGCTCGGTGAGCTCGGTGTCGAGGCCACAGGCCTCGGCCCAGTCGCGGGCCATGGCCACCGCGGGGGCGAGAGCGGGGTGATGGAAGCCGAGGGCGACGGGCACCGACTCGACGGAGGGCTTGAACGCGCGTCCGCCACGGACCTTGGCCTCGATCTCGGCAGCCTCGGCGGCGCTGCGCTTGTCGATGGCGCTGCGCAGGCGGCGCAGGACGGCGGGCGTGCCGCTGACGACGACGCGTCGAGGTCCGTTGATCGCGGCGACGGTGGCCTGGTCGGAGTCGTCGGAGACAGCCTCGACCAGCTCGCGGACCTCGGTCAGGGTGGCGCCGCTGATCGCCAGCATCGGGGAGTCCTCGCCGTGCGGGACGAGTCCGGCGCGGCGGCCCACGATCGCGGCCGCGGCACCGATCAGGCGGGCGATCGCCATCAGTCGGACGTCGCTGCTGTCCTCGGCCTGGCCGGGGTTCTCGCGGCGTCCGGCGAAGGCCGCGACGCCGATGATGCCCTGGGAGTGTCCGATCGAGGACACCGGAGCGACCTGGGTCAGGTCCAGCCCCTCGGCGGCGAGCAGGTCCAGGGTGGTCAGCTGGGTGAGGAGCACGCCGGGCATGGCCAGCGCAGCGTCGAGCGTGTCGGACTGCTGCGGCTTGGTCTCGGCGTCGAGCCAGGTGTGCGGGGTGAAGGGGAGTGGCAGGGCGGCCGCGAGCTGGCTCGCGACCGGCGCGACGAGGCGCTCGGACTCCTCGACGAGGGCGGCCACCCGGGCGGCGTCAGCGTGCTCGGTCGACGAGCTCGGACAAGGTGGCGAACCAGTCGGCGCCCTGGCCTCCGAAGGTCACTGCGAACTCTTCGCCCTGGCTGAGCCGCTCGGCCAGGGACTGGCCGCGCCCGGGGGTCTCACCGGGGTTGTTCGAGTCGTGGGTCAAGGTGGTCGGGGGTACCTGAGTCATATGAGGAGTACATCATGTTCAGGGGTGAACCTGAAATCCTCCTCACGTTTTTAACCTGGTGGTGACAGAGATCTCCGGTACTCGCCGGTAAGGCCTCGAACGGGTGACCGTTATGTTTCGGAGCATGACAGTTCGGACCCGGGAAAACGGCGGTGTGGCCCTGGTCACAGGCGCTTCCAGCGGGATCGGCGAGGAGATCTCGCGCGAGCTCTCCCGCCGTGGCCACGAGCTGGTGCTGGTCGCCCGCTCGGCCGAGCGGCTGGCGCTTCTCGCCGAGGGTCTGACGACCCCGGCACACGTCTTCGCGGTCGACCTGGCCGACCGCGACGCGCGAGCACAGCTGGCCCTGGACCTCCGCGACCGCGGGCTCTCGCCCCGGGTCCTGGTCAACAACGCGGGCTTCTCCACGCTCGGACCGGTCCACCGCAGCGAGCCCGAGGAGGAGCTCAGACTGGTGGAGGTGGACGTGGCCGCGGTGGTCGACCTGTGCAGCCGGTTCCTCCCGGACATGGTCGAGCGGCGGAGCGGCGCGGTGCTCAACGTCGCCTCCACGGCCGCCTTCCAGCCGCTGCCCGGTCAGGCGGCGTACGGCGCGGCCAAGTCGTTCGTGCTGTCCTACACCCGCAGCCTGGCCGCCGAGCTCAAGGGCACCGGGGTGACGGCGACGGTGCTGTGTCCCGGGCCGGTGGCCACCGGCTTCGGTGAGGCGGCCGGCTTCACCAAGGAGCAGGCCGACGACGCGCTCCCCGGCTTTCTGTGGGTCCGAGCCCGCGACGTCGCCACGGCTGCGGTCGACGGACTGGAGAAGGGCACTGCGGTCGTCATCCCGGGACTGGCGAACCGGGCGGGCGCCGCCCTGGGACACCTGATGCCCAAGCGCGTGCTGACGCCGCTCCTGGCCAGGAAGCACCCCGGGCTGCCCTGAGGGCCTCGCGAGGAGCTGTGGGGACGCAGACGGTGGCAGCCACCTGAGCGAGGGGGTCTCGAACGGGCCCTTACGCTACGTGCCATCGCCGCATGCTCCAGGGAGGGGCCGTCATGACCAGCCCCGAGCGCCCGCCGCCGGGTGCGGAGGACGCGCACCCGTCTGCCGGCGGCGACGTGATCCCGCTCGCCGAGGCCACGCGTGCCTGGTTCGCGATCTCGCTCCAGACCTTCGGCGGACCGGCGGGGCAGATCGCCGTGATGCAGCACAAGCTGGTCGAGGAGAAGCGCTGGATCGGCCAGCAGCGCTTTCTGCATGCCCTGAACTACTGCATGCTGCTGCCCGGTCCGGAGGCCCAGCAGCTGGCGATCTACACCGGCTGGCTGCTCAACGGCACCCGCGGCGGCCTGATCGCCGGCGGGCTGTTCGTGCTCCCCGGGGCGCTCGCCCTGCTGGTCCTCTCGGCGATCTACGTGGCGTTCGGAGAGACAGGTGCCGTCTCGGCGGTCTTCGCCGGACTGGCCCCGGCCGTGATCGCCATCGTCGTGCAGGCGGTGCGCCGGGTGGCGAAACGGGCACTGGCGCACCGGACGCTGGTCGCGCTCGCCGTCGGCTCCTTCGTCGCCCTGACCGTGTTCGGCGTTCCGTTCCCCCTGGTGGTCGCGGCCGCCGCGGTGATCGGCTGGGCGACCGGTCGGCGTCGTCACGCGATGTCGCGGGCCGACGACGCACGGAGCCGAGGACGGACCCGCCCCGCTGATCAGTGATGACGCGCTGCACTCCGATCCGCCGTCGCGACGACGGTCGCTGACCATCGTCGGGATCGGGCTCGCCCTGTGGTCGGCTCCGATCGCCGCAGCCGCGGTGCTCATCGACTCCACCGAGGTGTTCGTCGACCAGGGGCTGTTCTTCTCCGGTGCCGCGGTGGTCACCTTCGGGGGCGCGTACGCCGTCCTGGCCTACGTCGCCCACCAGGCCGTCGATGTCTTCGGCTGGCTGGCACCCGGTGAGATGGTCCGCGGGCCTGGCGCTGGCCGAGACCACGCCCGGTCCGCTGATCATGGTGGTGCAGTTCGTCGCCTTCGTCGGCGCCTATCGCGATCCGGGCAGCCTCGACCCCTGGGTCGCCGCACTCCTGGCCTCGCTGCTGACGACCTGGGTCACCTTCGTGCCGTGCTTCCTGTTCGTGCTGCTGGGCGCGCCGTACGTCGAGCGGCTGCGCAGCAACCAGCACCTGAGCGCCGCCCTGACCGGGATCACCGCGGCCGTGGTCGGGGTGATCGCCAACCTGGCGCTGTTCTTCTCGCTGCACGCCCTGTTCGAGGAGAACCGCCGCCTGTCCTCAGGTCCGCTCGAGCTGGACCTCCCGGTCCTGTCGAGCTGGGACCCGGTCGCCTTCGCCATCACCGGAGTCGCTCTGGTGGTCATCTTCGCCAGGGGGTGGAGCCCGCTGCGGACCCTCGGGCTGTGCGCCCTGCTCGGCATCGTGGCCCACGCTGTCCGGTCGGTGTGAAGCCGACGGTCCCGAGACGCGGTGCTGCGTGGCCGGCTACTCGGCGTCCTTGATCTCGCAGATGACCTCGCCGTTGGTGACGCCCGTGCCGACCTCGGCCGCGAGGCCCGAGATGACGCCGCCCTTGTGTGCCTTGAGCGGCTGCTCCATCTTCATGGCCTCGAGCACGACGATCACGTCACCCTGCTCGACGGTCGCGCCCTCCTCGACGGCGACCTTGACGATCGTGCCCTGCATCGGTGAGGCGACGGAGTCGCCGGAGGCAGCGGCGCCGGCCTTCTTGCCGGCTGAGCGCTTCGGCTTCCTCGCACCGCCAGCGGCAGCGCCGCCGAGGGAGGCCAGGCCTGCCGGCAGCACCACCTCGAGGCGCCGGCCACCGACCTCGACGGTCACCCTGGTGCGCTCCTCGGGCTCGCCGGCCTCGGCGGAGTCGCCGCCGTACGGCGTGATCTGGTTGTCGAACTCGGTCTCGATCCAGGAGGTGTAGACACCGAACTCCTCGGGCTCCTCCACGGGAGTGCCGATGAAGGCCGGATCGCTGACCACGGTCAGGTGGAACGGGATCACGGTCGGCATGCCGTCCACGACGAACTCCGAGAGCGCGCGACGGGAGCGCTCCAGGGCCTGGGTGCGGTCGCGTCCCGAGACGATCAGCTTGGCGATGAGCGAGTCGAACGCGCCGGGGATGGTCTCGCCCTCCTCGTAGCCACCGTCGAGGCGGATGCCGGGGCCGGACGGCGGAGCCCACTTCGAGAGCGTGCCGGGGGCGGGCATGAAGTTGGCGCCGCCGTCCTCGGCGTTGATGCGGAACTCGATGGAGTGCCCGACCACCTGGGGGTCGTCGTAGCCGATCTCCTCACCGGCGGCGACCCGGAACATCTCCCGGACGAGGTCGATCCCGGTGACCTCCTCGGAGACGCAGTGCTCGACCTGGAGGCGGGTGTTCACCTCGAGGAAGGAGATCGTGCCGTCCTGGCCGACGAGGAACTCACACGTCCCGGCGCCGACGTAGCTCGCCTCTCGCAGGATCGCCTTGGACGAGTCGTAGAGCGTGCGCACCTGGTCCTCGGTCAGGAACGGCGCGGGCGCCTCCTCGACCAGCTTCTGGTGGCGGCGCTGCAGCGAGCAGTCACGGGTGGAGATCACCACGACGTTGCCGTGCTGGTCGGCCAGGCACTGGGTCTCGACGTGCCGCGGCTTGTCGAGGTACTTCTCCACGAAGCACTCGCCCCGGCCGAACGCGCTCTTGGCCTCCCGCACCGCCGACTCGAACATCTCGGCGACCTCCTCGCGCTTGCGAGCGACCTTGAGGCCGCGACCGCCACCGCCGAACGCCGCCTTGATCGCGATCGGCAGGCCGTTCTCGTCAGCGAACTTCTCGACCTCCTCGGCGTTCTCGACCGGGTCCTTGGTGCCGGCGACGAGCGGGGCCCCGACCTTCTCGGCGATGTGGCGGGCCTTGACCTTGTCGCCGAGGCTCTCGATCGCCTCGGGCGGCGGCCCGATCCAGACGAGGCCGGCGTCGATCACCGCCTGGGCGAAGTCCCGGTTCTCGGCGAGGAAGCCGTAGCCGGGGTGGACGGAGTCGGCGCCGGACTTCGTGGGCCGCGGCGACGATCTTGTCGATGTCGAGGTAGGAGTCGGCCGGGGTGGCGCCGTCGAGGGAGTGCGCCTCGTCGGCGAGGCGGACGAACAGTGCGTCCCGGTCGGGCTCGGCGTACACCGCCACGGAGCCGATGCCGGCGTCCTTGCAGGCGCGGATGACGCGGACGGCGATCTCGCCGCGGTTGGCGACCAGGACCTTTCGCAGCGGCTGGACGTCGACCTTGTTCGCGGGCACGGCTCTCCTCGGTGGCTCCGTTGGGCTTGCGGGGGAGACTACTGCGGCCGGGTGCGAGCCGCGCGGGGGAGGTGACCGGGTCTCGGTAGGGTCTCGGCCATGGAGACGCGCGACGGTCTGGCGTTCGACCCGATCGACGAGGCCGCGCGGCAGTGGGCCCAGCACTGGGACGGCGTGCCGCAGATGCACGCGGTCACCTCCCTGATGCGCGTCCAGCAGCTGCTCATCGGTCGGCTGGACGCCCTGCTGAAGCCCCTCGGCCTGACCTTCGCCCGCTACGAGGCGCTGGTGCTGCTCAGGTTCTCCTCGCGCGGCTCGCTGCCGCTGGGGAAGATGGGCGAGCGGCTCCAGGTCCACCCCACGTCGGTCACCTCGATCGTGGACCGGCTGGAGGCGGCCGGGCTCGTCGTACGCCGACGGCACCCCAGGGACGGTCGGGCCGTCCTCGCCGAGATCACCGAGAGCGGTCGCGCGCTGGTCGAGCGGGCGACCGCTGAGCTCGTGGGGGCCGATTTCGGGCTCGGTGACCTGGACGAGAAGGCGCTGGGCGACCTCTCCGCCCTGCTGCGACCGATCCGGCACTCGGCCGGCGACTTCTGAGGCGATGCCTCGGCTCCGGATCTCGGACTAGGCATATTTAGTAGGACGTCCTACTATCTATCGCATGGCTTCGACAACCTCCACCTCCGGTGACCACGGCACGACCGCGACGAGCAGCGCTCGCGAGCGCTGGCAGGACCGCTACTCCACGTCGCGAGTGCGGGACGCCGACTTCACCACGCTCTCGCAGATGGAGGTGGAGCCGGCCTACGGCACCGAGGACTCCGAGTGGCCGGGCGAGTTCCCGTTCACCCGCGGTCTCTACGCGACCGGCTACCGCGGACGCAGCTGGACGATCCGGCAGTTCGCCGGCTTCGGCAACGCCCAGCAGACCAACGAGCGCTACAAGATGATCCTCGGTCGCGGCGGCGGCGGGCTGTCCGTCGCCTTCGACATGCCGACCCTGATGGGCCGTGACTCCGACGACCCGATGAGCCTCGGCGAGGTCGGGCACTGCGGCGTCGCGATCGACTCCGCGGCCGACATGGACGTGCTCTTCGATGAGATCTCGCTCGACGAGGTGACCACCTCGATGACGATCAGCGGTCCCGCCGTACCCGTGTTCTGCATGTACCTGGTGGCCGCCGAGCGCGCAGGGCGCCGACATCGGCAAGCTCAACGGCACGCTGCAGACCGACATCTTCAAGGAGTACATCGCCCAGAAGGAGTGGCTGTTCGCCCCCGAGCCGCACCTGCGGCTGATCGGCGACCTGATGGAGTACTGCGCGGAGAAGATCCCGGCCTACAAGCCCCTCAGCGTCTCGGGCTACCACATCCGTGAGGCCGGTTCGACGGCCGCGCAGGAGCTCGCCTTCACCCTGGCCGACGGCTTCGGCTACATCGAGCTCGGTCTCTCCCGCGGACTCGACATCGACGACTTCGCTCCCGGCCTGAGCTTCTTCTTCGACAGCCACCTCGACTTCTTCGAGGAGATCGCCAAGTTCCGCGCCGCCCGCCGGATCTGGGCCCGGTGGGTCCGCGACGTCTACGGCGCGAAGACCGAGAAGGCCCAGTGGATGCGGTTCCACACCCAGACCGCCGGGGTCTCGCTGACCGCGCAGCAGCCCTACAACAACGTCGTCCGCACCGCGGTCGAGGCGCTGGCGGCGGTGCTCGGCGGGACGAACTCGCTGCACACGAACGCACTCGACGAGACGCTGGCGCTGCCCAGCGAGCAGGCCGCCGAGATCGCGCTGCGCACCCAGCAGGTGATCATGGAGGAGACCGGCGTGGTCAACGTCGCCGATCCGCTCGGCGGCAGCTACTACGTCGAGGCGCTCACCGACCAGATCGAGGCCGAGGCCAACGCGATCTTCGACAAGATCCTGCAGATGGGTGGGTCCGAGCTTCGCCACGACCACACCGAGCAGCTGGCGCAGTCAGCGCGCGACGGCCACAACCCGGTCACCCAGGGCCTGCTGCGCGGGATCGAGGACGGCTGGTTCATGTCGGAGATCGCAGAGGCGGCGTTCGCCTACCAGGTGGCTCTGGAGAAGGGCGAGAAGAAGGTCGTCGGGGTGAACTGCCACCACGACTCGGTGACCACCAAGCTCGAGATCCTGCGGGTCTCCCACGAGGTGGAGACCGAGCAGGTGCGGATCCTCGCGGATCGACGGTCCGGACGCGACCAGGCGACGGTCGATGCCGCCATCGCGGAGATGCTCAGCGCCGCCGAGGAGGACCGCAACATGATCCCGTCGATGCTGGACGCCTGCCGCGCCGAGGCGACGCTCGGGGAGATCTGCGACGCCCTGCGTGAGGTGTGGGGCGTCTACCGTGAGCCCGCCCGGTTCTGACCGGTCCTGGCGACTCACTCCAGGTGAGCGGCGAGGGCGCGGGCCATCAGGCCCAGCTCGACCCGGACGTTCTCCCTGCTGAGGAAGTAGTGGTCGGCGCGGGGCAGCGTCCGGTGCTGCACCGTGACGCCGGCTTCCGCCAGTCGCCGGGCATAGGCGTGCCCCTCTCGACTCAGCAGGTCCATCCCGCCGGTGACGATCAGCGTCGGCGGCAGCCCGGCCAGGCTCTCGGCGCGCAGCGGCGAGGCGTACGGCTCCGTGCGGCGTGACGCGTCGTTGAAGTAGGTCGCCCGGACGAGGTGATGGATGCCCTCGGCCAGCATGGGCGAGCCCACGGGCTGCTTGTCGGCGTAGCTCTCGGCGAGGTCGAGGGACGGGACGCCGAGCAGCTGGAAGCGGGCCGCGAAGGTGTCCGAGGTCACGGGCCTGCGAGGCACGCGGAGGCGGCCAGGTTGCCGCCGGCGCTGAAGCCGCCGATCGCGAGCCGATCGCCGTCGAGGCCCAGCTCGGCACCGTGGCTCGGCGACGTACGCCGCGACGTCGTGAGCCTCCTCCTGCGCCACCGGGTAGCGCACCTGAGGGGCGGTGTCGTAGTCCACCGCCAGCACCGCGATCCCGGTCTCCGCGACCAGGAAGCGGGCGAAGAAGTCGTCCATCCGGGGGTGCCGCATGATGAACGCCCCACCGTGCAGGTGCACGTAGACCGGCGGGCGGTCGGTCGCCGGGAGGACGGTGCAGCCGGCAGCGCACGGGACCGTGCCTCGTCGGCACCCGCACCCAGGAGGGCCGTGGGAGGCCGCGACCCGCCACCTGGAGCTCACGGCCGTAGTGCACGGTGAGCGGCGCGCTCTTCTGCATCAGCCAAGCCCGGGTGTCGAGGAGGACGCTCACGCCAGTTCTTCGAAGCGACGCCCCTGCCGGATGGGTCAGGTGACCGGGTTCAGTATCGTCATGGTCGACCGCGTGTGTGAACGAGCTCGAGCTTGAAGCGATGGAGTCATGAGTCAACAACCTTTTACCCGCCCCGGTGCCGTCGACCTCTCGGGACTGCAGCCCGTCGCCCCGGCCGCCGGGGGTGGCGACCTCGGTGAGTGCCGCGTACACGGAGCAGCTCACCGAGCAGAACTTCCAGGAGGTGCTGGAGGGCTCCCGGAGCGCCCCGGTCCTGCTCGCGTTCGAGAGCCCCAGCCGCTCGCCGGAGAGCGTGCAGCTGGCGGACGACCTGCAGACCCTCTCGGTCGAGTTCGAGGGCCGGTTCCTGCTGGGACGCGTCGACATCGACGCGGTGCCCGCAGATCGCGCAGGCGATGCAGATCCCGTCGGTGCCGCTCGTCGTGCTCGTGGCGCAGGGGCGGCCGATGCCGCTGCTCGAGAACGTGGCCCCGATCGAGGAGCTGCGCGCGGCGCTGACCCAGGTGCTGCAGCAGCTCACCGCGAGCGGCTTCACCGGCCGCCACCAGCCGCGCTCGGGCAACGGTCCGGTGGACGAGGAGACCGGTGAGGAACAGCTCGACCCGCGCTACCTGCCCGGCTCAGGAGGCGCTCGAGCGCGGCGACATCGCCGGCGCGGTCGCGGAGTACCAGAAGCTGGTCGACGCCAACCCGGCCGACTCCGAGGCCGCGGCGGGGCTGGCGATGGCCAAGCTGCTCAAGCGCACCGAAGGGGTCGACCTGAACCAGGCGCGGACCGCGGCAGCCGAGAGCCCCGACGACGTGGACGCCCAGACCCTGGTCGCCGACCTCGACCTGCTCGGAGGTCACGTCGAGGACGCGTTCAACCGGCTGGTCGGCGCTCGTCGGACGCACCGCGTGACAAGGACCGCGACGCGGCCCGGACCCACCTGATCGGGCTGTTCGGTGCCGTCGGCAACGACGACCCGCGCGTGCATGCGAGGCGCGGCGCGACCTCGCCTCCGCGCTGTTCTGAGGCCGGTGCCGCGACCGAGCTCACCCGCTTCTCACACGGCGCACGTTGTTGGTGTGAGACAAGCGTTACCGCAGCGAAGCGCTGGTCGCGGTGCTGTGAAACATCGGCTGCCTAGCGTCTCCACGCATCCGACCCGCACCAGTGGGTCCACCTGCGAGGAGGGCCGATGGCCGCGATCCCATCGCCACCGTCTGTCGACATCACCACCGCCGACGCCACGACCACCGCCCCGACCACCGCCCCGACCACCGGCGCCGACGAGCCCCACCACCAGCCCGGGGCGAGCGCGCGCCGGGCCGCTGGATCACCACTGGGAGCCCGAGGACGACCGAGTTCTGGGAGGGCAGCGGCCGCACGGTCGCCCGCCGCAACCTGATCTTCTCGATCCTCGCCGAGCACCTCGGCTTCTCGGTCTGGGTGCTGTGGAGCATCGTGGTCACGCTACCTGCCGCAGGCCGGCTTCGCGTTCACCGTCGCGCCAGACTGTTCTGGCTGCTCGCGGTGCCCGACCGCTGGTCGGCGCGACCCTGCGACTGCCCTACACCTTCGCCGTGCCGAGGCCTTCGGTGGCCGCAACTGGACGGTCGTCTCCGCCCTGCTGCTCGTCGATCCCGGCGGCCGGGCTCTGGCCTGTGGTGGTGAACAACCCCGGTACGCCGTTCTGGGCTGCTGCTGCTGGTCGCCGCGACGCCGGCGTCGGCGGCGGCAACTTCGCCTCGTCGATGACGAACATCACCTACTTCTTCCCCGAGCGCGAGCAGGGCTGGGCGCTCGGGCCTCAACGCGGCCGGCGGCAACATCGGTGTCGCCGTGGTCCAGGCCCCGATCGTCGTCGCCGCGGTCGTCGTCGGCCGGTGGTCGGCCTGCACCTGTGGCGGGCCGGTGCCGATGTGGATCCCGCTCGCGCTGCTGGCCGCCTTGCTCGCGCTGGCGCTACATGGACAACCTGAGCACCGCCAAGTCCGACTTCGCCTCCAGCGCCGTCGGTGGCCAAGCGCAGCCAGACCTGGGTGATGTCGGTGCTCTACATCGGCACCTTCGGCTCGTTCATCGGCTTCGCCGTTCGCCTTCCCGCTGCTGATCAAGACCCAGTTCCCCGAGGTCACGGTGGCGCACTACGCCTTCCTCGGCGCGCTCGTCGGCTCGCTGGTCCGGCCCGTCGGCGGCCGGCTCGGCGACCGGATCGGCGGCGCGCGGGTCGACCGCGGCCAGCTTCGTCGCGATGGGCGCCGGCGTGCTGTGGGCGGTCGTCGGCGCGTGCAGCGAGCCACGACTTCGCCAGCTTCCTCGCGGCGTTCATGTTGCTCTTCGTCGCCACCGGGGTCGGCAACGGGTCGACGTACCGGATGATCCCGGCGATCTTCGCCGCGAGGTCACGCCCCGACCACGCCACCGCGCCGCCGGCAGGGGCCGCGGCCGCGATCGGCATCATCTCCGCGATCGGTGCCTACGGTGGCTTCCTGGTGCCGCAGCACCTTCCGCTGGTCGGTCGAGCACCACGGCTCGATCATCCCGGCGCTGCACGTCTACGTCGGGGTGTACGTCGTGATGCTCGCCGTGACCTGGGCGTTCTACCTGCGTCCGCGGCGCCGCGATGGCGAAGGTCGGGGTCTAGCGACGTGACCTCGAGACCTCGCGGCTCGGTCGCGACCCACTGCCCCTACTGCGCGCTGCAGTGCGCGATGACGCTGCTCCGTGCGGCGCGGCCGGGGCGCGGTCGGAGGTCGCAGCCCCGCGCGACTTCCCGACCAACCAGGGCGGGCTGTGCCAGAAGGGCTGGACCGCGGCCGAGGTGCTGCACCGCGCCCGACCGGCTGACCACGCCGCTGGTGCGCGGCGCCGACGGGACGCTGGCCCCGGCCACGCTGGGACGAGGCGCTCGCGCTCGTCGCCGACCGGATCGCCGCGATCCAGGACCGAGCACGGACGCGACGCCGTCGGCGTCTTCGGCGGCGGCGGGCTGACCAACGAGAAGGCCTACCAGCTCGGCAAGTTCGCCCGGGTGGTGCTGCGGACCCGGCACATCGACTACAACGGCCGGTTCTGCATGTCCTCGGCCGCCGCGGCCGGCAACCGCGCCTTCGGCATCGACCGCGGGCTGCCGTTCCCGGTCGCCGACCTCGGCCGCGCCGACGCGGTGCTGCTGCTCGGCAGCAACGTCGCCGACACGATGCCGCCGTTCGTCCAGCACCTGGCCGGCGCCCGGGCGCCGGCGGGCTGGTCGTCGTCGACCCGCGGCGTCTCGGCGACCGCCGCGCTCACCGCCGACGGCGCCGGGTCGGCACCTGCAGCCGCTCCCGGGACCGACCTGCCGCTGCTGCTCGGCCTGCTGCACCTGGTCGTCGCCGAGGGGCTGGCCGACGAGGACTACCTGGCCGCGCCGGACGACCGGCTGGGACGACGTACGCCGCTCGGTGGCCGCCGTGGTGGCCCGAGCGGGTCGCCGCGACGACCGGCGTGCCCGAGGACGACCTGCGCGCCGTGGCCCGGATGCTCGCCGACGCGGCGCCGCACCGGGGCGGGGCCGGCGCGATGGTGCTCACCGGCCGCGGCGTCGAGCAGCACACCGACGGCACCGACACCGTCACCGCCGCGATCAACCTCGCGCTCGCGCTCGGCCTGCCCGGGCCGGCCGGCGTCGCGGCTACGGCTGCCTGACCGGGCAGGGCAACGGCCAGGGCGGCCGCGAGCACGGCCAGAAGGCCGACCAGCTGCCCGGCTACCGCGACATCGACGACCCCGACGCCCGCGCGCACGTCGCCGGCGTGTGGGGGGTCGACCCGGACTCGCTGCCCGGCAAGGGCGTCCCGGCCGTCGAGCTGCTCGGCACGCCTCGGGCACCGAGGTGCCGCCCTGTTCGTGCACGGCAGCAACCCGGTGGTCAGCGCACCGGACGCCGGCGCCGTGCGCCGCCGGCTGGGCGAGCTCGACCTGCTGGTGGTCTGCGACGTCGTGCCGAGCGAGACCGCGGCGCTCGCCGACGTCGTCCTGCCGGTGACCCAGTGGGCCGAGGAGGAGGGCACCATGACCAGCCTCGAGGGCCGGGTGCTGCGTCGCCGCCAGCTGCTCGAGCCGGCCGGCCTGGCGCGCAGCGAGCTCGAGGTGCTGGCCGACCTGGCCGAGCGGCTCGGCAGTCCGGTGCCCCTCGACCGCGATCCCGCGGTCGTCTTCGACGAGCTGGCCCGCGCCAGCGCCGGCGGCCGCGCCGACTACTCCGGCCTGAGCCACGCCGGTCCTCGACGACGAGAGCCGCGCAGTTCTGGCCGGTCGCCCCGGTCCGCGACGCCGCGGCTGTTCGCCGACGCCTTCGCCCACCCCGACGGCCGGCCCGGATGGTGCCGGTCGCGCCGGGTGGTCCGGCCGACGACCTGCGCGCGACGCCCCGGTCTACCTCGTCACCGGCCGGGTGCTGGCGCAGTACCAGTCCGGCGCCCAGACCCGTCGCGTCCCGGCGCTGAACCGGACGGCACCCGCAGGCCTTCGTCGAGCTGCACCCGCAGCTGGCGCAGCGGCTCGACGTCGACGACGGCGACGACGGTCGCGGTCACCTCCTCCCGCGGGCACGGCGACGGCGCCGGCCCGGATCACCGGCTCGATCCGTCCCGACACCGTGTTCATGCCCTTCCACTGGGCCGGCGAGGCGTCGGTCAACGCGGTCACCAACGACGCGTGCGACCCGGTCTCCGGGATGCCGGAGTTCAAGGTGTGCGCGGTCTCGGTCGCCCGGCCGACCGTGGCCGATCCGCCACCGTCGTCGAATGATCGAGGAGCTGTCATGAGCGGCGCGAGCAGGTCGTGGTCGTCGGTGCCGGCATGGTCGGGCACCGCTTCGTCGAGGAGCTGGTCGCGCCGCGACCGCGAGCAGCGGTTCGACGTCCACCTGGTCGGCGCGGAGGAGTACGAGCCGTACAACCGGATCCTGCTCTCCGAGGTGCTCGCCGGGCGGTGCGACCTCGCCGCCGCTGAGCCTGCCGCGCGCGACGCCGAGCGGGTCGACGTCCGCCGCGGGCGTCGCGCGTCGTCGCCCTCGACCGCGAGGCACCGGACTGTGCGAGCTCGACGACGGCACCGCGCTCGACCTACGACCGGCTGGTGCTGGCCACCGGCGCGCGCGCGTTCGTGCCCGCCGGTGCCCGGGCTCGGAGCAGGACGCGCCGCGGCACGTCCACGTGCTGCGCACCCTCGACGACTGCCGCGACGTCGTCGCCCGCGCCGTCAACGCCACGCACGCGGTCGTGCTCGGCGGCGGGCTGCTCGGCCTCGAGGCCGCCTGCGGGCTGCGCCGGCGCGGGGTCCCGGTCACCGTCGTCCACCTCGACGGGCACCTGATGGCCGCCCAGCTCGACGCGGCCCCGGCCGGACGTGCTGGCCGCGCCAGCTGCGAGGACCTCGGGGTGCGACGTGCTCACCGCGACCTCGGTGGCCGAGGTGATCGGCGCCTACGGCGAGCTCGTCGCCGTCCGGCTGACCGACGACTCGGTGCGTCGCCGCCGACCTGCTGCTGGTCTCCTGCGGGGTCCGGCCCGAGATCGCCCTGGCTCGCCCGGACGCCGGCCTCCCGACCGGCGCGCGGCGTCGTGGTCGGGCGACGACCTCGCGTCACCCGGCCGACCCGACGGTGCACGCCATCGGCGACTGCGCCGAGCCGCCCGGACGGTGTCACCGGGCTGGTCGCCCCCGGCTGGGCACCAGGCCGAGCGGCTGGCTCGCTCGCTCGCCCGCTCTGGACGCGGGGTCGCGGCGCGTCGGCGGGGCTCGGTCCGCTCGCTGCTCGACGACCGAGCGCGCTGCCCGAAGGCGTCCGGCTCAAGGCCGTCGGCGTCGACCTGGTCACGCAGCGGGCGTGCGCGCCGGCAGACGCCGGCGCCGACGACCGGGTGCTGACCCTCGCCGACGCGCAGGGCGCGCCGCCACGTCGAGGTGGTCGTCCGTGGCGAGCGGCTGGTCGGCGTCAGCTGCCTGGGCGCCCCGCAGGTCTCCGCGTCGCTGACGGTCGCCTTCGACCGGCGTACGCCGCTGCCGCCGGACCCGGCTGCCCTGCTGGTGCCCGCCGACCGGACCGCGCGGAGGCGGCGGCACGGCCCGATCGAGGCCTCGCCGACCCTGATCCCCGCCGACGCGACGATCTGCCGCTGCAACGGCGTCACCAAGGGCGACATCGTCAGCGCCTGGGACGAGGGCTGCCAGCACGGCCGACGAGCGTCGCCGCCGCGACCCGGGCCACCACCGGGTGCGGTGGCTGCACCGAGATCGTCTGCGGCCTGGTCGACTGGCTCACGACGCAGCGACGGTGCAGCCGAGAGCACTCCGCAACCTGTTCGTAGCACAAGCCGGCAAGCACGTTGCCGCACCGAAACACCAGACCCGTCGGGCGAAATGCTGTCACTCCTAGGTTCCGGCACATGGACGAGCTGCGCACACCCATCCGACTGGACTCCGGCCGAAGCGACTGCGTCGTGGTCGGCGGCGGCATGGTCGCCCACCGCCTCGTCGAGGCGCTGCCCGACCGCGACACCGCCGGCGAGTGGGCCGTCGCACGTGTTCGCGGAGGAGTCCCGGCCGCCGTACGACCGGGTCGCGCTGACCTCGTACTTCTCCGGCCGCGACCCCGAGGACCTGCTGCTCGGCGAGACCCGAGCCTCGTGGCGACGCGAGGGCGTCCGGCTGCACACCAACGCACCGGTGCGCGCGGATCGACACCGAGCGCCGCGAGGTGCACGCCCGCGGCCGCGCTCTTCGGCTACGACGCCCTCGTGCTCGCCACCGGGTCGTGCCCCGCCGTGCCGCCGGTCGCCGGGCAGCGACCTGCCGGGCTGCTTCGTCTACCGCACCGTCGACGACGTCTCCGAGCTGCGGGCCTGGGCGACCAGCCGCAACGGGCAAGCGCCCGGTGCGCGGGTGCCGTCGTCGGCGGCGGCCTGCTCGGCCTGGAGGCCGCCGGCGCCCTGACCGCGCTGGGCGTCGAGACCACCGTCGTGGAGTTCGCCCCGCGGCTGATGCCGCTGCAGGTCGACGAGGGCGGCGGCGAGGCGCTGCGCCGGCTGGTCGAGAAGCTGGGTGTCGAGGTGCGCACCGCGACCGCCACCGCGCGAGGTGCGCGCCGGGAGCACCGGCCGGGTGACCGGATGGACTTCGCCGACGGCACCGCACGTGCCCGTCGACCTGGTCGTCTTCGCCACCGGCGTCCGTCCGCGCGACGAGCTCGCCCGCGAGGCCGGCCTGGCGGTCGGCGAGCGCGGCGGCGTCGTCGTCGACGACGCCTGCGCCACCGTCGGCGCGCCGACGTCTACGCCGTCGGCGAGGTCGCCTGCATCCAGGGCGCACCTGGGGCCTGGTCGCCCCCGGCTACACGATGGCCGAGGTCGTCGTCGACCGGCTGCTCGGCGGCGAGGCCACCTTCCCCGGCGCCGACACCTCCACCAAGCTCAAGCTGCTCGGCGTCGACGTGGCCAGCTTCGGCGACGCGTTCGCCGCAGACGCCCGGCGCCTCGAGGTCGTCTACGCCGACCCGGTGGCCGGGGTCTACAAGAAGCTCGTCATGTCCGACGACGCGCAGACCCTGCTCGGCGGCGTGCTCGTCGGCGACGCCAGCGCCTACGCCTCGCTGCGCCCGATGCTCGGCAGCCGCTCGGCGCCGACCCGACCGCCTGGCTGCTCCCCGAGGGCGCGGCAGCGCCTCCCGCGACCGAGCCTTCCCGGACGCCGCGAACGTCTGCTCCTGCAACAACGTCGACGCCGGCACCATCCGGTGCGCGGTCACCGAGCGGGGCTGCACCGACCTCGCCGGGGTGAAGGCCTGCACCAAGGCCGGCACCAGCTGCGGCTCCTGCCTGCCGCTGGTGAAGAAGCTGGTCACCACCGAGCTGGAGAAGTGCCGGCGTCACGGTCAGCAACGCGCTTGCGAGCACTTCGAGCTCACCGCGCGCAGCTCTTCGACGTCGTCCGGGTCACGGGCTGCGGCACGTTCAGCGAGATCATCGCGCGGCACGGCGCCGGCCGCGGCTGCGACATCTGCCGCCCGGTGGTCGCCTCGATCCTGTCCAGCCTCGGCACCGGGCACGTGCTCGACCCGCGACCCGGCCCGGCTGCAGGACACCAACGACCACGTGATGGCCAACCTGCAGAAGGACGGCACCTACTCCGTCGTGCCGCGGATCCCCGGCGGCGAGATCACCCCGGAGGGCCTGATCGCGATCGGTCAGGTCGCCGAGGACTTCGGGCTCTACACCAAGATCACCGGCGGTCAGCGGATCGACCTGTTCGGTGCCCGGCTCGAGCAGCTGCCCGCGATCTGGCAGCGGCTGGTCGACGCCGGCTTCGAGTCCGGGCACGCCTACGGCAAGTCGCTGCGCACGGTGAAGTCCTGCGTCGGCTCGACCTGGTGCCGCTACGGCGTGCAGGACTCGGTCGGGCTCGCGATCGCCCTCGAGCTGCGCTACCGCGGCCTGCGCGCGCCGCACAAGATCAAGCTCGGCGTCTCCGGCTGCGCCCGCGAGTGCGCCGAGGCGCGCGGCAAGGACGTCGGCGTGATCGCCACCGACAACGGCTGGAACCTCTACGTCGGCGGCAACGGCGGCTTCACCCCGCGGCACGCCAGCTGTTCGCCGAGGACCTCGACACCGAGACGCTGGTCCGGACGATCGACCGGTTCCTGATGTACTACGTGCGCACCGCCGACCGGCTGCAGCGCACGGCGCCCTGGGTCGAGGCCTACGAGGGCGGCATGGAGGCGATCGCCGAGGTGGTCCTGGAGGACTCCCTCGGCATCTGCGCCGACCTCGACGCCGCGATGGCGCGCCACGTCGACAGCTACGTCGACGAGTGGGCGGCGACCCTGGCCGACCCGGAGAAGCGGGCGCAGTTCGTCTCCTTCGTCAACGCGCCGAGACCGCCGACCCGGGGCTCGCGTGCGGCGCTCAGCGGGGCCGGCGACCACGCAGCGGCGACCCGCTGATCGCCGGCCCACGCCTGGAGGTGCGCCGATGACCGTCAGCCTGGACCCGCGTCTGCACCGTCGACCAGCTGATCCCCGAGCGCGGCGTGGCCGTCCTGGTCGCGCGGCGAGCAGGTCGCGCTGTTCCTGCTGGAGGACGGTACCGTGCATGCGCGGTCGGGCCACCGCGACCCGTTCAGCCGACGCCAACGTGATCGCGCGTGGCATCGTCGGGACCGTCGGCACGGGCCGAGGGCATCGCGACACCGTGGCCTCGCCGATGTACAAGCAGGTCTTCGACCTCGCCACCGGCGAGTGCCTCACCGAGCCCGATCGCGGGCTCCCGGTCGTACGCCGTCCTGGTCGTCGGGCGGTCGCGCGTAGTCGGTCGGCCACGTCGAGGTCGGGGAGATCCGTCGTGACCGAACTCGCCCCGGTCCTCGCCGGCTGCCGGATCCTGGTGACCGCGCAGCGTCGGGCCGACGAGCTCGCCGGCGCGCTCGTCCGCCGCGGTGCCGACGTCGTCGTCGCGCCGGCCCTCGGGGTGGTCCCGCACGTCGACGAGGACGAGCTGCTCGAGTCGACCCGGAAGATCATCGCCGACGCCGGTCGACGTGGTGGTGGTGACCACCGGGATCGGCTTCCGCGGCTGGCTGGACACCGCCGAGGCGGCCGGCCTGGCCGACGACCTGGTGCAACGCGCTGGCCGGCGTCCGGCTGGTCGCCCGCGGGCCCAAGGCCCGCGGCGCCCTCCAGGCGGCCGGGCTGCAGGCCGACTGGGTGGCCGAGTCGGAGACCGTCCGCCGAGATCGTGGAGTTCCTGCTCGCCGAGGGCGTCGACCAGCAGCGGATCGCCGTCCAGCGCCACGGCGCCGGCGACGACGGCCTCGACGCGCCGGCTCACCGAGGGCGGCGCCAGCGTCATGCCCCTGGAGGTCTACCGCTGGGGCCCGCCGCCCGACCCTGACCTGCTGCACGAGACCGACCGAGGACCTCGCGCGCCGGCGGCTTCGACGCCGTCCTGTTCACCTCGGCGCCCGGGCCGCCGCCTGGCTCGCCGAGCTGCGACCGGCTCGACCGGCTCGACGTGGTCCGCAGCTGGTCTCGACCTCGGGCCGGCTCCTGGTCGCCGCGGTCGGGCCGGTCACGGCCGAGCCGCTGCGGGTCGCGCGGTCTGCGACGTGGTCGGTGCCCGACCGGTCGCGGATGGGCGCGCTGGTGCGGCTGGTGATCATGGAGCTCGGTGGCCAGGCCGGCGTGCCGACCCCGGGTGGGGTGCTGCACGTGCGCGCCCGCGCCGCGACCCTCGACCACGCGTGCTCCCGCTCTCGCCGTCCGGGCTTCGCCGTCCTGCGCCGGCTCGGTCGCCACGCCGGGCGAGGTCGTCTCCCGCGAGGAGCTGCTGCGACGTGCTGCCCGGCGAGTCCGCCGACCCGCACGCCGCCGCAGGTCGCAGTCGCCCGGCTGCGCGACGCGATCGGCGCACCGGACGTGCATCCGGACCGTGGTCAAGCGCGGCTACGCCCTCAACCCGGTGGGGTCCGATGACCGCCCTGGTGCTCTGCTCCCACGGCACCCGGTCGAGCGTCGGCGCCGCGCGGATCGTCCGCCCTGGTCGCGGCCGTGGCCGCGGAGCTGCCGGCGGTCGACGGTGCGCGAGGCCCACGTCGACGTCCACCCGCCCTACCTCGACGACGTCGTCGACGACCGTGACGACCTGATCGTGCCGCTGCTGCTGGCGCCCGGCTACCACGTCGCACGTCGACATCGCAGCGCGGCCTCGACCCGCGTCGTGCGCCCGCGTCACCCGGCGCTCTGGGCCCGGACCCGCGGCTGACTCTCGCTGCTGTGCTCGCGGCTCGTCGACGCCCTGCGACCGGCCCTGCGCCGACGACGACGTGGTCGTGCTCGCGGCCGCCGGGCTCCTCG
Organism: uncultured Actinomycetota bacterium; assembly: GCA_963812235.1. GTDB lineage: Bacteria > Actinomycetota > Actinomycetes > Propionibacteriales > Nocardioidaceae > Marmoricola. The sequence continues at coordinate 64,510 of CAWEUP010000005.1, read as the reverse complement.
GTCCAGGGTTCCGACCGACTCCGTCCGCGCGGCCGCAGCCGAGCTCGCCTCGCGCCTCGCGCCGCCGGATCGAGGTCGGGTACGGCGCCGTCCTGCGCAGCCGCGCCTCGACGACCTGCTCGCCACCCTGCGCGCCGAGCATCCCGGCACCACCGGATCATCGGGCTCTCCTACCTGCTCGCTCCTGGACACTTCCAGGACCGGCTGCTCGCCACCGGCTTCGACGCTGTCACCGACGCGCTCCTGACTCCGAGACACCGGACCGGCGGCTGGTCGAGCTCGTGGTCGACCGCTACCGCGAGCTGGCCGGCAACTCCGTGGGCGCCAGGTAGCCGAGGCCTGCCGGGACGGCCGGACTCGCTCGCCTTCGGTGGGTGAGGAGGGCCGCCGGGCCCGACTCGACACCACGCCTGGGGACGGGTTCGGCTTTGCTGTGGCGTGCTGGTGGCCCCGACCGGGCTGGGGTCGGGGTGCTGGGCGTTCAGGTTCGTCGGTGCTGGCGTGGGATGACGAGCTGCGCCAGCTGTGGCGGCTCTGCCGGTAGTGCCGGCTCTGCCGGTCGTGCCGGGCGGGGTCGCGTGGGTGGGCGGCGGTCGCTGGGCGTGACGTCGTAGTGCTGTCCGGTCGGTGAGGTCCATGCATAGCCACCGTCGCGGTCGCGGCGGTAGTCCCAGGCGGTGTGGGTCTTGACCCGGTGATGGGTTCGGCATAGCGGGGCCAGGTTGCCCGGGTGGGTCTGGCCCGGGTGGTCCGCCCTCGTCGAGTCGGCACGTAGGGGGTGAGGTGGTCGAGGTCGCAGGTCCGGGAGTCTCGGCGAGCAGCCGGGGAAGACACAGTGCGCGCTCGCGGAGCAGGACCTGCTCGCGCAGCTGTTCGGGGTGGGTCGTGCTGAGTCCACCGCCGCAGGTCGCGGTCGGGGTCGAGGACCGGGCGGATCGATGACCTTCGCCGCCCGTGCCGGCCAGGCGTGCGCAGCCAGTCGGCTGAGCAGCGTGGGTGGTCGCGGCGCCGAGGCGCTCGATCGAGACCGCCCCGGTGCGCCCGCGCTGGCGTCAGTCCTGAGTCGAGGTCCGCCGCTGAGGTCTGCTGGGTCGTGAGGTGCACGAACAGTGTTCGTCACGCCCCGGACGCTGACTCCGCCCCGCGTCGTCGGTGCTGCGCCTTCGCGGCCGGACATCAGGTCCAGGGCGTATTGGGGGTCGGCCAGGATGCCCGACGGCGCGGGCTCGGCGGGTCATCGAGGGGGTCGGTGTCGCCGAGGGTCGTGCAGGTCGGTCGCGACCCGGGACAGGGTCTGGTCGAAGAGCTCTGCGTCGGGGGTGTCCAGGGTCATGGTGCACCTCGGTGGTCGCCGGGCCGCGGCGCCGTGGCGCGGACCACACCCCGCGCCGGGCCAGGCCTGGTCTTCATCGGCCATCGCGCGGTCGGGGTCGAAGTACAGCCGCGCCTCCTGCGACCAGGCCGGTGGCGTTGGACCAGCCCGATCCTTGGTCCGGGGTCGCCGCGATCAGCCGGTCGGCGAACGCTGGCCGCCTCGAGGGACTGAGGTCGCGTGGTCTCCCGGGCGATCATCCTCGCCCGCCACGCGTGGGGCCCACCTGAGACGATGGGGGCATGAACGGATCGCCGGCGGCGACAGCGCCGCGGATGAGGCTCTCGGGAGTGGGTCAGCTCTACGTGACCACTGTCGGGGCGATGGCGGTTCTCACCGTGCTCGAGGGGTCGCACGCGTGGTACGTCACGCTGATCGTGCTGTCTCTGCCCCTGAGCCTGTTGGCCCTCTGGGTCGCGTTCTACGCCGGGCTGGCGGTCGGGTTCGCCGTCGGCGCCGACGTCTCACAGATCTCCTGGCCGATGGCGGTGGTGTGGGTGGCCGTCTGGACGATGACGGCCTGGATCAACGCCCAGCTCGGCCAGAAGGTGCTCCGCCGCGGCTGGGCCACCATCGCTCCGCGGCCGCCCGTCGAGGACGAGGACTGCTACTAGGAAGGCAGCTCCACCGGTGGGGCTAGCCCTCGAGGAGCGGGCTGCGCCCACTCTCGGTGTACGTCGGGCCGGGGTCGGCCGACAGGTTGCGCAGGGCCGCCTCGATCCTCCGTGCAGTGAAGTCCGCGCACTTCTCGCGCACCTCGGCGATCGTGAAGAACCCGGCTGACCGGATCTCGCGCTCCTGCCGGACGATGGTGTCCACGATGCCCGGGTCGACCTGTCCGCCGTCGAAGACCAGGCAGACAGCGTCGTCCCAGCCGCCCCAGGGTGGCAGCCAGTCCGTGAGCAGGAGGCGGGAGGCCTCGAGAGTGAGGCCGAGCTCCTCCTCGACCTCGCGCGCCACGGCCAGCTGCGGGGACTCGCTGACCTCGACCACTCCGCCCGGCAGGTCGAGATCGCGCTTGTAGGTGAGCTGGCACAGCAGCACCCTGTCGTCGTCCGAGCGCACCAGGAGCTGGCTGATCGCGCGCTTGCGCGGAAGGAACGAGTTCAGCAGCGACCGGAAGCCGCTCGGGTCCTCCAGCGGGGTGTCGTTGGCGAGCCGGGCGTAGACGATGCGGTCCGACTCCTCGGCGACGCCACGGGCGACGCCCTCGCGCATCAGCCCCGCGAAGGTGGCCACGCGCTGGGCCGCCTCGTCCTCGGGATCGACATGGGTCTCGACCCGGGTGCTGCCGCCCTTGAACGCCGACTCCACGACACGGCGCACCTCGTCGGCGGAGGCGCGCAGCCCCTGGTCCTGCAGCTCGTTGGGCCAGGAGACGCGGACGACACCAGGAGAGACGGGCAACAGTTCGACAGGCACCCGCTCAGCCTAGGTTGTGCCCTGCAACGCGACTCATCCCCGTGTGTTGGTGAGCCACAGCGTGGCCAGGGGAGGCACCCGCAGGTGTGCCGACGCGGGCTGGCCCCCGTGGGGACTCGCGTGGGCGGTCACCGTGCCCAGGTTGCCGACACCGGAGCCGCCGTAGATCTCGGCATCGGTGTTCAGCAGCTCGCTCCACTCGCCCGCGAACGGAAGTCCCAGGTGATAGCCCTCGTGAGGGATCGCCGAGAAGTTCGTCACGCACACGAGCGCGCTGCCGTCGGAGCCCCAACGCAGGAACGCCACCGTGTTGTGGGGGGCGTCGTCCGCCTCGATCCACTGGAAGCCCTCGGGCACGGTGTCCTGCGACCACAGCGCCGGGGTGTTGGAGTAGACCGAGTTGAGGTCCCTGACCAGGTCGTGGACGCCGCGGTGACCGTGATCGTCGAGCAGGTGCCAGTCGAGTGACCGCTGCTCGGCCCACTCCTGGTCCTGCGCGAACTCCTGGCCCATGAACAGCAGGTGCTTGCCGGGGTGCGCCCACTGCCAGGACAGGAACGCGCGCACGTTGGCCAGCTGCTGCCAGCGGTCGCCGGGCATCTTGCGCAGCAGCGAGCCCTTGCCGTGCACGACCTCGTCGTGGCTGATCGGCAGCACGTAGTTCTCCGAGAACGCATAGACCATGCTGAAGGTCAGCTGGTTGTGGTGGTAGCCGCGGTGCACCGGCTCCCGCGCGACGTAGTCGAGGCTGTCGTGCATCCAGCCCATGTTCCACTTGAACCCGAAGCCGAGACCGCCCTCGCTGGTCGGCTTGGTGACCCCCGGCCAGGACGTGGACTCCTCGGCGATCGTGATCGCTCCGGGCACGCGCTTGTAGACGGTGCCGTTGAACTCCTGCATGAAGTGCACGGCTTCGAGGTTCTCCCGGCCGCCGTGCACGTTGGGCTCCCACTGCCCGCTCTCGCGGGAGTAGTCCAGGTAGATCATCGAGGCGACGGCGTCGACGCGGATGCCGTCGATGTGGAACTCCTCCAGCCAGTACAGCGCGTTGGCGACCAGGAAGTTGCGGACCTCCTTGCGCCCGAAGTTGAAGACGAAGGTGCCCCAGTCGGGGTGCTCGCCGCGACTCGGGTTCGGGTCCTCGTAGAGCGGCGTGCCGTCGAAGCGCGCCAGCGCGAAGTCGTCCTTGGGGAAGTGCGCGGGCACCCAGTCGACGATGACGCCGATGCCGGCGTTGTGCAGCGCCTGCACCAGCCGGCGGAAGCCGTCGGGGTCGCCGAAGCGCGCGGTCGGTGCGTAGTACGAGGTCACCTGGTAGCCCCACGAGCCACCGAACGGGTGCTCCATCACGGGCAGCAGCTCGACGTGGGTGAAGCCCATCTCCGAGACGTACGCCGTCAGCTGCTCGGCCAGCTCGTCGTAGTTGAGGGGTCCGCCGCTCTCGTGCTTGCGCCACGAGGCGAGATGCACCTCGTAGACCGACATCGGCTGCTGGTCGGGACGCTGGACGGCGGCGCGCTCGGCCATCCACGCGTCGTCGGTCCACTGGTGACGGCTCTCGAAGACCCGAGAGGCCGTGGCCGGCGGCACCTCGGCGTGGAAGGCCATCGGGTCGGCCTTGTCGCGCCACTCGCCGTCGGCGCCGCGGATGTGGAACTTGTAGCTCTCTCCGGAGCCGATGCCGGGGACGAACGCCTCCCACACGCCCGAGGAGTCCACCTGGGCCAGCGGGTTGCGGCTGCCGTCCCAGTGGTTGAAGTCGCCACGCACCTGGACCTCGAGGGCCGCCGGCGCCCACACCCGGAAGGCGGTGCCCCCCGGGCCCGGGTGGGCTCCCAGGGCCTGCCACAGCAGTTCGTGGCGTCCTTCGTTGATCAGGTGGATGTCCATCTCACCGATCGTGGGCTCACTCATCGGGTTGCTCCGATCCGGTCGATTGCATGCAAGGGGATGTCCAGCCAGGTCGGCCGGTTTCGTGCTTCGTAGATGACTTCGTAGACGGCCTTGTCGGCCTCGTAGGCGTCGATGGTGATCCGTTCCGCGTCGGTCAGCGAGGTCTCTCCGCGCTGGGCCCGACGCTCAACGTATCCCTCCAGGAAGGCTGTGCGATTGCGCTGGACCCATTCGTTCGCGCGGTAGGTGATCTGCGGCGCCGGGCTCCTCGGCGGCGTACAGGTCCTTGACGACCGACTGGGCGGCGTAGTCGAAGGACCGCAGCATGCCCGCGACGTCGCGCCACGGCGAGTCCGGAAGCCGGCGCTCGGCCAGCGTCTTGGCAGGCTCGCCCTCGAAGTCGACCAGCTTCCAGCCGACCGAGGTGCGCAGCGTCTGGCCGAGGTGCAGGTCGCCATGGACGCGGTGTACGACGCCGGTGGCATCGACGAGCGAGGAGAACACCTTCTCCAGTGCGGCTCGGTGCTGCGCCAGGTCAGGCACCACGGCGATGGCCGCGGCGAGGCGTCCGCTCATCACCTCGGCGGTGTGGGCGCCGTCGAGGGGCTGCTCCCCGAACTGCGTCGCGCAGCACCTCGTGCACCTCGCTGACCGCGACTCCGAGGCGGTGCGGCCTCCCCGGCGAAGTCGCCGCCCACCTCGTCGGCGTGCAGGTCGGCCTCGGCGAACAGGTTGCGGGCGCTGCCCAGCGCCAGCTCCCAGCCGTCGCTGGCGGTGCGCAGGAACTGCTGGAGCATCGCGAGCTGGATCGGGTCCGCGCCGGGGGAGGCGGGGGCGAGCTCCAGCCAGCCGTAGAGCTCGGCGATGCTGTGGGTCCCGCTCCGGGTCAGGGCCTCGTGGATCTCGATGTCGGGGTTGATCCCCGGAGTGATCCGGCGGAAGACCTTCATCAGTGCGTCCTCGCCGAACGCGACCGAGGAGTTGCTCTGCTCGCCGCTGAACAGCGTGGAGTGGGAGGACAGGTCGAGCTCGTGCGTCCCGGCCCGGTGGAACTCCAGCGCGGGATCCACGATCGTGGCGACGCCGTCGGCCGAGTCCTGGAACGCCTGCTGCCACACCTTGGTCGCGGCCCGGTCGTGCAGCGCGTCGTAGAGGTAGCGACCCTCGACGACGGCGATGAACGCATGCCCGAGCCGGTCCTGGGGAGCGGTGTACGACGCCACGGGGGCCTGGTAGAGATCGGTCCCGCCGTCCTCGAAGGAGAGCGAGATCAGGCCGATGCTCACCCGGGGCTCGCCGTCGCGCAGCACCACCACCCGGACGTCGGTGACCGAGAACGGGCGGCCCTTGCCGCCGAACCAGCGCGCCCGGCTGATGAACTGGACCAGGGCCGCCTCGAGCGAGTCTCCGCCCGAGCCGTCGGTGGGGTCGAGGGTGCTGCCGGTGGGGTCGGTGGTCATGCGCGACTCGCTTCTGTTGCACCCTGCCGGGTGGCGTTCTGGGCCTGCTGTTGCGCATCGGTCTGGGGCAGCCGGATCCAGTAGAAGCCGTAGCCGCCGAGGGTCAGCAGGTAGGGCAGCTCCCCGACCTCCGGGAAGCGCACCCCGCCGAGCAGCTCGACCGGACGCACTCCCTCCCACCGTCGCAGGTCGAGCTCGATCGGCTGCGGGAACCGGCTGAGGTTGTTCACGCACAGCACCGTGTCGGTGTAGCCGTTCTCGTCGGTGTGCTCGCGCACGTAGGAGAGCACCGAGGGGTTGGATCCACCGAGGTCGTGGAACTCGCCCAGCCCGAAGCACGGGTGCTGCTTGCGCGCATGGATCATGCGTCGCGTCCAGTGCAGCAGGGACGATGAGTTGTCCAGCTCGGTCTCGACATTGACCCTCTGGTACCCGAAAACGGGGTCCTGGTTCACCGGAAGGTGGAGCTTGCCCGGAGTGGCGACCGAGAAGCCGGCGTTGCGGTCGGGCGTCCACTGCATCGGCGTACGCACGCCGTCTCGGTCACCGAGCCAGATGTTGTCACCCATGCCGATCTCGTCGCCGTAGTAGAGCACCGGCGAGCCGGGCAGCGAGAGCAGCAGCGCGGTGAACAGCTCCATCCGGTTGACGTCGTTGTCGAGCAGCGGTGCCAGCCGCCGGCGGATGCCGATGTTGGCCTTCATCCGCGGGTCCTTGGCGTACTCGTCCCACATGTAGTCGCGGTCCTCGTCGGTGACCATCTCCAGGGTCAGCTCGTCGTGGTTGCGCAGGAAGATGCCCCACTGGCAGCCGTCGGGGATGGCCGGTGTCTGCTCGAGGATCTCCGAGATCGGGAAGCGGTTCTCCCGGCGTACGGCCATGAAGATCCGTGGCATCACCGGGAAGTGGAAGCACATGTGGCACTCGTCGCCACCCTTGGAGAAGTCGCCGAAGTAGTCGACCACGTCCGAGGGCCACTGGTTCGCCTCGGCGAGCAGGACCCGTCCCGGGTAGTGGTCGTCGACGTAGCGCCGCACCTGGCGCAGCGCGGCGTGGGTCTCCGGCAGGTTCTCCCCGTTGGTGCCGGGACGCTCGAACAGGTACGGCACCGCGTCGAGCCGGAAGCCGTCGAGGCCCATGTCCAGCCAGAAGCTCATCGCCTCCAGCATCGCCTCCATCACCTTGGGGTTGTCGAAGTTGAGGTCGGGCTGGTGGGAGAAGAACCGGTGCCAGAAGTACTGCTGGCGCACCGGGTCCCAGGTCCAGTTCGACGGCTCGGTGTCGACGAAGATGACCCGAGCCTCCTCGTAGAGGTCGTCGGTGTCGGACCAGACGTAGAAGTCGCCGTAGGGGCCGTCGGGATCGGACCGGCTGGCCTGGAACCACGGGTGCTGGTCGCTGGTGTGGTTCATCACGAAGTCGATGATCACGCGCATGTCGCGCTGGTGCGCCTCGTCGAGGAAGTGGTGGAAGTCCTCCACCGTCCCGGCCTCGGGCAGGATGTTGCTGTAGTCGGCGATGTCGTAGCCGCCGTCGCGCAACGGCGAGGTGAAGAACGGCGGGATCCAGAGGCAGTCGACCCCCAGCCAGTGCAGGTAGTCCAGCTTCTCGGTCAGTCCGCGGAAGTCACCCACCCCGTCGGAGTTGGAGTCCTTGAACGAGCGCACCAGCACCTCGTAGAACACCGCGGTCTTGAACCAGTCGGGCTGCTCGAAGCCGCCGATGAGCGGTCCGTCGTGGCTGACGATCCTCCGGCACGAGCGACTCGCTCACACATTCCTCCGGACGGAGAGCACGTGCGCCGGCTCGACGTAGGGGTCGAGGTGGACGAAGTTGTGGGCACCCCACTGCCAGACCTGGCCGGTGATCTCGTCGTGCACCGTGAGCCCGTCCTCCCAGCCGAGGCCGAGGGCCGGCATGTCGAGGTGCACCATCGTCGTCCGCGGGCCGTGCGGGTCCACGTTCACCACCACGATCACGGTGTCCTCGCCGGTCTGCTTGCTGAACACCAGCACGGCGTCGTCGTCGCTGGAGTGCACGGTGACGTTGCGCAGCTGCTGCAGCGCGGGATGGGCGCGGCGGATCTCGTTGAGCCGGGTGAGGTACGGCGCCAGCGTCTGGCCGCTGCGCTCGGCACCGTCCCAGTCGCGGATCCGGATCTGGAACTTCTCCGAGTCGAGGTAGTCCTCGGTGCCGGGCCGCAGCGCCATGTGCTCGTAGAGCTCGAAGCCCGGCGTAGACGCCCCAGCTCGGTGAGCCGGTCGCGGCGATCGCCGCCCGGATCTTGAAGGCCGGCGGACCGCCGTACTGGAGGAAGGCGTGCAGGATGTCGGGGGTGTTGACGAAGAAGTTCGGGCGCAGGACGTCCGAGGTCTCGTGCGAGACCTCCTCGAGGTAGGTCTCGATCTCGGTGCGCGTGTTGCGCCAGGTGAAGTAGGTGTAGCTCTGGTGGAAGCCGACGGTGGCCAGCGCCTGCATCATCGGCGGCTTGGTGAACGCCTCGGAGAGGAACAGCACGTCCGGGTCGGTGCGCCCGGATGCGGTCGAGCACCCACTCCCAGAACGACACCGGCTTGGTGTGCGGGTTGTCGACCCGGAAGATCCGCACCCCGTGCGACATCCAGTGGCGCAGCAGTCGCTCGGACTCGGCGTAGATGCCCTCGGGGTCGTTGTCGAAGTTGATCGGGTAGATGTCCTGGTACTTCTTCGGCGGGTTCTCGGCGTAGGCGATGGAGCCGTCCGCCCGCGTGGTGAACCACTCCGGGTGGTCGGTCGCCCACGGGTGGTCGGGCGCCGCCTGGAGCGCGAAGTCCATGGCGACCTCGAGGCCGACGGCCCGGGCCGCCTCGACGAAGGCGTCGAAGTCCTCGAGGGTGCCCAGCTCGGGATGGACGGCGTCGTGACCGCCGTCCTTGCTGCCGATCGCCCAGGGCGAGCCCACGTCGTCGGGGGTCGGGGTGAGGGTGTTGTTCGACCCCTTGCGGTTGACCTCGCCGATGGGGTGGATCGGCGGCAGGTAGATGACGTCGAAGCCCATGGCCGCGACGGCCGGCAGTCGCTCGGCGGCAGTGCGCAACGTGCCGCTGACGATCTTGCCGGTCGCCTTGTCGATGCTGGCGCCCTCGGAGCGGGGGAAGAACTCGTACCAGCTGGAGAACAGGGCCCGCTCGCGGTCCGCGAAGAACGGGTAGGGACCCTCGACGGTGAGCAGGTCGCGCAGGGGATGCGCCGCGAACACCTGGGAGATCGCCTCGGACTCGGCGGCCGACAGGCGGGCCTCGATGGGGCGGGCGGTGTCGCTGAGCGCCTTGATGGCGTCCTTGAGCACGGCGCTGTCGGCGGCGGGTCCCGCCGCGGTCGACCCGGCGCTGGTGGCGATGCCGGCCACGACCCGCTCGAGCAGCAGCGTTCCCTCGGTGAACATCAGCTCGACGTCGACACCGGCGCGGATCTTGATGCCGGCGTCGTGGAGCCAGGTGGCGATCGGGTCGCTCCAGGCCTGCACCTCGAAGGTCCAGGCTGCCGACCACGTCGGGCGAGACGGTCGCGGCCATCCGGGACACCTGGCCCTCGACCGCCCGCATCCGCTGCGGCGGACGTCGTACGCCGCCGGGGTCGGTGAGCACCACCTCGGCACCGAGCTGGTCATGTCCTTCTCGGAAGACGAGCGCGGTGACCTCGAAGAACTCGCCGACCGAGGCCTTCGCCGAGTGCCGAGCGAGATTGACGACGGGTGTCACGTCCATGACTGGGATTCGTCCGACCATGCGGAACACACTTGCGGACTCAGGCGCGTCGCGCAATTGCGCGCATCTCAGTACTCCGGCTCCTGCGGCGCCCTGTCCGACCCGAAGTTGGATCGTTCAAATATTTTGGGTTAGCGTGCTCCCGTGCGAGCGATTAGACGATTCACAGTCCGTCCGGTGCTGCCGGAGCCGTTGCGGGCGCTGGGCGACCTGGCCACCAACCTGCGTTGGTCCTGGAGCCCGGAGACGCAGGACGTCTTCGCGGCGATGGATCCCGCGATCTGGAGCGAGAGCGGCCACGATCCGGTCAAGTCACTCGGTGCGGTCTCCACCGCCCGGCTGGCCGAGCTGGCCACCGACGAGCCCTTCCTGCAGATGCTGGCGGTCGCCGAGGCCGACCTGACGAAGTACCTCACCGGTGACCGCTGGTTCCAGAAGGCGTCGGCCAGGCCCGGCGCGGCCATGCCCAAGGCGATCGCCTACTTCTCCCCGGAGTACGGCATCACCTCGGTGCTCCCGCAGTACTCCGGTGGTCTGGGCATCCTGGCCGGCGACCACCTCAAGACCGCCAGCGACCTCGGCGTGCCGCTGATCGGCGTCGGCCTGCTCTACCAGTACGGCTACTTCCGCCAGCAGTTCTCCCGTGAGGGCTGGCAGCTGGAGAGCTACCCGGTGCTGGACCCCGACGGCCTGCCGATCACCCTCCTGCGCGAGGCCGACGGCTCCCCGGCGCACATCCGCATCGCGGTGCCCGGCGACAACGAGCTCACGGCCCGCATCTTCGTCGCGCAGGTCGGCCGGGTTCCGCTGCTGCTGCTCGACACCGACATCGAGGAGAACCCGGGCCCGCTGCGCGAGGTCACCGACCGGCTGTACGGCGGAACCACCGAGCACCGCCTCCTCCAGGAGCTGCTCCTCGGTGTCGGCGGCGTGCGTGCCCTGCGGGCGTTCTCACGCCTCACCGGGGCTGACGAGCCGGAGGTGTTCCACACCAACGAGGGCCACGCAGGCTTCCTCGGCCTCGAGCGGATCCGCGAGCTCACCGTGGCCGAGGACGGCCCCGGGCTGGACTTCGACACGGCGGTCGAGGTCACCCGGGCCGGCACGGTCTTCACCACCCACACGCCCGTCCCGGCCGGCATCGACCGCTTCCCGCGTGAGCTGGTCGAGCAGTACTTCGGCCCGCAGAGCCCGGTGGCCGGCGTACCGACCGATCGCATCCTGCGCCTGGGCGCCGAGGACTTCGACGGCGGTGACCGCGGTGTGTTCAACATGGCGGTGATGGGGTTCCGGCTCGCCCAGCGGGCCAACGGCGTCTCCCAGCTCCACGGTGAGGTCAGCCGTGGCATGTTCAACGGGCTGTGGCCTGCCTTCGACGAGGTCGAGGTGCCGATCACCTCGATCACCAACGGTGTGCACGCCCCCACCTGGGTGGCCCGCGAGGTCTTCGACCTGGCCCGCAAGCAGGGCGCCGACACCGACTCCGACGGCGCGGACCTGTGGAACGTCGTGGACCAGATCCCGTCCACCGACCTGTGGTCGACCAGGCGCGAGCTCCGCGCCCGGCTCGTCGACGACGCCCGGTCCCGCCTGCGCAAGTCCTGCCTCAAGCGTGGTCAGTCCAAGGCCGAGCTCGGCTGGATCGACACGGCGCTGGACCCCGACGTGCTCACCATCGGGTTCGCCCGCCGGGCTGCGTCGTACAAGCGGCTGACGCTGATGCTGAGCGACCCCGAGCGCCTCAAGCGGCTGCTGCTCCACCCCGAGCGGCCCGTGCAGCTGATCATGGCCGGCAAGGCGCACCCGGCCGACGACGGCGGCAAGAAGCTGATCCAGGCCATCGTGCAGCTGGCCGACGACCCGGAGGTGCGTCACCGGGTCGCCTATCTGCCCAACTACGACATCGCCATGGCCCAGCCGCTCTACCCCGGCTGCGACGTGTGGCTGAACAACCCGCTGCGTCCCTACGAGGCGTGTGGCACCTCCGGCATGAAGTCGGCCCTCAACGGCGGCCTCAACCTCTCGATCCTCGACGGCTGGTGGGACGAGTGGTACGACGGCAACAACGGCTGGGCGATCCCGTCCGCCGACGGCGTCGAGGACCCCGACAAGCGTGACGACATCGAGGCGAGCGCGCTCTACGACCTGATCGAGAAGGACGTGGCGCCGCGGTTCTACGACCTCGACGAGGAAGGCGTGCCCGCACGCTGGATCGAGATGGTCCGGCACACGCTGAAGTCCTTGGGACCCAAGGTCCTCTCCACCCGGATGGTGCGCGAGTACGTCGACCGGCTCTACGCGCCGGCCGCGGTCTCCTCGCGGGCGATGAACCACTCCTACGCCGGTGCGGCCGAGCTGTCGTCGTGGAAGGCGCGCGTGGTGGCCGGCTGGTCCGGCGTACGCGTCGACCACGTGGAGAGCGAGGGCCTCTCCGACAGCCCGGAGATCGGTGGCGGCATGGACCTGCGGGTCTTCGCCTCGCTCGGTGAGCTGCAGCCGGACGACGTCGACGTGCAGGTCGTGCACGGGCGGGTCCGCGGTGAGGACCAGCTCGTCGACACCAGCACCACCTCGCTGGTGCTCGGCGAGACCTACGAGGGCGGGCGGCACCGCTTCGAAGGTCACGTCGAGCTCGTGCGGGCAGGTTCCTTCGGCTACGCCGTGCGCATCCTGCCCAAGAACTCAGCGCTCGCCTCACCCGCAGAGCTGGGTCTGGTAGCGCTGGCTTGATCGTGCGGGACGGGGGAGACGACGGCCCCCCGTCCCGTCGGCTCAGACCTGTTGCTCCAGCAGCACCAGGCTTCGGGCCGCGAGTGTGAGCGTCTCACCGGCCTTGACCTCCAGGCCGATGGGATGGGCCGGGTCGGTGGACAGGGCGACGACCCCGCGGGGCACCCACGCGTTGGGTGGCTGGGTGATCCTGCGCTCTGCCGGAGAGCCGTTGAGCCACAGCAGGAAGCTGCTGTCGCGCTGCTGCTCGCCACGTGGGCCGGGGGAGCGGAGCGGGTCGCCGGAGACGAACATGCCGAAGACCCTGAGGTTCCCGTCGAGCCAGTCGTCTCCGGTCATCTCGCCCCCGTCGGGGTGGATCCAGGCCAGGTCCTTCGGGCCTCCCACGATCGTCGGTCGTCCCTCGAACCAGTGGCGCTGTCGCAGCGCCGGGTGCTGACGCCGGATCTGGAGCGCTGCCCGGGTGATCTCGAAGGTCCCCAGCCAGGCATCGTCGGGCCGCCAGTCCACCCAGGAGATCTCGTTGTCCTGGCAGTAGGCGTTGTTGTTGCCTCGCTGGGTCCGGCCGCGCTCGTCGCCCGCGGTCAGCATCGGCACGCCGTTGGACAGGCACAACGTGGTGACCAGGTTCGCGGCCTGGCGATGACGCAGCGCGATCACGTCCGCGTCGTCGGTCTCACCCTCGACCCCGCAGTTCCAGGACCGGTTGTTGTCGGTGCCGTCACGGTTGTCCTCGCCGTTCCCCTCGTTGTGCTTGCGGTCGTAGGAGACCAGGTCGCGCAGGGTGAACCCGTCGTGAGCGGTGATGAAGTTGATCGAGGCGTACGGCGAGCGGCCGTCATCGAGGTAGAGGTCGGAGGAGCCGGCGAGCCTGGTGGCGACGTTGCGCACCCCGTCGGTCGAGGATCTCCAGAAGTCCCGCATCGTGTCGCGGTACTGGTCGTTCCACTCCACCCACGGCGGCGGGAACTCACCGACGCGGTAGCCGTCCATCGAGGTGTCCCACGGCTCCGCGATCAGCTTCACGTGCCGCAGCACGGGGTCCTGGCCGATCGTGGTCAGGAAGTGGCAGGTCATGTCGACCTGGTGCCCGGTCCGCGCGAGCGCCGAGACCAGGTCGAACCGGAAGCCGTCGACGTGCATCTCGGTGACCCAGTACCGCAGCGAGTCCAGGATCAGCCGCAGCGCCGCGGGGTGGTTGACGTTGACGGTGTTGCCGCACCCGGTGATGTCCCAGTAGGTGTCCGGCTGGTGCTTGTCGCGAGGATCGGGGAAGGCGCGCTGGTAGTAGCCCAGGTCGTCGAGCCCGCGGAAGCTCAGCGTCGGTCCGGTGGACCCGGCCTCGGCGGTGTGGTTGTAGACCACGTCGAGGATCACCTCGAGTCCGGCCGCGTGCAGGTCCTTGACCATCTGCTTGAACTCGGTCACCTGCTGTCCGCGGTCTCCCGAGGAGGAGTAGCGCCGAGTGCGGGGCGAAGAAGCCGATGGAGTTGTAGCCCCAGTAGTTGGTCAGGCCGTGCGGGGCCAGGTGCTGCTCGGAGACGAACTCGTGGACCGGCAGCAGCTCCACCGCCGTCACGCCGAGGTCGTTGAGGTAGTCGGTGACCACGGGATGGGCCAGGCCCGCGTAGGTGCCCCGGAGCTCCTCGGGGATCCGGTCGTGCCGCTTGGTGAAGCCCTTGACGTGCAGCTCGTAGATGACCGTGTCGCGCCAGCGCCGCTGAGCGGGTCGATCACCCCCCCAGTCGAAGTCGTCGTGCACCACGACTCCCTTCGCGACGTACGCCGCCGAGTCCCGGTCGTCGCGGACCGCCTCGCGATCGGTGCCGGCGTCGGTGCGCAGGTGCCCGAACACCGGTGGCTCCGGTGGTGAACTCTCCGCTGACGGCCAGGGCGTAGGGGTCGAGCAGCAGCTTGGCGGGGTTGAAGCGCAGGCCCGCGTCGGGCTCCCAGGGCCCGTCGGCCCGGAAGCCGTAGCGCTGACCCTCGCGCGATTCCCGGGATCGCGCCGTGCCAGATGCCGAGCGTCTGCTCGGTGAGCTCGTGCCGGAACTCGGTCTCGGTGTCGTCGTCGAACAGGCACACCCACAGCGCGGTGGCATCGGGGGCGTAGACCGCGAAGTTGGTGGACTCCTCGGCCCAGCTGGCCCCCAGGGGCCATGCCCGTCCCGGCCACACCGCGGCGCTCTCATCCGTCGCCGACCACGTCCCTGGAGTCACAGGTGCGAGTATGACGCGCCGTCGCCGGCTGGACGACTCGGGCCTCTGCGCCCCGCAGCCTTCCCCCCGGCGTTAGGTTGGCCTCACGTACGTCACTGACAAGGAGCAGCCATGGTGGATCCCGACTCGGCTCGATCCAAGGAGTTCGTCCGGCTGGAGGTCGCCGACGGCGTGGGGACCATCCGCCTCGACCGCCCAAGATGAACGCGCTCGACGCCCAGATGCAGGAGGAGATCCGCGCTGCGGCTGCCGAGGCCACCGAGCGCGACGACGTCAAGGCGGTCGTCGTGTACGGCGGAGAGCGGGTCTTCGCGGCCGGCGCGGACGTCAAGGAGATGGCCGCGATGTCGCACACCGACATGATCAAGCGCTCCCACGGCCTGACCAGCGCCTTCACCGCCGTCGCCCGGATCCCCAAGCCGGTCGTCGCCGCCGTCACCGGCTACGCGCTGGGCGGCGGTTGCGAGCTCGCGCTCTGCGCCGACATCCGGATCGCCGCCGACAACGCGACGCTGGGACAGCCGGAGGTCCTGCTCGGGATCATTCCCGGCGCCGGCGGCACCCAGCGGCTGAGCCGGCTGGTCGGCCCCAGCAGGGCCAAGGACATCATCTTCACCGGGCGGTTCGTCAAGGCCGACGAGGCGCTGCGGATCGGGCTCGTCGACAAGGTGGTGCCCGCCGACCAGGTCTACGACGAGGCGCTCGCCTGGGCGGGACAGTTCAGCACGGCCGCGACCTACGCCGTGCGTGCGGCCAAGGAGTCGATCGACCGCGGCCTCGAGGTGGACCTGGAGACCGGGCTCGAGATCGAGCGGCAGCAGTTCGCTGCCCTGTTCGCCACGCGAGACCGCAGCGCGGGGATGGACTCCTTCGTCCAGAATGGCCCCGGCAAGGCCCAGTTCGAAGGTCGCTGACCAACGCTTCACATCTCGCTGACCACAAGGGGGTTCACGTGTCGCCGAAAGTCACCACCGACGAGTCCAAGAGCAGCACGGCAAGGGCCGGTTCAACGCCGGCCAAGCGGCATTACGGACCAAGGCGGCTCGCGATCGTCCGCATCGTGTTCGGGGTGCTGGCCACGATCCTGGCGCTCGGCGCGGTCCTGGTGGTGCTGCGCAGCAACATCAACCAGGACAACTCGATCGTCAAGTTCATCACCGACGTGGCCGACGCCGTCTCTGGTCCCTTCAGCCGCGACGACGGCATCTTCGACTTCAGTGGCAAGAACGCGGTCGCCAAGAACGCCCTGCTCAACTGGGGGATCGCAGCGATCGTCTACCTGGTGGTGGGCCGGCTGCTTGCCAACGTGATCACTCCCAAGAGCGGACGCTGACGCCGGTGGCCTGTTGGCCGCCGCGTGACGGCCCTCTGTGACTGAATCCACTGCGGCCTGCTGTTTCTGACTGCCCGACTCGGCGGTAGCCTCACAACCGGGATCCTCGCGACGGTGGCACCTCGCACCGAGCAGTGTCCCTGGAGCATCCCCATCCGTCTCTAGTGCAGGAGGGGCCCACCCAGGGCCGACCGAAAATGAACATTGTCGTCTGTGTGAAGTACGTGCCCGACGCAACTGCCGATCGGCACTTCGAGTCCGACAACACCGTGGACCGGGCGGGGGTTCCGGGTCTCCTCTCCGAGCTCGACGAGTACGCCGTGGAGCAGGCCCTCCAGCTCAAGGAGAAGAACGAGGGATCCGAGGTCACGGCGCTGACCATCGGCCCCGAGGCTGCCTCCGAGGCGATCAAGAAGTCGCTGCAGATGGGCGCCGACAAGGGCGTCCACGTGGTCGACGACGCGATCGCCGGCTCGGACTACCTGGCCACCTCCCAGGTGCTCGCCGCCGCGATCAAGAAGATCGGCGAGCAGGGCGAGGTCGACGTGGTGATGTGCGGCATGGCCTCGACCGATGCCACCGGCATGGTCATCCCCGCGATGCTCGCCGAGCGCCTCGACCTGCCGCAGGTCACCCTCGGCTCGGTGATCGAGTCCCAGGGCGACCAGTTCCGGATCAAGCGCGACGGGGACACCTCCACCGAGGTGATCGGTGCGACCGCGCCGCTCGTGCTGTCGGTGACCGACCAGTCCGGCGAGGCTCGCTACCCCTCGTTCAAGGGCATCATGGCCGCGAAGAAGAAGCCGTTGGAGACCTGGTCGCTCAGTGACATCGGAGTCGAGGCCGGCGAGGTCGGGCTGGACGCTGCCTGGACCGCGGTCCAGGACACCGAGCAGCGCCCCCCGCGCACCGCGGGTGAGGTCGTCACCGACGAGGACGGATCGGGCGCCAGCGCGCTCGTGGAGTTCCTCGCGTCCAAGAAGTTCATCTGACCCCCTAGTTGCAGCGAGCCACAGGAGACCTGAAGCGCATGTCTGAAGTTCTGGTACTCGTCGACCACGTCGACGGCAAGGTCCGCAAGCCCACCTACGAGCTGCTCACGATCGCGAAGCGACTCGGCGAGCCCTCGGCGGTGTTCATCGGCGCGAGTGACGCGGCCGACGGCGTCGTGGACGCGGTGAAGAAGTTCGGCGCCGAGAAGGTCTACGTCGTCGACGACGCGGAGATCAAGGGCTACCTCGTCGCCCCCAAGGCGGAGGCGCTGCAGCAGATCGCCGAGCAGTCCAGCCCCGCCGCGATCCTGATCCCCTCGCACGCCGAGGGCAAGGAGATCGCCGCGCGGCTGGCGATCAAGCTCGGCTCGGGCCTGATCACCGACGCCGTGGACGTCCAGGCCGGAGAGACAAGGGCCCGGTGACCACCCAGTCGGTGTTCGCCGGCAGCTACACGGTCCAGTCCAAGATCACCACCGGCACCCCGATCATCACCGTGAAGCCCAACGCGGCAGCGCCCGAGGAGTCCGAGGGAGCAGGCGCCAAGGAGGACTTCAAGGCGACCATCTCCGACTCCGCCAAGAAGGCCAAGATCGTCGCCTCCCAGCCTCGTGCGGCCTCCGGGCGGCCCGAGCTGACCGAGGCAGCCATCGTGGTCGCCGGCGGTCGTGGCACCGGCGGCAACTTCGACGAGGTCGAGGGCTTCGCGGACTCGCTCGGTGCGGCCGTCGGCGCCTCGCGCGCCGCCGTGGACTCCGGCTGGAAGCCGCACGCCTTCCAGATCGGCCAGACCGGCAAGGTCGTCAGCCCGCAGCTGTACGTCGCGAACGGCATCTCCGGTGCGATCCAGCACCGCGCCGGCATGCAGACGTCCAAGACGATCGTCGCGGTGAACAAGGACGAGGAGGCCCCGATCTTCGAGCTCGTCGACTTCGGCGTCGTGGGCGACCTGCACACGGTCCTGCCCGCGGCCACCGAGCAGATCACCAAGCGCAAGGGCTGAGCCGGCCGCCGATGGGCGGCGTCATTCGTAGGCGCGCCGGAGCAGGTCGATGCCCTCGTCGACCCCGACTCCGAGCGCCTTGAGAGCGGTGGCGTACTCGTGCGCCGCCGCGCGGGCCTCGCGGTCCACTCCGCCGCCGGTGACCACGCTCCCGGCTCGTCCACGGGTCTCGATCTCGCCGAGCGCCTCCAGCTCCCGGTAGGCGCGTGCCACCGTGTTGGTGGCGAGTCCGAGGTCCTCGGCGAGCCGGCGCACCGTGGGCAGCCTGGTGCCCGGCTTCAGCGCACCCGACCGGATCCGGCCGCGGATCTGCTCGCGCACCTGGGCGTACGGCGCCTCGGGGTGCGTCGGGTCGATCGCCAGGTTCATCGGTCGTGGTTCCATCGGACCCCGTTCCTCACGCCCTGCGACGTCGACGGCATCGTCGATGACTCGATCATGGTTTGTATCGTCCATTGTGTCAACCGCCCCCGCAGGCGGGTTCACCGACCAGGGACGCCGTACTCTTGGCTGGCGATGACCGTCTATCTCGACCATGCGGCGACCACGCCGATCCTCCCCGAAGCCGCGGCGGCGATGACCGCCCAGCTGGGTCGGGTCGGCAACGCGTCCTCGCTGCACGGCTCGGGTCGCCATGCCCGGCGCGTGGTGGAGGAGTCCCGCGAGACGATCGCGCAGAGCGCTGGGCTGCCGCCCCGGCGAGGTGGTGTTCACCTCCGGGCGGCACCGAGTCGGACAACCTGGCCGTCAAGGGCCTGTTCTGGGCCCGGCGCGCACAGGACCCGCGACGGGTGCGGATCCTGAGCACCCCGGTCGAGCACCACGCCGTGCTCGACCCGCTGCTGTGGCTGGCGGCCGAGGGCGCGAAGGTCGAGCTGGTGCAGGTCGACCACCTGGGCCGCCTCGACGTCGAGGCCTTCCGGGCTGCCGTCGAGTCCGACCCCGAGAGCGTGGCCCTGGTGACGGTGATGTGGGCCAACAACGAGGTGGGGACGGTGCAGCCGGTCTCCGAGGTCGTCGAGATCGCCCGGGCCCACGGCATCCCGGTGCACACCGACGCGGTGCAGGCGCTCGGTCAGCTGCCCCTCGACTTCGCGGCGTCCGGCGTCGATGCGATGACCGTCACCGGCCACAAGGTCGGTGGTCCCTACGGGGTCGGTGCCCTGCTCGTCCGTCGTGAGCTCCAGCTCACCGCGCTGCTGCACGGAGGCGGCCAGGAGCGCGACATCCGCTCCGGGACCATCGACCCCCCGGCGATCGCCGGTTTCGCGGTCGCCTGCGAGTCCGCGGTCCAAGGCCGCGAGCCGCTCGCCGAGCGGCTGACCGGCCTGCGTGACTCCCTGGTGGCCGGAGTGCTGCGCGAGGTGCCGGACGCGATCTACAACGGTGACCCCCAGTCCGGACCGCGAGCACCGGCTCCCCGGCAATGCGCACCTGGAGTTCCCGGGCTGCGAGGGGGACTCCCTGCTGATGCTGCTCGACGCGCGCGGCATCGAGTGCTCGACGGGGTCGGCCTGCGACGCCGGGGTGCCCCAGGCCTCGCACGTCCTGCTGGCGATGGGCTCCTCGGAGGAGTTCGCGCGCTCCTCGCTGCGCTTCTCGCTGGGCCACAGCTCGACCGGCTCCGACGTGCAGGCGCTCATCGAGGCGATCGGCCCGGTCGTCGAGCGGGCCCGCAACGCGGCGCTCTCCTCGAGGTCGTCGAAGGCCTCGCCCCAGGGAGCCACCTCCTGATGCGCGTCCTGGCCGCGATGTCGGGAGGCGTGGACTCGGCGGTGGCCGCAGCCCGTGCCGTGGAGCAGGGGCACGAGGTCACCGGCATCCACCTGGCGCTCTCGCGCAACCCGAAGTCCTACCGCACCGGGGCCCGTGGCTGCTGCACCATCGAGGACGCCAACGACGCGCGTCGGGCCGCGGACGTGATCGGCATCCCGTTCTACGTCTGGGACCTCAGCGAGCGCTTCCACGAGGACGTCGTCGAGGACTTCCTCAGCGAGTACGCCGAGGGGCGGACCCCGAACCCGTGCCTGCGCTGCAACGAGAAGATCAAGTTCGCCGCCGTCCTCGACCGGGCACTCGCCCTGGGCTTCGACGCGGTGGTGACCGGTCACTACGCGCAGCTGCGCACCGGGCCGGACGGTCTGATCGCGATGCATCGCGCCGAGGACATGTCCAAGGACCAGTCCTACGTGCTCGGCGTGCTCACCCAGGACCAGCTCGCGCACTCGCTGTTCCCCCTGGGAGACACCCCCAAGTCCGTCATCCGCGAGGAGGCCGCCCGTCGCGGTCTGGCCGTCGCCGCGAAGCCGGACAGCCACGACATCTGCTTCATCAGCGACGGCGACACCGGGGGCTGGCTGGCCGAGAAGCTGGACGACGTCAACCGCGGCGGGTCGATCGTCGACGACTCCGGCGAGGTGCTCGGCGAGCACCAGGGCAGCTGGCGCTACACCATCGGCCAACGTCGCGGCCTGCGTATCGGCACGCCGGCGGCGGACGGCCGGCCACGCTACGTGCTCGACATCGAGCCGGTCTCCGGCACGGTCACGGTCGGGTCCCGAGCCGCCCTCGCGGTCGCCGGGCTCGAGGCGATCAGGCCTCGGTGGTGCGGCACCGCTCCGACACCGGGCGTGCCCCTGGAGTGCACGGTTCAGCTGCGCGCGCACGGCGAGGAGCACCGCGCGACGGTGACCGTCGTCGAGGGCGAGCTGCCCGAGCTGGTCCGCGTGGAGCTGCTCGACCCGGCGTCGGGGATCGCCCCCGGGCAGGCCGTCGTGGTCTATGACGGCTCGCGGGTCGTCGGGTCGGCCACCATCTCGCTCACCCACCGCGTCGCAGCGGCACCGGCACGCAGGTGAGCGCCGCCTCAGGGGTCGGCTCGATGCCGGGGGAGGACTTCACCCGGGCCGTGCAGCTGGTCACCGAGCTGCTGCCCGACCTGCCGCACCTGCCGGAGCTCCCGGCCCGCGGCCCGATCGCCGACCTCACCGGGCGCGCTCTGGCGATCACCGCCGAGCTGGGCTTCGACCTGCAGCCCGCCGGCTGGCGGCTGACCGATGCGGCGGGCATCGACCACCGTCGGGCTCAGTCCCTGCTGGCCCAGGACCTCGACGTGCTCGAGGAGCAGCTCCAGGGCTACACCGGACCGTTCAAGGTCCAGGTCGCGGGGCCCTGGACCCTCGCCTCTGCGGTGGAGAAGCCACGTGGTGACAAGCTCCTCTCCGATCAGGGTGCGCGACGTGAGCTGGCACAGGCGTTGGCCGAGGGGGTGCGCGTGCACCTGGCCGACGTGCAGCGGCGGTTGCCCGGCGCCGAGCTCCTCCTCCAGCTCGACGAGCCCGCGCTGCCGTTCGTGCTCGGTGGCCAGGTGCCTACCGCCTCCGGATTCAGCAGGCACCGCTCGGTGACTCCACCGGTGGCGCAGGACGCCCTCGAGTGGGTGCTCCAGGCCGCGGGGGAGCGCGCGACCGTCGTGCACTGCTGCGCGTCGCAGGTGCCGATCGCGCTGCTCCGCCGCTCCGGTGCGGGCGGAGTGTCGGTGGACCTGGCCGTACTGGTGGCCGGTGCCTACGAGGAGCTCGCCACGGCGCTGGACGAGGGAGCTCAGGTGCACCTCGGCGTGGTCCGCTCGACGGGCGAGCAGGCTCCCTCGCTCAGGCAACCGCTGGAGCGCGTGCTCCGGCTGCTGGACATGCTGGGCTTCGGGCCCGACGAGGTGGCCGGTCAGCTCGTGCTCACCCCGGCGTGCGGCCTGGCGGGCGCCAGTGCGCCGTACGCCGAGGGCGTGCTGCGCGCACTGCACCAGGCTGCCCGCGAGCTCGGCTGAGCCGGCTCGGGACCTCAGCCGACCGGCGGCCCGTCGGTCGCCAGCTCCGCGTGCTTCACGTCGAGGAACAGCCAGACCACGGCTGAGGCGACGAGCATCATGCCGGTGCCCACCAGGAACGCCGTGGTGGCGCCGTTGGCGAAGATCTGCTGCTGCACCACCTCCGCCATCGCGCGGGCCTTCTCCTGCGTCGGACTCGGCGCGCCCGGAGGAGCCGCGGCGGCGGCAGCCGGGCGGCCGAGGCGAGCCGCTCGCCGGTGCTGCTCCACACCTGCGTGGCCACGGTGGCCAGGGTCGCGAGGCCGAGGGCTCCACCGACCTGCTGCATCGTGTTCAGCACGCCGGAGCCGATGCCGGAGTCCTCCGCCCTGACGTGGTGGACGGCGGTGAGCGTCAGAGGCACGAACACGAAGCCCATGCCGAGTGACATCAGCACGATGAACGGCAAGATGTCGGTGGCGTAGCTGCCGGTCACGTCGGTGACCGGGAAGGTGGTGTCGTAGGGCAGCCGGGAGAACCCGAAGAGGGCCGTGGCCGCCATCAGGGTGCCGACGCCGGCCAGGTACTTCGGGTCGATCCGGTTGATCAGGTTCGAGGAGAGGCCGGCCGCGACCACGATGCCGGCCGAGAACGGCAGGAACGCGAAGCCGGCGCGCAGCGGGCTGAAGCCCATCACGTTCTGGATGTAGAGGCTCAGGTAGAAGAACATCGAGAACATCGCCGCGGGCATCAGCATCATCGCCACGAAGCTCGCGGCGCGGGTGCGGTTCGCGAAGATGCGGAAGGGCAGCAGCGGGTGCTCGGCTCGGCTCTCCACGACGACGAAGCTCACCAGCAGCGCGACACCGGCGAGCAGGCTGGCGATGGTGAGGGGGTCGCTCCAGCCGTCCTGCGCGGCGCGGGAGAGGCCGTAGACGATGCCGAGCAGGCCGAAGGTGCCGGTCAGCGCGCCGGGCACGTCGAGCTCGCCGGGGTGTGACTCCGACTCGGCGAACACGCGCGGAGCCAGCAGGGCGGCGACAAAACCGATCGGCACGTTGATCAGGAAGGTCATCCGCCAGCCCTGGATGTCGAGCCCCATCAGCTCCAGGTTCGAGCCGGTCAGCCAGCCGCCGAGGATGAGGCCCACCGCGGCGCCGGCGCCGGACATGGCGGCGTACACCGCGAACGCCCGGTTGCGGGCGGGACCGGCGGGGAAGGTCGTGGTGATCAGTGCCAGGGCGGCCGGCGAGGCGAGCGCGGCCCCGAGCCCCTGCAGACCGCGGGCCCCCAACAGCATGCTCTCGCTCGCGGCGAGGCCACCCAGCAGCGAGGCCACGGCGAAGATGCCCAGGCCGGTGATGAAGATCCGGCGCCGGCCGTAGAGGTCGGCGAGCCGGCCGCCCAGCAGCAGGAATCCGCCGAAGGCGAGCGCATAGCCGGTGACCACCCACGTCAAGGTGGCGTCGGTGAAGCCGAGATCGGCCTTGATGAAGGGCAACGCGATGTTGGCGATGGTGCTGTCGAGCACCACCATCAGCTGGGCGACCGAGATCAGGATCAGCGCCCAGCCGAGCCGGGTGGCGGTGTCGGCGGCGGCCGGCTGCACCTCGGCTGGTTCGGTCGTGGTCTGGGTGACGTCGGTCATGACGGCCTGGCTTCCTACTGGTCCGAGCTGAGCACGGGGCGTGCGTGCCTCCGCAGGAGCCAACGGGAAGGGGCAGGCAAACATTCCGACAGAACGAGGGAGAGTCGGCCGCAGGAGACCGGCCTGCTCAGGGGACCGTGGAGACGCTGGGCTCTGCCGGTTCGCTGGGGGCCGGGGCAGGCGCGACGGAGGGCGTGTCCGCCGTGGGCTCCGGCGCGGCGGGGGACGAGGGCTGGGGCTCCTGCGTCGGAGCCGGGGAGTCGGTGGGGGTCTCCGTGCCGGGGTCCTGCTCGGCCGGGGTGTCTGACCGCACGACGTTGCCCACGGTGGTGCCCTGGGCGTCGCTGCGGCCGAGCAGTGCCGCGATCGGCCTACCGGTGATCGCCTCGACCAGCGTGATGCCGCCGAGAACAGCGACGGTGAGCGCCACGCTGGCTGCGAGCATCCTCCCCCAGGGGAACTTCGGGCCGGGCTCGTCGGTCTCCTCCGTCTCGCCCTGCTCGTCCTCCGGGGTCGTGTCCGCTGCCGGCCGATGGCTCTACCGGTCCTTCCGGGCCTCGTCGGGGCGCATCGGGCCGTCGGCCACCGTGCGTGGACGAATGGTGGTGGCGAGGGCCCGCTGCCGGACCAGCGCCGTACGGCGGAGTGCGGCCTCGCTGGTGCGGCGCAGCGACCAGGTGTAGGTCGCACCCGCCGACCGTGATCACCACGCTGCCGACGGCGGCGCCGATGATCGTGCCGGTCGTGCCCGCGAAGGACGCGAGCACTGCGGAGGACACCGCCGCCAGGGCGCTGCCGATGACCTGGGCGAGGGAGAGTCCGAGCTGTGGCCGTTCGCGCTTCTCGTCTGACATGGATCCGTTTCGGGTGGGGGAGTCGGCCGGCTACCAAGGTATGACGAAAACGCGCCGGGAGTGGTTTCGGCGCGGTGACGTGATCTGTGCCACGGGACCGTGGCCGCGCTCAGTGCGAGAGCTGCGGAGCGGACCGTCCCGGCTGTGAGACCAGGGCACCCAGTCCGGCCAGCGGCAGCAGGGCAAGGAGCAACAGCGCGAAGGGCATGCCGAGCACGGCACCGAGCCCGCCCACGACCGCGGAGCCGACACCACCGCCGACGAGGAAGAACAGGGTCGCCACACCGAGCGCCACCCCGCGGACGTCGTCGGTCACCGCGGCGCCCACGGCCTCGATCAGGGCCGGTTGGCCGAGCGCGAACGCCAGCGTCACGGCGACCACCGCGGTCACCAGCAGGGTGGCCGAGCCCGAGAGCGCGCCCAGGGACGCGATCACCAGGGAGACGGCGGAGATCACCGCAGCGAGCGCCAGTGACCTGGTCGGGCCGACCCGGTTCAGCAGCGGGCCGGCGATCCTCGGCGCGGTCAGGCCGGTCACGGCACTGGGGATCAGGGCCACTCCCACCTGCCAGGGCTCCCAGCCTCGGGCGACCAGCACTGCGGGCACCGCGATCAGCAGGGCGAACCACGCGGCGGGCACGGCTCCGGCGGCCAGCGCGCTCCGCACGACCGCGGGGTTGCGGATCACCACGAGCGGCAGGAAGCCGTGCGGCCGGCGGCGTACCCACATCGCCACCGCGGGGACTCCGACCACGGCCAGGATCGCGCCCACGAGCGCCACGATCGGACCGGTGGAGGGGGACTGCACCAGCAGGACCACACCGGCTGCGGTCGCCGCGACGAGCACCGCGCCGAACAGGTCGAGCCGGGCACCGCTGCCCTCGGTGGGGATCGAGCGCCACAGCAGGGGCAGCATCAGGATCCCGAGCATCGGCAGCGCGATCACCCAGCGCCAGCCGAGCAGGCCCTCGACGCCACCGCCGGCCAGCGGCCCCAGGCAGCTCACCGCGGCGGCCAGGCCGGCCACCCGCCCCAGGGCGACCCCCTTGGTGGCACCGGAGAAGCGGGCGCTGATGATCGCGACGCCCAGGGTCGGCACGGCGGCCGCCCCGGCGCCCTGGAACATCCGGGCGACGAGCAGGACGCCGAAGTTCGGAGCGAGCGCACCGGCCAGCGCGCCGACGCTCATCAAGGTGATGCCGACCACGAGCGGGAGGCGGATGCCGACCAGGTCGGAGACCCGGCCGTAGACCGCCGTGGCGACGGCGAGCATCAGCGCGTACAGGCTGATCGCCCACACGCCGACGCCGGTGCTGACTCCGAGGTCGGCGCCGATCACCGGCAGCGCGATCGCCGCCGAGGAGCTGCCCAGACCGGTGAGCCCGAAGAGCACACCGACCAGGATCGACACGCGGCGCGCGTCAGGCGAGGTGGAGGACATTGCCTGAGGACAACCATGCTGCGGTGCCCAGGCATTCCTGGAGGACCTCAGTGGAGTGATGCCGCCTTCGATACGCCGTCGATCTGCGAGCGTCCTCGGAGACGGTCGACCGTCCCGCGGGGATTGCGAGCGAGGATCGAGAGGCTGCCGCGCAGGGCGAACTCGTTCCAGTCCGACGGGCGGTGCAGCATGTAGTGCCCGAGCCGACCCATGTCGACGAACTCGGCCGATGCCGCGATCCCGCGGGCCTGGTCGACGAAGGCGCGGGTCATCCGTGCCGAGGTGATCTTGTCGCGACTGCCGTGGCCCGCGACCAGGTGCTTGCGCGCCAGCCTGCGCACCGGGTCGGACGGCTCCAGCCAGGGCGCCAGGCCCACGACGCCGGCGACGCTGGGGTGGTCGGCCACGTGGACCGCCGTCCGTGCGCCCATCGAGTGCCCGAGCAGCACGACCGGGGTCCCGGGATGGCTCGCCGCGGCCTGGTCGAGTGCCCACCGGGCGTCGGGCAGGGGAGAGGGCTCGGGGCCGTCGCCGGCGTTCCAGCCGCGCACGCGTGAAGCGCAGCAGCCACAGCGACACCCCCTCCTCGAGGAACCGGGGGGCGAGCGCGTCGCGCATCGCCGTCGTACGCCGCAGGGAGGCGCTCCGGCCTCCCACGTGACGCTGGCCGGTCTTCGCGCCGCCGTGCAGCATCAGCACGATCCCGCGCGGGGGGACGTCGGGGTCGGTACGGGTCAGGCGGGGAATGGACATGGGGGACTCCGATCCTTC
The DNA here is from genome assembly GCA_963812235.1 of uncultured Actinomycetota bacterium. GTDB lineage: Bacteria > Actinomycetota > Actinomycetes > Propionibacteriales > Nocardioidaceae > Marmoricola. Next base: position 37,820 of record CAWEUP010000005.1, on the reverse strand, counting down.
TCATTCCCTGTTCGTAGCCGGACGCGGGGACGGATGGGACCTCACCAGCCGGATCGACCGATGCCGGCCGCCTCACCGCACCGCAGCGACGACTGTCGGTGGCGCACGGCAGGATGGACCCGTGACGGAACCGCAGACCCGACAACACCTCCGTGACGGACCCCGTGGCCGCCCTGCGACAGGAGCACCGCGTGCTGGCCGAGGTGGTCCAGGACGCTCGCTGGCGCTACTACGTGCGGGACGACCCGACGATGGCCGACAGCGAGTTCGACCAGCAGATGCGCCGGCTCGAGGAGCTCGAGGAGCAGGTTCCCGACCTCCGCACCCCCGACTCGCCGACGCAGCAGGTCGGCGGCGCCGTCTCCACGGAGTTCACCGCCGTCGACCACCTCGAGCGGATGGAGAGCCTCGACAACGCCTTCTCCTACGAGGAGCTGGAGGCCTGGGCGGCCCGGCTGACCCGGGACGGGATCGCCGACCCGGCGTACCTGTGCGAGCTCAAGGTCGACGGCCTCGCGATCAACCTGCTCTACGAGGAGGGCCGGCTGGTGCGCGCGCTGACCCGCGGAGACGGCCGCACGGGTGAGGACGTCACCCCCAACGTGAAGACCATCGACTCGATCCCGCACCGGCTCCGGCCGAGCGAGGAGTTCCCGGTCCCGAGCCTGGTCGAGGTGCGCGGCGAGGTGTTCCTGCCGGTCGAGGCGTTCGACCGGCTCAACGAGTCGATGGTCGAGGCCGGCAGGCCGATGTTCGCCAACCCGCGCAACGCGGCGGCGGGGTCGCTGCGCCAGAAGGACCCCAAGGTCACCGCGACCCGCGCGCTCGGCATGGTCTGCCACGGCATCGGCGCCCGCCGGGGCTTCGAGCCCTCGACGCAGTCCGAGGCCTACGCCGCCCTCGAGGCCTGGGGTCTGCCGACCAGCAGCCGGGTCTCGGTCGTCAGCGGGCTCGAGCAGGTCCAGGAGTTCGTCGAGCACTACGGCGAGCACCGTCACGACGTCGAGCACGAGATCGACGGGGTCGTGGTCAAGGTCGACGACGTCGCTCTCCAGCGACGGCTCGGCTCGACGAGCCGGGCGCCACGGTGGGCGATCGCCTTCAAGTACCCACCCGAGGAGGTCAACGCCAAGCTGCTCGCCATCGAGGTCAACACCGGCCGCACCGGCCGAGTCACCCCGTTCGGGCGGATGGAGCCCACCAAGGTGGCCGGGTCGACGGTCGAGATGGCCACCCTGCACAACGCCCACGAGGTCAGGCGCAAGGACGTACGCCCCGGCGACACCGTGATCCTGCGCAAGGCCGGCGACGTGATCCCGGAGATCCTCGGTCCGGTGCTCGGACTGCGCCCCGAGGGGCTCGCCGAGTGGGTGATGCCGACCGAGTGCCCGGCCTGCTCGACCACGCTGGTGCAGGAGAAGGAGGGCGACAAGGACCTGCGCTGTCCCCAGCACCAGAGCTGCCCGGCCCAGGTGCGCGAGCGCGTCTTCCACGTCGCCGGACGGGGCGCCTTCGACATCGAGGGGCTCGGCTTCGAGGCGGCGGTGGCGCTCCTCGAGGCCGGCGTCATCGAGAACGAGGGCGACGTCTTCGACCTCGACGCCGACCAGCTGCGCCGGACCGCGCTGTTCACCCGAGCCCCCAAGAAGGGGGAGGGCGACCAACCGGTGCTCTCGGCCAACGGGCAGCGACTGCTCGACCACCTCGCGCAAGGCCAAGCAGGCGGCCCTGTGGCGGGTGATCGTGGCGCTCTCGATCCGACACGTCGGGCCGACCGCCGCTCGGGCCCTGGCGACGGAGTTCGGCTCGATGGAGCAGATCAGCACCGCCTCCGAGCCGGAGCTCGCGGCCGCGGCGGGGGTCGGACCGACGATCGCCGAGGCCGTCACCGGATGGTTCGCGGTCGACTGGCACCGCGAGATCGTGGAGAAGTGGGGTGCGGCCGGCGTCACCATGGCCGACGAGCGTGACGAGTCCACGCCGCGCACCCTCGAGGGCAGGACCATCGTGGTCACCGGCTCACTGGTCGACTTCAGCCGCGACGGGGCCCGGGAGGCGATCCTGGCCCGTGGGGGCAAGGCCGCCTCCAGCGTCTCGAAGAAGACCGACTTCGTCGTGGTCGGCGAGAACCCCGGGTCCAAGGCCGAGAAGGCCGAGCAGCTCGGTGTCGCCATCCTCGACGAGGACCAGTTCAAGGACCTGCTCGAGCACGGCTCGGTCTGAGCCGCGGCGACGGCCGTCCCCGCTGCCTCAGTCCGCGATCGCCGCCAGGACCAGACCGGCGACGGCCTCCTGCTCGGCGGCGAACGGGTGGAAGGCGGCTGCGCGTCCCCGGTCGGTGACGGCGCCGTTCACCCAGGGGTCGGAGGAGCAGATGTCGTGCCCGCGGCTGGCCTTCCAGACGTCGACGAAGTCGGCGCCGCTGTCCTTCGCGGCCCCGCGCAGCGCACGGTCGAGGGCCACGTTGACCTTCGCCACGTAGGCATAGTCGCCCTTGGCCAGGGGCAGCTCGGCGCAGGTGCGTCGGCAGAGATGATCCTCGGGTAGCCGACCACGAGCACCTGGGCGTCCGGGGCCTGTCGGCGCACCTTCTCCAGGATCTTGGTGAGCTTCGCGCGAGTGTTGCTCAGCGCACTGAGCAGGACGTCCTTGCCGTCCGAGCCCATGTAGGCCCGGCAGGGAGCACCCTGCGGGTCCGAGGCGCGCAGCCGGGGACACCGGCGGGTCAGCTTCTGGAACACGTTCTGGTCGTTGCCGCCGATCCCGATCGTCACCAGCTCGACGCCGGGCTCCAGCGCGGACAGCTGAGCGGGTACGTCGGGCCACTGGCTGGAGCTGAGGTCCTTGAGGCGGGCACCCCCGCAGCTGTGGTCCTCGAGCTCGGCGCCGAGCTTCTTCGCCACCAGGCTCGGGTAGTTGGAGGAGGAGCGGAAGCACCCGTTGGCGACGTCGGTGACCGGCACCAGGGTGCCGAGGTGTAGGAGTCACCCAGGGCGACGTACCTGAGCGGGAGGTCGGGCAGGCTCCGCGCCTTGTCCGGGGAGGACGCCGCGACGCCCGTGTCGCTCTGCGAGGCGCAGGCGCTCACGGCGAACAGCAGCGCGACGACCAGCGCGGTCCAGCGCAGCCGTGGTGCGGGGTGAGTCGTGGAACATGTGTCCTCCAGTCCGTTGCCCCCGACGGTAGCCGGAGTGTGGGTGAGCGCGCCCATCCCGAGGTCGTGTCCACCACGCCGTCAGCGCGACGAACAGCGCCAGGCAGCCCATCAGCAGCGCGCCGCCGAGGAGCTCGACCGCGACGGGCGCCACCAGCGAGCCGACCAGCGCCGCGCCGACGATGACGGTGTCGTTGATGCCCAGCACCGTGGCCCGGACCCGGTCCGCGACGTGCTCGACCAGACAGCGCGTCGCGCCGGCCTCGACGCTGACGCCGCGGCGCCCGCCAGGGCGAACGGGGCGAGGGACCACCACAGCGTCGGAACCGGGACGACGAGGACCAGCCCCAGCAGCGACCAGCAGGAGTCCCCACCTGATCGAGTGCTCCGCGCTGCGACCGAGCCGTCGCAGCACCGGTGCCCCGAGGGCGGCGAAGCCCGAGGACGCCGGTGGCCAACCCGTAGCCGGCGCCGTCGGTGGACCAGCTGTGGACAGGCGAGGGGAGCAGTGCGACGGCCACGAAGCGAGATGACCAGGTTGATCACGGCCATCACGGCGATCGCACGCGTGCCGCAGGGAGCGGCGCAGGACGGCGTACGGCGACGGGGCGCTGGTCCTGCTCCGGGAGGCGCCGGGCGCAGGCATCCGCACCGGGAGGACCAGCAGCAGGGCGGCGACGGTCATCGCGACCGGGACCCAGGGCAGCAGCTCCCGGCGTCGCGGGATGCAGCAGCAGCCCGCCGAGCGCTCCGCCGACGACGAAGGCCGCCACCTCGCAGGTGACCAGCAGATCCGTGGCCGGGTGCGCTCGCCTTCGCCGGCGATGCCCGGGAGGGCAGCCACCTGAGCGGGATACGCGGGCAGGGACGCGGTCACGGTGAGCGTGCAGGCGGCGACGGCAACCCAGAGGTGGTCGGTGACCAGGGCCAGGGCAGCACCCAGCAGGAGGCCTGCGCGCACCGCGAGGGTCACCCGCACGATCAGGTCGCGCCGCGTCGCGTCGGCCAACCGCCCGCCGACCCACGAGAGCAGCACGAAGGGGAGCATCCGCGCGGCTCCGACCAGCCCGAGCAGAACGGGCCCGCTTCCGCGCTCCTCGACCGGACGAGCAGCAGCGGCCAGGGCAGCGCCACCGCCAGGGCGGCGACGGCATGTGCGGCGATGGCGCGCCGCGTGGACGAGTTCAAGGCAGCCAACTCACTGCGACCTGGTGCGTGTGGGCAGCGGCGCGAAGCCGTTGAAGCCCACGCTCGAGTAGCAGCTGGTGTAGGCGCCCGCGGAGAGCAGCCTGACCTCGTCGCCCTCGGCGAGGTCGAGGGGCAGCTGCACCATCTCGCGCTGGTAGAGCACGTCGGCGCTGTCACAGGTCGGACCGGCGAGCACGCACGGTCCGGTCGGGCCCGCGACCGAGGTCTGCAAGCGGTAGCGGATCGCCTCGTCCATCGTCTCCACCAGTCCGGTGAAGACCCCCGCGTCGAGGAAGACCCACCGCACGCCGTCGCGATGGAGGGTCGCGACGACGGTGGCGACCAGAGTTCCCGCGTCCCCGACGATGCCGCGGCCGGGCTCGATGATCGTCTCGGGTCGCTCGGCACCGAAGGCGTCGGCCAGGGACATCTCGATGGCCTCGCCGTACCGCGCCAGAGGCGGGCACGCCTGGTCGTAGGCCGCCGGGAACCCGCCGCCCAGGTCGAGCAGCCGCGGGCTCAGCCCGCGTGTCCGCAGCTGCCTGAAGACCTTGGCCGCCGCGTGGATCGGAGCGGCCCACGAGCGTGGGTCCCGTTGCTGGGAGCCCACGTGGAAGCACACCCCCGCAGCCTCCAGCCCCTACTGTCCGCGACCGTCAGGATCTCGACCGTCTCAAGGCTCGAGCAGCCGTACTTGCGGGACAACGGCCAGTCCGACCCCTCACCCGAGGTGGCCAGCCGGCACAGCACCGCACTGGCCGGCGCCGCGGCAGCGACCTTCTCCACCTCCGTCAGCGAGTCGACCACGAACAGGCGGACGCCGAGTTCCGCTGCCTCCGCGACGTGGTCGCGGCGCTTGACCGGGTTCGAGTAGACGAGCGTCTCCGCCGTCGCTCCCGCGCTCACAGCGGCGCGCACCTCGGAGGGGCTGGCCACGTCGAAGCGACACCCTCCCGCGGCCAGCGCGGCCAGCAGCTCGGGATGTGGGTTCGCCTTGACCGCGTAGTGGAGGGCGGTGCCGGGCAGCGCCGCGGCGAGCTGGAGGAACCGCTCGAGGGCGGCGGCGATGTCGAGCTCCAGGTAAGGGGTGTCCGGCACCCGTGGCGGGTGGGAGATGTGCTGCCTGGCGAAGGACACGGTGGTGGACATGGACGCTCCTGGGCCTTGTTTCCCCGCATGAGCACCTCGGGCGGCAGTGGATACACGTGGATCTCGAGTGGTCCAGTCTGTGAGCGCCCAAGGCCCCACGAATGTGCGGATCCGCCGCCACTAGGATGGTCGGCATGCCTGAAACAGCTGGGTCGCCCACGTCCGAGGACCTCGACGGACCGCACGAGGTGATCACCCCGGACGAGGTCCGCCACCTCGCCGACCTCGCCAGGATCGAGCTCTCCGACGCCGAGCTGGGCCACCTGGCGCCGCAGCTGTCGGTGATCTTGGAGTCCGTGGCCTCGATCAGCGAGGTCGCCGCCGACGACATCCCGCCGACCTCGCACCCGCTCCCGGTCGTGAACGTGTTCCGTGAGGACGTCGTCCGTCCCTCGCTCACCGCGGAGCAGGCGCTGTCCGGTGCCCCGCTCGTCGAGGGTCAGCGGTTCGCGGTCCCGCGGATCCTCGGAGACGAGCAGTGAGCCCCTCCGTGACGCCGCTGATCCAGCGCAGCGCCGCCGACCTCGTCGATGCCCTCGCGACGGGCGAGACCACCAGCGTCGAGCTGACCCAGGCCTTCCTCGACCGGATCGCCGCGGTCGACGCTCCCGCTGGGGGGCCCGGGGTGCACGCGTTCCTGCACGTCGACTCCGAGGGCGCGCTGGCCGCGGCCCGGGCCTCCGACGAGCGTCGCCGCGCGGGCGCCCTGGCGTCGCCGCTCGACGGCGTACCCGTGGCGGTCAAGGACGTCCTCGCCACCGACGGGATCCCCACCACCTGCGGGTCCCGCATCCTCGAGGGATGGGTGCCGCCGTACGACGCCACGGTGGTCGCGCGCCTCAAGGCCGCCGGGATGCCGATCCTCGGCAAGACCAACATGGACGAGTTCGCGATGGGCTCCTCGACCGAGCACTCCGCCTACGGCCCCACCTCCAACCCCTGGGACCTCGATCGGATCCCCGGGGATCGGGCGGTGGCTCCGCGGCCGCTGTCGCCGCCTTCGAGGCGCCGCTGGCGATCGGCACCGACACCGGAGGCTCCATCCGCCAGCCCGGAGCGGTGACCGGGACCGTGGGCGTCAAGCCCACCTACGGTGGCGTCTCGCGCTACGGCCTGGTGGCGATGGCGAACTCACTCGACCAGGCCGGGCCGGTGACGCGCACGGTTCTCGACGCGGGCCTGCTCCACGAGGTCGTCGGCGGTCACGACCCGCTCGACTCGACCAGCATCGACCAGCCGTTGCCGGCGATCGTCGACGCCGCCCGTCAGGGTGCGTCCGGTGACCTGGCGGGCGTGCGGATCGGCGTGATCACCGAGCTGAGCGGTGAGGGCTACCAGCCCGGCGTGCAGCAGCGCTTCGACGAGGCGGTCGAGCTGCTCGTCAAGGCCGGCGCGGAGGTCGTGCAGGTGAGCTGCCCGAACTTCGTGCACGCGCTCGCGGCCTACTACCTGATCATGCCGAGCGAGGCGTCCTCCAACCTCGCCCGCTTCGACGCGATGCGCTACGGGCTCCGGGTGCTGCCGGAGGGCGTCGAGTCGCCCAGCGCCGAGGAGGTCATGCGCGCCACCCGCGACGCGGGCTTCGGCGACGAGGTGAAGCGCCGGATCATCATCGGCACCTACGCGCTCTCCAGCGGGTACTACGACGCCTACTACGGCCAGGCGCAGAAGGTCCGCACCCTGATCAGCCGCGACTTCGAGCGTGCTTTCGGCAAGGCCGACGTGCTGCTCTCCCCGACGGCTCCCACGACGGCGTTCAAGCTCGGGGAGAAGCTGGACGACCCGATCGCGATGTACCTCAACGACGTCGCCACCATCCCGGCCAACCTCGCCGGCGTGCCCGGCATGTCCCTGCCTGTGGGTCGTGCCGAGGAGGACGGCCTCCCGGTCGGCCTGCAGATCCTGGCGCCCGCGCTGGCCGACGACCGGCTCTACCGGGTCGGTGCTGCGCTGGAGGCGCTGCTCGAGCAGCAGTGGGGCGGGCCGATGATCGATCCCGACAAGCTGGACAAGAGGGTGGCGCGATGACCGACCTGATGTCGTTCGAGGACGCGCTCGCGGCGTACGACCCCGCGATGGGCCTGGAGGTCCACGTCGAGCTGAACACCGCGACCAAGATGTTCTGCTCCTGCCCGGCCACCTTCGGCGGCGAGCCGAACACCCAGACCTGCCCGACCTGCCTCGGCCTGCCCGGCTCGATGCCGGTGGTCAACGGCAGGGCGGTGGAGTCGGCCATCCGGATCGGTCTGGCACTGAACTGCGAGATCGCGGAGTGGTGCCGCTTCGCGCGCAAGAACTACTTCTACCCGGACATGCCGAAGAACTTCCAGACCAGCCAGTACGACGAGCCGATCGCCTTCGACGGCTGGACCGACGTCGAGCTGATCGGCGAGGACGGCCCCGAGACCTTCCGGGTCGAGATCGAACGGGCCCACATGGAGGAGGACACCGGCAAGTCGCTGCACGTCGGCGGTGCGACGGGCCGGATCCACGGCGCCGACTACTCGCTGGTCGACTACAACCGCGCCGGCATCCCGCTGATCGAGATCGTGACGCGCCCGATCATGGGCGCCCGGGACAAGGCTCCCGCGGTGGCGCGGGCCTACGTGGCCCAGCTGCGGGAGCTGCTCCTCGGCCTCGGTGTCTCCGATGTGCGCATGGAGCAGGGATCGCTGCGCTGCGACGTCAACCTCTCGTTGGCGCCGGCGGGAACGGGCGAGCTGGGCACCCGGACCGAGACCAAGAACGTGAACTCGTTGCGCTCGGTCGAACGCGCGGCGCGCTATGAGATCTCCCGACATGCGGCGCTGCTGTCCGCAGGGGGATCGATCCTCCAGGAGACCCGCCACTGGCACGAGGACACCGGAGTGACCACCTCGGGCCGCGAGAAGTCGGACGCCGAGGACTACCGCTACTTCCCTGAGCCGGACCTGGTCCCGGTGGCCCCGTCCCGTGCCTGGGTCGAGGAGCTGAGAGGGACCCTGCCCGAGCCGCCGCGCGAGCGCCGGGCCCGCCTGCAGGCCGACTGGGGCTTCTCCGACCTCGAGATGCGCGACACCGTCGGTGCGGGGGCGCTCGCCCTGGTGGAGGAGACCATCGCGGCCGGCGCCAGCCCGCAGACGGCACGCAAGTGGTGGCTCTCGGAGCTGGCCCGCCGAGCCAACGAGCTGGCCGTCGACCTCGCCGACCTGCCGATCACCCCGGCCGGCGTGGCTCGGATCCAGGCACTCGTGGACGAGGGCGCGATCAACGACAAGCTCGCCCGACAGGTCTTCGACGGCGTCCTGGCCGGCGAGGGCACCCCGGACGAGGTCGTCGCCGCGCGAGGACTCGCTGTCGTCTCCGACGAGGGGGCTCTGGGAGAGGCGGTCGACCGTGCCGTCGCAGCCAACCCCGACGTCGCCCAGAAGATCCGCGACGGGAAGACCGCGGCGGCGGGTGCGCTGATCGGCGCGGTGATGAAGGAGATGCGGGGACAGGCCGACGCCGGCCGCGTCCGCGAGCTGATCCTCGAACGCCTCTCCGTCCTGACCCCTGCGCCGACCGGGCACTCGCGGGTGCTCCTGGGACGCCGACCGGGCACTCGCGGGTGCTTCTGCGACGCCGACCGGGCACTCGCGGGTGCCGCTTGGCATTTCTTGACGGGCAGAACTGCCCGGTCGGCGTACTGGGGGCGAGTGGAATTGCCCGGTCGGCGTACTGGGGGCGAGTGGAATTGCCCGGTCGGCGTGCTGGGCCTGGGTGTGAGATCGCCCCTGCAGCGGGGGTCCTCCGACGGGTTGCCCAGTGCAGGATTCCGGGCGCTGGGACACCGAGACTCCGCGCCGGCCGGCGGTGTTACTGTTCCGCCAGCCCCGTCGGGGCCACAACTCCACAACCATCCACGTACGTCGTCGGGGGAAGCCGGTCCAAGTCCGGCGCTGACCCGCAACCGTAGGTCGTCACAGAACTCTCGTGGCGATGAGCCGGAGCACCCGCTGCGCACGTCTTTCGAACACACGCTGTCGTGGAAAGCAGTGGGTGGTCCACGTCTCGTCGTGTGCTTCCCGCTGTGCAGCGGGAAGGAAGCACCATGCGTGCACGCACGCCTCGCACACACCGAATCTCGGCCCTGGTCGCTGCCGGGGCCCTGGCCCTGTCGGCGGTCACGACGGGCACCATCCTGGCCGTTGCTCCTGCCAACGCGGCCTCGGACCCCGGTCCGGCAAACCAGGCCGCGACCTGGCTCAAGGATCAGCTCACCGACGGGGTCGTGCACAACGACCAGTACGACTTCGACGACATCGGCCTCACCGCCGACTTCGCCTTCGCGTTGGACGCCACCGGCGGGCAGGCCACCACCGTGGACGACATCGTCGACACGATCGAGCCGCGGGCCGAGGACGAGTGGTACAGCTACACCGACAGCGGCGTCACCACCACCTTCGGCGGCTCGATCGCCAAGCTGAGCGTGCTGGTCCAGCAGACCGGCGGCAACCCCAGGTCCTACGGCGGCAAGAACCTGATCGCGCTCGTGGAGAGCCACAGCGAGTCCACCCCGGTGAACCGTGCCGGCCGCCTGGTCAACGAGAACGACGGCTTCGGTGACGCCAACGTGATCGGCCAGGCCTTCGCTGCCCGCGCACTGAACACGGCTGGCTCCGCCAAGGCTGCGGCATCCACCGTCCTTCCTGCTCAAGCAGCAGTGCTCGAGCGGATACTTCCGGCTGAACTTCAGTCCGAAGTCCTCCAGCAACCAGTCCTGCGTCAAGACCGCGGACGAGGCCGACAGCGACGCCACGGCGATCGCGATCCAGCAGCTGGCCTCCCAGTCCTCGAACCCCGAGGTGGCGGGAGCGATCGCCAAGGCCAAGAGGTGGCTGCGGACCCAGCAGCGTTGTGACGGCTCCTTCGGCGGGGGTACCAGCACCGAGGGCTCCAACGCCAACAGCACCGGGCTGGTCGCCGCGGCGCTCGGCGACTCGGCCGCAGCACGGCAGGCCGGCGTCTGGCTGAGGAACGGTCAGGTGACCGGCAGCGACTCGGGCAACGCCCTCGCCGGTGACATCGGTGCGATCGCCTACGACCGCGAGACCCTTGCCGCGGGCCGCGCCGACGGGATCACGCCGACCACCCGGGACAGGTGGCGGCGCACGACGTCTCAAGCAGTCCTGGGGATCCGGCTGTTCTCCTCCGACCCCACCCCGACCCTCGACCTGGCCGGCCCCTCCGGTTACATCGCGGCAGGTGAGAGTGCGACGTTCACCACGAGCGGTGCGGCCGCTGGCACGGTGCTCTGCGTGACCGGCGCGAACGCCTCGACGAGGAGCATCGCCTCCTCCAGCCCCTCCAGCGTGGAGGTCACCATGCCCGCCGGCACGGCGGACCGGACCTACCGGGTTCGGGACCCCTATGGTCACGTCGCCTCCACGATGGTCCGGGTCCTCGGCAAGAAGACGCTGACCGTCCGCAAGTCCCGCTACCGGGTCAAGCGAGGGCGTGCCGTCTACGCGAGCATCTACGGGCTCGCCCCAGGTGAGCGGGCCAAGATCGTCTACCGGGGCTCGGTGGTCGGTCGCGGCACCGCCTCCTCCGCCGGGAAGCTCACCGCCCGGTTCAACGTGGGCCGCTCGCTCGGCAGGAAGCGGATCGCCGGCTACGGCCAGTTCTCCGACCTGCGCCGCGGGCAGGCGGTCATCCGGGTGGTCCGATGACCCGGGCGCCTCGTTCGCACCTGACCGGTCTGGTCGCAGCGGCACTCGTCGCTGCGGCCGGGCTGGTCGGCCTGTCCTCGGCGCCGGCCGCGGCCGCCGTCTGCAGCTCGTCCGGGATCAGCGCCGTCGTCGACGCCAAGGGCGCAGGCGGCGGCGTCCAGACGTACTGCAACCGGGTGACCGGCTCGAAGAACGCCGCCGCGGTCTTCGGCAGCGTGGGCGTGTCGATGAGACGCAACCGCGACGGGTCGGTCTGCCAGGTCAACGGGTTGCCCTCGAACGCCACCTGCCGGGGTCTGGGATCGCAGTACTGGGCGCTGTTCTGGTCCAACGGCAAGGACGGCAAGTGGATCTACTCCCAGCAGGGAGTGGACTCACTCACGGTCCCGCAGAACGGCTCGGTCGCCTGGGCCTGGCAGTCGAGCTCGGGAAAGCGGCAGCCCGGGGCGGCCCCGCCTGTCCCGCGCGCCGCGTCCGCTCCGGCGCCCACCAAGGCGGCCAAGCCGACCAGGTCTCCGCAGCCCACCCGGGCGCCGAGCACCCCGAAGCCGACCCGGGCCGCCAAGCCGACGCGCCCCGCGACCACGAAGGCGACCACGAAGGCGACCACGAAGGCGACCACGAAGGCGACCACGAAGGCGACCTCGGCGGCGACCGCTGAGGCGAAGACGAAAGCGAGCGCGAAGGCACGCTCCACCTCGGCCGGCGCACCGCGCTCCAAGGCCGGCGCCGCGGCCACGACCCCGAGCGCCAAGGCCAGCGAGAGCGCGGCTGCGAGCACCGACGACCCGTCGTCGCTCGAGGAGGACCAGCCGGGCATCACCAGCGAGCAGGAGGTGGACACCGCCTTCACACCGGCGGCAAGCCAGGACGGTGGCCTTCCGCTGTGGGTCCCCGGCGGCCTGCTGCTGGCTCTCGGAGGCGCTGCCGGTGGCACCGTCTGGTGGCGACGGAGGTCCGGCACGGCATGAGCACGCCGCGGCCGGCGAAGCCTGTTCCGCGGCGTCGCGGAGTGTCCGGCTGAGCGCGCTCGACCGCTCCGACGGCAGCGGGCGATGTTAGTCTGAGCCCGCCCCGTCGGGGCAGCAGAGCAGGACCAACACACCGTTCACGGGCGGGGGAAGCCGGTCAGAATCCGGCGCTGACCCGCAACCGTAGGCCGTCGGACCAGAACCATCGACGGCAAGCCGGAGCACCCACCGTGGACGACCGAGCACACGCTGTCGTGGAACGCAGCGGGCGGTGCACTCGTGCCCCCGCTGGACAGCGGGAGGGACCCATGCGCACGTCTCAGACTCCCGGACCAGTCATCAGTCGGCGCCTCCGGCTGCCTTGCGCCGCGGGCTACCTGTCCACCGTCGTGGCGCTACTGGCGGCCTCGCTGTTCGCTGCCCTGCCCGCGGCGCACGCCGCCGAGGGCAGTCTGTGCTCCGGGGCCGGCGTCAACATCGTCGTCGACTACCAGGAGCTCGGTGGCGGCATCGAGCAGGCCTGTGACGAGTCCGGGGCCGGCAAGTTCGCCTCCCAGGTGTTCGCCGACGCGGGCTTCGAGCTGACCCCCGTAGGGGCGTTCCCGGGGGCGGCCTGCCAGGTGAACGGCAAGCCGGAGGGCGTCCGGTGCGCACAGATGCCGCCCGCCGACGCGTACTGGGGGCTCTACCTCGCCAAGAACGACACCTGGGGCTACGCCCCCACCGGGGCCGACGAGCTCAAGCTCGCCGACGGCGCCTTCGTGGCCTTCTCCTGGCAGGGGTCCAAGACCCAGGCACTCCCGGGCGTCGCTCCGGTCAAGCCCGCTGTCGACAAGACCGATCCCGCCGCCGACCCCGCGAGCGACGAGGCGCAGGACGAGGCGCAGGACGAGGCGAGCAGCCTCCCGTTGTGGATTCCCGCGATCGCTGTGGGCGTGCTGGTTGCGGCCGCCGTCGCCATCGGGCTCCGTCGCCGGCGCCTCGACCGAACGCCATGACCGGTCCGCGGCCGGCGCGTGACCTGCACCCCGGCGCCTGGTGGCTCTGGGCGATGGGCCTGGCCGCCGCCGCGACCGTCACCACGAACCCGCTGCTGCTCCTGATGATCATCGCGATCGCCGGCCTCACCGTCTCGGCGCGGCGCTCGGACCATCCGTGGTCGCGCTCGTTCCGGCTCTACCTGGTCTTCGGGGTGGTGATCGTCGTGATCCGGGTGGTGTTCCGGGTGCTGCTCGGCGGCGGGTACGGCAGCACCGTTCTCGTCGAGCTGCCCGAGATCCCGCTCCCGGACTGGGTCGCCGGGATCCGGCTGCTGGGCCGGGTCACGCTGGAGTCGGTGCTCGCCGGTCTCTACGACGGGTTGCGGCTGGCCACGATCGTGATCTGCGTGGGCGCGGCCAACGCGCTCGCGAATCCCAAGCGCCTGCTGAAGTCGATGCCTCCCGCGCTCTACGAGATCGGCACGGCCATCGTCGTCGCGGTGGCGCTGCTGCCCCAGCTCGCCGACAGCCTGCGTCGCGTCCGGGCTGCTCGCCGGCTGCGGGGCGTCCCCGGCGGCCGGGTCGGGAAGCTGCGCGGGGTCGTCGTACCGGTGATGGAGGACGCCCTGGAGCGCTCGATGTCGCTCGCCGCCGGGATGGACGCGCGCGGCTATGGCCGGGTGGGGAACCTGGAGCGCGGTCAGCGCCGGACCACCGGGGCGCTGATGCTCACGGGGCTGGTCGGCATCTGCGTGGGGACCTACGCGCTGCTCGACCAGACCGCGCCGCGCTGGCTGGTGCTTCCCGGGCTGGTCGGCGGACTGGGGCTCGCCGGCGGTGGATTCTGGTCCGCCGGGCGACGGGTCCAGCGCAGCCGGTACCGGCCCGACCATTGGCAGTCCGCCGAGATCGGTGTGGCCCTCAGCGGGCTGGCCGTGGCAGCCGGGCTGCTGGGGCTCCTGCGCGACGACCCGCTGCTGCATCCCGCGCTGGACTCGTTTCCGGGAGTGTCCGGCACAGCATTGCTGGTGGTCCTGATCGGCGCCCTGGCCGCCGTACTCTCACCACCGCCGGTCCTCGCCCTGTCTGTGCCCGCGTCCGAGGAGGTGGCGGGTGCTCGAGCTGCGTGATGTCACCTTCCACTACGACATCGACGGTGGGCCGGCGGTGCTCGACCGCGTCGACCTCACCCTGGAGGAGGGGGAGCTGGTGCTGGTCGCCGGGCGCACCGGCGTCGGTAAGTCCACCCTGCTCGGGGTGTTCAACGGCCTGGTCCCTGTCTTCACCGGGGGCCACCTCTCCGGTGACGTGCTCCTCGACGGCACCAGCGTGCTGCACCTGCCGCCTCGCGACCGCGCCCACGTCGTCGGGTACGTCGGCCAGGACCCCACGGCCGGATTCGTCACCGACACCGTCGAGGAGGAGCTCGCCTACGGCATGGAGCAGCTCGGTCTCGACGGCCCCACGATGCGCCGGCGGGTCGAGGAGACCCTCGACCTGCTCGGCATCGCGGATCTGCGCGCACGCGACCTACGCAGCCTCTCCGGTGGCCAGCAGCAGCGGGTCGCGATCGGGTCGGTGCTCACGATGCACCCCCGCGTGCTGGTACTGGACGAGCCGACCTCGGCCCTGGACCCGACCGCCGCCGAGGAGGTGCTGGCCACGCTCACCCGCCTGGTGCACGACCTCGGAGTGACTGTGGTGATCGCCGAGCACCGGCTCGAGCGGGTGGTGCCCTTCGCCGACCGGATGGTGCTCGTCGAGGCGGACGGCCGGGTCCTGGCCGGTGACCCAGCGACGATGCTGGAGCACTCGCCGGTGGCGCCGCCGATCGTGGAGCTCGGTCGGTGGGCCGGCTGGTCGCCGCTGCCGCTGAGCGTGCGCGACGCCAGACGGCACGCGGCCCGGCTCGCGCTCGTTCCTGGGCCGACCCCCGTGGTCGCGGAGCCTGGGGCGGCGGAGGCGCTGGTGGCGCGCGGGGTGATGGTCACCTACGGCCGCCGCGTGGCCGTCCGCGACGTCGACCTCACCTTGATGCCCGGTCAGGTCACCGGCCTGATGGGTCGCAACGGCTCCGGCAAGTCGACGTTGCTGTGGGCGCTGCAGGGCGCGGGCAAGCGGGCCCGCGGCACCGTGCTGGTGGCGGGCGAGGACCCGGCGAAGCTCGGTGCGGACGCCCGGCGACGGCTGGTGGGCCTGGTCCCGCAGACGGCCGCCGACCTGCTGTACCTCGAGACGGTGGCGCAGGAGTGCGCCGCCGCCGACCGCGAGTCCGGCGTGCCCGCCGGGCACACCGGCCGGCTGCTGGAGCGGCTCGCTCCGGGCGTCGATCCGCAGGTGCACCCGCGTGACCTGTCCGAGGGACAGCGACTGGCGCTGGTGCTCGCGGTCGTGCTGAGCACCCGACCCACGGTGATCTGCCTCGATGAGCCGACCCGCGGTCTCGACTACCCCGGTAAGGCAGCGCTGGCCGCCATCTTGGGATCGCTGACCGCGGAGGGGTGTGCGGTGCTCGTCGCCACTCACGACGTCGAGTTCGTGGCCCAGGTGGCCGACCGCGTCGTCGTACTCTCCGACGGGGAGGTGGTCTCCGAGGGCCCCACCGCACGGGTCGTTGCGGAGTCGCCCGCGTTCGCGCCCCAGCTGCACAAGATCCTGGGCGACGGCTGGCTGACGATGGACCAGGTCGTCGCGGTCGGCGCAGCAGGATGAGTACCACCGTGGGGGCCAGGTCGCGGGCCACCCGGACGCCTGCTCCGTCCGCCGTACCGCTGCGGCTGCGGTCCGCGGCCGTCCTGACCGTCGCCTCGGTGGCTGGCGCCCTGATGTTCCTGTGGCCGCTGCTCGTGCGGGTCGGCACGGAGGGTCAGGGGGTGCAACCGCCGTTCGTGTTCGTGCTGCTGCTGCCTGTCGTGATCGTGGTCTGCCTCGCCGAGTTCACCGAGGGTGGGATGGACTCCAAGGTGCTCGCGATGCTCGGAGTGCTGACCGCGATCAACGCGGTGATGCGCGGCCTGAGCGCCGGGATGGCCGGCGTGGAGCTGGTCTTCTTCCTGCTGATCCTGGGAGGCCGGGTCTTCGGAGCCGGGTTCGGTTTCGTCCTGGGGTGCACCTCGCTGTTCGCCTCGGCGCTGCTGACCGCGGGGGTGGGTCCGTGGCTGCCGTTCCAGATGCTCGCCTCCGCCTGGGTGGGCATGGGAGCCGGGCTGCTGCCACGAAGGGTCACCGGCAAGGCGGAGATCGCCATGCTGGTCGCCTACGGAATCCTCGCGGCCTATGCCTTCGGTCTGGTGATGAACATGTCGAGCTGGCCGTTCGCCCTGGGGATCGAGCTCCCCGGGCAGGAGGGCGGGCTCTCGTTCGTGCCGGGTGCCTCGATCTGGGAGAACCTGCACCGGTTCGGCATCTACACCCTGCTCACCTCGACGGGCAGCTGGGACACCGGGCGGGCGATCACCAACACGATCGCGCTGGTCGTGCTCGGTCCCGCGGTGCTGACCACCCTGCGTCGCGCCGTACGCCGTGCCGACGTGGTGCGCAGCCCCTGAGCCCCGCTGAACCTGGTCAGGGACGGACGAGCAGGATGCGGTCGTCCTCGGCGGCGGGATCGCCACGGCCGTCGCGGTTCGAGGTCGTGACCCACAGGTTGCCGTCGGGGGCGGCCACGACGGTGCGCACCCGGCCGTACTCCCCGACCAGGAAGCCGCGCTCGGCACTGGCCCTCCGGCCGCGCACGTCGACGCGCCACAGCCGCTCGCCTCGCAGCGCACCCAGCCAGAGACGACCGTCGAGGAACGCGAGTCCCGACGGCGAGGCCTCGTCGGTCGACCAGGTCACCTGGGGGTCCTGCAGGCCGTCTCGACCGCCCTTGCCCTCCACGATCGGCCACCCGTAGTTGCGGCCCTTCTCGATCAGGTTCAGCTCGTCGAACGTCGACTGCCCGAACTCCGAGGCCCACAGGTTCCCGTCGCTGTCGAAGGCCAGGCCCTGGACGTTGCGGTGGCCCGAGGTCCAGATCGGCGACCGAGCGTCGGGGTTGCCCGGCGCCGGTTGACCCGTGGGGGTGATCCGGAGGATCTTCCCGCCGAGCGAGCTGTCGTCCTGGGCGAGGTCCGGCTGGCCGGCCTCACCGGTCGAGACGTAGAGCATCTGGTCGGGGCCGAAGACCATCCGTCCGCCGTCGTGGTTGCTGCCCAGCGGGATCCCCCGGAGGACGGGCTCCAGGTCACCCAGCCGGCCGTTGCGGAAGGTCGTGCGGAGCACGCGGTTGTCGGTCTCGGTGCTGGCGTAGAAGAACACCCGGTCGTCGCGGGCGAAGGTCGGCGAGACGGCGACACCCAGGAGGCCGCCCTCGCCGTTGGCCCGAGCCTCGGCCACCTGACCGACTTCGCGGACCCGGCGCTCGGTGACCTGGAGGACCCGGCCGCTGTCGCGCTCGGTGACCAGGGCCGAGCCGTCGGGGAGGAACGCCAGGCCCCACGGCGCCTCCAGGTCCTCAGCGATCGTGGCGATCACCCTCGGGCGGGATGACCGAGCAGACCCGGAGGGTGAGGCGGGAGGCGACCCGGGGGAGGCGGTCGCCTCCGAGGAGGGCGACTCCGGGGTCGCGGCCTCGTCCTGTGCAGCAGGCTCAGCCTGAGCACAGGCGCCGACGAGCAGCAGGACCAGGATCGTGGCCAGCACCGGCCCGGCCGAACGAGACATGGGTCGAGACTAGCCAGCGGCCCTAGTCGGGGATCCGCTCCAGCAGGTCGAGCAGCGCCTGGTGGATCTCGTCGGGCTGCTCCAGCGGCAGGAAGTGCGTGGCACCCAGCTCGTGCCACACCGCGTCCGGGATGCGCTCGGCGGCCGTCCACATGTCGTGGGAGGAGGCCAGGACGTCGTACCTGCCGGCCAGAAAGCTGGTCGGCACCTCGATGCTGCGCAACGAGACCCGTGCGTGCAGCGAGGAGTGCAGGGCCAGGTGCATGTACCACTCCACCGGCGTGCTCAGGAACTCCTGGATGGCCCGGCGGGCGATCACCGGCTCGGGCATGGGCAGCATGAACCCGCTGTGGGTGAGCAGGTCGTAGGTGAGCTGTCCCACGGTCAGTCGCTTGGCGACCTGGGTCAGCGGCCAGCCGACCTTGCTGAAGACCCGCGCGAGGTTGACCGTGATCGGCTTGCGCAGGAGCCGGGGGATCAGGAGCGGGGCGCCCATCGAGGCGAACGTGTCGCCGGGGACCCCGCCGACGGCGAAGAGGCCGAGCACCCGCTCCGGGTGGTCCACGGCCACCTCGTACATCGTGTTGACCCCCATCGACCAGCCCATCAGCACCGCCGAGGTGACCCCGGCATCGTCCATCACCGCGATCGCGTCCTCGGCGAAGGCGTCGATGCCGACATGGTCGGGGTCGGCCGGGCGGTCGGAGCCTCCGGTGCCGCGGTGGTTCCAGGAGATGACCCGGACTCCGCAGTCAGGGTCGAGCAGGGCCGGCCAGGCGTACGGGCTCGTGCCGAGACCGTTGCACAGCACGACCGTCGGTCCGTCGACGTCGTTGGTCCACGCCCGCAGGCGGGTGCCGTCCGCGCTCACCACCGGGTAGAAACGCAGCGCCAGGCCGTCGTCTCGCGACGGAACGGCGTGCAAGGGTGCCGACGAAGCAGGAGCCATGGCGGGGAGTCTTCCCCGGCCGACTGCTCGGCAACCGGAACCGTGCCGCAAGTCACCTGGCCAGGGCGGGTGCTGTCTCAGAGCCGGGCCGGCGGCGGGCGATCATGGCCTCGCAGTACTCCTGCACCTCGTCGCGCTCCCGACGACCCGCCCCCAGGGCCGTCGACGCGACCATCGCATTGCGGCAGGCCTGACGCTGGCTGTGCTGGGCCCACCGCGTCAGTGGCCACAGCATCGGTTCCAAGATGAGGTGCATGGCGTGCTCCCTGCCGCTGAGATGTCGCTTCGGTGCTGAGGTACGACCGTAGGCAGTGCCGGCGTCCGGGGAGTCACGTGCGCATGACGTGTGTGTGAACAACCTCCGCACCGGGGCCTTGACCCCCACGGCGATCGGGACCATGTTCGTAGGAGGCCTGCGTCAGGAGGGGATGAGGACATGCGGACGTTGCTGATGGTGGGGACTCGCAAGGGACTGTGGGTGGGACGGTCGGACGAGGCCCGCCTGGAGTGGACGTGGACGGGACCGCACTTCGACATGGAGGAGGTCTACTCCTGCATGATCGACAAGCGGCGGTCGTCGCCGCGGCTGCTCGCCGGCGCGTCGTCGATGTGGCTCGGTCCGCGGGTACGCCGCTCCGACGACCTGGGACAGACCTGGGACGAGGCATCGGGCGGGGGAGTGCGCTTCCCCGAGGGCACCGACGCGAGCGTCGAGCGGATCTGGCAGCTGGTTCCCGGGGTCGGTGAGGACGTCGTGTACGCCGGGTCCGAGCCGGGCGCCGTGTGGAGGTCCACCGACGCCGGCGAGACGTTCACCTTGGAGCAGGCGCTCTGGGACCACCCCCATCGGCCCGAGTGGAACGCCGGCTTCGGCGGGCAGGCCTTCCACACGATCCTGCCCCACCCCGACGATCCCGACTCGGTCACCGCCGCGATCTCGACCGGCGGGGTCTACCGGACCACCGACGGCGGCAGGTCCTGGGCTCCTCGCAACCAGGGCCTCCGTGCGGAGTTCATGCCCGAGGGACAGCAGTACCCGGAGTTCGGGCAGTGCGTGCACAAGGTCGCGCGGCACCCGGCACGCCCCGACCGGATGTTCCTGCAGAACCACGGTGGGGTCTACCGCTCCGAGGACGAGGGTGGGTCCTGGACCTCGATCGCGGAGGGGCTGCCGGCCGACTTCGGCTTCCCGATCGTGGTGCACCCCGACGAGCCGGACACGATCTTCGTCTTCCCCATCGGCGGAGGCGAACAGCGCTACCCACCTGGGGCGAAGGCTCGGGTATGGCGTTCGCGCGATGCCGGCGAGACGTGGACCGAGCTGGGACAGGGACTCCCCGACCGTTTCTACGTCGGGGTCATGCGCGATGCCATGTGCGTCGACGACCATGACGAGCCGGGACGTCTACTTCGGGACCCGCAGTGGTGACGGTGTGGATGAGCAGCGACTCGGGGGACTCCTGGTCGCCGGTGGTGGCCGACCTGCCCGACGTGATGGCCGTTCGGGCGGCCGTCCTGTGAGGTGAGCACGGCGTCGGCGCCGGCGCCCGCGCTAGTCCTCGGACGGTGCGTGGTCATCGGTGGCAGGTCGAGGAACTCCACCTCGCCGGACCCCAGCTCCTCGAAGGCGATCGGCTCGGGCACGGTGGCGGTGATCTTGGTGCCGTCTGCGCGAGTGCCACCGATGATCGGCTTGTCGCCGAGCATCCCGTCGACCCGGTCTCCCTGGTGGGCGAGCCGCACCCGTACGGGGGAGTCGACGGTGAGGACCCGCTCCTCGTCGCGCACGAGCAGGCGGACCTCGCTCGATCCCGCCCTCTCGAGGGTGATCGACCAGCTCCGCCTGGGTCAGCTCGACCCGCAGGCGCGAGCCCTGCCACGCGATCGGGAAGCGCATCGAGGGCCAGCAGGCAGGCAGCCGGGGATCGAAGGACAGCCGTCCTCCCCGGTCGCGCATGCCCGCGAACCCGAACACCAGCGCGCTCCAGACGCCACCGGTCGAGGCGATGTGCAGGCCGTCGACGGTGTTCTCGTGCTTGTTCGCGAGGTCCACGTAGAGCGACCGCAGGAAGTAGTCCAGCGCCACCTCGTGGTAGCCCACCTCCGCCGCGACGATCGACTGCACCACCGACGACAGGGTGGAGTCACCGGTGGTGATGGGGTCGTAGTACTCGAAGTCGGCGCGCTTCTGCGCGGCGGTGAACCGGTCACCCTGGAGGAACAGGGCCAGCACGACGTCGGCCTGCTTGAGCACCTGGAACCGGTAGATCACCAGCGGGTGGTAGTGCAGCAGGAGCGGGCGGAGCCCGGCGGGGGTCTCGGAGAGGTCCCAGACCTCACGGTCGAGGAACTGGTCGTCCTGGGGGTGGATGCCGAGCCCCTCGTCGAACGGGATCGTCATCCCGGCCGCGCAGGCTCGCCACTCGTCCACCTCGTCGTCCTGAGGTCGAGACGCGTCACCAGGTGTGCGTAGTCGTCGGGGTGCTCGGCGCGGATCCGTCCGATCGCCTCGACCGTCTGCTCGAGGTTGTAGCGCGCCATCACGTTGGTGAACAGGTTGTTGTTCACGACCGTCGTGTACTCGTCGGGCCCGGTGACCCCATGGATGTGGAAGGAGGGGGTGCCGTTGCTGCGCCAGAAGCCGAGCTCGGCCCACATCCTCGACGTCTCCACCAGGATGTCGATGCCGTCGCGGACCAGGAAGCCCCAGTCGCCCGACGCGGCGACGTACTGCACCAGCGCGTAGGCGATGTCCGCGTCGATGTGCACCTGGGCCGTGCCGGCCGCGTAGTACGCGGAGGCCTCCTCGCCGCTGATGGTGCGCCAGGGGAACAGCGCCCCGGCCTGGGCCATCTCGCTTGCCCGGTAGCGAGCGGCGGGCAGCATCCTGGTGCGGAAGTGCATCAGGTTCCGGGCCACGTCGGGCTGGGTGTAGCTGAGGAACGGGGCCACGTAGATCTCGGCGTCCCAGAAGTAGTGGCCCTCGTAGCCGGACCCGGTGACGCCCTTGGCGGGAACGCCCTGCTGGTCGGCGCGCGCGCTGGCCTGGGCGAGTGAGAACAGGTTGAAGCGGATGGCCTGCTGCAGTCGCACGTCCTCGACCTCGACGTCGGTCGCCTCCCAGAACCGTGCGTACCACTGCCGCTGCTCCTCGAGGTGATGCACGGTCCCGTGACGAGCCGCTCGGTCGAGCGTGCGCTCGCACCGGTCCGCGAGCTCCTGCACCGGAACTCCCGCGGGAGGTGTGGTAGGCGACGGTCTTCTGCAGCCGGGTGGTGACGCCCTGACGCGCCTCGACGCGGAAGACCATCTTGGCGAGGTCCTCGTCGGCGGACACGATCGTCTCGACCCCGTCCGGAGCCTCGATCAGGTGGTCGGCCGCGACGGCGATCGTCATCCTCGAGTTGGCGCACCGGTAGCCCAGCAGCATCCGGTCCGGACGAGCGAAGTGGAGGCTGCGGCTCCAGCACCCGCTCGCCGAACCCGGCGGACTTGCGGGGGTCCATCGGCTCCGCGTGCATCCGGGTGACGCCGTGGTACTCGTCGGTGCCGTCCTGACGGTTGAGCAGCTGCGACGAGATCACGATCGGGGCGTCCCCGCTCAGCATGGTGACCTCGAGCGTGATCACCACGAGATGCCGCTGGGTCATCGAGACCATCCGGGTCGAGTCGATCCGGACCCGCTTGCCCGAGGGGGTGCGCCACACCAGGCTGCGGCGAAGTACGCCGTCGCGGAAGTCCAGCGACCGCTCGTAGTGCTCGATGTCGGCGGTGCCGAGGGTGAGCGGCTCGTCGTCGACGTAGACCTTGACCAGCTTGGCGTCCGGGACGTTCACGATGGTCTGACCGGTGCGCGCGAAGCCGAAGGCCGCCTCCGCGTGCCGGATCTCCCAGGTCTCGTGGAACCCGTTGACGTAGGTGCCGTGCTCGAACGCGTCCCGCCCCTCCTCGGGGTTCCCCCTCAGGCCCAGGTAGCCGTTGGCCACCGTGAACAGCGTCTCGGTCGACTCCCAGGCTCTCCGGGTCGTGGTCGGACTCGACCAGCCGCCAGGGGTCCAGAGGGAAGCGGCTCCGGTCCATCGGGTCCGTGCTCGGATCGTGCGATTCTCACGCGTCTGCGCTCGGGAGCGTCAGGGCGAGGTCGGCGACCACGAGGTCAGCCCCTGCCTGCCTGAGGGTCTCCGCGCCGGCGCCGCGGTCGACGCCGACCACCAGCCCGAAGTGGCCCGCGCGGCCCGCGCGGACTCCGGAGACCGCGTCCTCCAGGACGACGGACGTGGCCGCGGTGGCTCCGAGGATCCGCGCCGCGTGCAGGAAGGTGTCGGGGGCGGGCTTGCCCGGCAGCCCCAGGTCGCGCGCGACCCGGCCGTCGACGACGGTCGCGAACCGCTCGGAGAGCCCTGCGGCGTCGAGCACCGCAGGAGCGTTGGCCGAGCTGGAGACCACGGCGAGCGGCGTACCCAGCTCGCGCAGGTGGTCGAGCAGGCCCACCGAGCCCGGATAGGCGACCACCCCGTCGCGGTCGAGCACCTCGTTGAACGCGTCGTTCTTGCGGTCACCGAGCCCCTGGACCGTGGGCCCGGCCGCCGCACCGATCCGTCGGCTCCGTCCCCTTCCGGGCAGGGCGATGCCGCGAGCGGTCAGGAAGTCCCGCACCCCGTCGTAGCGCGGCTTCCCGTCCACGTGCGCGAAGTAGTCCGCATCGGTGTACTCCGAGGTGTCCGCGGTGGCGTCGGTGCCGGCGTACTCGATCAGGAACGCGTTGAACATCTCGGCCCAGGCGCGCATGTGCACCTCCGCCGTGGGCGTGACCACGCCATCGAGGTCGAACAGGACCGCGGCGTAGCCCGACCACTCGACGGTGGGGTCGGGACCGTCGGGCGCCGCGTTCATCGGAGGACGTCATCTGAGAAGGCTAGGGTCCCCGGGCGTTCCACGCAGTGAGACTCGTTACTCCGGTCTGATCCACGGGCCTGCTCGTCGGTCATCTAGGCTCGGCCCATGAGCGACCAGCAGCGATCCGGCCCCGGAGATCGACATCAAGCCCCGTTCGCGCGACGTCACCGACGGGCTCGAGAAGGCTGCGGCCCGCGGGATGCTGCGCGCGGTGGGCATGGGCGACGACGACTGGGTCAAGCCTCAGGTCGGTGTCGCGTCGAGCTGGAACGAGATCACCCCCTGCAACCTCTCCCTCGACCGCCTCGCCAAGGCCGTCAAGAACGGCGTGCACGCCGCTGGCGGGTACCCGTTGGAGTTCGGCACGATCTCGGTCTCCGACGGCATCGCGATGGGGCACGAGGGGATGCACTTCTCGCTGGTCTCGCGCGAGGTGATCGCCGACTCGGTCGAGACCGTGATGATGGCCGAGCGCCTCGACGGCTCCGTCCTGCTGGCGGGCTGCGACAAGTCGCTGCCGGGCATGCTGATGGCCGCCGCCCGGCTCGACCTCGCCAGCGTCTTCCTGTACGCCGGATCGATCATGCCCGGCCAGGTGGACGGCAACGACGTGACGATCATCGACGCCTTCGAGGCCGTGGGTGCGTGCCTGGCCGGCAAGATCACCCGCGAGGAGGTCGACCGGATCGAACGGGCGATCTGTCCCGGTGAGGGCGCCTGCGGCGGCATGTACACCGCGAACACGATGGCCGCCGTGGCCGAGGCCCTCGGGATGAGCCTGCCCGGCTCCGCGGCCCCGCCGGCCGTCGACCGACGTCGCGACGGCTTCGCCCACCGCTCGGGCGAGGCGGTGGTGGAGATGCTGCGTCAGGGCATCACCGCTCGCCAGATCCTCACCCTCGAGGCGTTCGAGAACGCGATCGCCGTGGTGATGGCCCTGGGCGGCTCCACGAACGCGGTGCTCCACCTCCTCGCGATCGCGCGGGAGGCCGAGGTGGACCTGACCATCGACGACTTCAACCGCATCGGCGACAAGGTGCCGCACCTCGGCGACCTGAAGCCCTTCGGCCGCTTCGTGATGAACGACGTCGACAAGATCGGCGGCATCCCGGTCGTGATGAAGGCGCTGCTCGACGCCGGCCTGATGCACGGCGACTGCCTCACGGTGACCGGGAGGACCATGCGCGAGAACCTCGACGCGCTGAACCCCGCCGGACTCGACGGGGAGGTGCTGCGTTCCCTGGACAGCCCCATCCACAAGACGGGCGGGCTGACCATCCTCGAGGGGCAGCCTGGCTCCCGACGGAGCCGTGGTGAAGTCCGCCGGCTTCGACGACAGCACCTTCACCGGCACCGCCCGCGTCTTCGACGGCGAGCGGGCGGCGCTCGACGCGCTCACCGAGCACCGGATCGAGGCCGGCGACGTGGTGGTGATCCGCTACGAGGGCCCCAAGGGCGGCCCGGGCATGCGCGAGATGCTCGCCATCACCGGTGCGATCAAGGGCGCCGGACTCGGCAAGGAGGTGCTGCTGATCACCGACGGTCGCTTCTCCGGAGGCACCACCGGCCTGTGCGTGGGTCACATCGCCCCCGAGGCCGTCGACGGCGGACCGATCGCGTTCGTGCGCGACGGTGACCAGATCACCCTCGACGTCTCCGGCCGGCACGCTGGACGTCGCCATCGACGATGCCGAGCTCGAGTCTCGCAAGGACGGCTGGTCGCCGAACGCCCCGAAGTACACCAAGGGCGTGCTCGGCAAGTACGCGAAGCTGGTCCAGTCGGCGGCCCACGGCGCCGTCTGCGGCTGAGGAGCCGACCGCATGGACATGAGACTGGAGCTCGTCCCGCTGCCCACCACCGACGTCGAGCGGGCGAAGTCGTTCTACACCGAGCAGGTGGGCTTCGGGCTCGACCACGACGTGGAGCCCGGGAACGGCATGCGGATCGTCCAGCTGACGCCCCCCGGATCCGCGTGCTCGATCGTCATCGGCGTCGGCGTGATGGACCCCTCGGCCCCTCCGGTCCAGGGCCTGCACCTCGTGGTCGCGGACGTCGCGGCGACCGCGAGAGCCTGCTGGGCCGCGGTGTCGAGGTCAGCGAGATCACCGACATGGGTGGCGTCAAGTACGCCTACTTCGCCGACCCGGACGCCAACACCTGGGCGCTCCAGGAGATCCCCCCTCAAGAGGGGTGACCCTTCGGACCACACGGG
Organism: uncultured Actinomycetota bacterium; assembly: GCA_963812235.1. Taxonomy (GTDB): domain Bacteria; phylum Actinomycetota; class Actinomycetes; order Propionibacteriales; family Nocardioidaceae; genus Marmoricola. Next base: position 11,923 of record CAWEUP010000005.1, on the reverse strand, counting down.
CTCAGCTCGACTCGGCGTGCTCGCCTCCCCGTGCGAGACCCACCAGTCCCAGCACGCCGGCGCCCAGGCCCGCCACGGCGCTCAGGGTCTTCTGGAAGAACCACACGGGCTCGTACATCGACGGGATCGGCCCCAGCGCAGGGACGTTCACGTAGCGGTACAGCACCACGGCGGCGAAGGCGCTCATACCCACCACAGCCGCGGCCAGATAGGCGAGTCGACCTCCGCGGACCAGCAGGAACCCGGCGACCACGAGCGCGGCCACAGCCTCGACCCGGAACAGGTTTCCCTGCCCGATGCCGGCCGGCTGGCCGAGTTGGTACCCGGCGGCCAGTCGCAGGTGGACGACGGCGTCGGTGACCAGGCAGGCGGCGATCACCAGCCGCAGCAGCCAGCCCTTCCAGCTCCGGTCCCGGGCAGACACTGCTCACCCCACCGTCAACGTGCCGCGCATGTTCGCGTGGTAGATGCAGATGTACTTGTAGCTGCCAGCCTCGCTCGGCGCCTTGAAGGTGGCCGATTTGCCGGGAGGCAGCACGACGTCGAAACCACCCTTGCCTTCCGCGGTGACGGTGTGCGCAGCGGTGTCGTCGTTCATCACGGTGATCTCGGTTCCGGGAGCAACCTTGCCGGGTCCTTCGTAGGCGAAGTCCTTGATGCGGAGCACGACCGGTTCGGCGGCCTCAGGATCTGACTCCTGCGTGGCTTCGCCGTCGTCCTCTGCGGGTTGCTCCGTCGCTTCGGCGGCCGGGCTCGGCGCGGGCGACTTCGCAGGGGTGCCGCTGGTGTCGGCCGGTGCAGGGTCCGAACCGCAGGCCGCACTTCCGATGAACACCAGGACCGCGACGGCCGCAGCGATTCCGAGCTTGGCGGGGCGTGTCATGAGAGGCCTTTCAATGGGTTCGAGGGATGGGCGCCTTGGAGGAAGGGCGCGTTCGTTGGACGAAGAGGCCTCAACCGCCGCGGGTAGAGGTGAGCTGCGCGAACACCACGGCGTTTCCCGTGTGTGTGCGGAGCTTGGGGTCGAAGTTGCTGCAGGTGATCAACCGCAGTGCTGGCACGCTGAGATCCTTGGCGCCGTAGACCGTCTCAGTGGGGAACCTGCTCTTGGCGTAGTTGCGCACCGCGTTGACGGTGAACGTCGCCACGACGCCGTCGGCCCGGGTGACCTTGATCTTGGCTCCAGGCTTGAGCTTGCTGAGCTCGAAGAACACCGACGGCCCGGACTCGGTGTCGACATGTCCCTCGATGATGGAGGGTCCGGGTTGCCCTGGTGTGGGAGATCGGTCGAACCAGGCCGCCTTGTCCAGATCGGGACCCGGTTGGGGTACAGCCAGGGTGCCGTCCTTGGCGAGACCGATCGGCTTGATCGTCGATCGGACTGCGATCGAGGGGATCGAGATGCTGATCGGCCTCGAGGCGCGGAGCGGCTTGGCGGGGGACGCGAGGGGAGCGGTCGCTGAGGGCGACGGCACTGGCGCACTGGGCGCCGGCGGGTCGATCTGACCCACTGATCGTGGGGGCTGTGGCGTGCGCGCCTGCGCAGCCACAGCCACCACGATCAGCAGCAGTCCGACCGCCGAGGCTGCCAGGGCAAGCCACAAGGGCACGCTCCGGCGTCCACCTGCGGTCAGCTGAGGGGACATCGCGCGGTTCAGATCCTCGCGGTGGCGCGACGACGCGAGACCAGAGCGACGCCACCCAGCGCAGCCAGGCTGCCGCCGAGGGCGAGCAGACCGAGGTCCTCGATCCCGGAGGTCGATCCGGTGCCGGTGGCCACGCCTCCGGACGGCATCGAGGACCTGGCGCCATCGCGCTGAACGAGTTCGGGCAGCCGATCGGGGAGGCGGTGGAGTGGAGTCCGGGCGAGGTGCTGGTCCCCACGACGCTGGCGGGTCGTACCTGCCTGCTCGAGCCGTTGTCGCGGGCTCATCTCGACGGTCTGTACGCCGCCCTGTGCCGGGACTCGCCACCGAGCCTGTGGACCTACCTGACGAGCGGTCCCTTCGTCGATCGTGAGGGCTTCGCGGAGTACCTCGACCGCCTGCGGACTGACACGGCACTGCTCCCGCTGGCGATCATCGACCCGTCCGGCGCTCCGGTCGGAATAGCCGCCTACCTGCGCGTCGACCACGCCAACGGGACCGCCGAGATCGGCCATCTCAGCCTGGCCTCGGTGCTTCAGCGGACGACCGCCTCGACCGAGGCGATCTATCTGATGGCACGCCATGCCTTCGACGTGATCGGGGTGCGTCGCCTGGAGTGGAAGTGCGACGCGCTCAACGAGCCTTCGCGCCGCTCCGCCGAGCGGCTCGGCTTCACCTACGAGGGAACCTTCCGGTGCGCGGTGGTCTACAAGCGCCGCAACCGGGACACGGCCTGGTTCGCCATCACCGCCGACGAGTGGCCCGCCCTCCGCTCGGAATTCGAACGCTGGCTGGCCCCGGGCAACTTCGCCGACACCGGTCGACAGCTGACGCTCCTGGCGAACCGGTCCCTCACGAGCTCAGGGCGCTGACGGGTTCGAGTAGGAGTAGGACCGCGCCGGCAGGTGGAGCACCTCGGCCCTCCTGCCCGCAGCCCCGTGCAGGTGCAGCACCAGAGCCTTGGCCTGCTTGCGCAACGTGTAGTCGATGGCGGTGCCGCCGAGGTCGGCGTACAGCGGTGCGGTCGTCGTCAGTGCCGGGTCGCCGGCATTGAAGTTGATCGGCCCGATGGTGTCGAGCGTTCCGTAGCCGAGGCCCCCGTCGGAGTCGAAGAACACCGAGTCCGTGCTCACCGTGTAGGTCATCGGGCGGCTCTTCGAGCCCACGCCGAGCGCCTGCTTGGAGACCGGGAGCAGGACCACGTTGTTGTCGAAGACGTTGGTGTCGACATCGCCGAGGTTGAAGTTGGCCGGCGCGATCTCCGGGTCGGCGTCGGGGTCGTTCAGGTCGTAGGTGACCGACAGCAGCACGTCGCTGGCGTCGGCGTGCTGCAGCACGGTCTCGTAGTCGGGAACGCCGTCCCCGGTCAGGTCGAAGTCGACGTAGGCGTAGATGCTGGTGGCGATCTTCGCCCAGTCGGCGTGCATGCTCAGGCCGAACCAGAGCCACTCGGAGGTGCTGCCGGCCCCGACGAGCTGCAGGTCTCCGGAGCGCTGGCTCTCCGAGCTGATGCATCCGGTGCGCTCTCCGGGGCGGCAGTCCGGCAGCACACCGGAGCGCCCGCCGTACTGGAGCACCGAGGTCAACGAGGTCCACTGCGTGCTGCCGGTCCCCTGGGAGAAGCCGGTGCCATCGAGCACGATCCTGCGTCCCTGGGGCGCGGCCGTGGCCGTGGTCGAGGAGACCGGCTTGGCGGCACCGTAGACCGGCACCCTGGCCGACCCGTCGCCTGAGGGCGTGACCAGCACCCGACCGGAGGCGTCACTCACGTACTGGCGAGCCAGCCCGAGCTGGGTCGCGCTCATCGTCGGGTCGATCGTGTGCCGGAGCGCGGCGGGATCGACCCGCATCGTGACGGTCGCCGACCCGCGTGAGTTCGGGCCCAGGCGCAGCGTGCGCGGGGACACCGAGTAGCGGACCCCCGGCTGGGTGACGACCGCCTCGTAGGAGAGCCGGAAGGTGCGCGACCTGCCGCTCTTGTTCAGGACCCGGAGCGGCAACGTCTTGGTGAGCGCGCCCTGGTCCACCGGGGCCGGGACCACGCCGAACGAGGCCGAGACCGGGTTGTCGGCCCCCGGGCTGTAGGCGATCACGGAGGCGTTCACGGCGCGAAGGGCGTCCACCCGTCCTGCACCCACCCGTGCCGGGCCGTACCGCTCACCGGTGGCGTCGGGGCCGGTCCACACGTCGTGGTCGGCGTTGTTCATCAGGGCGGCCTTGGTCAGCAGCGGTGAGTAGCCCTGGTGCCGGGAACGGACCAGCGCCGCGATCCCGGCGGTGACCGGAGCCGCCATCGAGGTGCCTGACGAGGTCTCCGACGAGGCGCCGGTGCCGGACGCGGCCGACATGATGGTGTCGCCCGGAGCTGCCAGGTCGGGCTTCACCACGCCGGCCGAGCCGTGGACCCCCCGGGAGCTGAAGCTCGAGAGCGTGTCGGTGATCGACTCGTCGACGTCCTTCAGGCTCGCGGCGTCACGGCCGTCGAAGGTGACCTGCAGCGTGCCGGACGTCGCCGGGGCCCGGAGCTCGTCGGTGCCCGCCTTGCTCAGCTGGAAGACCGGGATCCTCTCGTCGCCGGCGATGCCGCCCGAGAACACCCGCTCGCTCGAGGTGAGCACCGCCCCGAGGGCGCCCGCCGACCTGACGTTGGCCGACCGCCCGACCGAGCCGCAGCGCCTGCTGGCGCTGTCGTCGTCCCACTCGAGCCAGACGACCCTGCCCTTGACCTGCGCCGCCTGTGCCTTCGTCAGCGGCGAGCACCCGTCAGCGTTGGCTCGCGGGAGCGTGGTCACCGTGCCACTCACGGGGCGCCGGGAGGGTCCATTGGTCGCCCAGTCGTAGTTCTGGGACATCTGGCCGCCGGTCAGGCCGGCGACCTGTGCGGGTGCCCGGACCCGGAGACCGTCTCGCAGCTGGAGCGAGTCGACCGTGCTCGCCACCGCGATCGCGCTGACGGCGTTGCCGGGGGAGCCGCCCGTGTCGGTGAGGTCGCCGTTGACCGGGGGCGACGTCGAGCACGAGGAGCCGACGCTGCGGCGCATCCTCGACGACCTGCTGCAGCACGTCTGGGAGGCGGGCGGCGCCCACCCCGCGCCGACGGCGGACGAGGTCGTCGAGCAGGTCCGGCGCCGCCGAGCGATCGTCATCTTCGACGGCCTCGACGAGGTGCTCGTCCACCTGCGCGAGACGCAGGGCCAAGCGCTGCTGCGCGAGCTGTGGAAGATCCTGCCGCCGCCGATCCTCGGCGACCCGGTGCGGCGCAGGACGCCGGCCGGGTCGTCATGACCTGCCGGACGCACTTCTTCCGCACGCTACGCGACCAGCACACGTACTTCCGCGGCGAGGATCGCGAGATCGTGGGGGCGGACTCCTACGCGGCGCTGCACCTGCTGCCGTTCACCGCCGATCAGGTGCGCGCGTACTTCGAGCGCCAGACCGGCGGCGATGCCGGCGCGGTCGACCGGGCGGTCGAGCTCATCCGCCAGGTCCACGACCTCACAGAGCTGGTGAAGCGGCCGTTCAACCTGCGCCTCGTTGCCGACCAGCTCGGGGCGCTCGAGCGGCGGATCGCATCGGGCGAGCGGGTGAACACGGCGGCGCTCTACGAGGAGCTCGTCGCGACATGGCTCGACCGCGATCAGGGCAAGCACCAGCTCCCGCCGCGTCGCAAGATCCGCCTACGGGCGAGCTCGCCGCGGAGCTCTGGCGCGAGGGTCGCCGGTCGCTGCCCGTCGACCGGCTGGAAGCGTGGCTCGAAGGCCGGCTGGACTGCGACGACGAGCTGGGGCGCTGGTTTCGGCTCGAGCGCGCGGACCTCGCGGTGGTCGCCGAGGATCTGCGCACCGCGACGTTCGTCGTGCGCCCCGAGGCGGAGGACTTCCAGTTCGCCCACACCTCGCTGCTGGAGTACTTCCTCGCGCTGCATTTGGCCGGCGCCCTCGCCGAGGGCGACGGCGACGCATGGGCGCTGCCGATGATCAGCCCGAGACGTTCGACTTCCTCGGCGAGATCATCGCCGGCGCAGACGGTCGAGGCAGTGCGGCAGCGGGCTACGGGGTCTGCGCGCGCCATACCACGCGCAGGGCGTCAGAGCTCGCGTTCACGAACTGCGTCCGCGCGCTTGCGCGCGGCGCACCGGCGATCGCGCTGGCGGGCTTCTCGCTGGAAGGCGCGAAGCTGCGCGGGATCGAGATCACCGGCCCGCCCGGCGGGCCCATGCTGCCCCTACGGACTGCACGCTCGCCGGGGCCGACCTGCGCGAGGCATGCCTGCGACGCATGCGCGTCCGAACGCTGCGACCTGTCCGGCGCGCGGCTCGTCCGCGCGGAGCTCCACGACGGCGTGCTGGACCGCGTCGATCTCGACGGCGCCGACATGGCCGGCACGATCGTGCGCGGCTGCCGGCGGCGAGCCTGGACCTGCGCGCGTTGTTTTGCCTCAACATTGTCCTGTTTGCGGTTCGCATGTCGTACGGTTAGAAGGCGAAGCCGCTGCGCGATGTGAAGGAGGACTTATTTGTTCAGCCCAATTAATTGAAGGGATTAAACATTTTGTAGCGCGAAAAGCTATGGATATTGATGGAGTTGGGGTAAAACTGGTTGAGCAATTGGTTGAAGCGCAATTGGTTAAAACCATTCAGGATTTGTATACGCTTTCCGAAAAACAATTATTATCACTCGAACGCATGGGTGAAAAATCTGCCCATAATATATTATCAGCTATCGAACACAGTAAAAAAACAACCTTGGCTAAATTTCTTTATGCCTTAGGTATACGAGAAGTCGGTGAAAGTACGGCACAAGTATTAGCCAGTCATTTTCCTGATCTCGACAGTATTGTACAAGCCGATGCGGATCAATTACTGGCATTGCCGGATGTCGGGCCTGTGGTGTCAGGGCATATTTTGGCATTTTTTAATGAAAAGAAAAATCAAAAAGTTATTCAACAATTATTAGAGAGGGGCATTCACTGGCCAAAGCCAACCGCCTTAAAGAAATCACCAGAAAATTTAATATTAGCCGGCAATACTTATGTAATAACCGGTACATTATCGAACTGAACCAGAAGAGATTAAAGAAGCGTTAGAATCACTCGGTCGCTGAAGGTAACCGATGCAGTTTTTAGCAAAACAACAGGTGTGATTGTAGGCGCTAATCCTGGATCTAAATTACAAAAGGCAAATAAATTGGGCGTCGCAATTTTAGATGAAAATGCCCTGAAATTATTATTAACGGATGCATAAACGTTTGATCAAAAGCGAATATGATCGTGCAGGGGCCGTGCCTAACACAGTAGTAGATATTTCACATCCACCACTGTGTGGCCGGCCCGTGGTGACGTTAACGCGGTGTTTATTGGGCATTGTGTGGCCGGCCCATAATGACTTACAATAGGGTTGAACAATGAGAAAAGGTGAGAACAAAATGAATCATAATTTAAACAAAGAAGAAGCATTAAAATCCCTCAACACCATCCGACATATTTCATTCGCTGGGCGGTAACACATTTCACCCAAAATGAATTGGTATATGGGCATGGCACCGACAATGCTTGGGATGAAGCGGTTAATTTAGTATTGACGGTACTCAATGGTCCCCCCTGATATTCATAATCGCGTTTTCAGCACGTTGACGCCCGCTGAAAAACTGGCGATTATCGAATTAGTCAAAGCCCGTATCGATAAACGGATCCCCGTGGCTTATCTCGTCAATGAAGCCTGGTTTGCGGGGGGTATCGTTTTTTATGTGGATCAACGCGTTATCATCCCGCGTTCACCCATTGCAGAACTTATCGAGGACGAATTCAGTCCTTGGGTCGAAGAAGGCGGTATAAGTACCATTTTCGAGATCTCTGTACAGGGAGCGGCTGTATTGGAATTACCTGTGCTTTATCATTTGATAATGTCGAAGTCGATGCGGTTGATATTAGTGCCGATGCATTAGCTGTGGCTAAAATTAATGTGGATCAGTACGGGGTTGAAGAACAGATCCATTTGATTGAATCGGATTTGTTTTCAGCATTGGGGGATAAAAAATATGACGTCATCGTCAGTAATCCTCCGTATGTTGCCTCATTTGAATATGACAAACTGCCCGATGCAATCATGATCAAGAGCCGAAGCAAGCATTGATCTCTGAAGAGGATGGTTTAGCGATAGTTAAACGAATTTTGACGGAAGCAGATCATATTTGACACCGCGGGGCATATTAATTGTTGAAGTAGGGCTAGCACAAGAACGGCTAGAAGCACTTTTTGAAGGGGTACCGTTTACTTGGTTACAATTTGATCGTGGCGGAGAAGGGGTTTTATTACTGACGGTAGATGAATTGAAAGAATTTAAAACATTATTTTCGAGTCCTCCCAATTAATGCTAGGTAAATCATGTCAGGTAATACAATAAGCCGTTTATTTCAGAGTTACCACCTTTGGCGAAAGTCATGGTGTTGCAATGGGATGCGTGATTGACGGCTGTCCTGCAGGTTTAATGTTAACTGAAAATGATATTCAACCCGCATTGGATAGACGTAAACCAGGGCAATCTCATATGACTTCTCAGCGCCGCGAACGGATCTTGTACAAGTTTCTATCGGGTGTTTTTGAGGGCAAAACAACCGGCGCTCCGATTGGCTTTACTTACACCGAATACCGATGCCCGTCTAAAGATTACGAATCTTTGAAAGGCGTATTGAGACCAGGGCATGGGGATTATACCTATTCTTAAAAAATATGGTCATCATGATCATCGAGGCGGTGGCAGATCTCTGCACGAAAAAACTTGGGTGAGTCGTGCAGCAGCGGGAGCTATTGCGCAAAAATATCTTGCTGAAAAAGCGCAGATCCCTTAAAATCCGAGGTTATGTATCTCAAATAGGGCCTATTGTCATTGATCGTACGCGGTTTTCCTGGGAAGCGATACATCAAAATCCATTTTATGCACCTGATCAGTCGGTGGTCCCTGCGATGGGTGATCTCATAGAAACATTGAGAAAATCCAGGGGATTCAATAGGTGGGCGGGTGAATGTTCAAGTAGACGGAATGCCTGCAGGGTTAGGTGAGCCTGTTTTTGATCGTTTAGATGCTGATTTCGGCTAAAGCATTGATGAAAATCAATCGCAGTAAAAGGGGTCGAAATAGGAGGATGGATTTGAGGTGGTGACGCAATTAGCGCGCAACATCGTGATGAAATAACGCCTGAAGGATTTAAACCCAATCATGCCGGGGGGATTTTAGCGGGGATTCAACGGGGCAATCACTGATCAACGAAGGTGGCTTTTAAACCGCCTTCGAGTATCGACTCCCTGCGGAAAGTGTAAACGAACAAGGTGAAGCGGTAACCGTGGTGGTTAAAGGACGACATGATCCTTGTGTAGCTACGCGAGGCGTTGCCGTTGCAGAAGCCATGGTTGCTTTGGTGTTAATGGATCATTGGTTAATTGCCAAAAGTATGACACCGTAGTCTTCACCGAGCGTAGTGAGGGTTTTAAGATATATTGATGAGACATGTAGAGTGTCATCACGTATGAGCGAAGGATCTCAGGGTATATCCGAGGAGATCATAATGAATTTGGCTATTCAAATTTCACTGTTAATCATATGCTTATTTATCATATGGCGTATTTATAAAGTATTAGAAGCCAATCCTGGATTGTTAAGTCGTCAGAATTTGACTAAAAGTTTTACGACCATGGGGTTTTTGGCGCTGATTTTAATTGGCGGTGTTGCTATGTTAGTTTTTTTAGTAAAACATACATAAAGGAAGAATTTTTATGACTAAAAAATATTCTGTTGCCGTATTAGGTGCAACAGGTCTTGTCGGTGAGAAAATGATTGAAATTTTGCAAGAGCGGAATTTCCCAATCATCGATTATATCCTTTGGCGAGTCATCGTTCAAAAGGTACCACGGTATTGTTTCAAAATCAACCGGTATTGTTGAGGATGTGGCAGAATTTGATTTTAGTAAAGTTGCTTTAGCCTTATTTTCTGCTGGCGGAAGTGTTTCAGCGGATTATGCGCCTATTGCAACTCGACAGGGAGGATGTGTAGTGATCGATAACACATCGCATTTTCGCATGGATGAAGATGTACCCTTAGTGATTCCTGAAGTGAATGGAGATGCGCTGGCGCAATATACTAAAAAGCGCATTATTGCTAATCCCAATTGTTCTACCATACAAATGCTGGTGGCTTTAAAACCGATTTATGATGCAGTCGGGATCAGTCGTATGAATGTGACTACTTATCAATCGGTATCGGGTACCGGTAGAGCTGCAATCGAAGAATTAACGCGTCAATCGCAAGAATACTCCATGGTCGTTCGCCGGTTTCAAATGTATACCCTGTCCCCATCGCTTTTAATGTGATCCCCCATATCGATGTCTTTGAACCCAATGGTTATACCAAAGAAGAAATCGAAAATGGTGCGAGAAACGCAAAAAATTTTCGGCGACAATGAAATTTTAGTGAATCCTACCGCGGTGCGGGTTCCGGTTCTTTATGGTCATTCTGAAGCGATCAATATTGAAACTAAAATAAAGTTAACAGCAGCAGATGCCAGAGTTTTATTACAAAAAGCCCCGGGTGTTATCGTTAAAGATGGCATGGAAAAAGGTGCTTACCCGAGTCCGAGTTTCGACGCTGAAGGACATGATGGGGTATTTGTTGGACGAATAAGAGAAGATTTATCACATCCCTTAGGGCTTAATTTACTGGGTAGTTTCAGATAACATTCGCAAAGGAGCCGCGTTAAATACCGTTCAAATTGCAGAGCAATTGATCAGAAAGTATTTGTGAACTATTCACAATGTTTATAACAAAAAGAGAAAACTCGAAAATATAAATCCTGCAGATATATACCAGTGACACTTTAAAATTAGGTGTCCGTCGTTGCGAGCGTCTTAGCGAAGCAATCCATTTTTTATCTAAATTTCAGACTGGATTGCTTCGTCGAAGACTCCTCGCAAAGACGAAGGCATGGAAGCGCTCATTCATAAATGACGCAGTGATACATTAATTACGCCAATTCATAATCAAAAAAATGCGCAATACTTAGAGCTTTCTTTTTTTAAATTCAGCAGGATTAAAATTAGGAGATTCCTGACCGCATAATTTTTATATATTGAAATCATTTGTCCTCTAGTGTCAAAATCAAAAAGGAGTGTTGTAGTATCTGCGTTTTTCTCTAGTTGACATTTAAATTTCTTGCTGACCTAAATGAAAGTGGGGAGAACTCCTTTAGGGGTTGTATTGCAGAAACTGATGATGTTGGTCTATAGGAACTGCTTTGGGTGACGAGAAAAAGCATTAAAAACGGCTATAAAATTATCTCGTGTGAAGTGAGTTTGTAGGTTTTGTACCGTTATTATCATCGTTTGCAGGAACTGGGACGTTATTATTATTGTTTGTAAAAACAGTTGAGTTATTAAAATTTGCAGGAACTGGCACGTTATTATTGTTTGCAAAAGCTGTTGAGTGATTAAAGTTTGCAGGAACTGGGACGTTATTATGTTTGCAAAAGCTGTTGAGTTATTAAAATTTGCAGGAACTGGCACGTTATTATTGTTTGCAAAAGCTGTTGAGTTATTAAAATTTGCAGGAACTGGGACGTTATTATTGTTTGCAAAAGCTGTTGAGTTATTAAAATTTGCAGGAACTGGGACGTTATTATTGTTTGCAAAAGCTGTTGAGTTATTAAAATTTGCAGGAACTGGGACGTTATTATTGTTTGCAAAAGCTGTTGAGTTATTAAAATTTTCAGGAACTGGGAGATTATTATTATTGTTGTTGTCCACAAATATTTTCGCGTTATTATAGATGGGTTGTTTTTTTTCCAGAAAGTCAATGATAAAGGAATAGTAGTTTTCTTGATAAGCGGCTATTTCTTCAGGATGTTGAAAGTTTTTTGCTTACCACAAATATTATTTGGTTTTCCGAAGCTTTTTTATTACATATTCATATCCTTTAGAACACAGTTTGCTTGCAGCCGACCTTCCATTATTGTTAGCTAACGTTATATTGGGTGCCGCATTATTAAAGGAAACGTTGTTGTTAAAATGAACGGGATCATTGTTAGGATTAACTAGCACATTGTTAAGATTGAACTGGCGCATTGTTGAGAATCAATTAGCACATTGTTAAGATCAACTGGCGCATTGTCAAGACCAACTGGCGCGTCGTTAGGATTAAATGCACCATATTGAGCCATGAGTGGGTTATTGAGGTTATTCGTAGTAATTACACTATTTTGGAACCGTTGAAGAAAGTTCATAAAATCTTTCA
>CAWEUP010000004.1:0-323612 GCA_963812235.1 uncultured Actinomycetota bacterium | reverse complement strand
TCCGACCCGGATGCCAACAGCTGGGCGCTCCAGGAGCTGGCGCCATCGCGCTGAACGAGTTCGGGCAGCCGATCGGGGAGGCGGTGGAGTGGAGTCCGGGCGAGGTGCTGGTCCCCACGACGCTGGCGGGTCGCACCTGCCTGCTCGAGCCGTTGTCGCGGGCTCATCTCGACGGTCTGTACGCCGCCCTGTGCCGGGACTCGCCACCGAGCCTGTGGACCTACCTGACGAGCGGTCCCTTCGTCGATCGTGAGGGCTTCGCGGAGTACCTCGACCGCCTGCGGACTGACACGGCACTGCTCCCGCTGGCGATCATCGACCCGTCCGGCGCTCCGGTCGGAATAGCCAGCTACCTGCGCGTCGACCACGCCAACGGGACCGCCGAGATCGGCCATCTCAGCCTGGCCTCGGTGCTTCAGCGGACGACCGCCTCGACCGAGGCGATCTATCTGATGGCACGCCATGCCTTCGACGTGATCGGGGTGCGTCGCCTGGAGTGGAAGTGCGACGCGCTCAACGAGCCTTCGCGCCGCTCCGCCGAGCGGCTCGGCTTCACCTACGAGGGAACCTTCCGGTGCGCGGTGGTCTACAAGCGCCGCAACCGGGACACGGCCTGGTTCGCCATCACCGCCGACGAGTGGCCCGCCCTCCGCTCGGAATTCGAACGCTGGCTGGCCCCGGGCAACTTCGCCGACACCGGTCGACAGCTGACGCTCCTGGCGAACCGGTCCCTCACGAGCTCAGGGCGCTGACGGGTTCGAGTAGGAGTAGGACCGCGCCGGCAGGTGGAGCACCTCGGCCCTCCTGCCCGCAGCCCCGTGCAGGTGCAGCACCAGAGCCTTGGCCTGCTTGCGCAACGTGTAGTCGATGGCGGTGCCGCCGAGGTCGGCGTACAGCGGTGCGGTCGTCGTCAGTGCCGGGTCGCCGGCATTGAAGTTGATCGGCCCGATGGTGTCGAGCGTTCCGTAGCCGAGGCCCCCGTCGGAGTCGAAGAACACCGAGTCCGTGCTCACCGTGTAGGTCATCGGGCGGCTCTTCGAGCCCACGCCGAGCGCCTGCTTGGAGACCGGGAGCAGGACCACGTTGTTGTCGAAGACGTTGGTGTCGACATCGCCGAGGTTGAAGTTGGCCGGCGCGATCTCCGGGTCGGCGTCGGGGTCGTTCAGGTCGTAGGTGACCGACAGCAGCACGTCGCTGGCGTCGGCGTGCTGCAGCACGGTCTCGTAGTCGGGAACGCCGTCCCCGGTCAGGTCGAAGTCGACGTAGGCGTAGATGCTGGTGGCGATCTTCGCCCAGTCGGCGTGCATGCTCAGGCCGAACCAGAGCCACTCGGAGGTGCTGCCGGCCCCGACGAGCTGCAGGTCTCCGGAGCGCTGGCTCTCCGAGCTGATGCATCCGGTGCGCTCTCCGGGGCGGCAGTCCGGCAGCACACCGGAGCGCCCGCCGTACTGGAGCACCGAGGTCAACGAGGTCCACTGCGTGCTGCCGGTCCCCTGGGAGAAGCCGGTGCCATCGAGCACGATCCTGCGTCCCTGGGGCGCGGCCGTGGCCGTGGTCGAGGAGACCGGCTTGGCGGCACCGTAGACCGGCACCCTGGCCGACCCGTCGCCTGACGGCGTGACCAGCACCCGACCGGAGGCGTCACTGACGTACTGGCGAGCCAGCCCGAGCTGGGTCGCGCTCATCGTCGGGTCGATCGTGTGCCGGAGCGCGGCGGGATCGACCCGCATCGTGACGGTCGCCGACCCGCGTGAGTTCGGGCCCAGGCGCAGCGTGCGCGGGGACACCGAGTAGCGGACGCCCGGCTGGGTGACGACCGCCTCGTAGGAGAGCCGGAAGGTGCGCGACCTGCCGCTCTTGTTCAGGACCCGGAGCGGCAACGTCTTGGTGAGCGCGCCCTGGTCCACCGGGGCCGGGACCACGCCGAACGAGGCCGAGACCGGGTTGTCGGCCCCCGGGCTGTAGGCGATCACGGAGGCGTTCACGGCGCGAAGGGCGTCCACCCGTCCTGCACCCACCCGTGCCGGGCCGTACCGCTCACCGGTGGCGTTCGGGGCCGGTCCACACGTCGTGGTCGGCGTTGTTCATCAGGGCGGCCTTGGTCAGCAGCGGTGAGTAGCCCGGGTGCCGGGAACGGACCAGCGCCGCGATCCCGGCGGTGACCGGAGCCGCCATCGAGGTGCCGGACGAGGTCTCCGACGAGGCGCCGGTGCCGGACGCGGCCGACATGATGGTGTCGCCCGGAGCTGCCAGGTCGGGCTTCACCACGCCGGCCGAGCCGTGGACCCCCCGGGAGCTGAAGGTCGAGAGCGTGTCGGTGATCGACTCGTCGACATCCTTCAGGCTCGCGGCGTCACGGCCGTCGAAGGTGACCTGCAGCGTGCCGGACGTCGCCGGGGCCCGGAGCTCGTCGGTGCCCGCCTTGCTCAGCTGGAAGACCGGGATCCTCTCGTCGCCGGCGATGCCGCCCGAGAACACCCGCTCGGTCGAGGTGAGCACCGCCCCGAGGGCGCCCGCCGACCTGACGTTGGCCGACCGCCCGACCGAGCCGCAGCGTCTGCTGGCGCTGTCGTCGTCCCACTCCAGCCAGACGACCCTGCCCTTGACCTTCGCCGCCTGTGCCTTCGTCAGCGGCGAGCACCCGTCAGCGTTGGCTCCCGGGAGCGTGGTCACCGTGCCGCTCACGGGGCGCCGTGAGGGTCCATTGGTCGCCCAGTCGTAGTTCTGGGACATCTGGCCGCCGGTGAGGCCGGCGACCTGTGCGGGTGCCCGGACCCGGAGACCGTCCCGCAGCTGGAGCGAGTCGAGAGTGCTCGCCACCGCGATCGAGCTGACGGCGTTGCCGGGGGAGCCGCCGGTGTCGGTGAGGTCGCCGTTGTTGCCCGCCGCGACGACCGAGGTCACTCCGTGCGAGGTGAGCTCGTTGATGACGGCGTTCTCCGGGTCGTCGGTCGCCGTGTCGTTGCTGCCCAGGGAGAGGTTGAGGATGTCGAGGTGGTCGGAGAAGTCGCCGTCGCCGTCGGGGTCCAGGGCCCAGTCGAGGGCCGGCAGGACGTAGCTGGTGCTGCCGGCGCAGCCGAAGATCTTGAGCGGGTAGATCTCGGCGCGCGGCGCCGTGCCCGGCGCGACGACCATGTCGCGCACCGAGGAGCCGGTCAGCGCGGCATAGTCGCCGTCGAAGGTCTTCCTCCGGGCGGTGACCCCGTAGCCGGCGGCGGTGCCGGAGACGTGGGTGCCGTGGCCGCGACAGTCCAGCGGGTTGTCGTCACGGACTGCCACGGGGTCGTAGTCGGGGTTCTCGGAGCCGTCGTCGAGGGTGGTGTCGGGGTAGTAGCTGTCCCCGACGAAGTCGACTCCGTCGACCACCTTCGCCCTGGCCAGCGCCGGCAGCCGGCTGCGCCAGTCCGGGTCGGTCGCGGCGTTGCGGGCGGCGGCGTACGCCGCCTCGGTGCCCGGACCGCCGAAGTCCTTGTGGGTGTAGTCGATGCCGGTGTCGATCACCCCGATCCGGACGCCCTGGCCCAGCCCCCGGCTGTAGCGCCACACGTTGACCGCACGGGTCAGCGCCGCGGCGCCGGCACCGCGCACGTGCTTGGGCACGATCGTCGAGACCTTGACCACCTCGGGAAGCGCGGCCACGGCCTCGAGGCCCTCCTGGTCCAGGCGCATCGCGACACCCGGGAGCGCGTTGGCGACCGTGAACAGCCTGGTCGCGTCCGCATCCGAGCGCTTCGCGGTGGCCGCCACCTCGCGACCCTGCTCCCGCACCTCTGCCCGCCGCTCGGCCACCAGCACCTCGTCGCTGACCCGACGGCTGTTCGTACGGGCGACATCGGCAGCCCCTCGACCGGCCAGCCGGACGAACACGGTCTGCTCGCCCCCGGCGGAGCGCTCGACGCCCGTGAGCTTGGCCGAGGCGACCTCGATCCCGGTCGTCGAGAGCGGCGCCGGAAGCGCAGGCGTGGTGGAGGTCCGGACAGCGCCGGCGGTGGTGGTGCTCGTGCCGATCGCGGTCAGGGCGGCCATGGAGACAGCCAGCACCGCCAGGCCGGTTCGTCGTGGACGAAGTCGCGTCACGGAGTCCCTTTCGGCGGGCCAGCGCAGCCCGGATGCGCGCAGGCTGGCAACGCCGGGAGGATAACCTCGCGCCGCGTCGCCCCCGTGGCCCCACGCCGCAAGGAAGGGGGCCGAGGGTTGTACCGAGGCTGGGGGTCCGTGTTGGGTGGGCAGGAGCCCACCAGCAAACCGAGGAGCAGAGATGACGGGTAAGCCCGAGCCTGAGGACAAGGTCGCCGTGTCGGGGCCGCAGATCCTCCGAGAGGGCATCGACGACTGGAGGCTGGTGCTCGACAGGCTGGTGGCGCGCTTCGCGACCGGTGACTTCAACGCCGGGGCTGCGCTGGTCGGTGCGATCGCGGTCGCCGCGGACGAGGCCGACCATCACCCGGACGTCGACCTCCGCTACCCGCACCTGACCGTCTCGCTGGTCAGCCACGACGTGGGGGCGATCACCCAGCGGGACATCCGCCTCGCGCGACGGATCAGTGAGCTCGCCGCCGACGCCGGGGTCCGGGCCGCCGCGTCCGCCCCGGACGTGATCGAGCTCGCGCTGGACACGCCGGACCACAGCGCCGTCAAGCCGTTCTGGCGGGCCATGCTCGGCTACCAGGGGCGCAGCCGCGCCGACGACGAGCTGACGGACGGCGCCGCCCGGCACCCCTCGGTGTGGTTCCAGAAGTCCGACGCCGCGGAGGAGGCACCCGGGGCGCCAGCGGTGGCACCTCGACATCAGCGTCCCCGCAGAGCTGGCCGAAGCCCGGGTGCAGGCGGCGATCGAGGCGGGCGGGACGCTGGTCAGTGACGAGGCCGCCCCTCGCTTCTGGGTGCTGGCGGACGCGGAGGGCAACGAGGGCTGCATCTGCACCTGGCAGGGCCGCGAGCAGTGGGCCGACCGGAGCGAGTGAGCGGCGCTCCGGGCGCCACCTGGTGGGACCCTGGTCCCACGATTCGGGACGAGTGGCACACTGAGTTGAGCCGTGGAGGGTGCAGGGGCCATTGTGGGTCCATGCGTTTCGACGTTCTTGTACGCACGCGGCGTGTGAGCTGAGGGCACGAGCCCGAGCACACACGTCGACCCCTCGTTCGCCTCCGCGGCTCGAGGGGTTTTTTGTTGGCCGAAACACGACAGAGAAGATGAGCAGATGTCCGAGCAGGGAACGGCAGGTGGCGAGAGCGTCACCGGTGCGCAGAGCCTGATCAAGGCGCTGGAGAACGCGGGTGCCGAGAACATCTTCGGCATTCCAGGAGGAGCGATCCTCCCGGCGTACGACCCGCTCTTCGACTCCAAGATCCGGCACATCCTCGTGCGTCACGAGCAGGGCGCGGGGCACGCGGCGCAGGGCTACGCCGTCGCCACCGGCAAGGTCGGGGTCTGCATGGCCACGAGCGGGCCGGGAGCGACCAACCTGGTGACCCCGATCGCCGACGCCTACATGGACTCCGTGCCGATGGTGGCCGTCACCGGGCAGGTCGGCGCGAGCATGATCGGCACCGATGCCTTCCAGGAGGCCGACATCCGCGGCATCACGATGCCGATCACCAAGCACAACTTCCTGGTCACCGACCCCGACCAGATCCCGCGCGTCGTGGCCGAGGCGTTCTACATCGCCTCGACCGGACGCCCCGGTCCCGTGCTCGTCGACGTCGCCAAGTCGGCGCTCCAGGCGATGACCACCTACCAGTGGCCGACCGAGCTCAGCCTTCCCGGCTACCGCCCGGTGACCCGACCGCACTCCAAGCAGATCCGCGAGGCCACCCGCCTGATCCTGGAGTCACGCCGCCCGGTCCTCTACGTCGGTGGCGGGGTGATCCGTGCGCGCGCCTCCAAGGAGCTCCGGACGCTCGCCGAGCTCACCGGCATCCCCGTCGTCACCACCCTGATGGCGCGCGGCGCCTTCCCCGACAGCCACCCGCAGCACCTCGGCATGCCCGGCATGCACGGGACGGTGGCCGCGGTGGCGGGTCTGCAGAAGAGTGACCTGATCATCAGTCTCGGCGCCCGCTTCGACGACCGCGTCACCGGCAACCTCGACTCCTTCGCGCCCGGCGCCAAGATCATCCACGCCGACATCGACCCGGCCGAGATCGGCAAGAACCGGGTCACCGACGTGCCGATCGTCGGCGACGCGCGCGAGGTCATCGCCGACCTGATCGTGGCGCTCCAGGCAGAGCAGGACCTCGGCACCACCGGCGACTTCGAGGGCTGGGTCAAGTTCCTGGCAGGCGTGAAGTCGCAGTACCCGCTGGGGTACGACGCCCCGGCCCAGGGCCTCGCGCCACAGCACGTGATCGAGCGGCTCAGCGCCATCGCCGGCCCCGACGCGATCTATGTCTCCGGAGTCGGTCAGCACCAGATGTGGGCCACGCACTACGTCGACTTCGAGAAGCCCAACACCTGGATCAACTCGGGCGGTCTCGGCACGATGGGCTTCGCGGTTCCGGCGGCGATGGGCGCCAAGGTCGGCTGCCCCGACACGACCGTGTGGGCCATCGACGGGGACGGCTGCTTCCAGATGACCAACCAGGAGCTCGCGACCTGCACGATCGAGGGCATCCCGATCAAGGTCGCGGTCATCAACAACGAGTCCCTCGGCATGGTGCGGCAGTGGCAGACCCTGTTCTACGGGGGCCGCTACTCCAACACCGACCTGCAGTCCAAGCGCGTGCCCGACTTCGTCAAGCTCGCCGAGGCGTACGGCGCCGTCGGGCTCGCCTGCGACAGCCCGGCCGACGTGGACGCCACCATCAACAAGGCGATGGAGATCAACGACGTCCCGGTCGTCGTCGACTTCCGGGTCGAGCGCGACGCGATGGTGTGGCCGATGGTCGCCGCCGGGACGTCGAACGACGAGATCAAGTACGCCCGTGACCTTGCCCCCGAGTTCGAGGAGGACGACCTCTAGTGAGTGAGCGTAGCGAGCGAACAATCCAACGGAGCCACCCCGGAGCCTCGTCGGCGCCCGGAGCGAAGCGAGGACGTCGATGAGCACCCACACCCTGAGCGTCCTGGTGGAGAACAAGCCCGGCGTCCTGGCGCGGATCGCCGGCCTGTTCAGCCGTCGGGGCTTCAACATCGACAGCCTCGCCGTCGGCCCGACCGAGCACCCGGAGATCTCCCGGATGACCATCGTGGTCAGCGTCGAGAGGTCGCCGCTGGAGCAGGTCACCAAGCAGCTGAACAAGCTGGTCGAGGTGATCAAGATCGTCGAGCTCGAGGACCGCGAGGCCATCGAGCGGGAGCTGCTTCTGGTCAAGGTCAGGGCCGATGCCGAGACCCGCGGCCAGGTGCTCGACGCGGTCCAGCTCTTCCGCGCCAAGGTCGTCGACGTCGCCCCCGACGCGGTGACCATCGAGGTGACCGGCAACGCCGGCAAGCTCAAGGACTTCCTGGCCGTGCTGGAGCCCTTCGGCATCCGCGAGCTGGTGCAGTCCGGCATGGTCGCCATCGGGCGCGGCAGCCGGTCGATCACCGAGCGCACCCTTCGACCCGTGCCCGTGCCCGTGCCTGCGGCTCACGCGATCCCAGGCTGAGGGGGTACGGCGGTCACCGCGACCGCAGTCCCGCCTCGAGTTGTTCATCCCGCCTAACACGAAGGAGCCCACCGTGGCTGAAATGTTCTACGACGACGACGCCGACCTGTCCCTGATCCAGGGCAAGAACGTGGCCGTGCTCGGCTACGGAAGCCAGGGCCACGCGCACTCCCTGTCGCTGCGCGACTCCGGTGTCGACGTACGCATCGGGCTGCCGGAGGGCTCCAGGAGCCGCGCCAAGGCCGAGGCGGAGGGCCTGCGCGTGCTCACCCCGGCCGAGGCCGTCGAGGAAGCCGACGTCATCGTGATCCTGGCCCCGGACCACGTGCAGCGCAAGCTCTACACGGAGTCGGTCGAGCCCAACCTCACGCCTGGAGACACGCTGGTCTTCGGTCACGGCTTCAACATCCGCTTCGGCTACATCACCCCGCCCGAGGGGGTCGACGTGTTCATGGTCGCGCCCAAGGGGCCCGGGCACCTGGTCCGTCGCGAGTACGTCGACGGTCGCGGCGTCCCGGTGCTCGTCGCCGTCGAGAAGGACGAGTCCGGCAAGACCTGGGACCTGGCCCTGTCCTACGCCAAGGCGATCGGCGGCCTGCGCGCCGGCGGCATCAAGACCACCTTCACCGAGGAGACCGAGACCGACCTGTTCGGCGAGCAGGCGGTCCTGTGCGGCGGCGCCAGCCAGCTGGTCCAGTACGGCTTCGAGGTGCTCACCGAGGCCGGCTACCAGCCCGAGGTCGCCTACTTCGAGTGCCTGCACGAGCTGAAGCTGATCGTCGACCTGATGTACGAGGGCGGGATCGCCAAGCAGCGTTGGTCGGTCTCCGACACCGCGGAGTACGGCGACTACGTCTCCGGTCCGCGCGTGATCGACGCCCGGGTGAAGGAGAACATGCTGGCCGTTCTCGAGGACATCACGAACGGCTCCTTCGCCCAGCGCTTCATCGACGACCAGGACAACGGCGCCAAGGAGTTCAAGGAGCTGCGCGCCAAGGGCGAGCAGCACCCGATCGAGGAGACCGGTCGTGAGCTGCGCAAGCTGATGGCCTGGGTCAAGAGCCACGACTCGGACTACGTCGAGGGCACCGCCGGTCGCTGACCGTCGCTCGTGCGTCACCAGCCGCCTCCCGGGAACCTCCGGGGGGCGGCTGTTCGCTTCCGGCTCGAGAACGGCCGGGTCCTGCGGGAACAGCGCGCCCGCACTCCGTGTTGGCGCCCACGTGAGAATCGATATCTGGTCCGACGTGGCCTGCCCCTGGTGCTACATCGGCAAGCGCCGCCTGGAGACCGCCCTGGACCGCACTGGTCACCGCGAGGAGATCGAGATCGTCTACCGGTCCTTCCTGCTCGACCCCTCCACCCCTGCCGTGCCGACGGCGGGCGAGACGATGGCCGGGCACCTGGGTGCCAAGTACGGCGGGGGACCGAAGGCCGGTCAGCAGATGATCGACCGGATGGAGGCGGCGGCGGCCGAGGACGGCCTGCTCTTCAGGCTGGGGGAGGCCCAGCGCGCCAACACCGTGGACGCCCACAGGCTGCTGCACCTGGCCCTCGTGGAGGGTGGCCCCGACCTGCAGTCGGCGTTCAAGGAGGAGCTGCTCGCGGCGTACTTCCTGCGCGCCGAGAACGTCGCCGACCACGACCTGCTCCGGCAGGCGGCGGCCAAGGTCGACCTGGACTCCGCCAGGGTCGACGAGGTGCTGGCCGGTCAGGAGTACGCCGACGCCGTCGAGCGCGACATCCGCGAGGCAGCGGCCCTGGGAGCCACAGGCGTGCCCTTCTTCGTGATCGACCGCAAGTACGGCGTCTCCGGTGCGCAGCCGGCCGAGGCGTTCGTGCAGATCATCGAGCGAGCGTGGTCGGAGTCGCACCCGGTGCTCGAGCAGCTCACGCTCTCCGGCGACGAGGTGTGTGCGGTCCTGACGGCTGTGCCGTCTGAGCGAGCGCCTGAACCGGGTAGTCGCAACACGTGCAGACCTTCCTTCCCTACCCCGACTTCGAGCGTTCCGCCCGCGTCCTCGACTCCAAGCGCCTGGGCAAGCAGCGTGTCGAATGTCTCCAGGTGCTGCGTGGCCTGACCGTTCCCGGCTACGGGTGGCGACACCACCCGGCCGTGAAGATGTGGTCCGGCCACGTTGAGGCGCTGGGACGCTATGCCTTCACCTGCTGCGAGGTCTGGGTCGAGGCGGGCTTCGGTGACACCTGCGCAGCGACGATCGGCACCGAGCTGAACGCCCAGGGGATCAGCGAGGTCCGCAGCCAGGCCGAGCTCGCGCACCACGGAGCCCTGCCGGACTGGCTGGGGGACGAGGACTTCCACCGCAGCCACCGCTCGGCGCTGGTGCGCAAGGATCCGCAGACCTACCGGGAGGTCTTCCCGGACGTGCCCGACGACCTGGCCTATGTCTGGCCTCCCGGTGACGGGGTGAGCCGGTAGGGTGCAGTGTCTGCACAGCGTCGTGCGCGAGACCCGTCTTCTCGGTGGGTCTGACCCACTCCCGACCGACCCTGCGAGGACCCCGCCTTGAGCAAGCCAGTCGTACTCATTGCCGAAGAGCTCAGCCCCGCCACCGTGGAGGCGCTGGGTCCCGACTTCGAGGTCCGGCACTGCGACGGCGCCGATCGCGCTGACCTTCTCGCGGCCCTCGCGGACGCCGACGCGCTCCTCGTCCGTTCGGCGACGAAGGTGGACGAAGAGGCGCTGCTTGCCGGCAGGCGGCTCAAGATCGTCGCCCGCGCAGGTGTCGGCCTCGACAACGTGGACGTCAAGGCAGCGACCCAGAACGGCGTCATGGTCGTCAACGCGCCGACCTCGAACATCGTGAGTGCGGCCGAGCTGGCCGTGGGACTGATGCTGGCGGCGTCCCGGCACATCAGCCCGGCCCACGCGGCGCTCACGCGGGGGGAGTGGAAGCGCTCCAGGTACACCGGCACCGAGCTGTTCGAGAAGACCCTGGGGATCGTCGGGCTGGGACGCATCGGCGTGCTCGTCGCCCACCGCCTCGCAGCCTTCGGCATGGAGGTGATCGCCTTCGACCCCTACGTGCAGCCGGGTCGGGCTGCTCAGATGGGCGTCCGGATGGTCACGCTGGAGGAGCTGATGAGCGAGTCCGACTTCATCAGCGTGCACCTGCCGAAGACCCAGGAGACGATCGGCCTGATCGGTGCCGAGCAGTTCGCCCTGGCGCGCCCGGGTCTGGTCGTCGTCAACGCCGCCCGGGGAGGCATCGTCGAGGAGAGGGCGCTCTACGACGCGCTCAAGACGGGCCGGATCGCCGGTGCGGGGCTCGACGTGTTCACCGAGGAGCCCTGCACGGACTCGCCGCTGCTCGAGCTCGAGAACGTCGTGGCCACACCCTCACCTCGGTGCCTCCACCGAGGAGGCCCAGGAGAAGGCGGGCGTGGCCGTGGCGAGGTCGGTGCGACTCGCCCTCTCCGGCGAGCTGGTCCCGGACGCGGTCAACGTCCAGGGCGGTGTCATCGCCGAGGACGTCCGTCCGGGGATCCCGCTGGTGGAGAAGCTCGGCAGGA
Organism: uncultured Actinomycetota bacterium; assembly: GCA_963812235.1. Classification (GTDB taxonomy): domain Bacteria; phylum Actinomycetota; class Actinomycetes; order Propionibacteriales; family Nocardioidaceae; genus Marmoricola. Next base: position 312,488 of record CAWEUP010000004.1, on the reverse strand, counting down.
TCTTCACCGCCCTCGCCGGCGAGGTGGCCCAGCAGATCAACGTCGAGGTCCGTGGCGAGATCGCGGAGTACGACGTCAAGGTCTTCGAGCTGGCCGCGCTGAAGGGCGTCTTCGCCGACGTGGTCGAGGACCAGGTCTCCTACGTGAACGCGCCCCTGCTGGCCGCCGAGCGGGGCACCGAGGTGCGGCTGGTCACCGACCCGGAGAGCCCGGACCACCGCAACCTGATCACGATCAGGGGCTCGCTCATCGACGGCTCGCGGATCTCGGTCTCCGGCACCCTGATCGGCATCGCGCAGAAGGAGCGGCTGGTCGAGGTCAACGGCTTCGTCGTGGACATCGAGCCGACCGAGCACCTGGCGTTCCTGACCTACGAGGACCGTCCCGGCATGGTCGGAACCGTGGGCCGGATCCTCGGGGACGCCCGGGTGAACATCGCCGGCATGCAGGTCTCCCGCGACGCCAAGGGCGGTCAGGCGCTCGTCGCCCTGTCGGTGGACTCCGCGATTCCGCACGAGGTGCTCGACGAGATCAAGCACGAGATCGACGCCGGCCTGGTCCGCGGCATCGACCTGAGCGAGTGAGGAGCCTCGCTCACGCGACGAGGTGAGGCGCCCGGCGGGGCAGGTGACCAGGGTCGGCGAGCGTCTCGCGCCAGGCCAGGCCGAGCCGGGCGACCGCGTCCGTGAGCACGTGCGCCGGCTGGGTGTAGGGCAGCCGTACGAAGCGGTCGAGCCCGCCCTCGGGGGCGAAGCTGGGTCCGGCCGCGATCAGCACGTCGTGCCGCTCGGCGCGGGGGACCAGGGCCGAGGACAGCGCGGCGGGCAGCTCGCACCACAAGGTCATCCCGCCTCCGGGACGCTCCACGCTCCAGTCGGGCAGGTGCTGACCGACCGCGGCGAGCGCAGCGTCTCGCGAGGCGCGCAGCTGGGTGCGCCGGTGCTCCAGCAGGTCGGCTCCCTCGCCGATCAGGTCGGTCGCGACCAGCTGCTCGAGCAGGGGAACACCCAGGTCGAGACTGAGCCGCGCTCGCAGGAACGCCTCCATCCGCGACTCCGGGACCCGGATCCAGCCGACTCGCAGGCCTCCCCAGATCTGCTTGCTCAGGCTGCCGACGCTGACCGTGTCCGGCGCGAACGCGGCAAGCGGGGCCGGCACCGGCTGAGCGTCGAGTGCGAGCGTCACCATCGACTCGTCCACGATCGCGGTGGTGCGGGTCCTGGCGAGCGCCCCGGCGACGGCGGCGCGGCCGTCCGCGTCCATCAGGCGCCCGGTCGGGTTGTGGAAGTCGGGGATCAGGTAGGCCGCCCGGGGGACCACCTGGCGCAGGGTCATGGTCAGCGCCTCCTGCTCGGTGCCGGCCGAGGCGACATCGACCCCGACGATGCGGGCGCCGGAGCGCGTCAGGGTCGCGATCGCGTTCGGGTAGGTGGGGCTCTCGGTGACCGCGCGGTCGCCGGGACGCAGCAGTGCGCGCGCCGCGATGGCCACGCCGGCGAGCGCGCCCGGCACGATCATGATCTGCTCCGCGGTGGTCGCCAGCCCCCGGGCGAGGTAGGTCGCGGCGACGGCGTCGCGCAGCACAGGCAGTCCCGAGGGGTAGTAGCCGGTGCCGCTGAGGTACGCCGGCAGCTCGGCCACCGCGCGCTCGTAGGCCGCGAGCACACCGGGTCCCGGGACGGGTGCGGCGCAGGTGAGGTCGATCTTGTCCTCCGGCAGGTCACCCGGCGGAAGCAGGTGGTCGCCTCGGTGACCCCGACTGGTGGGCAGGCTGGCCACGCTGCCGGATCCCTGCCGGGAGACCAGGAAGCCGTGGTCGCGGAGCTCGGCGTAGGCGCGGGTCACCGTCGTACGGCTGACCGCGAGCGCCTCGGTGAGCTCACGCTCGCTCGGCAGTCGTACGCCGACGGGCACGCGTCCGTCGGTGATCAGCACCCGCAGGCCCTCGGCCAGCCCGCGGTAGGCGGGCGCCCGGTCGAAGGTGTCCGAGCAGGGTGGCTACTCGCGAGGCCGGGACGATGCGAGACATGCAGACCAGTGAACCACGATTGGCTATTTGCTACCAGACCACTTGCTGGTGGACTGGTCACCATGAGCAGTGAGGTCACCCTCGAGGATGTCGCACCCCGGCGGGCGCGCGAGCTGGCGCGCCTGGGCCCGCTCGCCCAGCTCCGGGCGGGTCGGCTGCCTCGTCGGCTCACCCAGCTGGGCCTCGGGTTCGCGCTCTACGGCCTCACCCTGGCGATGATGATCCGCGCGACGCTGGGCAACGCCTCCTGGGACGTGCTGCACCAGGGGATGGCCGTGCACCTGCCGATCAGCATCGGTCAAGCGGTGATCGTGATGAGCCTGCTCGTGCTGCTGCTGTGGATCCCGCTGCGCGAGATGCCCGGACTCGGCACGATCGCGAACTCGTTCGTGGTCGGGCTGGTCGCCGACGCGGCGCTGAGCGTGCTGGTGGCGCCGGAGGCGCTGTGGGCCCGCGGGTCCCTGATGGTCGCCGGGGTCGTCCTCAACGCCGTCGCCACCGCGCTCTACATCGGCTCTCAGCTGGGCCCGGGCCCGCGCGACGGGCTGATGACCGGCCTGCACCGGCGCACCGGTCTGTCGATCCGGCTGGTGCGCACCGTGCTGGAGCTGGTCGTGGTCGCGCTCGGCTGGCTGCTGGGCGGAGTCGTGGGGCTGGGGACGCTGCTGTACGCGTTCGCGGTGGGGCCGCTGGTGCAGCTGATGCTGCCCGTGTGCATCGTCGAGCTCGCCGACTCAGCGGCGAGTGGCGATCAGGGCTGAGGCATCCGGGGCGACCATCACCTCGACCGCGACGAAGCGCTCGTCGGTGAGCCACATCTCGCGCAGGATGTCCACGCGGCCGCCCGAGATGGGTGGCCACATCTGACAGGGGGCGAAGTCGTCGAGCACGACGATGCCGCCCGGTTCCACCAGGTCGGCGACCGCCTCGACGCTGGCGTCCTGGGGCACCGAGGGGTCCAGGAACAGCAGGGAGTAGGGGCCCTTGTTGCGCAGGGTCGACCAGTCGGCGGCGAGCACCTCGACCTGGCTGTCGTCGTGGAAGATCTCCTGCGCGGCCGTGGCCAGCTCGGCGTTGAGCTCGGCGGAGATGATCTGGGTCCCGGGGCGGACCCCGGAGCGCAGCCAGGCGGTGCCGACGCCGCAGCCGGTGCCGAACTCGGCCATGGTGCCGCCTCGGGTGGCGGCCAGGGTGGCCAGCAGCCGCCCGGTCTCGTTGCGGCAGAACGACACGTAGCCGGCCCGTCGGGACACGGCGAAGGCGCGCGCGACGATCGGGGGCACGTCGGGCGGGGCACTCATGGGTCAAGTCTCGCAAATCCGTCGGCGCCGTCCGGACGTGAGACATCCGTCTCGAATAATGGGATGGGCTTGCGATGCCTCGACCCGGTCGCGGTGCGCCCGGCTAAGGTCGGCACATCATGCGGAGGAACTTCGTACTTATTTGCCGCCGTGGCGGGGCCTGACTCGATAGGCCACCTCGCCGCGGAGTTCGGCGTACCCCGCCACCAGGCCCGTCACCCCTCCGCGAGCGAGACCAGAGAAGTTCCACCCTCTACTTTTCGCGAGCGTGATCCGGCCGTGTGATCCGTGGCCGTCGAGAACGCTCACCTCCTCCGGAGAACCTTCCGTTCATCCGATCCGTCGAGGAGCTCACCATGTACGACCTGTATCCCGAGTGGGGACCAGCCAAGAACAACCCGGACAGCCCGCGCAGCAGCCAGGCAGTGCAGGCCGCGCTTGACCTGCGAGACAACGGCGGCGAGCGTCCGGACGACAACTAGCATCGCCGCATGCCCCAGTCATCCACGCAGTCGTCCGAGTCGTTGCAGCTAGCCGTCATCCCAGGTGACGGCATCGGGACCGAGGTCATCACCGAGGCCCTGAAGGTGCTCGAGGCGGTCACGCCCACCGGCGTGAAGTTCGAGCCCACCCGCTACGACCTCGGGGCCCAGCGCTACCTCGCCACCGGAGAGGTGCTGCCGGACTCGGTGCTGGAGGAGATCCGTCAGCACGACGTGATCCTCCTCGGCGCCGTGGGCGGCAAGCCCAACGACCCGAACCTGCCGCCGGGAATCCTGGAGCGGGGTCTGCTCCTGCGGCTGCGCTTCGAGCTCGACCACTACGTCAACCTGCGGCCCAGCCGGATCTACCCCGGCGCGACCTCGCCGCTGGCCGAGCCCGGAGAGGTCGACTTCGTCGTGGTCCGCGAGGGCACCGAGGGTCCCTACACCGGCAACGGCGGCGCGCTCCGGGTCGGTACGCCGCACGAGATCGCCACCGAGGTGTCGGTGAACACGGCGTTCGGGGTCGAGCGTGTCGTCCGGGATGCGTTCCGGCGGGCCTCAGAAGCGTCGCGGCAAGCTCACCCTGGTCCACAAGACCAACGTGCTGGTGAACGCGGGTGCGGTGTGGTGGCGGCTGGTGCAGCAGGTCGCTGCCGAGTTCCCCGACGTCACGGTCGACTACATGCACATCGACGCGGCGATGATCTTCATGGTCACCGACCCGGCCCGCTTCGACGTGATCGTGACCGACAACCTGTTCGGCGACATCATCACCGACCTCGCGGCAGCCATCACCGGAGGAATCGGGCTGGCGGCCAGCGGCAACGTCAACCCCGACCGGACGGCTCCGTCGATGTTCGAGCCCGTCCACGGCTCGGCCCCCGACATCGCCGGACAGCAGGTCGCCGACCCCACCGCGGCGATCCTCTCGGTGGGCCTGCTGCTCGAGCACCTCGGCCACGACGCGGCAGCCCGGAGCGTCGAGGAGGCCGTCGTCGCCGACCTGGCCGCCCGAGCGGGAGGCCAGCGCGGCTCCACCGCGGAGATCGGCGACTCGATCGCCGCGCGCCTGAGCAGCCTGAACCGTCGCCGAGGAGGCGGCGGCCGTCGTGCAGGGATAGCGTGCTCCCATGACGATCGAGATCACCACGACCCCCTCGGCGAACCCGCGCCCGGAGGCGGAGGTCGCCGAGATCCTCGCCGATCCGGGGTTCGGCACGCACTTCACCGACCACATGTTCACGGTGGAGTGGACGCCCGACCGAGGCTGGCACGCTGCCCGAGTGACGGCCTACGGACCGCTGACCCTGGACCCGGCGACCGCCGTGCTGCACTACGCCCAGGAGACCTTCGAGGGCATGAAGGCCTACCGGCACGAGGACGGCTCGATCTGGAGCTTCCGTCCCGAGCAGAACGCCGAGCGGATGGCGCGCTCCTCGCACCGGCTCGCCTTCCCGGTGCTCGAGCCCGAGGACTTCGTGCGGTTCGTCGACGCGCTGGTGGAGATCGACCAGCGCTGGGTGCCGACGGGCACGGGGGAGAAGAGCCTGTACATCCGCCCGTTCATGATCGCCAGCGAGGCCTTCCTCGGCGTACGCCCCTCGCAGCACGTGACCTTCATGGTGATCGCCTCACCCGCGGGGGCCTACTTCAAGGGCGGGATCAAGCCGCTGACGCTGTGGCTGACCGAGGAGTACACCCGAGCCGGACGAGGCGGCATGGGTGCCGCCAAGACGGGCGGCAACTACGCCAGCTCCCTGGTGGCGCAGCAGGAGGCCTCCGCGCAGGGCTGCGACCAGGTCGTCTTCCTCGACGTCGCCGAGGGCCGCTACGTCGAGGAGCTCGGCGGGATGAACCTGTACTTCGTCTTCGCCGACGGGCACATCGTCACCCCCGAGACGGGGACGATCCTCGAGGGGATCACCCGGTCGGCGATCATCGACCTCGCCCGGGAGAAGGGCCACACCGTGGAGGAGCGCAAGTTCTCCATCGACGAGTGGCGTGAGGGGGTCGCGAGCGGTGAGATCACCGAGGTGTTCGCCTGCGGCACGGCCGCGGTCGTGACCCCGGTCGGCACGCTGAGGTGGAAGGGTGGCGAGGTGATCAGCAGCTCCGAGCCGGGACCCCTGACCCTGGAGATCCGTCAGGCCCTGGTCGACGTCCAGTACGGCCGCGTCGAGGACTCCTTCGGCTGGATGCACCGCGTCTGCTGATCGCACCGGGTCGCTCTCGGTCGGGAGGCCGTCTCACGGGTAATCTCCTCGGGTGACAACCTCTGCCCCACTCGACTCGGGTGCCACCGTCATCGGCGCCTACACCGTGCTGTCACCGTTGGGCGAGGGCGGCATGGGCGTGGTCCATCTGGCCCAGGGGCCCGACGGCAGGCGGGTGGCGCTGAAGGTGCTGCGCCCCCATGTCGTGGGGGACCGCGAGGCCCGGGAGCGACTGGCCCGAGAAGTGGCCTCGCTGCGGCGGATCTCGAGTCCGCGGGTCGCGGCCATCCTCGACGCCGACCCGCACGGACCGGTGCCGTTCGTGGTCACCCGCTACGTGCCGGGGCTCTCGCTCCACCACCACGTCAAGGAGGAGGGGCCGATCGCGGGCTACGACCTGCTCCACTTCGCCGACCTGCTGGCCGCGGCTCTCGAGGACATCCACTGGGTGGGGGTGCTGCACCGCGACGTGAAGCCCACCAACGTGGTGATGGAGGGTCGTTCGCCGGTCCTGATCGACTTCGGTCTCGCCCGGGTCGCGGAGGACGCTCGCATCACCCAGAGCGGCTGGCTGCTGGGCACCCCCGGCTACCTCGCCCCCGAGATCCTCTACGGCGACGAGGCGACCGTGGCCTCCGACGTCCACGCCTGGGCTGCGACCGTCGCGTTCGCGGCGACCGGCCGGGCGCCGTACGGCACCGGGCCCGCGATGGCGATCATGGACCGGGTCCGGCGCGGCGAGGTCGACCTGACCGGGATGGAGGAGCCCCTCGCCGGGCTGGTGCGCGAGGCGCTGTCACCGGAGCCGCTGGAGCGGCCGACGGTCCGCGAGATCCGGGCGCGGATCTATGGGACTCCCTCCGAGGAGTGGACACGTCCCTTCGTGCCCGAGCAGGTGCCCGCCTCGGCCCCGCCGACCAGGATCCTGCCGATGCAGTCGCCACCGAGACCCGTGCGGCCCCCGGTGCTCTATCCCGGCCCTCCTCCCGAGGCCAGCCGAGCCCAGCGGGTGGGCCAGCTGCTGGGGCTGGCGGCCGTGACGGCTGCGGCCGTGGCCTATGCGCCGTACGCCGGCATCGCGGCGATCGCGGTGCTGGTGCTGGTGCTGCGCACCGCCTCGGTGACCCGCCAGCGGCACGGGCGCAGGCGGCACCTGCGCGGACGCCCCCGGTGGTACGACGTACCCCTGAGCACGCTCGCACTGCCCGGCTACCTCCTGCTCGCCCTCTTCGGCGCCGTGGCGGTGGTCGCGGTGGCGGTGCTCTCCGGGCTGGCGCTGTTCTCCCTCGGCTATCTGCTGGACCAGCCGCTGACCACCAACCTGCTGCTGGCGGGTGTCGGGTTCACCCCCGCGCTGTGGTGGGGGCCGGGGTCCGGGCGCGTCCGGGAGACGACCCGTGCGATGGTCACCCGCACGGCCCGATCCGAGCTGGGCGGGTGGCTGGTGGTCGTGCTGAGCACCCTGCTGACCGCTGCCCTGGTCGGGCTGCTGCTCACCGGGGGTCCCCAGCTGGGTGCCGGCCGTGAGCGGTCCGCTGCCGTGACCGCGCGGGCAGAGCAGAACCGCCGGCTGATGTGTACAGAAGTGTCAAATCAGTAGAAGTGGTCTAGTGCGCAAATCGGTTTTATTACGCATGAAGTATCTCATCGCCATGATGTCTCCCATGCACCTGATCTCTCGAACCTCGCGGCTCGTGGTGACCGGGCTGTTGGCGGGTGCACTCGCACTCGCCTCCGTTGCCCGCTGGAGCGGCGTCCGGGGCATCCGCAGCCCCGGACGCGGCTCGCACCGCCGACGCCACGGGAACGAACGGCGGCCGCGCCGCCGTGCACCTGCACGGCGACACCGTCAGGTCGACCTCCCGCGCTGCCCGCCGCGCCTCCTATGCCTGGACCGGCCGCCGCATCTACTACCACGAGACCATCGCCGACAAGTGGGACTGGAGCCTGCGCACCGCGATCAACAAGTGGAACTTCGCCGGCGGTGGCATCCGCTTCGTGCGCACGAACGACCCTCGCCGGGCTCAGCTCAAGATCTCCTCGAAGGACATCGGCTCCGCCGCAGGCAAGGCCACCGTCGGTCGGGCCAGACGCGCCTTCGTGCACCTCAGCTCGGGCTACAACCACGTCGACGAGCTCTCGGCGCACTACCGCATCGAGGTGATGATGATCTTCGCCCACGAGCTCGGACACGTGCTCGGGTTCGGTCACTCCCGAGCTCCTGCTCGCTGATGTCGGCGCTGCTCGACGTGCAGGGCTGCCAGGTCCTCGCCTCCGAGAACCCCGGCTACTACAAGTGCCGCACCATCAGCAAGGCGCTGGCGTCCAAGTTCGTGCGGATCTACGGCGGACGAGCGAAGTTCCCCACGCAGCTGGTGCCCGATCGACAAGGTCCCGGCCTCGCTGTCCCACGTCGGCATCACCAGTGGCAGCGACGAGCCGGTCACGATCAGCTGGGCGCGGCCGCCGAGCGTCCCGTCCGGCGCCCGCGTCAAGATCACCACCTGGTCCTCGGAGACCTGCGACGTCCTGCCCGAGAACGCCGGCACGACGTACGCCGCGGTCGAGACGGCAGCTGGCAGGACTCGGCCGGAGCGGAGGGCTCGTCCAGCTGTTTCCGGGTCCAGCTCGTCAACCGGTACGGCGCCGGCCACGAGTCCGTGTCCCGCCTGATGTCCTTCTGACTCGCGAGCACAGCCTGACCTTGAAGGCGGGCTGTGGCAGACTCAGGAACGTGCACCACGACGGCATCATTATTCGCGAGCGCGACGGCCTCTGATCATCCGAGCCCGCCGCGCTGACCTCTCGTCCTGACGAGAGGTTTTTTCTTTTATCCCGCAACCAGGCAGTCACCGCATCAGCACCCGAAGGAAAGCCCCGACCATGGCCAGCGACCTGTTCCACGTCTACGACACCACCTTGCGCGACGGCGCGCAGCAGGAGGGGCTCAACCTCTCCGTGGCGGACAAGCTGGCGATCGCACGACAGATCGACGGCCTGGGCGTGGGGTTCATCGAAGGGGGCTGGCCGGGCGCCAACCCCAAGGACACCGAGTTCTTCCGGCGCGCTCGCGAGGAGCTCACCCTCGGCCACGCCCAGCTCGCGGCCTTCGGGGCGACCCGGCGGGCCGGGATGAAGGCCGCCGACGACCCCCTGGTCGCGGCGCTGCGCGACTCCGGAGCGGGAGTGGTCACGCTGGTCGCCAAGTCGCACGACCGCCACGTCGAGCTGGCCCTGCGCACGACGCTGGCCGAGAACCTCGCGATGGTGCACGACACGGTGGCGCACCTGCGGGCCGAGGGGCAGCGGGTGTTCCTCGACGCCGAGCACTTCTTCGACGGCTACCGCGCCAACCGTGCCTACGCCCTGGAGGTGCTGCGCACCGCGTTCGACGCGGGGGCCGACGTGGCCGCGCTCTGCGACACCAACGGTGGGATGCTGCCCGACTGGGTGGCCGACGTGGTCAACGACGTGGTCGAGACGACCGGTGTGCGGGTCGGCATCCACTGCCACAACGACACCGGCTGCGCCATCGCCAACACGCTGTCCGCTGTGGACGCGGGAGCCACCCACGTGCAGGGCACGCTGAACGGGTACGGCGAGCGCACCGGCAACGCGGACCTGGTCAGCGTGGTGGCGAACCTCGAGCTGAAGCTGGGCCGGAAGGTGCTTCCCGAGGGGATGCTGCGCGAAGCCACCCGGATCGCGCACGCCGTCGCCGACGTCACCAACTTCCCGCCGGCCTCGCGCCAGCCCTACGTCGGTGTCTCCGCCTTCACCCACAAGGCCGGCCTGCACGCCAGCGCGATCAAGGTCGACCCGAACCTCTACCAGCACATGGATCCCGAGGACGTCGGCAACGACATGCGGCTGCTTGTCTCCGACATGGCCGGCCGCGCCTCGATCGAGCTCAAGGGCCGCGAGCTGGGCTTCGAGCTCGAGCCCGAGCTGATCAAGCGGGTCACCCAGCGGGTCAAGCAGCTGGAGTCCAGCGGGTACACCTTCGAGGCGGCGGACGCCTCGTTCGAGCTGATGCTCGTGGAGGAGGTCGAGGGCTCGCGGCCGTCGTACTTCGACACCGAGTCGTGGCGGGTGATCACCGAGACCCGGCCCGGCGAGGAGGCCATCTCCGAGGCGACCGTCAAGCTGCTCGCCGGGGGAGCGCGCACCGTCACGGTCGGGGAGGGCAACGGCCCGGTCAACGCGCTGGACCACGCGCTGCGGCAGGCGATCGAGCAGCTCTATCCCGAGATCGTGAAGTTCGAGCTGATCGACTACAAGGTCCGCATCCTCGACCAGGGCCACGGCACCGATGCGATCACCCGGGTGCTGATCGAGACCACCGACGGGGTCAGCTCCTGGGTGACCGTGGGAGTCGGCCACAACGTGATCGAGGCCTCGTGGATGGCTCTGCTGGACAGCCTCACCTTCGGGCTGCGACGACACGGCGCCTGAGTCACGCCGGTAGCGTCGGGTCATGACCGAGCTGCACGACCTGAGCGCGCTGGAGCAGGGCGCCGCGATCGGGGCGGGGGAGGTCTCCTCTGCGGAGCTGGTCGAGCACTACCTCGGCCGGATCGAGCTGCTCTCGGACGCGCTGGGTGCCTTCGTGACCGTGACGGCCGACCGGGCGCGCGCCGCCCGCCCGGCGCGCGAGGGTCCGCTGGCCGGCGTACCCACCGCGATCAAGGACCTGAACGCGACCCGGGGCGTGCCGACGATGTTCGGCTCGCCCGCCTTCGCCCACGTGGTGCCCGACTATGACGACGAGGTGGTCCGTCGGATCGAGGACGCCGGGCTGGTCAGCCTCGGCAAGACGAGCACCCCGGAGCTCGGCTCGCCGTGCTACACCGAGCCCGAGGGTCAGCCGCCCGCGGTGACCCCGTGGGACGTCGGTCGGATGGCCGGTGGCTCCAGCGGCGGCGCGGCCGCGGCGGTCTCGGGCGGGCTGGTGGCGCTGGCGCACGGCTCCGACGGCGGCGGCTCGATCAGGATCCCGGCCAGCTGCTGCGGGATCGTCGGGTTGAAGCCGAGCCGGGGCCGGATCTCCGGGGCTCCGATGTACGGCGACCCGGTCGGGCTCGCCACGAGCGGCTCGCTGGCGCGCACCGTGCGCGACGCTGCGGCACTGCTGGACGTGATGGCCGGGCGGTCCACCGGTGATCCCTTCTGGGCGCCGTCCGAGGCGGCCCCGTTCCTCCAGGCCTGCGACCGCGATCCGGGCCGGCTGCGGATCGCGCGCTTCAGCGCTCCCGTCATCGCCGACGCCGCCGTCGACGGGGAGTGCCTGGCCGCCTGGGAGGACGCGAGCGTCCTGCTCGAGTCGCTCGGTCACGACGTCATCGACATCGACGTACCGCTGCCCCGCGCCGCAGTTGCGGTCTTCGAGACCTGCTGGGCCGTCCTGACGGCCCAGGGGGTGGTCGGGCTGCCTCCGGAGGGGCGCGACCTGCTGCGGCCGCTGACGAGGTGGCTGGCGGACCGTGGGACCGCCGTGAGCGGCCCGGAGCTCGGTCTGGCCATCGGAGCGCTCCGACGGGCTGCCGCGGGGACGTTGACCACGCTCGGGCCCTACGACGCCGTCCTGACGCCGACCCTCGCGGCGCCGCCGCTCCCGGTGGGGGCGATCCGCGACGACGCCGACCCCGCCGCGGACTTCGAGGCCCAGAAGCGGTTCACGCCGTACACCTCGCTGTGGAACGTCACCGGCAGCCCGGCGATCTCGCTGCCGACGCACGCCACTCCCGAGGGGCTCCCGGTCGGGGTGATGCTCGCCGCGGCGCCGGGCGAGGAGGCGGCCCTGCTCTCGCTGGCCGCGCAGGTGGAGCTGGCCGTGCCGTGGCGCGACCGGACGCCTCCCTGCTGGTGACGCGACCGACGCGACCGACGCGCCGGCCTCAGCCCCGACCCGCGTCGAGCAGCCTCTCGCAGGCGGAGATCAGGCGCTGCCGCAGCGGCGCTCCTCGCTCGGCGAAGTCGCGCTGCGCGGCGGCGTACTCCGCCTTGCCCTCCGGCGTCTCGATCCGCACCGGGTCGAAGCCGAGCTCGCTGAAGTCGTACGGCGAGGCCCGCATGTCCAGCTCGCGGATCTCCCAGGCCAGCTCGAAGCAGTCGGCCACCAGCTCGGACGCGACCAGCGGCGTGAGCCGGAACGCGTGCTTGTAGAGGTCCATCCCGGCGTGCAGGCAACCGGGCTGCTCGAACTCTGCGCGATCGTCCCGGCCGGGTTGCAGGGTGTTGAGCGGGCGCGCGCTGTCGGTGAAGAACCGGAAGGCGTCGAAGTGCGAGCACCCGATCCGGTGGGACTCCACCACCTCGTCGGTCGCGCGGCCTCCCAGCCGCAGCGGCCAGTCGTGCCGGACCTCGCCCTGGCTGCGGTGCACCATCGCCCACTCGTGCAGCCCGAAGCAGCTCAACGTCGGCGTACGTCGCGCAGTCGCGACCAGCAGCCGGCGTACGGACTCGACCAGGGGCAGCTGGGCGCCAAGGTGCTCGCGCGACACCGACCGTCCACGACCCGTGGTCTCCTCGTAGCCGCGCGCCTCGGCGTACTCGGAGGCCTCGGCGAGCCCGACTCCCCAGCCCGGATGCCACCGGCGCAGGGCGGCGGGACGCTGGGAGTAGTAGGTGAACAGGAAGTCGTGGACCGGGTGCCGGTGCCCGGCGCGGCGGCGTGCGAGATACGGCTGGACCCAGGCATCGACGCGCCCGGCATGTGCCTCCGCGCGAGGCAGCCAGACGTCCCGCGAGATGTTCTCCACAGGGTCGACGCTAGACGGTGCCTGGCCGTCGGGGGACGGTCGATAGGCTCAGCGGATGCGCATCGCAAGATTCACCACGGGTGAGGATCCCCGCTTCGGCATCGTGACCGGTGACCTCGACGACTTCGGCATCCCCGACGAGGGTTCGGTGATCACGGCACTCGCCGGCGACCCTCTCTACGTCGGGCTCCAGCCCACTGACGAGGTGGTGCGCCTGGCCGACGTGCGGCTGCTGTCGCCGGTGCTGCCTCGCAGCAAGGTCGTGGGGATCGGCAGGAACTACGCCGCGCACGCCGCCGAGATGAACAGCGACCTCCCCGAGGACCCCCTGATGTTCCTCAAGCCCAACACCTCGGTGGTGGGCCCCGGCGACCCGATCTTCTACCCGGGACAGAGCAAGCAGGTGGACTTCGAGGGCGAGCTCGCGGTGGTGATCAGCCGCATCTGCCGCGACGTGCCCAAGGAGAAGTTCGCCGACGTGGTGCACGGCTACACCATCGGCAACGACGTGACCGCGCGCGACCTGCAGGCCAAGGACGGGCAGTTCTCCCGGGCCAAGGGCTTCGACTCGTTCTGCCCGCTCGGACCCTGGGTGGAGACCGAGCTCGACGTCAGCGACCTGCGTGTGCAGACCTTCCTCAACGGCGACCTCAAGCAGGACGGACGCACCTCGGACCTGATCTTCGACGTCCCGACGCTGATCGCCTTCGTCACCAGCGTGATGACGCTGCTTCCCGGTGACGTGATCCTCACCGGCACCCCCGAGGGTGTCGGTCCCATGAATGTCGGTGACGAGGTCGAGATCTCGATCCAGGGCATCGGCAACCTCAGCAACAGGGTGGCTTCGCGTGACTGAGACAGCTGTGAGTGCGGCGACGGACTCCCCTCCGGGCAGGGTGCGGGTGCGGATGGCGCCTTCCCCGACCGGCTCCCCGCACGTGGGCCTGGCGCGCACGGCGCTCTACAACTGGGCCTTCGCGCGACACCACCAGGGCACCTTCGTGCTCCGGATCGAGGACACCGACGCGGCCCGCAACACCCAGGAGTCCTACGACGGCTTGTTCGAGGTGATGCGCTGGCTCGGCCTGGACTGGGACGAGGGGCCCGACCTGGGCGGTCCCTTCGCGCCGTACCGGCAGAGCGAGCGTGCGGCGATCTACGCCGACGCACTCGCGCGCCTCAAGGACTCCTCGCGCACCTACGACTGCTACTGCACCAACGACGAGGTCGAGGCACGTCGCAAGGCGTCCGGCGCCAAGGTGATGGGGTACGACGGCCACTGCCGCGAGCTCACCGAGCAGCAGCTCGCTGCCTTCCAGGAGGACGGACGAGCGCCGGTCGTGCGCTTCCGGATGCCCGACGGCGAGATCACCTTCGACGACCTCGTCCGCGGTGAGATCACCTTCCACACCGACCACGTCCCCGACTTCGCGCTGGCGCGCGCCAACGGGCAGCCGCTGTACACGCTCGTCAACCCGGTGGACGACGCCCTGATGGAGATCACCCACGTGCTCCGCGGTGAGGACCTGCTGTCCAGCACCCCGCGCCAGGTCGCTCTCTACCAGGCCCTGGTGGAGGTGGGGATCGCCACGTCGACGCCGCGCTTCGGGCACCTGCCCTACGTGATGGGGGAGGGCAACAAGAAGCTGTCCAAGCGCGACCCCGAGGCGCACCTGCTCGCCTATCGCGACCAGGGCTTCCTGCCGGAGGGGCTGCTGAACTACCTGGCCCTGCTGGGGTGGGCGATCGCCGAGGACAGGGACGTGTTCACCCTGGAGGAGATGGTGGCGGCCTTCGACATCGCCCGGGTCAACCCGAACCCGGCGCGTTTCGACCTCAAGAAGGCCGAGGCGATCAACGCCGCACACATGCGCCTGCTCAGTCTCGAGGAGATGACCGAGCGGGTGACTCCCTACCTCCAGCAGGCCGGCGTCCTCGCGGACCCGGTGACTCCGGCTCAGGCCGAGCGACTCATCGAGGCGATGCCGCTGGTCCACGAGCGGATCAACAAGCTCACCGAGGCGGCCCCCATGCTGGGCTTCCTGTTCACCGACACCCTGACCTACGACGAGGCCGACGTGGCCAAGCTCCTGGACGGCGGGGGGCTCGAGGTCGTGGCTGCGGCACGCGAGGCGCTCTCCGCGCTGCCCGAGTGGACCACGGAGGCCATCGACGAGGCCCTGCGCGCCAAGCTGGTCGACGAGCTCGGGCTCAAGCCGCGCAACGCCTTCGGGCCGGTGCGGGTCGCGGTCACCGGCCGCCGAATCTCACCTCCGCTGTTCGAGTCGTTGGAGCTGCTGGGCCGTGACGAGTCGCTCGCGCGGCTGGACGCCGCGCCGGGTGCAGCACAGCCGACGGAAAGGGCCTGATGTCCTACCCCCAGGGACCTACTGGTCCACCGCAGCCTCCGCCCTGGGACGGCGCCGGTCCGCCGCCGTGGCCGCCGCCGCAGACCCCGCCGCAGACATCGCCGCAGTCGCTGCCGCCACCGCCGTGGCCCGGCGCGCAGCAGCCTCCCGGGCCACCCGCCCCCCACCACGAGCCCGCATCGCAGTGGGAGCCGCGGATGGTGGCCCACCCCCATCCGGAGCCGCGCAGCTATGCGCTGATGCTGCGCACCTGGGACTACCACTGGTGGAAGCCCCTCGTCGGCATCGTGCTGCTGATCGGCGTCGGCATGCTGGTGATGCCGATAGTGCTGATGCCGGTGCTCGCGGTGGCGATCGCCATCGAGGGTGGTGCCCAGCCGTTCACCGAGCGGTTCATGGAGGCCGCGACCCTGGACTCGGTCACTCCGGCCTCGATGCTCTACCTCAACCTCGCACTGGCCTCGCTGACCCTGGTGGCGATGGCGATCATGCGGTTCATCCACCGGCTGCGGCCGCGGTGGCTCTCCTCGGTCCTGCCGGGCATGCGGTGGAACTTCTTCTTCGCCTGCCTGGGGCTCGCAGTGGTCGCCCTGATCGTGTCGGTGATCGTCGGCCTGCTCCTGCCGGGCAACACCAGCGAACCCGCCGGTGAGCCCAACGAGCTGACCGGTCGGCTGCTGGCCACCGGGATCGTGATCCTGCTCACCACACCCTTGCAGGCGCTGGGGGAGGAGTACGCCTTCCGCGGCTACCTGATGCAGGCGTTCGGCTCCCTCACCCGCTCCCGCGTGTTCGCCGTACTGATCACGGCCACCCTCTTCGCGCTGGCGCACGGTGCGCAGAACCCACCGCTGTTCTTCGACCGGTTCGCCTTCGGGGTGATGGCGGGGTTGACCGTGGTGCTCGTCGGAGGACTCGAGGCGGGCATCGCGCTGCACATCTTGAACAACCTGCTCGCGTTCGGGCTGGCGATCTTCTTCGGCGACCTCCAGGGCGCCCTGGAGGTCACGGAGGTGTCCTGGTGGCAGTTGCCGGTCACTCTCGTCCAGAACGGCGTCTTCCTGGTCCTGGTGCTGCTGGTGGCCCGCAAGATGGGGTTGCGCAGCACGACGTCACCGCCCCTGGCCCGGGAAGAGGCTGCATTGCCCGCCTGAACCGCGTGCTTGTCGTGCCCCGATTGGTGGGCGCCGTGACGTTTGTGTATTCTCAACCGTCGGTTCGCCCCGCAGCCACCACTGCGTTCAGGCGGCCGACAACCCATGGGGTATGGGGTAATTGGCAGCCCGACTGGTTCTGGTCCAGTTAGTCTAGGTTCGAGTCCTAGTACCCCAGCGAGCAGGACGATTTGGCTCTGTCAGCGCACGAACGTTAGAGTCTCGTCGGCCCCATCATCACCATCACGCCCCCGTTGTGTAGTGGCCTAGCACGCCGCCCTCTCAAGGCGGTAGCGCGGGTTCGAATCCCGTCGGGGGTACAGCAGTGTGAAGAGGTCCTGAACCGCGGAGACGCGGGGCAGGGCCTCTTCCTCGCTCCCACGCACCTGGTGACTCAGCTCGACGACGCGTAGCGCCCGCACCTTCAGCTGTAGCCAGCCGCGGATGTTGCTAGCCCGGAGTCAGGACCGTCGAAGGGGGTCCGGGATGGGCCAGCCGAACCGCTCTGCAAGCTTGTGTTCGTCGAGGAAGTCGATCGAACGGGGTTCGTAGCCCTGGTGCATCAGGAGCTGATCCTCGGCGGACGCGCATCGGATGGTCCTACCGTCGATCGACCCCTCTACGAGCGGCCCGTATTGCCGGGCGACGCCGTCTGCCGTGCGGTCCACAGGGTGGAGGTCGACTTCACGGCCCCGGTCGTCGGGTAGCGCCAAGCAGGTGGGTAGCCATTCGCGTATGACTCAGACCCACGCGTCGTCAGCATCGCTCTGCCTCGATCCACATCGGTCCGCGCCAACACCACCTCGAGGTCGCCGTGGATTCGCGACTGAGACCCAAGCAGGCAGGCAACGCCCCACCCACCGTCGAGCCGATGGTCGACCGCCATGTCGTCGAACGCGCTCACAAGATCGAACTGATCCGGTGCTTCCACCTGACGAGCATGGCAGCCGCATCGCGCACGTCCGGATCCGCTCTGACACGCGCGGATCGCGGCTGCTCGCTCCATTGACCTAGGACCGATGCCGCAGCGCTATCTGCGGCAGAAGCGTGCGCTTGAATCCGCGAGGGAGAGCGCACTCATGACTGCCCAACGGCTGAGCCGCTGTCATGGCTCCGGTGGCCCTAACGGGGCCATCGACAGCCTCCAACAGCCGCTTCGGACCGTCGGACGTCACCGGGCGACTGCTGCCGTTGGCAGAGACTGCGGCGACTCACTGGCGTTGCCCTGCCATAGGTGACCACCCAAGTGAGCCAAGCAGGACCGCATTGATCGAGTAAGTGCCACCGGCTCCGGCCCAACGAGCTGTGGGTCACCGACATCACCCAACATCGAGCTGCCGCCTCAGGATGCGGATATTCTGATGTCGATCGCGCGCGACGCACCGAACTTGAGCTGTGCGGACAGAAATAGGATCTCGAAATTGGCGTCAGAGAAATCAATCGATACGACAGTTGCGGAAGCCTACGAGCAGCACATGGTGCCGGGCATGTTTCGGCACTGGACGGAGCTCCAGGTGGGGCTCGCTGCACCGAAGGCCGGCGAGCAAGTGCTGGATGTCGCATGCGGCACTGGCATCGGCGCAAGGCTCGCGGCGGCACACGTCGGGCCGACGGGCAGGGCCGTTGGCATAGACATCGATCCCGGCGTGATCGAGCTCGCGCGGCAGCTTTCACGCGGCTGTGAGACGCCGATGGAGTGGCATTGTGCGAGCGCGCTGGAGATGCCACTCGAAAGCGACGTGTTCGATCTCGCGCTGTGTCTGCAGGGGCTGCAGTTCTTTCCGGACCGGCTGAAGGGTTTTGCGGAGATACGCCGCGTGCTGAAGCCTTCGGGAAGGCTCGTTGCGAGCTTCTGGGGACCGCTGGAATCCAACAAGGGACATCACGTGGTCGTGCAGGGGCTCGAACGGCTCGGGGTCGATGCGGCACCGGCAAAGCGCGCCTGCTCGTTCTCGAATACGGAAGAGATTCGCGCGACGGCCGCGCAGGCTGGCTTCGCAGGCATCGAGCTCAGAACCGAGGAGGGCGTCTCGCAGTTCGGTTCCATACAATCGTTTCTGGAAGGCATGACGCGTGGCTCGCCGTCCTCGCGGCATGCGGTAGCGAAGCTGTCGGCAGACGCGCGGGAGCGCTTCGTGCGGGACGTGCGCGAGGCGTTGCAGCCTTACGTGATCGACGGCGTGCTGGCGTACCCGATGCGCACCCACGTGCTTGTCGCTCGCGCCCAGGCATCGGATGGAGGCACTGCATGAAAACCGGATCGACAACGACAATCCACCATCGAGGGGGCAGTGCGACCCGTCTAGTCCCTCTCCCAGTTGTCCCGCACTCCTCCGCGAGCGCATGAACACCACCGCAGGTCCGCACTCGATGACGCGAGGACGCGGTCGCCAGTGATAGTTCCAACCAACGTCACATGCCCGCACATCGGCAGATGAGTGCTTCCCGACCGGGCCGGGTCAGCTCGACTTGCGGCTTCCGAGCCATGAATCGGCTTGCTCGCTGGCTGCCGAGCGTTGGCCGGCAACGGTTCTGAGGCGGCGTCTGACCTCTTCGAGGTCGACCAGGTGACCCTCGAGGAGGGCGTCGACAGAAGTTGATGTCCTTCTCGCGGAAGGCGATCAGCTTCGTCACGCAGAGGTCCTCCTTGTTGGGGCACCAGCCTGTGAACCGCGGCGATCCCGCTGGTGCGGCCGTATTGGCGTTCGGCACCTTGACCAGGCGGTCACGCCATCCTTCCGGCAGGACGGCGGTGTCGAGGTCTACTCCGTCGATGTTGACGCCATGGAGCTCTTCGAGGGGTGAGAACTCACCCGCGACGCCCTCGATGAGATCAGCAAGGCGCCACGTGTCAGCAAGGAGTGCTATACCGAATTGGGTCGGGAGCTCGTCTCGGGCAACACTCGGGCAACACGAGGATCGAAATCGGCCCGATCCGGCCAACATCGTCCGACACCGAGAACCCCCTCTGACCTGCATGTTCGTCGATTCTCGATGCTTGCCGATCACTCCTCGATCGGTCTCTGAAGGCGGTAGCGCGGGTTCGAATCCCGTCGGGGGTACAGAAGTGTGAAGAGGTCCTGGACCGCGGAGACGCGGGGCAGGGCCTCTTCGTCAACTCCGGCCCGGCCCAGTGAGGCGAACGAGCGTCGCCTGGCGGTCGTCGTCAGCAACGACCGTGCCGACGGCACGGCCACACGACTCGGTCGCGGCGTGGTGACCGTCGCGCCACCCACCAGTACGGTCACCCCAGTGTTCTTCTTCAAGTGCACCTCCCAGCAGACAGGACGGGCCTGCGGGTCGAGTGCAGGGCGCAAGTGAACAGGTGCAGTCCGTGTCGTCGAACGTGTGCGGCACGTTCTCGGTCGCGCTCCCACGCACCTGATGTCTCACCTCGACGACGCGTTACGCCTGCACCTTCAGCTGTAGCCACTCGACGTATCTGCGGCATGTGAGGGTGGCCGCAGCGCACGCCTTCTGCGGCAGAAGCGTGCGTTCCGGCAACGCGGATGGGTCTCAGTCTTCGACCGCGGGGAGCCAGATGAGTGCGAGTGTCTCAGCACCGGTCTCGAAGACAAGGACCACGGTCTCCAGCAGTCGGGCTCTGGTGTCGTGCCCCAGCCGTAGCTCCCGGTCGGCAGGCCGTCCCGTCGCGGGGCTGGACCCACCACGACAGCCCTCCCGTGAGACCCGTAGCGCATCGCTCGGAACGCGGAGATGAGTGCTATGGCCGGCAGGATGCTCGACCCGCGAGGATGAGCAGGACCTAGTGAATCCAGCGCCGCATCAGGTAGGCATCTGGACCCGCGGGATCGGCGAAGGTGCTGAGCACCTCGTACCCCAAGCCGGTGTAGAAGTGGACTCGATCAGGTGCGCACTCGAGAACCAGGTCCGCTGTCTCACCCATCGCGATAGCGGTGGCGGCCGACTCGAGCAGTCGACGTCCGATGCCCAGGCCGTGAAGCTGTGGTTCGACGGCAGCCTTCTCGATCCAGGCGTGCACTCCGAGTTGTCCATGAACCTGAGCGACGTTCTGGTGGAACTGCCAGTCGACAGCGAGGTGATGATCGCGAGGACGTGGCTCAGGCGCCAGCACCTGACAGAGCCGACAATGTCCTGGCGTGCTGCCCATGACAACGCCCACCAAGACCTCACCGACTCTGGCCCCGAGGGCGACGGTCGAGCTCTCGATCATCAACGAGGAGTACAAACTCCACGATCCGCCCCACCGATCGAGCAGCTCCGGGCCGTACATCTCCTGCGTGAAAGCTTCGTTGACGAAGGCGCGATGAAGCAAGGCACGGGCAACCGGCCACTCAGTCTCGGCGAGAGGGCCGGTCGATAACTCCATGCTCCGGAGTATCCCGCAGAGCCATTGTCCGGCCTGCCGGGCTCGACTTCGGCCTCCGCGTCACAAGCACAAGTGTAGAGAGGGTCCGGCCGGGTCAGGTTGGGTTGTGGAGGCGGATCGGAGTGAGTGCTGCCCTCGCGACGCGGCAACCCGCAATAGATGAAAACTCTTGACTCGAACAGATGTTCGTAAGACAATGGGAGCATGACCCCGGCTCACTCGGCACCCACGGTCTCGACCCACCGGGTGCTGGCGCGGGTGGAGGCCAACCTGATCGCGGTGCGGGCCGCGGAGTTCGAGCGGCTGGCGCTGGCCCGGGAGTGGGCGCTGGCCCACGTGGTCACCGACCCTGAGGTGCTCGCTGATCCGCGTCGTCGTCCGACCCTGTTGGGCGCGGTCGGGCTCGTGGTCGATGAGTACGCCGGCGCGGAGTTCGCCGCCGCGCTCGCGCTGCACCCGCTGGCGGGTCGGCGCTGGCTGGCCGACGCGGTCGACATCTACGACCGGCTCCCGCACCTGTGGGCGGCCCTGTCGGAGGGGCGGGTCGAGGTGTGGGTGGCCCGCAAGATCGCCGCCGCCACCGCCGACCTGACCGATGACCAGGCCCGGTGGGTCGACGCGTCGGTCGCCGAGGTGGTCGCGACCCTGCCCCCGGCACGGCTGCTGGCCCTGGTCGCTGCCCGGGTGGTCCAAGCCGACCAGGCCCTGGCCGAGCGCAAGGCCGAGCAGGCCGCCTGCGCCCGGATGGTGTGGACCAGCCACCGCGACGAGCACGGCACCCGGGTCCTGGTCATCAAGGGCACCAGCCCCGGCATCCACCGTCTCGCCACCACCATCGACCACCTCGCCCACCTGCTGGCCGAGCACGGCGACCCGGCCCAGCGCGCCCAGCCGATGGACTGCCTACGCGCCGACGCCGCCGAGCTGCTGGCGCAACCCGCTGGCCGCGTTGAAGCTGATGGTCGGCGCGCACGAGAGCACTTGCGATCAGATGGTGGCGGAGGCGATCCGCACCGCCGCGGCCGGCAACGACCCGGCCTCGGGCGGTGCTCTACCTGCACCTGACCCCCGCCGCGCTGCTCGGTGGTGGGGTGACCCGGGCCGAGGAGCTCGGCGCGCTGACCCGCCAGCAGCTCATCCAGGTGCTGGGCCACTGCCAGGTCAGCCTGCGACCGGTGATCGACCTCAACGCCGGGATGGCGGCCGACTGCTACGAGGTCCCCGCCGCGATCGACGAACGCCTCCAGCTGTCCAAGCCGGCCGATGTGTTCCCCTACGCCACCTCCACCAGCCGCAGATTGGACCGCGACCACACCGCTCGCCTACGACGAGCACGGGCCACCGGGCCAGACCTGCGAGGCCAACCTCGGCAAGCTGGCCCGACACCACCACCGGATCAAGACCCACGCCGGCTGGAGCGTGAGCCAGCACGAGGGCCGGTTCACCTGGACCACCCCCCACGGCCGGACCTACACCACCGACAGGAACGGCACCCACCGCGGCGACCTCACCTGGGCACCCGCCGCCTGAGACGGTGGCCGCGAAAGGGCTGGCCAAGCGTAACCAGCGGTCCTCCGTCTCGTTTGGGCTTCGACGAAAGGCTTGTAGATGCCCCGACGTGTGATCTCACTCATCAGCGCCCTCGCAGTGCTCCCGATGACCTTCGTGGTCGCCCTGGCCGCGCCGGCCGCTGCCCACGAGGAACGACCAGCCGGCTTCCCGGACGGCGCAGGGAAGGTGCCGACCTACCTCGGCCTCTACAACGCCAACAAGCGGGTGGTCTGCACGCCGGCCAGTGCACGCCGCATCGCAGCGATGCCGGCAGGTGCCTTGAAGTCGCGCAACAAGCAGCTGTTGAGACAGTGCGAGTACGGCTCCATCCAGACGGCGATCAACACGATCACGACGCGCAACACCTCGATCTACGTCCTGCCTGGCGTCTACGAGGAGCGCGAGTGGGCGACCGCCGCCGCAGCTCCTACTGCCGGAACCTGCAGACCTCCTCCGACAGCCCCCTCGACTCCTCGCAGTACATCGGCTCGATCACCTCTCCGGAGGCGTCGGCGGCCAATGCCGAGTCGAACCCGGTCGCCCTGTCGTACGCCGACCAGCGCCGATGTGCCCACAACCTGAACCTGATCGCGATCTTCGGCGACAAGACTCCGGACAACGACTCCATCCGGTGCGACAGCAAGTTCTGCGGCACCCAGATCGTCGGCACCGGCCGCAAGCAGACCGATGTGCTGATCGACAACAAGTTCGCCAAGCTCAACGCCATCCGCGGCGACAGGGTGAGCGGGCTCTACCTGCGCAACTTCACCGTGCAGCAGTCGGAGTTCAACGCGATCTACGTCCTGGAGACCGACGGCTTCGCGGTCAACCGCGTGACGACCCGCGCCAACGACGAGTACGGCATCCTGGCCTTCGCCAGCGACCACGGGCTGATCGAGCGCACCGACAACTACTACAACGGCGACTCGGGCATCTATCCCGGCTCCGCCTCGGACCTCAACGCCGACAACCCCAACCTCGCGGCGAACCGCTATGCCATCGAGATCCGGAACAACCGCAGCCACCACAACACGCTGGGGTACTCCGGCACGGCTGGCAACTCGGTCTGGGCCCACGACAACAAGTTCTACGAGAACGCGACCGGCATCGCGACGGACTCGCTGTTCCCAGGCCACCCCGGTCTGCCGCAGGACCACGCCCGGTGGAGCGAGAACGAGATCTACTCCAACAACCGCAACTGGTACACCGAGTTCGTCGACAAGGGCGTGTGCGCCAAGCCGATGAAGGACCGCGGCTACATGCGCGGCACGGTGTGCCCGGTGGTCCCGACGCCGGTGGGCACGGGCGTGCTGATCGCGGGCGGCAACTTCAACTCCACGGACGGCAACTTCATCTACGACAACTGGCGCCACGGCACGATGCAGTTCTGGGTGCCGGCGCCGCTGCGTGACGAGTTCGACCCCGACAAGCTCTTCGACACCTCCCACAACAACCACACGACCGGCAACAAGATGGGGCTGCGCCCCGACGGATCGGTCGCGCACAACGGAAGCGACCACTGGTGGGACGACCAGGGCAACGGCAACTGCTGGCAGGACAACACCTACTCGCGTGGCCATCGGACCGACAACTTCACCATCGACCCGCCGAGCTGTGACGACGGTGGATCGGTGCTGACCCCCGGTCTGGCGGCGAAGGACGCCGGCTTCCTCTCGTGCAGCCAGTACGACCGCAACGACGAGACCTGGCGGCACCCTCCGGCCTGCAACTGGTTCGACAGCCCCAGCGAGCCGACGTCGGAGGACCCGGCGCCCGCTGATCTGGACAACGCACCGACGGTCTCCGGGACGGCGCTGGGGATCGTGGTCGGGCCGGTGTTCGGCCTGCTGATGGTGGCCGGCGCCCGGCGCGTCCGTGCCCTGGGCCGGCACCGTGCCGCGCGGTCGTAGCAGCCTGCGGCTGGGCCTGCTCGGTCTGGGCCTGGTCCTGGTGCTCGTCGCCGGAGTGGGGTACGCCGCCGTACGCACCACCACACCTGTGCTGGGGGCGAAGGGTCCGACCGAGGTGAGCGGCACGGCCGCGAGCTCGGTGTTCGAGATCGCCGACCGCAAGATCCGACAGGTGCGCTACCGCGACCGCGGAGTGCTCGACTACCGGTTCACCCTGACCAATCCGCAGGCGGTGGCGGTGACCGTGACCGGGATCGACCCGAAGCAGCAGTCCACACGCCTGTTCCGCTACCTCGCCCTCGTCGGAGCGGACGGGCGCACCGAGGTGCGGGTGCCGGCCGGGGGGTCGGCCGAAGCGCACCTGCGGCTCGGTATGAGCGGCTGCGAGAGTCTCTCCGCGCGAGCAGGCAGCTTCGCC
Source organism: uncultured Actinomycetota bacterium (assembly GCA_963812235.1). GTDB lineage: Bacteria > Actinomycetota > Actinomycetes > Propionibacteriales > Nocardioidaceae > Marmoricola. The sequence continues at coordinate 287,946 of CAWEUP010000004.1, read as the reverse complement.
TCCACCGTGCTGCTGCGCACCCGGCGACTGGGCGTCTCGGCCGGCTCGGTGACGGTGCGACTGCCCGAAGAGGTCCACACGGGCTCGCCCCGCGAGGCCTTCTGCCCGAACTCGACGGCGGAGTCGCGGTCGCCCGGCTGATCGAGGCGCTGATCGAAGCAATGTCCGATACCCGCCAGCGGCGGTTGGTTGCCCACAGCACAATGGCCGCATGGACCTCGACCCGGACGCCTGCTACCGAGCGGTGAAGGGGCGGGACCGGCGCTTCGACGGCATCTTCTACACAGCCGTGAGCACGACCGGGATCTACTGCCGCCCCTCGTGTCCCGCGGTCACTCCGAAGCGCAGCAACGTCTCCTTCTTCCGCACCGCGGCGGGTGCCCAGGGTGCGGGGTTCCGGGCCTGCCGGCGCTGCCTGCCCGACGCCACGCCCGGATCGCCGGAGTGGGACATCGCCGCCGACGTGGCCTCGCGGGCGATGCGCCTGGTCTCGGACGGCGTCGTCGAGCGGGCCGGTGTCGACGGGCTCGCGGGCGCCCTCGGCTACTCCACCCGCCAGCTCAACCGCGTGGTCACGCACGCCTACGGCGCCGGTCCGCTCGCCCTGGCCAGGTCGCGGAGGGCGCAGACCGCCCGGGTGCTGATCGAGACCACGGACCTCAGCTTCGCCGACATCGCCTTCGCCTCGGGGTTCGCCAGCGTGCGGCAGTTCAACGACACCATCCGCGAGGTGTACGCCGCGACCCCGACGCGGCTGCGCACCACCACCGGCAGTCGGCGCGCCACCAGCACGCCCCGCACGACTCCGGGGACCATCCACACCCGGATCGCCGTCCGGGAGCCGTTCGCGGCCGAGAGACCTGCTGCACTTCCTCGCCGTGCACGCCGTCAGAGGCCTCGAGGCCACCGGACCCGGCTGGTACGAACGCTCACTGCGGCTGCCGCACGGTCCCGGTGTGGTCCGGGTCGAGCTCGGGCACAGGCCGGTCGGCCAGGTGGCCTGCAGCATCAAGCTGGCCGACGCCCGCGACCTGGCACCCGCCATCGAACGCACCCGCCGCCTGCTGGATGCCGACTGCGACCCGGTCGCCGTCGACGAGGCGTTGGCCGATGACCCGCTCCTCGCCCCGCTGATCGAGGCCCGGCCGGGCCTGCGCGTGCCGGGGCAGCTGGACGGCGTCGAGGTGGCCGTCCAGACGGTCCTGGGCCAGCAGGTGAGCCTGGCCTCGGCCCGAACCGCCGCCGGCCGCCTTGTCCAGGAGTACGGCGAGGAGCTGGGTCTGGAGGGGGAGCACTCGGTGACCCGTCTGTTCCCGACGGCCGCACGGCTGGCGGCCCTGGACGCCGAGGACCCGGCGGTCCTGCGGATGCCCCGCGCCCGGGCCCGGGCCCTGGTCGCGCTGGCCGGCGCGCTGGACACCGGCCAGGTCCGCCTGGACCACAGCGCGGACCGGCTCGAGGTCCGCGCCGCCCTGATGGCCGTCCGCGGCATCGGCCCGTGGACCGCTGACTACGTCGCGATGCGCGCGCTCGGTGATCCTGACGTGTTCCTGCCGACTGACATCGGCGTACGCAACGCGGCCACGCGACTCGGCATCGAGGACGTCGAGTCACGCAGCGAGGGATGGCGGCCGTGGCGGTCCTATGCGCTGATGCGGCTGTGGTCCGTCGTACTCGACGGGATGCATCCGGCGATCGAAGGAGACTTAGGGTGAGCACGACGAGTGAGGCGGCGACGACGAGCATGTGGACCGTGACGGGATCACCGATCGACGACCTGCGCGTGGTGGCGCGGGACGGGCAGGTCGCGGCCATCGAGTTCAGCCCGTTCCAGGGCTCGCCTCGAGGGGAGCCGCTGGGCGAGCGGGTCGACGACGACGCCCTGCTGCGCGAGACGGTCGATCAGCTGCGCGCCTACTTCGCCCGCGAGCTCAAGGAGTTCGACCTGCCCCTGGCGCCGCAGGGGTCGCCGTTCCAGGTGCAGGTGTGGGAGCAGCTGCGGGAGATCCCGTACGGCGAGACAGCCTCCTACGGCGAGATCGCCCGCCGACTCGGCAAGACCAGTGCGGCGTCCCGCGCGGTGGGGCTGGCCAACGGGCGCAACCCGATCCCGATCGTGATCCCGTGCCACCGGGTCATCGGCGCCAACGGGACCCTGACCGGCTTCGCCGGCGGACTGGCCCGCAAGCAGCGGCTGCTCGAGCTGGAGCAGGACGCCCTGTTCTAGTCGCTCGCAGCGCGACGCAGCGACTCCGAGAGCCGCTCGGCAGCCGCCAGCACGGCGGGGGCGTGCATCCGTCCGGGCTGACGCGAGAGCCGCTCCAAGGGGCCGGAGACGGAGACGGCCGCGATGATCTTGCCGCTGGGGGAGCGGACGGGGGCCGAGACCGAGGCGACGCCCTGCTCGCGCTCGCCCACGGACTGCGCCCAGCCGCGGCGGCGGATGCCGGCGAGCGCCGTCGCGGAGTAGGCGGCGTTCTGCAGCCCGCGGTGCATCCGCTCGGGGTCTTCCCAGGCCAGCAGCACCTGCGCTGCGGAGCCCGCGCGCATGGTGAGCTGGGAGCCGATCGGGATGGTGTCGCGCAGACCGCTCGGACGCTCTGCGGCCGCGACGCAGACGCGGTGCTCGCCCTGACGCCGCCACAGCTGTGCCGACTCGCCGGTGATGTCGCGCAGCCGTGCCAGCACGGGTCCGGCGGCTGCGAGCAGGCGGTCCTCACCTGCGGCTGCGGAGAGCTCTGCCAGGCGGGGGCCGAGGACGAAGCGTCCCTGCATGTCTCGGGCCACCAGTCGATGGTGCTCCAGGGCGACCGCCAGTCGGTGGGCCGTGGGACGGGCCAGACCCGTGCCGGCCACCAGTCCTGCCAACGTGGCCGGGCCGGACTCCAGAGCGGCCAGAACCAGAGCTGCCTTGTCGAGGACGCCGACTCCGCTTGTGTTGTCCATATTGTAATACTGCCGTCTCGTAGAGTGGGATGCAACGATATGATCGGACCCGCGCTTCTGCAAGGCCGCTCAGTATGTGAAACGACGCAGGGAGGATTGGGATATGGGTAAGACACTCTCGGAAAAGGTCTGGGACGAGCATGTGGTGCGTAGTGCTGAGGGCGAGCCCGATCTCCTCTACGTCGATCTGCACCTTATCCATGAGGTCACCTCGCCGCAGGCCTTCGACGGGCTCCGGCTCGCGGGGCGCTCCGTACGACGCCCGGACCTGACCCTCGCGACCGAGGACCACAACGTCCCGACGATCGACTGGGACAAGCCGATCGCCGATCCCGTCTCGCGCACCCAGGTCGACACGCTGCGCAAGAACACGCAGGAGTTCGGGGTCCGCTCGCATCCTCTCGGCGACGTCGAGCAGGGGATCGTGCACATCATCGGTCCCCAGCTCGGACTGACGCAGCCCGGCATGACCATCGTCTGCGGCGACTCGCACACCTCCACCCACGGCGCCTTCGGCGCCATCGCCTTCGGCATCGGCACCTCCGAGGTCGAGCACGTGCTCGCCACGCAGACGCTGATGCAGGCGCGCCCCAAGACGATGGCCGTGACGGTCACCGGCAGTCTGCCCGAGGGCGTCACCGCCAAGGACCTGGTGCTCACGCTGATCACCCAGACCGGCACCGGTGGCGGCCAGGGCTACATCGTGGAGTACCGCGGCCCTGCCATCGCGGCGCTGTCCATGGAGGGCCGGATGACGGTCTGCAACATGAGCATCGAGTGGGGCGCCAAGGCCGGGCTCATCGCCCCGGACCAGACGACCTTCGACTACATCGAGGGTCGTCCCGAGGCTCCCCAGGGGGCCGACTGGGAGGCCGCGGTGGAGCACTGGAAGTCGCTGCGCACCGACGAGGACGCCGTCTTCGACGAGGAGATCACCATCGACGCGTCGTCGATGACTCCGTTCGTCACCTGGGGCACCAATCCCGGCCAGGGCGTGCAGCTCGGTGGAGCGGTGCCGAGCCCGACCGACTTCGAGGACGCCGACGACCGCATCGGCGCTCAGAAGGCCCTGGAGTACATGGGTCTCGAGGCCGGCACCCCGATGCGTGAGATCAAGGTCGACACGGTCTTCGTCGGCTCGTGCACCAACGGCCGGATCGAGGACCTCCGCCTCGCCGCCGAGGTCATCAAGGGCCGCACGGTCGACAAGGACACCCGGCTGCTCGTCGTACCGGGATCGGTGCGGGTGCGCATGCAGGCCGAGGACGAGGGCCTCGATGTCATCTTCAAGGAGGCAGGTGCCGAGTGGCGCGGTGCCGGGTGCTCGATGTGCCTGGGCATGAACCCCGACCAGCTCACCCCGGGGGAGCGCAGCGCGTCCACCTCCAACCGGAACTTCGAGGGGCGCCAGGGCAAGGGCGGTCGCACGCACCTGGTCTCGGTTCCCGTCGCAGCAGCCACGGCCGTACGCGGGACCCTCAGCTCGCCGGCCGACCTCGGTCCCGTGCCCGCGTCGACCACCAAGGAGAGCGTCTGATGGACAAGTTCACGACCCACACGGGGATCGGTGTCCCGCTTCGCCGCAGCAACGTGGACACCGACCAGATCATCCCGGCCGTCTACCTCAAGCGAGTCACCCGCACCGGTTTCGAGGACGGGCTCTTCGCAGCCTGGCGGGGAGATCCCTCCTTCGTGCTGAACACTCCGGCGTACGCCGCGGGGTCGGTGCTCGTCGCCGGGCCCGACTTCGGCACCGGCTCCTCCAGGGAGCACGCCGTGTGGGCCCTGCAGAACTACGGGTTCCGTGCGGTGATCAGCCCGCGCTTCGCAGACATCTTCCGCAGCAACGCAGGCAAGTCCGGCCTCGTGGCCGCGCAGGTGGACGAGAAGGTCGTGCAGCGACTGTGGGACCACCTCGAGAGCAACCCCGGCGCGTCCGTCACGGTCGACCTGGAGAGCCGGACCGTCAAGGCAGGTGAGGGTTCCGAGGTGATCGAGGACTCCTTCGACATCGATGACTACACCCGGTGGCGGCTGCTCGAAGGACTCGACGACATCGGCATCACGTTGGCGCGCGAGGACGACATCGCCAGCTTCGAAAAGTCGCGTCCCTCATGGAAACCGGCCACAATTCGCTGATTTCATGGGCCTTTTGCCGTTTCTATCCGGCGACACGCCTGTTTCCCGTTGTGGTGAGTGTCACTTTTCCCTAGCGTGCAAAGCGATTAGTCGAGCAGAGCGCTCGGCTGACGTTCACGAAAGGGAAGCTTGTGAACAAGAGTCAGTTGATCGACGCCCTCGCGGCTCGCTTCGAAGGCAACCGCAAGGTGGCTTCGCACGCGCTCGAGTCTGTGCTCGACACGATCACCCGCGAGGTCGCCAAGGGGGAGAAGGTGGCCATCACCGGATTCGGCTCCTTCGAGAAGCGGATCCGCGACGCCCGCTGGGTGCGTAACCCCTCCACCGGGGCCCGGATGAAGGCCAAGAAGAAGGCCGTGCCGGCCTTCAAGCCCGGTGCTCAGCTCAAGGACGTGGTCTCGGGTGCCAAGAAGCTGCCGAAGCTGACGTTCGCTGCGGTGGAGAAGGCCGCACCCCAGGCCGCCAAGCCTGCCGTGCGTCGGACCGCTGCGGCTGCCGAGCGGGCCGTCGGTGGCGGCGGGACCGCCAAGAAGACGGCCGCGAAGAAGGCCCCCGGCCAAGCAGGCCGCTCCGGCGAAGAAGACGGCTGCCAAGAAGGCTCCGGCCAAGAAGGCTCCGGCCGCGAAGAAGGCCACGCCAGCGAAGAAGACGGCTGCCAAGAAGGCTCCGGCCGCGAAGAAGGCCACGCCGGCGAAGAGCACGGCTGCTGCGAAGAAGGCTCCCGCGCAAGAAGGCCTCCCGCGAAGAAGGCCCCCGCGAAGAAGGCTCCGGCCAAGAAGGCTCCGGCCAAGAAGACGGCTGCCAAGAAGTCCTGACCCGCGTCGAGAGCGGCGGTGACCCGACGGGTCGCCGCCGCTCTCGCGTCACTGGCTGGCGGCGCCCAGCGCGTCGAGCGCACGGCTGGTGTGCGGACCGAGTCCCAGACGACGTGCAGCGAGCAGGTCGTCCTCGGTGTCCACATCGAGGCGCAGCGTGGCCACCTCCGCGCGTACGGGCTGGGCGCCGGACTCCTCGTGACGGCGAGCCGACCCGACACCGAAGTGGGGGTCGAGAGAGCTCGCCCGGGGCTGCGGCCAGGAGTGTCGTCCCGCTGCCCGAGGCGTCGGCCACGAACCAGCGCAGCGAGTCGGTGAGGCCGAGCGCCACGTCGAGATCGGCCGTGCTCAGGCACGGGAGGTCGGCGCACATCGCCGCCACCGCGACGGCGGGATCGTGCAGGCGTACACGCAGCGAGGCGTGGTGCAGCGTCCGGTTGAGATCGCCGCCTCCCTCGTCGGGAAGGCGCACCACGTCGCCGAGCTCGAAGCCCGGATCGTCGCTGACGACGTAGATCCGTCCGACCCGTGCGCTCGCCGCTGCGGCCGTGATCGCGTCCAGGGCGAACGCGCGCATCGAGCTGCTCGCGGCGCTGCCGCTGCGACGCCTCGAGCCGTGACTTGGCCAGGGTGAGGCTCTTCACCGGCATCAGCAGTGCGAACATGGGCGACATCGCCCGATCCTCTCAGCACAGGTGTCGCCACCGCAGAGCGGCCCGATCCGCGCAGTAGGGTGCGAGATCGACGGTGGCACCGCACGGGAAGCGCATCAGCACGTCAAGGAGGTATGGGTGGCGAGAGTTCGGCGACTCCAGGAACGACCCGGCTGGGCGTGGACGGTCGTGGTCGAGCGTGGTCGAAGCCGACCCTGCTTGGCCTGCACCAAGCCCTCGTGGATCGACGGCCACAAGATCCCTGCCACCGGCGGGTGCGTCGTCGTGGCCAACCACGTCTCGCACCTCGATCCGATGACGCTGGGCCTCTTCCTCTACGACCACGGCCGCCTGGTGCGCTACCTGACCAAGGACGCCCTGTTCCGTACGCCGGTGCTGAAGTACCTCGTCCGGGACGCCGGGCAGATCCCGGTCGCCCGGATGACCGAGGGGGCCGTGAAGGGCTACGACGCGGCCGTGGAGGCGGTCGGCTCAGGGGGAGTGCATCGGCATCTATCCCGAGGGCACCATCACCAAGGACCCCGCTCAGTGGCCGATGCGCGGCAAGACAGGGGCGGCCCGGATCGCGCTGGCCACGGGATGCCCGGTGATCCCCGTCGGTCAGTGGGGCGCCCAGGAGCTGCTGCCGGCGTACACGGTCCGACCGCACCCGTTCCCGCGCAAGACCACGGCCTTCAAGGTGGGCGACCCCGTCGACCTGGACGACCTGAGAGGGCGCCCCGTCACCGCCGAGATGCTGCACGACGCGACCGACCGGATCATGGCGGCCATCACCGGGTTGGTGGAGGATCTACGTGGGGAGCGCGCTCCCGCCGTACGCTTCGACCCGAAGCAGTCGGGGGTCACCGAGATCGGTAACCCCAGGAAGAAGAAGCGGGGGGAGCCCACATGAGCAAAGTCACGGTGTTCGGCGCCGGCTCGTGGGGCACGGCGTTCAGCCTTGTCCTTGCGGACGCGGGCAACGACGTCACCATCTGGGGACGTCGTGCCGAGGTGTGCCAGGCGATCAACGAGCGGCACCAGAACACGGAGTACTTCCCGGGCATCGAGCTCGCCGGCCTCGATCCGAGCGACCGACGACCCGGCCGCAGCGGTCGACGGTGCTGAGTTCGTGGTGCTCTCGGTGCCGTCGCAGAAGCTGCGCGAGAACCTCGGGCAGTGGCGCGACCTGATGCCCGACGACGCCGTGTTCGTCTCGGTGATGAAGGGGGTCGAGCTCGGCACCGACCAAGCGGATGAGCGAGGTGATCGCCGAGGTCACCGGTGCCGGCCCCGAGCGGATCGCGGTGGTCAGCGGCCCCAACCTGGCGCGTGAGATCGCCGTGCGCGAGCCGGCCGCGAGCGTGATCGCCTGCGCCGACGAGACCGTGGCCGCGCGCCTGCAGGACCTGTGCCACTCCCAGGCGTTCCGGCCCTACCGCAGCACCGACGTGCTCGGCTGTGAGCTCGGAGGTGCCTACAAGAACGTCGTGGCCCTGTGTGTCGGCATGGCCGTGGGGCTGGGGTTCGGCGACAACACCACCGCCTCGCTGATCACCCGAGGGCTGGCGGAGACCGCGCGACTCGCGATGAAGCTCGGTGCGGATCCGTTGACCCTGATGGGGCTCGCGGGGTTGGGCGACCTGGTGGCCACCTGCTCCTCACCGCTCTCCCGCAACCGCACCTTCGGCGAGAAGCTGGGCCAGGGCATGACCACCGAGGAGATCGTCGCCTCCACCCGGCAGGTGGCGGAGGGAGCCAAGTCCTGTGCCTCGATCTACGACCTCGCACAGCGCAACGGCGTCGACGCCCCCGTCGCTCAGCACGTGGCCGCGGTGGTCGCCGGCGAGATGAGCGCGCGGGACATGATGTACGCCTTCATCGCTCGCGACACCAAGCACGAGCGCGACTAGCGCGCGGGCCACCGAGTCCAGTGCCTGGCTGAGGTCCTCCCACAGGTCCTCGACGTCCTCGATGCCCACCGAGAGGCGGAGCAGTCCCTCGGGGATGCTGCTCGCCTCGGTCTTCCACCGCCGACGGCGCTCCAGGGTCGACTCGACGCCTCCCAGCGAGGTGGCGTAGACCCACAGCCGGGTGGCGTGCTGGACGACGTCCGCCTCGGCACCGGTCGGCAGGACGAGGGCGATGATGCCGCCGAAGCCGGGATAGCGGACCTCCACGAGGTCGGGTCGCTGCCGGAGACGGCGTACCAGCTCCTGGGCGTTGGCCTGGCTGCGCTCCACCCGCAGCGGGAGGGTGCGCAGGCCACGCAGCGCGAGCCAGGCCTCGAACGCGCCGGGGATGGCGCCGTAGAGATCGCGCCGGCCCTTGAGCACGTCGAACAGGGCGTCGTCGCGCGTCACGATCGCGCCCATGACCAGGTCGGAGTGGCCGGCGATGAACTTCGTCGCCGAGTGCAGCACCAGGTCGGCTCCGTGCTCGAGCGGGCGCTGCAGGATCGGGGTGGCGAAGGTGTTGTCCACCACCACATGCGCCCCTGCCTCGTGGGCGGCGGCGACGATCGCGGGGATGTCCGCCACCTCCAGGGCGGGGTTGGTGGGCGACTCCAGCCAGACCAGGGAGGCGTCCTCGCAGCGCGGCGACGACCGCGGCGGTGTCCGCCAGGTCGACCAGCTGAGGTCGCAGCCGATCACGCAGCTCGAGGTCCGCCAGCTGCCCCAGGGACCCCTGGTAGGCGTGCTGGGGCGCCACCACCTTCTCGCCGTTCGCCACCAGGTCCAGGATCGTCGCGACCGCGGCCAGCCCGCTCGAGAAGGCCAGGCACCGCCCGCCCTCGAGGGCGCCGAGAGTGTCCTCGAAGGCCGTCCAGGTGGGGTTCGCGTAGCGCCCGTACTCGAGCTGCCCTCCGGCCACGTACGTCGAGGCCATCGTGATCGGTGTGTTCAGAGGCTGGTCGGGCTCGTGCGGTGGACGGCCGAGGTGCACGGCTTGAGTGGTGGGGCGCATGTCGTCAGCGTATTTGCCGGGTCTCGCGCCGGTAGGGTCGGGACGTGAGCAGCCCCCGGACCGCTGGGTCAGACAGCGAGCGCAAGCCGCGTGTGGCGGTCGTGTTCGGCGGCCGATCCAGCGAGCACTCGATCTCGTGCATCTCTGCGGGGAGCGTGATCGCAGCGCTCGACCAGGACAAGTACGACGTGGTCCCGGTCGGCATCGCCGAGGACGGGCGCTGGGTGCTGGAGTCGGCCGAGCCGGGCCGGCTCTCCCTCGGACCTGCCGGTGAGCTGCCCTCGGTCTTGGGTGACCGTGAGATCGCGCTGACCCCGGGTCATGGCCTCGTGGTCACCGAGGCCGACCAGGTCCCCACGGTGCTCGGCGAGGTCGACGTGGTGTTCCCGGTCATGCACGGACCGTGGGGCCAGGACGGCACCCTGCAGGGGCTGCTGGAGATGGCAGGGGTGCGCTACGTGGGCGCCGGTGTGCTCTCCAGCGCGGTGGGCACCGACAAGCACTTCATGAAGCAGCTCTTCCTGGCCGCCGGGCTGCCGATCCTGCCCTACGTCCTGGTGCGTCCCCGGCAGTGGGAGCAGGACCCTGCCGCCGTCCGGGAGGCCGTCGACGCCCTCGGCTACCCGGTCTTCGTCAAGCCCGCGCGGGCGGGCTCCAGCTTCGGGATCGCTCGGGTGGAGGCCGCCGAGGACCTCGACGAGGCCATCGAGGACGCCCGCCGCTTCGATCCCAAGGTGCTGGTCGAGTCCGCCGCGACGAACGCGCGCGAGGTCGAGATCGGCGTACTCCAGGGGCGGGACGGTGCTGACCCCGAGACCAGCGAGATCGCGGAGATCACCGTGGGCGCGGAGCACGCCTTCTACGACTTCGAGGCGAAGTACCTCGAGCAGAGCTTCCAGATCCCGGCCTCGCTCAGCGACGAGGTCGTCTCCGAAGTGCGTTCACTGGCCGTGCGAGCCTTCGAGGCCCTCGACGTCGAGGGGTTGGCGCGGGTGGACTTCTTCCTCCTCGGCGACGGCCGAGTCGTGGTCAACGAGGTGGAGACGATGCCGGGGTTCACCGCCACCTCGATGTTCCCCCTGCTCTGGCAGGCGTCCGGCCTGACCTACGCCGAGCTCGTCGAGCGTCTGGTCCGGCTCGCGATGGAGCGCACCACCGGGCTGCGCTGAGCTCAGCTGCAGGGCGCGAGCGTGCGCGTCCGGGTCCTGATGGCCCGGGAGACGTCGACCATCGCGGCGGCCGGGGGTCGGTAGCTCGCCGGGACCTTGAGCTCGACCGACGGCGTGCGCCCGATGGTGGTCAGCACGACGTCCGCGGACTGGTCGTCGACCGTCTCCTCCGGCACGAACCAGTCGACGCCGTTGACGGTCTGGCAGTTCGGCGAACCGGTCGTAGCCCTCCGGCTTGCCGACCCCGCAGCGTCAGCACGATCGCCGGATCACCCCACGCGGCGCCGAGAGGACTGCCCGAGGTCTGCCGGCGGGTCTGGTCGGAGACCTCGGTCGGGAAGCGCCTCGACGAGCTCGGTGCAGGCCGCGCGCTCCGAGGCGGAGACCGACGACTCCGACGATCTCCACCCGCCGCCGCAGCCGGCGAGCAGCGTCGCGAGCACGACGACGCCCGCCACCCCGAAGGGCGACGGGCGTCTGTCGGCTGTGCGGGATCGACGCGACGTCAGATGTGTACGACGGGGCACGTCAGGGTTCGGGTGATGCCGTCAAGGGTCTGGACCCTTGCGACGACGAGCTTGCCGAGCTCGTCGACGTTGCGTGCCTCGGCGCGCACGATCACGTCGTACGGACCGGTGACGTCCTCGGCGAGGATGACGCCCTTGATGTCGGTGATCCGTTGAGCAACCTCTGCGGCCTTGCCGACATCGGTCTGGATCAGGATGTAGGCCTGGACGACCATGTGGGGCTCCCTCGTGGATCGGAAAAGTCTGAACCGTCTCGCAACCTACCGGACATGCGGCCTCCACGGGTACACCGCAGGGCCCGGTGGGGCGTTCGACCGCATCTGGTGGGATGTCGCCATGAGTCCCTCCGACGCCTTCGCTCCAGACACCTCGCTCGCCGAGGTGGGTGAGTTCAGGCTGATCGCCGCCCTCGCGAGCCGGTTCGAGCAGGGGCCGCACGTGTACGTCGGGCCCGGGGACGACGCCGCCGTGGTGCGCACGCCCAAGGGGCATGTCGTGGTCTCCACCGACCTGCTGGTCGAGGGTCGGCACTTCAAGCGCGAGTGGGCCGCTGCCCGCGACATCGGCCGCAAGGCCGTCGCCAGCAACCTCAGCGACATCAGCGCGATGGGCGGGCGGGCCCATTCGCTCACCGTCGGCCTGGCCGCACCGGCAGGCCTGCCGGTCGCCTGGGTCCTGGAGCTGGCCGACGGAATCGCCGAGGAGGCGGCTCTGGTGGGCGCCAGCGTCGTGGGTGGGGACCTGACCACGGCCGACGAGATCGTGATCGCGGTCACCGTGCTCGGCACCTGCGAGGTGGCGCCGGTGCTGCGCAGTGGCGCCTCGGTGGGCGACGTGGTGGCCCTCGCCGGCCGCCAGGGATGGGCCGCGGCCGGCCTGGCCGTGCTGACCCGGGGGTTCCGCTCACCCCGTGCCGTGGTCGAGGCCTACCAGCGGCCGCAGCCGCCGTACGCCGCCGGACCGGCCGCGGCAGTGGCGGGCGCGACCGCGATGATCGACGTCTCCGACGGGCTGATCGCCGACCTCGGCCACATCGCCGAGGACTCGGGAGTCTCGATCGACCTCGATCGCAGCGCCTTCCACCTCGCCGACCCGATGGCCGCCGTCGGGCTCGGCGCTGGGTGTCGATCCGATGGGCTTCATCCTCGGCGGCGGCGACGACCACGCGCTGGCGGCCACCTTCGCACCCGGCGCGGCGCTCCCCGAGGGCTTCAGCATCATCGGCAGGGTGGCGGCGCCGTACGAGCCCGGCGGCGAGCCGCGAGGACCGGTGACGGTCGACGGCGCCGACTACGAGGGCCCCGCGGGATGGCAGCACTTCTCCTGACCGGGCACTCGCCCTCGTCGGCGGGGTACAGCGAAACGGCGCACCGGGAACAAGTCCGGGTGCGCCGTCGCGGCAGAGATCAGTGAACGGTCAGCGGGTGACCTTGCCGGCCTTGAGGCAGCCGGTGCACACGTTGAGACGCTTGGGGGCGCCGTTGACAGTGGCGCGCACGCGCTGGATGTTCGGGTCGAAGCGACGCTTCGTGATCTTGCGGGACCAGGGACGGTTGTTGCCGAAGCCAGGCTTCTTGGCGCAGATGTCGCAGACGGCAGCCACCGTGCACTCCTCAGTAGTTCGCGGGATCGAAATCGGGGGGTCAGGACCAGGCTCGGAAGAGAGTCCCGTGAGCTGGTCCGGACAACCGCACGAGAATAACTCAGAGCCGTGGCCGGACGCGAATCGAGCGTCGGGGCCTCGGGCATGGGTCGGGCATGCAGTGCGCCGAGCAGGTGCCCACCAACTACCGTGTGCCCCTCCACACCGACATACCGCGAAGGCCAGGGGATACCAGCATGCAGGCAGACGCTGAGGTGGCCACCTTCGACCTCGACGTCGTACGCCGCTTCGCCGCGATGGTCGTCGACGGCCTGGCCGCTGCCCGCGAGGAGATCGACGCCCTGAACGTCTATCCGGTGCCGGACGGGGACACCGGCACCAACATGTTCCTGACCGTGGAAGCGGCCCGCGACGCGCTGCTGGTCTCGCTCGAGGATCACCCCGACGACCTGCGGGCCGCCATGCAGGCCTACTCCCGGGGGGCGTTGCTCGGCGCGCGCGGCAACTCGGGGGTGATCCTGAGCCAGCTCGTCGGCGCCCTGCTGCGGCACATCGGGCGGGCGGGACCCGACGACCGGTCCGCGCTGGTGTTCGCCGACGGGATGGCCCTGGCCACGGACGCGGCGTACTCGGCGGTCGGCCGGCCGGTCGAGGGGACGATCCTCTCGGTGGCCCGGGCGGCCTCGGACGCGGCAGCCACCGCCGCCGCGGCCCCCGAGAACCGGTTGGGCGCCGTGGTGCACGCGTCGGCCTCCGCCGCCCGCGAGGCGCTCGCACGTACGCCGGACCAGCTGAGGCTGCTCAAGGACGCCGGTGTCGTCGACGCCGGTGGCCGGGGACTGTGCGTGGTGCTGGACTCGGCGGAGTCGGCGATCACGGGAGCCCGGGTGACCACGACCACGCCGCGGGTCGGCACCACGGCCATCCCCGTGGCGCGACTTCCCACCGACGACCTGACCGAGGGCGGTCCGACCTATGAGGTGATGTACCTCCTGGAGACCGACGACGACGCCATCCCCGCGCTCCGCAAGGACCTCGATCCGCTCGGCGACTCGCTCGTCGTGGTCGGAGGCGAGGGCCTGTGGAACGTGCACATCCACGTCGACGACGTCGGGGCCGCGGTGGAGGCCGGCATCCGGGCCGGCGTGCCGCGCCGGATCCAGGTCACCCACTTCGCCGAGCAGGTCAGCCGGGCCCGGGACAAGCGGGCCGAGCTCGTCGGCCGCAAGCTGGTCGTGGTCGCCGCCGGCCCCGGACTGGGTGCCTTGTTCAGCGAGGCCGGAGCCGAGGTGCTCCGGGCCGACCGGGGGACCCGCCCCAGCACCGGCGAGATACTGGCGGCGATCGAGGCCACCGGTGCCCGCGAGGTGATCGTGCTGCCCAACGACCCCGACTCCATCCCGGTGGCCGAGGCGGCAGCCCACGAGGCCGAGGTCACCGGCGTGCACGTGGTGGTGATCCCGACGCGAGCCCAGGTCCAGGGCATCGCCGCGCTGGCCGTGCACGAGCCGGGTCGGCCGCTGGACAGCGACGTGGTCCACATGACCGACGCGGCGCGCGGAGCCCGCCACGGGGCCGTCACCGTCGCCGCGAGGGCGGCCATGACCAGCGCCGGGCCGTGCGCGGTGGGGGACGCGCTGGGGGTGGTCCACGGCGACTTCGCCATCGTCGGCGATGACCTCTTCGAGGTGGCCACAGGGGTGCTTGAGCGGCTCCTCGGTGGCGGCGGCGAGCTGGTGACCCTGGTCGGCGGCCGCGACGCAGGTGACCTGGCCAGTGCCTGCGAGCACTGGGTCCAGCACACCCACCCGGGCGTCGACGTGGCGCTCTACGAGGGTGGGCAGGAGCGGTACCCGCTGTTGATGGCGGTCGAGTGACCATGGCCGGGATCCGGGTCGGCTGGGACTCACCGGTGGCGGCGGTGGGCGGCAAGCACTACAAGAAGATCGTCAAGGCCACCGGCGTGGAGACGGTCGGCGACCTGCTCGGGATCTTCCCGCGGCGCTACATCCGCAAGGGCTCGCTCAGCGAGCTCGAGGAGCTCCTCGAGGGCGATCTCGTCTCGTTCGTGGGCGAGGTGGTCAGCACCGTGCAGAAGCCCTACCAGGACAAGCGCACCCGGCGTACGGCGTACCGCCTCGAGGTGCGGGTCAAGGCCGAGGACGGCAGCCTGGCGCTGACCTACTTCGACCGTCAGGAGGGTACGTCGAACTGGCGGGCCAAGGAGCTCGCCCGCGGACGGGTCGGCCTGTTCAGCGGGCGGCTGAGGTGGTTCAACGGGAACTGGCAGCTGACCAACCCCGACTCCCGGATGTACGGCGCCGCCGCGGAGGACGCCTATGCCTCCATGCCGGACCTGATCCCGATCTACTCCTCCGCCGCCGCGGTGAACACCTGGCAGCTGGAGGAGACCATCGCGACCGCGCTGGACCTCGTCGAGGACGTCCCCGAGGTGCTGCCGCCGGCGGTGCGCGAGGCGGAGGGCCTGATCAGCGCCGCGCAGGCGCTGCGCTGGATCCACCGTCCGGACACCTGGGCGCAGAAGGTGGAAGCCGAGAAGCGCCTGAAGTACGACGAGGCGTTCGTCGCCCAGACGGTGCTGGCCCGGAGACGGGCCGCGGTCGAGGCGACCGTCGCCAATCCGAGGCCCGGGGCCCCGGGCGGACTGCTGGACCGGTTCGACCAGCGCCTGCCGTTCACCCTGACCGAGGGCCAGCGCGGCATCGGGGAGGAGATCGCGGCCGACCTCGGACGAGGGCACCCGATGCACCGGCTGCTCCAGGGCGAGGTCGGCTCCGGCAAGACCGTGGTGGCGCTGCGGGCCATGCTCCAGGTGGTCGACTCGGGCGGACAGGCAGCCCTGCTCGCACCGACCGAGGTGCTCGCCCAGCAGCACCAGCGCGCCATCATCGCCCTTCTCGGCGACCTGTCCTCGGGTGGCTTCCTGGGCGGCGCCGAGGGGGCCACCCGGGTGGCCCTGCTCACCGGCTCGCTCAACGCCCCGGCCCGCAGGCAGGCCCTGGCCGAGGCCGCCAGCGGTGAGGCGGGCATCGTCATCGGCACGCACGCACTGCTCGAGGAGCGGGTGCAGTTCGCCGACCTCGGCCTGGTCGTCGTCGACGAGCAGCACCGCTTCGGTGTCGAGCAGCGCGCCGCTCTGGGCGCGAAGGCCGGGGCGCCGCCCCACGTCCTGGTGATGACGGCCACCCCGATCCCTCGGACGGTGGCGATGACGGTCTTCGGCGACCTGGACACCTCGACGCTGCGCGAGCTCCCTGCCGGGCGCGGCGACGTACAGACCACCGTCGTGCCCATCCGGGCGCGGCCCGAGTGGCTCGAACGCGCCTGGGAGCGGGTGCGGGAGGAGGTCGCCGAGCGTCGTCAGGCGTACGTCGTGTGCTCGCGGATCGACCCGGACGACGGCAGCGACCAGCCGGAGGGGGAGCCGGAGGGAGGGCCGGAGCGCCGCGCTCCGCTCCGGGCGGTCGAGGAGCTGGCACCCGAGCTCGCCGAAGGTCCCCTCGCGGGTCTGCGTGTCCAGATGATGCACGGGCGGATGGCCCCGGACGAGAAGGACGTCGTGATGCAGGCCTTCGCCGCCGGCGAGGTCGACGTCCTGGTCTCGACCACGGTGATCGAGGTCGGTGTCGATGTGCCCAACGCGACGGTGATGGTGATCCTGGACGCGGATCGCTTCGGCGTCTCCCAGCTGCACCAGCTGCGCGGCCGGATCGGACGCGGGGGACACCAGGGCCTGTGCCTGCTGGTGAGCGCAGCCGACCCTGCGAGCCCCTCGATCGAGCGGCTGGTCGCCGTGGCCGGGACCCGGGACGGGTTCGAGCTCTCCCGCATCGACCTCGAGCAGCGGCGTGAGGGCAACGTCCTGGGCATCGAGCAGAGCGGCGGTCGCTCCGGGCTCAAGCTGCTCTCGGTGCTGCGCGACGAGGGTGTCATCGAGCGTGCCCGGGCGGCCGCCAGCACTCACCTCGGTGCGGACCCGGCGCTGGCCCACAGCCCGGGACTGGCCCGCGCAGTCGGCAGGCTCGAGGACTCCGAGCAGGCCGAGTACCTGGAGATGACGTGACCCGGATCATCGCCGGCACCGCTCGCGGGCGACGCCTCAAGACGCCGGCGGGGGACGCCACCCGGCCCACCTCGGACCGGGTGCGCGAGGCCCTGTTCTCCTCGCTGCAGTCCGAGCTCGGCCCGCTGACCGGGCTGCGCTTCCTCGACCTGTACGCCGGATCGGGTGCCGTCGGTCTCGAGGCGATCTCCCGGGGGGCCGAACGGCTCACGGCGGTGGAGTCCGATCGGCGTACGGCGGCCCTGGTCAGGGACAACGCCGCGCTGGTGGGCTCCGAGCGGGTAGAGGTGCTGACGCAGCCGGTCGCGAGGGTGCTGGGGCAGCCGTCGCCCGCGCCCTACGACGTGGTCTTCGCGGACCCTCCCTATCCGCTTCCCAACGCGGACGTCGAGGTCGTCGCCGCCCTGCTCGTCGCAGGCGGCTGGGTCGCGCCGGGCTCCCTGCTGGTCGTGGAGCGCTCGGCGCGTAGCGTGGAGCCCGCGTGGCCACTGGGGCTGGCCCGCGAGCGCGAGAAGAGGTACGGCGAGACCGTGCTCTGGTACGTTCGCGCCGATCGCACGGGCCCCGCACCCGAGACCCAGGATGACGATGACCTCGAACGAGACTGACCAGCCGGGGGACCAGCACCAGCGTCCGTCCGGAGAGCCCCAGGTGCGCAGGGTGGTGTGTCCGGGCTCCTTCGACCCGGTGACCAACGGCCACATCGACATCATCTCCAGGGCGTCCCGGCTCTTCGACGAGGTCGTGGTCGCGGTGGGCACCAACAAGTCGAAGTCCCGGGCGCGGCTGTTCACCGCCGAGGAGCGGATGGCGATGCTGGAGAAGGTGTGCGCCGACTTCCCCAACGTGACCGTGGCCGGCTTCGAGGGACTGCTCACCACCTTCTGCGAGGAGCGCGGCATCCGCGCCATCGTCAAGGGCCTGCGGGCGGTCAGCGACTTCGACTACGAGCTGCAGATGGCCCAGATGAACTCCTCGCTGGTCGACGTGGAGACCGTCTTCATCCCGACGAGCCCGGAGTACTCCTTCCTGGCCTCCTCGTTGGTCAAGGAGGTGGCCGCCTTCGGCGGCGACGTCTCCGGGCTGATCCCGCCTGACGTGCTGACCCTGCTCACCGAACGCCTGGCCGAGCGTGCGGTCGAGGACCAGTCGTGACCCCGGCCGGCACGGGAGCACCGCCGTTTTGGTGCCTCGGCTGATCGGCCGGTAGACTCCCGCAGGTTCTGCATGTACCACGACGGAAGTGACACCTTGCGCAGTCTCGACCCGAGAGCGCCGCTCGTGCTCGACACCCGCGAGCTCGGCCGCCGCCCGGGGTCGCAGCGCAAGTTGTCGTTCTCCGCCGAGGCACCGGCAGAGCTTGGCATCGAAGTCCTGGGCGTTCCCGAGGGCAGCAGCGTCGACATCGACCTGAGGCTCGAGGCGGTCATGGAAGGTGTGCTCGTCTCCGGCTCGGCGCAAGTCGAGCTCGAGGGTGAGTGCGCACGGTGCCTGGAGCCGATCGAGGACATCCTCAACGTCGACATCCAGGAACTGTTCGTCTACGACGACTCCGGACCCGCCGCACGCGGTGACGACCTGGACGACGAAGTCAGCCGGCTCGAGGGAGATCTGATCGATCTCGAGCCACTGCTGCGGGACGCGGTGGTGCTTGCACTGCCCTTCCAGCCGCTGTGCCGGGACGATTGTCCGGGTCTGTGCATCGACTGTGGTGCGCGGCTCGCCGACGAACCGGACCACCAGCACGACGCGCCGGTCGACCCGCGATGGGCCGCCCTCGGCAGCGTGGTGGTGGACCCGAACGACACCGAACAAGCACCACCCGAATCCTGACCTAGGCAAGACCCACTCGAACTCAAGGAGCAATCGTGGCTGTCCCGAAGCGGAAGATGTCGCGCAGCAACACGCGTCACCGTCGTTCTGCCTGGAAGGCTGTCGCGCCCTCCCTCGTGAACTGCGCCAACCCGGCCTGCGGCGCCAAGCACCTGCCGCACCGCGCCTGCCCCGACTGCGGGCAGTACGGCGCGAAGGCCGACCGTCGTCAGGTTCTCTGACCGCAGGCCCTGACTTGAACGAGGCAGTGGGGCCGGCCGGCACCGACGAGCTGCGTGAGGCGCTCGGCGATCCGACACTGGATCCCGAGCTGCTTCAGCTCGCCCTGACGCACCGGTCCTACGCCTACGAGAACGGCAACCTGCCCACCAACGAGCGCCTGGAGTTCCTCGGGGACTCCGTGCTGGGGGTGGTCATCACCGAGACGCTCTACCTGACCCATCCCGACCTGTCCGAGGGGCGGCTGGCCAAGCTGCGCGCCGCCGTGGTCAACGCCCGCGCGCTCGCCGACGTGGGCCGGACCATCGGCCTGGGGGCGCACATCCACCTCGGCAAGGGCGAGGAGTCCACCGGTGGTCGCGAGAAGGCCTCGATCCTCTCCGACACGGTGGAGGCCCTGATCGGTGCGGTCTACCTCTCGGGCGGGTTCGAGAGCGGTGCCGAGCTGGTGCATCTGCTCTTCGACCCGCTGCTGGAGGCGGCTGCCGCGATGGGGGCCGGGCTGGACTGGAAGACGAGCCTCCAGGAGCTCAGCGCGCTGCACGAGCTCGGGGTTCCCGAGTACGTCATCGCCCACGAGGGTCCTGACCACATGAAGACCTTCACCGCTCGGGTCCGCGTTGCCGAGAGGCTGCACGGCCACGGTGTGGGCCGGTCGAAGAAGGAGGCCGAGCAGCAGGCGGCCGAGTCGGCGTACCGCACGCTGAGCGCGGAGATGCCGGCTGTCGGCGAGGAGCTGGTGTCCGGGTCCTCCGCACCGGGCGATGCCTGAGCTTCCCGAGGTCGAGGTCGTCCGCCGGGGCCTGGAGGCGCACGTGCTCGACCGACCGATCCGGTCGGTGGAGATCCTGCACCCGCGACCCGTGCGTCGTCACCTTGCCGGTGCCGAGGACCTCGTCTCCCGCCTGGTCGGGCGCAGGTTCACCGCCGCTCGCCGACGCGGGAAGTACCTCTGGCTCGCCCTGGACCCGGCGCCTGCCGCGGAGGACCTGCCGGGCGATGCCCTGCTCGCCCACCTCGGCATGAGCGGGCAGATGCTGGTGCAGCCTCTCGGCGTACCTGACGAGCGGCACCTGCGGGTGCGCTTCACGCTGGAGTCCGCGGTCGGTCCAGACGTCGAGCTGCGCTTCGTCGACCAGCGGATGTTCGGCGGACTCGCCCTGTCCGAAGGGGGAGCGGTGCTGCCGCCGGAGATCGCCCACATCGCCCGCGACCCGCTGGACCCGGGCTTCGACGAGCCCGGCTTCCTCACCCGGGTGCGGCGCAGCGAGTCGGGGATCAAGCGGCTGCTGCTCAACCAGACCGTCATCTCCGGAGTCGGCAACATCTACGCCGACGAGGGGCTGTGGCTCGCGCGGGTGCACAGCGAGCGCCCCGGGTCGCGGCTGCGCAGGATCGACGTCGAGCGGGTGCTGGCCGGGTGTCGCACCGTGATGCTGGAGGCGCTCGAGCAGGGGGGCACCTCGTTCGACTCGCTCTACGTCAACGTCAACGGCCAGAGCGGCTACTTCGACCGTTCCCTGGAGGTCTACGGCCGCGAGCAGCTGCCCTGCTCCCGGTGCGGTACGCCGATCCGGCGGAGCAGCTTCATGAACCGCTCGTCGTTCTCCTGTCCGGTGTGTCAGCCGGCTCCGCGGGCTCGGCGGGTGCCTGCGCCCGGGCAGCCCGCATGACTCCTCGCCCGGCCCGCTTGACACGCGACTTGAAGTCCGACCGCAGCACGTGAGACTCTGGTAGACGGTCCGTTCGGACCTCCCTCCCGCCCCCCCTGGAAGGCACATTTCATGGCCAAGGCGCTTCTCGGCTACTCGATCGGCTCCAACCCACGAGAGGCCAACCGCCTGGCCGGTGAGAATCGCGTTCTCCGCCGGCGAGTCGCGGACCTCGAACGGGTCGTGCTGCGGCTCCAGCAGGAGAACGACGCGCTCGCCGCGGTCGCCAGCGAGTCCGTGGACCACGCGGTCGCGCGTGACAGCTCGCTCGCCCGCACCTGATCGGTCGCGCTGCCGGGGGTAACCCCACGGGCGCAGGCTCGTTGGGCGTGACATGCGCCTCCTGCCACTCGCCACCACCGCCGCCCTCCTCGCCGGAACACTGCTGACCGGGGCTCCCGCCCACGCTCACGACGACCAGAACCGCATCGCCGCCCAGCGCGAGCTGCTCAGCTCCCAGCAGCAGATCCCGCTGATCTCGAGCAACAACGTCTCGCTGGCCTCCAGCAATCCCTCCTCGGCAGGGATCGCGGGCTGCTTTCTGAAGACCAAGCCGCTGTTCGTGCAGTCCAACCTGGACTCCGTGCGGGTCTACGACGTCTCCAAGCCGACCCGGCCGACGCTGACCGGCGTGCTGCCCTCGGTCCAGTTCGAGAACGAGGCGATGAACTGCGGCGAACGCAAGTACGCCAACGGCGAGGTGCGACGGTTCGCGCTGGTCGGGGTCGACCTCTACCAGGCCAGCCCGGGCGACATCTCGCACGTCAACGTCGGCGGCGGTGAGCTGATGATCGTGGACGTGACCGACCCGGCCGCGCCCCGCATCGCCGGCCGAGCGCCCGGAACCACGAGCACCCACACCGTCTCCTGCGTGACCCAGACCAACTGCACCTACGCCTACAGCGCGGGCAACAACAAGCAGGGTCGGTTCTCGATCTTCGACCTGCGTGACCTCGACCGTCCCGTGGAGGTCGACTCGGACCCCTCCACGCCCGGGGTGCAGGGCTTCAAGAGCCCCACGGCCGGGCACGAGTGGGACTTCGACGCCGCCGGCATCGGCACCCACACCGGCTTCAAGGGAGCCTCGATGTGGAGCACCCGCAACCCGCGAGCCCCCAAGCTGATCACCACCACCGGTGCGGCCGGTCAGGGGACCGACCCGAGGTACCCGGGCTGGAACGACTTCATCCTGCACAACTCGCAGCGCCCCAACGCCCGCAAGTTCCGCAACGGCGCGGCGCCTTCGTTGGCCAACGGCAACATCCTGCTGGTCACCGAGGAGGACTACGAGCAGACCGACTGCGCCAAGGCCGGGTCCTTCCAGACGTGGTGGGTCAAGAGGCTCGACGGCACCAAGAACGCGATCGTCCCCCTGGACAAGGTCGAGCTCGCCGACCTCGGCAACTTCCCGATGCCCCAGGGCGCCTTCTGCTCCTCGCACTGGTTCGACTTCCACCCGTCCGGCATCGTCGCGGCCGGGTTCTACGGCGGCGGCACCCAGTTCCTCGACGTACGCAATCCCAGGAACCTGAAGTCCTACGGCTACGCCACCTGGGGCGTCTCGGAGGTGTGGGACTCCTACTGGATGCCGGTGTACAACAAGGCGGGCATCCGGACCGAGAAGAAGACCAACCTGGCCTACTCGGTCGACCTGGTCCGCGGCATCGACGTCTACCGCGTGGACCTGCCCGGCTCCGCGTGGGACACCGACGTGGCCTCGGTCGCGCCGGTCGGGGACGGGTGGGCCGGAGGCGGACCGTTGGCCGCACTGGTGGCCGCGTCGTCTCGGTGGCCGTCATGCTGCGTCGCCGCGCGCCCGCCGCCGCGGTCGCGCCGGTCACCTGAGCGGACCGTTCGGGGGCGCGGGCGGTGCCGTTCGGCACGCCTGCGCCATCCAGCGCGATCCCATGGTTAGGGTCGAAGGGCTGACCTTCCCCGTCGCAGCTCCTGACCCCCGGGTCTGAGAGGATGCCGCGTCCAGCGCCGACCGGACGCCTGACGACGCCTCAGCAGGGAGCGCACGTTGTACCTCAAGAGCCTCACGCTCAAGGGCTTCAAGTCCTTCGCCTCCTCGACGACCCTGCAGCTCGAGCCCGGGATCACCTGCATCGTGGGACCCAACGGGTCCGGCAAGTCCAACGTCGTGGACGCGCTCGCGTGGGTGATGGGCGAGCAGGGCGCCAAGTCGCTGCGTGGCGGCAAGATGGAGGACGTCATCTTCGCCGGTACCTCCGGTCGCCCTCCGCTCGGCCGGGCCGAGGTCCAGCTGACGATCGACAACTCCGACGGTGCGCTGCCGATCGAGTACGCCGAGGTCACCATCAGCAGGACGATGTTCCGCAACGGGGGCTCGGAGTACGCCATCAACTCCCAGCAGTGCCGTCTGCTGGACGTGCAGGAGCTGCTGAGCGACTCCGGCATCGGACGCGAGATGCACGTGATCGTCGGGCAGGGGCAGCTCGACTCGATCCTGCACGCGACCCCCGAGGACCGGCGTGGCTTCATCGAGGAGGCCGCCGGGGTGCTCAAGCACCGCAAGCGCAAGGAGAAGGCGCTCCGCAAGCTCGACTCGACCGAGGGCAACCTCACCCGGCTCTCCGACCTGCTCAGCGAGATCCGGCGCCAGCTCAAGCCCCTGGGCCGTCAGGCCGAGGTGGCTCGTCGCGCCCAGACCGTCCAGGCCGACGTACGCGATGCCCGGGCGCGGCTGATGGCCGACGACCTGGTCACCGCGCGGACGGCGCTCGAGCAGGAGCTGGCCGACGAGTCGGTGCTCCTGGAGCGGCGCGCCGCGGTCGAGGCCGAGCTGGCCGCCACGCGTACGGCCGAGGCGGCGCTGGAAGCAGCCCTGCGCGAGGACCTGCCGGCGCTGTCCCGGGCCCAGGAGACCTGGTTCGGGCTCTCCGGGCTCCGGGAGCGACTCCGCGGCACCGCCGGGCTGGCCGCCGAACGGGTACGCAACGCCGCCTCCCAGCCCGAGGTCCCCGCGGGCCGGGACCCCGATGAGCTCGAGGCCGAGTCCAGGCGGGTGCGCGCCCAGGAGGACGAGATCGACGCCGAGGTGAGCGGTCACCGCACAGCGCTCGAGGGCGCGATCAGCGTGCGTCAGGCAGCCGAGCTCGGCTTCACCGAGGAGGAGCGCCGCGTCGTGGGGCTGCAGCGCGCGGCGGCCGACCGCCGCGAGGGGATGGCCAGGCTGCACGGCCAGGTCAACGGCCTCCGCAGCCGGTCGGCGGCTGCCGCGGAGGAGGTCGGCCGCCTCACCCAGGCCCGCACCGACGTGGTCGCCCGGGCCGAGCGCGCCCAGCACGACTTCACCTCGCTGGAGTCCCGGGTCGCCAGCCTCGACGCAGGCGAGATGGGGCTCGACGCGGAGCACGAGGCAGCGAGCTCCCAGCTGGGCGACCTCGAGGACCGGCTGGCCAAGATCCGCGGTGACCTCACCGCGGCGCAGTCCGAGCGCAGCTCGCTCAGCGCGCGCAAGGAGGCCCTCGAGCTCGGGCTCAACCGCAAGGACGGTGCCGGCGCCCTGCTGGCGGCGACCACTCCTGTGAGCGGGCTCCTGGGGTCGGTGGCAGCGCTGCTGAACGTCCGGTCGGGGTACGAGACGGCGGTCTCAGCGGCGCTCGGCAGCGCGGCCGACGCCGTCGCCGTCAGCGACGTGGACGCCGCTCTGGGCGCCATCGCCCAGCTCAAGGACGACGACCTCGGGCGCGCCGGCATCCTGCTCGGTGGTGCGCACGTGGACGACTCCCAGTGGCCCGGCCTGCCGCCCGGCGCCACCTACGCGATGGACGTGGTCGAGTGTCCCGAGGACCTCCGGCCCGCGCTGACCAGGCTGCTGCACAAGGTCGTCGTGGTCGACCAGGTCTCCGACGCGCTCAGCCTGGTGCGTGAGTCCGCCGACCTGACGGCGGTGACCCGCGAGGGTGACCTGATCGGGACCCACTTCGCCGCGGGTGGCTCCTCGAGCCAGCCCAGCCTGCTCGAGGTCCAGGCGGCGGTCGACCTGGCCGCCGAGCAGCTCAGCGCTGCGACTCACACCCTGGAGCGACTCACCTTCGACGTCTCCACCCTCGAGCGCGAGCGCGAGGAGGCGCAACGCCGCGTCGACGTGGCCCTGGCGAAGCTCCACGAGTCCGACGCCACCTTGGCGGCGGTCGCCGAGGAGCTCGGCCAGTACAGCTCCCAGGCCCGCAACGCCCGGGCCGAGGCCGCCCGCCTCGACCAGGCGATCGCGGCCGCCGAGGTGGCCCGCGACAAGGACCTCGAAGGGCTCGCGGAGCTCGAGTCGCGCCTCAGCGCCGCCGAGGACGCGCCCGAGGAGGAGCCGGACACCAGCGTGCGGGAGCGTCTCGCCGAGGAGTCTCGCGCCGCTCGCGCCGCCGAGATGGAGGCCCGGCTCGCGCTGCGCACCGCCGAGGAGCGCGCACGGGCGCTGAACGGCCGAGCGGACTCGCTGCTCAGAGCCGCCCGCACCGAGCGAGAGGCCCGCGCGGCCGCCCTCGCGCGTCGGGAGCGGCTGGTGCGGGAGGGGCAGGTCGCCGAGGCCGTCGGCCGCGGTGTCGTCGTCGTACTGGCCAGGCTCGAGGAGTCCGTGGCGCTGGCGGCCGTCGAACGGACGCAGGTCGAGCAGGGCCGCGCCGGGCGGGAGCAGCAGCTCCGCGAGACCCGCGAGCGACTGCGCGACCTCGGCCGCGAGCTCGATGAGCTGGTCAGCTCGGTGCACCGGGACGAGATGGCGCGGACCCAGCAGCGCATGCGGATCGAGCAGCTCGAGGAGCGGGCCCTCGACGAGCTGGGCCTGGATGTGGAGGCACTCGTGGCCGAGTACGGGCCGGACAAGCTGATCCCTCCGGTCGCGGTCGACGCGGGGGAGGGCGCGGACGGGCCCGCCGCCGAGCCGGTGCCCTTCGACCGGGACGAGCAGACCAAGCGGCTGCGCACCGCCGAGCGGGCGCTGTCCCAGCTGGGACGGATCAACCCCCTGGCGCTGGAGGAGTTCTCCGCGCTCGAGGAGCGGCACAAGTTCCTCACCGAGCAGCTCGAGGACCTGCGCAGCACGCGCAAGGACCTGCTCGACATCGTGCGCGAGGTCGACGAGCGGGTGGAGCAGGTCTTCACCGAGGCCTACGCCGACGTCAGCACGGCCTTCGACTCGACCTTCGCCCGGCTCTTCCCCGGTGGCGAGGGGCGGCTGGTGCTGACCAGCCCCGACGACATGCTCAACACCGGCATCGAGGTGGAGGCGCGCCCGGCCGGCAAGCGGGTCAAGCGGCTCTCGCTGCTCTCCGGCGGCGAGCGCTCCCTGGTGGCGGTGGCGTTCCTGGTCGCGCTCTTCAAGGCGCGCCCGTCGCCGTTCTACATCCTCGACGAGGTCGAGGCCGCCCTGGACGACACCAACCTGGGACGCCTGCTGGAGATCTACGAGGAGCTGCGCGAGAACTCCCAGCTCCTGGTGATCACCCACCAGAAGCGGACGATGGAGGTCGGGGACGCCCTCTACGGCGTCACCATGCGCGGCGACGGGGTCTCGGCCGTGATCAGCCAGCGGCTGCGCGAGCAGGAGCCCGCGTGAGCGAGCCCAAGGCGCCCGGCAGGTCGGCGCCGCCGCGTGGGGAGTACGTCGTGTGGCGGCTGGCGACCACCCGATGGGCTGACGACGACGTGTACGGACACATGAACAACGCGCGCTACTTCGAGCTGATCGACACCGCGGTCAACGCTCACCTCGCCGAGGCGACCGGCGTCGACATCCGCACGCTGCCGGCCGTCGGTGTGGTCGCGGAGGTCGGGTGCCGCTACTTCAAGGAGATGGGCTATCCCGCGCCGGTGGACATGGGCCTGGTGGTGGACCGGATCGGGACGTCGTCGGTGATCTACCGCATCGGGCTGTTCCAGGGTGACCCCGAGGGCGAGGGGGCGCATGCCGCGGCGGAGGGGCGCTTCGTGCACGTCTACGTCGACAACACCGCCGGGCCCGGGGACGGCAGGTCGGTCAGCCCGGTGCCCGAGCAGATCCGGGCGGCCGTCGTACCCCTGTTGAGAGACTGACCACACCGCGAGCGCCCGGCTGTCGGCCGGCCAGCGAGGTCGCGAGAGACTGAGGTGCTCGAGCCTCACCCGACCGTTCCCGACGAAGGAGCCCTCATGGGACCCATCGTGATCATGCTGCTGCTTGCCCTCGTGCTCGCCGGCGCCGTCATCGTCTATGCCGCCTACCCCTATCGCGGTGAGGACACCCCGCTCGCCCCCGGTCTCGGCCGGGCGATGCAGCGTGGTGTCGCCTCGCTGCCGACGCTCGACCTCGAGCAGCAGGACCTGGCGGCCGCCCGCCGTACGCCGGAGCGCGTCGAGGCGCAGTCCCGCCGCTGAGCCCCACGCACCCCCGTTTGATTGGATCAGCTCATGTCCTCCCTCTTGATCTTCATCATCCTCGCCGTCGCGATCCTCGTGATCGGGCTGGGGATCGGCCTGGTCGCCTTCGTCAACGGGCGCAAGCAGCCCTCGCGGCCGGTTCCGCCCTCGGCGCCGACCGGCACGATCACCGAGGAGCGGCCTCCCGAGGCTCCGGTGGCGCCGGAGGCCCCCGAAGCCCCGGTCATCACCCTCGAGCGGCCGGAGGGTACGGCGAGCCGGCTGGTGCGCCTGCGCCAGCGACTCTCGCGCTCGCAGAGCGGCCTGGGTCGAGGGCTGCTGTCGCTGCTGTCGCGCGACCGGCTCGACGAGGACACCTGGGAGGAGATCGAGGACACCCTGATCACCGCCGACGTGGGCGTGCTGCCGACCCAGGAGCTGGTCGCGCGGCTGCGCACCCGGATGCGCGTCGAGGGCATGAGTGCCGCCGATGTGGCCACCGTGCTCCGCGAGGAGCTGCTCACCGTGATCGACCCGACCATGGACCGGGCCCTGGCCACGACCCCGGCCGACGGCAAGCCCGCAGTGGTGCTGGTGGTCGGGGTCAACGGCGCCGGCAAGACCACCTCCGTGGGCAAGCTCGCCCGGGTCCTGGTGGCCGAGGACAAGTCGGTGGTGCTCGGCGCCGCGGACACCTTCCGTGCCGCCGCCACCGAGCAGCTGAGCACCTGGGGGGAGCGGGTCGGCGTCGACGTCGTCACCGGCCCCGAGGGCAGTGACCCCGCGAGCGTGGCCTTCGAGTCAGTGCGCGCCGGAGTCGAGCGCGGCGTCGACGTGGTGGTCATCGACACCGCGGGTCGGCTGCAGAACAAGGCGGGGCTGATGGACGAGCTCGGCAAGGTCAAGCGCGTGGTGGAGAAGCAGGCGCCTGTCTCCGAGGTGCTGCTCGTGCTCGACGCCACCACCGGGCAGAACGGCCTCGTCCAGGCACGCGTGTTCCGGGACGTGGTCAACGTGACCGGCATCGTGCTGACCAAGCTCGACGGGTCCGCCAAGGGCGGCATCGTGGTGGCCGTCCAGCGCGAGCTCGGCGTGCCGGTGAAGCTGGTCGGCGTGGGCGAAGGCGCCGACGACCTCGCCCCGTTCGACCCGGAGATCTTCGTCGACGCCCTCCTCGGCCGCGACTAGCTCGCGGCGTACGGGCGCGGCGGGGCTAGGTGCGGATGCCCCTGATCACGACCTCGACGAGGTCGTCGACCTCGCTGGCGGTGGGCATTCGCTGCTCGATCACGGCGCGCATGGTGACGATGCCGCCCATGATCTGGACCAGGGTGGCCATCGGGATGTCGGGACGGACCTCGCCGCGGGCGATGCCGCGCTCGAAGACGGCGAGGGCGTTCTGCTCGGCGCGGAGGCTGGCCTGGCGGTAGAGGGTGGCGATGCGGTCGTCACGCATCGACTCCTTGATGCTCGTCCGCAGGTAGTCGGTGCCGCTCGTCGAGTTGGCGAAGTGCAGCACCGAGGCGTACATCGCGCGCAGGTCGCCGCGGATGGAGCCGGTGTCCGGCGTGGGCATCTCGTCGCGGTAGAGCTGCTCCATGGCGGCGACCGCGAGGTCCTCCTTGCGGGACCAGCGCCGGTAGACGGTGGCCTTGCCGACACCTGCGTTGGAGGCCACCTCGTCGACCGTCATGCTGTCGAAGCCACGCAGCAGGATCAGGGACGAGGCCGCGGCGAGAATACGGCCGTCTGCCTCGGGATCGCGAGGGCGGCCGCGCTTGCGGCGTACGTCTGGAACAGGTGAGTTGCTGACAGCAGCCCCTGCCCCCATGGTGCTGGCATCCACGTCCACGATTCTAGTTTCGCGCCGAACGGCATGTACGGCTTTTCCGAAATACCCCCATTTCACCGACGCGTAACACAACTCGACCAAGTGTGACCCCGCGGAAACATCCCTCGCCGACCGCTGAAACCTGGGCCGCGCACAGTAGCGCCGTCTGGGGGTCACGACGTCTGACAATGCCGTCCGCGACGCGAGGCTCCGGCTTGATTTCTCACCACTGGAGGTTCCATGGATACCGGCGACACTGCCTGGGTCTTGACATCGGCTGCACTCGTGCTGCTGATGGCGCCCGGACTGGCCCTGTTCTACGGCGGGATGGTCCGCGCGAAGAGCGTGCTGAACATGATGATGATGACCTTCGGGGCCGCGGCCCTGATCGGGGTGCTCTGGGTGGTCTACGGCTACTCGATGGCGTTCGGGGACGACGTCGGCCTCGGACTGCTCGGCAACCCCGCCGACTTCGTCGGGCTCAAGGGTCTGATGAGCGAGGAGGCGCTCGTCGCCACCATTCCCAGCCTGGCGTTCGTCGGCTTCCAGGCCGTCTTCGCCATGATCACGGTCGCGCTGATCTCGGGCGCCATCGCTGACCGCGCCCGGTTCGGTCCGTGGATGGTCTTCGCGGGCCTGTGGGCCACCGTCGTCTACTTCCCGGTCGCGCACTGGGTCTTCGCCTTCGACGACACCACCGGGGCCGGCTTCGCCGGCGGCTGGATCGCCAACAAGCTCGGAGCGATCGACTTCGCCGGTGGCACGGCGGTGCACATCAACGCAGGCGCGGCCGGGCTGGCCCTGGCCATCGTCCTGGGCACGCGCATCGGCTGGCGCAAGGAGCCGATGCGCCCGCACAACCTCCCGCTGGTCATGCTCGGTGCCGGCCTGCTGTGGTTCGGCTGGTTCGGGTTCAACGCGGGCTCGGCGCTCGGTGCCAACACGCTGGCCGCCGTCACCTGGGTGAACACCCTGGGTGCGACCGCGGCAGCAGTCCTGGGGTGGCTGCTGATCGAGAAGATGCGCGACGGGCACCCGACCTCGCTGGGTGCGGCGTCCGGTGTGGTCGCGGGTCTCGTGGCCATCACTCCCGCGGCCTCGTCGGTCAGCCCGATCGGCGCGCTGGTGCTGGGGCTCTTCTCCGGCGTCCTCTGCGCGCTGGCCGTGGGCCTGAAGTACCGCTACGGCATCGACGACTCGCTCGACGTCGTCGGGGTGCACCTGATCGGCGGTCTCTGGGGAACCCTCGCCATCGGCCTGCTGGCCAGCGGGTCGGCTCCCGCTGGCGTCTCGGGTCTGCTCTACGGCGGGGGAGTCGACCAGCTCTGGCGCCAGGCCGTCGGTGCGTTCGCCGTGCTGGCGTACTCGTTCATCGTGACCTACGTCCTCGGCCTGATCGTCTCCAAGGTGATGGGCTTCCGCATCGAGGAGGAGGACGAGGTCGAGGGCATCGACTTCACCGAGCACAGTGAGACCGCCTACGACTTCGTCTCCCGCTCCGGTGGGGCGAGCGTGCTGAGTGGGCAGTCGCCCACACCCAGTGTCCAGGCGTCCGCCGAGGCGAGAGGAGTCAACGCATGAAGCTCATCACCGCGGTGATCAAGCCGCACAAGTGGGAAGAGGTCCGTGCCGCTCTCGAGGCCTTCGGCGTCACCGGGATGACGGTGAGCGAGGTCAGCGGCTACGGCCGGCAGAAGGGCCACACCGAGGTCTACCGGGGGGCGGAGTACGACATCGCCCTGGTCCCGAAGATCCGCATCGAGATCCTCGTCGACGACCGGGACGTCGAGGACGTGGCCGGCATCGTGGTCAAGGCGGCGCAGACCGGCCGGATCGGGGACGGCAAGGTCTGGGTCTCGCCGGTCGACAGCGTGGTCCGGGTCCGCACCGGCGACCGCGACGAGGCTGCCATCTGAGACCGACCGTCGACTCGCCCACGGGCCGTCCTCCTGTCTGACAGGGAGA
The DNA here is from genome assembly GCA_963812235.1 of uncultured Actinomycetota bacterium. Lineage (GTDB taxonomy): Bacteria > Actinomycetota > Actinomycetes > Propionibacteriales > Nocardioidaceae > Marmoricola. The sequence goes on along the minus strand of CAWEUP010000004.1, from coordinate 257,126 downwards.
GCTGTGCCCGTGGGCGTGGCGTCGGTTCGCCGTCCATGGGGCTGCCTCCCACCTCCACTCCGCGGCTGGATCGCGGCGCCCGGACTCCCGAGCCTGAGAGACTGGCAGCATGAAGATCGTCACTGCAGTGATCAAGCCCCACAAGTGGGAGGACGTCCGCGCAGCCCTCGAGGGAGTGGGCATCACTGGGATGACCGTCAGCGAGGTCAGCGGCTACGGACGTCAGAAGGGCCACACCGAGGTCTATCGAGGTGCCGAGTACGACGTCGCCCTCGTGCCCAAGGTGCGCCTGGAGATCGTCATCGACGATGCCGACGCCGACGCGGTGACCGAGGCGATCGTGGGCGCCGCGGCGACCGGTCGGATCGGTGACGGCAAGGTCTGGGTCGCGCCGGTCGAGAGCGTCGTGCGGGTGCGCACGGGGGACCGTGACGAGTCCGCAGTCTGAGGCGCCATGACGGCCGCCGAACGGGCCGAGCGCACCCGAGCCGCTGATCTGCTGTGTGCGAAGGCGTTCGCGGACGCGGGCTGTCCCGACCGCCCGGGTCGCCCTGGTGGCCGTGGGCGGCTACGGCCGGCGGGAGCTGGCGCCGTACAGCGACCTCGACATCGTGCTCGTGCACGACGCCGACGTCCCGACAGGGGAGTGGGCGGGCCGGCTCTGGTACCCGCTGTGGGACTCCGGCGTCACCATCGACCACTCCGTGCGCACCGTGGACGAGGTGCTCGCCCAGGCGGCGGCCGACCTGAGGGTGGCCACCGGCATGCTGGACGCCCGGCACCTGGCCGGTGACCCCAACCTGACGCTGCGCCTGCGCACGGCGGTGCTCAACCAGTGGCGGCGCGACGCCCGGACGCGGCTCGAGGAGCTCCGCGAGCTGGTCTCCGAGCGCGGCCGCAAGAGCGGCGAGCTGGCCCACGCGTCGGTCCCCGACCTCAAGGAGTCCGTCGGCGGCCTGCGCGACGCCACCGTGCTCAAGGCGCTGGTCGCCAGCTGGCTGGTCGACGTACCGCACGGCGACCTCGAGCGGTGCCGCAGATCGCTGCTCGATGTCCGCGACGTGCTCCACGACGTCGCCGGTCGAGCCACCGACCGGGTCGCGCCGGAGTACTGGGAGGAGATCGCGCGTTCGTTGCAGCTGCCGGACGGCAACGCGGCCCAGGTGCACACCCGCGGGCTCGCGCGGCGCCTGACCCACCTGTCCCGGCTGGCCTGGAGACGTGCCGAGGCCGTCCAGCGCCGCCCGAACGTCGTCGGCCAGCGTCGACCCAGGCTCGAGTCGATCGCCCCCGGGCTGGCGGTGTCCTACGAGGAGGTGGTCCTCGACCGCGGCGCCAAGCCGGCGGAGGACCCGTCTGCTCCTTCTGCGCGCCGCCACCGAGGCGGCCGAGCGTGACCTGGTCCTGGCGCCCACCGCCACCGCTCGGCTGGTGCGCGAGAGCGCCGATCTTCCTGACCCGTGGCCGGCGGAGGCCCGGGACCTGTTCGTGCGGCTGCTGGCCGCGGGTCCCGGGCTGCTCGGAGTCTGGGAGACCCTGGACGAGACCGGAGCCCTGGAACGGATCCTGCCCGAGTGGGAGCGGGTGCGACTGCTCCCGCACGCCTCGGTGGTGCACCGGTTCACCGTCGACCGGCACCTGGTGGAGACCTGTATCGAGGCCTCGCGGCTGATCCGCAGGGTCGCCCGCCCCGACGTGCTGATGGTCGCGGCACTGCTCCACGACATCGGAAAAGGCCAGCTGACCGAGCACTGCGTCGCCGGCGCGCCGATCGCACGCGCCGTTGCCGAGCGGATGGGCTTCGACGAGCGCGAGACGGCCCTGATCGTGGGGCTCGTGCGGTGGCACCTGCTCCTGCCGGAGGCTGCCACCACGCGCGACCCGGACGACCCGGCCACGATCGAGCTGGTCACCGCCAAGGTGGCCGACCGCGAGGAGCTCGAGCTGCTCGCGGCGCTCACCGAGGCGGACGCCCGCGCCACCTCGGACAAGGCCTGGACCCGCTGGCGGGCCTCCCTGATCCGCACGCTCGTACGACGCTCCGCAGCGGCCCTCGGAGACGAGGCCGTGCCCGACGACGAGGCCACCGAGATCGAGATCCCCGCACCCGGTCCTCGCCGCTGCGTCGGCCGTGTCCGTGGTCGTCGACGACGGCCCCGACGGGTCCCGGGTCACGGTGGTCTCCGGCGACCGGATCGGGCTGCTCGCGGACGCGGCCGCGATGCTCGCGCTGCAGAAGGCCTCCGTGCGCGCCGCGCGCGCATGGACGCAGGACGGCTTCGGCGTCTCGATCTGGGACGTGGCGGAGGCGGGCCTGGACGACACCTTGCTGCGCCAGCGGATGGAGGCGATCGCCGACGGGCGCATCGACGCGCTCGAGCGCCTGCGCCGCGCGCCCACCGGGAGGCTCGATCCCGCCGTGGCGGTGCGTCCGGACGCCTCCTCGACGCGTGCGACCGTCCTCGAGGTCCGCTCGGCCGACCGACCCGGCCTGATCCACACCGTGTGCTCGGCTCTGGCCGGCATCGACGTCTCCGTCCGGTCGGCCCACATCTCCACCCTGGGGCCGCAGGCGGTGGACGTCTTCTACGTCCAGGAGGCCTCCGCGGGGGCCCTCTCCGAGGAGCGCGCCGCCTCCGCCGCGCATGCCGTCCGCGAGGCGCTGGTGGGCTCTGAGGCTTCCGAATGAGGGCTGTGCCGCTGGTGCGGCTAACCTTGACCACTGGTCCTGACCGTCGGCCCCTGAGGAACAACACACGTGTTCGCCACGCTCTCTGATCGTCTTTCAGACACATTCAAGAACCTCCGCGGCAAAGGCAAGCTCTCCGAGGCCGACATCGACGCCACCGGACGGGAGATCCGGCTCGCCCTGCTGGAGGCGGACGTCGCCCTTCCGGTCGTCAAGCACTTCGTCGCGGCCGTCAAGGAGCGCGCCCGTGGCGCCGAGGTCAGCCAGGCGCTGAACCCCGCTCAGCAGGTCATCAAGATCGTCAACGAGGAGCTCGTGGCGATCCTCGGCGGGGAGACCCGGCGGCTGCGGTTCGCGAAGAACCCGCCGACCGTGATCATGCTGGCCGGTCTCCAGGGCGCAGGCAAGACGACCCTGGCCGCCAAGCTCGCCCTGTGGCTCAAGGATCAGGGCAAGAGCCCGATGCTGATCGCGGCCGACCTGCAGCGTCCCAACGCGGTCAAGCAGCTCCAGGTCAACGGTGAGCGTGCCGGCGTCGCGGTCTTCGCTCCCGAGCCGGGCAACGGGGTGGGCAACCCCGTGGCCGTCGCCCGCGCGGGAGTCGAGGAGGCCCGGCGCACCCTGCACGACGTGGTCATCGTCGACACGGCCGGACGTCTCGGCATCGACGAGGAGCTGATGAAGCAGGCCGCGGACATCCGCGACGCCGTCACTCCGGACGAGGTCCTCTTCGTCGTCGACGCGATGATCGGCCAGGACGCGGTGAACACCGCCCAGGCCTTCCTCGACGGCGTCGGGTACGACGCGGTGGTGCTGACCAAGCTCGACGGTGACGCGCGCGGAGGTGCGGCCCTCTCGATCGCCCAGATGACCGGCAAGCCGGTGATGTTCGCGTCCAACGGCGAGAAGCTCACCGACTTCGACCTGTTCCACCCCGACCGGATGGCCGGCCGGATCCTCGACATGGGCGACCTGCTCACCCTGATCGAGCAGGCCGAGAAGACCTTCGACCAGGACTCGGCCGCGAAGGCCGCAGCCAAGCTGCAGGGACAGGGCGGAGAGTTCACCCTCGACGACTTCCTGGAGCAGATGCAGCAGGTCCGCAAGATGGGCTCGCTCACCAAGATGCTCGGGATGCTGCCCGGCATGGGCCAGTTCCGCGACCAGCTCGAGAACTTCGACGAGCGCGAGATCGACCGCATCCAGGCGATCATCCAGTCGATGACGCCGTTCGAGCGAGCGAACCCCAAGGCGATCGACGGATCTCGACGTGCGCGGATCGCCAAGGGCTCGGGTCGCCAGGTCTCCGACGTCAACCAGCTCGTGGACCGGTTCTTCGAGGCCCGCAAGATGATGCAGCAGATGGCGCGGGGCGGCGCTCCCGGCCTGCCCGGGTCACCGGGCATGGGGCTGGGCAAGAAGGCCAAGGGACGCCAGGCCCCGCAGGTCAAGAAGGGCAAGGGCAAGCGCGTGTCCGGCAACCCGGCCAAGCGTGCGCAGCAGGGCGAGGAGGCGCAGAAGCCGGCCGCCGCTGCCGGCAGCGCGTTCGGGCTCGAGCCGGGCCAGGGACTGCCGGCCGACTTCGACCCCACCCAGCTCCCGGACCTGTCGAAGTACCTGAAGTAGGGCTTGAGTCGGGACCCTACTGCCAGGCGGGCAGCTGCGCGGCCGCCCACTGATCGGTGGCTGGCCACGAGCCGAGCGGCAGCGCGCGCAGCGCCGCCTGGACCGCGATGTGGAGCCCGCCGGCATCGGAGTTCTGCAGAGCCGTCACGCTCCAACCCGACGAGGAGCGCGTGCCGTCAGGTCTCATCCCTCCGAGGTTGCCACCGTGTCCGATCATGGTGTCCCCGGCGTTGTTCGTCACGTACCAGCCGAGCCCGAAGGGCGCCTCCCAGCCGTCGAAGTCCACGATGGCGACTGGTGTCGTCATCGCGGTCACGGATGCCGGTGCGAACAGGGGGTTGGGCACCCGCTCGAAGGACGCCAGGATCCGCGCGAAGTCCGCGGAGGCCAGGCACCACGCTCCGAAAGCGTCGAAGAAGCCATAGTCCCCACCGCCGTACGCGTTGGCTGCCACCGGGCGGCCCAGTCGCTGCAGCCGGTTCCCCCAGAAGACCCCGGGTATCGCCCACTCCTCGACTGCGCTCGGACCGACTGTCAAGTCGGCCTGTCCCATCCCGCCGACATGGTGACGGACCGCGCCGGGACGTTGCGCGTCCCGCGTGGTTGCGGTCAGGTGCGCTCGGGTGATTCCCAGCGGCGCCATGACGAGGCGCTTGACGGCCGTCTCGTAGTCCTCGCCCGTCACCTGTTCGATGATCAGACCCAGGACGAGGTATCCGGCATTGCTGTAGCCCTTGCGCGTTCCGGGAGTGAAGTTCAACCCGGTCGACAGGGCGAATCCGGCGATCTCGCGCTCACTTGCGGGGAGTGTCGTGCCATAGGCCTGGACCGCCAGGTAGGCGTCGGGCACATCGCCCAGCCCGGAGCTGTGTGCGAGCAGTTGCCTGACAGTGATCGTGGTCGTCTCCGCAACCAGAACGCGACCCGCGGGTGCGAGGAGGCCCAACGCAGGGATCGAGGCCGCGTCGAGGTTCATCAGGCCCTGCTCGACCAGTCGGAAGACCGCCATGGCCGTGATCGGCTTGCTCATGCTGGCGATCCGGAACATCGACTCCAAGGTGGTGAGCGGGTAGGCAGGCTCGGCCCAGGTGAAGGCCCGCGAGTAGACGAGGCGATCCCCTCGTGTCACCGATACGGACGCCGCGCGAGTACCCGTCGTGCTCAGGTAGTCGGTCACCGCTGCATCGACGCCCGCCAGGGCAGGGACTGGCGTTCCTTCGACGTGCACCCTGCGGGGCTCCGGTCTGTTGGCCCGGGCGAAGGTGACGGCGAACCGGTTCGTCGCGTCGGGTGTACCCGCCTGCACGACGATGGGCACCATGCCCTCCTGGCCGACACGCTGGTCGAACGTGGCCTGGTAGCTGGCGCTGTCCAGGCCGTGATGCGCTTCCCACGGACCGATGTCGTCCTCGCGGAAGATCGACATGTATCCGGTCGGACCGACCGAGACGAGCGCCGGCCGGGCGTACTGCTGCACCTCGGCGTCGAACCGACTCTGGTACTCCGTCATGGTCTCTGGACCGGCAACGGCCCAGAGCAGGCGCTCGTCATTGGCATCGGCGACCAGGGTGTAGCGCACATCCCCTGGTGAGCCGTAGGCGCCGACATAGCGAGGAATCAAGTTGTTCTTGTCTGCTTCCTCCAACCAGTGCTCGAGTGAGTTCGGGTCCCCGATGGCGCCGTTGACGAGGCCGAACCGGGTCAGCGCGACCCCTTTCGTGGAGTGCTCCATGACGCAGAGGAACACGGGGTCGTTGCTGGGGCCGGTGGCCGACAGGATCGTGGGTGAGTAGCCGCGCGCGGCGTGGGTGTTGAAGAACGCCTGCAGCCCGGCCGCGTCTGTTCCGTGGGTGGCGACGAAGTCCGGCCCCGGTCGGCGAGCGAAGATCGCCGCGTACAAGGGTGCCTGGCGCGGGCCGTAGACACAGGCCGAGATGGGCCTGAGGCCCGCGGGTCGAAGGCGGTCCCAGACGGCCTGGTAGTTGTTCCCGTCCCGGTCGTGAACTGCTTCCCAGTCATCGATCATGCTCTCGGCGCTTCCTCAATGGTGGCCGTACGAGCAATGCCGCCGCCCGCACAGAATGCGGATATCGATTTCTCACCGTAGGGCAGGCCGGTGGCCGCGCGGAAGGAGTCGCCTAGGTCGGCACTCTCCGTTTGATGCTCGAGATCTGGTTGTTCATCAACGAATTCATCAGGAATGCACACCACTGCCGCTCGGGTGCAGAAGCGGGCCGGTAGTAACGTCCGCGGCATGGCTGCTGCACAGCGATCCCCTAGATTTCGTGGACCCGTCCTGCCGGACGGGGAGGCGAAGGACCTCTACGTCGTCGACGGACTGGTCACCTACGAGCCCCAGGCGGGCGCCGAGACGGTGTCCGAGGGCTGGATCGTCCCGGGACTGGTCGACGCGCACTGCCACCTCGGCCTCGACGACGACGGCGCCATCAGCGACGAGGCGACCGAGCAACAGGCCGTCGACGACCGGGACGGCGGTGCGCTGCTGATCCGTGACTGCGGCTCCGCCGCCGACACCTCGTGGGTCCACGAGCGCGACGGACCTGCCCCGCCTGATCCGGGCCGGTCGGCACATCGCCCGCACCAAGCGCTACATCCGCAGCTACGCCCACGAGGTCGAGCCGGAGCGAGCTGGCGGCGTGCGTCGCCCAGGAGGCGCAGCGCGGCGACGGCTGGGTCAAGCTGGTGGGGGACTGGATCTCGCGCGAGGACGGCGACCTGGCCCCCTCGTTCCCGCCGGAGGCGTTCGCCGAGGCGATCCGGGTGGCGCACGAGCACGGCGCCAAGGTGACCGCCCACTGTTTCGGCAACGCCGTGCTCGACGGGCCTGCTCGATGCCGGCATCGACTGCATCGAGCACGGCACGGGCCTCAGCACCGACCTGATCGACCAGATGGTGGCCGGCTCGGTGGCGCTGGTGCCGACGGTGATGCAGCTGGAGAAGTTCCCGGAGTACGCCGAGGCGGGGGCCGCGCGGTTTCCCGACTACGCCGAGACGATCACCGACCTGCACCGTCGTCGTCGCGACACCATCATGGCGGCGTACGAGGCGGGGGTGGCGCTGTACGCGGGGTCAGACGGCGGCGGCGTGGCTCGGCACGGCAACCTCAGCGGCGAGGTCCTGGCCCTCGCCGAGCTGGGGCTGCCGGCGCACGAGGCCCTGGGTGCCGCGTCCTGGCGTGCCCGGGCATGGCTCGGCTTCGACGGCACGCTCTCGGAGGGCACCGCCGCCGACTTCGTGGTCTACGACCGCAACCCGCTCGAGGACCTCTCGGTGCTGGCGAACGCCCCGGCGGATCGTGCTGCGTGGCCAGGTCGTGGGCTGACCCGGTGGGCGATTTCGGCGAGCGCGGCTCGTCTGGCAGAATGACGGGCTGAGTCGTACGCCGACCGGACCCTCTCATCCGGGACGCGCACGCCCACCGGGTCGCACCGCACCTGGCCCCACCGGGTAGCGCTGAACCCCATCACTACACACTCTCAAGGAGACACCACAAACGTGGCCGTCAAGATTCGTCTGAAGCGCATGGGCAAGATCCGCCAGCCGTACTACCGCGTCGTCGTCGTCGACGCCCGCAAGAAGCGGGACGGTCGGGTCATCGAGGAGATCGGCAAGTACCACCCCAAGGAGGAGCCCTCGTTCATCGAGGTCACCTCCGACCGGGCGCAGTACTGGCTCGGAGTCGGCGCACAGCCCTCCGAGGCCGTCGCCGCGCTGCTCAAGGTGACCGGTGACTGGCAGAAGTTCAAGGGCCTCCCCGGCACCGAGGGCACGCTGCGCACCAAGGAGCCCAAGCGCGACAAGCAGGAGCTGTTCGCCGAGGCCCTCAAGGACGCCGCCAACGAGCCCAAGGGCGACGCGGTGACCAAGAAGAAGTCCGCCAAGAAGATGACCGAGTCCTCGACGGTCGACAAGACCGCCGAGGCCGAGAAGGTCGAGGCGCCCGCCGCCGAGGCCCCGGTCGAGGCTCAGTCGAGACCCGGACTCCGGCCGACGAGTCCCCGGTGACCACCGAGGCTGCGGCCGAGGCCGACGTCGCGACGCCGAGAAGGCCTGAGCGGATGCTCGCCGAAGCCCTGGAGCACCTGGTCCGCGGGATCGTGGAGCACCCCGACGACGTCGTCGTCGCGGACAAGCAGCTGCGCCGCGGGTCGATCCTCGAGGTGCGCGTGCACCCCGCGGACCTGGGCAAGGTGATCGGACGCGGAGGCCGCACGGCCACCGCGTTCCGCACGGTGGTCAGCTCGCTGGCCGGACGCGGTGGCGCCCGGATCGACTTCGTGGACGTCGACCGGCTGCGTTAGCTCCCTGTCGGCGGGCCACGAAGCATCGGAGCAGTGTGGACGTCGACCGGCTGCGTCAGCTCAATACTCAGATCGTCAGGGGCATCTTCTCCCGCGTGGAGAATGGTGCCCCTGTCGCATCCCGGCAGGTCTCACGAAGGAGCAGGCGTGCAGGACTACGTGGTGGTCGGCCGGATCGGCCCCGCACACGGGCTCAAGGGCGAGGTGTTCGTGGAGCCGCGCACCGACGAGCCGGAGCGGCGCTTCGCGGCCGGCGAGACCCTCCGCACCGGCGACGAGCTCGCTGACGGTGGCGAGCTCACGCACCCACTCGGGCCGGCTGGTGGTCCGGTTCGAGGAGATCACCGGCCGCACCGAGGCCGAGGCGGCGCGCGGCACCGAGCTCACCTGCCTGATCGACCCCGACGAGCGGCCCGAGGACCCCGAGGAGTTCTACGACCACCAGCTCATCGGCCTGCGCGTCGAGACCATCGACGGTGAGGTCGTCGGGTGAGCTCGCGCGCGTCGAGCACGGCGCGGCCCAGGACCTGCTGGTGATCGAGACGACGAGGGGCGAGGTGCTGTTCCCGTTCGTGGCCGCGCTCGTGCCCGAGGTCGACGTCACGGGTCGCCGGATCGTGATCGACGACCGCCCGGGATCCTGCGGGACCTGTGAGCATGCGCATCGACGTCGTCTCGATCTTCCCGGACTACCTCGCACCCCTGGGGCTCTCACTGCCGGGCAAGGCGCAGGAGAGCGGCCTGCTCGAGGTGCAGGTGCACGACCTGCGTGACTGGGCGCACGACCGGCACCGCACCGTCGACGACACCCCCTACGGCGGGGGCGCGGGGATGGTGATGAAGCCGGAGCCGTGGGGCGAGGCCGTCGAGGAGCTCGCCGGCCCGCGGGCCACCCTCGTGGTCCCGACGCCGTCGGGGGAGCGGTTCACCCAGGCGATCGCTGCCGACCTGGCCACGCGCGAGCACCTGGTCTTCGCCTGCGGGCGCTACGAGGGCATCGACCAGCGAGTGCTGGACGAGGCCGCCTCGGTCATGGAGGTCCGCGAGCTCTCGCTGGGCGACTACGTCCTCAACGGCGGCGAGGTGGCCGCGCTGGCGATCATCGAAGCCGTCGTACGTCTGATTCCGGGGTTCATGGGCAACGCCGGGTCCCTGGCCGAGGAGTCGCACGCCGACGGTCTGCTGGAGTACCCCGTGTTCACCAAGCCGGCTTCCTGGCGAGGGCACGACGTCCCCGAGGTGCTGCTCTCCGGCGACCACGCCCGGATCGCGGCCTGGCGCCGTGCGGAGTCCGTACGCCGGACGGTGGAGCGGCGCCCCGACCTGGCCCATCCGGCCGCGGCGGTCGACGTCGCGGGCCTGGCCGGCGTGATCGGGTTGGCGGTGCCGGCCGACGCCGGCGAGCTGTTCACCCTGCAGCGGGCGTGCTGGGTGCAGGAGCAGCAGGCCAACCCCGAGGTGCACATCCCGGCGCTGCACGAGGACCTCGCTGACGTGCAGGCCTGGATGCGGGAGTGGACCACGCTGGTCCTGCGGGTGGGGGACCGCCTCGTCGGCGCCGCCCGCGGGCGGCGCGAGGGCGAGACCTGGGACGTGGGCCGGGTGATGGCGGCCCCGGACCTGCAGGGCCGCGGGCTCGGCCGGTTCCTGCTGGCCGCGATCGAGGAGGCCGCGCCTCCCGAGGTCACCGACTTCCGGCTCCTCACCGGTGCGCGCAGTGAGCGCAACATCGCGATGTACAAGAAGGCGGGCTACCGGCACCGCGGCGAGGCCGCCGAGGCTCCCGGCGCCGTCAGGCTGACCAAGAGGCGGCGCTAGGGCGACCGCCCGGAGAGCGAGCCCGGCGCCGATTTCCCTGCATGCCCCGCGTGTGGCAAAATCGCGTCTTGGCTCAGCGAGCCGAAACAGCGGCTAAGACTGCTGTCGATCGGTGCTCACGGTCCACCTGCCACAGGGGGCGTTCCGTACCGCACCTCGCGCTGACCACTCGAACACCGAAACCCTGATCCGTGGATGACCTGTGGCAGTCACGAGGAGCAATCATGTCGAACGTCATCGATGAGCTGAACAGCGCCACCCTGCGCAAGGACGTGCCGCACTTCCGTGCTGGTGACACCGTCAAGGTGCACGTCAAGGTCGTCGAGGGCAACCGCTCCCGCCTCCAGGTCTTCCAGGGGGTCGTGATCCGCGTCCAGGGATCCGGCATCGGGCGCACCTTCACCGTTCGCAAGGTCTCCTTCGGCGTGGGCGTCGAGCGCACCTTCCCGATCCACTCGCCGATCTTCGACTCCATCGAGATCGTCACCCGCGGCGACGTGCGCCGCGCGAAGCTGTACTACCTGCGCAACCTCCGCGGCAAGGCCGCCAAGATCAAGGAGCGTCGCGACTCCTGAGCGCGTCGCGCTCGGGGGGACCGTTACGCTCTGGAAGTGACCAACGTGGGTGAGGCCGTGGGCTCCAGTGACCGGTCCGATGAGCAGCCCGATGGTCGCCGTACCAAGAAGCCGCTGCCGCTGTGGCAGGAGACGATCCTGCTGCTTGCGCTGGCGCTGCTCCTGGCGATCCTGATCAAGAGCCTCTTCGTGCAGGCGTTCTACATCCCCTCGCCGTCCATGGAGCCTCAGTTCGTCAAGGACGACCGGATCCTGGTGCAGAAGGTCTCCTACTGGGGCAGTGCGTCCGCGAGCCGCGGCGACACCGTGGTCTTCCAGGACCCCGGAGGCTGGCTGGACGGTGCGGCCGCGGCGGTCCCCGACTCGCCGGTCACCCGGCTGCTGGAGAACATCGGTCTCTATCCGACCGGCGGCCACCTGGTGAAGCGGGTGATCGGTGTCGGCGGCGACCGCATCGTGTGTTGCGACTCCTCGGGGCGCATCACCGTCAACGGACGTCCCCTGGAGGAGAAGGCCTACCTGCCCAAGGGGGCGGCGCCCTCGCAGATCAAGTTCGACCGCACCGTGCCCAAGAACCACCTGTGGATGATGGGCGACAACCGCGCCTTCTCCTACGACTCCCGCGGCCACATGGGAGATCCCGGTGGTGGGTTCGTGAACGAGGAGCTCGTGGTGGGCAAGGTGTTCTCCTTGATCTGGCCCTGGAAGCGTGCGGAGTTCATCAACCGCCCAGGGACGTTCGAGGACGTCCCCTCGGCGAAGTGACCCCGAAATGAACCCCGCAGTGAGCAGCCGGCCGTGACCACGCTTCCCCGGGGCTCGACCGTGCGTCGTGACGCCGGGCTCTACGGCTACGAGCGAGCGCTGCGCCGGGTCGGACTGGCACCGATCGCCGGGGTCGACGAGGCCGGCCGCGGGGCCTGCGCGGGTCCGCTGGTCGCCGCCGCGGTCATCCTTCCCGAGGGCAGGACGGGACAGGTCCCGGGACTGGCCGACTCCAAGCTGTTGACCGCGAGAGCCCGCGAGCGCTGCTACGAGCAGGTGCTCGCTCGTGCGCTCGCCTGGTCCGTGGTCGTGGTGGAACCGCAGGAGTGCGACCGGCTCGGCATGCACGTGGCCAACGTCGAGGCGCTGCGCCGGTCGTTGGCCAGGCTGGAGCAGCGACCCGCCTATGTCCTGACCGACGGCTTCCCCGTCGACGGCCTGGAGGTCCCGGGTCTGGCCATGTGGAAGGGCGACCGGGTCGCCGCCTGCATCTCCGCGGCCTCGGTGATCGCCAAGGTCACCCGTGACCGGATCATGTGCGAGCTGCACGACCAGCACCCGGCGTACGACTTCGCCACCCACAAGGGCTACTGCACCGCCGAGCACACCGAGGCTCTCGACGAGCACGGGCCCAGCCCCGTCCACCGGATGAGGTTCGTCAACGTACGGCGTGCCGCCGGGATCACCGACGCAGCACCCCTCAGGCTGGAGCCCCAGCTGGAGCTGTGGGACGCCAGACCACACACCGCCGATGACGACCTTCAGGAGGTTCTGCGATGAGCACCGAGGATCTCGAGAAGTACGAGACCGAGATGGAGCTCAACCTCTACCGGGAGTACCGCGACGTCGTCGGCATCTTCAAGTACGTCGTGGAGACCGATCGGCGCTTCTACCTGTGCAACCAGGTCGACGTGAAGGCGCGCGCCGAGGCCGGGGACGTGTTCTTCGAGGTGACCATGACCGACGCGTGGGTCTGGGACATGTACCGCCCGGCGCGCAGGCTCGCCAAGAACGTCAAGGTGCTCACCTTCAAGGACGTCAACGTCGAGGAGCTCAGCCACGGCGAGATCGAGCCGCCGAAGGTCTGAGCCCGCGCGTCCGGCTGCCGTCCACAGCGTCCGGCCGGCGTCACGGGTCCACAGGGGCTCGGGCTGCCGCGCCTCCCTGACCCGCCGGTCAGGTGTGCTCGCACCATGAGCGGTGGTGAGCGCAACAAGAGCCTGGGGTCATTCGGCGAACGGGTCGCGGTGCAGCGGCTGGTGGAGTCCGGCATGGTGCTCCTGGACCGCAACTGGCGCTGTGACCTGGGCGAGGTCGACCTGGTGCTCCGAGACGGAGAGGTGCTGGTCTTCTGCGAGGTGAAGACGCGCACCTCGGTCGCCTACGGTCATCCGCTGGAGGCGGTCACGCCTGCCAAGGGGGCCCGCCTGCGAGAGCTGGCCGCGCGCTGGCTGGAGGAGCACGACCTCGTGGTCCACCACGTGCGCGTCGACCTGGTCGGCGTGCTGCTCGCCCGGCACGGGGCCGCCGAGGTCGAGCACGTCCGGGCGGTGGGCTGATGGTCGCCACCACGCACACGGTCTCGCTGCACGGCGCGATCGGACACGTCGTCGACGTGCAGGTCGACCTCTCCGACGGCCTGGTCGGCACCGCGCTGGTGGGCCGACCGGACACCTCGATCACCGAGGCGAGGGACCGGTGCCGGGCCGCGGTCAACAACAGCGGCTTCACCTGGCCGAACACCCGACGGACCACGATCCTGCTCTCCCCGGCGGACCTGCCCAAGCGCGGCCCTCACTTCGACCTGGCCATCGCGGTGGCGGTGCTCGCGGCGGCGGACCGGACCTTTCCACGGCACGCGCTGGAGGAGACGGCGATGATCGGCGAGCTCACCCTCGACGGCCGGATCCGCTGCGTGCCCGGGGTGCTGCCGATGACGATGGCGGCCGCGGCCCGTGCCATCCACACCGTCTATGTCCCCGAGCCGCAGGTCGGCGAGGCTCATGATGGTGCCCGGCATGCGTGTCTTCGGGATCCGGTCGCTGGCCCAGGTCGTCGCCCTGCTCCGGGGCCAGGAGGTGCCGGAGGCCCCTCCGGTGGAGCCACTGTCGGGTTCGCCCCTGCTGAGCTGGCGCGGCGAGGAGCGGCTCGAAGACCTCGACATGGCGGACGTGATCGGGATGACCGACACCCGCTACGCCGTCGAGGTGGCGGCGGCGGGAGGCCACCACCTGATGCTCACCGGGCCCAAGGGCTCGGGGAAGACGACGCTGGCAGAGCGCCTCCCGGGCCTGCTCCCCGACCTCAGCGAGGACGAGTCGCTCGAGCTCACCGCGGTGCACTCGCTGTGCGGGACGCTCCCCAACGGCGCGTCCAGGATCACCAGGCCACCCTTCCGGGCGCCCCACCACTCGGCGTCGCGCACCGGCATCCTCGGTGGCGGCAGCGGCCGGGTGCGACCGGGAGAGGTGAGCAAGGCTCACCTCGGTGTGCTGTTCCTCGACGAGTTCCCACTGTTTCCCAGCGACGTGGTCGAAGCGCTGCGCGAACCGCTGGAGGCCGGGGAGATCTCGATCTCCCGGGGCGAGGAGGACGCCGTCTACCCGGCCCGGACGATGTTCGTCTTCGCCTGCAACCCGTGTCCGTGCGGGGAGTACAGCCCGCTGTCCCGCGACCACCGGTGCAGCTGCCGCGAGCTCAAGCGCCGCGAGTACCGCCGCAAGATCTCGGGACCGATCGCGGACCGGATCGACATCACCCGCTTCGTCGAGCCGGTCACCCCCCACGCCTCCGTCGAGCCGCTGCCGTTCGAGCGGCCCGAGCCGAGCGCGGCGATCCGACTCCGAGTCGCGGCCGCGCGCGAGCGCCAGCGACAGCGCTATGCCGGACACGGCTGGCGGCTCAACGCGCAGGCGCCCGGACCGCTCCTGCGCGAGGAGTGGGCCGCTGACCGAGGGGGCCACGCTCCGGCTGGACAACGAGGTCTATGCCGGGAGACTGACCCGGCGTGGAGCAGTGCGGGTGCACCGGGTCGCCTGGTCGGTCGCCGACCTGGCCGGAGTCGCCCGTCCTGGTGTCGACGAGCTCGATGTGGCCCTCCGGCTCCGCGCCGGCACGCCGCTCCTGCTGAGCAGCGTGCCCGTGCGTACGGCGGGCGACCTCGGCATGAGCGCATCACGACGAGTCCGAACGGCTGGCGCGGGCGGCGCTCTCGCGCATCGGCGAACCGGGAGATCCCCGCCTCACCGACCTCGTCCACGAGCTGGGAGCCGCGAGGGTGCTGGCGAGCCTGCACGAGCAGGCGGCCGCACCGGAGCTGGGCGCCGACCTCGCCGAGCGGCTGGGAGCAGTCGACCCGGCGCGCGAGCTCGAGCGGGCCGCAGCGCAGGGGATCAGGTTCGTCGTGCCCGGGGACGACGAGTGGCCCGACGGCCTCGACGACCTGGCGCAGGCGCCCCACCTCCATGAGCGCGGCGGCGTGCCCCTGGGCCTGTGGTGTCGCGGCGCGCTTCGACTGGACGAGGCGAGCGAGCAGGCCGTCGCCGTGGTGGGCTCGCGCTCCGCCACGACCTACGGGGCCGAGGTGGCGACCGGCATCGCGGCAAGGCTCGCGCAGGAGTCGTGGACGGTCGTCTCCGGTGCCGCGTTCGGCATCGACCAGGCTGCCCACCGGGGAGCGCTGACGCACCGCGGCCGGACCGTGGCGGTGCTGGCCTGCGGCGCCGACCGCGCCTACCCGCCCTCGCACCGCACCCTGATCGACTACATCGCCGACGTGGGGCTGGTGGTCTCCGAGGCGCCACCGGGCTGCGCCCCGACCCGCATCCGGTTCCTGGCCCGCAACCGGATCATCGCCGCTCTGGGCAGGGGAGCCGTCGTGGTGGAGGCCGCCGTTCGCAGCGGTGCCCTGAACACCGCGAGCTGGGCAGGGCGGTCTGGGCCGGGTCGTGATGGGGGTGCCCGGCCCCGTGACCAGCGCGCCGTCGGCCGGGGTGCACCAGCTGTCCGGGCCCGCGACGCTCTGCTGGTGACCTGCGGGGAGGAGGTCCTCGAGGCCGTGGGGCCGATGGGCGCCTACGTGCTGGCGGACCCGCGCGAGCCGGAGAGCGTCCGCGACCGGCTCTCGGTCCGCGAACGTCAGGTGCTGGATGCGGTGCCGCTGCACCAGGCTGTCGAGTCCGGCTCGATCGCCCGGGCCGCGGGGATCGCGCACGGCACGCACCAGGCAGGCCCTCCTGGTGCTTCATCGCGCGGGCCTGGTCGAGCACTCGCTCGGGCGCTGGCGGGTGGCGGCGACGGCGGGGGAGGCCTAGGTGCTCGTAGGGTGCTCGTAGGGTGGCGGGATGGAGGATCTCCCCGAGGCGATGGCGACCGCCCTGGCGGCGTACGAGCGTCACCTCGCCTCGGAGCGCGACCTGGCCGCAGCACACCGTGCGCGCCTATCTCGGCGACGTGCACGGCATGCTCGAGCATGCCGCGGCGATGGGGCACACCGAGGTGGGCACGCTCGACCTGCGTTGCCTGCGCAGCTGGTTGGCCCGGCAGCAGACGCTCGGCAAGGCCCGTTCGACGATGGCCCGGCGCGCGACGGCGGTCCGGGTGTTCACCGCGTGGGCGCTGCGCACCGGCCGGGCCCGGACCGACCCGGGCTCCACCCTGGGATCACCCAAGGCGCACAAGCCGCTGCCGTCGGTGCTCAACGCCACCCAGGCCAGGGCCCTGCTCGACGCGACCGCCGCGAGGGCGGACGACGGCAGCGCCGTGGGGCTGCGCGACGTCGCGATCCTCGAGCTGCTCTACGCGACCGGCATCCGGGTGGGTGAGCTGTGCGGCCTCGACGTGGACGACGTGGATCGCGAACGCCGGGTGCTGCGCGTCCTCGGCAAGGGGCGCAAGGAGCGCACGGTGCCCTACGGCGTCCCGGCTGATCGTGGCCGTCGGTCGCTGGCTGGCGACGGGCAGGCCGGCGCTGTTCGTGCCGGGAGCGGGCGCCGCGATGTTCCTGGGCGCCCGCGGACGGCGGATCGACCCGCGGGCGGTGCGGACGCTCGTCCACGCCCGGCTCGCGGAGGTGCCCGAGGCGCCCGACATGGGCCCGCACGGACTCCGGCACTCGGCAGCCACCCACCTGCTCGAAGGCGGGGCGGACCTGCGCACCGTCCAGGAGATGCTGGGGCACGCCTCGCTCTCGACGACCCAGATCTACACCCATGTCACGACCGACCGGCTGCGGCAGGCCTACCGGCTCGCCCATCCGAGGGCCTGAGCCCGGCTCAGCCCGCGAGCGAGCCTCCGAAGATCTGCCAGGCGAGCAGCGACTTGGCGACCAGGCTCAGCACCAGGTAGGTCTTCTCGCCGAAGGCGTAGTTGCGCCAACGCCCGATGCCGCGGTACTGCAGCCACTGGTTGAGGGCGAAGGTGTTGAAGAACACGAACAGCGAGATCACGATGCCGTAGACGAATCCCGGCACCGTCTCGGAGCCGATCAGGTTGATCACGATGACCACCCACGGGGCGGCTCCGGCCACGCAGCCGAACCAGAACGGCAGCATGGTGGTGGTCGTCCGGTCGGGCGGGTTCATCTCCTCCTGCAGCCAGCCGAACAGGATCATCGCCACGTTGGCGCCGATGATCGGCACCAGCGCCTCGAGCCCGGTGATGCCGTTGTAGAAGCAGATCAGGAGCACCATGATCGTGGCGCTCACGGAGTACTCCACCCAGCGGAAGCGGTTGATCCCGCGACGCAGCCCGTCCTCGTAGCGCTCGCGCAGGACCGTCGCCGTCAGCAGGTGGTCCAGCGCGGCGAGGCCGAGGAAGATCGCGATCGCGCCTCCCACCGGCACGTCGAACAGGGCGTCGGGGGCGGTCGCCGGGGTGCCGGGTGGCCCCTCGGGGAACGACGAGGTCACCGTGATGGCGAAGTCGGTGGCGAGCAGGAGCACGACGACGGCCTGCGCCGCGTGCAGCACGGTCAGGCCGAGGTTCCAGGTGCGCAGGTTCCTCAGACTGGCGGCGTCGACTCCGCTCGCTTCCGTGGTGGTGGCGGCGTGGCTCATCGGGCCTTCTTCCATCGGCGGGACCTTCGAACGCCTCCAGTGTCCCGCGAGCAGCGTCGAGCCCGCCCTCAGGGTGCTCGGCTGCCCTCCAGCGTCAGCAGCCGGACCGGCCCGGCCCCCACCAGGGTGAGCGGGTTCAGGTAGCCGTCGCCGCGGCGCAGGCCCCAGTGCAGGCAGGCGCGCGGAAAGCAGTGGCTGGACGCCCGCTGGAGCGTGCCGATGGTCTCGGCCCGGCGAACGAGGTCGCCGACCCGTACCCGCGCGCTCACCGGCTCGTAGGTGGTGCGGACGCCACCGTGGTCGACCACCACCACTCCGCGTCCGGCGAGCGGCGCGGCGAAGGCCACCCTCCCGGCCAGAGCCGTGCGCACGGGCTGACCGGTCCGGCCCGCCAGGTCCACACCCGCGGTGTCCGGGGCCCCACGGACTCGCGGGCGGGTGGTAGCCCGAGAGCACGGAGGGTCTCGGTGCCAGCGGCCAGCTGCCCTGGCTCACCGGGGTCGGCGTCGTCGACTCAGCCGTGGCCGGGCGGGGCCACGCGAGCAGGACCACGGTCAGCAGCAGGCAGGCGAGTGAGCGCATGGCGTCATCGTGGACCGAGCAGCACCGCCTCGGGCCGGGCGAGTCCGGCAGCCTGTGGACCGGACGGAGGCATGGTGCGCTCTGTGCGCGTCAACGGGCCTGCGCGCTGCTCGGACGCGGCCCAGCGACGGGACGCGGGGCGTTTCGACAACCCCACCGGCCACGGATAGAGTGATGCCAGCAACCCGCACGGGTTGACTTCGCACGCTCGTTTCCGCGCCGTCCCGCCGTACCTGGCGAGCCGGACCTCCGTGGGCGAGGGCTCTCAGTCCCTGGCGACAGGGTCGGGCCCCGCACGAGCGTCAGGGCAGGGCACCCAGCGACACCGGGCCAGCACTGCAACCGAACTGAAAACAGTTCGAGCACGCGCGCGTGCCCGGACACAACCAGAGAGAATCAGATGGCAGTCGTCACCATGCGCCAGCTCCTCGAGAGCGGCGTCCACTTCGGGCACCAGACCCGTCGATGGAACCCCAAGATGAAGCGCTTCATCATGACCGAGCGCAACGGCATCTACATCATCGACCTGCAGCAGTCGCTGTCCTACATCGACACCAGCTACGCGTTCATCAAGGACACCGTGGCCAAGGGCGGCACGATCATGTTCGTCGGCACCAAGAAGCAGGCCCAGGAGGCGATCGCCGAGCAGGCGACCCGCGTCGGGATGCCGTACGTCAACCAGCGTTGGCTCGGTGGCATGCTCACCAACTTCCAGACGGTGCACCAGCGGATCAACCGGCTCAAGGAGCTCGACGACGTCGACTTCGACGACGTGGCCGGGTCCAGCCGCACCAAGAAGGAACTGCTGCACATGCGGCGCGAGCAGATCAAGCTCGACAAGACCCTCGGCGGCATCCGCGAGATGAGCCGCACGCCCTCCGCCGTGTGGATCGTGGACACCAACAAGGAGCACCTCGCGGTCGAAGAGGCGCGCAAGCTCAAGATCCCGATCATCGCGATCCTGGACTCCAACTGCGACCCCGACCTGGTCGACTTCCCGATCCCGGGCAACGACGACGCCATCCGCGCGGTCGGCCTGCTCACGCGCGTCATCGCCGACGCCGTCGCCGACGGCCTGATCGCCCGCTCGGGTGTCAAGACCGAGGGCGACGCCAAGGGCATCGGCACCGACGAGCCCCTCGCCGACTGGGAGCGTGACCTGCTCGCCGGTGACGCCGAGAAGGCAGCCGTGACCGCCACCGGTGGCGACGCCAAGGCCGAGGAGACCCCCGCAGCCGAGTCCACCGGTGCCGCCGCCGAAGGTGCCGAGGCGAAGGAGGCCGCCGAGGCCCCCGCAGCCGAGGCCCCCGCAGCTGAGGCCCCCGCGGCCGAGGTTGCCGTCGACGCCCCCGCTGACGTGCCCGCCGAGGACGCAGCCAAGACCAAGGAGGACTGAGCGTGGCGATCTCCGCCGCCGACGTCAAGAAGCTCCGCGAGCACACCGGCGCGGGCATGATGGACTGCAAGAAGGCCCTCGAGGAAGCCGACGGCGACTTCGACAAGGCCACCGAGCTGCTCCGCATCAAGCTCGGCAAGAAGGCCGCCGAGCGGGGCGCCGAGCGCACCGCCTCCGCCGGCCTGGTCGCCACCTCCGGCACGGCCCTGGTCGAGCTGAACTGCGAGACCGACTTCGTCGCCAAGGGTGAGGACTTCATCAGCACCGCCCAGCAGATCGCCGACGCCGCGGCCCAGGACCTGGACTCCTCCGGGTCGGCCGACGCCGAGGCGCTCAAGGCGGTCAAGATCGGCGACCAGACGGTCGACGAGGTCGTCAAGGCGCTCGCGATCCGGATCGGCGAGAAGATCGAGCTCGGTCGCGTGGCCGTGTTCGACGGTCCGGTCGTGGCCTACATGCACAGTCGCGCCGCCGACCTCCCCCCGGCAGTCGGGGTCCTGGTCGAGTACGACGGCTCCGACGAGTCGGCCGCGCGCGGCGCTGCCATGCAGGTGGCGGCGATGCGTCCGAAGTACCTCACCCGCGACGAGGTCCCGGCCGACATCGTCGAGCGGGAGCGCTCGATCGCCGAGGCCACCTCCCGCGAGGAGGGCAAGCCCGAGCAGGCGATCGCCAAGATCACCGAGGGTCGCCTCAACGGCTTCTTCAAGGAGGTCGTGCTCCTCGACCAGGCCTCGGTCATCGACAGCAAGCGGTCGGTCAAGGCCGTCCTGGACGCTGCCGGCGTCGAGGTGAAGCGGTTCGCCCGCTTCGAGGTCGGCGCCTGAGCCCAGCAATCTCTCGTGGGGGAGGCCGGTGCGACTGTGTCGTGCCGGCCTCCTTCCGCACCCATCCCCTCGCGCCGGCCGTCCGCTCGGTCGGGTGGGGGGTTCGCGAGGTCGCGGTCGACTCAAGTAGGTTGCCCCAGGAGAGAGCGCCTCGCAGCCTCCCCAGGGCGCCAGCGACACGAAGGGAACCGAATGACCGCGTACAAGCGCGTGCTGCTCAAGCTGTCCGGTGAGGTCTTCGGAGGCGGTCAGGTCGGCGTCGATCCGGATGTGGTCCAGAAGATCGCCCAGGAGATCGCGGTGGTGCAACGCTCGGGCGTCGAGGTCGCGATCGTCACCGGCGGTGGCAACTTCTTCCGTGGTGCCGAGCTCCAGCAGCGCGGGATGGACCGCGCCCGTGCCGACTACATGGGCATGCTGGGGATCGTGATGAACTGCCTCGCGCTGCAGGACTTCCTGGAGAAGGAGGGCATCGAGACCCGGGTCCAGACGGCGATCACGATGGGCCAGGTCGCCGAGCCGTACATCCCCCGGCGCGCGATCCGTCACCTCGAGAAGGGCCGCGTCGTCATCTTCGGTGCGGGCGCCGGCATGCCGTACTTCTCCACCGACACCGTCGCCGCCCAGCGCGCCCTGGAGACCAAGTGCGAGGTCGTGCTGATGGGCAAGAACGGTGTCGACGGTGTCTACAGCGCCGACCCCCGCACGAACCCCGACGCGATGAAGTACGACGAGCTGACCTTCACCGAGGCGCTCCAGCAGGGCCTCAAGGTCGCGGACGCGACCGCCTTCGCCCTGTGCATGGAGAACCACATGCCGATGATCGTGTTCGGAATGCAGCCCGAGGGGAACATCCTTCGGGTCGTGCAGGGTGAGAAGATCGGCACGCTCGTCGGCGCCGGTGATGCCGCGCCGGCGCCCGGCCACAGCGACTAGTGGTCCGCCACGTGACACGAGGAGAGATGCTTTGATCAACGACACGCTGAAGGACGCCGACCTGAAGATGGCCAAGGCCGTCGAGGTGACCCGCGAGGAGTTCGCCGCGATCCGCGCCGGCCGGGCCAACCCGTCGATGTTCTCCAAGCTGACCGCGGACTACTACGGGTCGCCGACGCCGATCCAGCAGCTGGCGGGCTTCACCGCGCCCGAGGCCAGGATCATCCTGGTCCAGCCCTACGACGTCGGCGCGATGGCTGCCATCGAGAAGGCCATCCGCGAGTCCGACCTCGGCGTGAACCCGTCCAACGACGGCAAGCTGATCCGGTGCGTGTTCCCCGAGCTGACCGAGGAGCGACGCAAGGAGTACATCAAGGTCGCCAAGACCAAGGCCGAGGACGGCCGGATCTCGGTGCGCAACATCCGACGCAACGCCAAGCAGGCGCTGGAGAAGCTCGAGAAGGACGGTGAGGTCGGCAAGGACGACGTCACCGGGGCGGAGAAGAAGCTCGACGCGGCCACCAAGCGGCACACCGACCAGATCGACGACATGCTCAAGCACAAGGAATCCGAACTGATCGAGGTCTGAGGTCAGCGCCATGACCGAGACCCCGTCTGCTCCACCCCAGCTGCCCAGCCGAGCCGGTCGCGACCTTCCGGTGGCGATCGCCTCCGGCCTGGGTCTGGTGCTGGTGATCCTGCTCTCCCTGGTCTTCTGGAAGCCCGCGTTCATCGTCGTCGTCGCAGTCGCGGTCGTCGTGGCGATGTGGGAGCTGCACCGGGGTCTGGCGAGTCGCGGCATCGACATCCCGCAGGAGCCGTTGATGATCGGCGGCGTCCTCATGCTCGTGCTCGCCTACCTCTTCGGCGCGCCCGCTCTGGTCACCGCCACCGCGGTCACCGTGCTGGCCACGATGCTGTGGCTGCTGCGCCGCGGGGTCGACGGCTACGTGCAGAACGCGACCGCGTCGGTGTTCATCGTCATCTACGTGCCGTTCCTGGCCTCCTTCGTCGCGCTGCTGCTCGCCGAGGACGAGGGGGTCAAGGCGGTGTTCACCTTCATCGCCGTGACCATCGCCTCCGACATCGGTGGATACGCAGCGGGCGTGCTCTTCGGCAAGCACAAGATGGCCCCGGTGATCTCCCCCAAGAAGTCCTGGGAGGGGTTCGCCGGCTCGGCGGTCGCGTGCGTGGCCACCGGCTACGGGCTGGTGGTGTACCTGCTCGAGGGCGACTGGTGGGTGGGCGTGGCGCTCGGTGTGATCGCCGTGGTGATGGCCACCCTGGGTGACCTGTGCGAGTCGGTGATCAAGCGCGACCTGGGCATCAAGGACATGAGCCAGGTGATCCCCGGCCACGGCGGCCTGATGGACCGGCTCGACTCGCTGCTGGCGACCGTGGCGCCGATCTGGCTGCTGCTGCACTACCTGGTGCTGTAGCCGCCCTCGGGCGGCACCATCTCGGCGCGCACTCCCAGGAGCCGGATCGGTCGCTGGTCCCCGAGACCGCGCAGCAGGTCACCGGCCGTGTGCGCCAGCACCTCCGCGGCGTACGTCGGCGCGGGCAGCTTGCGCGACCGGTTCACGGTGAAGAACGGGGCGAACCGCACCTTCAAGATGCACCCGTGCGCACGGTCGGCCCTCGGCCGCGATGTCGACGACGACCTGCTCGGCGAGCGCGGCGAGGGCGGCCGCGACCTGGGCCGGCTCGGTCAGGTCCTCCTGGTAGGTGCTCTCCCGACCGTGGGCGCGCGGCACCCACGCGGTGTCGTCCACCTCGGCGGCAGCCCTCGCCGCGGCCCAGTCGACCGAGGTGGGGGCCGTTGGTGGGACCGAACTCGGCGACGAGCAGCTCGTCGTCGCCGGCGGCCAGCTGCCGCACCGTCTCGATGCCCGAGGGCGCCGAGCCGCTGGTGGATCCGGGGACCCACGCCCCACAGTGCCCGCGTGGGCCGCTCGCCCATGACCTCGAGCCAGTTGGCGCGGGTGAGCCGGAAGACGCCGCGCGGCTTGCCGAACTCGGTGGCCGTCTTGGCGCGGACCTTGGTGTCCCCGACGCCCACCGAGCAGTGCAGCCCGGCTGCGTCCAGCACCCGCGCCTGCACGCTCACGGGCCACCTCCTCCGGATGCTCGCTGCGTACGCCGACGAAGGCCTCGTCCCAGCCCAGCACCTCCACCACGGTGTCGGGGACGGCGCGCAGCGTCCGCATCACGACCGCGGACGCGGCGTCGTACGCCTCCCGGTCCGCGGCCAGGAAGACCGCGTCGGGGCAGCGCTTGGCCGCCGTGCGCAGCGGCATCCCCGACCGCACGCCGAACTCCCGGGCCTCATAGGACGCGGTGGCCACCACCCCGCGCTCGGTCGGGTCGCCGCGACCGCCGACGACGACGGGAAGACCGGCGAGCTCGGGGCGGCGGAGCACCTCCACCGCCGCGATGAACTGGTCCATGTCGACGTGCAGCACCCAGCGCGGCATGAGCCCATAGTGCCTGCCCGGAGGACGACGACGCGCACGATTCGGCTGCCACCAGCACTGGTGCGAGACTGGGTCGGCCATGAGCGAACCGATCAAGACCCTCCCTCTCGTCTTCGAGGAGCCCACCGGGCCTCGCGGACCCCGGCCGAAGCCTCCTCGCCACCTCGCCGACCTCACTCCCGCCGAGCGCAAGGCGCGGCTCGAGGAGCTGGGACTGCCCGGCTTCCGGGCCAAGCAGCTGTCCACGCACTACTTCTCGCGCCTGGTGGACGACCCGGAGCAGATGACCGACCTCCCGTCCACGCAGCGAGCAGAGCTGGTCGAGGGCCTGCTGCCTCACCTGATGACGCCGTTGAAGACCCAGGAGGCGGACAGGGGCAGCACCCGCAAGACGCTCTGGAAGCTCTTCGACGGCGCGCTGGTGGAGTCGGTGCTGATGCGCTACCCGGGCCGGGTGACGATCTGCGTCTCCAGCCAGGCCGGCTGCGGCATGGCCTGCCCGTTCTGCGCCACCGGCCAGGGCGGCCTGCAGCGCAACATGTCGACCGGTGAGATCGTCGAGCAGGTCGTCGCCGGTGCCCGTGCCCTCGCCCGCAACGAGGTGGCGGGCGGCCCGGGACGGATCTCCAACGTGGTGTTCATGGGGATGGGCGAGCCGATGGCCAACTACAAGGCCGTCATCGGCGCTGTCCGCCGCCTGACCGACCCCACACCCGACGGGCTCGGGATGTCAGCCCGCGGCATCACCGTCAGCACCGTCGGCCTGGTCCCGCGGATCAACCAGCTGGCCGAGGAGGGCATCCCGGTGACCCTCGCGCTCAGCCTGCACGCCCCCGACGACGAGCTGCGCAACGAGCTGGTGCCGGTCAACACCCGCTGGCAGGTCGCCGAGACCGTCGAGGCGGCCTGGAACTACGCCAAGGTGACCAAGCGCCGGGTCTCGATCGAGTACGCCATGATGCGCGGCATCAACGACCAGGCGTGGCGCGCCGACCTGCTGGGCGACGTACTGAACTCCTACGGCGACTGGGGCTGGGTGCACGTGAACCTGATCCCGCTCAACCCCACCCCGGGGTCGAAGTGGACGGCGAGCGACCCCGAGGACGAGCGTGAGTTCGTCCGCCGCCTGGAGGCGAAGGGGATCTCCACGACCGTGCGCGACACCCGTGGCCGCGAGATCGACGGGGCCTGCGGGCAGCTCGCAGCCGAGGGCTGACCTCGGGCGCCTCCGCCGGCGAGGCGTGCTCGGAGTCACGTCCTGAAGGCTCGGACTCTGGTGGACAGCGACCACGCAGGGGGGAGGATGCTCTCGACATACCGCCCGAATTTGAGGAGTGCACCCATGGCCGATGAGCCGCAGCCGGAGAAGCTGAAGAAGCTCAACCGGCTCGAGGGTCTGAGCGAGAAGGACCTCAAGACGGTGATCGACAAGGGTCGGCACGTGCACCTGCCGGCGAACTGGTCGCTGATCTGGGAGAAGACCCCGGGCGACAAGGCCTACCTGATCATCGAGGGTGAGGTCGCTGTCCGGAAGGGCAAGCAGGAGATCGCCCGCCTCGGTGCGGGCGACGTCATCGGCGAGATGGCCATCGTGGGCCACAAGCTGCGCTCGGCCAGCGTGGTGAGCGTGACCGAGGTCGAGGTCATCCACTTCACCAAGGAGTCGCTCACCGAGCTCCTCGACGAGGTGCCCGCGTTCGGCGAGGCGTTGCGGGGCACCACCTCAGACCGCCTGGATGCACCCAAGGACTGAGCCGTCGTGCCGCAGCGCGACCACCGCGAGCTCGTCGACCTCCTCGAGATCTTCCTGCTGGGCGAGGAGCCGTCCCTGACCGGCAACCAGCTGGCCGACGCCGTCGGGATCTCGCTGGAGGAGGCCCAGCTGCGCTGGCGCTCGCTGGGCTTCAGCGCCGTGGGCGGCGACGTCGCGGCCTTCACCAACGCCGATCTGGAGGCACTCCGGCTGACCCAGCGGCTGCTGGACATCGGACTGATCGACGCCGAGGGTGAGTCGGCGCTGGTGCGCACCCTGGGCCGCAGCTTCGCCCGTCTCGCCGAGTGGCAGATGGGCCTGCTGGCCAAGATCGTCGACCCCGACACCATGGACGTCGAGGAGCTGCGGGCGACCATGGACGAGGTGACGCCTGCGGTGGAGTCGCTGCAGAGCTACGTGTGGCGCCGGCACACGCTCGCGGCCGCCGCCCGGCTCCTGCTCGCCGACCCTGGCGACGAGGAGCCGGAGGAGTCGCTCGAGGGCGAGGCAGGCACGACGATGGGCGTCGGTTTCGCCGACATCGTCAACTACACGCGGCAGAGCCGGTCGCTGAGCCGCAGCGAGGTGGGTCGGCTGGTGGACCACTTCGAGGAGCGCTCGCTGGAGGTGATCGTCGACCACGGCGGGCGGATCATCAAGACCATCGGTGACGAGCTGCTGTTCGTCGCCGACGAGCCGGACGCCATCGCCCTGATCGGGCTCGAGCTGACCGAGGAGGGCAACGCTGACAACGAGCTTCCCGCAGATCCGCGTCGGGCTCGCCTGGGGTCCCGCGCTGGCCCGGCTGGGCGACGTCCTGGGGCCGGTCGTCAACGTCGCCTCACGGCTGACCTCGACCTCGCGCCCCGGTCGGGTCCTGGTGGACCGGTCGCTCGCCGAGGCGCTCGAGGGCGACGAGCGGTTCGCGCTGCGCCGCGCCCGGCGTACGTCGGTGAAGGGCTACCGCCGGCTGGAGCCGTGGTCGTTGCGCCGACCTCACGACGAGACGCCACCGAGCAGCTCGAGCACCTGAGCGGTCCCCTCCACGAGGTGAATCCGGTCGGCCATGGGCCGCTCCCGAGCAAGGGCCTCCAGCAGCGGCCACACCGGAAGGGTCTCGGTCCAGTAGGTCCGGCCCACGAAGACCATGGGGGCCACCTCGTCCGGGGTCGCGTAGAAGTTCGTGCACGCCGCCTGGAAGGCCTCCTGCACCGTGCCGGCCGCTCCGGGCAGGAAGACGATCCCGGCGTCGCACACCTCGAGCAGCATGTCCTCGCGGATGGCGTTGCGGAAGTACTTCGCCACCGCTGAGCTGAACACGTTGGGCGGCTCGTGACCGTAGTGCCAGGTGGGGATGCCGAGCGATCGCCCGGAGTCCCCAGCACCGTCGAGCGCGCCCACCGCGACCCGGGCCCAGGTGGAGATGTCGCCTGCGAAGGACGGGACCGTGGCCAGCTTGGCCAGCACCGGTGGGAGCAAGGTCACCGGCTCGTCGGCGAGCCGGGCTCCCAGGTTGGCCGCCTCCATGGCGCCGGGCCCTCCTCCGGTGGCCACGGTGAGGCCGCTGGCGGCGAGGTCGTGACCGAGGTGCGCCGCCAGGGCGTACGCCGGGTCGTCGCGCTCCAGCGCATGGCCGCCCATCACGCCCACGATGCGCCGTCCGCGGGTGAGCTCCTCCAGGGCGTCGTCGATGGAGCGGTCGTGCAGCGACTGGGCGAGCAGGTCCTTGAGCGAGGCGTGCGGCGCGACGCTGCGCGACCAGGCGTAGATCCGCGCGTCGGTGGTGTCCTCGTAGCCCGAGTCGAGTCCCTCGAAGAGCTCGGCGGGGGAGTACAGGCGTGCCCGCCACGGGTCGAAGGGCACCTCGGGCACCGCCGGGAAGAGCAGGGCGCCCTGCCGGCGCAGCCACTCGGCCCTCGCCGCGGTGAACGTGCAGCCGAGGAAGAGCGCGCCCCGCGGGTCGAGTGGCTCGAGCAGGTGCTCACGCGAGACCAGGTCGAGGCCCTGCACCTGCCAGCTCCTCATCGCGCCTCGACCTGCCGCTGCCCGGAAGGCCGCACGGTCGAACTCCTCGAGAGTCTCGATCTCGGTCATGGGCCGATCATGCCGGAGGAGGCCTGGGCGCCGAGAACTACTCTGCGGTCATGACCCCCAACGTCAGCTTCGCCCTGCTCGACACCGCGGTGATCGGCGGACGCGGCGAGGACGCGGTCGTGATGGGCATGACCCATGCCCGGCTGCTGGAGGAGGCCGCGGCCCTGGGGGGAGTGATCTGGCACCTCGGCGTACGGCCCGGGCTCCCGGTGGTCCTCGACCTGCAGGACGACCTCGACGCCGTGGTCGCCGCCCTGGCCGCGGCGCGCATCGGGGGCGTGGTGTGCACCGCGGACGACCCGAGCGCGCCGGTGGCTCTGGTCTCCGCCGGGTCGGCCGTGCCGGGCTCCGGGCGGGTCAGGATCGTGCGAGGCGGCGACGTCGGCGAGCCGGACCTGGACTGGGACGTGATGCTGCGGGCCGGACGGACCGACCCCGCGGCCGTGCAGGTGCTCGACCCGGCCTCGCGGTACTCCCCAGGCCGGAGCCTCGCCGAGCAGCTGGAGGTGCTGGCCCAGGCCGAGCCGCCCTATCAGCCGGCGGAGCTCCGAGCGCTGCTGCAGGTGTGAGGGGGAGGTCCCCTCGCCCGTCAGCGGCTGGGAGGATGGGCAGGTGAGTCAACGCCGCGACGTCGTCATCCTCGGGTCGACCGGGTCGATCGGCACCCAGGCCCTCGAGGTGGTGCGGGCGAACCCGGACCGCTTCCGCGTGGTGGGGCTCACCGCGGGCGGGTCCCGCGAGGACCTGTTCGCCCAGCAGGTCGCGGAGTTCTCGCCGGTGTACTCCGGCACGGGTGAGGCCGCGTCCACGCACGCGGCCGGCATCACCTGTGACGTGGTGCTGAACGGCATCACCGGGGCCGTCGGGCTGCGGCCCACCATCGCCGCGCTCGAGGCCGGCAACACCCTGGCCCTGGCCAACAAGGAGTCCTTGATCATCGGGGGCCCGGTCGTCACCGCGCTCGCCGAGCCCGGCCAGATCGTGCCGGTCGACAGCGAGCACAGCGCGTTGGCGCAGTGCTTGCGCGGGGGTCGGGCCGACGAGGTCCGACGCCTGGTGCTCACCGCGAGCGGAGGCCCCTTCCGGGGCCGCACCCGGGACGAGCTGGCCGCCGTCACTCCGGAGCAGGCCCTGAACCACCCCACCTGGGACATGGGCCCGGTGGTGACGATCAACTCCGCGACGCTGGTGAACAAGGGGCTGGAGGTGATCGAGGCGCACCTGCTCTTCGACATCCCCTTCGAGGCGATCGAGGTCGTGGTGCACCCCACCAGCGTGGTCCACTCGATGGTCGAGTTCACCGACGGCTCCACGCTGGTGCAGGCGAGCCCGCCGACCATGCTGATCCCGATCGCCCTCGGCCTGGCCTGGCCCGAGCGGGTCGCCGACACCGCGCCCCCGGTCGACTGGACCACCGCGCAGACGTGGGAGTTCTTCCCGCTCGACGACGAGGCCTTCCCCGCCGTACGCCTCGCGCGGCGCGCGGGCGAGCTCGGCGGCACCGCGCCGGCCGTCTACAACGCGGCCAACGAGGTCTGTGTCGAGGCGTTCCGCACCGGCCGGCTGCGCTTCGTCGACATCGTCGACACGATCGGGCGGGTGCTGAACCGCCACGACGTACCCTCTGGGGGAGACTTCGATGTCGACGACGTACTGGCCGCTGACGCCTGGGCGCGCGCGCAGACCCTGGACGAACTGAAGGACCCCACCCGATGACCGACGTGCTGACCTACACGCTCGGCGTGCTCATCTTCGCGATCGGGGTCGCCGTCTCGATCGGCCTGCACGAGCTGGGGCACCTGGTCCCGGGCAAGCTCTTCGACGTCAAGGTCACCCAGTACTTCGTCGGGTTCGGCCGCACGCTGTGGTCGCGCCGGCGTGGTGAGACCGAGTACGGCCTCAAGGCGATCCCGCTCGGCGGCTACTGCAAGCTCGTCGGCATGGTCCCTCCGGCGCCCGACCAGGAGCCGGGCACCGTCCGCAACCGGAGCACCGGGATGTTCTCCCAGCTCGTCGACGACGTCCGGGCCGCGGAGTACGAGCACGTCGAGCCCCACGACCACGACCGGCTGTTCTACACCAAGCCCTGGTGGCAGCGGGTGATCATCATGGGCTCCGGCGTCGCCATCAACCTGGTGATCGCCTTCCTGCTCTTCGGTGTCGTCTTCATGGGCTACGGCGTGCGCGAGGCCACCACGACCGTCAACTCGGTCTCGCAGTGCGTGATCGCGGTGACCAAGGCCAACCTCGACCAGCCACTGCGGGAGTGCACCGACGCCGACCCGGTCGCGCCCGCGCAGGCCGCCGGCTTCCGGCCGGGGGACCGGTTCGTCTCCTTCAACGGCGAGAAGGTCGACGAGTGGGCGCAGGTGCAGCGGGAGATCCGCGCCAACGGTGACCAGGCGGCGACCGTGGTGGTCGAGCGCGACGGGAGCAGGGTCACCCTCAGCCCCCGCACCGTGGTCTCCCCGCGCCCCAACCCCGAGAACCCCGAGGCGATCACCAAGACCGGCTTCCTCGGGGTCACCCCGACCACCACGCGCGAGCGGCAGGGGCCGGGCTTCGTCGTGACCACCATGGTCGACGGCACCTGGCAGACGCTCAAGGCGATCGGCACGCTGCCGCCCAAGGTCTACCACGTCGCGCTGGCGGCGTTCGGGCTCGAGGAGCGCGACCCCAACGGCCCGATGAGCGTGGTCGGAGCCGGACGCGTGGCCGGCGAGATGGCCTCGGAGGACCGGGCCACCGTCGGTGAGCGGTTCTTCTCACTGCTGCTGCTCCTGGCGGGGCTCAACCTGTTCCTCGGCATGATCAACCTGGTGCCGCTGCCGCCCTTCGACGGCGGTGGCATCGCCACCACGCTGTACGAGGCGGCGCGTCGCGGCCTCGCCAGGTTGCTCGGACGGCCCGATCCGGGCAGTGTCGACAGTGCCAAGCTGCTGCCGGTCACCTACGTGATGGCCGGCGTCATCCTGGTGGTCAGCGTGGTGCTGATCTTCGCCGACATCGTCGCCCCCGTGTCCCTGATCTAACCGTCCCGAGAAGCACAG
Organism: uncultured Actinomycetota bacterium; assembly: GCA_963812235.1. GTDB lineage: Bacteria > Actinomycetota > Actinomycetes > Propionibacteriales > Nocardioidaceae > Marmoricola. Next base: position 226,159 of record CAWEUP010000004.1, on the reverse strand, counting down.
AAGAGAGACGAACGCATGACTTCGGTTTCGCTCGGCATGCCGGCCGCCCCGCCGCCGGTGCTCGCTCCCCGCCGCCAGACCCGCCAGATCCAGGTCGGCAAGGTCGGGGTGGGCAGCGACCACCCCGTCTCGGTGCAGTCGATGACGACCACGCTCACCTCGGACATCAACTCCACGCTGCAGCAGATCGCGGAGCTGACGGCCTCGGGCTGTGACATCGTGCGGGTCGCCTGCCCCTCGCAGGACGATGCCGACGCGCTGCCGGCCATCGCCACCAAGTCCCAGATCCCGGTGATCGCCGACATCCACTTCCAGCCGAAGTACGTCTACGCCGCCATCGAGGCCGGCTGTGCCGCCGTACGCGTCAACCCCGGCAACATCCGCAAGTTCGACGACCAGGTCAAGCAGATCGCCCAGGCGGCCAAGGACCACGGGACCTCGATCCGCATCGGCGTCAACGCCGGATCGCTGGACAAGCGGGTGATGGAGAAGTACGGCAAGGCCACGCCGGAGGCCCTGGTCGAGTCGGCCGTGTGGGAGGCGTCGCTGTTCGAGGAGCACGACTTCCACGACTTCAAGATCTCGGTCAAGCACAACGACCCCGTGGTGATGGTGCGGGCCTACGAGCTGCTCGCGGAGGCCGGGGACTGGCCGCTGCACCTCGGGGTCACCGAGGCCGGCCCCGCCTTCCAGGGCACCATCAAGTCCGCCACCGCGTTCGGCGCGCTGCTGAGCAAGGGCATCGGCGACACCATCCGGGTCTCGCTGTCCGCGCCGCCCGTGGAGGAGGTCAAGGTCGGCATCCAGATCCTCCAGTCGCTGAACCTGCGTCCGCGCAAGCTGGAGATCGTCTCCTGCCCCTCGTGCGGTCGCGCCCAGGTCGACGTCTACAAGCTCGCCGACGAGGTGACCGCCGGCCTGGAGGGCATGGAGGTGCCCCTGCGGGTGGCGGTGATGGGCTGCGTGGTCAACGGCCCCGGGGAGGCGCGCGAGGCCGACCTCGGTGTCGCCTCCGGCAACGGCAAGGGGCAGATCTTCGTCAAGGGCGAGGTGATCAAGACCGTGCCTGAGTCGCAGATCGTGGAGACCCTGATCGAGGAGGCGCTTCGGCTCGCCGAGGACATGGAGACCGAGGAGGGCGCCTCCGCCCAGGTGAGCGTCTCCTGAGAACGATCAGCCGCTCTTCGCGCTCAGCGCCTTCTTGATCTGGGCCAGCGCCGAGGTGCACGTCCGGTAGGCCTTGCTCTCCCGGGAGAGGAAGGAGAGGTCCTTGACCGCCTTCTTCACCGACGACTCGTCGCTGAGCTCGGTGACCCTGGCCTGCTGCCAGGCGGGAGCTGTTGCTTGGTCGCCCGAGGCGCCTGGGCCGTCACGGTCTTCAGCGCGGTCGCGATGTCCGCGGGCTTCGGGCGCCCGCGGCGCGGCCTTCTTCTTGCCCTTGCCCTTGCTCGGGCGGGGTGCCGGTGGACGTGGTCCCGCGGCGTAGGCCTCCGCCTCGTCGGCCACCTGCTCCAGGCGCAGCTCCATGTCATAGCGCTCCAGCCGGCGGCTGAACGTCGCCAGGTCCTCGATCGCGGCCTCCTGGGCGTCCAGCGTCTCGTCGCAGTCGCTCGTGGTGGCCGTCGTCGCGTAGTAGTCGATCGTGGCCGAGACGGTGTTCCACCGGGTCGCCAGGCGAGGGCGTGGTCGCCGTGTCGCGGTCGGCCACGTCCTGCTCCAGTGCCTTCCACTCCGTCCGGCAGGCCACGGTCGCCTTGCTCGGTCCGGCGGGGGCCTTGGCTCGGGGGCCTCGCCACAGCCCGTCAGGGAGACCGCGAGCGCGAGCAGGAGGGTGGGCACCAGCACGGGTGCCGTGAGGGGGTGACGGGCACGGCTCGTGGGGGTGAGGGTCACGGAGCATGAGGTCACGGTAGACCCAAACGAGGAGGCGCCGAAGGTTGTGGGAGGTGTCGTAGGCTCCGCGGCGTGGTCAGGACCAGCCGGAGCCTTCGTGTGCTGGGGCCGGAGGATGTCGCTGAGGCGCTCGCGCTGGTCGCCACCGACCCGGTGACGAACGTGTTCGCCGACTACCGCACCCGGATCACCCAGCTCGACACCCGCTGGCTGGGTGGCGAGATGTGGGGGTACTTCGAGCATGACCGGCTGGTCTCCATGTGCCACGTCGGCGCGAACCTGGTGCCCGTGAACGCGACACCGGCAGCCTGCGAGGCGTTCGTGGAGCGCGCGGCCCGTTCCGGACCGCGAAGCTCCACGATCGTGGGTCCCCGCGACGCCGTGTCGCTGATCTGGGCCGGGCTGGAGGAGCACTGGCCGAGACCGCGGGAGTTCCGCTGGGACCAGCCGCACCTGGTCGCCCGCGCTGCCTCCGGCCGGCGGAGGCGACCCGCTGGTGCGGCGTACGACGAAGGCGGAGGGTGACCTGCTCTATCCGGCGTGCGTGGCGATGTACACCGAGGAGGTGGGCATCTCTCCGGAGGCCGACGGTGGCAAGGACCTCTACCGGGCGCGGGTCGACCAGCTCATCGGTCGGGGCTGGTCCTTCTCCCGGATCGAGGACGGCCGCGTGCTGTTCAAGGCCGAGGTGGCCTGCGCGACGCCGAGCGTGTGCCAGATCCAGGGGGTCTACGTCGACCCCGAGCTGCGGGGACAGGGCATCTGCTCCGCCGGCATGGTCACCGTGGTGGAGACCTGCCTGCGCGAGATCGCCCCGTACGTCTCGCTCTACGTCAACGCGCACAACACGGCGGCGCGCGCGGCGTACGCCCGAGCCGGCTTCGAGCAGGTCGGGACCTTCGCGACCCTGATGTTCTGAGGCCCTCGGGACCGGGTCCGGGGCCCCGACTAGCCTTGCGCGCATGAACTTCCACCCGATGGAGCGGCCGGCCGCGCTGCTGACCCTGCGGGGACGCCCCTCATGCTGAGAATGTCCAAGCTGTTCGTGCGGACGCTGCGCGAAGACCCTGCCGACGCCGAGGTCCCGAGCCACCGGCTGCTCGTCCGTGCCGGGTACATCCGTCGGGCCGCGCCGGGCATCTACTCCTGGCTGCCGCTGGGGCTGCGCGTCTACAAGAAGGTGGAGCAGATCGTCCGCGACGAGATGGACTCCATCGGTGCGCAGGAGCTCCAGTTCCCGGCCCTGCTGCCGCGTGAGCCCTACGAGGCGACCGGCCGGTGGACGGCCTACGGCGACGGCATCTTCCGGCTCAAGGACCGCAAGGGCAACGACTACCTGCTCGGTCCCACCCACGAGGAGATGTTCACCCTCGTGGTCAAGGACCTCTACTCCTCCTACAAGGACCTGCCCGTCTGGCTCTACCAGATCCAGACGAAGTACCGCGACGAGGCGCGTCCGCGGGCGGGCCTGATCCGCGGCCGCGAGTTCGTGATGAAGGACTCCTACTCCTTCGACGTGAGCGACGCGGGCCTGGACGCCTCCTACGCCGCCCACCGTGCGGCCTACATCAAGACCTTCGACCGGCTCGGCTTCGACTACGTGATCGTCAAGGCCACGAGCGGCGCGATGGGTGGTTCGAAGTCGGAGGAGTTCCTGGCCAGCAGCGCGGTCGGCGAGGACACCTACGTGCGCTGCGACCAACTGCGACTACGCCGCCAACGTCGAGGCCGTGCAGGTGCGGCCACCGGCGGCGGTGTCGTACGAGGGCGCGCCGGCCGCGCACTCCGAGTCGACGCCCGACACCCCCACGATCCAGACGCTGGTGGACCACCTCAACGCCGAGTTCCCGCGCGCGGACCGCGCCTGGCACGCGGGGGACACCCTCAAGAACGTCCTGGTGGTGCTCCGGCACGCCGACGGCACCCGGGAGCCGCTGGCGATCGGGCTGCCAGGTGACCGTGAGGTCGACCAGAAGCGCCTGGAGGGCATGCTGGAGCCCACCGAGATCGAGGCGATGGACGAGGCCGAGTTCGCCAAGCACCCGGCGCTGGTCAAGGGCTACATCGGGCCCGGCGCGCTGGGGGAGAAGAACGCCTCCGGCATCCGCTACGTCCTCGACCCGCGAGTCGTCGACGGCACCCGGTGGGTCACCGGTGCGGACGCACCCGGCAGGCACGTGCTCGACCTCGTGGCCGGCCGCGACTTCACGGCCGACGGCACCATCGAGGCCGCCGAGGTGCGCGACGGCGACCCCTGCCCCAACTGTGAGTCGGGCGGGCTGCAGACCGCACGCGGGATCGAGATGGGCCACATCTTCCAGCTGGGTCGCAAGTACGCCGAGGCGCTGGGCCTGAAGGTGCTCGACGAGAACGGCAAGCTGGTCACCGTCACCATGGGCTCCTACGGCATCGGCGTCTCGCGGGCGGTCCCGGTGATCGCCGAGGACAACCACGACGAGCTCGGTCTGGTGTGGCCGCGTGAGGTGGCACCGGCCGACGTGCACGTCGTCGCCACCGGCAAGGACCCCGCCGTCTTCGAGGCGGCGTCCGCGCTGTCCGCCCACCTGGAGTCCGCGGGGCTGGAGGTCCTCTACGACGACCGGCCCAAGGTGAGCCCGGGAGTGAAGTTCAAGGACGCCGAGCTGATCGGCGTACCGACCATCGTCACCGTCGGTCGAGGGCTGGCCGACGGCACGATCGAGGTCAAGGACCGTCGGACGGGGGAGCGCACCGAGGTCCCGCTCGGCGAGGCCGTGACGCACCTGGTCTCGGTCGTGTCGAGCTGATGAAGCCGGAGGCGGTGATCTTCGACTGGGGAGGGACGCTCACCAGGTGGCACGACGTGGACTTCCACGCGGAAGCGCTCGCGCTGGCCCACGCGGTGGTCTCGCCGACCGCGCCCGTCGAGGCGCACGCGGAGGCGCTGAACCGTGCCAACCAGGCCATCTGGGGACGCAGCCGGGATCACCACCGGAGCTCGACCGTGGCCGACCTGTTCGCGGAGGCGCGGCTCGAGCACGACCCGGACGCCCTCGGCCGCTACCGCGAGTTCTGGGAGCCGCACACCGGCACCGACCCGCAGGTCGGCGACCTGTTCACGGCGCTGCGCGAGCGCGACATCAGGATCGGGATCCTGTCGAACACGATCTGGCCGCGCCAGTGGCACGAGGACTTCTTCCGCCGCGACGGCGTGATCGACCTGATCGACGGCGCCGTCTACAGCAGCGAGATCCCGTGGACCAAGCCGGCTCCGGAGGCGTTCCGCGCGGCGATGGCCGCGGTGGGAGCCGACGACCCCGCGCGCTGCGTCTTCGTCGGCGACCGGCTCTTCGACGACATCTGGGGCGCTCGGAACGCAGGCCTCCGGGCCATCCACATCCCGCACAGCGCGATCCCCGTCGAGCAGGTGGGGCACTCCGCTCGGAGACCCCGACGCGGTCGCCCACGAGCTGCGTCGAGATCCCCGGGCTGCTCGACCGGCTCTGACGGGCTCCGGTCGCCTCAGCCGAGGCCGGGGAAGTGCGTCGGCTCGGCGCCGAAGGACACCTCACGCAGCGCGCTCGCGTCGAGCGCCGTGATCGCCCAGCGCCGGTCGGTGCCCGCCGTGTTGGCGACGAGCTCGCCGTAGGTGCGGGTCACCCGACGCTCGAGGGTGCGGGCCACCGCCTCGATCTGGGTGGCGGTGGTGGTCGGGCCCGGGCACCTCGTAGTCCACCTCGGCGGCGACGGGGTCGGCTCCCTTGGCCGAGACCATCACCGTCAACCGGTCGCGTGAGGCTCGGTGGGCGGCGTAGGTCCGCTCGAGCCTGGCGAACAGGGCCGGCTGGCGCGACTTGGAGGACTGGGCGCCGAGAAGCCCGTAGAGGTGGACCGCGGCGTGCTCCGCGGCCAGCGCCTTCTGCAGCGCCTCGACCGGGGTCATGGCGAGAACGCCAGGTGCTGGGTGACCGCGGCGCCCATGCTGGCCAGGAGCCTGGCGAAGTCCCCGCTCTGCGCACGCACGGCCAGCCGGTCCAAGGTGGTGTGCAGCTGCTGCTCTCGCTCGGTGAGTCTCGCCACGGCGACCTCGCGTCTGCGCGGCACGACGTAGGGCGTGGGCGCCGACGAGGGTCGCGCCCGATCGGGTACGGCGTCGGCGAGCGAGGCCTCGTGGGCGCGGTGCATCGCGAGCAGCGCCCCCAGCCGTGAACGCGAGTCGGGGAAGCGCCTCAGCGTGCTCAGCACCGCGGTGCGCACCGCCGTGATCTCGGCGAGTGCCCGGGTCGCCACCGCGACATCGGGAGCCAGCTCGGCGGGGGCGGTCGGAGCCTCGCGACCGGGATCCGGCGTCCCGGTCTCGCAGCCGACCAGGGCCAGTCCGCTCAGCCCGGCGCCGACGGCCAGGAGCATCCGTCTCGAGACGGCGCCGTCGCTGGCGCCGGAGGCGGAAAAATCGACCACGGACGAATAGTAGGGCGCCCCGCCGCCCGCACTCCGGGTGGACGGTGCGTGTGGCGATTCGCGTTAGGGTGGAGGCCACACAACAGCACAGCAAGGAGGTCAGGAGCCATGCCCGTGGCAGACACCAGAGATCGCCTCGCTGACAAGCTGACCGGCCCGATCGAGGACCTCGGCCTGGATCTCGAGGCCGTCGACCTCTCGAGCGCCGGAAAGCGACGCATCCTTCGGGTGGCCATCGACCGGGACGGCGGGGTCACGATGGATGACATCGCCGACGCCACCCGTGAGGTCTCCCGTGTGCTCGACGAGACCGACCTGATGGGCAAGCAGTCCTACACCCTGGAGGTCTCCTCCCCGGGAGTGGACCGCCCGCTCACCCTGCCCCGGCACTGGCGGCGCAACGTCGGCCGGCTGGTCACGGTGACGTTCGCGGAGGCCGAGCCGGTGACCGGCCGGATCACCCGGAGCGACGACGAGGGTGCGGCGCTCGACGTCGAAGGCGTCGAACGACTCGTGCCGTACGCCGAGGTGCGCAAGGCCAAGATCCAGATCGAGTTCAAGAAGGAGTCAGTCTGATGGACATCGACATGAGCATCCTGAGGATGCTGGAGCGGGAGAAGGAGATCTCCTTCGACGTGTTGGTCGAGGCCATCGAGCAGGCCCTGCTGACGGCGTACCACAAGTCGCACGAGGGCCAGGAGAACGCCCGGATCGCGCTGGACCGCAAGACCGGTCACGTCACGGTGATGGCGCAGGAGAAGGACGAGGACGGCAACGTCATCGCGGAGTACGAGGACACGCCCGAGGGGTTCGGCCGGATCGCCGCCACCACGGCGAAGCAGATCATGCTGCAGCGTCTGCGCGACGCCGAGGACGAGCGCAAGTTCGGGGAGTTCGCCGGCAAGGAGGGCGACATCGTCTCCGGGCTGATCCAGCAGGGTCGCAACCGCGACGACGTGATGGTCGACCTCGGCAAGCTCGAGGCGCTGCTGCCCTCCGGGGAGCGGGTCCCCGACGAGGACTACTCGCACGGCACCCGGATCAAGTGCCTGGTGATCAGCGTGCGCAAGGGCATGCGAGGCCCGCAGGTGATGCTCTCGCGAACCCACCCGAGCCTGGTCAAGAAGCTCTTCGCCCTCGAGGTGCCCGAGATCGCGGACGGCACGGTCGAGATCTGCGGGATCGCGCGCGAAGCCGGTCACCGCACCAAGATCGCGGTGCGGTCGAACGTTCCCGGAGTCAACGCCAAGGGTTCCTGCATCGGGCCGATGGGCCAACGTGTCCGCGCCGTGATGAACGAGCTGCACGGCGAGAAGATCGACATCATCGACTGGTCCGACGACCCTGCGACCCTGGTCGGCAACGCCCTCAGCCCCGCGCGAGTCTCCAGCGTGACCGTGGTCGACGAGGCAACCCGGTCGGCGCGGGTGGTGGTCCCGGACTTCCAGCTCTCGCTCGCGATCGGCAAGGAGGGGCAGAACGCTCGCCTGGCCGCACGAATGACCGGATGGCGCATCGACATCCGGTCCGACGAGGCGCCGGTGGCGCCACCCCTGCCGAAGGTGTGAGCCTTCCGGGTTTCGGATAAGCGGCGCGACCCCGGTAGAGTGTTGGCCGGTGGTTCCACAACTTGGCGAGTCGAAGCGCACTGACGTTCCCGTACGGACGTGCATCGGTTGCCGGGTGCGAGCCACCAAGCGTGAGTTGTTGCGGATCGTCGTGGGAACGGACACGGAGAACCAGCAGGATCCGAGGTCTGAGTCCTGGTTCGTCGTGCCTGATCCACGTGGCACCGCACCCGGACGTGGGGCGCACCTTCACCCGACGACCGAATGTCTCGCACTCGCTGAGCGCAAACGTGCCTTTGCGCGGGCCCTCCGGCATGATGCCAGGGTCCGGGGAGCACTGAGCCTCGAGCGGTTGCGGGAGCACCTCGGGCAGCGGTAGACCGTCTCAGTCAGCACCGACCACAAGAACTGGAGCATCAGCTCATGAGCCTGCGATGAGACCCCTCGCAATGAGTACAGCGCGATGAGAATGCACATCAACTAGCGGTCCGCAGCTTCCCTGCCTGAAATCCAGGGACTCGGACCAGGAGGAACCACGTGGCCAAGGTCCGAGTCCATGAACTCGCCAAGAAGTACGACGTCCCGTCCAAGGACGTCTTGAAGATGCTGAACGATCTCGGTGAGTTCGTGAAGGCACCGAGCTCGACGGTGGAGCCCCCCGTCGAGAAGAAGTTCGAAGCCAAGTACGGCGCCGACCTGCTTGCCAAGGCCGAGGCCAAGGCAGCGAAGAAGGCAGCCAAGAAGGCTCCCGCGAAGGGTGCCGAGCCAGTGGTCTGAGGCGGCTCCGCCCGCCCCCGCCCCCACGGCCGACGCGCCTGCCAGCGAGCCCGAGGTCGCGCAGCCCGCGGCCAAGGCCGAGCCGGCCGCCCCGCGCTTCACGCCCGGCCCCCGGCCGCGCGTCCAGGCGGCGCCCGAGCCCGAGCCCGACCTCCCGCAGGAGGTGGCCCCGCCCGCCGCCGAGGTGCCCCCGCAGGCCCCCGAGGTGGTGCAGCCCGACACCGACGACGGCCAGGACGCCGCCCCCGCCGCGAGTGCGGGTGCGGGCTTCAAGCCCGGTCCCCGGGCTCCTCGCCCCGGCGCCCCGCGTCCGGGCAACAACCCGTTCTCCTCGACCCAGGGCATGGGCAGCCGACCGGCACCCGCGCCCGGGGCCGCACCCAGCCCGGCTCCCGGCACCCCGCCGCCGCCGAGCAGCGACCAGCAGCGTCCGCCCCGCCCACCGGCGGGACGCGACGGCATGCCCCGTCCGAACCCCGCGATGATGCCCAAGTCCCCGGCCGCCTTCGGTGGGGGACCGGGTGGACGTCCCGGTCCCGGTGGCCCCGGAGGCCGTGGTCCCGGCGGACCCGGCGGAGCTCGTGGTGGCCCAGGTGGCGCACCGGCGCGCGGTGGCCCTCCCGGCCGCGGCGGCTTCGGTGGTGCTCCCGGTGGTGGCATGGGCGGCCCCGGCGGGGCCCCCGGTGGTGCTCCCGGCGCCCGTCCAGGTGGCCCTCCCGGCCGCAGCCGTCCCGGTCAGCGTGGCAGCACCCAGGGTGCCTTCGGTCGTCCCGGTGGACCGTCACGTCGTGGACGCAAGAGCAAGCGCGCGCGTCGTCAAGAGTTCGAGCAGATGGAAGCCCCGACGATCGGCGGCATGCGCGTCCGCAAGGGCAACGGCGAGACCGTGCGCCTGGCGCGTGGCGCCTCGCTGACCGACTTCGCCGAGAAGATCGGCGTCGACCCCGCCTCGTTGGTGCAGATGCTGTTCCACCTGGGCGAGATGGTCACCGCCACCGAGTCCGTCAACGACGCCACCCTCCAGCTCCTCGGTGAGGAGCTCAACTACGCCGTCGAGGTCGTCTCCCCCGAGGACGAGGACCGCGAGCTGCTCGACTCCTTCGACCTCCAGTTCGGGTCGGACGAGGGCGACGAGGACATGCTCGAGGCCCGTCCGCCGGTCGTGACCGTGATGGGTCACGTCGACCACGGAAAGACCAAGCTCCTCGACGCGTTGCGGACAGCCAACGTCGTCGACAAGGAGGCCGGTGGCATCACCCAGCACATCGGTGCCTACCAGGTCCGCACCGAGGTCGACGGCACCGAGCGTCGGATCACCCTGATCGACACCCCGGGTCACGAGGCGTTCACCGCCATGCGTGCTCGTGGTGCGCAGGCCACCGACATCGCGGTGCTGGTCGTGGCCGCCGACGACGGTGTGATGCCGCAGACGGTCGAGGCGCTCAACCACGCCAAGGCGGCCGGCGTGCCGATCGTGGTGGCCGTCAACAAGATCGACAAGCCGGACTCGGACCCGACCAAGGTCCGTGGACAGCTGACCGAGTACGGCCTGGTCCCCGAGGAGTACGGCGGCGACGTGATGTTCGTCGACGTCTCGGCCAAGTCCCAGCTGAACCTCGACAAGCTGCTCGAGGCCGTCGTGCTCACCGCGGACGCCTCGCTGGACCTGCGGGCCAACCCCGACCAGGACGCCCAGGGCCTCGTGGTCGAGGCGCACCTGGACCGCGGTCGCGGTCCGGTGGCGACCATCCTGGTCCAGCGCGGCACCCTGCGCGTCGGCGACTCGATCGTGGCGGGTCCGGCGTACGGCCGGGTGCGCGCCATGCTCGACGAGCACGGCGACAACATCGAGCAGGCCGACCCGTCCCGTCCCGCCATGGTGCTCGGCCTCTCCGGTGTTCCCGGGGCCGGTCAGAACTTCATCGTGGTCGAGGACGACCGGATCGCCCGCCAGATCGCGGAGAAGCGAGAGGCGCGCGAGCGTGCGGCCATGCAGGCCAAGCGTCGCGTGCGTCGCAGCCTCGAGGACTTCATGGCCTCCATGGAGAAGGGTGCGAGCCAGGAGCTCAACCTGATCCTGAAGGGCGACGTGTCCGGCTCGGTGGAGGCGCTCGAGGACTCGCTGGCCAAGATCGACGTCGGCGACGAGGTGTCGCTTCGCGTCATCGACCGCGGTGTCGGTGCGATCACCGAGACCAACGTCGACCTGGCCGCTGCCTCGGACGCGATCATCATCGGGTTCAACGTCCGCCCCCAGGGCAAGGCCACCGAGATGGCCGAGCGCGAGGGCGTCGAGATCCGGTACTACTCGGTGATCTACAACGCCATCGAGGAGATCGAGGCCGCGCTCAAGGGCATGCTCAAGCCCGAGTACGAGGAGCACGTCCTGGGACAGGCGGAGATCCGCGCGATCTTCCGCAGCTCCAAGATCGGCAACATCGCAGGCTGCATGGTCACCGGTGGCCTGCTGCGGCGCAACGCCAAGGTCCGGCTCATCCGCGACGGCTCGGTGGTGGCGGACAGCCTCGACCTGGCCTCGCTCAAGCGTGAGAAGGACGACGCCTCCGAGGTCCGTGAGGGCTTCGAGTGCGGCCTGGTGCTGCGCGGCTTCAACGACATCAAGGAAGGCGATGTCGTCGAGGCCTTCGAGATGAAGGAGATCCCCCGAGCATGAGGCACCCCGGTCGGGGTCGTCGCTCTCCGACGGCCCCGACCGGATGTCCCGCTCAGAACCCGCGCACCACCCCACCCGCACGGAAAGCAAGGCCCAAGCGATGAGCAACCCACGTGTCAGGAAGATCGCTGATCGGATCCAGGTCATCGTGGCCGAGATGCTCGACCGGCGAGTCAAGGACCCGCGTCTGGGCTTCGTCACGATCACCGACGTGCGCGTCTCGGGTGACACCTTGCAGGCCTCCATCTTCTACACCGTCCTCGGGGCCGACGAGGACCTCGAGGGCACGGCGGCGGCCCTGGCCTCGGCCAAGGGCCTGATCCGCTCCGAGGTCGGCAAGCAGCTGGGCATGCGGCACGTGCCGACGCTGGACTTCATCCACGACGCGCTGCCCGAGACCGCCCGCCAGATCGACGACCTGCTCGAGCGCGTGCGCGCCTCCGACGCCGCGGTCGCCTCCTCGGCGAAGGCGGGCGCCTACGCGGGGGAGCCCGATCCGTACAAGAAGCCTCGCGAGCAGGCAGGCAGAAGACGCCGAGCTCGAGGACGAGTGAGCCGGTGAGGCCCGCTCCGACGACCGACAGCGGCCTGGTCATCGTCGACAAGCCCGCGGGACCCACCTCGCACGACATCGTCGCCCTCGTACGCCGGGTGCTGGGCACCCGCAAGGTCGGCCACGCGGGGACGCTCGACCCGATGGCCACCGGCGTGCTCGTGCTGGGCGTCAACCGGGCCACGCGGCTGCTCGGACACCTGCTGGTCACCGACAAGCGCTACGACGCCACCATCCGGCTGGGGTCCTCCACCACGACCGACGACGCCGAGGGCGAGGTGGTCGCGACCGCACCCACCGACCGCGCTCACCGACGAGGGCGTGCTGACGGCGCTGAGCGGCTTCGTGGGCCAGGTCGACCAGGTGCCGTCGTCGGTCTCGGCGATCAAGGTCGGCGGACGGCGTGCCTACGAGCTGGTGCGGGCGGGGGAGGAGGTCGAGCTCGCCGCGCGCAGTGTCCAGATCGACTCCATCGAGGTGCACCGGCTCCAGCTCGGCACCGAGTCCGTCGACGTGGACGTCTCGGTGCACTGCTCCAGCGGCACCTACGTGCGCGCCATCGCCCGAGACCTGGGCCAGGTCCTCGGCACCGGCGGACACCTGACGGCGCTGCGGCGTACGGCGGTCGGCCCGTTCGGGCTCGACCTGGCCGACACCCCCGAGCGGCTGGAGGCGCAGACCCGTGCAGCAGGGGGCTGCGCTCGGTCGTCGCTGCCGATCGGCGAGGCGGCAAGGTCCGGCTTCCCGGCGTACTCCCTCAGCGCCGAGGAGGCCGCGGACGTGCGCTTCGGGCGAAAGCTGGAGACGAGCCTGCCCAGCCCGGGTCCGGTCGCCGTGTTCGCTCCCGACGGGGAGTTCCTCGCCCTCTACGAGCAGGCCGACGAGCTCGCCCGGGCGGTCGCAGTCTTCGTCTGAGGTGCCCGCCAGTAGTGTTCACGCCGTGCGGATCTGGCGTTCCCTGGACGACGTGCCCGACGACCTCGGTCGGGCGGTGGTCGTCATCGGCAACTTCGACGGTGTCCATCTCGGTCACCGACACGTGATCCGGCGTGCTCGCGAGCTCGCCGACCGCGACTCCCTGTCCGGTGGTGGCGGTGACCTTCGACCCGCATCCGATCGCGGTGCTGCGGCCCGAGCACGCACCGCTCGCGCTGACCGACATCGAGCGCCGGTGCGCCCTGCTCGCCGGATGCCGGGGTCGACGACGTGCTGGTGATCCCGTTCTCGCGCGCGATCGCCGCCTGGAGTCCGCACGAGTTCATCGAGCGGGTGCTGGTCACGGGCCTGCACGCCGCTGCCGTGGTCGTGGGCGGCAACTTCCGCTTCGGCGCGAAGGCGGCCGGCGACGTCAACCTGCTGACCGAGGCGGGTCGGGCGCTGGACTTCCGGGTCGACGGCGTCGCCCTGGACGGCGGACCTCAGGTGTGGTCCTCGACGTACGTGCGCACCTGTCTCGCCGGCGGTGACGTCGAGGGCGCCGCCGAGGCCCTGGGCCGCCCCTACTCCATCGTGGGCCCGGTGCTGCGCGGCGAGCAGCGCGGTCGCGAGCTCGGCTACCCGACGGCCAACGTCTCGACGCGGGGTCTCGCCGCACCCGCGGACGGGGTGTACGCCGGATGGCTGACCGTGCTCGACCGACCCGCGGACCCGGTGCCGATGCCGGCGGCGATCAGCGTGGGCACCAACCCCACCTTCGACGGTGAGCGTGACCGGCGCGCGGAGGCCTATGTGCTCGACCGGACGGACCTCGACCTCTACGACAGGCTGGTCGAGGTCTCCTTCGTCTCCCGCATCCGGGGGATGGTCAAGTTCGAGGGCGTGGCGGCCCTGGTCGAGACGATGGACCAGGACGTCGTCGAGACCCGCAGCCGACTGGGCCTCCCGCAGTAGCCGGCTCGCACCGACCGGCTCAGGCCAGGTGACCCGTCGTCGAGGTCAGCCAGAGCGCGCCGTAGGCCGGGAGCTGGACCGCGTCGTCCCAGGACTCCGGTGCCCGGCCGGTGATCCGGTCGATGACCCAGCCCGGCTCCAGCCCGAGCTCGAGCAGCAGGCGGTGCGGCACGTGGGCGGGGCGATCGGCGACGTTGTAGGCGCCGAGCATGGTGCCCAGCGGGATGCCGACGCGCGACCAGCAGCACCGCGGGGTCGTGCGGGTCGAGCACCTCGGCGGCGGTGGCGGCATGGAGCTGAGGCAGGTCGCGACGCGCGGCGATCAGCGCGCGCAGAGTGGCGTTGATGCCGTGGACGTCCTCCGGCGGCGGCCACGGCATCCTCGGTCGGTGGACCCAGCGGTTGTCCTCGGCGTGGTCGGTCTCCTCGGCCCAGTCGGGGTCGTTCAGCAGGCCGAGCTCGTCACCCATCCAGATCACCGGCAGACCGCCGAACCCGAGCACCAGCGCGTGCGCGAGGCGGATCCGGTCGGGGGCGAGCGGGTCGCCGGCCTCCAGCCCGGCCAGTGAGGCCAAGGTGCCGGACACGCGCCGGTCGCCTGTCGACGGGTTCTCCTGGAAGACCAGTCCCCGTGCCCATGAGCCCGGGTGCTGGTTGACGTAGAAGTCCGAGAGGAAGGCGCGGTGACCGAAGCCGCTGGCGCCGATGTGCGCGGCGTCCCCGTCGTCGATCGCCCACCCGATGTCGTCATGGCAGCGTGCATAGGTGACCCAGGCGGTGGTGCTCGGCGCGTCGGCGAGCTGCTGCAGGGCGTGCGGCCGCCAACCGCGCGTCGCGGCTGGCGAGCATCGACCAGATCTGGACCATCAGCCCGTTGTGGTACGCCAGGTCGCTCACCTTGCCGTGGTGCTCTCCCTGCCCGAGGTAGGCCAGCAGGTCCTTGGGGCCGACGATCGCCTCGGCCTTGAACAGCGTCGCCGGAGCGGCGAGCCGGGTCACGGTGCGCAGTGCCTGGGTGAGCCCGTGCACCTCGGGCTGGTTCTGGCAGTCGGTGCCCATCCGCTTCCAGGTGAACGCGATCGCGTCGAGCCGGAACACCTCGACCCCGTCGTTGGCGAGGTTCAAGATGATGTCGGCGTACTCGCACAGGACGTCGGGGTTGGCCCAGTTGACGTCCCACTGGTAGTCGTTGAACGTCGTCCAGACCCAGCCGTCGAGGCCGTCGTCCCAGGTGAAGTTGCCCGGTGCGAAGTCGGGGAAGACCTCCGGCAGGGTGCGCTCGTAGGCGTCGGGGACGGAGCGGTCGGCGAAGACGAAGAAGTAGTCGCGATAGGTCGGGTCGCCCGCCTGCGCCTTGGCTCGCCCACTCGTGCTCCTTGGCGACATGGTTGAGCACCAGGTCCAGGCACAGGCTGATCCCACGACCGCGGAGCGCGTCGGTGAGTGCGCGCAGGTCCGCGACGGTGCCGAGGTCCGCACGTACGTTGCGGTAGTCCTGCACCGCGTAGCCGCCGTCGTTGGGCGCGGGCCGCGGCGTCAGCAGCGGCATCAGGTGCAGGTAGCGGATGCCGAGGTCCTCGAGGTAGGGCGCGCGCTCGGCCACCCCGGCGAGGGTGCCCGCGAAGCGGTCGGTGTACGCCGCATAGCCGACCACGTCCGGTTGCTGGAACCAGTCGGGCGCCAGCGAGCGTCGCAGGTCCAGCGCCTGGAGCTCCTCGGAGCGTGCCGCGAACGCGGTCGCGGCGAGGGCCACCAGCCGGTCGCGCACCTGACCCGGATCGTCGTACAGCGGCACCAGGGCGGCCTCGAGATCGGGCAGCCATCGCTCCAGACGGGCCTCGAAGAGGTCGCGGCGGTGAGCCGGCAGTGCTGCGAGGGTCTCGGCGAGCATCGTGGTCTGCACGATGTCAGTATGGCGAAACAGCGCCCGGCGCAGACACCCCGATCCGGTCGGCCCCGACGGATCAGGCCGAAGCTCACCGTGACCGGCACGCCGTTGAGCACGGCGTTGCCCGAGACGTCGAGGACGGCAGGATCGGTGAGGTCGTTGATCGAGACCCCCGGGACCGAGCCGGCGTGGCGCAGGCGGATCCCCTCGGCGCCGTGGCCGTAGCCGTGGGGCAGCGAGACCACGCCGCGCATCATGTCCTCGGTCGCGCGGACCTCCACGACCACCTCGCCCACCCGCGAGGACACCGTCACCGGGGTCCCGTCGGTGAGGCCGCGGCTCTCGAGGTCCTCGGGGTGCATCAGCAGCTGGTGCCGCGACTCGGCCCCGGGTGAGACGTTCGCTGTTGTGCATCCAGGAGTTGTTGTCGCGCTGGTGCCGGCGCCCGATCAGCAGCAGCTCGCCGTCCGAGGAGGCCCGGGTCCACTGCTCGGCCGCGCGGCCTCGCAGCCGGGTGACGTCGGCCATGACCAGGTCGGGGGCCAGATGGATCAGCCGGTCCTTGGTCTGCAGTCGCTCCGGCATCGTGGGCCGCAGCGGTCCCAGGTCGACTCCCTCAGGATGGTTCCGCAGCGCCCGCATCGTCGTACGCCGTCCGGCGAGCAGGAGCGTCGAGACGATCGTGGTGGGGCTGACGGTCAGCGAGGCCCGCTCGGTGAGGGTCCTGGCCATCGACTTCCTCTGCTTCAGCCTCGAGGACGTGCGCAGGGCGATCTCGCGGAAGATCTCCCAGTCGTGCAGGGCGCCCTCGGCCTTCTCGAACACCGGCGGGGTGAAGCGCGCGGTGTTGCGCACCGCCAGGGTGTGGAAGACGAGGTCGTACTGCTCGCGCTCCAGCGCTGTGGTGGGCGGCAGCACCACCCGGGCGTGCCGGGTGGTCTCGTTGAGGTAGATGTCGACCGCCGCCATGAAGTCCAGCCCCGCGAAGGCGTCGTCCGAGGCTGTCGCCGTCCGGGGTGGAGAGCACCGGGTTCCCCGCGATCGTCAGCAGTGCGCGGACCTGTCCGTCTCCGGGTGTCTCGATCTCCTCGCGGAGCACGCTCACCGGCAGCTCGCCACCGAACTCGGGCACTCCCCGAACCCGGCTGCGCCAGACGTCGAAGTGACCGCGGCCCAGGAGCGCCTTGCCGACGATGTCGATGGCCGGCTCGGTGAAGAGCACCCCGCCCTCACGGTCGAAGTTGCCGCTCAGGATGTTCAGGCAGCTGATCGCCCACTGGCAGACCGAGCCGAAGTCCTGGGTGGACACGCCCACCCGCCCGTACGCCGCGGCGCCGTCCGCGGCCGCGAACTCGCGGGTGATCCGCCGGATCTCCTCCGCGGACACGCCGGCGACCTCGGCGGCGTGCTCCGGAGTGAACTGCTCGACGGCGAGTCGGACCGACTCGACTCCGCGCACGTACTCCGGCGCGTCGGTCAGGTCCTCCTCGAACAGCACGTGCAGCATCGCCAGCAGCACGAGGGCGTCGGTGCCCGGTCGCACGAAGTGGTGCTCGTCGGCGACCTTGGCCGTCTCGGTGCGTCGAGGATCGAGCACCACCATCCGTCCGCCACGCTGCTTCAGCGCCCGCAGCCGCTGGGGGAAGTCGGGCACGGTCATCAGCGAGCCGTTGGAGGCCATCGGGTTGGCGCCGAAGACCAGGAAGTAGCTGGTCCGGTCGAGGTCGGCGATCGGGATCATCAGCTGGTGCCCGAAGAGCTGCCACGCGACGAACTGGTGGGGCAGCTGGTCCACGGAGGTGGCGCTGAACTTGTTGCGGGTCTTGAACGTCTTGTTCATGGTCACGCCGTGGGTCAGCGAGCCGAGCGAGTGCGCGTTGGGATTGCCCAGGTAGACGGCCAGCGCGTTGCGGCCGTGCTCGTTGAGCGCGGCCGCGATCCCGTCTGCGGTCAGGTCCAGGGCCTCGTCCCACGAGATCTCCACCCACTCGGCGCCCGGGCCCTCGCCGACCCGCTTCACCGGGCGCCGGAGCCGGTCGGGGTCGGAGTAGACGTCCGCGAGCGCGACCCCCTTGGGGCAGATGTGGCCGCGGGACAGCGGGTCGTTCTCGTTGCCTCGCACCGAGGTGACCTGGGGCCCGTCCGGGTGGTCCTCGATGGTGAGCTCGAGGCCGCAGATCGCCTCGCACAGGTTGCAGGCGGCCAGCACCCGTCGAGTGGGCACGGGGGACTCGGTGCTCGTCATGACGCGATCCTCGCACGGTGGTGTGGGTCGATTAGCCGCCCCGGCCGGTGCGCTGATAGCCTTGTGAAGTTGCCCTCAGTGGCGACTTCCGCCGTGAAACGGCCGCGGATTCAGAGTGCCCGGGTGAACAGGCCCCGGCGCGCCGCGCAACTAGACGAGAGATGGGTAGCTCAACGTGTCGATTGGTACTGACGCAGACACCAAGAAGAAGATCATCGCCGAGTACGCCACCGTCGAGGGCGACACCGGTTCCCCCGAGGTGCAGGTCGCGCTCCTGAGCCACCGCATCTCGCACCTGACCGAACACCTCAAGCAGCACAAGCACGACCACCACAGCCGTCGTGGGCTGCTGCTGCTCGTGGGCCAGCGTCGTCGTCTCCTGAACTACATGGAGAAGACCGACATCGAGCGCTACCGCTCGATCGTCGCGCGCCTCGGCCTGCGGCGCTGAAACACGAGACGCACTCACCCAGCGGGTGGGTGCGTTTGTGCTAGACCACAACTGAACACCACACATCCCAGGAGCGGCCCGCGAACGCCGGCCTCCGGTAGTGGCTCACCGTTCATCACGGTGGGCTTCGATCGAAGACCGGCACTGACGCCGAGGCGCAAGAGCTCGCGGCTCGCTCCGCGAAACAGAAAGGGAAGCCCTTGACTGAGGGACCCGAGATCACAGTTGTCGAGACAGTTCTGGACAACGGCAAGTTCGGCAAGCGCACCGTGAAGTTCGAACACGGTCTGCTCGCCCGTCAGGCAGCCGGTGCCGTCACCGCCTACCTCGACGACGAGACGATGATCCTGTCGGCCACCACGGCCGGCAAGCACCCCAAGGACCACTTCGACTTCTTCCCCCTGACGATCGACGTCGAGGAGCGGATGTACGCCGCGGGCCAGATCCCCGGCTCGTTCTTCCGCAGCGAAGGCCGTCCCGGCGAGGACGCGATCCTCACCTGCCGCCTGATCGACCGCCCGCTGCGCCCCACCTTCAAGAAGGGGCTGCGCAACGAGGTCCAGGTCGTCATCACCGTGATGGCGCTCGACCCCGACCACCCCTACGACGTACTCGCGATCAACGCGGCGTCGCTGTCCACCCAGCTCTCCGGCCTGCCGTTCTCCGGCCCCGTCGGCGGCACCCGCGTCGCGCTGATCGAGAACCAGTGGGTGGCGTTCCCGACCCACAGCCAGCTCGAGACCGCTGTCTTCGACATGGTCGTCGCCGGTCGGGTCACCGACACCGGTGACGTCGCCATCATGATGGTCGAGGCCGAGGCCACCGAGGCCGCGTGGGGGCTCGTCGAGTCCGGCACGCAGGCGCCGACCGAGGAGATCGTCGCCCAGGGTCTGGACGCCGCCAAGCCGTTCATCAAGCAGCTGTGCGAGGCGCAGGCCGAGCTCGCCAAGCAGGCCGCCAAGCCCGTCCAGGACTTCCCGGTCTTCCTCGAGTACGAGGACGACGTGTACGCAGCGGTCGAGTCCGCCGTGAAGGCCGACACCGCCGAGGCGCTGACCATCGGCGGCAAGCAGGAGCGCGAGGACCGCCTCGACGACATCAAGGCCGGCTTGCTCGAGAAGATCGCCGGCGACTTCGAGGGTCGCGAGAAGGAGATCGGCGCGGCGTTCCGCTCGCTGAACAAGTCCCTCGTGCGCGAGCGCGTGCTGCGCGACAAGGTCCGCATCGACGGCCGTGGGCTCAGCGACATCCGGACGCTGTCCGCCGAGGTCGGCGTGATCCCGCGCGTGCACGGTTCGGCACTCTTCGAGCGTGGCGAGACCCAGATCCTGGGCGTCACCACGCTGAACATGCTGACCCTGGAGCAGAAGCTGGACACGCTCTCCCCGGAGAAGACGCGCCGCTACATGCACAAGTACGTCTTCCCGCCGTTCTCCACGGGCGAGACCGGCCGCGTCGGCTCGCCGAAGCGTCGCGAGGTCGGCCACGGTGCGCTCGCGCGTCGTGCGCTCCTGCCCGTGCTGCCCTCGCGTGAGGAGTTCCCCTACGCGATCCGTCAGCTCTCCGAGGCGATGGGCTCCAACGGCTCCACCTCGATGGGCTCGGTCTGCGCCTCGACCCTGTCGCTGCTCCAGGCCGGTGTCCCGCTGCGGGCCTCGGTCGCGGGCATCGCGATGGGCCTGATCTCCGGCGAGGTCGACGGCAAGCACGAGTACGTCGCCCTGACGGACATCCTCGGCGCCGAGGACGCGTTCGGCGACATGGACTTCAAGGTCGCCGGCACCCGCGAGTTCGTGACCGCGCTCCAGCTCGACACCAAGCTCGACGGCATCCCCGCCGAGGTGCTGGCCGGTGCGCTGAACCAGGCGCGCGACGCGCGTCTGGCGATCCTCGACGTGATGGCCGAGGCGATCACCGAGCCCGAGGAGATGTCGCTGCACGCGCCGCGCATCATCACGGTCCGCATCCCGGTCGACAAGATCGGCGAGGTGATCGGGCCCAAGGGCAAGGTCATCAACCAGATCCAGGACGACACCGGTGCGTCGCTCTCCATCGAGGACGACGGCACGATCTACATCGGTGCGACCAACGGTGAGGCTGCCGAGGCTGCCCGCCAGGCCGTCAACGCGATCGCCAACCCGACGATGCCCGAGGTCGGCGAGCGCTACCTCGGCACCGTGGTGAAGACGACCAACTTCGGCGCCTTCGTCTCGCTGCTGCCCGGCAAGGACGGCCTGCTGCACATCAGCAAGCTGCGCTCGCTGGCCGGCGGCAAGCGCGTCGACAACGTCGAGGACGTCGTCTCGGTGGGCCAGAAGATCCAGGTCCAGATCGGTGAGATCGACGACCGCGGCAAGCTCTCCCTGATTCCGGTTGTCGACGAGGACGCTGCGACGTCCGACTCGACCGACGACGACGACGAGTGACCCGACGAGCTTGAAGGGTCTCCCTGACGGCGTACGCCGGACCGTCCTGAAGGGCGGTCTGCGCGTCATCACCGAGCACATGCCGGGAGTTCGCTCCGCGGCGGTCGGGGTGTTCGTACAGGTGGGGTCCAGGGACGAGGCGGCGCAGCTCAACGGCGCGTCGCACTTCCTGGAGCACCTCCTGTTCAAGGGCACCCCGACCCGCTCGGCCATGGACATCTCCGCCGCCTTCGACGAGGTCGGCGGAGAGTTCAACGCCTACACGGCGCGCGAGTACACCTGCTACCACGCACGGGTGCTCGACGACGCGCTGCCGATGGCGCTCGACGTGCTCGGCGACATGCTCACGTCCTCGCTGATCACCGCGGAGGACGTCGAGGCCGAGCGCGAGGTGATCCTCGACGAGATCGCCATGCACGACGACGACCCCGACGACGTGGTGCACAACCTGTTCGCCGCGACGGCCTGGGCAGGCACTCCGCTGGCCCGGCCGATCGCCGGGACGGCCGAGTCCATCCGGGCGCTCACTCGCCCGCAGATCAAGGGCTACTACTCCCGGCGCTACCGCCCCGAGACGATGACGATCGCGGTGGCCGGCAACATCGACCACGCCGACGTCGTACGCCGAGTCCGGAAGTCGTTCTCGCGCAACGGCTTCCTCCAGGGCGACGCCCAGCCCTGCCGGTCCTCGCCTCGCTGAGCGCCCGCGACCCCTGCGGTCCGGCGAGGTCTCCGCCTCGCGGCCCTTCGAGCAGGTCAACGTGGTCCTCGGCCTCCAGGGCCTGACCAGGTCGGACCCGCGCCGCTCCGTGCTGAACATCCTGCAGTCCGCCCTCGGCGGAGGGTCGAGCTCCCGGCTGTTCCAGGAGGTCCGGGAACGTCGGGGCCTGGCCTACTCGGTCTACTCCTTCGGCCTCGGCTACTCCGACGCCGGCATGGTCGGCGTCGCAGCGGGCTCCCTTCCGAGCAAGGCCGACGAGCTGCTCCGCGTCGTGCGCGAGGAGCTCGCCAAGGTGGCCGAGTCCGGCCTGACCGAGGAAGAGGTGGAGCGCGCCAAGGGCCAGTCCCGCGGCGGCCTCGTGCTCAGCCTGGAGGACAGCGGCTCCCGGATGACCCGTCTCGGCGAGTCCCAGCTCTTCCAGCGTCGCCTGCGCTCCGTCGACGAGGTGCTCGACGGACTCGAGGCGGTCACCCCGGAGGACGTGCACACGCTGGCGCGCGACCTGTACACCCGGCCGCAGACGCTGGCCGTCGTCGGCCCGCCCTCCTGAGCCACCCGTCCCGGGCTTCGCCGATAGCCTGACCCCGTGACTCTCAAGGTGGGCGTGCTGGGCGCGCTGGGCAAGGTCGGCAGGGAAGTCTGCAGTGCGGTCGAGGAGGCGCAGCGCACCGACGGTGACGTCGAGCTGGTCGCGCGCATCGACGCGGACGACGACCTGGGGGCGCTGGTCGACCAGGGCGTCGAGGCGGTCGTCGACTTCACCCACCCCGACGTGGTGATGGACAACCTGGAGTTCTGCCTCGCGCACGGCATCCACGCGGTGGTCGGCACCACCGGATTCGACGCCGACCGCCTGGAGACCCTGCGCGGCTGGCTCGGCGCCAGCGGCTCCACGGGCGTCCTGGTCGCCCCCAACTTCTCGATCGGTGCGGTGCTGATGATGCGCTTCGCCACGGAGGCCGCGAAGTTCTACGAGTCCGTCGAGATCATCGAGCTGCACCACCCGGACAAGGCCGATGCTCCCTCGGGCACCGCACGGCGGACGGCGGAGCTGATCGCGGGCGCCCGGGCGGCAGCGGGCCTGGGGCCCACGCCGGACGCCACCTCGACCGGCCTCGACGGGGCCCGCGGCGCCGACGTCGAGGGCATCCGCGTGCACGGCCTGCGCATCCGCGGTCTGGTCGCGCACCAGGAGGTGATCCTGGGCGGCGTGGGGGAGACCCTCACCCTGCGCCACGACTCGATGGACCGCGCCTCGTTCACGCCCGGGGTCCTGCTCGGACTGCGCGAGATCGGCGACCATCCCGGGCTGACCGTGGGACTCGAGCACTTCCTCGACCTCGACTAGCGAGGCCCTCGCGCGTTCGTGCAGCGTTTCATGTTTGTGCAACGCAGTTTCGTGAAGGTGCAAACGCCACCTGACCCAAGGCAGTCTTGTTCGGTGAGGGGGGCATCTGCGTCCCCCTCGCCAACCTCCGAGAAGGGGGCATCGTCCACACGCTGGGAGAGGCCCCCTTCCTCGGTTCGAGCATCACCCGAGACAACACGGCAGCCGATGCATGGAGCGCGGTCGCCGTGTCCTGATCTCCCTCCCCCCAGGGCAGGTCAGGAGCCCCCGGATGGGGAGCACGTGCTGGGCACACGGGCTCCCCATCCCCTCCTCGGGGCCCGACTCAGAGCTGGCGCACGAGGGCCGCGGTGAGCGCGGCGGTGAGCACCACCACGATGAACGGTGCTCGCAGCAGGAGCGCCACGACCGCGGCGCCCAGCCCGGCCAGCCGGGCGTCCGCGCCCAGCCCGGACCCCTCCGCGTCCTTGGTCGCGAGCACCTGGACCGCGACCAGCGCGGCGAGGAGCACGACGGGCAGCAGGTCGGCCGTACGGCGCAGCACGGGGTGGGCCAGCGCCCGCTCCGGCACCGACATGCCGAGGAGCTTGAGCAGGTAGCAGCCGGCGGCGCAGCCCAGGATCGCCACCCAGGTCATCGCGGCTCCTCGGTCGGCGCGCCGCGGCCGAGCAGGCCGAGGCCGAGGGCGACCACCGCGGCTGCCAGCACCGGCACGCCGGCCGGGGTGAGCGGGCACCAGCACCAGGGCCAGGGCCGCGGCGAGCACCGCGGCGACCCGGTTGACGGCGTCGTGCCGAGCCGTGGCCACAGCAGCCCGAGGAACGCTCCGCCCGACCGCGGCGTCGAGGCCGTAGGTGCGGGGATCGCCGAGGGAGTCTCCGGCCAGGGCGCCGACGAGGGTCGCGAGGTTCCAGAGCACGAACACCGCGACCCCGGTCGAGAGGAAGCCGACCCGGGCGTGCCGGCGCGTGCGTGCGGGTCACGGTCATCGCCGAGGACTCGTCGATCAGCAGGTGTGCGGCAGCGGCGCGCCGACGGCCGTGCCAGCCGAGCATGGGCGCCACCTTGAGGCCGTAGAGCGTGTTGCGGGTGCCCAGGAGGAGTCCGGAGACGGCGCCGAACAGCGGGTTCCCGCCGGCGGCGATGACCCCGACCAGGGCGAACTGCGAGGCTCCGGTGAACACGAGCAGCGAGAGGGCGCAGGACTGCCACACGTCGAGACCGGCTGACGACCGAGATGGCACCGAACGAGATCCCGTAGGCGCCGGTGGCGATGCCGACGGCGATCCCGTCACGGACGATCGCCCGCGTGGGTGCGTCCGCGTCCCACGGCCCCCGAGGCCCCCGAGATCTGGCCACTGCGCCCGATCCGTCTAGTCGACCAGCGCCGTGTGCAGGCGGACCTGCTTGACGGTCGTGGTGCCGTCACCGAGCAGGTCCAGCGTGCGGTGCGCCCCGTCGGGTGCCCAGCCCCCGCTGGTGAGGAAGGCGCGCAGCGCGTCGTCGCCCGCAGGCAGCCACATCACGGCACGTCTCGAACCGGTCGGCGACCAGGGTGTCGACGCCCGCCTGGAGCAGGCGGGAGCCGTGACCGGCGCCGCGCTTGTGCGGGTCGACGGTGAGGTCGGTGAGCTCACCGACCGACACCGGGTCGCAGTCGGGGTCCGTGGCCGGCCCGGTGACCAGGAACCCGGTGACCAGGTTGCGCTCCAGGCCGACCAGGACCCGGTTGCGGGCGTCCGCGGGACGGCCGAGCGCCTGGCGCCAGCCCTCCGCGATCTGCTCGGGATCCAGTGCCGCGAGCACCTCGGCGGGCAGGAGCCCGGCGTAGGAGGCACGCCAGGCGCGCGTCTGCACGGCAGCGATGGCCGCGGCGTCCTCCGCCCAGGCGACACGGGCGGACACGTCGGCACTGGGCATGGGCACCATCCAACCATCGGTCCTCAGACGGGCTGGTGGTCGGTCCGCGACGTCCAGGCGCTCGGTCCGGCGACGTGCCGTGGTGATGCTCCTCGATGTGCTCGAGCCGCGACTCCGCACCGCACAGCACCAGCGCGCCCAGCGTGCTGAGCAGGAAGCCCCGAGAGCCAGGGGAGCCAGTCCCGGCCGGACCTGGTCGCCGAAGACCAGCACGCCGACTGCCGCGGGCACCAACGTCTCCAGCAGCACCAGCGGTGCCGTGGCGGCGGTGACCGAGGTGCGCTGCAGCGCCAGCGAGTAGAGCCAGAAGCCGAGCAGGCCGAACAGCCCGATCGTGATCGCCGGCGCGACCGTCTCCCAGTCCCAGGCCGGGTCCACCAGCGACCTGGTCGCGATCGGTGAGCCCGCGTAGGCGATGCCGCCGAGCACCCCCAGCACCAGTCCGCTGCGCTCGCCACGCAGTCGCGTCGCCCCGAGACCGAGCAGGAGTGTCACGAGGACGGCGACGTAGAGCGTCAGCGTGCGCTCCTGGTCGAAGAGGTTGCTCCCCACCCCTCCGGACGCGGCCACGAGCAGACCGACGCCGCCGACCACCGCAGCGACCGCGACCCAGTGCCGGGTCGCGAGCGGCTCGTGCACCACGTGGGCCGCGATCAGGGTGGTGACCACGAGCGAGCCGGCGATCGCGACCTGGGCGACGTAGAGAGGCAGTCGGGAGATGGCGACGAGGTGCATCAGCCAGCCGAGCAGGTAGGCGAGCGCCACCCAGCCCATCATCGGCGACCACAGCCGGGTCCGGCGTACGGCGACGGCCTGCACGGCGGCCGCGACGCCGAACAGCAGCGCCGCACCGAGCGCCGCACCGACTCCGATGACCATGAGCGACCACCCTCGCACGGGTTAGTTTGTTCGCATGCAGTCGTACCTCGATCTCCTCCGGCGGATCCTCGACGAGGGCGTCGAGAAGTCCGACCGCACCGGCACCGGCACCCGCAGCGTCTTCGGGCACCAGATGCGCTTCGACCTCTCCGCAGGGTTTCCGCTGGTGACCACCAAGAAGGTGCACACCCGGTCGATCTTCGGTGAGCTGCTGTGGTTCATGCGCGGCGACACCAACGTGAAGTGGCTCCAGGACCGGGGCATCACCATCTGGGACGAGTGGGCCGACGCCGACGGCGACCTCGGCCCGATCTACGGGCACCAGTGGCGGTCGTGGCCGACGCCGGACGGCCGTCACGTCGACCAGCTGGCGCAGGTCGTCGAGCAGATCCGGGTCAACCCCGACTCGCGCCGCCACATCGTCTCGGCGTGGAACGTCGCCGACATCCCCGACATGGCGCTGGCTCCGTGCCACACGATGTTCCAGTTCTACGTCGCCCCCTCGCCGGGAGGCGGCAGGCTGAGCTGCCAGCTCTACCAGCGATCGGCCGACGTCTTCCTCGGCGTGCCGTTCAACATCGCGTCGTACGCCCTGCTGACCCACATGGTCGCCCAGGTCACCGGCCTGGAGGTCGGCGACTTCGTGCACACGCTGGGCGACGCGCACCTGTACCTCAACCATCTCGAGCAGGCCGAGCTCCAGCTGACGCGGGAGCCGAGGCCCCTGCCGACCCTGCGCCTGGACCCCTCGGTGACCACGCTCGACGGCTTCGACCTCGAGCACATCGTCCTCGACGGCTACGACCCGCACCCCGGGATCAAGGCCCCGATCTCGGTATGACGCGCGCAAGCCGGAGCGTGGTGCTCGTCGCCGCGCGGGCCACCAACGGCGTCATCGGTCGGTCCGGGGGCATCCCCTGGAGGCTCCCGGCCGACTTCGCGCACTTCAAGCGCGTCACGGTCGGGCATCCGCTGGTGCTGGGACGGACGACGTTCGAGGGCATCGGCACGCCGCTGCCGGACCGGCAGAGCATCGTGGTCACCAGCGACCCGGACTGGGCCCACGACGGGGTGCTGGTCGCCCGGTCGGTCCAGGAGGCGGTCGAGGTGGGCGCCGAGCTCGACGACGTCGTGATGGTCGGCGGCGGAGCGCGGATCTACCGCGACGCCATGGACCTCGCGACCCACCAGATCCTGACCGAGGTGCACCTCGAGCCCGAGGGAGACACCCACTACCCCGAGTTCGACGAGGCCGAATGGCGCGAGACGCAGCGCGAGCAGCACCTCGGCGACCAGACCCCGTGGGAGATCCGCTGGTTGGAGCGGGCTGCCGGCGGCTGACCGGGGCCGTGCCCTCAGCCCAGGGGACGACCCTCGGCGTCAGGGACCTTGCGCAGCAGCTCGAGGATCAGGTCGATCAGCTGCCAGATGCCGCAGCCGCCCAGGGTGACCAGCTTGAGGATCCCGAGGCCGGTGTAGCCGAGGTAGAACCGGTCGACTCCGAAGGCGCCCAGGAAGCCGGAGAGCAGCACCGTGGTGAGCCAGTCCCGCTGCGAGAACAGCCCGGGCACGTGCTTGGCCTGGAACCAGCCGCCGCCGGACAGCTCGCGGAGCATCGCCTCGCCCTTGAGCTGGCCGCTCGACGCCATCTGCTGGAGCTGCCCGAAGCCGTAGGGCCCGTACTCCTGGCCCAGGTGGGCGAGCATGAAGGACCCGGCGGCCGCCTGCGGCACGGGGGAGTACGACGGCGGTTGCGGCGGTGGCGCTCCGTAGAAGGGCTCCCGGGCCGCTCCTTCGCCGCCCTCGGGTGGCTGGTTCGGGTCCGGTGGGGGAGTGCTCTGGCTCATGGCGCTGAATATAGGGGGCGATCCGGCGCCCGGTGGGCTTCCGCGCCGACGGCCGGTCACCGATAACCTAGGGCCATGAGCCTGCCTGCTGCTCCCTTCGGCCGGGTGCTGACCGCCATGGTCACGCCGTTCACCTCCGACGGGAGCGTCGACCTCGACGGCGTCGCCCGGGTGGCGACCTATCTGGCCGACCACGGCAACGACGGGCTCGTGGTCAGTGGCACCACCGGGGAGGCGCCGACGACCACGGTCGCCGAGGACGGCGAGATCCTGCGCGCGGTCATCGCCGCCGTGGGAGACCGGTGCACCGTGATCGCGGGCATCGGCACCAACGACACCCCGCACTCGATCGAGCTCGCGCGCCAGGCCGAGGCCGCCGGCGCCGACGGGGCGCTGCTGGTCTCGCCCTACTACAGCAAGCCCACGCAGGCCGGGATCGCTGCGCACTTCGAGGCCATCGCCGCCGTCAGCGACCTGCCGATCATGCTCTACGACATCCCCGGTCGCACCGGGGTGACGATCGCCCCGGAGACCTTCGCGCGGGTGGCCGAGAACGAGAAGTTCGTGGCCGTCAAGGACGCGGTCGGCGACCTGTTCCGCGGGGTGCGCATCATGACCGAGACCGGCCTGAGCTACTACAGCGGTGACGACGTGCTCAACCTCGGCTGGCTCACCCACGGTGGAGCCGGCGTCGTCTCGGTGGTGGGTCACGTCGCCGGCGAGCAGTACGCCGACATGGTGGCCCGCGTCGACGCGGACGATCTCGACGGCGCCCTGAAGGTGTACGCCGACCTGATCCCGGTCGTCGATGCCATCATGGGGCTGGCGCCGGGTGTGATGACCGCGAAGGCAGCGATGCAGCTGCTCGGCGTACACGACAACCGCGCGGTCCGCCTTCCACTCGTGGAGGCGGACGACACCCTGGTCGACGCCGTCCGTGCCGCACTGAGCAGAGCAGGTCTCCTTTGAGCCATCCGCATCCCGAGCTGTCCGCCCCGCCGAAGCCTCCCGAAGGGGAGGTCTGCGGGTGATCGCGCTCGGCGGGCTGGGCGAGGTCGGTCGCAACATGACGGTCTTCGAGTACGACGGCCGGCTGCTGATCGTCGACTGCGGGGTGCTCTTCCCCGAGGAGAACCATCCCGGTGTCGACCTGATCCTTCCCGACTTCGACGCGATCCGGGATCGGCTGGACTCGGTCGAGGCGCTGGTGCTCACCCACGGGCACGAGGACCACATCGGGGCGGTGCCCTACCTGCTGCGGGAGCGCTCCGACATCCCGCTCGTCGGCTCGCAGCTCACCTTGGCCCTGCTCGGCCCCAAGCTGCGCGAGCACCGGGTCAAGGACGTGGTCCAGTCGATCGTGGCCGAGGGTGACCGGATCGCCTTCGGGCCCTTCGACCTCGAGTTCGTCGCGGTGAACCACTCGATCCCGGACGCGCTCGCCGTCGCCATCCGCACTCCCGCCGGGATGGTGCTGCACACCGGCGACTTCAAGATGGACCAGCTCCCCCTCGACGGGCGGATCACCGACCTGCGGGCCTTCGCGCGCCTGGGCGAGGAGGGGGTCGACCTGTTCCTCACCGACTCCACCAACGCCGAGGTCCCCGGCTTCACCACCTCGGAGAAGAACATCGCCCCGGTGCTGGACCAGGTCTTCCACACCAGCAAGAAGCGCATCATCGTCGCCTGCTTCGCCTCCCACGTGCACCGCGTCCAGCAGGTGATGGACGCCGCCGCCGAGCACGGCCGCAAGGTGGCCTACGTGGGGCGCTCGATGGTGCGCAACATGGGAATCGCCCGTGACCTGGGCTATCTCGACGTCCCACCCGGCCTGATCATCGATGCCAAGGCCACCGCCGACATGCCGCCGGACAAGGTGGTGCTGCTGTCCACCGGCTCCCAGGGCGAGCCGCTCTCGGCGCTGAGCCGGATCGCCCAGCGCAACCACCACTTCGTGCACATCGAGCGTGGCGACACCGTCGTGCTCGCCTCGTCGCTGATCCCGGGCAACGAGAACGCGGTCTACCGGGTGATCAACGGACTGGCCCGCTGGGGTGCGGACGTGGTGCACAAGGGCAACGCGCTGGTCCACGTGAGCGGGCACGCCAGCGCCGGTGAGCTGCTCTACTGCTACAACATCGTCAAGCCTCGCAACGTGATGCCGGTGCACGGCGAGATCCGGCACATGATCGCCAACGCCGACCTCGCCAAGGCGACCGGCATCGACCCGGCCCGCGTGGTCATGGCCGAGGACGGTGTCGTGGTCGACCTGGTCGACGGCATGGCCAAGATCACCGGCAAGGTGGACTGCGGCTACGTCTTCGTCGACGGCAGCTCGGTGGGTGACCTCACCGAGACCTCGCTCAAGGACCGCAGGATCCTCGGCGAGGAGGGCTTCATCTCGGTGATCGTGGTGATCGACTCCCAGACCGGCAAGGTGATCAGCGGGCCCGAGATCCACGCCCGTGGCTTCCCCGAGGACGACACCACCTTCGACGAGATCAAGGAGCCGATCATCGCGGCCCTGAACAAGGCGGTCTCGGAGGGGGTCGACGACTCCTACCAGCTCCAGCAGACCATCAGGCGCGTGGTCGGACGCTGGGTGGGCGGCCGGCTGCGGCGCCGGCCGATGATCATCCCGATCGTGCTGGAGGCCTGAGCAGCGGGTCCGGGCCGGACCGGTTTCCAGCCCGGTTTCCCGAACCGGGCTAAACCACCGACGCATCTGGGCGTTTCGCCTAGAATCAGCGGTGGGGAACCACACCACGGTCCCTGACCTTCTTTCTGGTCCCGGGAGCCGACTGCATGCAACTGACCGAATCTCCTCGTGCTGAGGGGTTCCGCCGACTCTACGAGCTGATGCTTCGCGTCAACTCGTCGACAGACCTGTCCGAGGTCCTCGACGAGATCGCTCGTGGTGTGGTGGAGGTGCTGGGCTACGGCATCGCGGCGATCGCGCGCCTGGAGCACGACACCTTCGTGATGACCACCGTGGCCGGCCCCGAGGCGGTCCGGGAGCAGATCATCGGCCGGCGTACGCCGGTGGCCTCGATCTTCAACGAGTTCGCCCAGGCCGACGAGTGGGGCGTGCTCCGCTTCGTGCCGCACGACCGGATGCCCGACGCGCTCGAGGAGTCCGCCTGGGTCCCCGACTTCGAGCCGAGCGCCGGTCCCGACGCCTGGCACCCGCTGGACGCGCTCTACGCGCCGCTCTACTCGGCCACGGGCCAGCTCCTGGGCAACATGTCCGTCGACCTCCCGCCCGGCAACCGGATCCCCAACCGCGAGGAGCGCGAGCTCCTGGAGATGTTCGTGGTCCAGGCCGGACTGGCGATGTACAACGCCCAGCAGCGGGAGCGTCTCGGCGATCAGGTGCGCATGGGCGACATGGTGCGCGCCGTCTCCTCCGCGGGTCAGCTCGCCAAGCTCGACCTGTCCCTGCGCGAGGCCGCCCAGGCCATCGCCCGCCATCTCCAGACCGAGCACCTGTGGATCCGGTGCTTCCCCTCCGGCGACTTCGGCCAGGTCGAGCAGTCGGCGGCCTACCCGCCCGAGGACCGGGAGTCCCGGCACGACCTGGTGCAGCTCAAGAGCCTGCTCGCCGCTCGCGCCTGGGAGATCGGGCGGCCCGTGGTCATCGACGAGGGCAACGTCTGCCAGCTCGACGACGGTCTGGACGCGCCCAGAAGCTGCTCATGCGCGAGCTGCTGACCGACTACGAGGGCAACAGCCTGATGTTCGCGCCGGTCGCGGTCGGCCGGGAGCTGCTCGGCTACCTGGTGCTGGCCCGCGACGTCTCGGTGGCCTCCTGGACCCAGGACCAGCAGGAAGCCGTGATGGAGGTCGGCCGGGCCCTGGGACGGGTCGTCCTGAACGCCCGGCTCTACGACCGCGAGCGGCACCTCGTCGGCGAGCTCCAGGAGCTCGACCGCTACAAGGGCGAGCTGATCGCGACCATCTCCCACGAGCTGAAGACCCCACTGACCTCGATCATCGGGCACATCGAGCTCCTCGAGGACCTCAACACCGGCATCGGGTCGATCGAGGCCATCTCCCGCAACGCCGAGCGCCTGAACCGGCTGGTGCACAACCTGCTGAACTACTCGCAGATGCAGGAGAAGCGCGAGACCGTGCGCACCCCGGTCGACCTGCGCAAGCTCGCGGAGCAGAGCCTGGACCTGCTGACCATGCAGGCCGAGCTGGGCCGGGTCACGATCAGCCTCAAGGTGCCCGACGAGCCGGTCATGGTGACCGCGGACCCCGACGACCTCGGCAAGGTGATCGACAACCTGGCCAGCAACGCCGTCAAGTACAGCCGCCCCGGCGGGACGGTCCAGCTCGAGGTCGGCATCGAGGGTGCGCACGCCCACGTGCTGTGCGCCGACACCGGGCTGGGCATCTCCGCGGCCGACCAGGTCCAGCTGTTCTCGGCCTTCCACCGTTCCAGCAACCCCGAGGCGCTCTCGATCCCGGGCACCGGCCTCGGTCTGGCGATCTCGCGCCGGATCACCCAGCTGCACGGCGGCGAGATCGTGGTCGCCTCCGAGCTCGGCCTCGGCAGCACCTTCCGGCTCCGGCTGCCGCTGCTCAGCGACCACGCGGAGCGCTGAACCGAGACCGGCCCGTGCGGCGTGTGACGCAAGGGACAGATGAGGTCTTCGAGGTAGATTCCCACCATGGCGACCCGTACGTCTTCCCCCGCGGCGTCGCGCAGCAAGAGCACTCCTGTCCGCAAGTCAGGACAGGGGAGCTCGACCTCGCGAGCCCGCGCGTCTGGAAGCAAGGCAGGGCGTAAGCCCGCCCCGAGAACGACCGGGGGCTCGGCGAAGAAGAGCGCTCGGCCCGCTCCACGAGCCGTGCGCAACGGGTCGGGGCCGATCGCGCGGGTGTTCTTCGCCCTCGCCCGCGTCCTGGCCACCGGCTGGCTGGGGCTCGCGCACGCGATCGGTGGCGGAGTGCGCCGCATCGGGCACAGCGCCAGCAGCCTCGAGCCCGAGCACCGACGTGACGGCGCCGGGTTGTTCCTGGTGGGCCTCGCGCTCGTGGTCGCGGCTGCGGTCTGGTGGCAGCTGCCCGGTGGCCTGGGTGACCTCACCCGGACCGTCGTGGCCGGCTCGGTCGGCTTGCTGGCGTGGTTCGTCCCGCTGCTGCTGTGCTTCGTCGCCTGGCGCAACCTGCGTGACCCCGAGAGCAACGGGCCCGTGGGACGCCAGCTCATCGGCTGGGGCTCCCTGCTCTTCGGCGTGCTCGGCATCGTGCACATCGCCAACGGCTCGCCCAAGCCCGAGCTCGGCGACACCGCCCCGCTCCAGCAGGCCGGTGGAGCCATCGGCTTCGTCGTGTCCAAGCTGCTGCTGGATCTGCTCCAGACCGCCTACGTCGTGGTCCCGCTGCTGCTGCTGCTCGCCACCTTCGGTCTGCTGGTGGTCACCGCCACGCCGGTCTACCAGGTCCCGGGACGGCTGCGGGAGCTCGGCGACCGGGTGATGGGTCGCCAGCTGCCCGGCGAGCAGGACGCCGTACCCGAGCTGACGGTGCCGGCGCAGGCGACAGCGCTCGCGGGCCCGGCGCAACGACGACGACATCGACCCGGAGATGGGCGACCCGGCCTACGACTCGCCGGTCATCGAGGGCCGCGAGCTGGGCAGGCGCTCTCGTCGCAAGAAGGGCGCCGCGAAGCGACGTCGACCCGGCGCTCGACGCCGCGAGCGACGCGGAGCCCACCGGTGCCGTCGAGGGCACCTCCTCCGGCGAGGCCCTCGAGCCGCCGCCGCACACCCCGCTGCCGGCACGCGTCGAGCAGCTCTCGCTCTCCGGGGACATCACCTACACGCTGCCCGACAGCCAGGTGCTCAAGCCCGGCTCCGTGCACAAGGCGAGGTCCAAGGCCTCCGACGACGTGGTCGGCCGGCTGACCCAGGTGCTCGAGGAGTTCGAGATCGACGCCCAGGTGACCGGCTACACCCGCGGTCCCACCGTGACCCGCTACATCGTCGAGCTCGGCCCGGCGGTCAAGGTCGAGAAGATCACCGGCATCCAGCGCAACATCTCCTACGCGGTGGCCTCGGCCGACGTGCGGATCCTCAGCCCGATCCCGGGCAAGTCCGCGGTCGGCATCGAGATCCCCGAACACCGACAAGGAGGTGGTCTCGCTCGGGGACGTGCTGCGCTCCAACAACGCCCGCAACGACCACCACCCGATGGTGGTGGGCCTCGGCAAGGACGTCGAGGGCGGGTTCGTGGTGGCCAACCTCGCCAAGATGCCGCACCTGCTGGTGGCCGGCGCGACCGGCTCGGGCAAGTCGAGCTTCATCAACTCGATGATCACCTCGATCCTGATGCGCTCGACCCCCGACGAGGTCCGGATGATCATGATCGACCCGAAGCGGGTCGAGCTGAACGCCTACGAGGGCATCCCGCACCTGATCACCCCGATCATCACCAGCCCGAAGAAGGCCGCCGAGGCGCTGGCCTGGGTCGTGCGCGAGATGGACATGCGCTACGACGACCTCGCCAACTTCGGCTTCCGGCACGTCGACGACTTCAACAAGGCCGTCCGGGCGGGCAAGGTGCAGGTCCCGGCGGGGAGCGAGCGGCTGCTCGCGCCGTACCCCTACCTGTGCGTCGTCGTCGACGAGCTCGCCGACCTGATGATGGTGGCGCCTCGCGACGTCGAGGACGCGATCGTCAGGATCACCCAGCTGGCTCGGGCCGCCGGCATCCACCTGATCCTGGCCACCCAGCGACCGAGCGTCGATGTGGTCACCGGCCTGATCAAGGCCAACGTGCCCTCGCGGCTCGCGTTCGCGACCAGCTCGCTCGCCGACAGCCGAGTGATCCTCGACCAGCCGGGCGCCGAGAAGCTGGTCGGCCAGGGTGACGGCCTGTTCCTGCCGATGGGTGCGTCCAAGGCGGTGCGGGTCCAGGGCTCCTGGGTCACCGAGGCGGAGATCGCGCTGGTGGTCAAGCAGTGCACGGACCAGCTCCAGCCGAACTACCGCGACGACGTCACCGCTCCGGCGGCGGCCAAGCGCGACCTCGACGACGACATCGGCGACGACATGGACCTGGTCGTCCAGGCGATCGAGCTCGTCGTCTCGACGCAGTTCGGCTCCACCTCGATGCTCCAGCGCAAGCTGCGCGTCGGCTTCGCCAAGGCCGGTCGGCTGATGGACATCTTGGAGAGTCGCGGGATCGTCGGGCCCAGCGAGGGCTCGAAGGCGCGTGACGTGATGATCAAGCCGGACGACCTCGATGACGTGATCTCGAACCTCCAAGGGGAGCAGTGATGGGCGTTTCGGTGCGACACAACTCCAGGCTGGCGGCGCTGGTGGCACTGGCCGCCGCCGTGATGACGGTGGCCTGGTTCTCGCGCGCACTCCAGACCGGCTCGCTCGCCGCCTTCGGCTGGTGCCTGCTGGTGGCCGTCGATCGCCGTGGTGCAGCTTCTCGTGGTCCGCGACGGGCGCGCCCCCCTGATGGTCGCCGACGAGCTGGGCGTGCGCGTCCGGGACGGGGAGACCTGGAGCGGACTGCGCTGGCAGGACATCAGGCAGGTGGAGGTGCGCTCGCCCGCCTCCTGGCTGCGTGACGGCCAGATCGTGGTGCACCCCACACCCGCGGACGCCGCCTCCGAGCCCACCGCCATCGAGCAAGGACGTACGTCGTCCCGCTGGCCCGCACCACCAAGGTGGACTTCGAGGGCCTGACCGGTGACCTGGTCCGCGATCTCGACGCCCTCGCCAGCGGTCAGACGCCGGTCGTGGTGCTGACCCGCATGTCCCGGCGACCGACGACGAGGCCTCGCCCGAGGACCTCCCGCCCGAGGACGAGTCACCCACCGACGAGACGCCCGAGCCCGACGCCGAGACGGAGTTCGAGCCGGTCGAGCCAGGGCGCGAGCCCCAGGTCGCCACCCGCTTCGAGATGGTCCGCGACTCCGTCCGGATGCTGCCGACCCCACCGCCGATTCCGGTGCAGCGGAGCGCGGACGGGCCGACCGTGGTGGCCCGGGTCGAGGACGTGACCGTACCCGACTCGACGCCCGCCACCGAGGCCGTGATCGGCCCGATCATCGCGGCCGCGCGCCACCGCGCCCGGCTGAGCATCGACACCCTGAGCGAGCGCACCCGCATCCGTCCGCACGTGCTCGAGTCGATCGAGATCGACGACTTCGAGACCTGCGGCGGCGACTTCTACGCCCGTGGCCACCTGCGGACCCTGGCACGGATCTTCGGGCTCGACCCCCAACAGCTCCTCGACCTCTACGACGACCGCTACGCCCAGGCGGAGATCGAGGCTCGCCAGGTCTTCGAGGCCGAGCTGGCCAGCGGCATCGGCGGTGGTGTCCGGGTGGCCCACACCGGTCCCCGCTGGACCCTCCTGGCAGCGTGCGTGCTCGCCCTGGCCGGTGTCTGGGGAGTGGCCCGGGTCTTCAACGACACCCCGCAGGAGCTGGTCAGCCCCACTCCCAACGTCGTCGACTCGGCGGGACTCGCGCAGGCGGACACCGTCAAGGCCCCCAAGACGACCCTGGCCTCGCTCGCCGTCTCCGCGTCGGGCGCCAGCCCCCAGGTGGTGATCCGGGACCGCTCCGGCCGGATCCTGTGGGCCGGCAAGCTGCCCGACGGTCAGCGCCAGCAGGTGATCGGGCTGGCGCCGTTCGACGTGACCGCCAGCAACGGCGGTGCGGTGAAGGTCTCGTTCCTGGGCAAGACCAAGGGCACCGTCGGCGCCTCGTCGGCAGCGGACAGCAAGCAGTTCGGCTAGCGCCCGTCGGCGTTTTCGTGATGCGAGGGGCCGTCGGTCATACTCGTCAGGGCCCATGAAGACATCTGCAGCGTCCAGCACCACCCCGCCCCCCAGCACCTCGCCGACCACCGTCGCGATGGTCACGCTGGGCTGTGCCCGCAACGAGGTCGACTCCGAGGAGCTGGCCGGGCGGCTCGAGGCGGGCGGGTTCCGCCTCGTGGAGGACCCCGCCGACGCCGAGACGGTGGTGGTGAACACCTGCGGCTTCGTCGAGGCGGCCAAGAAGGACTCCGTCGACACGCTGCTGGCCGCAGCGGACCTCAAGGGCTCCGACGGCGCCCGAGCCTCACCAAGGCCGTCGTGGCCGTCGGGTGCCTCGCCGAGCGCTATGGCTCCGAGCTGGCCACCTCGATGCCCGAGGCCGACGCGGTGCTCGGCTTCGACGACTACCCCGACATCGCCGACCGGCTCCGCTCGATCCTGGCCGGCGAGAAGGTGCACCCGCACACGCCCCAGGACCGACGCAAGCTGCTGCCGATCTCCCCGGCCGACCGGATCGAGGCTCCCATCTACCAGCCCGGCCACGGAGGACGCCGTCGACTCGACAGCGGTCCGATGGCACCGCTGAAGCTGGCCTCGGGGTGCGACCGTCGGTGCACGTTCTGCGCGATCCCGATGTTCCGGGGCTCCTTCGTCTCGCGACGTCCCTCGGACGTGCTCACCGAGGCGCGCTGGCTGGCCGACCAGGGGGCTCGTGAGCTGTTCCTGGTCAGCGAGAACTCCACGTCGTACGGCAAGGACCTCGGCGACCTGCGCCTGCTCGAGACGCTGCTGCCCGAGCTCGCCGGGATCGACGGCGTGGATCGAGTGCGGGTGTCCTACCTCCAGCCGGCCGAGACCCGGCCCGGGCTGGTCACCGCGATCGCCCGTACCCCCGGTGTCGCGGCCTACTTCGACCTGTCCTTCCAGCACGCCTCCAACCCGGTCCTGCGGCGGATGCGTCGCTTCGGCGACTCCGAGCAGTTCCTGGGACTTCTCGACCAGGCCCGACTGCAGGCGCCCGAGGCCGGCGCCCGCTCGAACTTCATCGTCGGCTTCCCGGGCGAGACCGAGCACGACCTCGACGTGCTGTGCGACTTCCTCACCCACGCGCGGCTCGATGCGATCGGCATCTTCGGCTACTCCGACGAGGACGGCACCGAGGCCGAGAGCTTCGCCGACAAGCTCGACGACGAGGAGATCCGGGAGCGGGTGGCCCACGTCACCGCCCTGGCCGAGGAGCTGACCGCCCAGCGTGCCGAGGAGCGCCTCGGTGAGCGCGTCGAGGTCCTGGTGGAGTCGATCCACACCGAGGTCGTCGACGGGACCGAGGTCCTCACGGCCGAGGGCCGAGCAGCCCACCAGGGCCCTGAGGTCGACGGATCCACCACCCTGCCGGTCGGCGCGCAGGTCCAGGTCGGTGACATGATCTCGGCGCGGGTCGTCGCCTCGGAGGGCGTCGACCTCGTCGCCGAAGCGCAGGAGGCTCGATGACCGACACCGTCGCCCAGGGGAGCAACTGGAACGTCCCCAACGCGCTGACCACGCTGCGCATCGTCACGGTCCCCTTCTTCGGCTGGGCGCTGCTGCACGACGGTGGCGCAGACCTGACCTGGCGCTGGGTGGCCTTCGTGCTGTTCTGCCTGGCGATGATCACCGACAAGATCGACGGTGACATCGCCCGCCGACACAACCTGATCACCAACTTCGGCAAGATCGCGGACCCGATCGCGGACAAGGCGATGACCGGCATGGCCCTGGTGGGGCTTGCGATCATCCACGACTTCCTCCCGGCGTGGCTGTGGTGGGTGATCACGGTCGTGGTGCTCCTGCGCGAGTGGGCGGTCACGTTCGCGCGGCTCTCCATCGCCAAGGACGTCGTGATGCCGGCCAAGCGGAGCGGCAAGATCAAGACGGTGCTCCAGGCGGTCGCGTTGGGAGGGTTCGTCGCGCCCTTCGGCCTGCTGCCCGGCGTGCTCGAAGTTCCGGGCCTGGTGCTGTGGTGGATCTCGGCGGTGCTCCTGCTCGGTGCGGTCGTGCTGACCGGCACCTCAGGGGTGGAGTTCGCGCGCGACGTGCTCCGGCACCGTCGCGACGCTCCCGCCTCGGCGCCGCACGCCTAGCTCTTGAGCCGGTCCCGGTAGGCGCGGACGTTCTCACGGTTGCCGCACCCGGACTCGCAGAACCGCCGGGAGCGATTGCGGGAGAGGTCGACGACCACGCCGTCACAGTCCTCGGCGGCGCAGCTCTTCAATCGGCCCAGCTCGCCGCTGCGCAGCACCTCGCTGAACGCCATCGCGGCCTCGACCGCCATCCGGATGGCCAGCGGAGCGTCGTGGGGGACCGCGTGGATGTGCCATCCCAGGCCGTCGTGGTCGACGAGCTGGGGAACGGCGCGGGCATCGGCCAGGATCCGGTTGATCACCCCGACGAGGTCGACCTCGGCGAGCGTCCACAGCGCCCGCAGCTGGGGCCGCAGGGCGAGTACGGCGTCCAGCTCGGCCTGGTCGCCGGCGCGTCCGCCGAACCAGCCCTCGTCGTCGAGGAAGCGCACCAGATCGGCGGGGGTGTGGAGAGTGTCCTCCCCGAGTCGCCCCTCCCGGCTCGGTGTTGACCAGGGCGGCGGCGGCGATGAGGGCGATCTCGGTGTCATGGGCGAAAGTCACTTTGACTCCTGACGTTGCTTGATCCTAGAGTAACCGGTGTTCGCGTCGTTTGCTCCTGACAAGTTGGTGACCCCGATGTCCACACGCTCCACCGCCACCGGCATCCTGGTCGCCCTGGTCTCGGCGGCGACCTTCGCGACCGCGGGACCGTTCGCCAAGTCGCTCCTGGAGAGCGGCTGGACCCCCGGCTCGGTGGTGCTGGTGCGGATCGCCGGGGCCTCCCTGGTGCTGCTCGTGCCCGCCGTACGTGCGCTGCGCGGTCGCTGGTACCTGCTGCGCATGGGCTACCGGCAGGTCGTCGCCTACGGTGTGTCCGCCGTCGCCGTACCTCAGCTCGCCTTCTTCTACGCGGTCCAGTACCTCCCCGTGGGGGTGGCGCTGCTGCTGGAGTACCTCGCCCTCGTCCTGGTCGTCGCCTGGCAGTGCCTGCTGGCGCGTCGACCTCCGAGGACGCCCACGGTGATCGGCATCCTGCTGGCGCTGACCGGACTCGCGCTCGTGCTCGACCTGTTCGGCGGCGTGCAGGTCAACGGTCTCGGCGTGATGTGGGGCCTGATCGCGGCCGTCGGGCTCGCGTCCTACTTCCTGCTCTCCGGGCACCAGGCCGCCGAGCCACTGCCTCCACTGGCGCTCGCTGCCGGTGCGATGGTGGTCGCCTCCGTCGGGTTCGCCGTGCTGGGAGTCCTCGGCGTACTGCCGATGAGCTTCAGCTCCGCTCCCGCGCTGCTTGCCGGGACGCTGGTGCCCTCGTGGGTGGCGGTGGCGGAGCTGGCGGTGTTCGCCGCCGCCACCCCCTACGTCACCGGCATCATCGCGACGCGCGTGCTCGGCGCCAAGCTCGCCTCGTTCGTCGGGCTGACCGAGGTGCTCTTCGCCGTACTGCTCGCCTGGGTGCTGCTCGGAGAGCTGCCTCGACTGGTGCAGCTGCTCGGCGGAGTCTTCATCCTCGCCGGAGTGGTGGCGGTCCGGTCGGAGGGCCCCCGCGTGGGGTCCCCGTCGGGAGCCGAGTCAGAGGTTGAACCGAGCGTCGCGCTCGCTGTGCCGCTTCGTGGCGACCATCCGGTAGTGCCGTACGACGGGATCGAGCTCGGTCGCGACGACGTCCTTGCGGCGCAGGACCACCGTGGGGCTGTTGGGACGGTGCAGGAGCACCGCCCAGTGCGAGGTGCGCGGGTTCCCGACCAGGTCCACCGGCTGGAGCGCGTCGGCGAGGTCGAAGGTCTCTGATCCGCGACTGTTCCGGACGGTGAGCAATGAGCCGCTCAGGCGCACGACCTGGGGGGTGCTCACGATCACCACGGCCCACAGTCCCACCAGAACGGCCAGGCCCAGGATCAGCGAGAGCGCGTCGGTCACCGTGCGCGACTCCACGAAGCGCTGGACCAGCTCGAGGAAGCCCACCGCGCCGATCACCAGGGCGCCGGCTGCGAGGGTGCGCGGAACGTGACTGGCCCGCCATCGGGCCTCGCGGGGAATGTCCGCGGGAGCCGCGCGCTGGACCGGCTTGGCGTGGGCCACCTCGTGCCGCTGCCTCGGGATCCGCAGAACGGGCGAGCCGGCGGTGTCCTGCGACGGTGCTGGCTGGTGGTGATCGCGGTGTTGCATGTGGCATCCCCCCGGGGGTCACGGTGAACAGCTGTCCCCCTGACCATTGACGGCTCAGATGACAAGTGTGCTGCCCACTGGGGTTCTTGTCGTGTTTTGACCGTTAGATCGGTCTTGTCGGACTAGACCGCTGTCGATGGCCTCCGCCGGGGGGGCTACCGCGCCTCCCGGAGGTTCATCGCGGCGGTGACCAGCGCAAGATGGGAGAACGCCTGCGGGAAGTTGCCCACCATCCGGTCGCGGGCGACGTCGTACTCCTCACTGAGCAGGCCGACGTCGTTGCCGAGCGCGACGAGGCGGTGCATCAGGGCGCTGGCCTCCTCGACCCGGCCGGCCAGGGCCTTGGCCGAGACCAGCCAGAACGAGCAGGCGAGGAACGGGTGCTCGTCGCCCTCGAGGCCGTCCACGCCCGACTCGGTGCGGTAGCGCAGCAGCAGCCCGTCCTTGAGGAGGTCCTTCTCGACGGCCTCGATCGTGCCCACCATCTTCGGGTCCTTGGCATCGATGAACCGCACCATGGGCAGCACCAGGAGCGAGGCGTCGACCTCGTCGGTGTCGTAGTGCTGGGTGAAGGTGTTGCGCGCCGGGTCGTACCCGTGCGCCATCACGTCGTCGCGCACCTCCTCGCGGGTGGCTCGCCACTCGTCGACCGGGCCGTGCAGCCCATGTTTCTCGACGCCCTCGATCGCGCAGTTGAACGCCGCCCAGACCATCACCCGGCTGTGGGTGAAGTGCCGCTGTGCGCCGCGGATCTCCCACAGCCCGTTGTCCGGCTCGCGCCAGTTCTCGGCGAGCTGGTTGACCAGGGTGCGCTGGAGGCTCCAGCTGTCCCGGGTCTCCTCGACCCCGTGGTTGCGGGCCATCGCCAGGGCGCACATCACCTCACCGAGGACGTCGCTCTGGCGCTGGTTCACGGCGCCGTTGCCGATGCGCACCGGTCGGGAGCCGGCGTACCCCGCGAGGTGGTCCAGCTCGATCTCCGGCATGTGCCGGCCACCGTCGACGGTGTACATCACCTGCATGTCCTTGGGATCTCCCGCGATCGCGCGCAGCAGCCAGTTGCGCCAGTGCTGGGCGTGGTCGGCGCGCCCGGCGGCGAGCAGCGACTCGAGCGTGAGCGCCGCGTCGCGCAACCAGCAGTAGCGGTAGTCCCAGTTGCGCTCGCCGCCGAAGTCCTCGGGGAGCGAGGTGGTCGGCGCAGCCACGATGCCACCGGTGTCGACGTGGGTCAGGCCCCGCAGGGTCACCAGGCTCCGGACCACCTGCCGACGCCAGGGGCCGGTGTACTCGAGGGCGTCGGCCCAGTCCTGCTGCTCCTCCAGCGTCCAGGACAGGCGCGAGTCGACGTCGAGGGCCTCGGGGATCGGACGGTACGACGGGATCCAGGTGAGCGTGAAGTCCAGCCGGTCTCCGGCCGTGACCTCGAAGACCTCCTCGTGGTGCCCGTCCACGGCCGGCGGCAGCCGAGGGCCGGTCAGCACCAGCTTGTCGGGCCCGGCGACGGCGACGATCGCCGGGACGCCGTCGACCTGCTCGCGGTGGACCCAGGGGCGGATCCGGCCGTAGTCGAAGCGCACGGTCAGGCTGTGCCGGATCGCGACCGTCCCACGGACCCCCTCCACCCGGCGTACGACGTCCGCTCGCCGCTCGCCGGTCGGCATCAGGTCGGTGACCCGCACCTCCCCGGAGTCGGTGCGGTAGGTGGTCTCGAGGACGGCCGTGTCGTCGATGTAGCGGCGTACGGCGGTGTGCTGGCCGGCCGGCCCGATCAGCCAGTGGCCGTTCTCCTCGGTGCCCAGCAGCCCGGCGAAGCAGGCGGGGGAGTCGAACCGCGGCAGGCAGAGCCAGTCCAGCGAGCCGTCGATGCCGATCAGGGCGGCGGTGTGACCGTCACCGATGGCGGCATAGTCCTCGATCGGCAGCGGCATGGGGGCAGGCTAGGGGATCCGGGGCGCTAGCGTCAGTCCATGACCACCCGTGCGGCGCAAACAGCCGCAGTTCTCCACCACGCCCAGCTGACACGGGACCAGGCCGTCGGGTGCGCCGAGTCGTCGACGCCTGCCGCTGATGGTCGGTGAGGTCGCAGGTGGATGAGCTGACCGCCGTCGCCGACCGGCTCTACGCCCTTCCCGTGGAGGAGTTCACCGACGCGCGCAACGCCGCCGCCCGGGAGTGCGCCGACAAGGCCCTGGCGGCGCAGATCAAGAAGCTGAAGAAGCCCTCCGTGGCCGCCTGGGCGGTGAACCTGCTGGTTCGGCGCGAGAGCGGCCAGATCGACTCGGTGCTTGCGCTGGCGGAGTCGCTGCGGGCCGCGGCGGAGGCGCTGGACGGTGACGAGCTGCGCGCGC
This sequence comes from uncultured Actinomycetota bacterium, assembly GCA_963812235.1. Lineage (GTDB taxonomy): Bacteria > Actinomycetota > Actinomycetes > Propionibacteriales > Nocardioidaceae > Marmoricola. The sequence continues at coordinate 183,230 of CAWEUP010000004.1, read as the reverse complement.
TCATGCGCCAGCGCCGCCAGCTCACCGCCGCGCTCGCCTCCAGCGCCAGGTCGCTGGCCCGCGAGGCCGGGGTCCGGCTGACCGCTCCTGTGGTCGACCAGGTCGAGGGCGTGCTCAATGCGGCGATGCTCGACCCGGAGGCCGCCCGGGTGGTGCGCACGGGGCGGGTGGTCACCGCCTTCACCTCGACCGGCGTCTCCGAGCTCGAGGTCGGCTCGGTGGTCGCCGTACCCGAGAGGCTGGACGTGCTCGCCGTCCCGGTGGAGGGGCCGGTCGACGGCTCCGCCGGGGACGAGATGCCCGGGCCTGCTGAGCTGCACGTCGTACCGGACGACGGGGCGAAGCGCGCCGCCGCCGAGGAGGCCCTCGAGGAGGCTGACGTCAGGGTCGCCGAGGCCACCGACCGACTGGCCGAGCTGGAGGGCGAGGTCGAGGTGCTGAACGCGCGTCGACTCCAGCTCCAGGGCGAGGCCGACGAGCTCCGGCGACGGTTGGCGGCGATCGAGGACGACGTCGATGAGGTCGACGACGAGCTCGAGGAGGTCGAGGAGGTCAGGGCCGCCGCCCAGAGCGTGCTCGAGGAGGCCAGCCGGGCCCGGACGCGGGCCGAGGAGAACCTCGCTGAGGCTCGATTCCTGAAGTCCGGGGGCGCGGGTGGACGGGCGCGCCAGATCGCGGTTGGATATGAACGATCAAAGAAGCTGACCTGAGGAGAGACATGCGCGTCGGAGTACTCACCGGTGGAGGCGACTGCCCCGGACTCAATGCTGTGATCCGAGCCGTCGTACGCAAGGGCGTGACGGAGTACGGCTTCGACTTCATCGGCTTCCGCGACGGCTGGCGAGGCCCGCTCGAGAACGTGACCACCCCGCTCGGGATCGACCAGGTGCGCGGCATCCTCCCGCGCGGCGGCACGATCTTGAAGTCGTCGCGGACCAACCCGTTCAAGATCGAGAACGGCGTGGAGAAGATCAAGGAGAACCTCGCGGCCAACGGGGTCGAGGCGCTGATCGCCATCGGCGGCGAGGACACGTTGGGGGTGGCCACCAAGCTCGCCGACCTCGGCGTCAACGTCGTCGGCGTCCCCAAGACCATCGACAACGACCTGTCCGGCACCGACTTCACCTTCGGCTTCGACACCGCGGTGAACATCGCGATGGAGGCCATCGACCGGCTGCACACCACCGCCGAGTCGCACCACCGCGTCCTCGTGGTCGAGGTGATGGGCCGGCACGCCGGCTGGATCGCGCTGCACGCCGGGATCGCCGGCGGCGCCAACGTGGTGCTGATCCCGGAGCAGCCCTTCGACATCGACAAGGTCTGCGGCTACGTCCAGAAGCGGTTCGAGTCGCACTACTCGCCGATCATCGTGGTCTCCGAGGGCGCGATGCCGATCGAGGGCGGCGACATGACGCTGATCAGCGGCGAGAAGGACGCCTTCGGGCACGTCCGCCTCGGCGGCATCGGCGACCGCCTCGCCAAGGAGATCGAGGACCGCACCGGCAAGGAGGCGCGCGCGGTCGTGCTCGGCCACGTCCAGCGCGGCGGCACGCCGACCGCCTTCGACCGCTGGCTCGCCACCCGGTTCGGGCTCTCGGCCGTGACCGCCGTGGCCGAGAAGGACTACGGGATGATGGTGGCGCTGCGCGGCACCGACATCGTGCGGGTGCCGCTGGCCGAGGGCACCGGAGAGCTCAAGCTCGTCAAGCCCGAGCAGTACGCCGAGGCCGAGGTCTTCTTCGGCTGAGACCCGTCGGATCGGCGGGGGCCGCGCGGTGCGGGGTCCCGTGCCCGACACGTAGTCTTGAGCGGTGTCTGAACTAGTTCCCGACCTGGCCTCCCTGCATGCCATGGGGCCGGCGCAGCAGCCGACGTACGGCGATCCCGCGGCCGTCGAGGCGGCCGTGACCCGGCTCCGCCGGATGCCTCCACTCGTCGTTCGCGGGGGAGTGCGACGCGCTCAAGGACAAGCTCGCTGCCGTCGCCCGCGGTGAGGCGTTCCTGCTCCAGGGCGGCGACTGCGCCGAGACCTTCGCCGGAGTCACGGCCGACAACACCCGCAACAAGCTGCGCGTGCTGCTGCAGATGGCTGTCGTGCTGACCTACGCCGCCTCGGTGCCGGTGGTCAAGCTGGGTCGCCTGGCCGGCCAGTACGCCAAGCCGCGGTCCTCGGACCTGGAGACCCGTGGCGAGGTGACGCTGCCGGCGTACCGGGGCGATGCGGTCAACGGCTTCGACTTCACGGCCGAGGCGCGCCGGCACGACCCGCAGCGGCTGGTGGAGGTCTACCACGCGTCGGCGGCCACGCTGAACCTCGTGCGCGCCTTCGTCACCGGTGGGTACGCCGACCTGCGTCAGGTGCACACCTGGAACACCGACTTCGTCCTGGGCTCCGAGGTGGGTCGCAAGTACGAGCAGATGGCGGCCGAGATCGATCGGGCCCTGAACTTCATGAAGGCCATCGGTGCCGATCCCGACGAGTTCCACCGCGTCGACTTCCACTCCAGCCACGAGGCGCTGGTGCTGGAGTACGAGCACGCCCTGACCCGGATCGACAGCCGCACCCAGCTGCCCTACGACGTCTCCAGCCACTTCGTGTGGATCGGTGAACGCACCCGCCAGCTCGACGGGGCCCACGTGCGCCTGCTCAGCAGCATCCAGAACCCGATCGGCGTCAAGCTGGGGCCCACCACCACCGCCGACGACGCGATCGCCCTGGCCGCGAAGCTCAACCCCGCCAACGAGGCCGGGCGGCTGACCTTCATCACCCGGATGGGGGCCGGGAAGATCCGCGAGCACCTGCCTCCGCTGCTGGAGAAGGTGCACGCCGCCGGTGTCGAGGCGGCCTGGGTCTGCGACCCGATGCACGGGAACACCTTCGAGGCCTCCTCCGGCTACAAGACCCGCCGCTTCGACGACGTGATCGAGGAGGTGCAGGGCTTCTTCGACGTGCACCGCGCAGTCGGCACCTGGCCCGGACGGCCTGCACGTCGAGCTCACCGGCGACGACGTGACCGAGTGCGTCGGCGGTGGCGAGGAGCTGCTCGAGGTCGATCTCGGCAACCGCTACGAGTCGGTGTGCGACCCGCGCCTGAACCGGGTGCAGTCGCTCGAGCTGTCCTTCCTCGTCGCCGAGATGCTGCGCAAGGCCTGAGGGTGCAGCGGGTCAACGAGATCGCCCGCGTCGCCCTCGGCGTCGATCTCGGCACCAGCGGGGTCAAGGTCGCCCTGCTCGACGAGTCCGGTGCGGTGCGGGCCTCGGCGAGCCGTGGCTACCCGGTGGCCTCGCCGCATCCGGGATGGGCGGAGACCGATCCAGCGCTGTGGGAGCGAGCGGCCCAGCAGGCCACGGCGGAGGTGCTGGCCTCGACCCCCGGAGTGGAGGTGGTCGCGGTCGGGATCGACGGGCAGATGCACGGCACCGTGCTCGTCGACGAGACCGGGCTCGCGACGCGTCCGGCCGTGCTGTGGCCGGACGCCCGTGCGAGCGAGGTGATGGACCGGTGGACCGGCCTTCCTCGGAAGGTGCGAGCCAGGCTGGCCAACCCGCTCACCCCTGGCATGCCCGGACCCGTGCTGAGCTGGCTGGCCGAGCACGAACCCGAGACCGTCGCGCGCAGCGCGGCCTTCGTGCTGCCCAAGGACTGGGTGCGCTCGCGCCTGGTCAGCACGCCACCGTGCACGGACGCCTCGGATGCCTCCGCCAGCCTGCTGTGGGACGTGCAGGCAGACGGCTGGTCCACGGAGGCGGCCGAGCTGACCGGAGTTCCGCTAGGACTGCTGCCTCCCGTCCGCTCCGCGGAGTCGGCAGCGGGTGGGCTCGATGCCGATGCGGCGGCCACCTGGGGGCTCCCCGCCGACATCCCGGTCAGTGTCGGCTGCAGCGACGTGGCGGCCACGCTCCTGGGCCTGGATGCCGAGTCCCACCGGACGGTGCTGACCGTCGGCACCGGCGCGCAGCTCGTCCTGCCCGGCATCACTCCTCGGCCCACCGACGAGGTCCGGCACCACGTCTACCGCGACGCCCTGGGGGGCTGGTACGCGATGGGCGCGATCATGAACGCCGGGCTGGCGCTGGGGCGGGTGGTCGACCTGCTGGACGCCGACTGGGACGACCTGTACCGGGTCCACGACGCCCGCGAGGCGCTGCCGGGCTTCCTCCCCTACTTCTCCGGGGAGCGGTTGCCCAAGGGCGTCCCCGCCGGGGGAGCGGGCTGGTTCGACGTCGCTCTCGGCACCACCCGCGCCGACCTGCTGGCGGCCGCGCTGGAGGGCGTCGCGTTCAGCATCCGGCGCTCGCTCGAGGTCATGCCGGACTCCGACGACGTCATCGACGTCGTCGGCGGAGGGACCCGCTCGCCGGTGTTCCGCCAGCTCCTCGCGAACGTCCTGGGGCGACCCCTGTGTCCGCGTGAGCAGCGCGACGCCACCGTGCTCGGGGCGGCCCGGCTGGGCTGGCGGGCGGCCGGGGAGAAGCCGGCGACGGAGGCCCGTGCCGGACAGGTGCTGGTCGAGCCGCGGGCGATCGAGCAGATCGAGGAGCGCTACGCACGCTTCCTGCGGCACACGGACGGCGCCGGGATCTGATAGTCAGGACCGGTGAGCTCCTCGACGTCCTCCACCCCGTTCCACGACCTCGACGCCTACCTCGACCTGCCCCGCGGGTCGGGACTGGTGCTCTCGCCCGACGGGTCCCGGCTGGTCACGGTCGTCCAGTCCCTGAACCGCAAGCGGACCAGGTACGTCTCGGCGCTGTGGGAGGTCGACCCGACAGGAGCACTCCCGGCGCGACGACTGACCCGCAGCGCCAAGGGCGAGTCCACGGCGGCCTTCCTGCCCGACGGGTCGCTGTTGTTCACCTCGACCAGACCCGACCCGGAAGCGGACCCTGACGAGGGGGCTGACGACGACGTCGCCGTGCTCTGGCTGCTCGCGCCGGGTGGCGGCGAGGCCCGGGTGGTGGCCTCGCGACCGGGTGGGGTGGACAGCGTCCGGGTCGCTGCGGACGCGGGCACGGTGACGCTGTCCTCGGACACCTTCGCGAGCTCGGCCTCCTCCGAGGCCGAGCAGGCTCTGCGCAAGCAGCGCAAGGAGCTGCTGGTCTCCGCGGTCCTCTACGACCGCGCACCCGTGCGGTTCTGGGACGCCGACCTCGGGCCGGCGGCCCCGCGGCTGTACGCCGGGGTGCTCACCGACGCCGGCGCCGATCCGAAGATCGACCTCGCCGACCTGACCCCGCACGTCGGACGTGCGCTGGAGCAGGGCGATCACGACGTGAGCCGCGACGGCACGACGATCGTCACCACCTGGAACGTGCCGGAGCCTGGAGGCCTGCGGACCTCGCTCGCCCTGGTGGACGTCGCGACCGGTGATCATCGCCTGCTCGCGGACGACCCGAGCGCGGAGTTCGACAGCCCTCGGCTGAGCCCGGACGGCAGCCGGGTGGTCGCAGTGCGCGAGAGGCGCTCAACCCCCCACCAGCCCCCTGACCGGCGAGTCGTGCTGATCTCCCTGGCCGACGGCGCGGTGCGCGACCTCAGCGGAGACTGGGACCGATGGCCCGACGGCGCGATCGAGTGGACCCCCGACGGGAACGCACTGGTGCTGACGGCCGACGAGAACGGCCGGGCGCCGGTGTTCCGGATGGACGTCGGCACCGGGCAGGTCACCCGGCTGACCGCCGACGACTTCGCCTACTCCGACGTGCAGGTCTCACCCGACGGCCGGCACGTCTACGCGATGCGCACGTCGTACGCCGAACCCGCGCGGCCGGTGCGCCTGGACCCGACCACCCCCGACCAGCACTCGATCGCGCTGCGGGGCCCGAGCGAGCCACCGGAGCTGCCCGGCTCGCTGAGCGACGTGGAGACGACCGCGCCGGACGGCGCGCGCGTGCGCTCCTGGCTCGCGCTTCCCGCCGGTGCCTCGGCCGCCCGGCCCGCGCCGCTGCTGCTGTGGATCCACGGAGGTCCGCTGAGCTCGTGGAACACCTGGTCGTGGCGATGGAACCCGTGGATCGCCGTGGCGCAGGGGTACGCCGTGCTGCTGCCCGACCCCGGGCTCTCCACCGGCTACGGACTCGACTTCCTCTCCCGGGGCTGGGGGAGCTGGGGAGGGGCGCCGTACACCGACCTGATGGCGGCCACCGACGCCGCGGTCGCGCGCGAGGACATCGACGAGACCCGGACCGCGGCCATGGGTGGCTCCTTCGGTGGCTACATGGCCAACTGGGTCGCTGGGCACACCGATCGGTTCAAGGCGGTCGTCACCCACGCCAGCATCTGGGCGCTGGACCAGTTCGGGCCCACGACCGACGCCCCCTGGTACTGGGGTCGCGAGATGACCCCGGAGATGGAGGCAGCGAACTCGCCGCACCGCTTCGTCGACGACATCGTCACCCCGATGCTGGTGATCCACGGCGACAGGGACTACCGCGTGCCGATCGGGGAGGCGCTGCGGCTGTGGTCGGAGCTGGCCGCCCGGGCCGAGCCGGAGGACGGCTCGATGCCGCACCGGTTCCTCTACTTCCCCGACGAGAACCACTGGGTGCTGCGACCTCAGAACAGCAAGATCTGGAACCAGACCGTGCTGGCCTTCCTCGACCACCACGTGCGCGGCGCGGACTGGGAGGCACCGGGGCTGCTCCGGTGATCGCGGCGTCTAGGCTCGGTCCATGATCGACCTCCGCTCGGACACCGTCACCCGCCCCAGCGCCGGCATGCGCCGTGCCATGGCCGAGGCGGAGGTAGGTGACGACGTCTACGGCGAGGACCCCACGGTGGGCCGCCTCCAGGAGCGGGTGGCTGCGCTGTTCGGTCACGAGGACGCGCTGTTCACCCCGACCGGCTCGATGGCGAACGTGCTCGCGCTCGCGGCGCTCGTGGGCCCGGGACAGGAGGTGCTCTGTGAGTCTCGGGCGCACATCCTGCGCGCGGAGCTCGGCGCCCACGGCGCGTTCACCGGCCTGACCAGCCGCACCTGGACCGACGCGCGGGGACAGATCGACCTCGAGGCGATCGCGAGCATGCACGCCCCCGACATGGGGCCGTTCTTCGTGCGCACCACGGCGATCTCGGTCGAGGACACCCACAACTTCGCGGGTGGGACGGTGCTGCCGCTGGCCGATCTGCAGGCGCTGCGGACCTATGCCGACGAGGTCGGGTGCAGGGTGCACATCGACGGAGCGAGGATCTGGAACGCGCACGTCGCGACGGGCACTCCGCTGGCCACGCTGGGTGCGGTCGCCGACACGATGGCGGTGTGCCTGTCCAAGGGGCTCGGTGCCCCCATCGGCTCGCTGATGCTGGGCACCGCCGACCAGTGCGCGGCCGCGCGGGTCCTGCGCAAGCGGCTCGGTGGCGGGATGCGTCAGGTGGGCGTGCTCGCGGCGGCCGGGCTCTATGCCCTGGACCACCATCTCGAGCGGCTCGCCGAGGACCACGAGCACGCTCGCGTGCTCGCGGAGGCGTGCGGCATGGACCCGGCGCTGACCGAGACCAACATCGTCGTGGTCGAGGTGCCCGATGCGCAGGCGGTGGTCACCGCCGCTCGCGAGCAGGGGGTGCTGGTCGGTGCGGTCGGTCCCACGCGAGTGCGGCTGCTGACCCATCTCGACGTCGACCGTGCGGCCGTCGACCAGGCGGCGAAGGTCCTCGCCCAGATCCTGTCCTGAGGCGCGGCCGCGTCAGGTGCGTCGGCCGACGACCGGCGGCAGCTGACGGACCGCCTGCGCGAGCGCGCGCAGGTCGGCGCCGAACAGGGCTTGGGGACCGTCGCACAGGGCGTGCTCGGGGTCGCCGTGCACGTCGACGATGACGCCGTCCGCACCGACCGCGATCGCGGCGCGGGCGAGCGGGACCACCAGGTCGCGCCGGCCGCCGGCGTGCGAGGGGTCGACGATGATCGGCAGGTGGCTGATCGCCTGGACGACCGGTACGGCCGAGATGTCCAGGGTGTTGCGGGTGCTCGGCTCGAAGGTCCGGATGCCGCGCTCGCACAGCACCACGTCGAGGTTGCCGCGCTGGGCGACGTACTCCGCCGCCATCAGCCACTCCTCGATGGTCGCGGTCATGCCGCGCTTGAGCAGCACCGGCTTGCCGCACTCCCCGACGGCCTGGAGCAGGCCGAAGTTGGCGGCGTTGCGGGTGCCGATCTGGAGCATGTCGGCGTGCTCGGCGACCACGCTGACGTCGCGTGCGTCCACCACCTCGGTCACCACCGGCAGGCCGGTGACCTCGCGCACGTCGGCGAGGATCTCCAGCCCCTTCACCCCGAGCCCCTGGAAGGCGTACGGCGAGGTGCGTGGCTTGAAGGCACCTCCGCGCAGCAGCGTGGCGCCGGCCGCCTTGGCCATCTCGGCCGCCTCGAGCGTCTGCTGGGCCGACTCCACGGCACAGGGACCGGCGATGAAGGTGAAGGTCTCCGGTCCGATCGGGACCTCGTGCCCAGGAGCGCCGACGTGCACGGTGGAGCGACCCGGGTGGTGCTGGAGGCTGACCAGCTTGAACGGGTCGGAGATCCGGTAGACGTCCTGCACCCCGGCCATGCTGCGCAGGTTGAGGCCGTGGAAGGAGTCGAGGTCGCCGACGAGGCCGATGATCGTGCGGACCACGCCGCGACTGACGAACGCCTGCCCGCCCGTCTCCTCGACGCGTTCGGTGACGTGCGCGATCTGTTCCTCGGTGGCGCCTGGAGCCATCACAACGACCATGGGTCGAGATTAGGTCGGTCGTCCGGATGACGGACTAGATGTCCACCATGCGGGCGGCGGAAGGCCGGCTCGGTCACACCGCGATGTGTGAGACCTCTGCCTCGATCTTGCGGCGGGGAACGAGCTCGACGATCACCATGGCCGAGAGCACCAGCGCGCCGCCGAGCAGCATCCGCTGGGTGGCCGACTCGCCACCGAGCAGCACCGCGAAGAAGGCGGCGAAGACGGGCTCCATGCTCATGATGATCGCGGTCCGGGTCGGTGCGAGGTGGGCCTGCGCCCAGGTCTGGCCGAGCATCGCCGCGGCGCCGGCGAAGACCGCCATGTAGAGCACCGAGAGCCAGTCGGCGGTCCCCGACGGCAGCACGATCCCGCCCGGCGCCGCCGCGACGCCGCAGATGACCGCGATCACCACGATCTGCAGGATCGACATGCCGACCGCGTCCGCCGCGGTGCTCCAGGCGCCGAGCCCGACGATGTGCAGCGCGTAGAGCATCGCCGCGATCAGCGTGAGCGCTTCGCCGTACCCCATGCCGAGGCCGCTGCCGAGGTCTCCCAAGGTGAGTACGGCGAGCCCTGCGATGGCCAGCAGCACCGCCCCCCAGGTCAGCCCTCCGATGCGCGTGCGCAGCAGCACCGCCGCGAACACGGGTGTCGCCACGACGTACATCCCGGTGATGAAGCCGGAGACGCTGGCCGCGGTGGTCGCCAGCCCGGCCGTCTGGAGGATCTGGGCCAGGCCGTAGAGCGCGCCGAGGACCAGGGCGCTGCGGCGCTTGGCCGGGGAGAGCCGCCCCACGACGCGGGGGGCGACGATCAGCATCACCACCGAGGCGACCGCGAACCGCACGGCCAGGAAGTCCAGGACCGGGACCCGGTCGAGCAGGTCGTGGATCAGGAAGAACGTCGACCCCCAGCTGGCCGTCATCGCCAGCAGGGCCAACGTGGCCAGCAGGGTGGTACGGCGCTCGGTCAGGGGCATGCAGCGCAGGCTAACGACCCGTCAACCCTCCCCGAGCACGGCCCTCGACCGAGGGCTCAGGACTCCAGGAGGGTCTTGATCTTGTCCAGGCTGTTGCGCACGTCGCGGGCGTAGAGCTTCAGCACGATCGGGTCGGCGAACTTGAAGACCCCGTTGAGGGACTCCATCTCCTGGTGCCAGGTGACTCTGGTGCTGTCGCCCTCCTCGGCGTAGCTGAGCTCGAGGGTGTAGGGGATGGTGGCGTCCTCGGAGACCAGCCTCCCTCGCACCCCGGGCTCGACCTCGACCAGCTCGTCGTTGAGCTCGAGCTTGCGTCCGGCGACCCTGACCACCCCGTGGCACCTGCGGCCGACCTCGTGCGTGCTCCCGGAGGTGACCTCGTACTCCACGACGTTGGCGTTGTAGACCGGCACGTTCTCCGGGTCCGTCATGAACTCCCAGACCTCCATGCGCGGCCTGTCGATGACGATCGACTCCTCGACTGTGAGCATCTCCTTGCTCCGATCCGACCGGCCGGGGTGTGGCCCTCCTCGCTCCGGTAGGAGGCCGGGCCGTAGACCAGGCCGACGGCCTAGACGGGCTGCCCGTGCGGCTGATCCGGCGCTCGTGAGCCCGGACGGCCGCGACGTAGCGCCTCGTGTCGTTGTAGAAGCCGTGTCGCCGCACGGCGCCGAGGCCTTGGTAGTAGGCCGCGATCGCGCTGTCGTCCTTGCGGGTCCAGGCGCGCAGCACCCGCAGCGTCATCACGCCGGCGAGCACGTTGTCGTGGGCGTCGCGCAGCCGCAGCGGCCGACCGACGTACAGCCTCATCCAGCGCCCGGTGTCCGGCATCACCTGCATCACGCCGAGAGCGCCGGCCGAGGAGACCCGGCGCTGCTGCCAGCCGGACTCCTGCCAGGCGACGGCGAGCGCGAGCCGGGGTGGCACCCCGTGACGCCGGGCCATCCGGACCACGAGCGTGCGCACCTGCTTGCGGGACATGTCGGCGTGCAGCCACGACCGGGTGCGCGGGGTCGTGCGGTGGACCAGCCCGGGCCTGGTCCGTCGAGGGGGACGGGTGGAGCGGTGCTTGCGGGTGGGCTGCGCCTTCTTCGCGCGAGCCTTGCGCGCGGCCGAGATCACCACCGGGATCTTCAGGACCTGGCCGCGGTAGCAGGCGTCCCTGGGAGCCGAGCCGGTTCAGCCGGAGCAGCTCGTCGGTCCAGGCGTGGTAGCGCACGGCGAGGCCGGTCGCGGTGTCACCGGGGCGGACCGTGTGCCGCACGATCGAGCGGTCCGGGTGGCCGGGCCAGGGGCGGCGCCGGCGGCTACCGGGGTCAGCGTGCCGGCGGCGACGGCACCCACCACGACGAGGCGGGTGACCAGGCGAGGCCAGGAGAGGGTGCCCAGCATGGGGCGCGGTCGAGACACGAGTACCTCCGTCGAACGACGGGCCACGGGTGGAGTCCCCCCACCGGAACCCCGATCGGTTCCACAACCTGGCGAAGTCACGACGTTACCAGTGTGACTGGAGTGACGAAAGTTCACTCAGATCAGGCGTGGCGAGGGCCTCGCTCGGTCCGGGGTCAGACGATGCTGAGCACCACGGTGCTGCCCTTGACCGCGTCCTTGCCCCGTCCGGGGTCGGTCGAGACGACGTACTGCACGCCCACGTAGAGGCTGGCGCGACGCACCTCGACCTCGAACCCCGCCGCCGCGAGCCGCTCCTTGGCCGCCTCCAGACCCATCCCGATCACGTTCGGCACCTCCACCATCGTCGGCCCCTCGGAGACGACCAGGGAGATGACGTCCTCGCGCTGACCGGTGCCGGAGTCGGGGCTCTGGGTGACCACGCGACCCTTGCGCACGGTGTCGCTGTTGACCTGGGTGGTCTTCACCTCGAAGCCGAGCTGCGCCCAGGGCCGCCTCGGCGCGGGCGGCGGACTTGCCGGTCCAGTCGGGGATCTTGATGGGCCGGGGGCCCTTGCTGACCAGCACGTCCACCGCGGTGTTGCGCCGCAGGGAGGTGCCGGCCTCGGGATCGGTTCCGAGGGCGCGGCCCGAGGGGCACCGACTCGCTGAACCGACCGACGGCCTCGCCGTAGGCGAGCTTGGCCTCGTCGAGGGTCTGCTGCGCCTCGTCGAGCGTCGTGCCACGGACCTTCGGGCACGTCGTAGCGCTCCGGGCCGAGAGAGATGACGGCGCCGACCGTGCCGTTCTTGAGCACCCGGTCACCGGGCACCGGGTCGGTGGAGATGACGTAGCCCTTGCGGACGTTCTCGGTGTAGGCCTCCTTGGTGACCTTCATCGAGAGACCGGCCTTGTCGAGCCGTACGCGGGCAGCCGACTCGCTGAGGTTGAGCACTCCGGGGGTGGCGGTGTAGCGGGCCACGCCGACGTACCAGCCGCCGAGCGCAGCGACCACCGCGAGCACGAGGACGGCCGTCAGCAGGAACACGCCGCGTCGTGAGCGACGGGGGTTCGGGACAGGTCGACCCGGGGTCGGGGCGATGACTCGCGGGCCGTCTGGGGCCGCGCTCGCCGCGAACGGCCGCATCGAGTCGGTGTCGCGGTCCTGGTCGTAGAAGCATCGCCGTCGTCCCACGAGTCGGTCCGCGGCGGGTCGAGGCCGACCAGGTCGTGCGGCTCGATGATCTGCGCCGGCAGCTCGCCGGTGGGCGTGTGGCCGCCCCCGATCGCGGTCGTGGGGGTGAGGTCCTCCATCAGCTCGGCGTCGGTGACCACGCCGTGGTCGAGCGCGTTGCGGACCCGGCGCACCTGGTGGAGCAGGACCCGGGCGTCGGCCGGTCGCAGGGCGGTGTCGCGCGCCGTGGCGCGGGCGACGAGCGCGTCGACGTACGGCGGGATGCCCGGCGTCGAGGCGGACGGGGGCGGGATGTCCTCGTGGACGTGCTTGTAGGCGACCTGGATCGGGCTGGCGGCGATGTGCGGCTTGCGCCCGGTCAGCATCTCGTACATCAGCACACCGGCCGCGTAGACGTCGGCGCGCGCGTCGGCCTTGCCGTTGACCACGAGCTCGGGGGAGAGGTAGGAGACCGTGCCGATCAGCACCCCTCCGGTGGCGGTGTGCTGGGTCTCGGAGTTGATCGCGCGGGCGAGGCCGAAGTCGGCGACCTTGATGCGGCCGTCGTCGGCCATCAGGACGTTCTCGGGCTTCACGTCGCGGTGCAGGATGCCGGCGTCGTGGGCGGCGGCCAGGGCACTCAGCACGGGCTCGATCACCGCCAGCGACCTGCGCCGGCGACATCGGCGCCTCCTTGCGGATGAGGTCGCGCATCGTCAGCCCCGGGACGTACTCCATCACCAGGAAGAGCGTCCCGTTGTCGTCGCCGGTGTCGAAGACCGCGACCACGTTGTGGTGCGCCAACCGGGCGGCGGAGCGGGCCTCGCGCTGGAAGCGGCGGACGAAGTCGTCGTCCTCGGCCAGGCCCTCGTGCATCACCTTGACGGCCACCGTGCGGTCCAGTCGCAGGTCGGTGGCCTCGTAGACGGTCGCCATCCCGCCTCGGGCGATCCTGGGGCCGACGCGGTAGCGGCCGTCGAGGACACGACCGATCAGCGTGTCGGCAGTGCGGTTCACGATCGCCTCCAGGGTCGGGCAGGGGAAGGAACCCGACTGACCTGTCACTTTAGAGGCTCGACCGCCTCAGATCCGGCAGGTGGAAGGGTCCGGTGAGCGTGGTGGGAGCATGGGTGCGTGAGCGAGAACACTCCCGAAGCGGACCTGCAGACCCTGATTCCCCACTGGCTGGACTGGAAGGGAGCCGCCACCGAGCTCGGCGTGAGCGTGACCAGGATCCGCACGCTGATCCGTGAGCACCAGCTGGCGGCCGTGGTGCCCGCGCCCGGTGCCGGTCAGCAGATCCCGGCGGAGCTGCTGATGGAGGGTGAGATCGTCAAGGGCGTGTCGGGGCTGCTGACGATGCTCGCCGACGGCGGCTGGGACGACCGCGAGAAGCTCACCTGGCTGTTCACCCAGGACGACTCGCCTGCCCGGTCGCCCGATCGACGCCCTGCGGGAGAACCGAGGCTCGGAGGTCAAGCGGCGCGCACAGGCGCTGGCGCTGTAGTCACCCTCACACGGCGCGTTGGGTGGCCTCGGCCGCGAGCCCGGTCAGCACGCTGCGGGCCCGGTCGGTCACGTCAGCCGCGGCCAGAGCGGCCAGCGAGCGCTCGGTGAGCTGGGTGATCACCGCCTCGACCTGCTGCCTGGCCCCCGACTCGTCGATCAGCCGGCACAGCCGCTCGACCTGGGTCGAGTCGAGCGCCGTGCCCAGACCGCTGTCGAGGAGCTTGGCCTCGGCCGCAGGCAGCGCGTCCAGGGCCAGCGAGACCAGGACCGTGCGCTTGCCCTCGATCAGGTCGTCGCCCGCCGGCTTGCCGGTCACGGCCGGGTCGCCGAAGACTCCGAGCAGGTCGTCACGCAGCTGGAAGGCCTCGCCCAGCGGGAGCCCGAACCGGCTGAGCTGGGTGATCATCTCGGGGCTGGCCCCGGCCAGGGCCGCGCCGATGTGCAGCGGTCGCTCGATGGAGTACTTCGCCGACTTGTAGCGCAGCACCGTCATCGCGGTGTCCACGTCTGCTGCCCCGCGTGCCTGCGCGGAGACATCGAGGAACTGCCCGGTGACCACCTCGCTGCGGGTCAGGTCGAAGTACCCGAGGGCGTCGAGGACCACGGGGGCCGGCAGCCCGCAGGTTCGGAGCAGCTCGTCGGACCAGCTCAGCAGCAGGTCGCCCAGCAGGATCGCCGCGGAGGCGCCGTACTGCTCCGCGCTCGCGGACCAGCCGTTCTGACGGTGCAGCTGCTCGAAGGCGCGATGGGTGGCCGGGCGGCCACGGCGTACGTCGGAGGCGTCCATGTAGTCGTCGTGGACCAGTGCGCTGGCGTGCAGCAGCTCGAGGGCCGAGCAGGCGCGGAGCAGAGCCTCGCGTTCCGTGGGCTCGGCCACGGCGTGGTAGCCCCACCAGCAGAAGGCCGCCCGGAACCGCTTCCCTCCGGTCACGCTCGTGCGGGCATGCTCGACGAGACGCTGCGCGTCGGGCCCGAGTCGACCCAGCCAGGCGGCCTGGGCGCTGACGAAGGCCTGAAGCGTCGTCTCGACGTCAGCACGGAAGCCCGCGCTGTCCCACCCTTCGTGCTCCCAAGTCATCCGGCGAGCCTAGACCCGTATTCTGGGGTACATGTCTGAGGGCTCGGTGCACATCGGTGAACTGCTCCGACAGGGCGGTCGGTCCTTCTCCTTCGAGTTCTTCCCGCCCAAGGACGCTGCCGGCGAGGAGACCCTCTGGCGCTCGATCAGCGAGCTCGAGCCCCTGCGACCGACGTTCGTCTCGGTCACCTACGGCGCCGGTGGCACCACGCGTGACCGGACGGTCGCGATCACCGGCCGGATCGCGCGCGAGACCTCGATGCTGCCGATGGCGCACCTGACCTGCGTCGGCCACACCACCGACGAGCTCAGCCGCATCCTGACCTCGCTGACCGACGCCGGCGTGCGCAACGTGCTCGCCCTGCGCGGCGACCCCCTCGACGGTCCCGGGACCGCATGGGTCTCGACCGAGGGCGGTGTCGAGTACGCCTCCGACCTGGTCCGGTTCATCCGCGAGGTCACCGACGTCTCCATCGGCGTCGCGGCCTTCCCCGAGGGCCACCGTGACGCCGTCTCGCTGGACGACGACGTGGCCGTGCTCAAGGCCAAGCACGACGCCGGTGCCGAGTTCGCGGTCACCGAGATGGTGCTGCGGGCCTCCGACTACCTCGGGCTGGTGGAGCGCGCGGGCGCGGCGGGCGTCGACTTCCCGATCGTCCCGGGCATCATGCCGATCCTGAACTCTCACCTCGATGGCCAAGATGGTCGAGCTGTCCGGTCGTGAGATCCCCGACGACGTGATGGCCCGGCTCGAGCCGCTCAAGGACGACCCGGCCGCCGTACGCGCCGAGGGCATCGCGATCGCCACCGAGCTGTGCGACGCCCTGATCGACGCGGGCGCCCCCGGGCTGCACTTCTACACCCTGAACCGCTCCAAGGCGACGCGCGAGATCTACGCGGCGCTCTCGCTGCCGGTCTGAAGCCCTCGTCAGGCGCAGGGTCGGCCTCTCTGAGTGTGGGGTGGCGGCCCTGGACACGTGCGTACGCGCAGGCTGCCGTCGCGAGACCCCGCCTGCCGGCTGAGGAGTCGGGCGTGCGAAGCCGAGTCCAGGCACCCGCCGAGCAGGTGCTGACTCGTCGTCGCGCCCACCCTGTCGTGGTCATGCGCTGGTGAGTCAGGAGAGCCGACTCCGAGGACCGAAAACTCTTGACTCGAACAGGTGTTCGTAGAACAATGGGGGCATGACCCCGGTTCCCCCGACACCCACGGCCGCGACCCACCAGGTGCTGGCGCGGGTGGAGGCCAACCTGGTCGCGGTGCGGGCGGCGGAGTTCGAGCGGCTGGTGCTGGCCCGGGAGTGGGCGCTGGCCCACGTGGTCACCGACCCTGAGGTGCTCGCTGATCCGCGTCGTCGCCCGACCCTGTTGGGCGCGGTCGGGCTCCCGGTCGATGAGTACGTCGGCGCCGAGTTCGCCGCCGCGCTCGCGCTGCACCCGCTGGCGGGACGCCGTTGGATGGCCGATGCGGTCGACATCTCACGACCGGCTCCCGCACCTGTGGGCGGCCCTGTCGGAGGGGCGGGTCGAGGTGTGGGTGGCCCGCAAGATCGCCGCCGCCACCGCCGACCTGACCGATGACCAAGCCCGGTGGGTCGACACGTCGGTCGCTGAGGTGGTCGCGACCCTGCCCCCGGCGCGGCTGCTGGCCCTGGTCGCCGCCCGCGTGGTCGCGGCCGACCAGGCCCTGGCCGAACGCCAGGCCGAGCAGGCCGCCTGCGCCCGGCTGGTGTGGACCAGCCGAGGCGACGAGCACGGCACCCGGGTCCTGGTGATCAAGGGCACCAGCCCCGGCATCCACCGTCTCGCCACCACCATCGACCACCTCGCCCACCTGCTGGCCGAGCACGGCGACCCGGCCCAGCGTGCCCAGTCGATGGACTGCCTACGCGCCGACGCCGCCGAGCTCCTGGCCAACCCGTTGGCCGCGCTGAAGCTGATGGTCGGCGCCCACGAGAGCACCTGCGATCAGCAGGTGGCGGAGGCGATCCGCACCGCCCCGGCCGCGGCGATGCGTCCCCGAGCGGTGCTCTACCTGCACCTCACCCCCGCCGCGCTGCTCGGTGGTGGGGTCACCCGCGCCGAGGAACTCGGCGCGCTGACCCGTCAGCAGCTGATCCAGGTGCTGGGCCACTGCCAGGTCAGCCTGCGACCGGTGATCGACCTCAACGCCGGGATGGCGGCCGACTGCTACGAGGTCCCCGCCGCGATCGACGAACGGCTCCAGCTGTCCAAGCCGGCCGATGTGTTCCCCTTCGCCACCTCCACCAGCCGCAGGCTCGACCGCGACCACACGCACGCCTACGACCCCCACGGGCCACCGGGCCAGACCTGCCAGGCCAACCTCGGCAAGCTGGCCCGCCACCACCACCGGATCAAGACCCACGCCGGCTGGCAGGTCACCCAGCACGAGGGCCGGTTCACCTGGACCACCCCCCACGGCAGGACCTACACCACCGACGGCAACGGCACCCACCGCGTCGACCTCACCTGGGTGCCCGCAGCCTGACCAATCAGGACTCGGCTGGGTCGAAGGCTCGCTCGATCGCGGCCAGATCGGTGCGGGCCATCGACTTCGCATGAGCCGGTCGCGGCCGTTCCGGCACGCGTGTCAGTGTCACCGGGACGTCGCAGAGCCCTAGTCGGAGGGCGACGGCGATCCGGTGGTTCCCGTCGAGGGCGCCGAAGCCACGGTTGAAGTGGAGGGTGAGCGGGACGAGGATGCCCCGCCTTCCGATGTCCTCGGTGAGCGCGTCGAGATGGCTGGGCGTGTCCACGACCTCGAGGGGGGCGCCGATGAGCTCCCGGTCCACGGCTCGGTACCTCGCGACCAGTGCGGTCGGAAGTCGAGCAGTGACTGATCCCATCCAGCGATGCTATGACCTCTGCTCCTCAAGGAGCCCCACCATCAACGAACCACTCCAGCTGATCAGGCGCGCCTGGCCATGACCTTGCGACTGACTCCGGAGGACGAACGTCTCCATGCTGCGCCGGCCGAGGAAGAATGGGTGAGTGAGCGTCGAGCGGTGTGGCTCTTAAACCCCCGGGGCGTCGCCCCGGGTCGTTGTGCCGGTGACGCGCGAAGGCACGTGCTGCCGTAGAAACGCGATCTGGTCTGTGATGACGCGGTCGAAGTAGTCGCCGATGTAGATGTCGAAATGTCCGGCGTCGTAACGGCGGACCTCCCCATTGGGTGTTTTGGCGGCATGCCGCAGTGTGGCCGCTGCCGGGGCGACGGTGTCGCGGTCGCAGACGCAGAACAATGCTGGCTTGGTGAGGTCTTTGGCGCGGCGGCCCGGTCTGGCGAGTGGCACGGCGAGTCCGATGCGAGCCGGGACAAGGGACCTGTACTCGGCCTCGGTGAGGCCGGATGCTTCGAGGAGCCCAAGGACTCCTTCGGTGACGTCCTCCGCGCTCATCAGGCCGACGTCGCCGGGGCGGGCGGCAACGGGCACGCGCACGGGCTCGCGTCTGGTCGCGGCGGCGAGGAGGTCGCGGACCGCTGCGCGGGTCAGGCGGGCAGCTGCTTTCGGCGGGATCTTCGTCAGCGACGCGAGCCCGTCCGTGAACGGGCACTGCGCGATCGAGGCAGCGATGGAGGGGTCGTCGGCAGCGGTGACGATGGCGTGTCCCCCGCCGAACGAGGTGCCCCAGGCCACAACGGAGCGGGGGTTGACCTCGGGCAGGGTGCGCGCGAACGCCACCGCTGACCGCCAGTCTTCCCGCTGCCGCGGGATGCTCAGCAGTTCCCGCGGTTCGCCCCCGCTCTCCCCGAAGTGGCGGTAGTCAAAGACCAGACAGGCGTACCCCTCGGCCTGGAAGCGCTCGGCGAACGCGGCGAGACGCATCTCTTTGATGGCCCCCAGGCCGTGTCCCATGACCAGGACTGGTGCCGGAGTGGCCTCAGTCGCGCCTTCGGGCAGGTAGAGCCAAGCGTGGCACCGATCCGCGCCTGAGGGGAAGAACAGCTCTCGACGTTCACTCACGACGACCTCCTCTTGATTGGTATACAAGAGATGCTGGCACTGCTCTTGATTGCCTGTCAAGATGAGGTGTGCCACGCAACCGCCAAGACCAGACGAAGCAAGCCAAGCGTGCCGAGATCGTTGCCGCCGCCAGCTCGCTGTTCCTCTCCGAGGGCTACGACGGGGCTTCGATGGGCCGGATCGCTGCCGCCGCGGGCCTCACGCCGAATACGCTGTACTGGTACTTCAGCGACAAGGACGAACTGTTCATCGCTGTCGCCGATGTGTACCTGAACCTGCTCCTCCAGCAGCATGCAACCGTCGCCGAACAACCTCTAGCGCATCAGTTCGTCTGGCTCATCGACAACTTGAGGCCTGTGCGTCACCTGGTCGCCACCGTGCACGCCCGCGTGGAACGGTCGCCGCGGATCGCGGAGTGGCACTCCGGCTTCCACACGCAGGTGGAAGCCCTCTTCGAGGAGCAGTTGACCATCGAGGTTTCAGGTGCTCGGCGCGACGCCGAAACCGCGGTCGTCACCTTTGCCATCGAGGGAGCCGTCACTCACGACCTCGGCGCTGGCGCAACCGCCGACCTGTGCCACGCCCTCGTCCAGCGACTCGCTGCGCTCTAGCGTCCTCCGTCCCTACGCGCGCACATCGGGATTATGAGCGCGGTCCGCGGTCCGCGGTACGTCCGGGTGGCCGAAGCGCACGCAATCGGCGGCAGTTCCGGTCTTCCAAGGCCGCTTCCGTCGTCGGCGCTCTGCCGTGAGGTCGATCTCAAAGACGTCTGTTGCCACTTGGCTGGACTCTTCGGCGTACAGCCAACGCAGCAAGTACGTCGTGCAATCCTCCTCATCATCGAACGGCGGCCACTCTCCGCGCTGCAAGACCGCACTGCGGCTTCCACGCTCTCGATGGTCCACGGACACGCGCACATCGCCAGATGCGGTAGACCGTGGCGGGCTCTCACCTCACCGCGGGGCACCACGTCGGGTCAGGCTGGGCCGATCGACTGGGCCACCAGGGCCGCAGAGAGCCCCACGCAGGGCAACCCAGCGCCGGGAGTCGCGTGCGCGCCGGCCAGGTAGACGCCGGGGACCGGGGTCGTGGGCCCCAGCCGTCGGGTGACCGTGTTGCGCCCCTGCCACAGCACGCCGTACGGCGAGCCGCCCTGCTCCACCTGCTCTCGCGGAGACCGGTCGACGCGGACCTCCACCTGGTCGCGCACCCGCGCGCCGGTGCGGTGCATGGCGATGACGATGTCCTCGGTCGAGGCTGCCCCGCCCGAGCACGGTCCAGGCGTGTGCACCGGGTGGCGCGTGGCCGCCCGTGCGCACCACCATCATCGGGTCGCCGTGGAGCACCACCTCGTGCGGCAGGTCCGGCACCTCACCGACGATGCCGAGGTGGGAGATGACCGGCGGGATCACCGGCATGGTCCTCGCCACGAGGGGGGCCAGTGCGGGAAGCCGACGGGGGTCGACGGCGCACACGACGTGGTCGGCGGGGATCGGGCCGTGCGCGGTGCGGACTCCCGCGACCCGGCCGCCCGAGAGCTCGAGGTCGAGCGCTGCGGTGTCGAGCAGGACGACGACTCCACGCGTCGCCAGCCGGGAGGTGAGTGCGTCTGCGAGCGACCCCATGCCGCCGGGGACGGTCCAGCTGCCGAAGTTCTGCTCGACGTAGGTCCACATGCCCATCCAGGCCGGCACGTTGCGCAGGTCGTGGCCCTCCAGGGTCATCGGATAGCGCGCCACCTGGCGCAGCCGCTCGTCCTTGAGCGCCTTGGCGGTCAGCTTGCTCAGGGTGAGGCGGGTGGAGAGCAGCGCCTTGGCGTGCCTGCTCGCATGGTCCGCGGAGTACGGTCGCTCGAGCCAGTCGCGGCGCAGCGCCTCCCAGTCGTCGGCGAAGGTGTCGACGTAGGCCGCCCACTGGGCGCCGAGCCCTGCGCCGAGGTCGCGGTCGACCGCCTCGATCTGGGCCGCGCGACTGCCTCCGGGCAGGTCGAGGACGGTGTCGTCGTCGAAGACGTGTCGAGCCATCGGCTCGACCGGCACCAGCTCGATCTCCTTCTCCAGGGCCCGGCCGGACTTGCGGAACAGGTCGCGCAGCACCGCGGGCAGGAGGGTGTGGGTGGGACCTGCGTCCCAGCGGAAGCCGTCCTTCTCGATGTGGCCGAGGGCGCCACCGAGTCGGGCGCCGGCCTCCAGCAGGGTCACGTCGTGGCCGATCTTGGCGAGTCGTACGGCGCTGGCGAGTCCGCCGTACCCGCCCCCGATCACCACCACCCGCGCCATGCGGGTCACCCTACGGGGGGCTCCGGCGCCCCCTGAGCGGGCCTCAGGCCACCTCGAGCTCCTCCGCCCCGGTCAGGCGCTGCAGCTCGGGGAAGGTGCTGCTGAACACCGCAGCGGGATGCCCGGCTGCGGCCCAGATCTCCTCGTAGCGGCGTAGCCAGGGGTCGAGGTAGGTGCGCACCGGAGCCGGGTGGTCGAAGGGGGACACCCCGCCGATGACCTGGCCGGTGTGCCGGCGGACGAAGTCCGGCTTTGCGCGGTCGAGGCCCGGCAGTCCCAGGGAGGCCACCACCTTGTCGGTGTCGACCCGGTGCGCACCGCTGGTCAGCAGCAGGAGCGGCTCGCCGTCGCCGTTCCCGGTCGGCACCGTGAAGAGCAGGCTGTTGGCGATCGCGCCGACCTCGCAGCCGAGCGCGTCGGCGGCGAGCTGGGCGGTGTGCACGGTGTCGGGGAGTACGACGATCCGGCCGGTGCCGTCTGCGTCGTCGGAGCTCGACGCGGAAGCGGGCGATGGCGGCGTGCTCGGCGGCGTGCTGGTCGGTCATGGCACGCAACGTACCTGCGGAGCACCCGCGTCGGCGCCCTCCCCACCGATCGTGGATCTGCTCTTGACGGCTTGTCGGAGGAGGGGTGTACCTTGGAGTTGTTCGAACACGTGTTCGATCAAGTCCTGGTGGGGGATGACCTCGACCCCCATCCTCCACCAGGGCACTGACAGCGGGTCGAACGGCTGCGAGAGACACGAAGAGGAGCACGACGTGCGGCGGTACGACGATCTGGTGGAGGTGCGCAAGGGCGCAGACGAGGATCCCGAGCAGTTCCTGTGGCGGGGACGGTTGTGGCAGGTGCGCGAGGTGGTCGGGCACTGGGTGGAGACCGGCGCCTGGTGGGCGGCGAGACGCCCGGTCGACACCGACCTGCTCCAAGAGCGCGAGGTCTGGCGGGTGACAGCGGCCCGGGGAAGGGTCGCTGCCCAGCAGTCCCCGGCGCACGACCCCGGCTACGGGGTCTTCGACCTGGTCTTCAGCTGGTCCGAGGGCAGTTGGCAGCTCGTCCGGGCCCTGGACTGAGGAGGCGGCCCTGATGAGAACCGAGATGACGATGAACACCAGCTCCCCACTTCCTGAGCGCCGCGACGCACTCCTACCTCGAGCGGGCCGCGGAGTCGCTGCGGGAGGCGATCACCAGCACCAGCGTGCCGGAGCGCTACGCCCATGCCCACGTCTCCGCGCTGCGGGCGACCGCCGCCCTGCTGGCCGCGCGTGCCCAGCCGACGGTCCCGCACCGGCGCCGCCCCCAGAAGAACGCCTGGGTGCTGCTCGCCGAGGTGGCCCCCGAGTTCAGTGAGTGGGCCAGCTTCTTCGCCGCAGGTGCCAGCAAGCGCGCGGCAGCCGAAGCAGGGTCGCGCCGGGCGGTCACCGAGCGGGAGACCGACGACCTGGTGCGGGACGCCGACCGCTTCCTGGCCCTGGTGGAGACCTCCTTGGGCCTGACCGAGCACGTCCCGATCCGCGTCGCCTAGATGACCGGCTCCAGGACCGGTCATGGCTGATCCCTTCGTGCACCTGCACGTGGCATCGGGCTACTCGTTGCAGTACGGCGCCTCGCACCCGCACGTCCTGGTCGAGCGGGCCGCCGAGCAGGAGATGGACACGCTCGCGCTGACCGACCGGGACGGCACCTACGGCGCGATCCGGTTCGTCAAGGCAGCCATGGCGGCAGGGATCCGCCCGGTGCTCGGCGTCGATCTGGCCTATGCCGTGTCCCAGGAGCCAGCAGTCAGGAGCGCGCCCGCACGCACCCCCACCCGGGGTGGCGCCACCCGCGACCCTCGGCTGCCCCGGGTCACCTTCCTGGCGAGCGGTCGGGCCGGGTGGGCGGCGGTGTGTCGGCTGGTCTCGGCGACCCACGCGGCGGGGGAGCGGGGCACCCCGGTGTGCACCCCGGAGCTGGTGGCCGAGCATGTCGCCGGCCGTGACGTCCGGGTGCTGCTCGGGCCGTCCTCGGAGCTGGGTCGGGCCGCCACGCTGAGGCGGGACGACCTCGGGCGTGCGGTGCTGCGGCGCTGGGTCGACCTGGTCGGGCCCGAGCAGGTCGTGGTCGAGGTCGTCTCCCACCGGCTCCCCGGGACCGGCCCCGGGTCCTCCCCGCACGCCGCCCGGATGGCCGGGCTGGCCCGCGGGGGCGGTGGGTCCGCGCGGGTGAGCACCGTGCTCTCCAACGCGGTCCGCTACGCCGACCGGCTGGACGCCCCGACGGTCGACGTGCTCGACGCCACCCGCCGGTTGGTGCCGATGGACGTGCGCCACCTCGACCGCGGCAACGCCGAGGGGTTCTTGAAGTCCGGCAAGCAGATGCACGAGGTCGCCGAGGAGATCTGCCGCTTCGCCGGGCTGGAGGGGTCTGCCTCCCGGGGGGCCACCGAGCTGCTGGCTGCGACGCGGACGATCGCTGACCAGTGCGTGCTCGACCCGCGTGCGGACCTCGGGATCGGGGAGGTGCACTTCCCGGAGTTCGAGGGCTTCGGTCCCGCTGACCGCGAGCTCCGGACCAGGTGCGAGGCGGCCGTCTCCTGGCGCTACGGCACCGCCCCGCGCCAGCGGATCTGGAAGCGGCTCGACGACGAGCTCTCCACGATCGGCCAGCTCGGCTTCGCCTCCTACTTCCTCACCGTCGGCGACATCACCACGATGGTCCGCGAGCTCGGCATCCGCAGTGCCGCACGCGGTTCGGGTGCGGGCAGCCTGGTCAACTACCTGCTGGGCATCTCCGGAGTCGACCCGATCCGGCACCACCTGCTGATGGAGCGGTTCCTCTCGCCCCTGCGTCAATCGCTGCCGGACATCGACATCGACGTGGAGTCCGCGCGTCGGCTCGAGGTCTATGACGCGATCCTCGATCGCTTCGGCACCGACCGGTGCGCGATGGTCTCGATGATGGACACCTACAAGGTCCGTCACGCCATCCGCGACGTGGGCGCGGCGCTCGGGATGCCGATGGGGGAGATCGACTCCATCGCCAAGGCGTTCCCGCACATCCGTGCCCGCGATGCCCGGATGGCCCTGCACGAGCTGCCCGAGCTGCGGGCCACCGGGATGGCTCGCGAAGCAGCCGCGGGGGAGTGGGGCAGCTTCGACCAGTTCTTCCGCCTGGTGGAGAGCCTGGACGGGCTTCCACGGCACATCGCCATGCATCCGTGCGGAGTGCTGCTCTCCGACCGCACCCTGCTGGACCGCACTCCCGTGGAGCAGAGCTTCCTCGGCTATCCGATGAGCCAGTTCGACAAGGAGGACGTCGAGGACCTCGGTCTGCTCAAGCTCGACGTGCTCGGCATCCGGATGCAGTCGGCGATGGCGCACGCCGTCGCGGAGATCGCACGCACCTCGGGGGAGAGCGTCGATCTCGACGACGAGCGGCAGGTGCCCTTCGACGACCCGACGACCTACTCGATGATCTCCTCGGCCAAGACGCTGGGCGTCTTCCAGATCGAGTCGCCCGGACAGCGCGAGCTGGTCGGCAAGTCCGGGATCGAGAAGTTCTCCGACATCATCGCCGACATCTCCCTGTTCCGGCCCGGGCCGGTCAAGAGCGACATGATCACGCCCTACCTCGAGGTCAAGAACGGGTGGAAGCAGGTCTCCTACCTGCATCAGGACCTGCGTCCGATCCTGGAGAGCACCCGCGGCGTGGTGGTCTACCACGAGCAGGTGATCGAGATGATCGCCCAGTTCAGCGGCTGCACCCTCGCGGAGGGCGACGAGTGGCGCCGTGCCCTCGGCGACAGGGACGGCATGGCGCAGGCCCGGACCTGGTTCTTCCCGCGGGCGCTCGGGCGCGGCTACCCGCTGCCGGTGGTGGAGCAGGTCTGGAAGGTGATCGAGGCGTTCGCCTCGTTCGGCTTCTGCAAGGCCCACGCGGCCGCGTTCGCGCTGCCGACCTACCAGTCGGCCTGGCTCAAGGCGCACTACCCGGCGCACTTCATCGCGGGCGTCCTCACCCACGACCCGGGGATGTACCCCAAGAGGCTCATCCTCGACGACGCCCGCCAGCTCGGCATCGCCGTGCTCGGTCTCGACGTCAACTCCAGTGAGGCGACCTACGTCGTGGAACCGGTCGAGCACCGGCTACGGCATCAGGATCTCCCTGGCGGAGGTGCGCGGGATCAACGACCACGAGGTGAGCCGGATCGTGGGCACCCGCGAAGGGGCGCCGTTCGCCTCGCTGACCGACTTCTGGCGCCGCACCCAGGTCAGCCGACCCGTGGTCGAGCGGCTGGTGCAGGCTGGCGCCTTCGACACCGTCCACGGCATCGGGAGCAGCGGTGCCGGCCGCCGCAGCCGGGTGACCCGACGTGACCTGCTGCTCGAGGTGGGCGACCTCGACCGGTTGCGTCGAGCCTCGGACCGGGCGGGCGGGAAGAGGGCGCGCGGGCTGTCCCGGTCCGCCGGCTCGGGTGCTGCTCAGACCTCGTTCCAGCTCTCCTTGGACCTGGGCGGCGACGTCGCGCAGGGCGCCCCCAGTGGCCTGCCGGAGATGAGCGACGCCGACCGGGTGCGCGCCGAGCTGGACATCCTCGGTCTCGACGTCAGCTCCCACGTGGTCGACTTCCATGCCGAGTTCCTGGAGCGTCTCGGCACCACCCGGTCCCGTGACCTGCTCTCGATGCGCAGCCGCAGCGAGCTGCTGGTGGCCGGGGTGAAGGTGGCCACCCAGACCCCGCCGATCAGGTCCGGGCGCCGGGTCATCTTCTTGACCCTGGACGACGCCACCGGCCCGGTCGACGCGACCTTCTTCGAGGACGCGCAGGGGCCCTACGCCGCGACCGTCTTCGGGTCGTGGCTGCTCGTGGTCCGCGGTGAGCTGCGCCGCACCGGCCGCCGCGGGGTCTCCGTACGAGCGACCGGCGCCTGGGACCTCGGAACGCTGAGCGACCTGTGGCGGACCCAGGGGATGGAGGCCGTGCACGCTGAGCTCGACCGGGTGCCGGTGGGCTTCGCCGGTCCGGCCGCGGGGCCCTCCCGGGTGATGGTGCACACCAGCGGGTTCCGGATGTCGCCGTACGCCGACATCAAGCCGGCAGGTGGATCTCCTGGGACGGTCACCGGGGAGGTGGCCCGCAAGCTGTGGCACCGCAGTCCGGGGAGCGCCGGATGACCCCGACCTGCCGAAGACCCCTAGGCTGGCGCCTATGGAACGCCCCCTCGAACGACGTACCGCAGCCCGCACCGCGGTGGTCTGGGACGCCGTCCGCGCCCTTCTCGAGGGTGCCGGGGAGCAACAGGTCATCGACATCGGTGGCGGCACCGGTGGCTTCGCGGTCCGGGTGGCGGCTCTGGGCAACCGGATCACCGTCATCGACCCCAGCCCCGACGCGCTCGCTGCCCTGGATCGGCGCGCCGACGAGGAGAGCGTGGCCGATCGGGTGGTCGGCGTCCTGGGCGACCTGGACACCCTGCGCGACCTGGCGCCCAAGGAGGGGGCCGACCTGGTCCTGTGCCACGGCGTGCTCGGCCTCGTCGAGGATCCGGCCGCGGCGCTGCAGGCGATCACCTCGGTGCTCCGGCCCGGCGGCGCACTCTCGCTGGTGGTCAGCCAGCGCCACGCCGCCGTGCTCGCCCGGGCGATGGCCGGCCACTTCACCCAGGCCATGGGCATGCTCGAGGGCGGCCTACGCCGGTCCGGGGAGTCTCGCTCCAGCGAGCATCGCTACACCATCGAGGAGCTCACTGCCCTGCTCCAGGAAGCCGGGTTCGAGATCCGCAGCAGCCACGGCATCCGCGTGTTCACCGATCTGGTGCCGTCCTCGCTGCTCGACTTCGAACCGGGAGCGGCCTCAGCTCTGCTCGAGCTCGAGCGCGCGGTCTCCGATCGACCCGAGTACCTCACTCTCGCCAGCCAGCTCCACCTCGTCGCCACTCGCTAGGTCCGTGCCCTCGAGGGCATGCCGGAGCCTGAGATGACCGCCGATCTCTCGCACGACTGCCCCCTCCTCCATGTCGACATGGATGCCTTCTTCGCCTCGGTGGCGATCCGGGACCGCCCCGAGCTCGCCGACGTGCCGGTGATCGTGGGTGGAGGGCATCGCGGAGTGGTCCTGGCTGCCAACTACCCAGCCAGGAAGTACGGCCTCCACTCGGCCCTCCCGATGACCCGGGCCCGGCGGATGTGTCCCGAGGTGCTGGTGCTGCCGCCCGACTACGCCGACTTCGACGCCGTCTCCTCCTCGGTGATGGAGATCTTCCGGCAGGTCACCCCGGTGGTGGAGGCGGTCTCCCTCGACGAGGCGTTCCTCGACGTCTCCGGGGCGATCCGCCGACTCGGCAGCCCTGCGCAGATCGCCGAGCACATCCGGGCCCGGGTCGCGGACGAGCAGCGGATCACCTGCTCGGTCGGGGTCGCCGGCTCGGTGTCGGTGGCCAAGCTGGCCAGCCGACGAGCCAAGCCCGACGGAGTGGTGGTGGTCCCGCCGCGACAGGTGACGCGCTTCCTGCACCCTCTCGACGTGGGTGAGCTCTACGGCGTGGGGGAGAGCACCCGCGAGCAGCTCTACCGGCTCGGGCTGCGCACTGTCGGCGATGTGGCGCACACCCCGCTGGCCACTCTTCAGCGGGGGATCGGAGCCGCAGCGGGCAGCCAGATCCACCGTCTCGCCTGGGGCACTGACCGGCGCACCCTCACCCCGCGGCGAGTCACCCAGGATCCCGACAAGAGCATGGGAGCCGACGAGACCTTCGGCCGCGACACCGACGACCGAGCCGTGGTGCTGCGTGAGCTGCTGCGGCTCTCGACCAAGGTGGCGGTGAGGATGCGGGCCGCGGGGGTCGCCGGCCGCACCGTCACCCTGAAGGTGCGCTTTGCCGACTTCACCACCATCACCCGCTCACGGACGCTGTCGGATGCCACCGACGGCACCGGCGAGATCCACGCGACTGCCGCGGCCCTGTTCGACGCGCTCGGTCTGCAGCGTGCCCGGATCCGGTTGGTCGGGGTGCGGGTCGAGGGCCTGATACCTCGCGAGCAGGTGCAGCGACAGCTGCTCCTCGGCGCTCGGGAGCGGGGGTGGGACGAGGTCGACCGGGCCGCGGATGCGGCGGCTTCGCGTTTCGGGGGCAATGCCGTACGCCGAGCCACGCTGCTCATCGGGGAGCGTCCCTGAGCGGGATCGGCAGAAATTCGATCACGATTTACCGGTCCCGGCTACCGAGTTGTGGGGAGCCTGCCTAGACTCATTGGAAGAGGGATCCATGTCGCAGCGGGAGGAAGCCGTGCCGCTCTCCGAAGAGGAGCTACGTCTGCTGGAGCAGATGGAGCAGGCGCTTGCCCAAGAGGACCCCAAGTTCGTCTCCACACTGAGGGGCAGCACGCTCGAGCGGGTGGTGCGGATGCGCACCATCACCGCCGCGGTGATCTTCGGCCTCGGTGTGGTGATGCTCATGGGTGGCGCCGTCAGTCAACAGACCTGGCTCGGCATCGTGGGGTTCGTCGTGATGGTCACCTCCGCGACCATCGGTCTGGCCTCCTGGCGTGGACGACACGCTTCGGCCGCACCGCCTCCCCGCAGCGAGGACCAGCTCTTCGACTTCGACGACCAGCCGCACCGCTTCGACGTGATCGAGGGTGGTCGCTCGTCGCGCCGGCTGCGGCGTCCCAGCGGCAAGTCCGCCCGTCGTCCCGGCAACAAGTCACCCAAGCAGGGCACCTTCATGCAGCGCATGGAGCAGCGGTGGGAACGCCGCCGCCAGCAGGGTTACTGATCCCTCCGCAGCACTGAGGCCGGCCACAGCCGACCGAGCCAGCTCCGGTGGTCCACGGCGTCGACCATCACCTTGCGCCAGGCCGCTACCGCCTCGACGGTGCCGGCGCGCGCCTCGGCCGCAGCCGGGAGGCTCCCCGCGCGGGCATAGCGCCCGCGTTCGACCCCTCGCAACAGGCCCTCGAGACGGTCGCGGTCCTCGGCGGTGCCGCTGACCTGGTCGAGCATCCGCCGCGCCTGCTCGCGCGGCGACCTGTCCTCAGGCCAGTCCAGCCCCAGGTCGAGAGCCGTGGCGCGCAGCTCGGACCAGGCGCCCTCGGCGAGGTGCACCGGGCTGCCGGCAGCCAGACGACGACGGCGCTGGATCAGGCGCACCAGCGGGCCGAGCCCCAGGCCCAGGACGACCAGCAGGGAGGCCAGGGGCCACCACGAGACCAGTGACCGCTGGTCGGACTCGGTGCCGAGGTCGGTCGGTGTCCCGTCGGGGCTGGGGGCGGCGCTCTCGCTGCTGGCCGCCTCGGGGGCCGCCGACGGCTCGGCCGCGGCAGCCTCCTGCCGGGTCCACGTGGGAGTGTCGCCGGCTCGCTGCCCCGGGGTCGGCTCGAACCGCACCCAGCCGGCGCCGGTGAAGTACATCTCGGGCCAGGCGTGCCGGTCGTCACTGGTGTAGAGCAGTCGACCGTCGGGCTGTCGGGTGGGCGCGAGGAAGCCGACCACCACGCGCGAGGGGATGTTCAGGGTCCGACCCATGGTCGCCATGGCCGCAGCGAACTGCTCGCAGTAGCCGACCCGGTCATCGGTGACGAAGGAGGCCAGCAGATCCAGGCCCGATCCGCTGCGCTCCTCCAGGGAGTAGCGGAAGCCGCCGCCGTCGCGGAACCAGTCCTGCAGCGCGACGGCCTTGGCGAACTCGCTCTCGGCGTCCTGGGTCACCTCCTTCGCCAGGTCACCGACCACCTGCGGCAGCTTGTCCGGGAGCCGGGTCATCGGTTGGAGAAGCGAGTCCGGTGCCGGCACGGCGTTCTTCAGGGAGGCGGCGTCGATCGAGGGTGTGAACGCCGTCAGGTTGTAGCGGGGCTGAGGTGGCGACCCACCGCCGGCGTACACGACGTCGAGGGTGCGGACGTCGTAGCGCCAGCTGCCCGCGATCTCGAGCCGACGGACCGGGTAGGGCAGCGGCAGCCAGGGCGCACTGAACCGGGGGGTGAGCTGGAGCTCCCACTCCGCCGCGGTGCCACCCACCGAGGGGGAGAGCCCCGGAGCAGGCGGGAACTCGCCGTCCGCCTCGTTGGCCGCGGGCAGGTTGCGCGGCGAGGGGCGCCACTCGTCGTCGGTGAACCGGTCGAGCACGGTCGTGCGCAGGTACGACGTCGTCCGTGACTGCGTCCGGGCGTACACCAGCGGGGTGTTGGTCTGCTCCACCAGGTCACGGCGGAGCCGGATGAACGGGTTCACCGTCTCCAGCCGCTGGGAGTTGCCGGTACCGGTCCCCGGCCCAGTCCGGTCGCCGATCATGTCGGAGACCGGGACGAGCGGTGCCACCAGCAGGCTGAGGACCAGCGCGGCCACCGAGATCTGCCACAGCATCGTGAGGACGGGTCGCTGCCGCCCGGATCCGTCCTGGCGGCGGGGGCCGACACCCCACCCTCGACACGTCTCCAGATGCTCGCCGGCGAGCAGGCGCAGGAACAGCAGGGCAGTGCCGACGAGGACCGGCAGCGCGAGCGGGTCGTTCAGGATGCTCACCGGAACACTCAAGGTGATCAGCAGCGGCAGCCCGGCCAACGTGGGGCGGCGCAGCCCGACCGCCAGGACGTCGACCGAGAGCAGCACCGCGAGCGCGCACGCCAGCAGCAGCGCGCTGGTGCCGGTGGGATTGACGGCCACCGGAGCCGAGTAGGTGTTCAGTGCCGCCGCCCCGTCGAGCACGACGCTGGTCACGACGCGCACCGAGTCCTGCGTGGGGACCACGCCGAGCACCGACTGCGGGGCCGCCAGGAGCATGTTGAAGGAGCCCAGCGCGATCAGCAGCTGCATCAGCGCGACGCCGACGGAGGAGAGCCCGAGAGTCCGCAGCCCGCCTCCCGCCAGGGCCATCGTCAGGCCGATCAGGAGCGCCGGCACCAGGAAGCTTCCCGGCTGGGCGACCAACGCGCTCCACGAGAACAGCGCGACCCATCCCGCACCCAGGGCGAGCAGCGAAGGTTCGGGGCGCCACGGCTGCCTGGCCCGCGGTGGGGACCCGGGGTCGGTGGTCGGCGTCGAGCCGGCCGAGGGGCGCAGGATGGTCGAGGAGGTGGTGGTCATCGAGCAAGCTCCAGCCACGACGCCGCGAGCGCGCCGTCGCGCTCCAGGGTGGAGGCCTTCCAGCCTCGGCTGCGCAGTGCGGCGGTCGCCGGTCCAGGAGTGGGGCGGGAGCGGTCCCAGCCCGCCACATCCAGCACCACGGCGTACGCCGAGTCGCCGGCGCTGGCCAGCCCCGCGAGCAGCTGCTGGTCCTCCTCGCCGAGGTGGCCGAGCACGGCCACCAGCATGCCGCCGTGCTGGGAGTCGTCGACCCAGGCGGTGGACAGCGCTTCGGTGGTGGTCGTCTCCATCAGCGCGAGTCGCTCCAGCTGCTCGGACAGCGTCGCCCCGCGGGCGCCCTGGTGCCAGCCGTGGGAGGAGCTCTGCCCGGTGGCGCTGATCAGTCGGATCTCGAAGCCCTGCGCGACCAGGTTGCGCATGATCGAGG
Organism: uncultured Actinomycetota bacterium; assembly: GCA_963812235.1. Taxonomy (GTDB): domain Bacteria; phylum Actinomycetota; class Actinomycetes; order Propionibacteriales; family Nocardioidaceae; genus Marmoricola. The sequence goes on along the minus strand of CAWEUP010000004.1, from coordinate 151,638 downwards.
CGGCCACGCTGACCGCGGTCTCCATCGAGGAGGTGGCGCCCGACCCTCGGTGGGAGATCCGGCGATTGTCGATGAGCAGGGTGCACCGCGCCTGCCACTCCTGCTCCTCGCGGCGCACCATCAGCTGGTCGACCCGCGCACTGGTCGGCCAGTGGATCCGCCTCAGGTCATCGCCCAGCCGGTAGTCGCGCACGGTGACGTCCGAGCTGCCGCCACCCAGCAGGTCGCGCGCGCGGTTCTCACCGGCGCCGGCCCCGTGGCCGGTGAGCTGGATCAGCGGAAGCGGCTGGGTGCGGGGGGTCACCAGGAGCGAGGTCGTGGAGGGCAGCGCCAGGTCACGAGCGACCATCCCGAGGGGGTCGCCGGTGCGGACGTGCAGGGGGCCCAGGGTGAAGCGGCCGCGCCGGGCGGTCTCCACCTCGTAGCGATGCCTGACCTCCTTGTGCGGAGCGAGCGGATCGAGGACGAAGCGAACGTGGTCGGAGAGTGCCGAGGGCATCCTCTCCTCGAGCAGCAGCACGCCGGTGCGCCCTCCGGTGTTGCCGACCAGCACGTCGACGTGGACGGTCTCACCCGACTCGACCTGCAGTGAGCTCACCTCGCGGCGGGCCCGGAGCTGCTCGGCCGTACGCCGCTGCACCAGCAGCCAGGCCAGCAGGGGGACCAGCGCGACCAGCAGGCCGATCCGGACGAAGTCGCGCTCGCCGATCTGGATCCCGCTGATGATCGCCGCGGCGCCGGCTGCGAGGAAGCACCTGCCCCGGATCGTCAGTCCCAGCATCGGCTCGGTCCTCAGCGCCCGGCGGGACCCGGCGGCGGAACGGGCACCTGGGCCAGCAGGCGCGCGAGGATCTCGGGGATGCGCCGACCGCCCATCGTGGCCTCCATCGTCAGCAGCAGCCGGTGCGGCAGCACCTGGGGGGCAAGGTCGCGGATGTCGTCGGGCAGGACGTACTCGCGGCCCTGCATCGCGGCCCACGCCTTCGCGGCCCGGACGAGGTGCAGGGTCGCCCGCGGTGAGGCCCCCAGCCGGAGCTCCGGGGGCGCGGCGGGTGGCCGTGGCCAGGGCGACGGCGTACTGCTGCACCACCGGCGAGACGTGCACCCCGGCGGTCAGCCTGACCAGCTTGCGGACCTCGGCGGCATCGGTGACCGGTTCGAGGTCGTCGAGCGGGCTCACCCCGTCGCGTGCCGAGAGCATCGCGATCTCGGCGGCCTCCACCGGGTAGCCCATCGAGAGCCGCACCATGAAGCGGTCGCGCTGGGCCTCGGGCAGCGAGTAGGTGCCCTCCATCTCGATGGGGTTCTGGGTGGCGATCACCATGAACGGCGAGTCCAGCACGTACGTCGTCCCGTCCACGGTGACCTGCGCCTCCTCCATGCACTCGAGCATGGCGGCCTGCGTCTTGGGGCTGGCCCGGTTGATCTCGTCGCCGACGACCACGTTGGCGAAGATGCCTCCCGGGCGGAACTCGAACTCCCGGGTGTTCTGGTTGAAGACCGAGACGCCCGTGACGTCGGAGGGCAGCAGGTCGGGAGTGAACTGGATCCGGCGGACGGTGCAGTCGATCGAGCGGGCCAGCGCCTTGGCCAGCATGGTCTTGCCGACCCCGGGCACGTCCTCGATCAGCAGGTGACCGCCGGCGAGCAGGACCACGAGCGCTGAGGTGGCGATCTCCGGCTTGCCCTCGATCACCCGGGCGATGTTGTTCTGCACCCGCTCCGCGACGGCGCGCACCTCGTCGACATCGGACCGGCTGGGGGTGAGGTCGAAGACCGATGGGCCGCTCTGGCTCACGTCGTACCCCTCTCCGGATCCACCGCCGCGCTGGTCTGCGAAGTCTATGCGGCGGGGCCTCAGGCCGGCCTCCCGAGCGATCACGGGATCGGTGGAGCAGTTCATGACAAAAAGGGGAGCGGGGTGGTCTAAAAGTGGTTGACCGGGGAGTGATGTGGAGTAAAGTGGTGCGAAGTGGAGGGAGATCACTCCTCGCGGCAGCAGGGCAACGGTGAGGGGAGCAGCAGATGTTCTCCGGTACCTACACCCCCAAGCTCGACGAGAAGGGCCGCCTCTTCCTGCCGGCGAAGTTCCGCGACGAGATGAAGGAGGGCCTGGTGATCACCCGAGGTCAGGAGCGCGCCCTCGACATCCGCACCCAGGCCGACTTCGACGTCTTCGCGGAGAAGTTCCAGAACGCCTCGCAGACCGACGCCCGGCTGCGCGCCTACGGCCGGATGCTGTTCGCGCTCGCCTCCGAGCAGGTTCCCGACAAGCAGGGCCGCGTGACGATCACCCCCGAGCTCCGCCAGTACGCCGGGCTCGACCGCGACGCGGTGGTGATCGGCATCTACGACCGCATCGAGATCTGGGAGCCGCGCTCCTGGACCGCCTACACCAACGACCAGGAACAGGCCTTCGCCAACCTCCAGGAAGAGATCTTCCCGGGCTTCTAGCAGTGACCCAGCTCCACGCAGGACACAACTTCACAGCGGTGATCGCAGGGCGAGGCTCGCGTCCGCTCGTTCCCGAAGACTCCTCTGACGCACCTTCCCCGGTGTCAGATGAGTCGCCCTCCACGGGAGCTGAGCGGACGGAGAACCTGGCCCTGCGAACACCACACCACCCACGGCACAGCACAGCACAGCAACTCGAGGGGTCGAACCGATGAACGGCAGCACCGTCCCACCCGCCAGGCGGGTCCGGCACGAGCTGCGCGACTCCCTGACCGTGATGGCCTTCTCGGCCCTGGCCTCGTGCGCGACGGCACTGATGCTGCTCCTCATGGTCCGACTCGGCAACTAGGGCCTCTCGACGATGACCACTCCCACCCACGTCCCGGTCCTGCTCGATCGGGTCGTCGCGCTGGTAGCGCCTGCCCTCCAGCGGCCGGGCGCTGTCTTCCTGGACGCCACGCTGGGTCTCGGCGGGCACAGCGAGGCGGTCCTCGACCGGTGTCCTGAGGCTCGGGTCGTGGGCGTCGACCGTGACCTGCACGCCCTGGAGCTGGCGGCAGCCCGGCTGGCCCCCTTCGAGGGGAGGACCACGCTGGTGCACGCGGTGTACGACGAGATCCCCGAGGTGCTGAGCGAGCTGGGCATCGCCGCCGCAGACGGCATCCTGTTCGATCTCGGGGTCTCCTCCATGCAGCTCGACGTCCGGGACCGGGGCTTCGCCTACGCCGAGGACGCCCCGCTCGACATGCGCATGGACGACAGCGAGGGCGCGACCGCGGCCGATGTGCTGAACACCTATCCGGCCGCCGAGCTGGCGCGGATCCTGCGCAGCTACGGCGAGGAGAAGTTCTCCCGGCAGATCGCGCGCGCCATCGTCAAGGCTCGCGAGAGCGAGCCGTTCACACACTCCGCCAGGCTGGTCGAGCTGCTGCGCGACACGATTCCGGCCCCGGCCCGGCGCACCGGCGGGCACCCGGCCAAGCGCACCTTCCAGGCGCTCCGGATCGAGGTCAACGACGAGCTGGGCGTGCTGCGCCGCGCCATCCCGGCGGCAGTCGCGTCGGTGGGCATCGGTGGCCGGGTCGTGGTGATGAGCTACCACTCCCTGGAGGACCGCCTCGTCAAGCAGGCCTTCGCGGCCGGCACCAGCTCGCGGGTGCCGCACGACCTGCCGGTGGTGCCGCCGGAGTACGAGCCACCGCTGCGCAACCTGACCAGGGGTGCCGAGAAGGCCTCGCCGGACGAGGTCGAGCAGAACTCGCGGGCGGCCTCGGTGCGGCTGCGTGCCGTCGAACGTGTCAACACCAACGGGGGAGAGAACGCCGCATGAGCACTCTGATCAGCTCCGCCAAGGCGGCACGGACGCGGGTCCCTCGGTTCGCCGAGGCCGCCGTCGAGCGGGCCCGGTTGACCGTGGTGCCGCCGCGACGCGTCCGAGGGCGCACCCAGGCCGCGCGGACCCCGTTCACGGTGCTGGTGATCGTGATGCTGGCCAGCGGAGTCGTGGGGCTGTTGATGTTCAACACCAACATGCAGCAGCGCTCGTTCCAGGCGACCGCCCTGCAGAACCAGGTCAACGTGCTCACGGCGGAGAAGCAGTCGCTCGATCTCGAGCTGGACCAGCTGCGCGACCCGCAGCAGCTGGCCGTCGCAGCCAAGGCGCTCGGCATGGTCGCCCCCTCACAGCCCGCGTTCGTGCGCCTGCGCGACGGCCGCATCCTGGGAACACCGACGCCGGCGACCGCTGCGGAGGCCGTGCGGATCAACCCGATGCCCAAGGCCCGGCCGAAGGCGATCATCCGCAAGCGGGTGATCGTCAAGATGAAGCCGGAGGACCGGACGGCGGTCGCGAGTTCGAGCACCGACACCCCTCCCGCCTCCACCACTGCTGCGCGCCAAGGCGATAGGAAGAGGGCCAGCAACCAGGCCAACTCCGGAGCTACCCGTTGACACGTCGCCAGCCCACGCGGTCGGGCAGCCTCCGAGGCTCATCCCACCTGCGCCTACGCGCCGGTCTGCTGATCATCGTGATGCTGCTCTCGCTCTTCGGCGCGCGTCTCTTCCAGCTCCAGGGCGTCGACTCCAAGGCGTACGCCGCGCAGGCCCAACGGGCCGGACAGGTCTCGATCGAGCTCCCGGCCAAGCGCGGCCGCATCCTGGACCGCAACGGCGTCGCACTGGCCGAGTCGGTGGCGGGCCTGATGATCGTGGCCGACCCGACCCGGACCACGCCGTACGCCGAGGGGATCGCCAAGATCCTCGCCGACCGGCTGAACCTCGACTACTTCGACCTGCTGGACAAGCTGAAGAAGAAGAACGACAGCGTCCGGTTCGTCTACGTGGCCCGTCGGATCCCCTCCACGCTCGCCTCCAGCGTCATGGACGACCTGAGGAAGCGCGAGTACCCCGGGCTCGACACCCGGTCCGACCCGCTGCGGACCTATCCGGCCGGTGACGTCGGGGCCAACCTGATCGGGCTGATCGGCGAGCGGAGCGCCAAGAAGGTGGAGGGCGCCGGTCTCGAGCTGACCTTCGACAAGCTCCTGGCAGGCAAGGACGGCTCGGAGACCTACGAGGTCGGCGGCGGGAACCGGATCCCGCTGGGGGAGAACAGCCGGGTCTCGCCGGTCAACGGCAAGGACCTCCGGCTCACGATCGACCGCGACGTGCAGTGGTACAGCCAGCGGGTCCTGCGCGAGGCCGTGCAGCGGGCCGGCGCGAAGTCCGGTGCCGCCGTGGTCCTCGACTCGCGCACCGGCGAGCTGATCGCTCTGGCCGACTACCCGACGTTCGATCCCAACCGACCCGACCAGGCGAGCGTGGGGCTGCTCAACAGTCGGGGCCTGGGCGATGTCTTCGAGCCGGGCTCGGTGCAGAAGGTGCTCACCGCAGCCGCGCTGCTCGACGCCGGCAAGGTCACCCCGACGACCCGGATCCGGGTGCCGGCGCAGCTTCCGGTGCTGGACCGCAAGATCAACGACTGGTTCGAGCACGACCTCCTGCGCCTGACCATGGCCGGGGTGCTCGCGCGCAGCTCCAACATCGGCACCACCCTGGCCGCCAGCCAGTTCACCCATGAGGAGATGTGGTCCTATCTCGACCAGTTCGGCCTCGGTCGGCGCACGGGTGTCGGTCTGCCGGGGGAGTCGCGCGGCCTGCTCCCGTCGGCTGACATCTGGTCGAGCCTGACCCGAGCCCAGATCAGCTTCGGGCAGGGCGTCTCGGTCAACGCGCTCCAGATGGCCACGGCGATCAACACGATCGCCAACGCGGGTCAGCTGGTCGCGCCGAGCCTGGTCAAGGGACGCGCGACCACCGGCAGCGGCGCCGAGGTCGGCACCGCCGTCGCGGAGCGCAGGCGCGTGGTGAGCACGGAGGCGGCCAGCCAGACCTCGCAGATGATGGAGCTCGTCACCACTCCCGAGGTCGGCACGGCGCCGGGTGCCGGCATCGCGGGCTACCGGGTGGCCGGCAAGACCGGAACGGCGCAGGAGGTGGGCGGCAAGTGCAACTGCTACCGCGACGGTGGCCTCGCCGTGTCCTTCGCCGGGTTCGCACCCGCTGACAAGCCCCGGTTCACCGTCTACGTGGTGATCAAGCGCCCGACCGGCAAGGCCAGCGGTGGCGGTACGGCCGGTCCGGTGTTCCGCAAGATCCTGAGCTACGTGCTCCAGAAGTACGCCGTCGCGCCGACCGGCACGCCCCCCTCCACGATCCCGATCAACTGGGAGCGGCGTGGAAATGGATAGCCTCGGCTGATGCCGGAGCTGAACCTCACTCGCCCCTCGGTCCCTCCGCGGACCCCGCTGGCGCAGGTGAGCGCCTGGACGGGTGCCGAGCTGAGGCTCCCACCGGGTGCCGCTGCGGACATCGTGGTGACCGGCCTGTCGCTGAGCAGCCAGCGCGTCCAGACGGGGGACCTCTACGCGGCGCTGCCCGGCAGGCAGGCCCACGGCGCGACCTACGCCGCGGACGCGGTGGATGCGGGCGCCGTCGGGGTGCTCACCGACGAGGAGGGGGCCCGGATAGTCGCGGAGACCGTCCGCGGTGCGGGGGTGCCGGTGCTGGTGCTGGGCGACCCGCGTGCCGTCCTGGGCCGGCTCGCTGCCCGGCTCTACGCGGAGCCGGCCCGCTCCCTGATCCTGATGGCGGTCACCGGCACCCAGGGCAAGACCACCACCACCCGGCTCCTGGAGGGCGGCCTGAGCGTCGCCGGCATCGGCGCCGCCGTGGTCGGCACGGTGGGCACCCGCATCGCGGGGCGCGAGGTGCCGACCTCGCTGACCACCCCGGAGGCGCCCGACCTGCACGCCCTGTTCGCGGTGATGGTCGAGCAGCAGGTGCAGGCCTGCGCCATGGAGGTCTCCAGCCACGCGCTGGTCATGGGCCGGGTGGCGGGAGTCGTCTTCGACGTCGCCGCGTTCCTCAACCTGGGGCGGGACCACCTCGACTTCCACGCCGACGTCGAGGAGTACTTCGCGGCGAAGGCGTCGCTGTTCACCCCCGAGCGCACCGCGCGAGGCCTCACCAACGTCGACGACCCCTTCGGTCGACGGCTGCTCACCGAGGCGTCCGTGCCGATGCGCACCTTCTCCCCGTCCGGGGCCGAGGCGGACTGGCGGGCGGTGGAGGTGTCGATGGAGGTGGCCGGGTCCGCCTTCACGGTGGTCACTCCCACCGGTGGACGGATTCCCGCCTGGGTCTCGCTCACGGGGGCCTTCAACGTCGCGCAACGCACTGTGCGCCATCGCGCTCGCGGGGGAGGCCGGACTCGACCCGCAGCAGGTCGCCGACGGCATCGCCCGCAGCGGCGGGGTGCCGGGTCGGCTGGAGCGGGTCGACGTCGGTCAGGACTTCTCGGCGATCGTGGACTACGCCCACAAGCCGGACGCCGTCGAGGCCGCGCTCGCTGCCCTGCGCCCGCTGACCGAGGGGCGCCTGGTGCTCGTGATCGGTGCCGGAGGGGACCGGGACTCCGGCAAGCGCCCGCTGATGGGCGAGATCGGGGCCCGACTGGCGGACGTGCTGATCGTGACCGACGACAACCCGCGCTCGGAGGATCCGCGGGCGATCCGTGCAGCAGTGCTCGCCGGTGCCGGCGAGGCGGCTGCCGAGATCCTCGAGATCGGCGACCGGCGTACGGCGATCCGCCGAGCGGTCGCCATGGCACGCACGGGGGACACGGTCGTGATCGCAGGCAAGGGCCACGAGACGGGCCAGGAGATCGCAGGCACGGTGCACCCGTTCAACGACCGCGAGGAACTCCTCGCGGCGCTGGCAGGGCGGACGTCGAGCACGTGATCGGGCTGACGCTCCAGGAGATCGCCGACCTCGTGGCAGGCACGGTCGCCGACGGACCCCCGTCGCGCCGGGTCACCGGCCCGGCCTTCCTGGACAGCAGGTCGCCCGAGCCGGGCGGACTGTTCGTCGCGTTCGAGGGTGAGCACGCGGACGGGCACGACCACGCGTCGGCGGCAGTGCAGCACGGAGCCGCGGCTGTGCTGGGCACCCGGGCGGTGGGCGTGCCGAGTGTCCTGGTCGGTGACGCCCAGCAGGCGCTGCAGGAGCTGGCCCGCCGTGTCCTGGTGCGGCTGCGACCCGCGGACACCGGCCTGCGCGTGCTGGCCGTCACCGGCTCCCAGGGCAAGACCACGGTCAAGGACATGCTCGCCAGGGTGCTGGCCGACGACGGGTCCACGGTGGCCACCGCCGGGTCCTTCAACAACGAGCTCGGGTTGCCGCTCACCGTGCTCCGTGCGGACGAGACGACCCGCCACCTGGTCCTGGAGATGGGTGCTCGGGGAGTGGGTCACCTCGCCGAGCTGTGCGCGATCGCTCCGCCGGACGTCTCGGTGGTCCTCAACGTGGGCAAGGCGCACCTGGGGGAGTTCGGCTCGCGGGAGCAGATCGCGGTGGCCAAGGGCGAGCTCGTGGAGGCGCTGGGATCCGAGGGTGCTGCGGTGCTCAACCTCGACGACCCGCTGGTCTCCGCGATGGCGAGCCGCACCGAAGCGACGGTGTGGACCTTCGGGACCTCGTCCGCCGCCGACGTCCGGCTCGGTGCGGTGCGGGTCGACGACCTCGGCCGTCCGTCCTTCGACCTCGGCTACCAGGGCAGGACCGCGCACGTGGCCCTGCAGCTGCTCGGGTGAGCACCAGGCGCTCAACGCCGCGGCGGTGACCGCGGCCGCGTTGGCCATGGGGCTCTCCTTCGACCAGGTCGCCGTCAGCCTGCGGTCCCTCGACCACCTCTCCGAAGTGGCGGATGCAGCTGCACGAGCGGTCCGATGGGCTCGTGGTCGTCAACGACGCCTACAACGCGAACCCGGACTCGATGCGCGCGGCACTGGAGACCCTGGCCCGGATGGGCGGCTCCGGGCGCCGGACCGTCGCCGTCCTCGGTGCGATGCGCGAGCTCGGCGAGGCGGCCGAGGAGGAGCACCGAGAGGTCGGCAGGCTCGCCCACCGCGCTGGGGATCGACCTCGTGCTGGTGGTCGGACCAGGGGCCCGGGGCATTGCGGACGCGCTGGTCTCGCTCCGCGGGAGCAGCGACGCGACGCGCCAGGTGGAGACCGTGACACAGGCAGGCCGCTGGTTGCGCGAGAATGTGGCCGCACGCGACGTCGTACTCGTCAAGGCATCCCGGGGCGAACGACTCGAACGGGTCGCCGACATGCTCGTCACGCAAACCGAGGAACTGGGAGAGGAGCCGGTGCTGTGAGAGCGATCCTGCTGGCCGGTGCCCTGGCCATGATCCTCACCCTCGTCGGGACCCGCTTCGCCATCCGGGTGCTGGCAGCACGCGGGTACGGCCAGCTGATCCGCGACGACGGTCCGACCACCCACCACACCAAGCGCGGCACGCCCACCATGGGCGGCCTGGTGATCGTGCTCGCCTCGGTGCTGGCCTACTTCGTAGCGACCTTCGCGACCGGCAACACCCCGAGCGCGTCGGCGCTGCTGCTGATCTTCCTGTTCATGGGGATGGGCACGGTCGGCTTCCTCGACGACTACATCAAGATCTCCCGGCAGCGCAGCCTGGGGCTGCGCAGCCGGGCCAAGCTCATCGGCCAGACCGTGGTGGCGGTGGTCTTCGGCGCCTTGGCCATCTCGCCCTGGCTGGCGGACAGTGACTCCCGCACGCCCGCGGGGCTGGCGATCTCCTTCATCCGGGAGCCGCGCGACATGGTGCTGCCCTCGGTCGTGGTGGTGCTGTTCATCTGGCTGATGGTCACCGGTGCCAGCAACGCGGTGAACCTCACCGACGGCCTCGACGGACTCGCCGCGGGCGCGTCGGTGATGACCTTCGGGGCCTACACCATCGTGAACATCTGGCAGAACAACCAGTGGTGCGGTCGCGTCGAGAGCCCCAAGTGCTACGACGTGCGGGACCCGCTCGACCTCGCCGTGGTCGCTGCGGCGATCAGCGGGGCCTGCATCGGGTTCCTGTGGTGGAACGCCTCGCCGGCGAAGATCTTCATGGGCGACACGGGCTCGCTCGCGCTGGGCGGCGCGCTCGCCGGCTTCGCCATCCTGACCCGCACCGAGTTCCTGCTCGCGCTCCTCGGCGGCCTGTTCGTGATGCAGACCGTCTCGGTCATCCTCCAGGTCGGCTTCTTCAAGGTCACCCGAGGCAAACGGCTCTTCCGGATGGCGCCGCTGCACCACCACTTCGAGATGCTGGGCTGGGAGGAGATCACCGTGGTCATCCGGTTCTGGCTGATCGCCGGGTTCTTCGTCGCCGCCGGGCTCGGGGTGTTCTACGCCGAATGGGTCGCCGGGGTATGACCGCGGAGATCGACTCGCTCGGTCGTCACAGCGACTGGAGCGGCGTACGCGTCGTGGTCGCGGGCTTCGGCGTCTCCGGGTACGCCGCAGCCGACAACCTGACCTTCCTCGGGGCGCAGGTGACCGCCCTCGACGACTCCGACTCCGGGGACCGTCCCGAGCGGGCGAGGCTGCTGGAGAGCCTGGGGGCCACCGTCCGGCTGGGGGAGGGATCCACCGCCCAGCTGCCTGCCGACGTCGACCTCGTGGTCACCTCGCCCGGGTGGGCGCCGACCTCGCCCCTCCTGGCGCAGGCCGCCCAGCGCGGGATCGCCGATCTGGGGAGAGGTGGAGCTCGCCTGGCGCCTGCGCGACCCCGCGCACCCGGCGCCGTGGCTGGCCGTCACCGGCACCAACGGGAAGACCACGACCGTGCAGATGCTGGAGGCGATGCTGCGCGCCGCAGGGCTCCGGGCCGTGGCCTGCGGCAACGTCGGGCTGCCGATCGTCGAGGCGGTGATGGACCCCGAGCCGTACGACGTGCTGGCCGTCGAGCTCTCCAGCTTCCAGCTGCACTACACGACCTCGATGCGGGCGCAGTCGGCGGCGGTGCTCAACGTCGCCGAGGACCACCTCGACTGGTACCCGGGCCCCGAGGGCGGTATGGACGCCTACGCCGCCGACAAGGGCCGGATCTACTCAGGCGTCGAGCGCGCCTGCGTCTACAACCTCGCCGACCCGGTCACCGAGCAGCTCGTCGTCGACGCGGAGGTGCAGGAGGGGGCGAGGGCGATCGGCTTCACCCTGGGCACCCCGGCGGTGGGCATGGTGGGCCTGGTCGACGACGTGCTCGCTGACCGCGCCTTCATCGAGGACCGCCAGAACACCGCCGCCGAGCTGTGCACGCTCTCCGATCTCGCCTCCGACGCGCCCCACTACGTCGCCAACGCCCTGGCGGCGGCCGCGCTGGCCCGCTCGCACGGCGTACCTCCGGCCGCGGTGCAGCAGGCGCTCAGGGAGTTCCGCCCCGACGGGCACCGGATCGCCCAGGTCGCGATCGTCGACGACGTCACCTGGATCGACGACTCCAAGGCCACCAACCCCCATGCGGCCCTCGCCTCGCTCCAGGGCTACGACCCCGTGGTGTGGGTCGCGGGCGGGTTGGCCAAGGGGGCGAGGTTCGACGAGCTGGTGACCAGGGTCCGCGACCGGCTCCGGGGAGTGGTGCTGCTCGGCAGGGACGCCGCCGTGATCAAAGAGTCCCTTTCGCGACACGCGCCCGATGTGCCCGTGATCGAAGTGAGCGCCGGAGAGACTGACGCTGAGGGACCCATGGACCGCGTCGTCGCAGCTGCGGGGACGTTGGCTCATCCCGGAGACACGGTTCTCCTGGCTCCGGGATGCGCTTCCATGGACATGTTCGCCAACTACGGCGCACGCGGCGACGCCTTCGCCGCGGCCGTGCACCGCAGGCGGCGAGCGGGCAGCGATGAGGAGGACCTGTGAGCGTCACGAGCCAGGCGCAGCAGCAACCCGGTGTCGCGGGCTGGTTCAGCCACCGGATGTCCGGTGTCCGGAGCCAGATGGAGCGTCCGCTGACCTCCTACTACCTGCTGCTCGGCGCCTCGACGATGCTGCTGGCGATCGGGCTGATGATGGTGCTCAGCTCCTCCAGCGTGTACTCCTTCGAGAACCACGGCAGCAGCTACTACATCTTCCTCAAGCAGCTCACCTGGGTGATGATCGGCCTGCCGTCGGCCTACGTGGCCAGTCGGATCAACCGCAAGGTCCTGCGGCTGCTCGCGTGGCCCTCGGTGCTGGCGGCGATCGTCCTGCTCCTGCTGACCCAGACCGGTCTCGGCTTCGAGGTCAACGGAAACCGCAACTGGCTGGCCCTGGGCCCCTTCACGGTGCAGCCCTCCGAGGTCGCGAAGCTCTCGGTCATCTTGTGGTCCGCCGACGTCTACGCCAGGAAGGAGAAGCTCCTCGGGAACCCGTGGCACGCGCTGATCCCGGTGGCTCCCGTGGTCGGCCTGATCTCGCTGCTCGTGGTCATCCAGCAGGACCTCGGCACCGCGCTGGTCCTGTTCGCGCTGCTCCTCGGGATGCTCTGGGTCGTGGGCGTGCCGGCCAGGCTCTTCGGCATCGCCTTCTCGCTCGTCGGCGTGGTGGCGTTCTACCTCGCGGCCTCCAACGCCGAGCGACGCGCCAGGCTGACCGGCTTCATCGACCCGTTCAAGGACTTCCAGGGTGCCGGGTGGCAGGCGGGCCACGGACTGCTCGGCATGTCCAGCGGCGGCATCTTCGGCAAGGGCCTCTCGGCCAGCCAGCAGAAGTGGGGCACTCTCCCGAGGCGCACACCGACTTCGTCTTCGCGGTCCTGGGGGAGGAGCTCGGCCTGATCGGCACGCTGCTCGTGCTCGCGCTGTTCGGGGCGATCGCCTATGCCGCGATCAGGTTGGCGATCAACACCAGTGAGCCGTTCGTGCGCTACGTGACCGCGGGCGTCACGATCTGGCTGATGGCCCAGACGATCATCAACATCGGCATGGTGCTCGCGCTGCTGCCCGTGATCGGAATCCCGTTGCCGCTCGTCTCCTACGGAGGCTCCGCGCTGGTGCCGACCCTGGTGGCGCTCGGGCTGCTGGTCGGCTTCGCGCGCAACGAGCCCGAGGCGGCGCAGGCGCTGCGCGATCGTCGCGGGGAGCGACGCGGGGCCGGCTCACGAGGGCGCCGCAGCACCTTCCCCGACGCGATCTCCGCCGGAAGCGCCCGCTCGAGGCGCTCGTGAGCACGCAGGGCACCAAGCCGAAGAGGGTGCTGCTCGCCGGTGGTGGCTCGGCGGGGCACACCTCTCCGCTGCTGGCGACCGCCGACGCCCTGCGCCGACGCGACCCCGAGATCATGGTCACCGCGCTGGGAACGGCTCGCGGTCTGGAGACCAGGGTCATTCCCGGAGGCCGGCTACCCGTTGGAGCTGATTCCTCCGGTGCCCCTGCCGCGACGACCAGGCGCCGAGCTGCTGCGTACGCCGGGCCGACTGCTGGGGGCGCTCCGGGCCACCCTCGAGGTGATCGACCGGATCCAGCCCGACGTGGTCGTGGGCTTCGGAGGCTACGTCTCGGTCCCGGCCTACCTCGCCGCGCGCCGGCGACGGCTGCCGCTGGTGGTGCACGAGGGGAACGCCCTGCCCGGCATCGCCAACAAGCTGGGTGCGCGCTTCACCGAGCACGTCGCCACCAGCTTTCCGGACACCGACCTGCCGCACGCCCACTACGTCGGTCTCCCGATCCGTCGGATGATCAGTGGCCTCGACCGGGCGGCCCTGCGGTCCCGGGCACGGGAGTCCTTCGGTCTCGACCCGGACCTGCCGACCCTCCTGGTGACCGGGGGCTCCCAGGGCGCTCGCCGGCTCAACCAGTCCGTCGCTGCCGCCGCTCCGGCGTTCGCGGCCGCGGGCGTCCAGGTGCTGCACATCATCGGGCCCCAGGGTGAGGCCTCCCCGGAGCGCACGCCCGGCGGCCCGGCGTACGTCACCGAGTCGTTCGTCGACCGGATGGACCTCGCCTACGCCGCCGCCGACGCGGTCCTGTGCCGCGCCGGCAGCAACACCGTCACCGAGGTCTCCGGCGTCGGCCTGCCCGCCATCTACGTACCCCTGCCGCACGGCAACGGTGAGCAGGCGCACAACGCCCGCCCGGTCGTCGACGCGGGCGGCGGGCTGCTGATCGCCGATGCCGCGCTCACCGCCGAATGGGTGCGTCGCACCGTTCCGGACCTGCTGTGCGACCGCGACCGACTGGCGACGATGTCAGCGGCCGCGGCCGACGTGATCCCCCTGGACGCCGACGACAAGCTGGCCGAGATGATCCTCACCGCCCGCACTCGACCAAGAAGGCGGTCACGCCGATGAGGGTCCCCGTCCCCGAGGTGCTCCTGCCGGCTGACCAGCTGGGCACCGTGCACTTCGTCGGCATCGGCGGAGCCGGTCTGTCGGGCATCGCCCGGATCATGCTCGCCCGCGGCATCACCGTCACCGGCAGCGACGCCAAGGAGTCTCGGGCGGTGGAGGCGCTGCGCGTGCTCGGCGCGACCTGCCACGTCGGGCACGCGGCCGAGCACCTCGGCGACGCCGACACGGTCGTGATCTCCACCGCGGTGCGCGAGACCAACCCCGAGGTGGTCGAGGCGAACCGCCTGGGACTGCGACTGCTGCCGCGCTCGGCGGCACTGCAGTCGGTGATGCAGGGCCGCGTCGTGGTCGCGGTGGCGGGCACCCACGGGAAGACGACGACCACCTCCCTGCTCACCGTGGCACTCCAGCACTGTGGCGCGGACCCGTCCTTCGCCATCGGCGGCGACCTCAACGAGACCGGCTCCAACGCCCACAACGGCAGCGGCGAGCTGTTCGTGGCCGAGGCGGACGAGAGCGACGGAGCCTTCCTCGTCTACTCCCCGCACGCGGCGCTGGTGACCAACGTGGAGGCGGACCACCTGGACAACTACGGCACCGAGGAGGCCTACCGCGCCGCCTTCGACATCTTCATCGACCGGATCGACCCCGCGGGCTTCCTGGTGGTCTGCGCCGACGATCCCGGTGCGGACCGGCTCGGGCGCACGGCGACCGAGCGCGGGCTCACGGTCGTCCGGGTCGGGGAGAGCGAGGACGCCGAGGTCCGCGCGGAGAACGTGCGGTTCGTCGGCTCGACCTCGACGTTCACCGTCGTCGACCGTGGTCGTCGGCTCGGTGAGATCACCCTGCAGATCCCCGGCCGGCACTATGTCCTCGACGCCATGGCGGCGCTCGCCAGCGGTCTGCGGCTGGGATTCGCCTTCCGCGACCTCGCGCGCGGCCTCGCTGCCTTCAGCGGGACCCGACGCAGGATGGAGCTCAAGGGGCAGGTCGACGGGGATCCGGGTCTACGACAGCTACGCCCACCATCCCAACGAGATCCGGGGCGATCTCCAGGCGGCCCGGTCGCTGGCGGGCGACGATCGTGTCATCGTCGCGTTCCAGCCGCACATGGTCTCCCGCACCCGCATCTTCGGCCACGACATGGGCGTCGCGCTCGGTGCCGCGGACGACGTGGTGGTGATGGACATCTACGTGGCGCGTGAGGATCCCGAGCCGGGCGTGAGCGGGGCGATGGTGGCCGCGGCTGTCCCGCTGCCGGCGGAGCGCGTCGTCTTCGAGCCCTCCTGGTCGGCGACAGCGGCTCACCTGGTGTCCCGGGCCCGCCCCGGAGACGTGGTCCTCACCCTCGGCGCCGGTGACGTGACGTTGCTCGGGCCCGAGGTGCTCGCGCTGCTCGGCGAACGTGGTGAACGCTCGATGAAGATGCTTGAGCGGCGCGGCCATCGCCGAGACCGCCGGCCCCGACGAGGAGACCATCAGGATCGAACGACCCGACTTCGGCAAGCGGCGTCAGGCCGGCCGGTGGCGCAGCCTGATCCGCGTCGTCCTCGCCGTGCTGCTGATCGGCCTGGTCGCCGGGGCCGGGTGGGCGGTCTACTTCTCCGGCCACGTCACCGCCGAGAGGGTGGTCGTCACCGGCGCCCGAGAGGCTGGGTGAGGCGCGCGTCGAGCGCGCGGCCCGGGTCCCCACGGGCACGCCGCTGGCCCGTGTCGACCTCGACGCCGTCCGAGCACGGGTCCAGGCGCTTGCCGCGGTGCGCCGGGTCGAGGTCTCACGTCAGTGGCCGCACACCGTCCGGGTGGCGGTCACCGAGCGCACCGCGATCGCGGTGGTCGACCAGGGCAGCGGGCTCAAGGCGGTGGACTCCGAGGGCGTGCTCTTCGGCAGCTACAGCACCCGCCCGCGCCGGCTTCCGCTCGTCGAGACGGCTCCAGGGCACCTCGAACGAGGCGTTGGTGGAGGCCGCGAAGGTGATCGACGCGCTGCCCGCGGACATCAGCGCCCGGGTCAAGAACGTGGCCGTCTCCAGCGTCGACGAGATCCAGCTCGTCCTGGGCGATGGCCGTCGGGTGGTCTGGGGGAGCGTGGAGGACTCCGACCAGAAGGCCGAGGTGCTCGGCGTACTCCTCGAGCGGCCGTCCCGGCAGATCGACGTCTCCGTCCCCGGGCGCCCCACCACCAAGTAGCCCGCTTCCGGGTTCGCCGCGAAGAAAAGTCGAATCTCGCCGCGTCCTCCGCGTGTTGTCGGGGTGGTGAGGTCGCTCCCGCCTACCTTGTTCTCACTACCTCGGGTTGACATAACGTTAACTCTCTACTTAAGGGTTAGGGTTTTTCAGCCCCGAGGGAGCTTCCCAGGAACATCCGAGAGTCGCTCTGCAATCGGGCAGGGTGACGCAGCAACGAGAGGCACCGCCGTGGCAGCACCCCAGAACTACCTGGCCGTCATCAAGGTCGTAGGTATTGGTGGAGGTGGAGTCAACGCCGTCAACCGGATGATCGAGGTCGGGCTGAGGGGCGTCGAGTTCATCGCCATCAACACAGACGCACAGGCACTGTTGATGAGTGACGCCGATGTCAAGCTCGACATCGGTCGTGAGCTCACCCGTGGGCTCGGTGCCGGCGCGAACCCCGATGTGGGTGCGCAGGCCGCCGAGGACCACGCAGAAGAGATCGAAGAGGTGCTCAAGGGCGCCGACATGGTCTTCGTGACCGCCGGCGAGGGTGGTGGCACCGGCACCGGTGGCGCGCCTGTCGTGGCCAAGATCGCCCGCTCGCTCGGGGCGCTGACGATCGGTGTGGTCACCCGCCCGTTCGCCTTCGAGGGGCGTCGTCGCGCGACCTCGGCCGAGGAGGGCATCGCCTCGCTCCGCGAGGAGGTCGACACCCTGATCGTGATCCCCAACGACAAGCTGCTGATGATCTCGGATCGCAACGTCAGCATGCTCGACGCCTTCAAGCAGGCCGACCAGGTCCTGCTGCAGGGTGTCTCCGGCATCACCGACCTGATCACCACCCCGGGCCTGATCAACCTCGACTTCGCCGACGTCAAGTCGGTGATGTCCAACGCCGGATCGGCGCTGATGGGCATCGGCTCGGCACGCGGTGAGAACCGCGCCGTCGAGGCAGCCGAGCTCGCCGTCTCCAGTCCGCTCCTCGAGGAGTCCATCGACGGTGCCCAGGGCGTGCTGCTCTCCATCGCCGGAGGCTCCGACCTGGGTCTGTTCGAGATCAACGAGGCGGCAGCGATGGTCGCCGAGGCCGTGCACGCCGACGCCAACATCATCTTCGGTGCCACCATCGACGACGCCCTCGGCGACGAGGTCCGGGTCACCGTGATCGCCGCCGGCTTCGAGGGAGGTCGTCCCAAGCGCCGCGAGGAGAGCCACGGCCTGCGCCCTCGCCCGCAGACCCAGAAGCCGCAGACGCAGGAGGAGACCCGGGCAGCCGCCCGGGCCCTCGCCGAGCAGCGCCGGGCCAGTGACCCGATCGCTGCTCCTTCGCAGCCGCGGCGCGAGCCGGTGACGGTGGGCGCGGCCCAGCGGTCGGACTCGGTGAGCTCCTCGGCCTCGTCGGTCCCGCAGCGCCCGGTTGCGCCGACCTTCGATGACGACGAGCTCGACGTCCCGGACTTCCTGAAGTAGGCAGCACAGGCACCGGTGTACCTCCACCGCAGCAGCACCGGCCCCGTCGACCTGGCGTTCACCGACAGGTACGACGGGGTCAGTGCTGTCCCCTTCGAGAGTCTCAACCTCGCCCTCGTGGGCGAGGACGACCCTGCGGCGGTGCGACGCAACCTCGCGCTGCTGCTCGACGACTTCGCCCCCGGCGCGCAGCTTGCCGACATGGAGCAGGTGCACGGCCACCGGGTGGTCCACGCCGGTGGCTGCCCGTGAGCAGTGCGACGCCCTGGTCACCGACCGCGCCGACCTGGTCCTGATGGTCCGGGCGGCCGACTGCGTTCCGGTGCTGCTGGCCGATCCCCGTGTGGGGGTGATCGGCGCCGCGCATGCCGGTCGGGAAGGGGTGGTCTCGGGAGTGGTGTCGTCGTGCGTCGCCGCGATGCGGGACCTCGGTGCCCGCGAGATCCGCGCCTGGGTGGGGCCGCACATCTGCGGTCGCTGCTATGAGGTCCCGGAGTCGATGCGCGACGAAGTGGCCGCGCTCGAGCCGCAGACCCGGTCGACCACTTCATGGGGCACGCCCTCGCTGGACATCGGCGCCGGTGTCGTGGCCCAGCTCGAGCGCCTCGGTGTCGAGGTCGACGATGTCTCGCGCTGCACCGTGGAGTCCC
The DNA here is from genome assembly GCA_963812235.1 of uncultured Actinomycetota bacterium. Taxonomy (GTDB): domain Bacteria; phylum Actinomycetota; class Actinomycetes; order Propionibacteriales; family Nocardioidaceae; genus Marmoricola. Next base: position 133,208 of record CAWEUP010000004.1, on the reverse strand, counting down.
CCGAGCTGTACTCCTACCGCCGCGACTCCGTGCGGGCGGGCCGCCTGGCCGGTGTGATCCGGGTGCGCGCATGATCGGTCCGGTGGATGAGCAGAGACGAGCCGACCTCCAGACCGGGCTGAGCGCGGTCCGTGGCCGTATCGGCCACGCCTGCGCGGAGGCTGGGCGCGACGTCGACGAGCTCACCCTGATCGTGGTCACCAAGTTCTTCCCGGCCGCAGACGTGCGTCTGCTCGCCGAGCTCGGGGTGAGCCACGTCGGTGAGAACCGGCATCAGGAGGCCGTCGAGAAGGCGGCGCAGTGCGCTGAGCTCGACCTCGACTGGCACTTCATCGGCGCCCTGCAGAGCAACAAGGCTGCCGCGGTGGCGGGCTACTCCGCTGTCGTGCACTCGGTGGATCGACTCAAGCTGGTCGGCGGGCTCGGGCGCGGTGCCTGCGAGCGGGAGCGCACGCTCGACTGTCTCGTCCAGGTCAGCCTCGACCCGCCCGGCGCGAGCGGGCGGTCCGGGGCCTCGGTCGAGGAGGTGCCGGCTCTGGCCGAGCGGATCCTGGCCACCGAGGGACTCCGGCTGCGGGGTGTGATGGGCGTGGCTCCGCTCGGCGGAGAGGCTCGGGAGGCGTTCGGGACGCTGCGTGAGATCAGCGACTCGGTACGCCGTCTGGAACCGGAGGCGACCTGGATCTCGGCAGGGATGAGCGGAGATCTCGAGGAGGCGATCTCGCAGGGTGCGACACACCTGCGGATCGGCTCGGCGGTGCTCGGTCCGAGGCCTGTCGTCAAGTAATGTCCGAGGTGCCGTGGAGCACGGCACACAGCGCCACGAGAGCAGAGGAAACAACTGATGAGCGCGATGCGGAAGATGGGCGTCTACCTCGGCCTGCTCGAGGACGCAGACGGCGACTACGCCGACCCCGACCACCAGCAGGACGCGCCCGCCCGTCGCTCGGAGAGCGCGGCCGAACGTGAGCCCGCCCGACCGGTGGCGAACCTGTCCGAGCGTCGGCGGCCGGTGGCCACCCTCGAGGCGGACCTCCCGCGCCCGAGCGCCACCGCGGCGGCCATGTCGCGGATCACCACGCTGCACCCGCGCACGTACAACGAGGCCCGGGTCATCGGCGAGAACTTCCGTGACGGCGTTCCGGTGATCATGAACCTCTCGGAGATGGACGACACCGACGCCAAGCGCCTGGTCGACTTCGCCGCCGGACTGGTCTTCTCGGTGCGGGGGACCATCGAGCGGGTGACCAACAAGGTGTTCCTGCTCTCGCCTCCCAACGTCTCGGTGACCGCGGAGGACAAGCAGCGCATCGCCGAAGGCGGATTCTTCAACCAGAGCTGACCTAGGCTCGCCTTCGTGGTCATCATCGGCGGACTCATCGAGCTCGTGCTCGGCACCTTCATCGTGCTGCTCTTCGTCAGGCTCATCGTCGACTGGATCCAGATGTTCGCGCGTCAGTGGACGCCTCGGGGTCCCGTGCTGGTCGTGCTCGAAGGGGTCTACTCCGCGACCGACCCGCCGGTGAAGGCCCTGCGCAAGGTGCTGCCTCCCCTTCGCCTCGGCGGGGTGGCGATCGACCTCAGCTTCGTGGCGCTGCTGCTGATCTGCTACATCCTGCTCTCGGTCAACCGCGGGCTGCTGCTCAGCTGACCCACGGCGTCCGGACCCACCGCGGCCTGAACGACCAGTTATCGTTTCCCGCGGACCAGTCGCCTCGGCGACACACGAGGATCAGGAGACAGCATGCCGTTGACGCCCGAGGACGTGAGCAACAAGCGCTTCACCCCGGTGCGGCTCCGCGAGGGGTACGACATGGGCGAGGTCGACCAGTTCCTCGACGAGGTCGAGGCCGAGCTGGAGCGCTTGCTCAAGGAGAGCGCCGACCTGCGCGAGAAGCTCTCGGCCGCCCAGGGTGGCGCTCCGGTGCCCGTCCCGGCGCCGGCCGCCGAGGTCGCTCCCACGCCCGTGGTCGAGCCTGTGGAGGCGGAAGCGCCGCCGGCTCCGAGCGAGACGATCAAGGTGGTCACCGCCGCCGAGGCGTCCTCAGCCGCTCTTCGCCTGCTCGAGCTGGCGACCAAGAACGCCGACGAGGTCGTCGCGGAGGCCAAGGAGGAGGCCGAGCAGATCGTCGTAGCGGCCCGCTCCGAGGCTGAGCGCCTGCGCTCGGAGACCAAGGCCACCACGGACACCCTCGAGCAGGAGGCGCGCGCCCGTGCCCAGAACCTCGAGTCGGAGACCGAGGTCAAGCGCAACGAGCTGCTCGGCGACATGCAGAAGGAGCGCGCGCGCCTCGACACCGAGGTCGAGAACCTGCGCGCCTTCGAGCGCGAGTACCGCAGCCGGCTCAAGAGCTACTTCGCCCAGCAGCTCGAGGCTCTCGACGGGGTCGGCGAGGGTGGCGACCTGGCCGACCAGGGGGACTCCTCCCGGCTCAGGTCCGTGCTGGGTCAGCACGGCGACCACGAGCGAGCCGCGGAGGAGTCCGCGGGGAACGACGAGTCAGCCGGCCAGCCCGAGCATCACCAGGGCTGACCTGTGCTCCCCCGACCGGTCAGATCCGATACACGGTGAAGGCGATGCCCAGGTCCGGGTCGCTCTGCTCGAGCTGATCGGGGCTCTCAGCCTCTGCGACGGTCGAGGCCAGCACCTCCTCGGCGATCAGGCCGCGGTGCTCACTCACCGCCTCGCCGATCTCGCCGGTGGCGTGCCAGCTCAGGGCGATCCGGTCCGAGACCTCGAAGCCGGCCGCCTTGCGGGCCTCCTGGATCATCCGGATCACCTCACGGGCCAGGCCCGCGCGTCGCAGCTCAGGAGTGATCTCCAGGTCGAGGGCGACCGTCTCGCCCTGCTCGTTGACCACCGACCAGCCCTCGCGAGGGCGCTCAGAGATGATCACCTCGTCCGGCAGCACCTCGACCGGCTCGCCGTCGACCTCCACCTGGGCGCGCCCCCGGCTCGCGAGCGCGTCCGCGAGTTCCTTCGCGTCGGCTGAGGCGATCGCCGCCGCGACGCGCGGAGTCTGCTTGGCGAAACGCTTGCCCAGCGCCCGGAAGTTGCCCTTGGCGGTGTGGTCGACGAGATCGGAGCCTGCGGCCGACAACGGTTCGAGGGCGCCGATGTTGAGCTCCTCAGCGACCTCGCGTCGCAGCTCCTCGGACAACCGGTCGTGTGCCGAGGTGGCGACCAGTGCCCGGCCCAGCGGCTGCCGGGTCTTGACCTTGGCCTCGGCCCGCGCCGCGCGTCCGAGCTCGACGAGTCGCCTGGCGAGCCTGACCTGCTCGCCGAGGTCGGCATCGACCAGCGCTGCCGTCCATCTCGGGCCAGTCGGCCAGGTGCACGGACTCGGGGAGGTGTGTCGAGGTCGGGACGAAGACGTCCTGCCACACCCGTTCGGTGACGAACGGAGTCATCGGCGCCATCAACAGGGTGACCAGGTTGAGGCACTCGTGCAGCGTCGCCAGTGCGGTCGGCTCGCCCGCCCAGAAACGCCGCCGGGAGCGCCGGACGTACCAGTTCGACAGGTCGTCGACGTACGCCGCGAGCAACGTGCCCACCCGCTGGGTGTCGAAGCGCTCGTAGGCCTCGGTGACCTCGCCGACCAGCCGGTGCGCCTCGGAGAGGGCCCACCGGTCGAGCACCGGCCGCTGGGCGACCTCGGGGACCTCCTCGCCGGGAGTCCACTGCGCCAGGTTGGCGTAGAGCACCTGGAAGGCCACCGTGTTCCAGTAGGTCAGCAGCACCTTGCGGACCGTCTCCTGGATGGTGGCGTGCCCGACCCGCCGCGCCGCCCACGGCGAGCCGCCCGCGGCCATGAACCAGCGCACCGCGTCAGCGCCGTGCTCCTCCATCAGCGGGATCGGCTCGAGGATGTTGCCGAGGTGCTTGGACATCTTGCGGCCGTCCTCGGCCAGGATGTGTCCCAGGCACAGCACGTTCTGGTACGACGACTGCTCGAACACGAGCGTGCCGACCGCCATCAGGGTGTAGAACCACCCACGCGTCTGGTCGATCGCCTCGCAGATGAAGTCGGCCGGGTAGGCCTGCTCCAACCGCTCCGCCGAGCCCTCGGCGTGCGGATACCCCCACTGCGCGAAGGGCATCGAGCCGGAGTCGAACCAGGCGTCGATGACCTCCGGCACGCGACGTGCCCGCTGTCCGCAGCGCTCGGCCGCCGTGCCGTCCTGAGCTCGGGGCACTCGAAGACGATCTCGTCGACGAACGGGCGATGCGGGTCGAGCCCGGACTGGTCGGTCCCGGTCAGCTCGGAGAGCTCCGCCAGGGAACCGACGCAGGTCTGGTGCCCCGCACCGCAGCGCCAGATCGGCAGCGGCGTACCCCAGTAGCGGCTCCGGGAGAGCGCCCAGTCGATGTTGTTCTCCAGCCAGTCGCCGTAGCGGCCGTGCTTGATGGTCGCGGGGAACCAGTTGGTCTGGTCGTTCTGGGCGAGCAGATCGCTCTTGATCTGGGTGGTGCGGACGTACCACGACGGTTGTGCGTAGTAGAGCAGGGCGGTGTGGCACCGCCAGCAGTGCGGATAGCTGTGCTCGTAGGGCAGGTGCCGGAAGAGCAGGTCACGCTTGGTGAGGTCGTCGACGAGATCGGTGTTGGCGTGCCGGAAGAACTGTCCGCCGACCAGCTCGAGGTCGTCGACGAAGTGCCCCTGGGCGTCGATCGGGTTGACCATGGCCACACCGTTGCGGCGACACGAGGCGAAGTCGTCCTCGCCGAACGCGGGGGACTGGTGCACCAGCCCGGACCCGTCCTCGGCAGTGACGTAGTCCTCGGTGACCACGAAGTGCGCCTCTCGGGCGATCCTGGTCGCCATCGGTGCGCTCGGGCCAGGTCACCAGCTCGAAGGGGCGCTGGTAGGTCCAGCCGACCATCTCGGCGCCGGTGAACCGGTCGGTCACGGTCCAGCCCTCGCCGAGTGCCTTCTCCACCAGCACCTCGGCCACCACCAGCGTGTCGGAGCCCTTGGTGGCCGTGACATAGGTCAGGTCCGGGGTGTGCCGCGACCAGCGCGTTGGACACCAGGGTCCACGGGGTCGTCGTCCAGATGAGCAGGTCCGCGTCGCCGGCGTAGGGACCCGAGGTCAGGGGGAGCCGGACGTAGACCGAGGGGTCGGTGACGGTCTCGTAGCCCTGGGCGAGCTCGTGGTCGGAGAGACCGGTGCCGCAGCGCGGGCAGTACGGCGCGACCCGGTAGTCCTCCACGAGCAGGCCGCGACCGTGGATCTGCTTGAGCGCCCACCACACCGACTGGACGTACTCGGAGTCCATGGTCCGGTAGGGCTGGCGCATGTCGATCCAGCACCCCATCCGGTCGGTCATCTGCTCCCACAGGTTGACGTGGCGCTGGACCGACTCACGGCAACGGGCGTTGAACTCGGCGATGCCGAACGCCTCGATGTCGGCCTTGCCGGAGAACCCGAGCTCCTTCTCCACCGCGAGCTCGACCGGCAGACCGTGGCAGTCCCAGCCGCCCTTGCGGTTGACCTGGAAGCCCTGCATGGTCTTGAAGCGGGGAAAGACGTCCTTGAACGTCCGCGACTCGATGTGATGGGTCCCTGGCCGGCCGTTGGCCGTGGGCGGGCCCTCGTAGAACGTCCACGTGGGCGCGCCCTCGTTGCGGGCCACCGAGGCCTCGAAGATCCGCCGCTCATGCCAGAAGTCGAGAACCTCGGACTCCAGCAGGGGCAGGTCGACCTGCGGGGGGACGGCTCGATAGGAGTTCACAGTGGTCCTTCGCCTTCGGCTTCGTGGTGGAGCATTCGATTCCGAAGGGACGAGGTCGCCTCTCAGCGCCCCCGCGGTACCACCCTCCTTGACCGGCGCGTCGTGCTCGCCGATCCACTTCCTGGGGCGACCCGGGTGGGTCTCCGCTGCCGGTTCTACTCCGTGGAGCTCGCCGAGACGAGTTCGACCACGTTTCTTCCTGCGGCTCCGGGATGATCTTGGCCAGCTGCCGTGCCCCCGGGCTCGCACCGTCCCCGGATCGCTCATGGCCGTGCTGCTGGGTACTGGTCCCCTCAACGCCTTGCGGTGGGCCCAGTGTGCCAGAACTGTGGGAGAGTTCTGCAACTGTGGGGACCCCGCCGGCGGCTCGGCGGGTTGAAGGGGCCCGGCGCGCAACATATCCTCGCGCCACCACGATCGGCACCGCTCACACCATCTCCTGATAGAGGTCCGTAGAAGATATGGCAGCAGCCACGAAGAAGTCCCTGGTGAGCAGGGCTGGAGCAGCGGCGCGCAAGGTGGTCGCCCGCGGCGCCGGCACCGACCGCACGGCCGCGAAGAGCGCGGCGAACGCGAGGTCGCTCCGGAGAAGCCAGCCGCCAAGAAGGCCGCGGCGAAGAAGACTGCCAAGAAGGCGCCGCCAAGAAGACTGCAAGAAGACAGCATCGAAGACCGCGACCACCCCCAAGGCGCGTGCCAGCAAGGCCGCGCCCAAGAAGGCAGCTGCTCCCACGCGGCGGCAGCCAAGGAGACGACCGTGACCACGAGCAAGGCCTCCGCGAAGAAGGCTGTTCCGACCAAGGCTGCCCCGAAGCGTGCTCCGGCGGCCAAGAAGACGGCCTCCGCAGGCTCGAACGAGCTGCTCGTCCTCGAGGCCGAGGCCCCCTGGACCAAGGCCGAGCTCAAGGAGGTCCGCGCGCACCTCGACGACGACGTGTTGCGGCTCACCGCCGAGCTGGCCGAGGTCGAGGGCGACCTTGCCGGCATGATCGAGAACTCCGGTGAGGGAGCCGGCCACGACCAGGCCGACGTCGGGTCCGCGTCGTTCGAGCGTGACCAGGAGATGGTCATCGTCAACAACGCTCGCGACATGCTCGAGCAGTCGCAGCATGCGCTGGAGCGGATCGCGAACGGCACCTACGGCAAGTGCGAGGTGTGCGGCAACGCGATCGGCAAGAACCGGCTGATGGCATTTCCGCGGGCGACGCTGTGCCTGACCTGCAAGCAGCGCGAGGAGCGTCGCTGAGCTCCGGACGCTCGGCCACCCGACTGGCCTTCGCGGTTGCCGCGGTCGGCCTGGTCATCGACCTGGTGAGCAAGCAGATCGCCGTGCGTGAGCTGACCGGGCAGCCGCCCGTTCCGGTCCTGGGCGACGTGCTGCAGCTGCGGCTGGTGCTCAACCCCGGCGCCGCCTTCAGCGCCGGCTCCTCGATCACGCCGGTGATCTCGGTGATCGCGCTCGTGGCCGCGGTGGCGGTGGTCTTCTACGTCCTACGGGTGCGTCACCGGGTGTGGGCGGTCGCGCTGGGGCTCCTGCTGGCCGGAGTGACGGGCAACCTGGTCGATCGGCTCGTGCGACCGCCCGGACCGTTCCGCGGCGAAGTGGTGGACTTCCTGGCACTTCCGAACTGGCCGGTGTTCAACGTGGCCGACATCTGCATCAACGTGGCCGGAGTGCTGTTCCTGGTGCTCATCATCCGCGGGATACCGATCGACGCGGCCTCGCGAGGACAGTCCGTGACCGCGGACGACGGTGAGCAGCGGACCCTGCACGTGCCCGAGGGCCTCGGCGGGGAACGCGTGGACGTCGCCCTCGCGCGGATGTTCGGCATCTCGCGCAGCAAGGCCGCCGAGCTGGTCGCGCGGAGGGCTGGTGCACATCGACCACCAGCCGCTGCGAAGTCCGACCGGCTGATGGCCGGTGCGCTCCTGGAGGTGACCTTCCCGCGCAGCGTCGACCCGCTCGAGGTGGTGGGCGAGATCGTCGAGGGCATCCGGATCGTCCACGACGACGACGAGATCGTCGTCATCGACAAGCCGGTCGGAGTCGCCGTACACCCCTCGATGGGGTGGACCGGCCCGACGGTCGTGGGGCATCTGCGCGGAGCGGGCTACCAGATCGCGACCAGCGGCGCCCCGGAGAGGCGCGGCATCGTGCAGCGACTCGACGTGGGCACCTCCGGGGTGATGGTGATCGCCAAGAGCGAGCGCGCGTACTCGGTGCTCAAGAACGCGTTCCGTCATCGCGAGGTCGACAAGACCTACCACGCCCTGGTCCAGGGGCACCCGGACCCGCTCGAGGGAACGATCGATGCTCCCATCGGTCGGCACACGAAGTCGGACTGGAAGTTCACCGTGCGTGAGGACGGCAAGCACAGCGTCACCCACTACGCCACGCTCGAGGCCCATCGGTTCGCCAGCCTGCTGGAGGTGCACCTGGAGACCGGTCGCACCCACCAGATCCGGGTGCACATGGCCGCCCTCAAGCACCCGTGCGTCGCGGACATGACCTACGGGGCCGATCCCACCCTCGCGCAGCGGGTGGGCCTGGAGCGGCAGTGGCTGCATGCGGTGGCGCTCGGTTTCGAGCATCCCGGGACCGGGGAGCAGGTGGAGTACACCTCGCCCTACCCCGACGACCTGGCCCACGCACTGGACATCATCCGCAATGCCCACTGAGCACGACCCTGCGCTCTCGCCCGACGAGTTCGAGCTGCGACCCGCCTCCCACGACGACCTGGACGAGTTCCTCGAGGTGTTCCTCGCCGCGACGTCCGGGCCGGGGCACCCGACGCGGACGCGGTCGCCCGAGGAGCTGCGCGCCTGGTGCGGGAGCGTGCTGGACCGACCCGGGAGCGAGCTGTGGGTGGCTGCCCGAGGGCCGCTGGCGCTGGGCTTCGCGCTCGCTGGAGGACGCCTGGCTCGACCTGCTCCTGGTCCACCCGGACCGCCCGGCCCGCGGTGTCGGAGCCGCCCTGCTCGACCTGGTCAAGGGCCTGCGCCCGGGAGGCTTCGGTCTGCGGGTCTACCAGCGCAACGAGCGGGCGCGGGCGTTCTACCGCAAGCGTGGCCTGGTCGAGCTCGAGCGCACCGACGGCAGCGAGTACCTCGACGCCGAGCCCGACCTGCAGATGGCCTGGCTGGGTACGGAGCCGTTGTCCTACCTGCGTCGGCGGATCGACGAGGTCGACGACGAGCTGGCGGTGCTCCTGGCCCGCCGGACGGCTCTGACGGCGGCGGTCCAGGACCACAAGGCGGCCTCCGGTGGGCATGCCGGGGAGCGCGGGCGGGACCCCGAGCGGGAGGCTGAGATCGTGGCCAGGATGGCCGAGCACGTCCCCGGACTCGGCGCCGAGCGGATCGCCACGGTGATGCACACGGTGATCGCGGAGAGCATCGCCGCCTGGGAGTCGGGGTCCCCGGGCTGAGCACGTGTCCTGTCAGAGGGGCCGTAGATGCTGACGTACGCTGACCTTCTTCCCCGCACGACCAGGCCCCAGAGATCGCGTCTGGCCTGTGCTGAAGACGGGTGTCCACTCCAGAGCTCCGGGAAGGGCTGATCGCGCTCCATGTCGGGCAACTCCTCGAACGGGACGGATTCGTCCACCTGCACGTGCACACCGAGTACTCCATGCTCGACGGGGCCGCCCGGCTGGGCGACATGTTCGAGCGGACCGCCGAGCTGGGCATGGACGCGATCGCCATGACCGACCACGGCAACGTCTTCGGTGCCTACGACTTCTGGGCCAAGGCGCGCGCGGCCGGGGTGAAGCCGATCATCGGCATGGAGGCCTACTTCACTCCGAACACCTCCCGCTTCGACAAGAAGCGCGTGCGGTGGAACGACGGCGGCAACGACGACGTGTCCGGTTCCGGCGCCTACACCCACATGACGCTGCTCGCCGAGTCGACCGAGGGGATGCACAACCTGTTCCGGCTCTCCTCCCGGGCCTCGATGGAGGGCTTCTTCTACCAGCCTCGCGCCGACCGGGAGCTGCTCACCGAGTACGCCAAGGGTCTGATCGCCACCACCGGCTGCCCCTCGGGCGAGGTGCAGACGTGGCTGCGCATCGGCGACTACGACAAGGCCCGTGAGGCGGCCGGCGACTTCCAGGAGATCCTGGGCAAGGACAACTACTTCCTCGAGCTGATGGACCACGGCCTCGACATCGAGACCCGCGTCCGCGACGGCCTGCTGCGCCTGAGCAAGGACCTCGGCATCCCGCCCGTGGCGACCAACGACTCGCACTACGTCCACCAGAAGGACGCGCCCTCGCACGAGCACCTGCTCTGCGTCTCGTCCGGCAGCGTGATGTCGGACCCCAAGCGCTTCCGGTTCAACGGCGACGGCTACTACATCAAGTCCCCGGCGGAGATGCGCGACCTGTGGGCCGTGCGCAACGGGCTGCCGGAGGCGTGTGACAACACCCTGCTGATCGCCGAGCGCTGCGACGTCGAGTTCACCGAGGGCAACGGCACCTACATGCCTCGCTACCCCTGCCCCGACGGCGAGGACGAGAACTCCTGGTTCGTCAAGGAGGTGGAGAAGGGACTGCGGTTCCGCTACCCCCAGGGCATCCCCGACAACGTGCGCAAGCAGGCCGACTTCGAGGTCGGCGTCATCACCGGGATGGGCTTCCCCGGCTACTTCCTGGTGGTGGCCGACTTCATCAACTGGGCCAAGGACAACGGGATCCGGGTCGGCCCCGGCCGGGGCTCGGGCGCGGGGTCGATGTGCGCCTACGCGATGCGGATCACCGACCTCGACCCCCTGCGGCACGGCCTGATCTTCGAGCGGTTCCTCAACCCCGACCGGGTCTCGATGCCCGACTTCGACATCGACTTCGACGAGCGCCGACGCGGTGAGGTGATCCGCTACGTCTCCGACAAGTACGGCGACGACCGGGTCTCGATGATCGTCACCTACGGCACCATCAAGGCCAAGCAGGCGGTCAAGGACTCCTCGCGCATCCTCGGCTACCCGTTCGCGATGGGCGACCGGATCACCAAGGCCATGCCCGCCTCGGTGATGGGCAAGGACGTCCCGCTCAAGGAGATCTTCGATCCGGCGCACAAGCGCTTCGGCGAGGGTGGCGAGTTCCGCACGCTCTACGACGGCGACAACGACGTGCGCACCGTCGTCGACACCGCGATCGGCATCGAGGGGCTCAAGCGCCAGTGGGGCGTCCACGCCGCCGGCGTGATCATGTCCAGCGAGCCGCTGATCGACGTGATCCCGGTGATGCGCCGTCCCGCCGACGGCGCGGTGATCACGCAGTTCGACTACCCGACCTGCGAGAAGCTCGGCCTGATCAAGATGGACTTCCTCGGGCTGCGCAACCTGACGGTCCTCGACGACGCCCTGATCAACATCGAGTCGAACCGGGGCGAGAAGATCGTCCTCGAGGAGCTCGAGCTCACCGACGAGGCCACCTACAAGCTGCTGCAGAAGGGGGACACCCTCGGCGTCTTCCAGCTCGACGGCGGCCCGATGCGCGCACTGCTGCGCAGCATGCAGCCCGACACCTTCGAGGACATCTCCGCGGTCGGTGCGCTCTACCGTCCCGGCCCGATGGGTGCCGACTCCCACAACAAGTACGCCCGCCGCAAGACCGGCCGCGAGCCGGTCGAGGCCCTGCACCCCGAGCTCGCCGAGGCCCTCGAGGAGGTGCTGGGCGAGACCTACGGCCTGATCGTCTACCAGGAGCAGGTGATGGCGATCGCCCAGCAGCTCGCCGGCTACACGCTCGGCCAGGCGGACCTGCTGCGGCGCGCGATGGGCAAGAAGAAGAAGGAGGAGCTGGACAAGCAGTTCGAGACCTTCTCCGCCGGCATGACCGAGCGCGGGTTCTCCCACGGCGCGATCAAGGCGCTGTGGGACACGCTGCTGCCGTTCTCCGACTACGCCTTCAACAAGGCGCACTCCGCGGCGTACGGACTGGTGTCCTACTGGACCGCCTTCCTCAAGGCCAACTTCCCGGCCGAGTACATGGCCGCGCTCCTCACCTCGGTGAAGGACGACAAGGACAAGATGGCGATCTACCTCAACGAGTGCCGGCGCATGAAGATCCAGGTGCTGCCGCCCGACGTCAACGAGTCCTCGGCCAACTTCACCCCGGTCGGGACCGACATCCGCTTCGGTCTGACCGCGATCCGCAACGTCGGCTGGAACGTGGTCGAGCAGATCATCTCCACCCGCCGCGAGAAGGGCCGGTTCGCCGACTTCGCCGACTTCATGGACAAGGTGCCGGCGCAGGTGTGCAACAAGCGGTTGATCGAGTCGCTGGTCAAGGCCGGCGCCTACGACGAGATGAAGCACGGCCGGAGGGCGCTGCTCGCCGTGCACGAGCAGGCGGTGGACCAGTACGTCGACATCAAGCGCAACGAGGCCATCGGGCAGGACTCGCTCTTCGGCGGCATGGACCCCGACGAGGGCGGGTTCGGCGTCAGCGTGACGGTTCCCGACATCGCGGAGTGGGACAAGCAGACCCTCCTCGGGCATGAGCGCGAGATGCTCGGGCTCTACGTCTCGGACCATCCGCTGACCGGGCTCGAGCACGTCCTGGCCAACGCCGCCGACTGCACGATCGGTCAGCTGCTCACCGACGAGGACCGCCCCGACGGGTCGTTCGCCACGATCTGCGGCCTGGTCACCTCGGTGACCCGCAAGATCACCAAGACCGGCAACGCGTGGGCGATCGTGACCATCGAGGACCTCGAGGGCGCGATCGACGTCCTGCTGTTCCCCAGCGACTACCAGCTCGCGGTGAACCTGCTCGTGGAGGACACCGTGGTCGCCGTCCAGGGTCGTCTGGACAAGAGCAAGGACCAGCCCGAGCTGCGCGGCAAGTCGATCACCACGCCGGTCATGGAGGACCGTGGCTCCGGCCCGGTGCTGATCACGTTGCCCTCGACCCGCTGCACCCCACCGGTCGTCGAGCAGCTCAAGGAGGTGCTGCGCACCCACGCCGGCACCACCGAGGTGCGGCTGAGACTGGTCTCCCGTGGCGCCACCCGCGTGCTGCGGCTCGACGACCGGCACCGGGTCTCCGCCTCACCCGCGCTCTACGGCGACCTCAAGCACCTGCTCGGTCCCGGGTTGTCTGGGATGAGTGCCTCGGTGGATGCCCTGTCCCGCTCGAACGCTGCGGAGTCGTCGCCTCGCGGCGAGCGGCCCACGCTGCTCGCCGGCGCGACCGAGGTCCTGGTCGCGGCGGTCTGGTTCGCCGTCCTCGGGACCGGTGGCGCCTTCCTGTGGCGGCAGCTCACCACGCTGCCGCAGGTCACCCGGACCGGCGAGGGCGCCAGCCTCGCGCCCGTGGAGCTGCTCAAGCAGGTCGACATCGACGGCTGGTTCTTCCTGATCGCCCTCGGCGGAGGTCTGCTCGGTGGCGTCCTCCTGCTGACCTGGCGTCGCGGGGACCCCCTGCTGATGGTGGTCCTGGTCGTGCTCGGCGGCGGGCTCGCGTCGTGGCTGATGGTGAGCGTCGGCCTGGCCCTGGGGCCGCCGAACGAGATCGACGCGCTGCGTGGTCTCCCCGAGGGGAGCGAGGTGCCGATGCGGCTCAAGCTGCACGCCCCGGGTCTCGTCTGGGTCTGGGCGATCGGTGCCGCCCTCGGTGCGCTCGTGCACCTGTGGGTGCTGGCCAGGCCTGAGGAGACCGACCTGACCGACGAGTCGGCTCCGACGTCCTTCCCTGACCCACCGCCTTCCGGGGCGGGCGCTCGGTCAGCCTCGTCCGATGCGGGCGACCCGGGCCTGCGCCAGAGTCGATCAGGTCACCCGGAGCCAGCCCCAGGTCGAGTCCGCGCTTGCCGCCGCTGACGTAGATCGTCGGCAGCTGCACGGCCGACTCGTCGACCACCGTGACCAGCCGCCTCCTCTGGCCGAGCGGGGAGATGCCGCCGACGAGGTAGCCGGTCGCGCGCTCGGCCGATCGGGCTCCGCCATCGTGCCGCGCTTGCCGCCGGTGGCCGCCGCGAGCGCCTTCAGGTCGAGCTGCCCGGAGACCGGCACGACGGCGACCACCAGGGCGCCGTCGACCTCGGCCAGCAGGGTCTTGAACACGGTTGCGGGATCCAGACCCAGCTGGGTGGCGGCCTCGTCGCCGTACGACGAGGCCGCGGGATCGTGCACGTAGGAGTGCGTGGTGAAGGCGACTCCCGCGCGCTCCAGGGCGGTCGTGGCGGGTGCCTCCCCCCGGCGCGAGCCATCAGTTGGGGGACCACCGCGTGCGGGCGACCTCGGTGGCCGGAAGCGAGGGGATCGCGCGCATCGACCGCATCTCCTCGTGCAGCGTGCGGCGGAGCATGCCGAGACGCAGCTGGGCGTCGTCGGCCTCGAGCAGTGCCTGGCGCTGGGGGAGGGTGAGCAGGCAGGTGGCGGCCAGCGCATAGGAGAGGTACGTCGGGTCCGTCGGCATCGTGCCGGTCAGGACGGGCCCGCCGCGGAGATCGGAGAGTCGGTCGCGGTACTTCTCGAACACCGTCGAGCGCCGGAGACGGCCTCGGCCGCGGCATCCGGCTCGTCGGTGTCGGGCAGCAGCTCGACCGTGCCGCGCAGGAACGAGTCCGAGCTGTCGAAGTCGAGCACGCGCAGCCGCTGCCGCCCGATCACCTCGATGTCGAACCGGCCGTCGTCGTAGGCCTCCACCTCGGTGAGCTGCACCAGGGTGCCGATCCGGTGCGCGGACTGCATCCCGTGGTCCCCGACCTCGTAGCCCTCGCGGATGGCGAGGATGCCGAAGACGCGGTCGAAGGGCGTGTCGATCTCGATCAGCTCACGCACCAGGGCGCGGTAGCGCTCCTCGAAGATGTGCAGGGGCGTGGACACTCCCGGGAAGATCACCGCGTTCAGCGGGAACAGCGGCACCTGGGTCACGTGTCCAATCTAGGGGTTGGCACGTGATCTCGGTCCGAGGCGGTGTCCGGCCGTGAGGCGGGGGTCAGGGGGAGCGCAGCCTCCCGCCTAGACTGGCACCATGATTCGCCGGATCGATCTCCGGGACGGCAGCGCCGGTGCCGCCCCTGACTACCGCACCCTGGTGCCGCGCGCCGACTTCGACGTCGAGGCCGCCCTGCACGTGGTGCGGCCGATCTGCGACGACGTCCGCGAGCGCGGGCGTCGAGGCGATCGCGGAGTACTCCCAGCGCTTCGACGGTGTCGTCCAGTCCGACATCTCGGTGCCGCGCGAGGCCCTGCGCGACGCGCTGGCCGCAGCTCGCGCCGGCCGTGCGTGCCGCTCTCGAGGAGTCCATCCGCAGGCTCCGGATCACCTGCGAGGCGGAGATGGAGACCGACACGGTCACCGACCTCGGCCCCGGTGCCCGCGTGACCGCGCGCCTGATCCCGGTCGACCGGGTCGGGCTGTACGTGCCCGGCGGGGTGGCGCCGCTGGTCTCCAGCGTGCTGATGAACGTCGTCCCCGCCCAGGTCGCCGGGGTCGGCTCGATCGCGCTGACCAGCTCGCCGCAGAAGGACCACGGAGGTCTGCCGCACCCGACGATCCTGGCCGCCTGCGAGCTGCTCGGGATCGAGGAGGTCTACGCGGTCGGGGGAGCGCAGGCGATCGCGATGTTCGCCTACGGCGCCGGTCCGTGCCGGCGCGTGGACATGGTCACCGGGCCCGGCAACATCTACACCGTCTCGGCCAAGCGGCTGCTCAAGGGTGTCGTGGGGATCGACTCCGAGGCCGGGCCGACCGAGATCGCCGTGCTCGCCGACGACACCGCGGACGCGGCGTACGTCGCCGCGGACCTGATCAGCCAGGCCGAGCACGACCCGGTGGCGGCTTCGGTCCTGGTCACCGACTCCCTGCGGCTGGCCGACGACGTGGAGGCCGAGCTCGACAAGCAGGTCGCGGCGACCCGCCACGTGGAGCGGGTGCGGACCGCGCTCTCCGGCGAGCAGTCCGGGATCGTCCTGGTCGACGACGTGGCCCAGGGACTCGAGGTGATCAACGCCTACGCCGCCGAGCACACCGAGATCCAGACGGCCGACGCGGTCGCCGACGCGGCCAAGGTCCGCAACGCCGGTGCCGTCTTCGTGGGCCCGTGGGCACCGGTGTCGCTCGGCGACTACTGCGCCGGCTCCAACCACGTGCTGCCCACGGCCGGCTGTGCCTGCCACTCCTCGGGCCTCTCGGTGCGCTCCTTCCTGCGCGCGGTGCACGTCGTGGAGTACTCCCGAGACGCGCTCGCGGAGGTCGCCGACCACGTCGTCAACCTGGCCGACGCCGAGGACCTGCCCGCTCACGGAGCGGCGGTCGACGTACGCCTCGGTCGACTGTGAGGCCCGCGACGACCCGGGCGCCAGCGCACAGGTGCTCGGTGGCCACCCCTGCGGGAAGCCCTGCGCGACGCGGCGCCGTACGGCGCTCCGCAGATCGATGTGCCGGTCCTCCTCAACGTCAACGAGAACCCCTACCCGCCGTCGCAGGCCGTGGTCGACGACATCGCCGACGCGGTGACGCGGGCCGCCTCGTCGCTGAACCGCTATCCCGACCGTGAGTTCACCGAGCTCCGCGAGGGCCTGGCCGCCTACCTGAGCAAGGACGCCGGATTCGCGGTCACCCCGGCGCAGGTGTGGGCCGCCAACGGGTCCAACGAGGTGATGCTGCAGATCCTCCAGGCCTTCGGTGGGCCGGGCCGGACGGCGGTCTCCTTCGCCCCGACGTACTCGATGTACTCCGAGTACGCCCGCGACGCCATGACCGACTGGGTGTCGGGTCGGCGGCACGAGGACTTCAGCTTCGACCTCGACGAGGCACGCCGGCTCGCCGAGGAGCACCGGCCGAGCGTGATCCTGCTGCCCTCTCCCAACAACCCCACCGGCACCGCCCTGCCGCACGAGGTGATCAGCGAGCTGTGCGCGATCGCCCCCGGGGTGGTCGTGATCGACGAGGCCTACGCCGAGTTCAGGCGGGCCGGCACGCCCTCCGCGCTCGAGCTTCTCCCCGAGCACCGCAACCTGATGGTGACCCGCACGATGAGCAAGGCGTTCGCGCTGGCCGGGGCCCGGCTCGGCTACCTGGCGGCCGCGCCCGAGCTGTGCGACGCACTGCGGGTCGTCCGCCTGCCCTACCACCTCTCCTCGGTCACCCAGGCGGTCGCGAGCGCGGCGCTGCGTCACAGCGACGAGCTCCTCGGCAAGGTCGAGGAGCTGCGCGCCGAGCGGGACCGGACCGTCCGGTGGCTGATCGAGCAGGGCTACGAGGTCGCACCCAGTGACGCGAACTTCATCCTGTTCGGTCGTTTCCCCGATCGGGAGGCAGTGTGGCAGCAGCTGCTCGACCGTGGCGTGCTGATCCGGGTGATCGGCCCGGACGGCTGGCTGCGGGTCTCGATCGGCACAGCCGCGGAGATGACTGCTTTCAAGAACGCCCTGACCCAAGTGACCTCGGAGGTAACGCCATGACCCGGAGCGCGCGCATCGAGCGCCAGACCAAGGAGTCGAAGGTGCTCGTCGAGCTCGATCTCGACGGATCGGGCCGCACCGACGTCTCGACGGGAGTGGGCTTCTACGACCACATGCTCACCAGCTTCGGTCGGCACGCGCTGTTCGACCTGACCGTGCAGACCGAGGGCGACACCCACATCGACGCCCACCACACCGTCGAGGACACCGCGATCGTGCTGGGTGACGCCCTCCTCCAGGCCCTCGGCGACAAGTCCGGCGTCCGTCGCTTCGGTGACTCACTGGTTCCGCTGGACGAGGCGCTGGTGCAGTGCGCCGTCGACATCTCCGGTCGCCCGTACTGCGTGCACGTCGGTGAGCCGGAGGGCCAGCAGTTCGTCAGCATCGGTGACGCCTACCTCGGGTCGCTGACCCGCCACGTCTTCGAGACCCTGGCCCACCACGCCCAGATCGCGCTGCACGTCCGCGTGCTGTCGGGCCGGGACCCGCACCACCTGGTCGAGTCGCAGTTCAAGGCCGTCGCGCGCGCGCTGCGCGACGCCGTCGCCCTGGACCCGCGGGAGACCGGCGTGCCCTCGACCAAGGGCTCGCTCTGAGCGCCTCCGACCTCGCCGCCCTCTCCTCTGGGCCCACGGTCGCGGTTCTCGACTACGGCTCGGGCAACCTCAGATCGGTCGTGCGCGCCCTGGAGCGGGCCGGCGGCGCCGTCACGCTCACCTCCGAGCGTGAGGTCGCGATGGCCGCCGACGGGCTGGTGGTGCCCGGGGTGGGCGCCTTCGCGGCGTGCATGGAGGGTCTGCGCGCGGTCCACGGGCACGAGATCATCGGGCGCACGGCTGGCCGGCGGCCGGGCCGTGCTCGGCATCTGCGTGGGCATGCAGATCCTGTTCGAGCGCGGGGTCGAGCACGGGGTGGAGACCGAGGGCTGCGACGAGTGGCCCGGCGTCGTCGAGCGGCTGCAGGCGCCCGTCGTACCTCACATGGGGTGGAACCTCGTCGAGGTCCCCGTCCGGCACCCGGCTGTTCGCGGGCATCGAGGAGGAGCGCTTCTACTTCGTGCACTCCTACGCGGTCCGAGAGTGGAACCTGGTCACCAACAACCGCACCCGGCCGCCGCTGGTGACCTGGGCCGAGCACGGGGAGTGACCGGTTCGTGGCCGCGGTCGAGAACGGTCCGCTCAGCGCGACCCAGTTCCACCCCGAGAAGTCCGGCGACGCCGGCGCCCGCCTGCTCCGCAACTGGGTGCAGGGGTTGTCGGGCCGATGAGCAAGGAGCGCGCCCGGCGTCGAGAGGCACGCCAGCGGGAGGCCGCCATCGTCGCTGCGGCCCGGGCCTCTGCCGCCGAACGTCGCGAGCGCCGTGAGTCGCGCACGCGGGCCGTTCGCGGCCGACTGCCGTTCGGTACGTCGACGACAGACCGGCATCCTGGCGGCGCGCCGCCGCCGTCAGACCGGCGGCCATGTTCACCTCGCTGCTGGTCCTCAACGTCTTGGTGTGGGTGGTCTTTCCCGACTGGCCGATGCGCGCGATGGTGCTGATCGTCAGCCTGCTCGCGGCACCGGTGTTGCACACGATGCTGTTCCGACGACGATGAACCGGAGACCAACATGAGCGACCATCTCGAGCTGCTGCCCGCCGTCGACATCGCCGGGGGGCAGGCCGTCCAGCTGGTCCAGGGGGTGGCCGGGTCGGAGAAGCGGTTCGGCGACCCCGTCGAGGCCGCCCTGCGCTGGCAGGAGACCGGTGCGGAGTGGATCCACCTGGTCGACCTCGACGCCGCCTTCGGCCGAGGGCACAACCGCGACCTGCTGGCGAAGATCGTGGGACTCCTCGACATCGACGTGGAGATGAGCGGCGGCATCCGCGACGACGACACCCTGGAGGCAGCCATGGCCGCCGGGTGCCGACGGGTGAACATCGGCACGGCGGCGCTGGAGTCGCCGTCGTGGTGCGCGCGCGCCATCGCCAGCCACGGCGACCGGATCGCCATCGGGCTCGACGTACGCGGCGAGACGCTGGCGGCCCGGGGCTGGACCCGCGACGGAGGCAATCTCTACGAGGTGCTGACCCGTCTGGACGCCGAGGGGTGTGCTCGCTACGTCGTCACCGACGTGAACAAGGACGGCATGCTCCAGGGCCCCAACCTGGAGCTGCTGCGCGACGTCTGCGCCCGGACCGACCGCCCGGTGGTCGCCTCCGGCGGCATCACCGAGCTGGCCGACCTGGCGGCGCTGATGGAGCTGGTGACTCCCGCGGACCAGCCGGGCGGAGTCGAGGGTGCGATCGTGGGCACGGCGCTCTACGAGGGCCGGTTCACCCTCGCCGACGCCCTCGCGCTGACCTGGCCCGATCGGCGCCGAGGATGAGCCTGTCCGTACGCGTGATCCCGTGCCTCGACGTCGATGCGGGGCGCGTGGTCAAGGGGGTCAACTTCCAGGGGCTGCGTGACGCGGGCGATCCGGTGGAGCTCGCCAAGCTGTACGACGCCGAGGGCGCCGACGAGCTGACCTTCCTGGACATCTCCGCCTCGCACGAGGGGCGCGCCACGACGATGGAGATCGTCTCCCGCACCGCCGAGCAGGTGTTCATCCCGCTCACGGTCGGCGGGGGAGTGCGCAGCGTCGACGACGTCGACCGGCTGCTGCGTGCCGGTGCCGACAAGATCGCCGTCAACACCGCCGCGGTCCGCCGCCCGGAGCTGGTGGCCGAGATCGCCGACAGGTTCGGCAACCAGGTGCTGGTGCTCTCCCTCGACGCGCGCCGCGCATCCGGGACGGAGTCGGGGTTCGAGGTGACCACGCACGGCGGGCGGACCTCGGACGGACTCGACGCGCTCGCCTGGGCGGTCCACGCCGCCGAGCTGGGGGCCGGTGAGATCCTCCTCAACGCGATGGACGCCGACGGCACCAAGGACGGATTCGACCTGGAGCTGATCCGGCTCGTCCGTCAGGAGGTCTCCATCCCGGTCATCGCCAGCGGTGGGGCAGGGGCCCTCGCCCACTTCGCTCCGGCCGTCGACGCGGGGGCCGACGCCGTGCTGGCCGCCTCGGTCTTCCACTTCGCGACGCTCCGGATCCCCGAGGTCAAGCAAGCCCTTCGCGAGGCCGGTCACCCGGTGCGCTGAGTGGCCACGGGCGTCAGTCGCTCGGCACCCAGCAGTACCCGTAGCGCTGACCGGCGGCCCATTGTGGCCGAGTGGGCCACTCGAAGCTCCAGGAGTACTTGAGCGCGCCCTCCGCGCGATCGGCGGCGACGTCCTTGCAACGTGCGTCCCCGCTGGCCGCCGCGCTCTTGGCCAGGTACCGCGTGTCGGCGGGCAGCTCGACGACGTCGACAGCCCGCCACGCGTGCGTGCGCGAGCACACCACCCGGGTGAAGCCCTTCGCGTCCGGTGCGGCGGTGCCGCAGGTGCCGAAGCGGTCCAGGCCCCCCGGCTCGTCGAGCACGTTGCGCAGACGTCGAGGCAGGGGCTCGAGCTGGCCCTGCGAGCGGACCGCCACGATGTCGCAGCGGTACTGGTCGGCGCCGGCGTCGGCCTGCTCGAGCGACGGACTGAAGGACACCACCTCGAACCTGCTGAGCCGCTGGGCGGTGAGGTCACCGCCGACGTAGTCACCCGGGGCGGCCGGGCAGGCCTTGGCGAGCTGGGCGCGGACGGTCCGGGAGTCCACCGCCAGGAGATGCCCGTCCTGGACGCGGGAGAGCCGGCCGACCCTGATCGTGACCGAGGTGTGCGTCGCGCGGCACGAGACCGGCTCGCCGGTGTCGACCGGCTCGGTGGCCTCGCTCAGGGTCAGCGTGTGGCAGGCGCCGACCCGTGGAGGCGGAGGAGGGCTCGCCGAGCTCACCGCTGCGCCCGGGCGCTCCGGACTCTCGGCCGGGGGCTCGGACGCGCCGGAGGAGCAGGCGCCTGCGGTCGCGAGCACCCAGGCGAGGACCAGACCTGCGCCTCGGTCACGCGTGCTCATCGGTCCGTCTTCGCCCAGCACACCGCGCGTCGGTTCCCCGCGGACCACTCCGCCTCGTGGAACCAGGTGTAGCCGAACTCGTACTCCACGGGATAGTTCATCCAGGCGCCGACGGAGTCCGAGCAGAAGTCCCGGGAGCGCACCTCGGAGATGCGGTCGCCCGGGTAGGGGTCGCGCGGGCCTCCGAGCTTGATCGTGGTGACCGCACGCCAGTTGTGCGGCTCGGCGCAGGAGACCTTCTGCGACTTCAGCACGCTCTCACCCAGCGCGCAGCTCAGCCACTGCTCGGGCGGCTTGGCCCGGAACAGGCCCTTGGTGACCGTCGGGAGAGCGAGGTACTCCTTCGCCTCGGCGGGCCCCCCGACCACGTCGCACCGATACCAGCGCGAGCCCTTGTCCCAGGCCTGGGACGAGGGGCGGAACCACGCCCAGCTGAGTCGGACGCGCATGGCCAGACTGGTGTCGACGCTGAGGAACTTCTCGAACGCGCGCTGACAGGTGCGGTACACCCACTTGCCGTGGGCGGGCGACTTGTAGGCCTTGCCGGTGGAGTCCGGGAGCGTGCCCACGGCGAAGGTCTGTGCGGTGTGCGGTGCGCTGCAGGCGACGGGTGCGGCGTCCGTGCTGGGCTTCTCGGTGTCCGCGGGGGTCAGCGAGTAGCAGGTGGCGAGCTTGGGTGGTGTGGACGTCTCGGCGACCTTCTGCGGCTTCAACGGAGCCGAGCAGGCGGTGAGGAGCAGGGGGACGAGGACCAGGGCAAGGACACTGGCACCTCGGCGTCGAGGAGTACGGCGAAGCACGGCTCGAGTCTCCCGTCGGTGAGATGGGGTGCGGCGCTGGACCGACTCCTCTAGGCGAGCAGTGCCGCGATGGTACCGCCGAGCTCGTACGCCGACTCGAGATCGGCCTCATTGACCTCACCCATCGCCTCGAGCACGTCGAAGCCCTGTCTCCACGCGAGCGCGCCGGTGATCGCGAGCACCGAGCGCACCGCCCCCGTGGTGTCGTAGCGCCCGTGCACGTAGAGCCCGAAGGGCCGCCGGGCCGTCGCGCCCGCGGACTCCGCACCGCTGCCGTCCGCGGACAGCGCGCCGCCGATGTCGAGGAAGGTGGAGTCGAAGACGTGCTTCATCGCGCCCGACATGTAGCCGAAGTTCGCGGTCGTCCCGAGCACGTAGCCGTCCGCCGCCAGCAGGTGCTCGTGGGTGGCCTCGCCGCGGGCGAACGCCAGCGCCTCGAGCACCTCCACCTCCACTCCGACGATGCTGTCGTCGTTGCGCTCCGGCAACCACTGCCTCGGTGAGCCTGGCCAGCGCCGCGCGTGGGGGAGTGGTGGATGATCAGCAACCGGGCCATGATTCGACGCTATCGCGCGATCAGGTCTCCTCCTCCGGCGAATTTTTCACTAGGATCGCCCAAGGCCGAGCCAGGTGCCCCGGGAGACCCCGTGCAAGATCGAGGCGATCCCGGATCCTCTCGGTCCCGACCGGGGCCCCACAGGCGATTCGGGGCCCGTGACCCAAGGCGGTGACCTGCGTGGACGTGATCTCGACAGGATCCGCCGATCCCATCGCAGAGGTACGCCGCCTCCGTCGCCAGCTCGCGCGCGAGCGAGCCCGCCGCCAGGCCGCGGAGACGCTCGGGGAGCGTGCCACCTCCGACCTGTACCGGTCGGTGCGCAGGCTGCGCGCGGAGCAGGTCGAGCTGCTCGAGCGTGCCGACCAGGTCCGCGTGGTCAACGAGCTGGCGCGCGCGCTGCGTCAGGACCTGGACTCCTCGATCCTGGTCAACCGCGCGGCCGAGTCGGTGGGCCGTGCCACCGGAGTCGACCGCTGCGACATCCTCCTGGTCGACGCGGACCGCTACGCGGCGGTGCAAGGGACCTGGAGCAGCTCACCGGAGAACGCCCGGCTGCCGCGGCCGAGCTCCTTCGTCGACCTGCCCGAGAGCCTGACCTCGCTCCTGCTCGCGGCGGCGCAGCGACTGGACCGCCTCCAGATCGAGCGGCTCGACGGCGACTCCCGGGTCGGACCCGCCGGAGCCGCCGAGATCTACGACGCGCTCGGGGCGCGTGCCCTCGCTGCGGTCCCGGTCGCGGTCGGGGACGAGGTCGTCGGCTGGCTGCTGCTCCAGTCGACGCAGCCGCGCGCCTGGCAGCCACGTGAGCTCGCCATCTGCGAGGGGCTCTCGCACGACCTGGTCTCCTCGCTCATCCAGGCGCAGGCCTTCGAGCGGCAACGCGAGTCGGTGCGCCGCCTCGAAGAGCTCGACCGGGCCAAGGACACCTTCATCTCCACCGTCTCCCACGAGCTCCGCACGCCGCTGACCAGCATCGTGGGGTATCTCGAGATGCTCGCCGAGGGCGGTCTGGGACCGCTGGAGGAGAGCACCGCCGAGGGAGTGGCGATCATCCGGCGCAACGTCGAGCGGTTGCGCCGGCTGGTCGAGGACCTGCTGGCGCTCTCGGCGTACGACGCCGAGCAGATGCGCGTCGATCTCCGACCCACGGACCTGGCCGCGGTCGTGGCCGAGTGCCACGAGGCGCTCGTGCCGGCCGTGGGCGCCAAGGAGATGGAGCTGGTGCTGGAGATCGACCGACCGCTGCCGGCGGTCCTGGCCGATCGCACCCAGATGGAGCGCGTCGTGCTCAACCTGCTCAGCAACGCGATCAAGTTCAGCCGTCAGGGGGACCGCGTCTCGGTCCGCCTGCACGGCGACGCCGACGAGGTGGTGCTCAGCGTCGCCGACAACGGGATCGGGATCCCCGCCGGCGAGCAGGGCGAGCTCTTCTCCCGGTTCTTCCGCTCGTCGTTGGCGGTGGCTGACGAGATCCAGGGCACCGGGCTCGGTCTGACGCTCGTGCAGACGCGTCGTGGAGTGGCACGACGGGACGGTGGACATCGACTCGGTCGAGGGGGAGGGCACCACCGTGACCGTGCGGCTGCCCCGGGCGCCGCGGTAGGTCCGCTGCTAGAGGTGAACGGGTGACGACGCGTCGGCTCCTCCTTCGCTGCCGCAGTGAGGTCACTTCGCTGGACTAGAGGCGGAGCCGGACCACCTCGCTGCGGTGAGTACGTCTGCCCGGCACCCCCCGCCGACCAGCCAAGGACCATCCCATGACTCTGCAGCACTCAGGCTTCGAGAACACCCAGCGCTCCAGCGGCATGCCGGTGCATCGCTACCGCGCCTTCCCGCCGATCGACCTGCCCGACCGCACCTGGCCCGGTGAGCAGATCACCAAGGCCCCTCGCTGGCTCTCCACCGACCTGCGCGACGGCAACCAGGCGCTGATCGACCCGATGTCCCCCGAGCGCAAGCACAAGATGTTCGACCTGCTCGTGGCGATGGGCTACAAGGAGATCGAGGTCGGGTTCCCCTCGGCCAGCGAGACCGACTTCGCCTTCGTCCGCCAGCTCATCGAGCGCGACAAGGTGCCCGCCGACGTCACCATCTCGGTGCTGACCCAGGCGCGTGAGGACCTGATCGAGCGCACCACGCAGTCGCTGGTCGGGGTGCACCACGCCAACATCCACCTCTACAACGCGCTCGCTCCGCTGTTCCGCCGGGTCGTGTTCCGGGCGACCAACGACGAGGTCAAGGACATCGCGGTCCGGGGGACCGAGATGATGATGAAGTACGCCGAGGCCAACCTCGGCCAGACCATCATCGGCTACGAGTACTCGCCCGAGATCTTCACCAGCACCGAGCTGCCGTTCTCGCTCGAGGTCTGCGAGGCCGTCTCCGACGTGTGGCAGCCCGAGGACGGCCGCGAGATCATCCTGAACCTGCCGGCCACGATCGAGGTGGCCACCCCGAACGTCTACGCCGACCAGATCGAGTGGTTCGGGCGCCAGCTGACGCGACGCGCGCACACCACGATCAGCCTGCACCCGCACAACGACCGCGGCACGGCGGTCGCGGCGACCGAGCTGGCCCTGATGGCGGGCGCGGACCGGGTCGAGGGATGCCTGTTCGGTCACGGGGAGCGCACCGGCAACGTGTGCCTGGTGACGCTCGGGATGAACCTGTTCAGCCAGGGGATCGACCCGCAGATCGACTTCTCCGACATCGACGAGATCCGCCGCACGGTGGAGTACTGCACCCAGCTGCCCGTGCACCCACGCCACCCCTACGCCGGCGACCTCGTCTACACCGCCTTCTCCGGATCGCACCAGGACGCCATCAAGAAGGGGCTCGAGGCGCTCGAGGACGAGGCGGAGCGCGCGGGTCATCGCGGTGGGCGAGCACCCCTGGGAGGCGCCGTACCTGCCGATCGACCCCAAGGACGTCGGCCGCACCTACGAGGCCGTCATCCGCGTCAACAGCCAGTCCGGCAAGGGCGGGGTCGCCTACGTGATGAAGTCCGAGCACAAGCTCGACCTCCCGCGCCGGCTGCAGATCGAGTTCAGCCGGGCCGTCCAGTCGCAGACCGACGGCGAGGGTGGCGAGATGACCTCGGCGGCGATCTGGGAGGCGTTCCAGCGCGAGTACCTGACCCGCGAGACGCCGCTGAAGCTGAACTCCGTGCACACCTCCTCGGCGGCGGGGGAGAAGGACCAGCTGGACGTGAACGTCTACGTCGATGGTGAGCTTCGCGAGCTGCACGGCTCCGGCAACGGGCCGATCGCGGCCTTCGTGGACGCCCTCAACGGGCTCTCAGCGGTGGGCCGCGAGGACGGGTTCGACGTGCGGGTCCTCGACTACGCCGAGCACGCGCTCTCCTCCGGCGGCGACGCCCTGGCGGCGGCGTACGTGGAGTGTGCCGTCGGTGAGCAGCTGCTGTGGGGGGTGGGGGTCGACGCGAACATCGTGACGGCCTCGCTCAAGGCCGTCACCTCGGCTGTCAACCGAGCCTGACCGGCTCGCCCACGGGGAGCTTCGTCGCCTCCAGGGGAAGGACCACCGTGAAGGTGGCTCCGTCTCCGACGTCGGACCGTACGTCGATGCGGCCGTCGTGACTCTCCACGATGGTCTTCACGATGGAGAGCCCCAGTCCGGAGCCTTGGATCGCCTTCTCCTGCACGATCGCTGAGCGGTAGAACCGGTCGAAGACATGGTCCAGGTCGGCGGCCGGGATCCCGAGCCCGGTGTCGGTCACGCTGATCACCGCCGTCCCGTCCGGCGGGCCGGGCCTCGACCACGAGGTGGACGCGTCCGCCGTCCGGGGTGAACTTCACGGCGTTGGTCAACAGGTTGGTCAGGGCACGCTCGAGGTGCTCGGAGTCCCCGCGCACCAGCACCGGGTCCTCGGGCAGGGAGTACCCCACGTCGAGGTCGCGGTTCGCCAGCAGCGAGGCGACCGCGCTGGCGCTCTCCTCCACGACGTCGCGCAGGTCGACGTCCAGGCTCTGGTCGGGCTCGGGTCGGTGGTCGAAGGTCGCCAGCAGCAGCAGGTTGTCGGCCAGGGCCAGCAGCCGGTCGCCGTTGCGCGAGATGACCTCGACCATCCGCTGCTGCTCGGCGCTCAGCTCTCCCACCATGCCGTCGGCGAGCATCTCCGCGCTCCCGATGATGCTGCTCATCGGCGTGCGCAGCTCATGGCTGACGGTGGTGACGAAGTCGTCCTTGACGTTGTCGAGCTCCTTGAGTCGCGAGACCACCTCCCGCTCACGATGCAGCGCGCGGACCAGGATCTGCTGGCTCCGGTGGATGTCGGTGATGTCACTGGCGACGAACAGGTAGCCGAAGAGGTCCCCGAAGGTGTCGGTGACGGGGTTGGTCGTCATCGAGACGTTCAGCGGCGGGCGCCCTTCGGGGAGCCAGGTGCAGTCCCGCGTCTCCGGTGTCAGATCGCCGGCAGAGTGGTCGACCAGGCTCGTCGAAGGTGGTCCGGGCGCCCTCGGCGGCGATGAAGTCCACCAGCTCGCGGCCGGTCGCCATCTCCGCGCTGATGCCGAGCATGTGCTCCGCGCCGGTGTTGAACAGGGTGATCCGCCCACCGAGGTCGGTCCCGACGAAGGCGATGGTCCGGGCCGAGCGCAGCAGGTGGTTGACCATGCCGGCGTTCTGACGGGCGTCGGTCACGTCGGTGGCGGAGAGCACCACCGTGACCGGCGCATCGGCACTGGCCTGGTGCACGTCGCTGGAGTACATGACCGCGAGCTGCTGGCCGTTCTTGGTCTGCAGCTTGGCCTCGCCGGTCCGGGGCAGCTGCTGGGTGGCGAAGAACTCCGTCGCGTCCTCGCGCTGTCCGCCGGTCAGCAGGTACTCCCACAGGGGCCGCCCCACCAGCTCGGCCTCGCTGTAGCCGGTGATCCTGGTGGTGGCCGGGTTGGCGGCGATGACGGTGCCGTCGAGCCGGGTCAGCACGATCATGCTGCTCGCCGTGTCGATCACCGCGCGCGTGTAGTTGCGCTCCGCCTCTCGGTGGGCCTGCAGCTCGAGGTGCTCGGTGACGTCGACCAGGTTGAGCGAGAAGGTCGCGCTGCGCTCGTGGTCCTCGATCAGGGACAGGGTCGCGTCCAGCCGGATGTCCGGCTTGGCCTCGACCCTGATCGGTCCCCACCAGCCGCTGGATCGTCCGTGCAGGATCGCGCCCTGCTGCCTCCCGGAGGTCAGCGGAGGTCAGCAGGTCGGTCACGCGCTGGTTCGCCAGGTCGGCCGAGGACTGGCCCAGCAGCGCGACGCTGGCGTCGTTGCACTCGGTGAAGAACAGCTCCTCACCTCTGCGCTCGATGAGCGCCACCGGCACCCTCGACTCGGTGAAGTTGCGGCGGAACGTGCGCTCGCTGGCGCGGACCTTGCGCAGGGCAGTGTCGTGCTGCTCCATGGCCATGGCCAACGGCAGCCCGATCAGCACCAGGCAGATCAGGTAGAGCTGAGCGTGCAGGGTGCTCAGGCCGGAGTCCGGGTCGGCGGCACTGGGAGAGAACGGCCCCGACCCGTACTGAGTCAGCAGGGTCACGACTGCGGCGAACGACGATCTGCTCCACCACCACCACGCACGGACGGAAGCGCACCGCGGCCCAGACGATCACCGGCAGCGGAGCGAAGCCGAGGGTGATCCGGGCCGCCGCGAACGTGATCAGGGTCGCGGCGATCAGCAGGGAGACCTGGGCGACCAGCTCGATCTTGCGCGACATCGAGGTGCGGGAGCGGGTGGTCCGCAGCAGCGCGATCGGGGCCACCAGGATCACCGAGGCAGCGTGGGAGGGCAGGGTCAGCATCATCGTCGACCAGAAGGAGGCACCGAGGAACTGGGCGTAGACGGCGGAGATCGCCCAGCGCGGCGACGAGGGCGCCGGCGCCGGCGATGACGAACAGCCGCCAGACGTCCTGCACGCTCTTGAGCCGAGTGCCCACGAAGCGGGCCACCAGGAGCACGACGATCGCGGTCTCCGCGATGTCGCTGAGTCCCAGGAGCGCTGAGACCAGCCAGGAGCGACCCATGGTCAGGTTGGCGAGGGTGAACGCCACGGTGAGGCCGGCCAGCACCGCCGGCCAGTGCCGACGCTGCGCCAGCAGCATCGCGGCCACGCCGATGCCCGCCGCGGGCCACCAGGCCGCGGTACTGCCGGTGCTCCGGCCCACCACGAGGGCGCCGACCCCGGCCAGGTAGGCGGCGAGCACCAGGGCGCTGACCATCAGGGCGCGCTCGTGCCCGCCGGGGGTGTTCACGCGCCGATTCTCCCCCAGACCCGGCCTTCGCTGTGGCACTTTGGTGGTCTCCGTCGGCTGTGTCCCCTCGCTGAGGGCTTGGTCCCGTGTCAGGCTGAGTGCATGACCTTGGTTTCGGAGCGGATCGGCCAGTTCTTTCACGACGGCCACCGGCTGGAGTACACCGAGTACGGCGGCGGTGACCGGTGGGTCGTGCTCGTGCACGGACAGCTGATGCCGCGCCGGATGCACCAGCCGCTGGCGCGCTATCTCGCCGCTTCGGGAGCGCACGTGGTGACCGTGGACCTGCTGGGTCATGGACGCTCCGACCGCCCGGACGACCCGTTGGAGTACTCCATGACGGCCTTCGGTGAGCAGATCCTCGCCCTGCTCGACGCGAAGGGCATCGAGGCCAGGCAGTCGTCGGCGGCACCTCGCTGGGGGCCAACGCCTCGCTCGAGATCGCGGTCCTGGCCCCTGACCGGGTGCGCGGCGTGATCGCTGAGATGCCGGTGCTCGACAACGCTCTGGAGGCCGGCATCCTCACGTTCGCCCCGCTGCTGTTCCTCTCCCGCTTCGCACCCCTGTCGATCACCGGCCTGCGGTGGGTCACCCGCGCGGTGCCCCGCGGGGTGGTGCCGTTCTGGACCGGGATCGTGCTGGACACCCTCGACCAGCGTCCGGCGCCGATGGCCGCCCTCATCCACGGGATCTTCTTCGGGCGGGTCGCCCCCTCCTCGAGGCTGCGCAAGGGCGTGCGGGTGCCGGCGCTCGTCGTGGGTCACCCCCGCGACCCGGTGCATCCGGCTGCTGACGCCGCCATGCTGGCCGAGGAGCTGGTCGACTGCACCTTCGTGGAGGCGCACGGCATCCTCGAGTGGCGTCTCCGGCCCCAGCGCCTGAACGCCCTCACCGCGGACTTCGTCAGTCGCTGCTACGACAAGGAGTCGAGCGCCCAGCGCCTGCCCGGCTGAGCCTCGCCGGCCCGCGTGGCCGCGACTCGTCGATCGCGGCGGGTCGTGGCTGGTTGTCCCCGCGGCAGTCCACAATGGATGCATGCCCCTGTACAGCGACGAAGCCATCGTGCTGCGCACGCACAAGCTGGCAGAGGCCGATCGGATCATCACCCTGCTCACCCGCGAGCACGGCATCGTGCGCGCCGTCGCGAAGGGCGTGCGCCGGACGTCCTCGAGGTTCGGCTCCCGGCTGGAGCCGTTCAGCCACGTCGACCTCCAGCTGGCGGTGGGTCGCAACCTCGACACCATCACGCAGGCGGAGACGCGCACGCCGTACGGCAACACCATCTCGGCCGACTACGACCGCTACACGACCTCGAGCGTGATGCTGGAGACCGCGGAGCGACTGGTCTCGGTGGAACGGGAGCCCTCGGTCCAGCAGTACCTCCTGCTCGTCGGCGCCCTCCGGGCGATGACCGCCGGGGAGCACCGCTGCGGAGACGTGCTGGACTCGTTCCTGCTGCGCTCCCTGTCGGTGGCCGGCTACGCACCCTCCTTCGCCGCCTGCGCCAACTGCGGTCTCGAAGGCCCGCACCGTGCCTTCAGCCCGGCCGCCGGAGGCACGCTGTGCCCCACCTGCCGAGTGCCCGGTTCGGCGAACCCGGCGCCGGAGACCCTGCTCCTGCTCGGTGCCCTGCTGGCCGGTGACTGGCCGGTGGTCGACGCCTCCACGCAGCGCAGCAGGAGAGAGGCCCGAGGGCTGGTGTCGGCGTTCGTCTCCTGGCACCTCGAACGAGGCCTGCGCTCCCTGCCCTACGTCGTCGAGGGGGGTTGATGCGCAGGACCAGCCAGCGGGCGGTTCGCCGCCCCGATCCGCATCCCTCCGGTGCCGCCGTCCCGCAGGTCCCGCTCGACCAGGTCCCCGGTCACGTCGCGATCATCATGGACGGCAACGGTCGGTGGGCGCAGGAGCGCGGGCTGCCCCGGACGGCGGGTCACGAGCAGGGTGAGTCCTCCTTGTTCGACGTCGTGGAAGGTGCGATCGAGATCGGCGTGAAGGCGATCTCGGCCTATGCGTTCTCCACCGAGAACTGGTCGCGCTCCACCGACGAGGTCAGGTTCCTGATGGGGTTCAACCGGGACGTGATCCGTCGTCGCCGCGACGAGATGCACGAGCTCGGCGTACGCGTGCGATGGGCGGGTCGCCGGCCGCGGCTGTGGCGCTCGGTGATCAAGGAGCTCCAGGTCGCCGAGGAGCTCACCCGTGGCAACGACGTACTCACGCTGACCATGTGCGTCAACTACGGCGGGCGGGCCGAGCTCGCCGACGCCGCCAAGGCGATGGGACGCGACGTGGCCTCCGGCCGGCTGAGCCCCGAGCGGATCGACGAGCGGACCTTCGCGAAGTACCTCTACGTGCCGGAGCTCCCCGACGCCGACATGATCTGGCGCACCTCGGGGGAGCAGCGGCTGAGCAACTTCATGCTGTGGCAGGCGGCGTACTCCGAGATGGTGTTCAGCAACGTGCTCTGGCCCGACGTCGACCGCCGCGACCTGTGGGCCGCCGTGGAGACCTACGCCAGCCGCAACCGCCGGTACGGCACCGCGTGACCCGTCGCATCTGAAAGCCCCGCCCCCGCTGACCCGTCGCATCTGAAAGCCCCGCCCCCGCGACCCGTCGCATCTGAAAGCCGCGCGCCGAGCCCTGTGGATTGTCGGCGACGGTGCGCGACGAACTTGTCCATGCTGCGGGCATGTTCCGAAGCTTCCTCGAGCCTGGGCAGATCGTGCTGGACACCCGCTTCCCGCTTCCCCTGGAGGCGCCCTTCACCAGCGGCGACGCGCGCCGAGTCGGCCTGCACTCTGCCGAGCTGAGCATGCTCTGCGCCGAGGGCTATCTGCGCCGACTGCTCAAGGGGGTGTACGTCGTGGCGCAGGTCGGCGACTCGATCGCGCTGCGAGCAGCGGCCTTGCGTCTCGTCGTACCAGCCGATGCGGTGGTGACGGATCGCACCGCCGGATGGCTGCTGGGGGCGCCGATGGTGCTCGCGCCCAACGACCACCTGAGCGTGCCGCCCGTGTCGGTCTTCGTGAACCGCGAGGGCGCGCGGCTGCGCAACACTCTGGTGCGCAGCGGCGAGCGGGCACTGGCCCGAGCGCGACGTCGTCGAGGTGCACGGGCTGAGGATGACCACGCCGATCCGGACCGCCTGCGACCTCGGTCGGTTGCTGCCGCGCGACCGTGCGTTCGCGGCCCTCGACTCGATGCTCGCGCTCGGGCTGTTCGACACCTGCGACCTGTGGGTGGAGGCCATGAGGTTTCGCGGGATGCGCGGGGTGCGGCAGCTCCGCGGGTTCGTCCCGCTGGCCGACGGACGGGCGCAGTCACCCGGCGAGTCGATCCTGCGGCTTCGCTGGCTCGACCTGCTCACCTTGCCGAGGCCGAGGCCGCAGATCGAGGTCGAGCGGCCGGGGCGGTGGTCGTACTGGCTCGACCTCGGCGTCGAGGAGCTCCGCTTCGCCGTCGAGTACGACGGGGAGGAGTGGCATCGTCGTACTTCCGAGCAGCGGGAGCGTGATCGGAGGCGGCGTACCTGGTTGCGCGAGGAGCGGGGCTGGACGATCGAGGCGGTGACCAGGGACAACGTCTACGGCCACCAGCGCGACATCGAGGGCATCCTGCTCGACGGCGTACGCCGGGCGCGGCTGCGGCTGTGAGCTCGGCTCAGATGAACAGGCCGGTCGTGCGCAGCATCCACTCGGTCTCGCGATCGTTCTCGCCCTTCGCGGTGGGTTGTGGTCGCACGTCCTGGGAGGTCCGCAGGTCTTCGCGCCGGATCTGCCGGGGCAGCTTGGCGTACTTGCTCGGCTCTGGAGCGTGGCGGTCTTGCTCGGTTCTGACACGACGACCTCCCTGCTCTGGTCCTCCCAGAGTACGCCCGCGGCTTTCAGATGCGACGGCTCAGCGCGGTTCAGGCTTTCAGATGCGACGGGTCAGCGGGGGCGGCGCTTTCAGATGCGACGGGTCAGGTGCTGCAGGTGCTGCAGGTGCCGAAGATCTCCAGGGTGTGGCTGACGTCGGAGTAGCCGTGGGCGGAGGCGACCGCGCGGGTCCATTTCTCCACGGCGGGGCCCTCGACCTCGACTGTCGCGCCGCAGCTCCGGCAGACCAGGTGGTGGTGGTGGGAGGTGCTGCAGTGGCGGTAGATGCTCTCGCCGGACTCGGTGCGCAGCGAGTCGATCGCGCCCGCGTCGGCGAGGTTCTGCAGCGTCCGGTACACCGTGGACAGGCCCACGTGCTCACCGCGCTGACCCAGGAGTGCGTGGATGTCCTGGGCGCTGCGGAAGTCCTCGAACGTCTCCATCACCGCGGCGATCGCGACCCGTTGCCTGGTGGGTCGACCGCCCGCGGCGGCGGCCTCAGTGCTCGTCATAGTGCTCTCCGTGCCAGGCGTGGCGATGTCCGTCGTGGATGTAGTCCACATGGTCGCCGTGCTCGACGGCGCGGGTGCCCGCATCCCGGCCCGTGCTCGTGGCGGTGGTCCTCGCCGACGGTGTGGTCCGGTGGGGCGACGCCCTGGACCGGGAACGGCACCAGCGCCCTGCGGCGGCGCTGCACCACCAGTCCCAGCGGAGCGGTGACGGCGAAGCCGAGGAGCGAGACCAGCACGATCGTCGCACCGGGCGGTACGTCGGCGAAGGCCGAGACAGCGACGCCGCCCACCGCGGCGAGCGTGCCGGCGACCATCGCGCCCAGCATCGTGGTCCTGAACCCGCGCGAGAACTGCTGCGCGGTCGCCACCGGGATGATCATCAGCGCGCTCACCAGCAGCAGGCCCACCGTCCGCATGGCGACGCTCACCGTGACCGCGGCCAGCACCGAGATCAGCACGTTGTAGAAGCGCACCGAGAGGCCGGTGGTCCGGGCGTACTCCTCGTCGTTGGCGACCGCGAACAGCTGCGGCAGCAGCGCGAACGAGAGCACGAGCACGACCAGGGCGAGCAGGACGCTGGCGACCACGGCGGACGTGGAGATCGACACGATGGAGCCGAAGAGGTACTGCTGCAGGGCGGTGACGCCGTTGCCCGCCAGCGAGACCAGCAGCAGCCCTCCGGCGATGCCGCCGTAGAACAGCAGGGCCAGCGCGACGTCGCCGGTCGCCTTGCCGGTCGAGCGGATCAGCTCGATCAGCAGGGCGCCGAGGATCGAGACCACGATGGCGGTGACGGTGGGCGAGGTGCCGGTGAGCAGCCCGAGAGCGACGCCGGTCACGGCCACGTGCCCGATGCCGTCACCGAGCAGGGAGAGCCTTCGTTGGACCAGGTAGGTGCCCACGGCGGGCGCGGCCAGGCCGGTCACCGCCGCGGCGAGGAGCGCTCGCAGCATGAACGGTGCGAGGAGGAGATCGATCACGACCGGCCCTCCAGTGGTGCGTCGACCGAGGGGCGGAGCACCGGCGGTGCACCTGCGCCGTGGTGGTGGTGGTCGTCCTGCGTGCGGGCCGTGCTCGGTGGGGGAGCCCTCGGGGGGTCCGTCGTAGACCACCCGGCCCTCGCGGAGCACGATCGAGCGCTGGATCAGGTCGGCGAGGTGCCCGAGCTCGTGGAGCACCACGACGATGGTGGCCCCGTCGCGGGCCAGGGCCGCCAGCGTCCCCGCGATGGCCTCCTGGCTGACCAGGTCGACACCCGCGTTCGGCTCGTCCAGCACCAGCAGCTCGGGCTCGCCGGCCAGGGTCCTTGCGATCAGCACCCGCTGCTGTTGGCCCCCCGACAACGTCGACACCGGGTGCCGGGCCCGATCGGCGAGGCCCACCGCCTCCAGTGCGCGCTCGATCGCGGCCCGGTCCTTGCGTCCGGAGGGCATCAGCGGTCTGCGCCGCGACAGCCTGCCGGCGGCGACGACCTCGGTCACGGTGGCCGGAACACCCTGGGTGATCGGTGAGCGCTGGGGCACGTAGCCCAGACGCTGCCACTGGCGGAAGTCGGCCAGCGGCTCCCCGAACAGGCTGGCCCGGCCGGCGCTCAGCGGTTGCAGGCCGATCATCGCCTTGACCAGCGTGGACTTGCCCGAGCCGTTGGCACCCAGCAGCGCGACCACCTCGCCGGCCTGCACCCCCAGGTCCACGTCGCGCACGATGGGTCGCCCGCCGAGCGCGACCCCGACGCCGTGGAGGTCGATCACCTGGTCGGTCGAGGGCTCGGTACGCGTCACGTGCACCCGAGGGACTTCTCGATCGCGGCCAGGTTGTCGCGCATCAGGCTGAGGTAGTCGGCCGAGGGGTCCTCGGAGGTCAGTCCCTCGATCGGGTCCAGCACCGCCGTGTCGATCCCCGCGTCGGAGGCGACGGAGTCGGCCAGCTTGCTGCTGCCGAGACGCTCGCTGAAGACCGTGGTGACCTGGTCGCGGCGGATCAGGTCGGAGAGCGCCTTGAGACGCTGGGGTGAGGGCTCGGCGCTGGGGGAGACGCCGGCGATCGGCTCGACCATGAGGTCGTAGCGCCGTCCGAGGTAGCCGAACGCGTCGTGGCTCACCACGATCGTGCGCGAGCGGCACTCCGCCAGGCTCTCGCGGTACTCCGCGTCCAGCGAACGCAGGTCGGCCTGGGTCTGCTCATTGGCGGAGCGGTAGTCGGCGGCGTGCGCCGGGTCCGCCTCGGAGATCGCCTCGGTGAAGCCGGCGGCGACCTCGGCGAGCAGCGTCGGGTCCAGCCAGAAGTGCGGGTCCTCTCCCGTCCCGTCGTCGGCGGCGCTCAGGTCGACCACCTCGGCGGCGTCCACCACGAGCTCGGGGGACTCGTTGCGGATCGCCTCGTCGACGGCCGGCTGCAGGCCCTTCTCGTGCAGCACCACGGCGGCGCCGATCAGGCTGGCGGCCTGGCGGGGGGTCAGCTCGAGGTCGTGCGGCTCGACCCCGGGCTTGGTCAGGTTGCTCACCTCGACGTGCTCCCCGGCGACCTGTTGGGCGACGTACTGCAGCGGGTAGAAGGAGGCCACGACCTGGGGCTTGGAGCTGCTCTCGACCGCCGTGCCGCACCCGGTCAGCGCCACCAGGGCCACCAGCGGCAGGGCCGTCATCGCGGAACGGTGCAGGAACGACGGCCCAATCATGAGAACCATTGTCAGTTGAAATGAGAACCATTGTCAAATAGCGGGAACCGTCCCACGGGCCTCGACGGAGGGTGGCTAGGGTCGGCGAGGTGTTGGTGGTGAACAGGTTCCGGGTGCCGGAGGAGTCCGCAGTGGCGTTCCGCGCCGACCTCGAGTCTGCGTCGGCTGTGCTCGCCGCGCAGAAGGGGTACGTCGAGGGACAGCTGGGCCGCAACGTCGACGATCCGACGCTGTGGACGATGGTGACCCGCTGGCGTGACGTCGGCAGCTACCGCCGCGCCCTGTCGACGTACGACGTGAAGGTCGGTGCGGTCCCCCTGCTGAGCAGGGCGATCGACGAGCCCAGCGCCTATGAGGCGCTCGAGGGCGAGCTCAACCGGTCGTTCCCACGGGAACGCGGGTAAGAGCGGCCCGACGGCCTCGATAAGGTGGGTCCTTCGCCCACCACAGCCAGCGGATGGGCACGCCCAGTTTCAGGAGCCACCGTGGCCAAGCAGCCCCCCACCGCCGTCGAGAAGGTCGTCTCCCTCGCCAAACGCAGGGGATTCGTCTATCCGTGCGGGGAGATCTACGGCGGCACCAAGTCCGCGTGGGACTACGGACCGTTGGGCGTGGAGCTCAAGGACAACATCAAGCGTCAGTGGTGGCGCTCGATGGTGCAGTCGCGCGAGGACGTCGTCGGACTGGACTCCAGCGTGATCCTGCCCCGCAAGACGTGGGAGGCCTCCGGTCACGTCGCCACCTTCACCGACCCGCTGACCGAGTGCCAGTCGTGCCACAAGCGGTTCCGGGCGGACCACCTCCAGGAGGAGTACGCCGAGAAGAAGGCCAAGAAGAACGGGCAGGCTGAGGACCCGGACTCCGTCGACCTGGCCGGACTCGCCTGCCCGAACTGCGGCACCCGCGGCGCCTGGACCGAGCCGCGCCAGTTCTCGGGCCTGCTCAAGACCTACCTGGGCGTCACCGAGGACGAGAGCGGGTTGCACTACCTGCGTCCGGAGACCGCGCAGGGCATCTTCTTGAACTTCCAGAACGTGCTGACCAGCTCGCGCAGGAAGCCGCCCTTCGGCATCGCGCAGATCGGCAAGAGCTTCCGCAACGAGATCACCCCGGGCAACTTCATCTTCCGGACCCGCGAGTTCGAGCAGATGGAGATGGAGTTCTTCGTCAAGCCGGGCGAGGACGAGGAGTGGCACGAGTACTGGATCGAGGCGCGCACCCGCTGGTACACCGACCTCGGCATCAACCCCGACAACCTGCGCCACTACGAGCACGCCCAGGAGAAGCTGAGCCACTACTCCAAGCGCACCGTGGACATCGAGTACCGCTTCAACTTCGCAGGCTCGGAGTGGGGCGAGCTCGAGGGCATCGCCAACCGCACCGACTTCGACCTCCGGACGCACGCGGAGCACTCGGGGGAGGACCTCTCCTACTTCGACCAGGCCGCCGACGAGCGCTACTACCCCTACGTGATCGAGCCTGCAGCCGGGCTGAGCCGAAGCCTGATGACGTTCCTGGTCGACGCCTACACCGAGGACGAGGCCCCCAACACCAAGGGCGGCGTGGACACCCGCACGGTGCTGCGGCTGGACCGGCGGCTGGCGCCGGTCAAGGTCGCGGTGCTGCCGCTGAGCCGCAACGAGGCGCTCACCCCGAAGGCGAAAGCGCTCGCCGCCGAGCTGCGGGGCTTCTGGTCGGTCGACTTCGACGACGCCGGAGCGATCGGTCGCCGCTACCGCCGCCAGGACGAGATCGGCACGCCGTACTGCGTCACGGTCGACTTCGACACCCTCGAGGACGGGGCGGTCACGGTGCGCGAGCGCGACACGATGGCCCAGGAGCGGATCTCCCTCGAGGGCGTGCACACCTGGTTCGCCGAGCGCCTGGTCGGCTGCTGAGTCAAGATGACGACGAGCGCCCCGGCCAGGGGGCACAATGTGGCCGTGACACCACTCAGGCGTGCCCGTACGACGATGGTCGCGACCCTGGTCGCGACCGCCCTGCTGCTCTCCGGCTGCGGGGGCGAGACCGAGGCCAAGCCGTCAGCCAAGCCGACGGTCGACCTGCCCGAGGGGAGCGTCGAGGTGCCTGCCGGCGTCACCTTGACCAAGCCCGGAACCGTCCTGAAGTTCGGGGAGCCGGCGCTCGTGGCGTACGAGCCGAACACGCAGCGCAGCTCGCTGCTCTCCTTGACCGTGGACTCCGTGCGCAAGGGCACCCTCGCGGACTTCTCCGGATATCGGCTCGACGACCGTGCCAAGAAGTCCCGGCCCTACTACGCGCGGGTGACGGTCAAGAACGTCGGCACCGGTGACCTCGGTCGGATGGCAGTGCCGCTGTTCGCGGTGAACGAGAGCAACTCCCTGATCCAGCCCTCGAAGTTCAGCAACACCTTCAAGCAGTGCCCGTCCACGCCGCTGCCGGAGTCGTTCGGAGCCGAGAAGTCGTACAAGGGGTGCTTGGTCTACATGATCTCGGGCCCGGGCTCGCTGGTCGAGATGAGCTACCGGCCGCTGCAGACCTTCGAGCCGATCACCTGGCAGGGCACCATCCTGCCGACGGTGCAGGAGCAGAAGAAGGCGGCCGCGAAGAAGAAGGCCGAGAAGAAGAAGGCCGCCGCCAAGAAGAAGGCTGCCAAGAAGAGGGCTGCCGAGAAGAAGCGGAACGCGCCCTGACCGAGCCGACCACGCTTCTCGCCCCCACGCCCGCAGCGCCGAGCGCTGGGTTGCCCACCGGGCTGCGGCTGGGGTCGCTCGAGGTCGCGACCCCGGTGGTGCTCGCGCCGATGGCCGGGATCACCAACGCGGCCTACCGCCGGCTGTGCAGCGAGCAGGGGGCCGGCCTGTACGTCTGCGAGATGATCACCAGTCGTGGGCTGGTCGAAGGCGACCCCACCACGCGTCAGATGCTGGTCTTCGACGAGCAGGAGGCCGTGCGCTCGGTCCAGCTCTACGGCACCGACCCGGCGTACGTCGGCAGGGCCACCGAGATCCTGTGTGCGGAGTACGGCGTGGCCCACGTCGACCTGAACTTCGGCTGCCCCGTGCCGAAGGTGACCCGCAAGGGCGGCGGCGCGGCGCTGCCGTGGAAGCGCACCCTCCTCGGCGAGATCCTGGTGGCGGCCGTCCGCGCCGCGGAGAAGTACGACGTGCCGGTCACGATGAAGACCCGCAAGGGGATCGACGACGACCACCTCACCTATCTCGACGCGGGTCGGATCGCTGAGGCGGCCGGCGCGGCCGCGATCGCGCTGCACGGGCGGACCGCGATCCAGGGCTACTCCGGCACAGCCGACTGGGACGCGATCACTCGACTCGTCGAGCACGTCGACCTGCCGGTCCTCGGCAACGGCGACATCTGGGAGGCGTCCGACGCGCTGCGGATGCTCGAGCAGACCGGCGCCCGTGGAGTCGTCGTCGGGCGCGGCTGTCTCGGGAGTCCGTGGCTGTTCCGCGACCTGGCCGCCGCGTTCGCCGGTGAGCAGATCGCGACGCTGCCGCACCTCGGCGAGGTGGCCACCATGATGCGTCGCCATGCGGAGCTGCTGTGCCAGCACATGGGCGAGGAACGGGGGTGCAAGGAGTTCCGCAAGCACGTGTCCTGGTATCTCAAGGGCTTCCCGGTAGGCGGTGACCTCCGCCGGGAGCTGGCCCTGGTGAGTGCTCTGGACGAGCTCGACGACCTGCTCGCACAGCTCGACCCGACGGCCTCCTTCCCGGTCTCCGAGCTCGGCAGCCCGCGCGGCCGACAGGGCGGCCCGCGCAAGCGCGTGGCGCTGCCCGAGGGGTGGCTCGAGGACACCGACGGCACCGGCCAGGTGCTCCGCGAGGACGCGACGGAGACCACCGGGGGATAGCGGGGAGGGCCCTCTCGCCGGTCTGCGCGCCTTCTGGACGTGGCGGGAGTCACGCTCCGGATGTGACCCACGCATTGGGCGAAACTTGGGGCTTCGTGGTTCGATCGGTGTGATCTCGACCCGCGACGTTAGGAATCACCGTGCCCCGAGGCCAACACAGCCTTGAGTCCACGAAGCTCCCCAGGCGCCGGCTGGCCCTGCTCAGCGCCCCTCTGGTCACCGTTCTGGTGGTGGGCCTGGGCGTGACGACCAGCGGCTACCAGGCCCCCGCCGTACCCCCCGTGGCGACCGCGAACCTGGGGGCGGGCCTGATGGGCCAGACCTCGACCGCATCCGAGGGACCTGTGGCCGAGACACGCACGTTGGGAACCTCGCGCTCGGCCGAGCGGGTTCCGCTGGTGAACAACCGGGTCCCCAAGGCCAAGGGCAAGCTCTGGGCGACCTCCGACCTGAACCTGCGGATCGAGCCGCGGGCGAAGGCGAAGACGGCCGGTCTCCTGGACGCCGGCAAGCAGATCCCCGTCACCGGGCGTCGGCAGGGTGGCTATGCCGAGGTCATCTCCAACCGGGTGACCCGATGGGTGACCGCCGACTACCTGAGCAAGGACAAGGAGGTCCAGCCGGGGTCCCAGGGGCTGGTGGACCGACCCTGTGCGGCCACCCAGGGCGTCGAGAGCGGACTGACCAGCTCAGCCGTGCGCGTCTACCGCGCGGTCTGCAACAACTTCCCCGAGATCACCTCGTACGGCGGCTACGCCCCTCGCGGCGAGCACGGCGGCGGTCGCGCGATCGACATCATGACCTCGGACCAGGCGCTCGGCAACCGGATCGCTGAGTTCCTGAAGGCGAACGCGAGCGCGCTGAACCTCTTCGACGTCATCTGGGCCCAGCGCATCTGGACCCCGGTCCGCGCCGGCGAGGGCTGGCGCTCGATGTCCAGTCGGGGATCCGCCACGGCGAACCACTTCGACCACGTGCACGTGTCGGTCAACTGATCCGGACCACCTGCGTCGTCATCGGCGCGCAGGAGCAGGGCACGGCCACGGCACGTCGCTCCAGCAGCCGCGAGCTCTCGGGCCGGTCAGACCACACGCGGGGCGACAGGTCAGGACGTCTCCGGGGGCGGTTGCTCCGCTGTCTCGACGGCGTCCCTGTAGGCGACCACGGCTGCGACGCGCCGGTGCACCGTGGGGCCTTCGGGCACCGAGAGCTTGCGGAAGATCGACGTGGCGTGCTTCTCGACCGAGGAGAGCGAGAGGTGCATGGACTTCGCGATCGCCGGGTTGGACATGCCCGCTGCCATGGACTCGAGGACCTTCACCTCACGCGGTGTGAGCCCCGCCAACAGCCCGGAGGGCAGGGAGGGACGGGAGCGGACCCGCTCGCGGACATCGGCCAGCTCAGCGGCCAGACCGTCCAGACGTCGCAGCACCGGACCGAACGCCAGCGCCAACGGGAAGACCGGGGCGCCGATCAAGAACAGCGCCGTCACCAGGCCCTGCCGTTCCACGCCGAGCGTCGTGCCGGTGATCACGAGCACCGCGATGACGCCGAGTCCGGCGATCGGCCAGCGCATCGCCGTCCGGTCGTCGACGGTGGCACGCCGATAGCGCACCACGAAGGTCACGACTGCCAGCACCGGCAGCGCCATGAGCGGCACGGCAGCGAGGGGCGCCGTCGAGGGGGGCAGTGTCGTGCACGATGGGGCCCAGGTCGCGTCGGTCGTCGATGATCGACGGCGTCGGGCCGGAGATCGCGGCCAGCAGCGGCCCGACGATCGAGAGCGCGACCGCGGCTGCGACGAGCCCGGTCGAGGGCCGCTGCGTCGGGTAGGTCGCGGCGAGCCACACGAACGCGGCGAAACCCACGAGGAACAACCACTGCGAGGCGATGTGGACCCAGTTCGCCGCGGCGCCGCTCGCGGACACGGCCTGGTTCGACCCCAGGAACGCCAGCAGATGCGCCACGCCGACGACGGCGAGTCCTCCTGCCACGCGTGGAGGGGTTCCGAGGAGGTGACCGATCAACGCGGCGCCGAGGAAGCAGGCGGGCACGACGAGGATCTCCAGCACCTCACCAGTGTGGCCTCTCCTCACGGCTCTCCTGCAGTGCGGTCGACCGTAAAGCTCGGATTCCTGCGGTCGGCCACCTGGTGGCCGGACGCGGTCGTTCCTAGCGTCGGGTGCGTCCCACCCACCGACGCGAAAGGCGCCGCCATGACCGCAGCTCGCCGAGTCGCCCAAGGCCTCATGGTCTTCTTCGGGCTCCTCCCCATCATGTTCTACAGCTCTGTGTACGCCTCGACCGGCGAGGACGTCTTCCCTGACGAGGCCAACGCCCTGATCGCGACCGCAGGGGTCGCGCTCGGCGTCCTCGTGATCGTGCTCGCGACCGCCGGGATCAGCTCGGGTGAACGCTGGGCCTGGCTCGCGCTGTGGGTGCTGCCGGTGTTCTTCCTCGCCCACGCGATCCTGTTGGGCACCTGGGTCCCCGACGGCGTCCTCGCAGCACTCGGTGCGGCGGCCCTCATCGTCACCAGACCGCGTCACGTCCTCGCCCTGCCGCGACCCAGCGGGCACCCTGCGCTGGATCAGGTCTCCGTGGGCACGAAACGATCACCGGCAACATAGGTGCCGACCAGAACGGTGTGGGTCCGAGGATCTCGATGCCGCCGTTCTCCTGAGCGCTCCGCGCGAGCCGGGGGAAGTCCACGAGGTACGCCGTCCCCTCCAGGCTTCTCGTGAGGCCGACCTTCGCGCTCTGTGCGCGCTCAGATGCCCAGGTCGCTCCGGCGCAGCTTCTTGACCCGATCAGCCGGTCCGGAGAACTCCAGCTGCCCGTGCTGGGCTCGGCCGAAGAGGAACAGCACCAGCTCCGCCGGAGGTCCGCTGACCACCGCGGGGTCGTCGCCCTTGGCGAGCGTGGCCGAGCGCTCACGCTCTCTCGGCCAGTGGATCTCTGCGGGCACCCCTGCGGGACGCACCAGACCCTTGCCGGCCACCGTCACGGCCTTCCACAGGGCCTTCTGCTCCCGATCGGTGAGCTCGCGCGGCTCCCAGTCCGGCTGGGCCCGACGGATGTCCTCGTGGTGCACGAAGTACTCGAGCGTGTTCAGGGCGCGATCCAGCGGAGGCAGGCTCATCGGTGACCACCGGGGGGGACCCTGGCGCACCCGCTCGACCAGCGAGGTGAAGTCCTGCTTGGCGAGGCGCCGTGATGCCCGGTCGGTGAGCACCTCCAGCTGGGGGACCAGGATCCCGGTGGAGCCGATCGGGTCGCGCTCGCGCACGAGCAGATGGATCACCAGGTCCTTGACCGTCCAGACCCCGCACAGCGTGGGGGCGTGCTCACCCGCCTCGAGGGCGGTGTTGCAAAGGGCGGCGCGCTCGGTGCGCGACATCGACTCCATGCAAGCGATCCTAGGCTGCCCTCGAGAAACTGGACCCGGTGCCTGGGGTCACGTGTCGTATGCGGAATGCGGGCGGGCCTGCCTACTGTTGCAGTCGTCGTGTCGACCTCACCTGAAACCCTGAGCCAGTGAGCAGCGCCAAGGGCGCCTCCACGCTGATGGCGGGGTTCCGCGTGCTCGGTGTCGCGATCCGTCGTGAGCCGTGGGTCTTCACCCTCTCGACGCTGGGCAGCGTGCTGTTCGGCGCGCTCACGGTCGCGGACGCCTGGGTCCTGGGCTGGGCGACCGACCAGGTGCTGCTCCCCGCCTTCGACACCGGGACCACCACCGCGCGCGGGCTGATCGCGATCCTGGCGCTGTTCCTCGGCGTCGCGCTGCTGCGCGCGGTCGGGATCGTCGCGCGCCGGCTCGGAGCCGGCATCATGCAGTACCGGATGCAGGCGTCCTACCGGCGCGAGGTGACCCGCCAGTACCTCAGGCTGCCGATGTCGTGGCACCAGCGACACCCCACCGGTGAGCTCCTGTCCAACGCGAACTCCGACGTCGAGGCAGCGTGGGCACCCATCGCGCCGTTGCCGATGGCGGTGGGCACCCTGGCGATGATGGTCATCGCCATCGTCCAGATGCTGT
The DNA here is from genome assembly GCA_963812235.1 of uncultured Actinomycetota bacterium. Taxonomy (GTDB): domain Bacteria; phylum Actinomycetota; class Actinomycetes; order Propionibacteriales; family Nocardioidaceae; genus Marmoricola. Next base: position 89,528 of record CAWEUP010000004.1, on the reverse strand, counting down.
TCACCGACCTCGTGATGGCGGTCGTGGGACTGCTGGTGTTCCCGCTGGTGATGGCGGTCAACGTCGCCTTCCAACGCCTGTCCTCGCCGATCTTCACCCGGATCCAGGCCCTGCGCGCCGAGCTGAGCGAGATCGCGCACGAGTCCTTCGACGGGGCGATGGTGGTCAAGACCCTCGGGCGGGAGAGCGAGGAGACCGCCAGGTTCGCCGCCAAGGCGCGGGTCCTGCGTGACGAGGGCATCCGAGCCGGCCGCATCCGTGCCGCCTTCGACCCGTTCCTGGAGAGCCTGCCCAACCTCGGTGTCCTCGGCGTCCTCGGCGTCGGCGTCTGGCGGGTGCAGTCCGGCCTCGCCAACCCCGGCGACGTCGTCACGATCGCCTACCTGCTCACGATCGTGGCGTTCCCGATCCGCTCGATCGGCTGGCTGCTCGGGGAGTTCCCCCGCTCCGTGGTCGGGTTCAACCGCGTCACCGGGGTGCTGGACACCGTCAGCGACACGACGTACGGCGCCACCCGGCTCGGGGCCTCAGCACGCGGCGCGGCCCTGGTGGTCGACAGTCTCGGCTTCACCTACGAGGCCGATCGGCGACTTCTGGAGGGGTTGAGCTTCTCGGTCGAGCCGGGCCGCACCGTGGCAGTGGTCGGCGCGACCGCGTCGGGCAAGAGCACCCTGACGTCCCTGATCACCCGGTTGGTCGACCCGGTGTCGGGGGCCGTCCGCGTCGACGGGCTGGACCTGCGCGACCTCGCCCCCGGAGAGATCGCCGCTCACGTCTCCCTGGTTCCGCAGACTGCGTTCCTCTTCGACGACACGGTGCGCGACAACGTGACCTTGGGGGCGGACCTCAGTGACGAGGAGGTGTGGGCCGCGCTGCGGACCGCGCAGGCCGACGGGTTCGTGGCCGCCCTGCCGCACGGCCTGGCCAGCAAGCTCGGAGAGCGGGGCACCACGCTGTCCGGGGGCCAGCGACAACGGCTGTCACTGGCGCGAGCCCTGGTCCGCCGACCGCGGCTGCTGGTGCTCGACGACGCCACCTCAGCGGTCGATCCCGAGGTCGAGGCGCGGATCCTGGCCGGGATGCGCGACCGCGGGGGAGACTCCACCCTGATCGTGGTGGCCTACCGCAAGGCGACCATCGCGCTCGCCGACGAGGTGCTGTTCCTGGAGGACGGCCGCGTCTCCGACCGTGGCACCCACCGTGAGCTGCTCGAGCGCAACCCGGCCTACGCCACCCTCGTCAATGCCTACGAGCCCGAGGCGGTCACCCCATGAGCGTCGATCTCGGGCCCGAGGACGAGCTGACCGAGCTCGGCACCAGCGTCGACAGCGGCGAGGAGATCTCCGCTCGCGAGACGCTGCGCCGGGGCTTCGCCCTGTCCCCGGAGCTCAGTGAGGGCCTCGGCCTGACCCTCCTGCTCGCACTGGCGGGGACCGGTGGCCGGGTGGTCGTGCCCATCGCGGTCCAGCAGACCCTGGACAGGGGACTCAACGGCCCCGACGGGGTGGACCTGGGGTTCGTGACCGCGATGGCGGCGCTCGCGGCCCTGGCCATCCTGGCGACCGGGCTGTCCTCCTTCTTCATGACCACGCGCCTGTTCACCGCCTCCGAGCGCGGCCTGGCGACGTTGCGGATCCGGGCGTTCAGGCACGTGCACGACCTGCCGCTCCTCACCCAGAACACCGAGCACCGCGGCGCCCTCGTCGCACGGGTCACCAGCGACGTGGACCAGGTCTCGCAGTTCCTGGTCTTCGGCGGGGTCTTCGGCATCATCAGCATCGGTCAGGTGCTCCTGGCCACGGTGGTGATGCTGTTCTACTCCTGGCAGCTCACCATCCTCGTCTGGGTCTGCTTCCTGCCGCTGTTCCTCTCGCTGCGCTACTTCCAGCGGCGGCTGTCGACGGCGTACGGCGTCGTGCGCCGCTCGGTGGGCACGATGCTCTCGGCGATCTCGGAGCCGGTCGTGGGGGCGGTGACCGTCCGCACCTACGGGATCGAGCAGCGCACCCAGGAGCGCATCGACCAGGCGATCTCGGTCAACCAGGTCGCCTCGACCCGCGCCCAAGGTCTGACCGCCTTCTCCTTCAGCCTCGGCGGGGTCTCCGCCGGGCTCGCCAACGCAGGCGTGCTCATCCTCGGCATCTGGCTGGGCCTGGCCGGAGAGATCACCTCGGGGGAGGTGATCGGCTTCGCGTTCCTGGTGACCCTGTTCGTGGGCCCGGTCCAGATGGGCACCCAGGTGCTCACCGACGCGCAGAACGCCATCGCCGGCTGGCGCCGGGTGATCGGCATCCTGGAGACCCCCGCCGACCTCGTCGACCCGGGACCGTCGGGGCAGTCGCTGCCTCGCGGCGCCATGGACGTCGCGTTCCAGGACGTGTCCTTCGGCTATCCCGGCAGCGGGCTGGTGCTGCGCGGCGTGACCGAGCACGTCGAGTCGGGGAGCAGGGTGGCGGTCGTCGGAGAGACCGGATCGGGGAAGACCACCTTCGCCAAGCTGCTCACCCGGCTGATGGACCCCACCACGGGGTCGGTCCTGCTGGACGGCGTGGACGTGCGGGAGGTCGAGTTCGCCTCCCTTCGTCGGCGCGTCGTGCTGGTCCCGCAGGAGGGCTTCCTGTTCGACTCCACGCTGCTGGACAACGTGCGGTACGGCGACCTGGGCGCGACTCGCGAGCGCGTCGCCGAGGCGGCGGCCGAGCTGGGCCTGGGCGACTGGCTCGACGGCCTGCCCCGCGGCCTGGACACCAGGGTCGGGCAGCGCGGGGAGTCGCTCTCGGCCGGGGAGCGTCAGCTGGTCGCGTTGCTGCGCGCCCATCTCGCCGATCCGGACCTGCTGGTCCTCGACGAGGCCACCAGCGCCGTCGACCCCGCGTTGGAGATGCGCATCGGTCGCGCGCTCGAGCGTCTGATGAGCGGGCGTACGTCGGTCACCATCGCGCACCGGCTCTCCACGGCCGAGAGCGCGGACGAGGTGATCGTCTTCGGCAAGGGGCGGGTGGTGCAGCGGGGGAGCCACGCCGAGCTGGTCGGCCAGCTGCAGGCCGACGGTCGCCCGGGCGTCTACTCCCGGCTGCACGCCTCCTGGGTGGCGCAGCAGTCCAGGTGAGAATCATCGACAGCCGGCCGGCGCGGTCGGCGGAGGCGCTGGGATAATGGGGCCGTGACCGAACGCATCCACGACTCTGCCCTGGATCCCGCCGTCGCGGCCCGCCTCAAGCGCAACGCGGAGGGTCTGGTGCCGGCGGTCGTCCAGCAGTACGACAGCCGCGAGGTGCTGATGCTCGGCTGGATGGACGACGAGGCGCTGCACCGCACGCTCACGACCGGTCGCGGCACCTACTGGAGCCGGTCGCGGCGCGAGTACTGGGTCAAGGGGGAGACCTCGGGACACACCCAGCGGGTGGTCGCCGTCCACCTCGACTGCGACGGGGACACCATCCTGCTCGACGTCGACCAGACCGGCCCCGCCTGCCACACCGGCGCGCACACCTGCTTCGACGGGGACGTGCTGGTGCCGAGGCAAGCCGATGGCTGATCCGGCCACGCGCCGACGCACGTTCGGACCGGTGGTGCTGGCGGGGCTGGCCACCGCCGCGCTCGCGGCCGTGGCCAGCGCCAAGCCCTGGATCGGCACCGGGAGCAGCGCCGGCGCCACCGACGCGTCCCAGCTGACTCTCGACAGCGGCACGCGCTACCCGTTGGCCTCCGCCCTCAGCCTGGTGCTGCTCGCCTGCTGGGGAGTGCTGCTGGTGACCCGGGGGCTGGTACGGCGCTGCCTTCGCGGTGCTGGCGCTGCTGGCCGCGCTGGGCCTGCTGGTCGCCGTCGTCGCCGGCTATCTCGTCCTTCCCGACACCGCGCGCGACTCCTTCGACGAGCTGATGGGCCGTCGATCGCAGGACACGGGGTTCACCGGGTGGTTCTGGACCAGCGCCGTGTGCGCCCTGGCCGCGCTGGTCCCGGCCGCGCTGGCCGTTCGGCTGGCACCGGCGTGGCCGGAGATGGGCGCCCGGTACGACGCACCCGGTGCCGACGCTCCCCGGCGGGAGCGGGCCTCCACCGACCCGGAGCGCGACCTGTGGCAGGCGCTGGACGACGGACGCGACCCCACTGACACCCGGCCTCCGCAGGGTCGTTCCTAGCCTCGGCCCGGGCGGGTCGCGCGGTCGGTGCATGCGCACCCCTAGAATGGCGCCGACCCGATGACCCCGTCCACGAGGAGCTCCATGTCCGACAACCATGGCAACACCCCTGCAGCCTGGTCGGCCGTCGTGGTGGGCCTCGCCGGGTTCGTGGTGGGTGGCATCGGCCTGATGGTCGCCAACATGACGATGTTCTGGGTCGGAGTCGCACTCGTCCCCGCGGCCCTGGTCGTCCTGGGAGTCCTCAACAAGATGGGCTACGGCGGCACCCGGCACTGAGCCGGCCCCGAGCCGGCAGCCGAGTCACCAGGTGGTCATGGACCAGGCAGTCACCTCGTCTCGGTGGGTCCGGATGCGCGGGCCGGCGGCCAGCGCGGCGGCGGTGGGGCTGCTCACGCTCGCGGTGCACCTCCGCGACCCGCACACGGCCGGGAGCTGGGCAGGCTGCCCCTGGCTGGCCCTCACCGGCAGGTACTGCCCGGGATGCGGTGGCCTCCGTGCGGTCAACGACCTGACCAACGGTGACCTGATCGGCGCCGCGAGCAGCAACCTGGTCGTGGTGGCGATCGTGCCGGTCGTGGTGCTGTGGTGGCTCGCCTGGACCGGGCGGGCCTGGTCAGGCCGGGGACGGTCGAGACCGACCCGGCACCCGCAGGTGTGGATCGCCCTGGCGGCCGTGGTCACGGTGGTCTTCGTCGTGGCGCGCAACCTGGCGGCGGGAGCCTGGCTCGCCCCCTGATCCGGCTCCTGCCCGGACGATCGCCGGACGATGTGCCAACGATGTGCGAGGGCCGCGCCTTCGGGCGTGTGAGAGCCTTGTCCACAGGACACGCCGTCGTGTCGATCCCGTGAATCCGCCCCTTCCGGAAGGTCTCCGCATGTCCGTGCTCGACGACATCGTCGCCGGGGTGCGCGAGGACCTCGAGGGACGCCGGCGCGCGGTGAGCGAGGCTCAGCTCCGCGACGAGGTGGCCGCCCGTCCAGCCCCCCAGGACCCGATGCCGGCCTTCGCTTCGCCGGGACTGTCCGTGATCGCCGAGGTCAAGCGCAGATCGCCCAGCAAGGGCGCCCTGGCCGACATCCCGGACCCGGCGGCGTTGGCGCTCGCGTACTCCGAGGGTGGGGCCGACGCGATCTCCGTGCTCACCGAGCAGCGGCGCTTCGGTGGCAGCCTGGAGGACCTGCGTGCCGTCCGAGCCGCTGTGTCCACGCCGGTGCTGCGCAAGGACTTCGTGGTCACCGAGTACCAGCTCCTCGAGGCCCGGGCGGCGGGGGCCGACATGGTGCTGCTCATCGTCGCCGCGCTCGAGGGTCAGCTGCTCCAGGATCTGCACGACCAGGCGCGTTCGCTGGGCCTCACGGTGCTCACCGAGGTGCACGACGAGCACGAGGTCGAGCGGGCCCTGGAGGTCTCCGCCGACCTCGTCGGCGTCAACGCCCGCAACCTGAAGACGCTCGCCGTCGACCCGGACACGTTCGGTCGACTGGCCCCGGCACTGACCGGGGGCGTGCTCACGGTCGCCGAGTCCGGCATCGGGGGAGTCGGCGACGCCGCGCGCTACGCCGCACTCGGGGCCGACGCGGTGCTGGTCGGTGAGGCGCTCGTCAAGAACGGCGACCCCCGGGCCGCGGTCGCTGCCATCAGGGCGGTCCACGCGGCCGCCGGGACAGACCGGGGGACGACGAGAGGATGAGTCAGACGATGAGCAGTGCCGGACCCGACGATCGCGGACGCTTCGGTGACTTCGGTGGGCGGTTCATGCCCGAGGCCCTGATGGCGGCGCTCGACGAGCTGACGGCAGCCTGGCAGGAGGCGATGGCCGACGACTCGTTCACCGCCGAGTTCCAGCGCATGCTGCACGAGTACGCCGGCGTGCCGAGCCTGCTCTACGACGCCACCAAGCTGAGCGAGGTCGCGGGCGCACGGATCCTGCTCAAGCGCGAGGACCTCAACCACACCGGTGCGCACAAGATCCGCAACGTCCTCGGTCAGGCGCTGCTGACCAAGCGGATGGGCAAGACCCGGGTGATCGCCGAGACCGGAGCCGGGCAGCACGGAGTGGCGACGGCCACCGCCGCGGCGTACCTCGGCCTGGACTGCACCATCTACATGGGTGAGGTCGACACCGAGCGACAGGCGCTCAACGTCGCCCGGATGCAGCTGCTGGGGGCCGAGGTGATCCCGGTGATCTCGGGCTCGCGCACCCTCAAGGACGCCATCAACGAGGCCATCCGGGACTGGGTCTCCAGCGTCGACCACACGGCGTACTGCTTCGGCACCGCGGCCGGGCCGCACCCGTTCCCGGCCATGGTCCGGGACTTCTGCCGAGGCATCGGCGACGAGGCCCGCGAGCAGTGCCTCGAGCTGACCGGTGCGCTGCCCGACTCGGTGGTCGCGTGCGTCGGAGGCGGCTCCAACGCCATCGGGATCTTCACCGCGTTCCTCGACGACCCGGCCGTGCGGATCGTCGGCTTCGAGGCGGGCGGCGACGGCGTCGACACCCCTCGGCACGCCGCCACCATCCACGGCGGCGAGGTGGGCGTCCTCCACGGGGCGCGCACCTACGTGCTCCAGGATGTCGACGGCCAGACCGCCGAGTCGCACTCGATCTCCGCCGGCCTCGACTACCCCGGAGTCGGCCCGCAGCACGCACACCTGTCCGCCACCGGCCGGGCCACCTATCGACCGGTGACCGACACCGCGGCCATGGACGCCATGGCGCTGCTCTCCCGGACCGAGGGGATCATCCCGGCGATCGAGACCGCGCACGCCGTCGCCGGTGCCCTCGAGCTGGCTCAGGAGCACCCGGGGACCACCATCCTGGTCAACCTCTCGGGTCGCGGCGACAAGGACATGGGCACCGCGATCGAGTGGTTCGGTCTGGGACAGAGCAAGACCGACGGCACGCCGGCGCCGGCGACCGAGGACCAGATCGCCGAGGGAGCCAAGTGACCTCGCCGAACAGCACCGCCCGGGCGTTCGAGACCGCGCGGAGCGAGGGCCGAGCAGCCTTGGTGGGCTACCTGCCCGCGGGCTTCCCGGACGTTCCCGGCGCGATCGAGGCGCTGCGGGTGATGGTGGACTCCGGCTGCGACGTCATCGAGGTGGGGCTTCCCTACAGCGACCCGGTGATGGACGGCCCCACCATCCAGGCCGCTGCGCAGCAGGCGCTGGAGGGCGGGATCCGGACCACCGACGTCCTCCGCACCGTGGAGGCCGTCGCGGCCACGGGCATCCCCACCGTGGTGATGACCTACTGGAACCCGGTCGAGCAGTACGGCCGCGCCAGCGGAGCGAGCGGCCGACGCAGTGGCGTGGAGCGGTTCGCCGCCGACCTGGCCGCCGCTGGTGGCGCCGGGCTGATCACGCCCGACCTGACGCCCGACTCGGCCGACGAGTGGGTCGCCGCCGCAGACGCGCACGACCTGGACAAGATCTTCCTGGTCGCCCCCTCGTCCACCGAGCAGCGTCTGCGCTACACCGTCGAGGCCTGCCGGGGCTTCGTCTACGCGACCGCTGTCATGGGGGTCACCGGGACCCGCGAGGCGTCCTCGGACCTCGCCGGGCCGCTCGTGGCCCGCACCCGCCTGGTGACCGACCTGCCTGTCGGAGTCGGACTGGGTGTCTCCAACGGTGACCAGGCCGCCGAGGTGGCTGCCTACGCCGACGGCGTCATCGTCGGCTCCGCGTTCGTGCGCGCGCTGCTCGACGCGACGACCACTCCTCGGGCCTCAAGGCTCTCGGCGTGCTCACCGAGGACCTGGCCTCTGGAGTACGCCGTGGTTAGGGCGCTGCTGGGCGTGCTGCTCGCGCTCGTCCTGACGGGGTGCGGCTCCTCGGAGTCCGAGTCCGGTCCTCCCGTCACGGGCGTCAGCATCGCCGACGACGACGGCTACCGCGGCATCCTCCTCGACGAGGCCTACGACGTCCCCGAGGTCGCCCTGACCGCGACCGACGGCCAGCCCTTCGACCTGGCCGCCCAGTCGCGACGGACGCTCGTCTTCTTCGGCTACACCCACTGCCCGGACACCTGTCAGGTGGTGATGAGCACGCTCGCCGGCGCCTACGCCAAGCTCTCCGACAGCGAGCGCGCGCAGGTGCAGGTCGCCTACATCACCACCGACCCGGCGCGCGACACTGGACCGGTGCTACGCGACTACCTCGATCGCTTCAACCCGGAGTTCGTCGGCGTGACGGGTGCGCTCCCGCGCATCATCCGCCTCGGCAAGCCCATGGACATCGACATCGCGAAGGGCGAGAAGCTGCCCAGCGGGGGCTACGAGGTCGACCACACCGCCCATGTCGTCGCGGTGAACGACGCCCGCGGCGACCTGCTGTGGACGGTGGGCACCTCGCCGGCGGAGATGGCCGAGGACCTCCGCAAGATCCTGAAGGAAGACGCATGACCGCCTGGACCCTGCTCTCGATCCCGAGCCCCTCCCAGGGGGTCTGGGAGCTGGGCCCGCTGCCGCTTCGCGCCTACGCACTGGCGATCATCGTCGGCGTGTTCGTGGCGGTGTGGTCGGGCGAGCGGCGCTGGGTGGCCCGCGGCGGCACCAGCGGGCAGGTCGGTGACATCGCGCTGTGGGCGGTGCCGGCCGGTCTGATCGGGGCGCGCGCCTACCACGTGGCGACCGACCGCGAGCTGTACTTCGGCGCGGGCGGCAACCCGATCGGCGCACTGCAGATCTGGAACGGCGGACTGGGGATCTGGGGCGCCATCGCCGGCGGGTTCGTCGGCGCCGCGATCTACTGCTGGCGCCACGACATCCGGCTGCGGGCACTGGCCGACGCGCTGGCCCCGGGGCTCCTGCTGGCCCAGGCCATCGGCCGCCTCGGCAACTACTTCAACCAGGAGCTGCTACGGCAAGCCGACCACCCTGCCGTGGGGCCTGGAGATCGACCCTGGCCGTTGGCCCGCGGGAATGACCTTCCCAGCGGGGACGGTGTTCCACCCGACGTTCCTCTACGAGGCGGTCTGGAACCTCCTCGGGTTCGCCCTGCTGGTCTACCTCGACCGCCGGTTCAAGCTCGGCTACGGTCGGGTCTTCGCCCTCTACGTGATGATCTACACCGCCGGCCGTGGCTGGATCGAGACGCTGCGGATCGACACCATCGAGCTCGACAACGTGCTCGGCCTGCGGTGGGGCGTGTGGATGTCCCTCATCCTGTTCGTGCTCGCGGCCGGGTACTTCGTGCTCGCCGGACGCCGTCACCGGGCGCCGGACACGCGCGAGCCCTCGCCGTACACCAAGGAGCCGGAGCCCGGTTCCTCGGACGTGCCGACCGCCGGGAGTGAGGCGGACTGAGCACCTCGCCGTACGATGCAGGCGTGCAGAGCGACGAGCAGGTGAGACCGCGGCGGTTCTATCCGATGATCTGGGCCGTACGCAGCGGTCCCCGTGCTCGTCATCTTCGCGGCCATCGACCTGCTCCAGAAGGATCCTCCGCTCTCGTTCCTGGTGATCACCTTGGTGCAGCTGGCGCTCGGGGTCGCGACCCTGGTCGCGATCCACAAGAAGCGCAGGGACCTGGTGGCGCTGGCCTACGTCGTGGTCGTCCTCCTCACCTCGCTCGTGCATCCCGTGCGCAGCGGACAGCTGCTGCTCCTCGCCTCGCTCGGGCTGCTCGCCATCGGCATCGACCAGCTGTGGCAGCGGGTCCGCCCCAGGCCCGCCGAGAAGTCTGCTGAGAAGCCTGCCGAGAAGTCTGGCGAGCAGAGTGCTGGGAAGCCCGCCGCCGAGCCGGCCGCGCCCGGGCGGGGCCAGGCCCACCCTGAGTGAGGCCCAGGTCTCAGCAAATGCACCTGATGACAGGCCCTGAGCCTCCTGTAGGCTGACTTTTCCGCATGGGCCAATGTCGTCCCAGCACCAGCATGCTCACATTCGCCGCACTACCGGGTTGGGCCCGGACGGTGCTGCCTGACGACGGGAGAATGCACATGCAGGCATTCCCGCCGCCCCAAGGTCTCTATGACGGGGCCCACGAGCACGACGCCTGTGGGGTCGCGTTCGTGGCCACCATGACGGGCGTTCCGAGCCACGACATCGTCAACAAGGCGCTGACGGCGCTGCGCAACCTCGACCACCGAGGTGCGGCAGGCGCCGAGGCCAACTCCGGCGACGGCGCCGGAATCCTGATGCAGGTCCCCGACCGGTTCTTCCGCGAGGTGGTCGACTTCGACCTGCCTGCCAAGCACTCCTACGCCGTCGGGACCGCCTTCATCCCCGGCGACGACGAGCAGGTCGCCAAGACCCGCAGCCGCATCGAGGAGATCGCGGCCGAGGAGGGCCTCAACGTCCTCGGCTGGCGCGAGATGCCGACCGACCCGTCCTCGCTCGGCAGGACCGCGCGTGACTGCATGCCGTCGTTCGTCCAGCTCTTCGTCAACGCCAAGGGGAGCCGTCTCCTCGGCATGGGACTGGAGCGGATCGCCTACTGCCTGCGCAAGCGTGCCGAGCGCGAGACCGACGTGTACTTCCCGTCGCTGTCGAGCCGCACGATCGCCTACAAGGGCATGCTCACCACCGGCCAGCTGGACCACGTCTTCCCCGACCTCGTCGACGAGCGCGTGGAGAGCTCCATCGCCGTGGTCCACTCGCGGTTCTCCACCAACACCTTCCCGAGCTGGCCGCTCTCGCACCCGTTCCGGTTCATCGCCCACAACGGCGAGATCAACACCGTGATGGGCAACCGCAACTGGATGCGCGCCCGCGAGGCGCTGCTCTCCTCCGACCTGATCCCCGGCGACCTCGAGCGGCTGTTCCCGATCATCACCGCGGGGGCCAGCGACTCCGCGTCCTTCGACGAGGTGCTGGAGCTGCTGCACATGGGCGGGCGGTCCCTGCCCCACTCGGTGCTGATGATGATCCCCGAGGCGTGGGAGAACCACACCGAGATGGACGCCAAGCGGCGCGCCTTCTATGAGTTCCACTCCGCGCTGATGGAGCCCTGGGACGGGCCCGCCTGTGTCGTGTTCACCGACGGCACCCAGGTCGGCGCGGTGCTCGACCGCAACGGTCTGCGGCCCTCGCGCTACTGGGTCACCGACGACGGCCTGGTCGTGCTGGCCAGCGAGGTCGGCGTACTCGACATCGACCCGGCCACCGTCGTCCGCAAGGGCCGGCTGCAGCCCGGTCGGATGTTCCTCGTCGACGTCGAGGAGCACCGGATCATCGAGGACGAGGAGATCAAGACCGAGCTGGCCGAGGAGCACCCCTACGGCGAGTGGCTGCACGCCGGCCTGATCAAGCTCGCCGACGTCGCCGAGCGCGAGCACGTCATCCACTCGCACGCCTCGGTCACCCGGCGCCAGCAGATCTTCGGCTACTCCGAGGAGGAGCTCCGCGTCCTGCTCACGCCGATGGCCAACACCTCGGCGGAGCCGATCGGCTCGATGGGCACCGACACCCCGATCGCCGTGCTCAGCGACCGGCCGCGCCTGATGTTCGACTACTTCGCCCAGCTGTTCGCCCAGGTGACCAACCCTCCGCTGGACGCGATCCGGGAGGAGCTGGTCACCAGCCTGAACGGCACCATCGGCCCCGAGGCCAACCTGCTCGAGCCGACCCCGGCGTCGTGCCGCCAGGTCGTGCTCTCCTTCCCGGTGATCACCAACGACGAGCTGGTCAAGATCCGGCACATCAACCACGACGGGGACATGCCCGGGTTCATCACCCACCTGTCCCGAGGGCTGTACGACGTCAGTGGCGGCGGTGAGGCGCTCGCACGTCGTCTCGAGGAGATCTGCCTCGAGGTCAGCGGAGCCATCGCCCAGGGCGCCCGCGTGATCGTGCTCTCGGACCGGCACAGCGACGCCACCCACGCGCCCATCCCGTCCCTGCTGATGACGGCGGCCGTGCACCACCACCTGGTGCGCGAGAAGACCCGGACGCAGATCGGGATCATCATCGAGGCGGGTGACGTGCGCGAGGTGCACCACGTGGCCACCCTGATCGGGTACGGCGCCGCGGCGGTCAACCCCTACCTCGCGATGGAGACCGTCGAGGACCTCGCGCGCGACGGCTACTACGTCAAGGTCGAGCCGGAGAAGGCGGTCGCCAACCTGGTGAAGTCGCTCGGCAAGGGCGTGCTGAAGGTGATGTCCAAGATGGGGGTCTCCACGGTCGCGTCCTACACCGGGGCCCAGATCTTCGAGGCGCTCGGGCTCTCCACGGAGCTGGTGGACAAGTACTTCACCGGCACCACGTCCAAGCTCGGCGGCATCGGTCTCGACGTGATCGCCGAGGAGGTCGCGATGCGCCACCGTGCGGCGTACCCCGTCGGCGGCATCGCCCCGGCTCACCGCGAGCTCGAGATCGGCGGCGAGTACCAGTGGCGTCGCGAGGGCGAGCTGCACCTCTTCGACCCGGAGACCGTCTTCCGGCTCCAGCACTCCACGCGCGCCGGCAAGTACGACGTCTTCAAGCAGTACACCGCGCGCGTGAACACCCAGTCCGAGCGGCTGATGACCCTGCGCGGGCTGTTCCGGTTCAAGGACGCGGACGCGACCGGGCGCCAGCCGATCGACATCGACGAGGTCGAGCCGATCTCCGAGATCGTCAAGCGGTTCTCCACCGGAGCGATGTCCTACGGGTCGATCTCCGGCGAGGCCCACCAGACGCTGGCGATCGCGATGAACCGGCTCGGCGGCAAGTCGAACACCGGCGAGGGTGGCGAGGACGCGGACCGGCTCTACGACCCGGAGCGCCGCTCGTCGATCAAGCAGGTGGCGTCGGGGCGCTTCGGCGTGACCTCGGACTACCTCACCAACGCCGACGACATCCAGATCAAGATGGCGCAGGGCGCCAAGCCCGGCGAGGGTGGCCAGCTGCCCGGCAACAAGGTGTACCCCTGGGTGGCCAAGACTCGGCACAGCACCCCCGGCGTGGGTCTGATCTCGCCGCCTCCGCACCACGACATCTACTCGATCGAGGACCTCGCCCAGCTGATCCACGACCTGAAGAACTCCAACCCCAGCGCGCGGATCCACGTCAAGCTGGTGGCCGAGGTCGGAGTCGGCACCGTCGCGGCGGGGGTGTCCAAGGCGCACGCCGACGTGGTCCTGATCTCGGGTCACGACGGAGGGACCGGGGCAGCGCCGCTGACCTCGCTCAAGCACGCGGGTGGCCCCTGGGAGCTGGGCCTGGCCGAGACCCAGCAGACCCTGCTCCTCAACGGCCTGCGCGACCGCATCGTGGTGCAGACCGACGGCCAGCTCAAGACCGGCCGGGACGTCATCGTCGCGGCCCTGCTCGGCGCCGAGGAGTACGGCTTCGCGACCGCTCCGCTGGTGGTCTCGGGCTGCGTCCTGATGCGGGTGTGCCACCTGGACACCTGTCCGGTGGGCGTGGCGACCCAGAACCCGGTCCTGCGCGAGCGCTACACCGGCAAGGCCGAGCACGTGGTGACGTTCTTCGAGTACATCGCCGAGGAGGTCCGCGAGCTGCTGGCGGAGCTCGGTTTCCGCAGCCTCGACGAGGCGATCGGCCACGCCGACGTGCTCGACTCCGCCGAGGCGGTCAACCACTGGAAGGCCGCCGGACTCGACATCTCGCCGATCTTCCACGTGCCCGAGCTCCACGAGGACACGGCTCGGCGCAACGTCACGACCCAGGACCACGGGCTCGACCAGGCGCTCGACGTCGAGCTGATCCGGCTGAGCGCGGACGCGCTCGAGAACCAGCAGCCGGTGCGCGCCCAGGTCGAGATCCGCAACGTCAACCGCACCGTCGGCACGATGCTGGGTCACGAGGTCACCAAGCGCTACCGGAGCGAGGGACTGCCCGAGGGGACCATCGACATCACCCTCGTCGGGTCGGCCGGCCAGTCGTTCGGGGCGTTCCTGCCTCGGGGGATCACGCTGCGGCTCGAGGGCGACGCGAACGACTACGTCGGCAAGGGCCTCTCCGGCGGCCGGATCGTCGTCCGCCCTGACCGGTCGGCGACCTTCGAGGCCTCCGAGCACATCATCGCCGGCAACACGATCGCCTACGGCGCGACCTCGGGCCAGATCTTCCTGCGCGGTGGCGTGGGGGAGCGGTTCGCGGTGCGCAACTCCGGGGCCGACGTGGTCACCGAGGGAGTGGGCGACCACGGCTGCGAGTACATGACCGGTGGCCGGGTCGCCGTGCTCGGCCCGACCGGGCGCAACTTCGCCGCCGGCATGTCGGGCGGGGTGGCCTGGGTGCTGGACCTGCTGGACTTCCGGGTCAACAAGGAGCTCGTCGAGCTCGGACCGGTGAGCGGTGACGCTGCCGCCGAGCTCGAGGACCTCGTGCGCACGCACTTCGAGGAGACCGGGTCGCAGGTCGCGGAGGAGCTGCTCGGCGACTGGGAGACCTCGCTGACCAGGTTCACCGAGGTCATCCCGCGCGACTTCCGCATCGTGATGGAGGCCAAGGCGAAGGCCGAGGCCGACGGACTGGACGACAACGAGATCGCGACGGCCATGATGGAGTCCCTCCATGGCTGACCTGGCCGCGCGATCGCTGACGAGCTGGCAGCGCACGTGCGCTGCGACGAAGGGGGGCTGCGCCCATGGCTGATCCCAAGGGATTCCTCAAGAACGACCGCGAGGTGGCGCCGCGGCGTCCGGTGGAGGAGCGCACGCAGGACTGGGGCGAGGTCTACCCCGGCGGGCCGGGTCGCGCCCTGCTGCCGATCATCAAGACCCAGGCGGGCCGCTGCATGGACTGCGGCATCCCGTTCTGCCACCAGGGCTGCCCGTTGGGCAACATCATCCCGGAGTGGAACGACCTGGTCTGGCGAGACGACTGGGACGCCGCCATCGAGCGGCTGCACGCGACCAACAACTTCCCCGAGTTCACCGGTCGGCTGTGCCCTGCCCCCTGTGAGACCGCCTGCGTGCTGGGCATCAACCAGGACCCGGTGACCATCAAGAACGTCGAGGTCTCGATCATCGACCGCGCGTGGGAGTCCGGCGCGGTCCGACCGCAGCCGCCCGAGTGGCTCTCCGGCCGCACCGTCGCCGTGATCGGCTCCGGTCCGGCCGGGCTCGCCGCTGCCCAGCAGCTGACCCGCGCCGGGCACACCGTCGCGGTCTACGAGCGTGCCGACAAGATCGGCGGGCTGCTGCGCTACGGCATCCCCGAGTTCAAGATGGAGAAGCAGGTCCTCGACCGGCGGCTGGACCAGATGCGGCGCGAGGGCACCGTGTTCCGCGCCGGCGTCAACGTCGGGAAGACCCTGACCGGCGACGCGCTGAGGGACCGGTACGACGCGGTGGTGCTCGCGATGGGCGCCACCCAGGCTCGCGACCTGCCGGCGCCGGGACGCGAGCTCGACGGCATCCACCAGGCGATGGAGTACCTCCCGCAGTCCAACCGGGTCTCGCTCGGGGTCGAGGTCGAGGGTCAGATCCGTGCCGACGACAAGCACGTGGTCATCATCGGCGGCGGCGACACCGGCGCCGACTGCCTGGGCACCGCGATCCGCCAGCACGCCAAGTCGATCACCCAGCTGGAGATCATGGACCAGCCGGGGGAGACCCGGCCCGGCAACCAGCCGTGGCCGACGTACCCCATGCTCTTCCGGGTGTCCTCGGCGCACGAGGAGGGCGGCGAGCGCGTCTACGCGGTGTCCACCAAGGAGTTCCTGGGTGACGAGAGCGGCAGCGTGCGCGCGCTGCGCCTGACCGACGTCGAGTTCAAGGACGGCAGGTTCCAGGAGATCGAGGGCACCGAGCGCGAGATCCCGGCCGACCTGGTGCTGCTCGCGATGGGCTTCACCGGACCCGAGCAGGAAGGGCTGATCGACCAGCTCGGCGTCGAGCTCGACGACCGCGGCAACGTGGCCCGCGACGACGGGTACTCGTCCTCGGTGGAGGGTGTCTTCGTCGCCGGTGACGTCGGGCGGGGCCAGTCGCTGATCGTCTGGGCCATCGCTGAGGGCCGGGCCGCCGCGGCCGCCGTGGACGTCTGGCTCACCGACAGCACCACGCTGCCGCGCCCATCCCGCCGACCGAGCGACCCCTGACTGCCTGAGCCAGGGCGCTCTTGGATCGTTCAAGTCGTTGCCGCTAGGCTCAGCACGTGCGAAGAGCAAAGATCGTGTGCACCCTCGGGCCGGCCACGTCGTCGATGGAACGTATCCGTGAGCTGGTCGACGCCGGGATGGACGTGGCGCGACTCAACCTCAGCCACGGCACCTACGCCGAGCACGAGGAGATCTACCGCCGGGTGCGGCAGGCCTCGGACGAGACCGGTCACGGGGTGGGCATCTTCGTCGACCTCCAGGGGCCCAAGATCCGCCTCGGCCACATCAAGGAGGGCTCGACCCGGCTGACGACCGGCCAGTCGTTCACCATCACCACCGAGGACATCGCCGGCAACAACGAGCGAGCCTCGACCAGCTACCAGGGCCTGCCCGGCGACGTCTCCGCCGGTGACCAGATCCTGATCGACGACGGAAAGGTGCGCCTGCGGGTCACCGAGGTCGAGGGCACCAACGTGCACACCCAGGTGGTCACCGGCGGCCGGATCAGCGACCACAAGGGCATCAACCTGCCCGGCGTGCCGGTGAGCGTGCCGGCGATGTCGGCCAAGGACATCGAGGACCTGCGCTGGGGCCTGAACCTGACCGTCGACTTCATCGCGCTGTCCTTCGTGCGGTCCGCGGCCGATGCCGAGGACGTCCGCCGGATCATGCGCGAGGAGGGCGTGTCGCTTCCGGTGATCGCCAAGATCGAGAAGCCGCAGGCCATCGAGAACCTGGACGAGATCGTGAAGGCCTTCGACGGCTTCATGGTGGCGCGCGGCGACCTCGGCGTGGAGTGCCCGCTCGAGGACGTGCCGTTCCTGCAGAAGCGAGTCGTCGAGAAGGCGCGCCGCAACGCCAAGCCGGTCATCGTGGCCACCCAGATGCTCGAGTCGATGATCAGCAGCCCCGCCCCCACCCGGGCCGAGGCCTCGGACGTCGCCAACGCGGTGCTCGACGGCGCCGACGCGGTGATGCTCTCCGGTGAGACCAGCGTGGGGGAGTACCCCATCGAGACCGTCCGCACGATGGCGCGCATCATCAGCTCCACCGAGCACCACGAGCTCCATCACATGGCGGCCATCGACTGGCAGCCGCGGACCCGCGGAGGCGTGGTGGCCAAGGCCGCGGCCGAGGTCGCCCAGCGGATCGGCGCGAAGTACCTCGTCGCCTTCACCCAGAGCGGGGACTCGGCGCGTCGGATGGCGCGCTACCGAGGCGCCATCCCGGTGCTGGCGTTCACCCCGGAGGCCGTGGTGCGCTCCCAGCTCGCGCTCAGCTGGGGAGTCGAGACGTTCCTGACCTCGCGGGTGGAGCACACCGACCAGATGGTCCGTCAGGTCGACGAGCAGCTGCTCAAGATCGGCCGGGTGAAGGAAGGCGACCTGGTGGTGATCATCGCGGGCAGCCCTCCCGGCATCCCGGGCTCGACCAACGCGCTCCGGATCCACTGCATGGGCGACGCGATCAACGAGGTCGCGCCCGCGTACCGCAGCCTGCGCTGAGGCTCAGGTGCTGATCTCCTCGCCGAGGTAGGCCGCGCGGACGCGGTCGTCGGCGAGGAGCTCCTTGCCGGTGCCGGAGAGCACCAGCTCGCCCGTCTCGAGGACGTAGCCCCGATCGGCCAGACCGAGTGCCTGTGCGGCGTTCTGCTCCACGATCAGCACCGTGACGCCGGTGCTGTTGATCTCGCGCACGATGTCGAAGATCTGGCGCACGATCAGCGGCGCCAGGCCCATCGACGGCTCGTCGAGCAGCAGCAGCCTCGGCTTGCCCATCAGGGCCCGGGCGATGGCGAGCATCTGCTGCTCGCCACCGGAGAGGGTGCCGGCGTTCTGGGTGTGGCGCTCCTTGAGCCGCGGGAACATCTCGAAGCAGCGGGCCAGCACCTCCTGGTCCGGCTTCTTGAACCGGAACGCACCCATCTCCAGGTTCTCGGTGACCGTCATCAGCGGGAAGACGCGGCGGCCCTCCGGGACGTGGCAGATGCCGAGGTGGATCAGGTCGTGGGCGGGCAGGCCGTCGATGCGCTCGCCGTCGAAACGGATCTCGCCCAGGGAGGGCCGCATCATGCCCGAGATCGTCTTCTGGGTGGTGGTCTTGCCGGCGCCGTTGGCGCCGAGCAGCGCGACCACCTCACCCTCGTCGACGTGGAAGCTCACGCCCTTGATGGCGCGGATGGCTCCGTAGCGCACCTCGATGTCGTCGACCTCGAGCAGGCTCATGCGTGGTCTCCATCCTGGTGGGTGCCGCTAGGTGTTTCGAGGTCGTCGAGGAGCGAGTCCTCGATCTTGATGGTGTGCACCTCGAGTCCTTCGGTCATCGCTTGGGCCTCGTCCTCGGAGGTGCCGAGGTAGGCCGCGATCACGGCCGGGTCTCGCTGGATCTGCTGGGGAGTGCCTTCGGCGATCTTCTGCCCGAAGTTGAGCACGACCAACCGGTGCGCGACCGACATCACCAGCTTCATGTCGTGCTCGATGAGCAGCACCGAGATGCCGTCCTCGACGTTGATGCGCTGGATCAGTGCCGCCAGCTCCTGCTTCTCGACCGGGTTGGTGCCGGCGGCCGGCTCGTCGAGAAGGATGACGCCCGGGTTGGTGCCGAGCGCTCGGGCGATCTCGAGGCGCCGCTGCTCGCCGTAGGCCAGCGAACCGGCGAGGTCGTTGGCTCGCTTGGTCAGCCCCACGAACCGGAGGAGCTCATAGGCCCTCTCGGTGGACTCGCGCTCCTCGCGGCGCTGCCAGGGCATGCCGAGCATCGCCGCGATCGGACCGGCCTTCTGCCGGGTCTCCACGCCCACCTTGACGTTCTCCAGCGCGGTGAGCGCCGGGAACAGCCGGATGTTCTGGAACGTGCGCGCGACGCCCATGTGGTTGATCACGTGGGTCTGCTTGCCGAGCACCGACTCGGGGGAGTCCCCCTGGCGGGCCGCCAGCGTGATCGTCCCCTCCTGCGGGGTGTAGACCCCGGTGAGGGAGTTGAACAGCGAGGTCTTGCCGGCGCCGTTGGGCCCGATCACCGCCAGGATCTCGCCACGGAGCATCTGCAGGCTGATGTTGTTCAGCGACACGACGCCACCGAAGCGCAGCGTCACGTCCTTGATGTCGTAGATCACCTCTTTGGCCGACGTCTGCTCGGGTGCGGTGGCAGTCACGTGATCACATCCCTTCGCTGGCGGGTACGGCCGTGGTGGCGGGGCTGGGCGCCTTGTCCAAGCCGGAGAGCTCGGCCTTGCGTCGCCGCGCCGGGATGAGTCCGGACGGGCGGAAGATCATCATCAGCAGCAGGAGCGCGCCGATCCACATCTGGCGGTCCTCCGCCGGCACCTGGTCCTTGAGGAAGTTGGGCAGCCAGGTGAGCACCGCCGCTCCCGCCGCAGCACCGGCGAGCGAGCCCATGCCGCCGAACACGACGTAGGCGACGACCAGGATCGAGTTGTTCAGCACGAAGTTCTCCGGCGTGAACGACCCGACCTGGCTGGCGAAGAACACGCCCGCGACACCGGAGGTGGAGGCACCGATGGCGAAGGCCAACAGCTTGACCCGGGTGGTGTTGATGCCGGTTGCCTGCGCAGCCACCTCGTCCTCGCGGACCGCGGCCCAGGCGCGTCCGAGCCGCGAGTGCTCGAGCCGGTTGAACAGGATCACGATGATCACGATCAGCACCAGCAGCAGGTACCAGAAGCCCAGAGCACTCTCGCCCCAGGTGAAGTCGATCGGGCCGATGTGGATGGCCGGCGGCGGGATGTTGAACGCCCCGCGCGGACCGTTGGTGAACGCGTTCCCGTTGTTCGCGATGACCCGGATGATCTCACCGAAGCCGAGGGTGACGATCGCCAGGTAGTCGCCTCGAAGACGCAGGGTGGGGAAGCCGAGCGCCACCCCGGCGACGAGACAGATGGCCACGGCGAAGGGGATGGCGGTCAGCGGCGAGAGCGTCAGCCAGTCGGGCGGCTGCACCGGCAGCCGGCCGGTGAAGTACGCCGTGGTGTAGGAGCCGATCGCGTAGAACGCGATGAACCCGAGGTCGAGCAGGCCGGCCCAGCCGACCACCACGTTGAGGCCGATCGCCAGCAGGACGTAGATGCCGATCTCGGAGATCAGCACCGTCTGCCAGAACTGCGTGGCCGTCGGCGGGTAGAACAGCGCCGCGGTGATCACCACCAGCATCGTGGCGAGACCGAGCTGGCCTCGACTCGGACTCGCAGGTTCATGATCTGGTCGGAGTCGACGGTCACCCGGTCGGGACTCTCCTCGAGCGCCTTGATCACCAGCAGGCCCGAGCCGGCGAGCAGGGAGAGCGCCGGCGGAGGTCATCCACGCACCCGTGCCGAGGTTGTCCCAGGGACCGCTGGCGCCGCCGAAGCCCTGGTCGGCGGCCAGTCCCGAGAAGTCGTAGACCACCAGCAGCGTGAGCAGCGTCGAGACGACGCCGAGCAGGATCGAGAAGTAGCCGAGCAGCCGGTGACGCAGGTAGGCGGCGGCGCCGGCCACGGCGAGCGTGCCGAAGAACAGCACGTAGCCCAGCCAGCCGAGGTAGGCCGCGGAGAAGCCGCCCAGACCAGTCGCCCTGGAACATCAGCGACGTCGTCGAGAGGCCGGCGTCACGGTCACCGGGGGAGAACCAGGTGGCGTAGAAGAGGCCGACCATGCCGACCAGGGCGCCGAGACCGACCAGCGGCAGCCCGGGACGCCACGACATCACCCGGTCGATGAAGCCGTCGGTGTCGGCCACTGCGGACTGGCTGCGCGCGGAGACGAACGCGGCCACCGCGATGGTGAAGAAGCCCAGCATGGCCACGACCCCGCCGGTGGCGTGACTGGGGTAGTCGAGGAAGCTCGCGACCGTCGCGTCGGCGTACTCCGCCCAGATCCCGACGAGCAGGGCCAGGGCCCCGGCGGCGTAGGCGATGCCGGCGCTGCGGCGGATCATGCCGACGGCCGCGAGCACCGTCACCAGGATCAGCAGCGTCCAGGGCAGGGCCGCGAAGAGCGAGCCGAAGAACACCCGTGGCGACGACGTTGATCTCGCCGGTGGCGGCCACCGCGTCGGCCAGCGCGCGGAACTTGCCGCCGGTGATCTGGCCGCTGTCGGTCCACTTGAGCAGGGTGAAGGAGGCGACGACCGTCACCGCGCCGGCAGCCAGCGGCCGCAGGCCGGGCCTGGACAGGTAGGGCCTGGCCCTGGGGCCGAAGGTGATGGCGAGGTACAGGGCGACCCCGATGCCGAGGAAGACCAGGATGCGCGGCCCGAAGACGGCCTCGCGGAACGCGTAGCCGAAGTCCTGCTGGGTGCCTTCCTGGGTGCCGACCATCAGGGCCAGCACGAAGCCACCGGCCAGGCAGGCCAGCAGACGCTTGATGTTCTCGATGCGGGCCTCGGCCTCGAGCGAGCGGCGGGCCTTCATGCCGCACGTCCGAGACGCTCGCCGAGGATTCCGGTGGGCCGGACGACCAGCACCAGCACCAGCACCAGGAACGCGACCACGTCGGTCCATTGGATGCCGATCCATCCGGGTTCGTACCAGGGGGCCGTCGGCAGGGTGGCCTCGACGACGCCGAGCAGCAGGCCGCCCAGCATGGCGCCGCGGATGTTGCCGATGCCGCCGAGCACGGCGGCGGCGAAGGCCTTGACGCCGGGGATGAAGCCCATCGTGTTGGAGAAGACCAGGGCGCTGCCGTACAGGAACCCGGCCGCGCCTCCCAGGGCGCCGCCGATCAGGAACGTGCGCGAGATCGTCTTGTCGATGTTGACCCCCATCAGTGCCGCCGTGGGGGCGTCCTCGGCGACGGCCCGGATGCTCCGGCCGAGCTTGGTGCGCGAGACGAGGGTGTCGAGGCCGATCATCATCACCAGCGCCGTGACCATGATGATCGCCTGCATCAAGGTGATGTAGACCTCGCCGATCTCGATCACGTGCTTGTTCTGGTTGAAGTAGTTCGGGAAGTTGTTGTTGTTCAGCCGGTTGAACAGCTTGCCGGCGAGCTGGGAGAGGAAGAAGGACGCGCCGATCGCGCTGATCAGGAACGCGAGCCGTAGGCGCTCCTCGTCGCCGCAACGGGCGGTAGGCCACCCGCTCGAGGGTCCAGGCGACCGAGGCTCCGACGACGGCTCCGGAGAGCAGGCCGAGGAGGATGATCGCGACCACGCCGTACCAGGGCGGGCTGGCGTCGCCGACCACGCCGTTGACCACGAGGTAGCTGCCGAAGGCGCCGGACATGAACACCTCGCTGTGCGCGAAGTTGATCAGCTGCAGGACGCCGTACACCAAGGTGTAGCCCAACGCGATCAGGGCATAGAGCGATCCGCGGGTGAGCCCGAGGACCAGATAGTTCAAGAAAGTCTTGCACGGGGTGAATCCTCTCCGAGGACCTGACGAGGAGATGTCCACGCGACGGCATCGAGTGGTGAGAAGCAGAGCGCTGAACAGGGCGCCGCTGCCACCGCGAACGGTGGCAGCGGCGCCCATGCTAGTGGTCACACGTGGTGCATGGTGAGTACTTGCGTCACTCAGCCTTGGTGATGTCTCCGAGGCTGACGATCTTGTCGCCCTGGGCCTGGAACAGGTTGACCGTTCCCTCGCCCTCGGGCAGGTCGCCGTTCTCCGAGAACTTGATCTGTGCCGTGATGCCCTTGTAGTCGATCTTGTCGATCGCCTCGTTCACGGCCTCACGGGTGACCTCGCCGGCCGACTTCGCCGCCTTGATGCCCTCGATGATGATGTTCGCGGCGTCGTAGGCCTCGGGGGAGTACGTCGACGGAGCGGTGTTGAACTTCGCCTGGTAGGCAGCGGCGAAGTCCTTGGCCTCGGGCGCGACGGTCGCGTCCTGGCAGCCGCAGGACATGTACCAGCCCTCGCCGTCGGCCTTGGCGCCGTCGAGGAACACGTCGGACTTGACGCCGTTGCCGGACATCCGGATGCCGTTGTAGCCGACAGCCTTGAGGGCCTTGGCGAACTGTGCGCCCTGGGCGTCGTAGCCGGCGTAGAACATCGCCTCGGCGCCGGACTGCTTGACCGTCTGCGCGATCGGGCCGTAGTCCTTGGTCGTGGTCTGGTCCGCTGCCTGGGTGGCGACGGTCGACGCCCTGGGACTTGAGCTGCTTGGCCACTGCCACGGCGACGCCGTCACCGTAGGCGCTCTTGTCGCTGACGACGATGACCTTCTTGGCCTTCTTGGCCAGCCAGTCGGCGGCGGCGGGGCCCTCAGCGAAGTCGTTCGGCATGATCCGGTGCCAGGTCGCGAAGCCCTGGTCCTGGAGCTCGCCGTTGGAGGCCGAGGGGTTCACGATCGCGAGGTTGGCGTCGCCGTACTTCTTGCCGACGGCCTGCGAGGCGCCGGAGAACGACGGTCCGACAACGCCCATGACGCTCTCGTCCTGGAGGACCTGGGCAGCTGCGCCAGGAGCCTTCTCGGGGGTGCCGCCGTCATCGGCCTTGAGCAGCTTCACCTTGAAGCCGAGGCTGTCGTCCTCGTTGGCCTGCTCGACGGCGAGCTCGACGCCGTTGACCTCGTTGATGCCGAGCTGCTGGTTGTCACCAGAGAGGGGTCCCTGGAAAGCGATCGTGTAGGTGTCGCTGCTCTCGCTGCTGCCACCGCTCAGGCCGCCTTCGCCTTCACTGCTGTTCGAGTCCGAGCTACCGCAGCCGGTCAGCGCGAGTGCGCCTACGAGACCGATGGCTGCCAGCTTCGCCAAAGGGCGAGTACGCATGCAATTCCTCCGTTGCCGGGGCCCTGGGGCCACGCGTGGTGGCGGTCTCGGGCGAGACCGCCACGGGAAGGTTTGCCGCAGGGGGGGTGGCTGTCAAGCGACCGAGCCGTTCGTGACTGAGTCGAAACCAGGCCGTGATCAATGGTATGGACCGGTCATTCGTCTCACACCGGTCATCGGCGGTGCCCCGGGTGGGACTCGAACCCACACTGGACGGTGTTTGAGACCGCTTCCTCTGCCGATTGGGATACCGGGGCCGCGAGCGCACACGCTACCGGAGCCGATCACCGATAGCCTCTGGGGTTGTGAGCTCCACCCCCACCTCTCCGGTCCCCACGCCGTCGCGCCGTCGGGTCGTCATCGCCGAGGACGAGGCCCTGATCCGGCTCGACCTCGCGGAGATGCTCGCCGACGAGGGGTACGACGTGGTCGGGCAGGCCGAGGACGGTGAGAAGGCCGTCCAGCTGGTCCTGGAGCACCGGCCCGACCTGGTGATCCTCGACGTGAAGATGCCGCGACTGGACGGCATCGCGGCCGCCGAGCAGATCGCCGGGCAGCGGCTCGCGCCGGTCGTGATGCTGACCGCGTTCAGCCAGCGCGACCTCGTGGAGCGCGCCCGCGACGCCGGGGCGATGGCCTACCTGGTCAAGCCGTTCGACCAGGCGGACCTGGTGCCGGCGATCGAGATGGCGCTCAGCCGCTTCGCCGAGCTGCGCCAGCTGGAGTCCGAGGTCGAGGACCTCACCGAGCGACTCGAGACCCGCAAGGCGGTGGACCGGGCCAAGGGCGTCCTCCAGCAGCAGCTCGGCCTCACCGAGCCGGACTCGTTCCGCTGGATCCAGAAGACCGCGATGGACCTGCGGCTGTCGATGCGCCAGGTGGCCGACGGGGTGGTCGCCCACGGCCCGGCGATGACCCGGTCGCCGGGCTCCGAAGGCGCCGGCCCAGGCTCGGGGGGCCCGAGTGAGTCCTGATCGTGGTTTTCGCATTTGTCGGGGTCGGCGGATAGTCTCTTCTCGCCGATCCACGGCACGTCCGAAGGCACGAGGGGGTTCGATGCCGCGTCAGCCACCGCAGATCCGGGACGCCACCCCCGAGGACGCCGCCGAGCTGCTCGAGCTCTGGGCATATACCGCCCACACCTGGGTGCGGCCGCCCCGCGCGGTGCACGAGGCCGAACGGGCCGTGGTGGTCATCGCGGCGGACCCGGACGAGCGACTGCTGGTCGCGGAGGTCGCCGGTCGGGTGGTCGCCGCGATGAAGCTGAGGCGGGGCCCGATGTCGCCGCTCTTCCTCGAGCCCGCGGTGCACACCTCCCACCTGCTCGTGCACCCGCAGTTCCGCCGGCACGGCTACGCGCACGCGCTGATGGATGCGGCGCTGACGTGGGCCGAGGAGAAGGACATCAACCAGGTGACCGCGGTCACCGACGCCAACCGGGAGAACAACCGGTTCTTCGCGAGGCTGGGCCTCGTCACCGTGGGGACGGTGCGCTACGCGAGCGTCGCGGGCCTGCGCAAGAAGCTGACCAGCGAACGCAGCCGCGCCGGCGGCGGCAACCGGCACCTGGTCGAGGTGCTCGCCCAGCGGCGCTCCCATGCGCCGTCGCCAAGAGCCGGCTGAGGTCCCTGCGCGCCGCGCGCTGCGTGGCTCGCGTCTGGTGCCAACCATGCGCGGGGGCTGTCGGTCAGACCAGTTAGGGTCGAATCCGTGCCAGCTCCCGCCTCCGCTCCCGCAGCCGCCTCCACCGCTATCCGCCCCCGGCTGCTGCTGCTCGACGGGCACTCGCTGGCCTATCGGGCGTTCTACGCGCTCCCGGTCGAGAACTTCTCGACCACCACCGGGCAGCACACCAACGCCGTCTACGGCTTCACCGCGATGCTGATCAACGTCCTGCGCGACGAGCAGCCCACCCACCTCGCCGTGGCCTTCGACGTCTCCCGGCAGACCTTCCGCGCCGAGCAGTACGCCGAGTACAAGGCCAACCGGTCGAAGTCGCCGGACGAGTTCCAGGGTCAGGTCTCGCTGATCAAGGAGGTGCTCAACGCGCTGCGGGTCCCGTTCATCGAGAAGGCCGGGTTCGAGGCCGACGACATCATCGGCACGCTGGCCACGCAGGCCATGTCGGCAGGAGTTCGACGTGCTGATCTGCTCGGGCGACCGCGACTCCTTCCAGCTGGTCAACGACCGCACGACGGTGATCTACCCGATGCGGGGGGTCTCGGAGATGAAGCGGATGACGCCCGCCGCGGTCGAGGAGAAGTACGGCGTGGCTCCGGGGCGCTACCCCGAGCTTGCGGCGCTGGTGGGTGAGACCTCGGACAACCTCCCGGGCATCCCGGGGGTGGGCCCCAAGACGGCTGCCAAGTGGATCACCGCCTACGACGGGCTCGACAACGTGGTCAACCGGGCGGAGGAGATCAAGGGCAAGGCGGGCGAGAGCCTGCGCGCGCACCTCGACGACGTGGTGCGCAACCGCCAGCTCAACGCCCTGGTCTGCGACCTCGACCTGCCGCTGGCTCCCGCCGATCTCGCTCTGCAGCCCTGGGACCGCCAGGAGGTGCACACGCTCTTCGACGGCCTGGAGTTCCGGGTGCTGCGCGACCGCCTCTTCGAGACTCTCGAGTCGGTGGAGGACGTCGACGACTCCGGGTTCGCGCTCGAGACGACCCGGTTGCAGCCCGGGCGAGCTCGGCGACTGGCTGGACGCCCACGCGCGCACGGGTGAGCGCGTCGGCGTACACCTGGAGGGGTCGTGGGGTTCGGGCACCGGCGATGCGGTCGCCATCGCCTTCGCGACCGGCGCCGGCACGGCGGCTCACGTGGTCACGCAGTCGCTCACTCCCGACGACGACGACGCCCTGGCCTCCTGGCTCGGAGATCCCGACCAGCCCAAGGTGCTGCACGACGCCAAGGGTCCGATGCTGGCGCTCGCGGCACGGGGGTGGCCGTTGCGCGGGACTCGAGCGCGACACGGCCCTGTCGGCGTACCTGGCGCGACCCGACCAGCGTTCCTACGACCTCGCCGACCTGACGGTCCGCTACCTCAAGCGTGAGCTCAAGCAGGGCACCGTCGACGACGGCCAGCTCAGTCTCGAAGGGCTCGACGAGACCCTCGCGGACGGGAGTGGCGCCAGCGACACCGCGATGCTGCACGCCAGCGCGGTGCTCGACCTCGCGACCGCGCTCGACGAGGAGCTCGAGGGCCGGGGCGGCACGGGTCTGCTGACCGGAGTGGAGCTGCCGCTCATCGACGTGCTGTGCCGCATCGAGCAGGTGGGCATCGGGGTGGACCACGAGCTGCTCAGCGAGCTCGAGGAGGGTTTCGGTGCGCGCGTGCGCGATGCCGCCGAGCAGGCGTACGCCGTGGTCGGCAAGGAGGTCAACCTCGGGTCGCCCAAGCAGCTCCAGGTGATCCTCTTCGAGGAGCTCGAGATGCCGAAGACCAAGCGCACCAAGACCGGCTACACCACCGACGCCGATGCGCTGCAGAGCCTGTACGAGAAGACCGGCCACGCCTTCCTCGAGCACCTGCTCGAGCACCGCGACGCCATCCGGCTCCGGCAGACGGTGCAGGGCCTGCTCAAGACGGTGGCCGAGGACGGCCGCATCCACACCACCTTCAACCAGCTGATCGCCGCCACCGGCCGGCTCTCGAGCACCGACCCCAACCTGCAGAACATCCCGGTGCGGACCGAGGCCGGTCGACGGATCAGGGAGGGCTTCGTGGTGGGCCGGGGCTACTCCGAGCTGATGACGGCCGACTACTCCCAGATCGAGATGCGGATCATGGCGCACCTCTCGGGCGACGTCGCGCTGATCGAGGCGTTCCGGTCGGGTCACGACTTCCACTCCGTGACCGCAGCCCGGGTCTTCGGCGTGGATCCCACCGCCGTGACCAGTGAGATGCGCGCCAAGATCAAGGCGATGAACTACGGGTTGGCCTACGGGCTGTCCGCGTTCGGGCTCTCCCAGCAGCTGCGCATCGACACCGCCGAGGCGCGCGGGCTGATGGACGAGTACTTCGAGACGTTCGGTGGTGTCCGCGACTACCTCGGCGGCGTGGTCGACGAGGCCCGGCGCACGGGCTTCACCGAGACCATCCTGGGCCGGCGACGCTATCTGCCCGACCTGACCAACGACAACCGCCAGCGTCGCGAGATGGCCGAGCGGATGGCGCTGAACGCTCCCATCCAGGGGTCGGCCGCCGACATCATCAAGGTCGCCATGCTCAACGTCGACCGAGCGCTCCGCGAGCAGCAGCTCGGCTCCCGGATGCTGCTGCAGGTGCACGACGAGCTCGTCTTCGAGGTGGCCGACGGAGAGCGCGAGCTGCTCGAGGCGCTGGTGCGCGAGCAGATGGCCTCAGCCGCCGAGCTGACCGTTCCCCTCGACGTCTCCGTCGGCACCGGAAGCAGCTGGCACGCCGCCGCTCACTGAACGGCCGGCTGCAGCGAGTCTCCCGCGGTCCCCGTGCCGGGAAGGGGGTCGGGCTGCCGGCTGTGCACGGTCGCCACGGCGAGCAGCGTCACGAACAGCACCAGGTCGACGATCAGCACCGACAGCAGGAGCCCGGTCAGCGACTGCGCCTGGGCGCCGACCACGATGACCGCGGTGAAGGCGGCCCAGACGAGGAGGACCGCCCCCCGGGCCTGGCGCGCCAGCACGCTGTAGATGAGCAGCTGGAGCAGCGACAGCACCGTCCCCAGCAGCGCGAAGACCCACAGCTCGTCCTGGATCGACTCGTACTGACGGCCGCCCACGAAGACGACGGCGAGACCGGACAGTACGCGCGGTCACCGCCGAGGTCAGGGCGCCCAGCAGGACGACGGCCAGCAGGCTGCGGACCAGAGCCGACCGGGCCGCGGCCCGCCGCGACATCGAGGGGAACGCGAGCACCACCACGAACTGCGGCAGGAACAGCACGGCCTTGACCAGGATCAGGCCGCCGGCGTACAGCCCTGCCTGGCGCTCCTCCAAGACGTTGCGGGCCACCAGGATATCGACGTTGGAGAGGGCGAAGAACGCCAGCAGGGTGTTCGCGTTGCGGAAGGTCTCCCGCCACAGCGCCCGGGTGCTGTGCTCGGCGGAGTGCACGCCGTGCTCCCGTGGGTGGCGCAGCGCGAACCACCCCACGAGCACGGGGAACCACGCCGCGATGGCGACCCCGAGCAGGGCCGAGAACTCCGTGGGGTGCCAGCAGGATCGCCGCCGTGCCGATCAGGAGCCGGGGCACGCCGGCGGAGAGGTAGATCATCGAGAGCGGGGTCCACCGGCGCTCTCCCTGCAGGATCCCGGCCTGGGCGCCCATCAAGGTGAGCGGGGCCGCCACGAAGGCGATGAGCGCGGCGGTGCGCAGATCGTCGAGACGCACCATCCGGTCGATGAGCGGAGACAGCACCAGGCACACGCACGCCCACCCCCACGGCGGCCCTGAACCCGACGCGCAGGATCATCGCCTCGATCTGGTGCACCTCGTCGGGTGCCGCGGCGATGCGACGCGCGGCCGTCGCCTGCAGTGCGAGCGAGACCACCATGATCACGAGCAGGACGCCCATCAGGGCGGCGAAGGCGCCGAAGTCGCGGGGACCGAGAAGTCGGGCCGCGATGATCGTGAAGCCGTACGTGGTCACGTTCATGACCCCCATGGAGACGGCGATCGCCGTGCCCTGGGGGAGCTTGCGAGGCCGTCGCCTCACCTGGTTGCCACGCACACCGGACAGCCTATGCAGCGCGCAGTGCGCACCGGACGTCTGTGGGCTCGGTCACGGCGCGTGGCCGCCGGAAGATGCTGTGCCCTTGACCACATCCGGTGTCACCGCCGCGGTGGTTATCACCCGGTTTAGGCGCAGTTCGCAGGCGTGATGGGTGCCTTCGGTCCGGTCGACCCCCGCCGAGTTAGTGACTCGCTGGTAACAAGCGGTTGTAAAACGCACCTACTCTGATACCACTGCGCCCTGGGGAGGGAGCAGGCCACCGAGCTCGCCACTGCCAGCTCGGCCGTCTCACTGGAGGGAGCGTACTGTCGTGCGCCCGAAAATTCTTGCAGGTATCGCCCTGACCCTGGCCCCCGTGCTGGTTCTACTGATCGGCGCCTGGCTCGATCTCGACCTGGAGCCGGTGGCTCTGCTCGGCGTAGCCGTCGGTGCGGTCGCCGCGCTGGTCCCGGACCGGTCGCCGTTCATCCGCCTGGGTGGCTTCGTCGCCGGCATCGCCATCGCCTGGATCGGCTACATCGTCCGCGCAGCGGTGCTGCCGGACACTGCCAGCGGTCGCGCCGTGGCCCTGAGCCTCGTGGTGCTGGCGTGCGTCGCCATCGCCGTCATCTGGAAGTCGGCCCCGCTCTGGGCGCTTCTGCTCGGCATCGGCGCCGTCGCCGGTGCCTACGAGACCACCTTCGCAGCCGCACCGACCGAGGTTCTCGCGTCCTCGATGAGCCTGATCACCGCACTGCTGCTCACGGTCGCCGTGGGATTCCTCGCGGCGGCGACGTTCGCCCCCGCCACGGACTCCCTCACGCAGCCGGCCGACGGGCCGCTTGACCCCTTCATTGACGACAACGACCTCAATGACGCCCCCCTCACCAGCCACGAGAACACGATGGAGCCCATCAAGTGAACCCCCTTACGAGCACCACACTCCGACTGGTGTCGGTCTTCTCCGCCGCATCCCTGATCGGGATCGCAACCGCCTCTCCGGGTCAGGCCGCCACCTCGGGCGACGTCAAGGTCGTCAACACCGAGACCGTGCAGGTCTACACCGACGCCACCGGCAAGCCGGACACGCGTCGGATCTACGAGCAGCTGGCGCTGAGCGGCCAGGGCTCGGTGAGCCTGAAGAACCCGGTCACGAGCGGGGACCTCCGCAACCTCGACGGCTTCGGCGGCCTGACCGTCAAGGACGGCGAGCAGGTCGTCGACCTCACCGTCGACGGTGAGCAGAAGCTGCGCTCGGTCAGCGACTACAAGGGCAAGCTGCCCCTCGAGGTGGCGGTCGACTACAAGCTCGACGGCAAGACCGTCAAGCCCGGCGACGTCGTCGGCAAGAGCGGCAAGCTCGACGTGACCTACCAGGTCGAGAACATCACGGGGGAGTCCCAGTCGCTCACCTTCTCCGACGGCAACGGCGGAAAGGTCACGCGCAACGTCGACGTTCCCCTGCCGATCGTCGGCTCGCTGACCACCGTGGCGCCCGCCGGCTTCAAGAACGTGACCTCCAAGCAGGCCAACATGGCCGGTGACGGCAAGGGCGGCACCAAGCTCTCCTTCACGATGACGCTGTTCCCCCCGATCGGCTCGACCACCGCGACGTTCGGCTACACCGCTGACGTCGTGGACGGCGTCGTCCCGCGCGCCGACATCACCGCGCTGCCGGTCAACCCGTTGATGAGCCCCACCTTCAAGACGGCCGCCTCGAGCTACCAGGGCGGTGCCCAGTCCGGCGCGGACCTGCTCCAGGGCGCGACCACGATCGACACCAACCTGCTCAAGCTGCGCGACGGGGCCTCGGAGCTCCTCGCCGGACTCATCCAGCTCAGGGACGGCGCCGACCAGCTCCGGTCCGGGCTGGTCGAGAAGGCCGAGCCCGGTGCGCGCAAGCTCGCTGATGGTGCCGGCAAGCTCGACGACGGCGCCGGCAAGCTCGACGACGGTGCCGGCAAGCTCGCTGGCGGGACCGGCAAGGCCTACAGCGGCAGCAAGGACCTGTCCTCAGGCCTGGCCCGGCTGAGCAACGGTCTGAAGTCCCTCTCCGACACCCAGACCGGTCTGCCGAAGGCAAAGGCCGGGATCAAGCAGCTTCAGGACGGCGTCGACGTCATCCGCGCCGGCTTCGGAGACTCCAGCAACCCCGCCACCCTGCTCGGCGGCCTCGCGGCCCTCGAGGGCGGCCTCGGCCAGCTCCAGGCCGGTCAGGTCCAGGTCGTCGGTGGCCTCGAACAGGTCGCCGACAACCTGCCCGCAGCCAAGGGCGGCGTCGACCAGGTCAAGTCCGGTCTGGACTCGGCTCTCTCCGGCGGCGGAAGCCTCGACCAGCTCGCTGGTGGACTCGGTGCCGTGAAGTCCAACTTCTGTGCCACCCACCCCAACCAGGCCGACTGTGACGACCTGGTGAACCAGCTGCTGGCCGGCGTGCAGGACAGCCGTACCAACCTCACCCAGGCCTCGGGTGGTCTCGGACAGGTCTCCTCCGGTCTCTCCACCGCGATCGGCGGACTCAACTCCCAGCTCATCCCCGGCGCCAAGCAGGTGCGTGACGGTCTCGCCAGCGCACAGAGCAACACCGGCAAGATCAAGGCCGGCGGCGCGAGGCTCGACGGCGGCGTCCAGCTGGTCGCCGACGGTCTCGACCAGCTCAGCGTCGGTGTCGCTGCCGCGGTCGGCGGCGCGTTCCAGCTCTCCGACGGGGCCGCCACGGCTTCCAACGGTGGCGCTGACCTCTCCGACGGTCTCGGCCTCATCGACGGTGGCGCCAACGACCTCGCCGACGGAACCGGCCAGCTCAGCGACGGCACCGGCCAGCTCAAGGACGGCGCGGGCCAGCTCTCCTCCGGCCTGGGCGACGCTGCCTCGGGCTCGGGTCGGCTCGCCGACGGGCTCGGCACGGCAGCCGGCGGTGCTCCCAAGCTCGTCGACGGCGCCGACCGGCTCTCAGCCGAAGGCACCAAGAAGCTGATCGAAGCCGGAAGCGCGACCGCCGAGAACTACGGCGAGCTCTACGCCTCGATGAAGGCGGGCGCCAAGCGCGCCACCGTCGAGGACATGGCAGTCGGCGCCCCCGCGGACGCGGTCGGCCTCACGGCGTACAGCTTCGTGATCCAGGGCGAGGACGGCGAGGGTGACCGCAACCTGAGCCGCGGCCTCGGCGGCCTGACCCTCCTGGGTCTGGGCAGCGGGCTGTTCGCGCTGCGTCGCCGCTTCATCTGATCAAGAGACAATGCGAAGGGGCGTCGGTCACACCGACGCCCCTTTCGCGTTGAGCCTGGTGACGAAGATGGCCGACCCGGGGGTGAGCATCCCTCGCAGGCGGCTCCACCCGCCCCAGGTGCGCTCGTGATCCGCCGGCCACTCCGGCTCGTGCAGGTCGGTGAGCACGAACCCGTTGCGCGACAGCGTGCCGACCCAGTCGCCCAGCGTGCGATGGTGCTCGACGTACCTCGTGGCGCCGGTCTCGTCGTCCACCTCGACGTACGGCGTGCGGTCCCAGTAGGACTGCGAGGCGACCAGCCCCTCCTCACCCGGATCGTCGAGGAACATCCACCGCGTCGGGTGGGTCACCGAGAACGCGAACACGCCCCCGGGGCGGAGCACCCGCGCCACGTCGGCCACCAGGGCCGGAGCGTCGGCGACGAACTGCAGGGCGCCGAACGCGGAGAACACCACGTCGAAGCTGGAGTCGCCGAACGGCAGCTGCGCGGCTGAGGCGCACAGCGTCGGCACGTGTACGCCGTGCTCGTCGTCGATGCGCCGGCTGTGCTGCAGCTGCCGACCGGAGACGTCGATGCCCACCGGCCTGCCTCCGCGGGCGAGCACCCACCGCGAGCACTGGCCGGCCCCGCAACCGATCTCCAGCACCGACCGACCGGCCACGTCGCCCAGCGCGCAGACCTCGTCCTCCCGCACGCCCTCGGGACCCCAGAGGAACCCGGCGTCCCCGAGATAGGTCCCGTGGGTGGACTGGTACTCGTCGGCATAGGCATCCCAGTCGGCGCGGTTGGCCCGGACCGACTCGACCTCGTCGACCGGGCGTCGCTCGGGGCGGACTCCAGACACGGCCAGAAGGCTAGACCCGGTGCGGTGGCTGTGGAAGGGTCGGGGCATGGAGGACTTCCCCACCTCGTTGCGCCCGCTGGTGGGCGGCGACAGCGGCGAGACGTTCCTCGCCGAGGCGGCGGGGGAGCAGGTCGTCGTCCGGGTCTACGGCTCCCGGTCCCTCCAGCGCGGGCCGCTCGCACCGGAGATCGACGCCGCGGTGCTCGAGCTGGTGCGAGGACTGCTGCCGGTGCCCGAGGTCCTGGAGGTACGCCGCGGCGACCCGGACCTGGACCTGCCCGGTCTGCTGGTCACTCGACACCTGCCGGGTGAGCGACTCGACGTCGTGCTCCCGGACCTCGACGACCGAGGTCGCGAGACCCTCGGCGCTCACCTCGGTGTCCTGGTCGGGCGACTGGGCCACCTGGCGCAGCCGCGCGCGGGCATGTTCGCGGACCGGCTGCTCGTGCCCCAGGAGCTGTCCGAGCACCAGGCCGGGCTGACCGCCTGGGTCGAGTGGCACGCCGAGCGGCTCGGCGAGGTGCTGCCGTCAGGACTGTCGGAAGGTCTGCGGGAGGTCGCGGAGCACGCGCAGGACCTGCTCGCCGAGGATCGTCGCGTCTGCCTGGTGCACGCCGACCTCAACCCCGAGAACCTGCTCGTGGACGCGCGCACCCTCGAGGTGACCGGTCTGGTCGACTGGGAGTTCGCCCACGCCGGCTCGCCGTACGCCGATCTGGGCAACCTGCTCCGCTTCGAGCGGGAGCCGGTGCTCGCCGAGGCCGTCATCGCCTCCTACCGGGACTTCATGCCCGCGAGCCCGCACGATCGGGACTTCATGCCCGCGAGCCCGCCCGACGTGCTGGACCGGGCTCGAGCAGCAGACCTGTTCGCGCTGGTCGACCTGGCCGCGCGAGCCGAGACGACCGACCGGGTCGAGGCGGCCAGGACCCGGCTGGCGGCGGTGGCCGGACCGGAGACCTGCACGCGACCTGAGCGGCACCGGTGAGGGACCCACAGCCTGACGACTCCATCGGTGGTTCCGGCCCTCCTTGCGGCACGGGAGGCCCTCGCAGCGCTACCTTGCCAGGGAGCGCCGCTCGGTGGTTGACACCGTGACACGGCGGCGCCACCTGGACACAGGAAGGTCCGCCATGAAGAAGACCCGGCTACTCGCCCTCACCACCGCCTCCGTGCTCACCCTCGCGCTCGCTGCCTGCTCCCCACCGGCCGACGAGGGGGACGAGGCCACCACCAAGTCGGGAGTGAAGGCCGCAGAGGCCGTCTCGGCAGCCGACTTCGGCGGCATGGACGGGCTCGTCGAGGCTGCGCAGAAGGAGGGCAAGCTCAACGTCATCGCGCTGCCGCCCAACTGGGCCAACTACGGCACGCCCGCCTTCCTGGGGTCTGTGCTGCTGCTGTTCGCCAACGCGTTCGCCGCCTACGCGACCGCCGCTGCGCTCGTCAGCCAGGGCAGCCCGATCCTGCCGCTCCTGATCAGGGCCGCGCTCACCAGCGAGGTCGTGCTGGGTCAGGCCGGCTTCGCCTACGCCCTGGCCCTGGAGATGATCGTGGTGGTCACCGTGGTGATGATCGCCTACACCGCCATGGTCCGGCGTACGTCGCGGTGGCTGCAGTGACCGCGCGCGGGGTGCTGCGCTGGACGCTGCTCAGCGATCTTCGGGATCTACTTCGTCTTTCCGCTGTACGCGATGGCCGACTTCAGCACGCGAGACCTGATCGACGGCGGGCGCACGCTCCAGGCCTGGCGCAACCTGGGCCAGGACGAGCAGCTCTTCTCCGCCATCGTGATCTCGCTGCTGCTGGCCGCTGTTCACCGTGCTGATGATGCTGGCCGATGCTCGTGCCGACGATGATCTGGGTCCGGTTGCGGGCCCCGTGGGCCAGGGGAGCGGTCGACGTTCTTGTGCCTGCTCCCGCTGACCATCCCGGCACTGGTGATCGTGGTGGGCCTGCAAGGACGTCTACCTCTGGGTGACCTACTTCTTCGGAGAGTCCGCGCTCACCTTGACCTTCGTCTACGCCGTGCTGGTGCTGCCCTTCGCCTACCGAGCCCTCGACGCCTCGCTCGTCGGCGATCGACCTGCAAGACGATCTCGGAGGCTGCGCGCTCGCTGGGTGCCGGCTGGACCACGACCATCGTGCGGGTCGTGGTGCCGAACATCTGGTCGGGCGTGCTCTCGGCCGCCTTCATCTGGCATCGCCGTGGTGATCGGCGAGTACACGATCGCCTCGCTGAGCGGCTACCAGAACCTCCAGGTCGTCATCGTGCTGATCGGGCTAAGACCGACGGCGCCACCTCGGTCGCGGCTTCCCTGGCCGCCCTGCTGTTCGGCTTCGTGCTGCTCGGCGCCTGCTCCCTGTCCTGACCCGCGACCGCAAGCGCTCAGCTGGCGCCCGAATCCGATCCCCACGGTGCCGCCCGCCGACGGCCGCCGCCCCAGTCCACGTCAGGAGCCCACCAGTGACCCGAGACCGCCACCGCGAGCAGCCGGAGCGGGCTTGCCGTCGAGCTGGACCGACCTGACCCGGGTCTACGGACGGTCGCGCGCCCTCGACGGGCTCACCCTGCACCTCGAGCCTGGCGAGCTGGTCGCGCTGCTCGGGCCGTCGGGCTGCGGCAAGACGACGCGCGCTCGCGCATCCTGGCGGGCCTCGACGAGGCCACCATCCGGATCGGTGTCGGTCGGCGGACAAGGACCTGACCAGGGTGCCGGCCAACAAGCGCGACATGGGCATGGTCTTCCAGGCCTACAGCCTGTTCCCGCACATGACCGTGCTCGACAACGTCGCCTTCGGACTCAAGCTCCGCGGCGAGAGCAAGACGCCAGAGGCGTAGCGCGCGCCGGCGACATGCTCGATCTCGTGGCGCTCTCCAGCGCACAAGGACAAGTACGCCAGCGAGCTGTCGGGAGACACGGCTGAGGTGCTCGGCTCCCGGGTCCACGCCACTGCTCCCGACGGCTCACCGGTGATCGCGCAGATGTCGAGCGCGCCGGCGCGGGAGCTCCGTCGCGGTGACCGGGTGGACCTGAGCGTCGAGCAGGCGGGCGTCCTGGTCGTGCAGCAGTAGGCGGTCCCCGAGCCTCGAGCGGGGCTCGGTTGGACGCTCGCGCTCGAGCACGGATAGACTGGGCGGTGCGCCAGAAGTCTGCCTGAGTCTCAGACGTAGCAGCCTTTCGCTCGCTGTCGGCCCAGCACGGGAAACCGTGCGGGGCGAACGAACAACAATCGTGATGGTGAAACGGGCCTCTGCGCGTGCCCGCACGACTCCTATTCCACCCGAAGGTCCCACTTTCCTTATGACAATCACCCCTACTCTTTCCGCCGCTCCGCAGGTTGCCGTCAACGACATCGGCTCCGAGGAAGACTTCCTCGCCGCGATTGACGCCACCATCAAGTACTTCAACGATGGCGACATCGTCGAAGGCACCATCGTCAAGGTCGACCGCGACGAGGTCCTGCTGGACATCGGCTACAAGACCGAGGGTGTCATTCCCTCGCGTGAGCTCTCGATCAAGCACGACGTCGACCCCAACGAGGTCGTCGAGGTCGGTGACAAGGTCGAGGCTCTGGTCCTCCAGAAGGAGGACAAGGAGGGTCGCCTGATCCTGTCCAAGAAGCGCGCCCAGTACGAGCGCGCCTGGGGCACCATCGAGCAGGTCAAGGAGGAGGACGGCGTCGTCGAGGGCACCGTCATCGAGGTCGTCAAGGGCGGCCTGATCATCGACATCGGCCTGCGCGGCTTCCTGCCCGCCTCGCTGGTGGAGATGCGCCGCGTGCGCGACCTGCAGCCCTACGTGGGCCAGGTCCTCGAGGCCAAGATCATCGAGCTCGACAAGAACCGCAACAACGTCGTGCTCTCACGTCGTGCCTGGCTCGAGCAGACCCAGTCCGAGGTCCGCCACGGCTTCTTGACCCAGCTCCAGAAGGGCCAGATCCGCAAGGGTGTCGTGTCCTCGATCGTCAACTTCGGTGCCTTCGTGGACCTCGGTGGCGTCGACGGCCTGGTGCACGTCTCCGAGCTGTCCTGGAAGCACATCGACCACCCGAGCGAGGTCGTCACCGTCGGTGACGAGGTCACCGTCGAGGTGCTCGACGTCGACATGGAGCGCGAGCGCGTCTCGCTGTCGCTCAAGGCGACCCAGGAAGACCCGTGGCAGCACTTCGCCCGCACCCACCAGATCGGGCAGATCGTGCCGGGCAAGGTCACCAAGCTGGTGCCCTTCGGCTCCTTCGTCCGCGTCGAGGAGGGCATCGAGGGCCTGGTGCACATCTCCGAGCTGGCCGAGCGTCACGTCGAGATCCCCGAGCAGGTCGTCCAGGTCAACGACGACGTCATGGTCAAGATCATCGACATCGACCTCGAGCGTCGCCGGATCTCGCTGTCGCTGAAGCAGGCCAACGAGACCGCCACCGCAGTCGAGGGCGAGGAGTTCGACCCGACCCTGTACGGCATGTCGGCGACCTACGACGACCAGGGCAACTACATCTACCCCGACGGCTTCGACCCCGACACGGGCGAGTGGCTCGAGGGCTTCGACGACCAGCGCAAGGTCTGGGAGGACCAGTACGCCAAGGCGCACGCGCGCTGGGAGGCACACCTCAAGCAGCAGGCCGAGGCCAAGGTCGCCGAGGCCGAGGCCGGCGAGGCGACGTCGTACTCCAGCGGCGGCGAGACTCCTGCCGCTGAGGACGGCGGCTCCGAGGTCGAGGGCGGCTCGCTCGCCTCCGACGAGGCGCTGCAGGCCCTGCGCGAGAAGCTGACCGGCGGGAGCGCCTGACCCCAGGGTCAGCCCGTCACGCACGAGGAGCCCGGTCCCCGCGAGGGGGCCGGGCTCCTCTGCGTTCCCGTTGGTACGCGCACCCCTGCGGCTCGGGCGCTACGGCCCGCCCGGGTCAGGCGGCGCCGTGGGTCAGAGGACTCCGGCAGCCCGGGCAGGTGCGGCGTAGGCCGCCGCGAGGGACGCGGTCGTCTCGTGGGCGTTGAGGCCGCTCGGGTTGGGCACCACCCACAGCTCGGCCCCCTCGAACGGCTCCGGCTGCCTGCCCAGGTTCGCCCTGGGCTGCGCGAAGGCCTGGCGGTAGGCCGTGATGCCCAGGATCGCCACCACCCGCGGGCGAAGCGTCTGCACCAGGTCGCGGAGCCGGGCGCCACCTGCACGCAGCTCGGCGGCGGTGAGCTCGGAGGCCTTGGCGGTGGCCCTCGGCGCGAGGTTGGTGACGCCCAGCCCGCGGGCGCGGAACCGCTCGCGATCCTCCTGGGTCATCCCCGAGGAGGGGTCGACCGGCTCGCGGACGATCCCGGCCAGCAGCAGCGCCGGATAGAACCGGTTTCCCGGGTGGGCGAAGTGTGTCTGCACCGCAGCCGTCCACAGCCCCGGGTTGATGCCGACGAAGAGCAGCCGCAGGTCACTGGGATGCGTCGGCAGCAGATCCGGCACCTCGACGTCGCGAAACGACTCCAGCTCGTCCCTGCTGAAGCCCATCAGCGGCTCCTGCCGACCAGCTCGGCCACGTCGAGGCGGCGTACCTTGCCGGTCGCGGTCCGGGGCAGGAGGTCGACGACGTGGTACTCCTTGGGCCGCTTCGCCGGAGCGAGGTGTCGACGGGCGTGCGCGACGAGCGCGGACTCGTCCACGCCTCCCACGACCGCGGCGCAGACCCGCTCGCCCCAGCGGTCGTCGGCCACGCCGAAGACAGCGATGTCGGCCACGCCGGCGACCTCGCCGAGCACCCGCTCCACCTCGGCGGGATAGACGTTCACGCCGCCGCTGATGATCAGGTCCTCACGGCGTCCGTCGAGGTAGACGTAGCCGGCGGCGTCGATCCGTCCCAGGTCGCCCACGGTGAAGGCCGGCCCGGACTCGGTCTCGCGCCACGCGGCCGCGGTCTTGTCCGGGTCGCCGAGGTAGGTGAACCGGGCATGAGGAGGTACGGCGCACCACAGGTGCCCGTCCTCGTCGACCGTCATCGTCCGTCCCGGGCGCGCACGCCCCAGGGTGCCCGGGCGGTCGAGCCACTCCTCGCTGGGGCACGCGGTGAACTGACCCTCGGTGGAGCCGTAGAACTCCCACGTCGAGCCCGCGGGGAAGCACTCGATCAGCCGGCGCTTCACCCACTCCGGGCACGGAGCGCCCGCGTGCGCGACCACCCGGAAGCAGGTGAGGTCGGGGGTGCCCTGCTGCTCCCAGAAGGCGAACAGCCGCGCGAGCTGGGCCGGCACGCAGAACATCGTGGTCGGCCGGTGCTCGCTGATCGCTCGGGTGACGGTGTCCGGGTCGAACGGGCCGGGGACGACCACGCGCCCACCGGCCAGCAGGGTGCCCACGGCGAAGCGGAGCGGAGCGGAGTGGTGCATCGGGCTCAGCACGAGGTGGACGTCGTCGGCGGTGGAAGCCCCAGAGATCGCGCTCCTCGGCGAGCAGAGCCTCGGCCTCGACCGGGCCGAGCAGCCCGGAGAAGACCCCCTTCGGCCGTCCGGTCGTGCCGCTCGTCAGGTGGATGGGTCGGCCCAGCGGAGGACCGGTGGGGTCCGCGGAGCAGCGTGCCAACAGCTCGTGCGAGCCGCTCCTGCGTGGTCACCACCTCGACCGGGGCCAGGTCGCCGAGCAGCGGCGCGCGCTCACTCGCTGTCAGCGTCACGTCCATCGGGACCGGGAAGACCCCGCGTCGGAGCAGAGCGATCACCAGCTCGGCGTACGCCACGGAGCCTGGGACGAGCAGGGCGACCCGGTCGCCGGGGACGAGCGTCACCCCCGAATCCTCGCAGGCGACCACCGTGCAGCCGCATCCGAACAGCGCTGAAGGGGCGACAAACGGGGCAGTGGTGGGTCAGACTTCGCCCATGATCCGAGTCGAGCTGCTCTTCGGGCTCCTGGTGACGGCGCTGTGGGTCTTCTGCCTGGTCGAGGTCATCACCAGCCGTGGCGGTGAGAGTCGCCACCTGGGCAAGGTGCCGTGGCTGCTGATCGTGTTGTTCTTCCCGCTGGCGGGCTCGCTCGCCTGGCTGGTGGCGGGGCGTCCCCGACGCGAGCGGCGTCGCCCCGGAGCGGCGCGAGCCGTCCCGCAGTTCCCGGAGTACGACCGCCCCGGCCGCGCCTCCGCGAGCAGGCCCGAGGACGACGAGGAGTTCCTGCGCAAGGTGCGCGAGCGCGCCGAGGAGCAGCGCCGCGCCTACCGCGCCGCCCAGCGCGGCGCACGAGCTGGAGGAGCACGAGAAGCTCGAGCGACGCTCCCAGGAGCGGCGCGAGGACCAGACCTGAGCCCGGGGTGGCCCGCGTGAGCACCCGGGTCGGACTGACCGGAGGTGTCGCCTCGGGCAAGAGCACGGTGGCCGCGCTGCTCGCCGAGCACGGCGCGGTGATCATCGACGCCGATCAGCTGGCGCGCGAGGTCGTGGCGAAGGGGACGCCCGGCCTGGCCGCGGTGGTCCAGGAGTTCGGTGAGGACGTGCTCGATCCGGACGGAGCGACTGGACCGGCCGGCGATGGGGCGGCTGGTCTTCGACGACGACGCCGCCCGTCGGCGGCTCGAGTCGATCGTGCACCCGCTTGGTCTTCGAGCGGATCGTCGAGCTGGAGGAGCAGTCGGCGCAGGAGGCGGTCGTCGTGCACGACATCCCGCTGCTCGCCGAGAGCGGCCGCGCAGGCGACCTTCGACGCGGTCATCGTGGTGGATGCTCCGGCCGAGCTGCAGCTCGCAGCAGGATGACGGAGGACCGCGGCTGGACCGCGCGAGGACGCGGAGTCGCGGATCGCGGGCGCAGGCCTCCCGCGAGGACCGGCTCGCGATCGCGACCCACGTCATCGAGAACACCGGGACGCGAGAAGACCTCCGCAGGCGGGTTGCGGAGGTCTTCTCGATCGGTGAGCTCGGCCGGCTGAGTCAGCCGGCCGAGAGGCGGGTCAGGCGGCCAGGTCGGGGTCGGCGAGGCGACGGAGCTTGGTGATCGCCTCCCGCTCGAGCTGGCGCACCCGCTCGGCGGAGATGCCGTGGCGAGCGCCGATGTCGGCCAGCTTGTGCTGGCGACCGTCGACCAGTCCGTAGCGGGAGCGCACGATGTCGGCCGAGCGATCGTCGAGCAGGTCGACCAGCGTGCTGAGCCGGTCGCGCGACTCGGTGTCGAGCACCGTCAGGTCGGGGCCGGGCGAGCTCTCCTGGGCGATCAGGTCGCCCAGCGAGGTGTCGCCGTCCTCGTCGATCGGGGTGTCGAGGCTGACGTGGTCGCGTCCCCACGACATCAGGTCGAGCACGCGCTCGATGTCCATGTCGAGCTCGGCGGCGATCTCCTCGGCGTCGGGCTCGCGACCCAGCTGGCGCTCGAGCGTGCGGCGGGCCGAGCCGACCTGGTTGAGCTCCTCGACGACGTGCACCGGCAGCCGCACGACGCGGGCCTGCTGGGCGATGCCGCGGGTGATGGCCTGGCGCACCCACCAGGTGGCGTAGGTGGAGAACTTGTAGCCCTTGGCGTAGTCGAACTTCTCGACCGCGCGGATCAGGCCGGTGTTGCCCTCCTGGATCAGGTCGAGCATCGGCATCTGGCTGCGGCCGTACTTGCGGGCGATCGAGACGACCAGGCGGAGGTTGG
Organism: uncultured Actinomycetota bacterium; assembly: GCA_963812235.1. GTDB lineage: Bacteria > Actinomycetota > Actinomycetes > Propionibacteriales > Nocardioidaceae > Marmoricola. Next base: position 47,317 of record CAWEUP010000004.1, on the reverse strand, counting down.
CGTTGATGAAGCGCTGCATCGCGCGCTCGCCCTCCTCGACCATCCACTCCAGCTCGGCCTCGGTCGCGAACTTGGGCGCGCCGCCCTTGCGGCGACCGACGCGGCCCTCCTCGAGCAGCTTGGCGGCGAACAGGCCGGCCTCGATGGTCTTCGAGAGCTCGACCTCGGTCTCGGCGTCGAGCAGGGGCGTGCGGGCGATCTCGTCGAGGTAGAGACCGACGCTGTCGCGGCCCTCGATCTCACGATCCTGGCGAGTTGCGGTGCGGGTGGTGGTCATGGCGGCTTCCCTTCCTACAGGTGGACCGATGTTGCTGGTCCTGTTACGTCCAACGCTTCGCGATGATGGGGGATTCCCGCCGCGTCGATGGGGAGCCGTGTGACCGGCCCCTCATCTCTTCAGACGTCCTGTACCCCCGAAGTTGCCTGATATACGCACTTCTCAGGCACTTCTCAGCGAGGGAACCGGACAACGTGGCGACACAGGGAGTCCGTCGCCGACGCGGCATCGGATTGGTCCCCACGACTCCAATCTCGGGTGACGTCCTCACCAGCAGCGGCAGGTTCCCCAGGGCCCGCCAGCGTCTTCACGGTGAGCCGCAGCAGGCTCCGGCACCCGGCAGCAGGGGCCTTACTCGGCGGCGGGCAGGAACGGCTCCAGCGCGGGGTCGGCGACGGCGAAGCTGAGCACGCGTCCCGGGCCGGTCTCGGCGGTCTCGAAGCGCACCGTCACCACGCCACGACCCGAGCCCCAGACCCAGCCACGACCGTGCGCCTCATGGACCACGTCCATGCCGGGCGCCCAGCCGCGGTGACGCGACGCGGCGGCCACGGCGGCCTCGGTCGCCTCGTCGGGCACGGCCTCCTCCTCGTCCTCGGTCGGCGAAGAGGTCCTCCTGGATCCAGTCGGCCAGGCCGGAGACCCCGACCCCGAGGAGGCGCACGCCGCCGGAGGTGTCCAGCTCGGCGAAGCAGCGCACGGGCCACCCGAGCGATCTGGCGGCCGTCGTCGGAGGGCTCGGAGAGGGTCGCCGAGCGGCTCACGGTGGAGAAGTCGTGCAGCCGCACCTTGATCGAGACCGTGCGGCCGGAGATGCGGGCCTTGCGGAGTCGCTCGGTGACCTTGGCCGACTGCCGGTCGAGCAGCGCCTCGAGCAGTCGCTTGTCGACGTGGTCGGTGTCGTAGGTGTCCTCGACGCTGATCGACTTGGTCTCGCGCTCCGGCTCCACCGACCGGTCGTCCTCGGCCCGCGCAAGCGCGTGGAGCCCGGCGCCGTGGGACCGTCCGAGCAACCGCACGAGCTCCTCCTCGGTCAGCTGCTCGAGCTCCTCCACGGTGTGCACGCCGACCCGGCGCAGCCGCTCGGCGGTGGCCGGCCCGACCCCGGGGATGACCGTGACCTGCATCGGCCGCAGCAGGTCCTGCTCCATGCCGGGAGCGACGACGACCAGCCCGTCGGGCTTGTCGAGGTCGCTGGCGATCTTGGCGATCAGCTTGGAGGTGCCGATGCCGACCGAGCCGGTGATGCCGCCGGTGACCTCGTGGACGCGCTCCTTCAGGTCGCGGGCCAGGGCGCTGACCGAGGCGACCGAGTGGTCGGGGAGGCCGGGCGGCCTCGAGGTCGACGAACGCCTCGTCGAGCGACAGCGGCTCGACGAGCGGGCTGATCGAGCGCAGCAGCTCCATCACCGCGCGGCTGGTGTCGCGGTAGGCGTGGAAGCGGCCGGAGAGGAAGGCCGCGTTGGGGCACCGGCGGCGCGCCTCCGCGGTCGACATCGCCGAGTGCACGCCGAAGGTGCGCGCCTCGTAGGAGGCGGTCGCGACCACGCCGCGGCCCCCGACGCCGCCGACCACGACCGGCTTGCCCCGCAGCGACGGCTTGTCGCGCTGCTCCACCGAGGCGAAGAAGGCGTCCAGATCCACGTGCAGGATCGTCGGCTCGGAGCGCACGTCGTGATCGTGCCACGCACGCCCGCCGGGCCACGACCGGTTGCGGTCCACACCGCCTCGGCGGCCCGCGTCGCGTGCACAGCCCGGCTCGGACGCGCTCCCGGCCGCGCCCGTCGTCTTCGAGGGTGACGGTCATGAAGCCCCTGCTGACCGCGATGCTCGTCCACCTTCGTCGTCGCGCACCCCCACCGACCTCGTCGCCGTGGTGCCCGCCCTGCTCGGGTTCCACCCGCAGGACTCCGTGGTCCTGCTGACCTTCGGCCCCTCCGCGGGGTCCTTCCACGCGCGGGTCGACCTGCCGCGTGGCGGCCGCCGAGCAGGCCGAGGTCGCCGAGGTGCTGCTGCGCGCGGTCCGGTCCAACGGCGTACGCCGCGCGGCGGTGCTGATCTACACCGACGACGTCGAGGTGGCCCACGAGCAGGGCCGTGCTCGTGGGCGGCTCCTGGAGCGCCGAGGTCGAGGTGATCGACGTGCTCCGGGTCGACGACGGCGCTGGCACCCGGTGCCCGAGGACGGGTCCCTCGGGCACGGCGTACGAGCTGGAGACGCATCCGTTCACCGCCCAGCGCGTCTTCGAGGGCCACGTGGTGCACCACGACCGCGCCGAGCTCGCCGACTCCCTGGTCGGGACCGACGAGGAGGACGCCATCGCGGTCGCGCTGGCGGCCACCCGGTTCGCCGACCTGGTGGCCACCTCCGGGGAGTCCCGCTCCTCGGCGCGACGCCTTCCTGGGCGCCGAGGCGCAGATGGCTCCAGCGACGCATCCGGGCCCAGGTTGACGGACGGGTCGCCGCTGGACGCGGCCGATGCCGGTCGGGTGCTGGTGCTGGCCTCGCTGGTGCCCACCCGCGACGTGGCGTGGGCCGAGATCGACCGGGAGACCTCCGGCCGGCACGTCGACCTGTGGCGCGAGCTGGTCCGCCGCGGCCCCCGCGACCTGCTCCCGGGCGCGGCCGCTCTGCTCGCGTTCGCCGCCTGGCAGCACGGTGACGGCGCGCTGGCCTGGTGCGCGATCGACCGGTGCCTCGAGGTCGATCCTGACTACTCCATGGCGCACTGCGTCGCCGAGGTGCTGACCCGGGCGGTGCCGCCCACGGTGTGGGAGCAGATCCGGGAGGACGAGCTGTCCAACCTCTCCTGAGGGCACGACAGAGCACTAGGGTGCCGATATGGGAGAAGAAGTCGACCTGCAGGAGTTCACCCGGGCTGACCGGACCCGGCACCGCGAGAAGGTCCGTCGCTGCCTCGACGTGTTCGCCCGGATGCTGCGGGAGTCGCGGTTCGACGTCGAGGACCCGATGACCGGCATGGAGATCGAGTTCAACCTCGTCGACGACGACGGCCGCCCGTCGCTGAAGAGCGTGGAGGCGCTGGAGGCGATCGCCGATCCGCACTTCCAGACCGAGCTGGCGCAGTTCAACCTCGAGATCAACGTGCTCCCGCGCCGGCTCGGGGCCCGCGGCGTCACCGGGTTCGAGGACGACCTCCGCAGCAGCCTCAACCACGCGGAGCTCAAGTCCAACGAGGTCCACGCCCACATGGTGATGATCGGCATCCTGCCGACCCTCGAGGACGGCCACCTGAGCCCGTCGAAGATCAGCCCGAACCCTCGCTACAAGCTGCTCAGCGACCAGATCCTCGCGGCTCGCGGCGAGGACCTCGTCATCGACATCCAGGGTGTCGAGCGGCTGCGTACGACCTCGGAGTCGATCATGCCGGAGGCGGCCTGCACGAGCACCCAGCTGCACACGCAGGTCAGCCCGGACAACTTCGCGGCGTACTGGAACGCATCGCAGGCGATCGCGGGCGTCCAGCTCGCGGTCGGCGCCAACTCGCCGTACCTGCTCGGCAAGCAGCTGTGGCACGAGACCCGCATCCCGCTGTTCGAGCAGGCCACCGACACGCGCAGCGAGGAGCTCAAGGAGCAGGGGGTGCGCCCGCGGGTGTGGTTCGGCGAGCGCTGGATCACCTCGATCTTCGACCTGTTCGAGGAGAACGTGCGCTACTTCCCGGCGCTGCTGCCGATCACCGACGACGAGGACCCGCTGGAGGTCCTCGACAGCGGTGGGGTCCCGTCGCTGTCGGAGCTGAAGCTGCACAACGGCACCATCTACCGCTGGAACCGGCCGGTCTACGACGTGGTGGACGGAGTGCCGCACCTGCGGGTGGAGAACCGGGTGCTCGCGGCCGGGCCGACGGTCATCGACACGATGGCGAACGCCGCCTTCTACTTCGGACTCACGCGCATGCTGGCCGAGGACGACCGGCCGTTGTGGTCGCGGATGTCGTTCTCGGCGGCAGAGGAGAACTTCCACGTCGCGGCCCAGCACGGCATCGACGCTCGCATCTACTGGCCCGGGGTCGGTCAGGTCGACGCCACCGAGCTCGTCCTGCGCCGGTTGCTGCCACTGGCGCACGAGGGCCTGGGGCGATGGGGGGTCGAGGTCGACGAGGCGGACCGGCTGCTGGCGATCATCGAGCAGCGCTGCATCCTGCATCGCAACGGCGCCTCCTGGTACATCGACAGGGTGACCGCGCACGAAGACGCCGGGGTGGACCGGGCGGAGGCGCTGAGGCTGACCCTGCTGGAGTACCGCACCATGATGCACGCCAACGAGCCGGTCCACACCTGGCCGCTGTGAGTCTCAGCGGCGCGCTCGGGACCGTGGGGGAGGGGTCCGGACCCGCACCCAGGTCCGGCGCTCGTCGCTGACCAGGTCGACCCAGCCCGTGCGGTTGAGCACGAAGAACGCCTCGAGGTCGGCGCCGTGCCGAGCGAAGGCCGCGCGGGCCGCCGCGAACCACGCCGCATCCTCATCGGTCAGCCCGAGCTCGCCCTGGCGGCTCAGCCAGGCGCAGGCTCCCGCGAGAACCGACAGCGAGTCAAGGGCGCGCTCAACGAGGTCTGCGCGCAGACCCTGGTCCAGCAGGTCAGGGCAGGGCAGCAGCACCTGCTCTGCGTCGGGATGGCCGACGTGGACGGTCGTGGCGAGGGCTCGGCGCGTGCCGGCCGCTCGCACCGTCGCACGCAGCTCCGCCGGTGATCGCCCTAGCCAGTCCTGGTTCCATGCAGAGGACCTTGCCCGGTGCCGGACGTAGGGCGCTCGCTCATCCACAGGCACGGGCGTCCGACACCGTGCGGCAGGATGGTGCGCATGGCCATTCACATCACCGGCGACGAGCACGCAGACCAGGTGCTCACCGACTCGCCGTTCGCCCTGCTGCTTGGCATGCTGCTCGACCAGCAGTTCCCGATGGAGCGGGCCTTCGCCGGCCCGGCGAAGGTGCTCGACCGGTTCGGCACCCTGGACCCGGCCGCGGTGGCGGCTGCCGAGCCGGAGCAGTTCGCCTCCTTGTGCGCCGAGCCCCCGGCCGTGCACCGGTTCCCGGGCTCGATGGCCGAACGCATCCAGGCCGTGGCGCAGATCGTGGTCGAGCAGTACGACGGCGAGGCCGAGCGGATCTGGACCGAGGCCGGCGACGCCGCGGACCTCCTCTCCCGGATGACGGCGCTGCCCGGCTTCGGCAAGCAGAAGTCGCAGATCTTCGTGGCACTGCTGGCCAAGCAGCTCGACGTACGTCCCGAGGGGTGGGAGTCGGTGGTCGGCGACTACAGCCTCGAGGGGCATCGCTCGGTGGCCGACGTGGTCGACGCGGAGTCGTTGGAGAAGGTCCGAAGCCACAAGAAGCAGGAGAAGGCCGCCGCGAGCGGCTGATCCGCGTCAGCGCACCCTTGGTGGTCGTGACACAATAAGGGTGCGGCTGTTGACAGGTACGGGTCTTGTCGCGCCCCCGAAGTTTCCTGAAAAGCTCCTGAACGACAATCGAGAGGTAGTTCGTGTCCTCGAGTTCGTCAAGCACGACCGCCAAGACCGCGGCCATCAAGACGCCCGAGTCCTCATCGGCCGCACCTGTCGCGGCCAAGAAGGCTCCCGCCAAACGGGCAGCGAAACCGGCCGCCGCGAAAACAGCAGAGCAGATCCAGGCCGAGGCAGCCCTCGTCGGCCCCGACGGCAAGAAGCTCCTGGCCGACGTCCCGGACGAGCAGTTCGAGAAGGACGTCAAGGCCGATCCCTCCATCAAGGAGGACGAGAAGGACGCCACCTTCATCGTCTCTGCCGCCGACGAGACCGACGAGCCGGAGCAGCAGGTCATGGTCGCCGGTGCGACCGCCGACCCGGTCAAGGACTATCTCAAGCAGATCGGCAAGGTGCCTCTCCTCAACGCGGAGATGGAGGTCGAGCTGGCCAAGCGCATCGAGGCCGGCCTGTTCTCCGAGGAGAAGCTCACCAAGGGCGGGAAGATCACGCCGAAGATCCTCGACGAGCTGGAGTGGATCTCCGCAGACGGCCGTCGTGCCAAGAACCACCTCCTCGAGGCCAACCTGCGACTCGTCGTCTCGCTGGCCAAGCGCTACACCGGTCGCGGGATGCTCTTCCTCGACCTGATCCAGGAGGGCAACCTCGGTCTGATCCGTGCGGTCGAGAAGTTCGACTACACCAAGGGCTACAAGTTCTCCACCTACGCGACCTGGTGGATCCGGCAGGCGATCACCCGCGCCATGGCCGACCAGGCGCGCACCATCCGGATCCCGGTGCACATGGTCGAGGTGATCAACAAGCTCGCGCGGGTCCAGCGGCAGATGCTGCAGGACCTGGGCCGCGAGCCCACCCCGGAGGAGCTCGCCAAGGAGCTCGACATGACCCCGGAGAAGGTCATCGAGGTGCAGAAGTACGGCCGCGAGCCGATCTCACTGCACACGCCTCTCGGTGAGGACGGCGACTCCGAGTTCGGCGACCTGATCGAGGACTCCGAGGCCATCGTCCCGGCCGACGCCGTCTCGTTCACGCTCCTCCAGGAGCAGCTGCACGCCGTGCTGGACACGCTCTCCGAGCGCGAGGCCGGCGTCGTGTCGATGCGGTTCGGCCTCACCGACGGTCAGCCCAAGACCCTCGACGAGATCGGCAAGGTCTACGGCGTCACGCGTGAGCGGATCCGCCAGATCGAGTCCAAGACGATGTCGAAGCTGCGCCACCCGAGCCGCTCGCAGGTCCTGCGCGACTACCTCGACTGAGATTCGCCAGTGAGCGACTGAACCCGCCTGGTGTGCTGGGCGCACACCTCAGGCGAGGCATCCTGAATCCGCGCGATGTCCCTCGCGCCCTCGGGGGACCGCGTCCCGTGTCGACGAGCACGCTGCCCCGGCGCTCTGGGCCTCGCCCGTGGCGTGGGCCGGTTCGGTGCTCACCGGGCCAATCACCTGACTGAAGTGATGTCGCCCGTCCGACGGACACCACCACAGGACCCCGAACAGGACAGCCGCACCGACACCGACGACGTCGAAGGCCACTGCGCCACGGGCACTTGAAGCGATCCGCGTCCGTCTCTGTTCCGCGGGTCCCGAGCCCTACGTGACCCGGCGTGACCCGGCGGGACCCGGCGCGCCCCGGGCGGTCGCGGATAGCGACGACTGCGGTGGCCCAGTTGGTGACGTGCCGGGCGTCGGGGTGGGTTAGACCAGTACGAACGTCGTCTAGAGCGGCGTGTGCTGCGCCAGTAACGTCCGAGCATCCGAGGGGGCCGGCCTCCTCCACGACGGAAGTCGACGAGGAGAAAAGCATGTTGCTCAAGCGCCTGCTCATCACCGTGGTCGCGGTGGCCACGTCGCTGTTCGGGCAGGTGGCGTTGAGCCCATCTCCCGCGGCAGCATCAGCATCCGGCTGCACCTGGACGAGCTCTGTCAAACTCCCCACGGGGGCGTTCATCCCAACCAGCTGGTTCTGCTTCTCGGTCAATGGGAGCGGCTCGAACATCAGCAGCATGCGCGCATCCTGGCGCGTAGCCAAGCTGTGCCGCTGGCGCATCGACTGGATCACCTACTACGAGAGCGGGGCCCAGCACTGGCGCAGCACCGGCCCCACCTCCAGCGGCTGCAACTACGTCACCGGCGAGCGCTACCGTGGCAGCGGCTGGGCTCCGATGTGGGGCCGGGTCTGTGCGCGGGTGTACTCCTACGGCACGTGGACCGGGGGAGTCTGCCATCGCATCCAACCGTGACAGGGCGACTCGTCGTGGTGCCTGACGCCTGCTGACGATGTGCGCAGCGTGGAGCCTGACGCCGTAGACGGGCACCTTGGAGCAGGCGACGCGCAGTTCCTCCTTCGCCCTGACGGCCAGCCGGCGCCCACTGGGCGAGCCGTCGCCGCGCCCTGGATCCGACAGACGAGATCCACGCTCGAGATCGGCCGCGCTCGCACTACTGATCAAGCCTGACTGCGCGGCCATCCCCAGGACGCAGCGCGTCCCCTGGTGGGAACGGTTCTCGCGGACCTGGTCACCACAGGGTGACGTTGACCCTGGTCACACCCACCGGTCAGGGGGGCGGTCCGGAGGAGTGCCAGCCTGTGGCAGGTTTGGTCCGGTGAGCCCGATCGCGTGGAGGCAATGGGGCGAGGCCCGACCCCCATCAACACTGCTGCATCTCGATCACGCGGCGGTGGGACGCTCCTCGCAGGCGACCCTCGACGCGGTCAGTACGCACGCCCGCCTCGAGGCCGAGGCGGGCGGCTACGTCGCCGAGCAACGGGCTCAGCCCTGTCTGGACGCTCTGCGCGCAGACGTCGCGGGGCTGCTGGGCACCGACCCGGACGGCGTGGCGTTCCTGGAGAGCGGGACTGCGGCCCTGCAGGCACTGGTGGACGCCTGGCCGCTGCCCGAGGGCGCTCGGGTCGCCGTGGCGCCCGCCGAGTGGGGTCCCGACCTGGAGATCCTCGAGCACCGCGGCCTGCGCGCCGAGACGCTCGACGTGGACAGTCTTGGCGTGGTGGACCTCGCAGCCCTCGAGGCGAGGCTGCGCGACAGCCCTCCAGAGCTGCTGCTGGTGGACCAGGTCGCGGCTCACCGGGGGCTCGTGCAACCCGCGGAGGCGATGGTCGCGCTCGGTCGGGCCTTCGGCGTTCCGGTCTGGGTGGATGCGGCGCAGGCGGTCGGGCAGCTGCCGGTGGCCGCGGCCGACGCCGTCTTCGGCACCAGCCGGAAGTGGTTGACGGGGCCACGAGGTGTGGGGATGCTGGCGATCGCCGCTCAGCACCGCGACACCCTGCGCCTGCGCCGCGCCGCGAAGTACCCCGACCGGCCACCGGTGCGTCACCTCGAGTCGGAGGAGGCCCACGTCGCTGGCCGCGTCGGACTTGCTGTCGCGGTGCGCGAATGCCTCGATCTCGGCATCGAGCAGATCAGCCGGCGTCTTGTGGAGGTCGGGAGGCTGACGCGCGAGGCGGTCGAGTCCGTGGACGGCTGGGAGGTCCTCCATCCCGAGGCTCCGGCCGGGGCCATCACCGCCCTGGTCGCCACGGCCGGACAGGACGTCGCTGCCACTCGGCAGCGGCTGCTCGACCAGCACGCCATCGTCACCTCGATCTGCCACCCCTGGCGCGCACCCCGCGAGGTCCCGCACGGCACCGGCCCGTGGCTGCGCCTGAGTCCGCACGTGGACCTCACCGGGGCCGACCTCGACCGCCTGTGCGAAGCGCTGAGGTGAGCGAGAACGGGATCGTCGGCTAGGCAGGGGAGCGGGTCGGGTTCGGCGCCGCGCGGTGGTCTCGGCTGATCGCTCGCCTCGCTTTGCTGCTCGACCAAAGGGTTCGGTTCGACCTACCGCCGGGTGGTCTCCACTGGTCGGGGTCCTCGGCGAGGACCCTCTTGTGTGGTTTGCAAGACTGGGCCAGCAGCACACGAGGACGGCCCGAGACCAGCGGTCGCCCCGCACCGACCCGCGGTCACCAGCAGGTGGCCGGTCCGGACCTGGAGGGGTGGCATGACCGCACGAGAGTTGGACACGGGCACGTGTGCCGTTCCGGCCGCTGACCAGCACGACGAGCTGGCCGGCAGCACTGACCCGTACGAGGTCGCCAGGCAGCACATCGCCGGTACGGCGCTGGCCGCCAGCGAGGGCGGACGGGTCGGCCTCGAGCTCGAGTTCCACCTCGTCGACCTCGCGCACCCTGAGAGGCGACCGGCCTGGGGGAGAGCGCGAGAGGTCGAGCTCGGGGTCGGGCCGCTGCCGTCAGGAAGCCTGGTCACGCTCGAGCCCGGTGGACAGATCGAGCTCTCCACGCCGCCGGCGGCCGGCGTGGCCGAGGCTGTCACCGCACTCCGAGCCGACCGCGACGTGCTGCGGACCCAGCTGGCGGAGTACGGCTTCGGGGCTGCCCCGTTGGGGACGGACCCGGCCCGCCCGGTGCACCGGATCAACCCCAGCCAGCGATATCTCGCGATGGAGCAGCACTTCGACGCACTCGGGTGCGCCGGCGCGGGCAAGCAGATGATGTCCGCGACCGCGGCCCTGCAGGTCAACCTCGACGCCGGACCGGAAGCGGGCTGGCAGGACCGGCTGGCATTGATCCGGTCGATGGTGCCGATGCTGGTGGCGGCCTCCTCGACCTCCCCCTACCTGGGCGGCGCCTCCTCCGGGTGGCACTCGATGCGACAGGGCACCTGGCAGGGGATCGACCACTCGCGCAGCGACCCGATGCCTCGCGGCGAGCCCACCGGCGCCTGGGCCGACTACGCGCTGGACGCGCCCGTCATGCTGGTCCGTGACGGCGACGTGATCCGGCCGGTGACCAGCCGGGTCTCCTTCGGTGACTGGCTGCGGGGCTCGGGACCCATCGGCAGACCGGCCACGATGACCGACCTCGACTACCACCTCACCACGTTGTTCCCGCCGGTCCGGCCGCGCGGGTACCTGGAGATCCGCTGCGTCGATGCCATGCCGGACAGGTGGTGGCCGGCGATCGCGGCGCTCGCCGCCACGCTGGCCGACAACCCCCACGCAGCCGACGCGGCCAGCGAGGCCTGCGCCCCGGTGGCCTCGGTGTGGCGTACGGCGGCGCGGGAAGGCCTCAGCGACCCGGGGGTACGCCGCGCAGTGACGGCGTGCGTGGACATCGCCGCCCGGCACTGTCCCGAGGAGCTGCGCGCGGAGATGGAGGACTTCGCGGAGCTGATCTCCTCGGGACTCACCCCGAGCGACCTGCTTCGGCGCCGGATGGAGACCACCAGCCCCCTTGCCGTCCTCGAGGAGGAAGCTCGTGCATGAGCAGATCGCGACCGGGTTGGCGGTCGCTCGAGCCCGCACCCTTCAGCTCACCGACCTGGACGAGCGCGAGCTGACCTCCCAGCACAGCCCGCTGATGAGCCCACTGGTCTGGGACCTCGCGCACATCGGGCAGCAGGAGGACCTGTGGCTGCTCCGCGGCGGCGACGCCGCGGCCCAAGGGGTGCTGTCCTGCCAGATCGAGAGGCTGTACGACGCCTTCGAGCACCCGCGCGCCACTCGGGTGAACCTGCCCCTGCTCTCGCCGCGGGAGGCCCGCAGCTTCCTCTCCGACGTCCGCGGCCGCGTCCTGGACGAGCTCGACCGGTCGACCGCCTCGACGCCGGAGCAGCTGTTCGCCTTTGCGATGGTGGAGCAGCACGAGCAACAGCACGTCGAGACCATGCTCGCGACCCACCAGCTGCGCCAGGGCGCGCCGCTCCTGGGGGACGGAGCACCGTTGCCACCCGGTCGGGTGGTCCCTGCCGACTCCGTGCTCGTGCCCGCCGGCCCCTTCACCCTCGGCGTGGACCTGACCGACGAGCCGTGGGCCCTGGACAACGAGCGCCCGGCCCACCGCGTGGACCTGGGCGCCTTCCGGATCGCTCGCACCCCGGTGAGCAACGGCGAGTGGCTGGCGTTCATCGCGGCCGGTGGGTACGACGAGCCGAGATGGTGGTCCACCGCAGGGTGGCGGCACCGGCTCGACGCGGGACTGGAGCGTCCCCTCTTCTGGTCCCGTGACGGGTCGCGGCGACGGTTCGGGCACACCGAGGAGATCCCGGTCGAGGAGCCCGTCCAGCACGTCAGCTTCTTCGAGGCGGAGGCCTACGCGGCCTGGGCCGGTGCGCGGCTGCCCACCGAGCAGGAGTGGGAGAAGGCCTGTGTCTGGGACGACACGGCAGCGCGACGGCGACGCTGGCCGTGGGGCGAGCACGGCTGGCGACCCGAGCTGGCCAATCTGGGCGGCGGTGCGCTCCGCCCGGCGCCCGTGGGCGCCTATCCGGACGGCGCCTCTCCCTGCGGTGCCGAGCAGATGATCGGCGACGTCTGGGAGTGGACGTCGTCGGGCTTCGAGGCGTGGCCGGGCTTCGAGACGATGCTGTACGCCGACTACAGCGCTCCGTTCTTCGGCGGGAGCTACCGGGTGCTCAAGGGCGGGTCGTGGGCCGTGGGGGGCACCTCGATCCGGCCGTCGTTCCGCAACTGGGACCTCCCGGCCCGTAGACAGATCTTCAGCGGCCTGCGATTGGCGTGGGACGTTGTGTAGGCACCTCTCCTGGCTGGGTGAGCCGCGCAGCGTCGCCTCCCTGGTCCTGGAGCCCGAGCACGGCCTGCTGCGGCAGAGCTACCAGCCGCGGCGGCAGTCGCACGGCCTGATGAACGCGGACGGCTGGGGTGTCGGACTGGTCATGGAGCAGCAGCCGGAGCCGGTCCGCTGGCGGTCCTCACGACCCATGTGGAGCGATGCGTCGTTCGCGTCGGTCGCCCCCGTGCTGGTCGCCGGATGCGTGCTCGCGGCAGTCCGCTCGGCGACCCCGGGCATGCCGACCGACGAGAGCGCGTCGGCGCCGTTCACCGACGGACGGTGGCTGCTCTCCCACAACGGCCGGGTCGACCGTGCGGCCCTCCCCAAGTACGACGCCGCGGAGTCGGTGTGTGACTCCGCCGTGCTCGCGGCGCACGTCTTCGCCCGAGGGCCCGAGCGGCTCGCCGCCACGGTCGGCGAGGTGGCCGCGAATGACCCGTCGGCCCGGCTCAACCTGCTGATGACCGACGGGCGGCGCATCCTGGCCACCACCTGGGGCGACGCGCTCAGCTATCTGGCCACCCCTCGGGGCGTGGTGGTCGCGAGCGAGCCCTTCGATGACGACCCAGGATGGGTGGACGTCCCCGACCGCCACCTGGTGGAGGTGACCTCGGCAGGGGTCACCGTGACCGCGATGGAGGACTGAGATGCCGACTGCTGACCCTGTGGTGCACCTGGACCCCAGCTCCCTGGCCGACCAGATGGCCCACGACGTTGCCGGAGGCCTCTCGCAGAAGCCGCTGGTGCTGCCGCCCAAGTACTTCTACGACGCGCGCGGCAGCGAGCTCTTCGACGAGATCACCAGGCTCGCGGAGTACTACCCGACCCGCACCGAGCGCAGCATCCTCGAGGCGCGCTGTGACGACATCGCCGCGCTCTCCTCGGCCGAGACCCTCGTCGAGCTCGGCAGCGGGACCTCGGAGAAGACGCGGCTGCTGCTGCGCGCGCTCACCCGCGCCGGGACGCTGCGCCGGTTCGTGCCCTTCGACGTGGACCCGGCGGTGCTCACGGACGCCAGTGCGGCGGTGGCCGCGGAGTTCCCGGACCTGGAGGTCCAGCCCGTCGTCGGGGACTTCGAGCACCACCTCGGCGACCTGCCGAAGGACCCGCCCCGACTGCTCGCCTTCCTCGGGTCGACGATCGGCAACCTCGACCCCGACCAGCGGAACAGGTTCCTCTCCGACCTCCGTCGTGGGCTGGGCCCCGGTGACGCACTGCTGCTGGGCACCGACCTGGTCAAGGACCCTGCCCGACTCGTGGCTGCCTACGACGACAGCCTCGGCGTGACGGCCGCGTTCAACAAGAACGTCCTCTCCGTGCTCAACCGAGACCTGGGCGCCGACTTCGACCCGGACTCGTTCCGGCACCGCGCCGTGTGGGTCGAGGACCAGGAATGGATCGAGATGCGGCTGGAGTCCCTCCGGGACCAGTCGGTCCGCATCGCCGCGCTGGGTCTGGTCGTACCGCTCGATCGGGGCGAGACGATCCGTACCGAGATCTCGGCGAAGTTCCGTAGGGAGGGCCTCAGCTCCGAGCTTCGTGCCGCCGGCCTGCGGATGACGCAGTGGTGGACCGACCGCGACGGTGACTTCGCACTCTCGCTCTCGGTGCCCGGCTAAAGGCCTCTGCGCCACGCTCAGGCGGTCAACGGGGGCGGGGGCCGCCGTGCGCCCAGCTGATGGAAGGTGCGGGCCCTGAGGACCGCCACCACCACGAAGAGCAGCCCGAGGATGACCGCTGCGATGGTCCACCACAGGATCACGCCGAAGATCAGGCTGCCGACCACGGCCAGCCCGGCCCCCGGCCAGGGTCGCCGGTCCATCACCAGGAAGCCCGCGGCGCCGACGACCATGAGCGCGAACATGGCGGCCGAGAGCAGCTGGTCGCTTCGCTGGTCGGACCAGTAGTCGCTGCCGACTGCGGCAAGGGCGATCATGGTGACCGCACCGACAGCGCCGACGGCGGCGAGGACGAGCGCTGCGGCGAGCCCCGAGGCCTCCCACGCGCCAGCGGGCTCATCGAGAGGGGTGAACACAGGGGGCTCCTTCGTGACGTCCCCGCCCGTCGACCGTACGCGCCTCGCAGGCAAGGTCCTCCCGCAGCCCGGACCGCAGCCAGCGGTGAGGTTCGCGGGTCAGCCGAGAGCGACGCAGACCACGCTGACGACGCACATCGCCAGTCCGGTGCGCTGGGTGCGGTGGATGGGCTCCTTGAGCAGCACCGTCGCCAGCAGCACCGTGAACGCCGGGTAGAGCGACGCGAGCACCCCCGAGACGGCGAGCAGTCCCTGCTGGGTGGCCAGCAGGAAGCCGGTCAGCGCCATCACCGCGAGCACCCCCGAGCCGATCCCGCCGACGAACACCGCGGGTTGGCGGGGCAGCCACGGTTGCCGCCCGGTCGTGGCGATCACCAGGATGGCAAGCACCCCGACCACCTGGTTGAGCAGGATCGGGGCGTACCCGGCTCCGTCGGGCACCTGACCCAGAGCCGCGAACAGCAGTCCGAAGCCGGCTCCGGCGACCAGGCCCTCGAGCAGGCCCACGGCCGCACCGGTGGACCCGTCCTGGGCGACGGGCTCACGGGCCACCAGCCAGATGGCCGGCAGCGCGATCAGGATCCCCAGCCACACCAGCGCCTCGGGGCGCTCACCGCCCAGCAGGCCGGCCAGGACCGGCAGCGACGCGGCGCCGACGGCGGAGACCGGCCCCACCACCCCCATCCGTCCCAGGGACAGCCCCCGGTACAGGAACCCGGCGCCGAGGCCGTTGCCCACGCCGGCGAGCGCTCCCCACCACAGGGCGGTCGAGGAGGGGTCACCCGGGTAGAGCAGCATCAGGACCAGCGCCCCGACGATCCCGGTCGCCGTGCCCACCAGGGCGACCGGCCAGGGCGACGTACGCCGGGAGGTGACACCGCCGATGAAGTCGCCCAGACCGTAGGAGATCGCGGCTCCGAGCGCGAGCACGACCGCCATCAGGTCAGCACCACGCCGACGCCCCAGGTCACCGCCGCGAACAGCGAGGCGGCCAGCTCGATCAGCACGGACAGGCCCACCGCCTTGAGCGCGTGCACGGTGGCGGGCCAGGCCGCGGTGCTGCCGACTCGGCGGAGCTCGGCGAGGTAGACGCCGAGCACGAGACCGACGACGAGCCCCACGACCGGCAGCACGAAGAACCCGATGAAGCCGAGCAGCCCGCCGAACAGCAGGGTCGAGCCGGGGACGCCGTGGCTCTTGAGGCGGCGTCCGGGGACGACGTACTTCACGACGCTGCCGAGCACGATCGCGCTGGCCGCGACCGCGAAGACCACCCAGCCGGTGGTGGTCCCCAGCTCCCAGGCCCAGGCGAGGATCGCTGCCAGCACGAGCAGGGGACCGGGCAGACCCGGCACGATGACCCCGACCAGCCCGAGGGCGATGGCCAGGGCGACGAGCAACTCGACTCCGGTCATGACGAGACCCTCTCACCAGACCTGGGGGGAAGAGTGAGACCCCGGTCCACCAGGGGACCGGGGTCTCTGATCAAGACTGCTGGAAGGGAGACCTCAGGCGTCGCTCGAGGAGCCGGAGGACTTGTTGGCAAGGCGTCCGGTCTCATCCTGGACGTGCTCGGCTACCTCACGAAGCTTGTCGCTGTGCTCGCGGGCGTGGTGGGCACAGAACTGGAGCTCTCCGCCACTCTTGAGCTGTACGCGGAGGTAGGCCTGGGCACCGCATCGGTCGCACCGGTCCACCGCGGTGAGCGGGGCGGCGCTAGGGGCTGTCGCAGTAGTCACGTCGGGCCTCACTCTCATTAGGTGACTTCGTCAGCGGTCGAGAACCGGTGGGTTCCGCTTCTCGATCGCGTCATCAGTCATAACAGTCAACCACGTTGGAAACTTCCCCGATCAATTCCCATCCTGTCGATGGGCACCGGAGTGGCACTGGTCACAGGATCTGAGTCGAGTCTGACGCGCCATGTCCGAAAACGTGGCGAAACGACCTAACTCAAGGCTTGTACCCGTTCTCACTAGTTCAGCACACCGCACAAGTCCCGCACAGATTGATTCGTTGCTCGGCGTGCCTCGGATTGGTGGCGCGTCGCCGATCGGCACGGCGGCGCCGGTCGGTAGATTCGGGCAGACCCGGTCGTCAGGGGCGAAGCTGCTCCTGCCGACACGCTCCATCACCGTGCAGAGGTAGTCCCATCGACAACACCTACAACGCCCAGCACCTCCTGGTCCTCGAGGGCCTCGAGGCGGTGCGCAAGCGACCGGGCATGTACATCGGGTCCACCGACACCCGTGGCCTGATGCACTGCCTGTGGGAGATCATCGACAACGCCGTGGACGAGGCGCTGGCCGGGCACTGCGCACGCGTCGAGGTGCTGCTGCATCCCGACGGCTCGGCGGAGGTCCACGACGACGGGCGAGGCATCCCGGTCGACAAGGAGCCGAAGACCGGCCTCTCCGGTGTCGAGGTGGTCTTCACCAAGCTGCATGCGGGCGGCAAGTTCGGTGGCGGCTCCTACGCCGCCACAGGGGGGCTGCACGGCGTGGGGGCCTCGGTGGTCAACGCCCTCTCGGTCCGGCTCGACGTCGAGGTGGACCGCTCGCCGACGACCCAGACGATGTCGTTCCAGCGCGGCGCCCCAGGGGTCTTCTCCGGCGAGGGTCCGAGCACCGCCTTCGAGCCGCGTTCGGGGCTGGAGAAGGGGAGCCGCGTCAAGAAGGGGGTGACCGGGACGCGCGTGCGCTTCTGGCCGGACCGCCAGATCTTCACCCGGGACGCAGCGTTCACCTGGGACGAGCTGGTCACCCGGGCTCGCCAGACCTCGTTCATCGTGCCCGGTCTCGAGCTCACCCTGACCGATCTCCGTGGCGAGCAGCCGGTGACCGAGTCGTTCCGCCATGACGGCGGGATCTCGGAGTTCTGTGAGTTCCTCAGCCATGACGAGCGGGTGACCGACGTACTGCGGTTGCAGGGCTCTGACGTGTTCACCGAGACCGTGCCCCTGCTCGACGAGCTGGGCCACATGACCCCGCAGGACGTCGAGCGCGAGCTCAGCGTCGACGTGGCACTGCGATGGGGGACCGGCTACGAGACCGAGCTGCGCTCCTTCGTCAACGTGATCGCGACCCCCAAGGGCGGCACGCACGTCTCGGGGTTCGAGGCCGCGATGACCAAGACCTTCAACGACGTGATGCGCGGCGCGCGAGTGCTCAAGACCAACGACACCGACGTGGTCAAGGACGACGTGCTCGAGGGCCTGACCGCGGTCGTGGCCGTCCGGCTCGCCGAGCCCCAGTTCGAGGGGCAGACCAAGGAGGTGCTCGGCACGCCGGCCGCCCGCTCCGTCGTACGCAAGGTGGTCGCGGCGGAGCTCAAGGAGTTCCTGACCTCGACCAAGCGGGTCGAGAAGGCGCAGGCCAAGCTGGTGATGGAGAAGGTCGCCGGCGCGGCCAAGACCCGGCTGGCCGCCCGTGCGCACCGGGACACCCAGCGCCGCAAGAACGCGCTCGAGTCCTCCGCGCTGCCGGCCAAGCTGGCCGACTGCCGCTCGACCGACGTGGACCGCTCCGAGCTGTTCATCGTGGAGGGCGACTCGGCGCTCGGGACGGCCAAGCTGGCCCGGGACTCGGAGTTCCAGGCACTGCTCCCGATCCGGGGGAAGATCCTCAACGTCCAGAAGGCGACCGTCGCCGACATGCTGAAGAACACCGAGTGTGCCTCGATCATCCAGGTGGTCGGCGCCGGGTCCGGACGCACCTTCGACGTGGACCAGGCGAGGTACGGCCGGATCATCTTCATGGCCGACGCGGACAGCGACGGCGCGCACATCCGGTGCCTGCTGGCGACGCTGTTCTTCAAGTACATGCCCGAGCTGGTCACCTCGGGACGACTGTTCACCGCGGTGCCGCCGCTGCACCGGATCGAGCTCTCCAACCCCAAGAAGGGGATGGAGAAGTACGTCTACACCTATTCCGACCCGGAGCTGCAGCGCAAGCTCGCCGAGCTGACCAAGAAGGGCGTGCGGTGGAAGGACCCGGTCCAGCGCTACAAGGGCCTGGGCGAGATGGACGCCGACCAGCTGGCGGAGACCACCATGGACCCCCGACAGCGCACCCTGCGCCGGATCACCGCCGACGACGCCGCTGCGGCAGCCGAGGTGTTCGAGCTGCTGATGGGCTCGGAGGTGGCCCCGCGCAAGGACTTCATCGTGGCGGGGGCCTATGAGGTCGACGCCGACGCCATCGACGCCTGACGCGGCTGACGCAGGTCCTGGCGGCGTTGTCCTCGCTCGACGTGGCGCTTCGCTCGGACCACGCCTTCGCTCCTCCGCCTTGCCAGCCCCTACGTCAGCCGCGTCAGGTCGCGGGGTCTTGCGGGGTTGTCCTGGCTCGACGTGGCGCTTGGCTCGGACCACGTCTTCGCTCCTCCGCCTTGCCAGCCCCTACGTCGGCCGCGTCAGGTCGCGGGGTCTTGCGGGGTTGTCCTGGCTCGACGTGGCGCTTGGCTCGGACCACGCCTTCGCTCCTCCGCCTTGCCAGCCCCTACGTCAGCCGCGTCAGGTCGCGGGGTCTTGCGGGGTTGTCCTGGCTCGACGTGGCGCTTGGCTCGGACCACGCCTTCGCTCCTCCGCCTTGCCAGCCCCTACGTCAGCCGCGTCAGATCGCGGCGGCGCTCTGCCGGTCAGCCCTGGCGGTCCGGGCCCGCCTTGGTGGGGGTGATCCGGAGGATCACCCGGCGCTCGCGCTCCATGCCCGCGCGGTACTCGTTCCAGTCGTCGGGCTCACCCGAGATGCCGCGGTAGTACTCCACCAGCGGCTCCATCGCCTCAGGCAGGGAGACCACCTCCGCCTCGCCCTCCACGTAGACCCACTCGCCGAAGAAGCCCTCGGTCATCACGCACAGCTGGGTCCAGGGGTCGGCGCGCAGGTGCTTGGTCTTGAACGCGGTCTCCCGGCTGCTCACGGTCAGGCGCCCCTCCTCGTCCACCCCGACGAGCACCGGGCTCTGGTGCACGCCGGTGGGGCTGCGGGTGGCCATCACGGCGCGATGGTGGGAGCGGACGAAGTCGCGTGCCTTGTCGAGATCCATTGGCCCAGTGTGACGCGAGGTCGGGCGGTTCGACAGAGGCGGCCAGGTGCTGCTCAGGCCAGCTGGCTCAGCAGGCCGGTGTCGACGTCGTAGAGGAAGCCGCCCACGGCGACCGAGTCCGGGACGAGAGGATGCGACCGGACCATGCGTACGTCGTCGCGCAGCGCCGCCTCCTGATCGCTGACCACTCCGAAGTTCTGCCACGAGGCGTCCTGCCCGGCCGACTCGCCGACCCTCGCCCGCAGCTCCTCCACGGTCGCGCTGGCCATGGCGCAGCGGGTGTGCGGGACGATCAGGATCCGCTCGACCTTGAGCAGGTGCACTCCGAGCACGAGCGCCTCGAGGGCCTGGGTGGTCACGCGGCCGCCGGGGTTCCGGAAGATCTTGGCGTCGCCCGGAGAGAGCCCGACCATCTGCAGCGGGGCGATCCGTGAGTCCATGCACGTCACGATCGCGATGCCGGCGTGCGCCACTCCGTCGAACCCGGCGAGGTCGAAGGTCTCGGAGAACTCCCGGTTGGCGGCTAGCAGGTCATCGAAGTCGGCCATGGGCGACAGGCTATCGCGTGCCGAGCAGGGCCTGGCGCGCAGCGACGGCGCGCGTCGGGGCTCCACGGAAGGTGATCAGCGCGGCCACGGCGGCGACCACGGCACACACGGCGGCGCCGATGAAGATGGCCTGGAGCTGCTCGATCCCGGCAGTCTCGATCATCCGGGTGTACTCCGCACAGCGGGTGGAGATCCCTCCGCACACGTCGTTGGGGGCGGGGATGTCGACCTGGACGGCGTAGTAGCGACGCAGCCCGATAGTGGTGAGAGCCGAGATGCCGACCAGCATCCCGACCATGCGTGAGACGACGAGAAGGGCGCTGGTGACTCCGTGCACGCTGGCGGCCGTGCTGGACAGGAGCGCGGCGTTGACCGGCGCCAGGGCCAGCCCGAAGCCCAGGCCGGTCAGCGCCAGCACCGCGGAGGAGGACAGCTGCTGCAGCGACTCGAACCCCCAGCCCGCCATCAGCCAGAAGCCACCGGCAGCGAGCAGCATGCCGGCGGCGGCGATCAAGCCGGCACTCAGCCGCTGGGTCAGCAGTCCTCCGAGGAGCGCACCGACCGGCAGCGCGACCAGGAACTCGACGAGCACGAGAGCCGCCTTGATCTGCGAGCCGTCGGCGATCGTGATCCGGGCGAAGATGGGGATGTCCACCAGGGCTGCGATCAGGGCCGCTCCGACGAAGAAGCTGACCAGCAGGGCGCCCCAGGCCGGACGCTGGATGAACGCTCCGTGCGGGACCAGCGGGGCCAGGGAACGCCGGTTGTGGGCGGCGAACAGGAGCCCGGCCAGGGCGGCCACCGCGAGATACCAGGGGCCTGCCGGTGAGAGCACCTGCACCTCGGGGTCCGCGGTCGCGAACGCCAGGATGATGCCGCCGAGAGAGACCGAGAGCAGTCCCGCGCCGACCAGGTCCGCCTCCCGCACCGACCTCCACCAGTCCCGCAGGTCGACCAGGGGACTCGTGGCGAGGAGCATCCGGGCGAGGAGGCCCACCGCCAGGGCGATCGTCAGCAGCCCGAGCGGGGAGAACCAGATGGACCATCCTCCGACGAACGGGACGAACGGCCAGCCCAGGCCGACCGAGGTGACCAGCGCCCGCGGCTGCCACATCACCAGCAGCATCGCGGCCAGGACGAGGCCGACCAGGGCCAGGCCGATCCAGTCGAACCGCCGCCGTGACCGGGTGGACGCGGCACCCGGAACCGCGGCGGAGGTCAGGGCGGAGATCGCGGCGGCGAGGACGAGGCCGACGGCCAGGTTGATCCAGAAGATGTCACGCCAGGTGCCGAAGGAGAGCACCACGGCGCCGTAGAGCGGGCCGACGACGCTGCCCACCTCCTGGACCGCGCCGACCACGCCGAGCGGCACCCCCCGGCGATGAGCGGGATACAGGTCGGCGACGAGGGCCAGCGTGACCGGCACCAGGCCGCCGCCGCCGACGCCCTGGAGAAAGCGCCCGGCCACCAGGCTGCCCAGGTCGTACGCCGCGGCGGTGACCAGCGAGCCGAACGCGAACAGCACCAGCGCCGCCACCAGGACCGGGGTGCGACCGCGGAGGTCGGCGATCCGCCCGATCAGCGGGAGCATCGCCACGTAGCCGAGCAGGAACCCGCTGACGATCGGGGCCGCTCGCTGGAGCTGGTCCACGCTGAGCCCGACCGAGGCCATCATGTCGGGGAGCGAGAGCACCACGACGTAGGTGTCGGCGGCCGCGAAGGCGACCGCGACCGCGGCCAGGCCCAGCAGCGAGCGCGCCGCGGGCGAGGGAGTGAGGGTGGGCCCAGCGTCCGGACCGGGGCTGGCGGGGGACACGGTCCGCCGCCGATCAGCTCTTGGGAGCGGTGATCTGAACGCCCTTGCCGTACTCGCTGAACTTCAGGTCGTAGGTGACCTGGTCGGTGCCGGCGAAGAACGCGCCGGTCACCTTCACCGTCTGCGCGAACCCCTTGTCGTCCACGCCGACCTCGGTGCGGTAGGTCTGCTCGGCGTTGGCGCTCGGGATGATCTTCTTGACGGCGTCTCCTGGAAGCGACCCTGAGTAGCTCGTCAGGATGGTCTCGCCGCTGCGCGTCTCCTCACCCTTCTTCAGGTCCTTCAGCTTGGTCAGCAGGCCGGAGAGGCCGTTCTCCGGGTCGGCGAAGTCGGCCGGGTCGGGGGCGCCGTACTGGGTGGGGTCGATGGCCGAGAACTTGGTCTGCAACGGGAGCTTGGCGTAGACCTTGCCCCCCACCGAGGTGATCGGCACGGTCGCGGTGAATCCGCCGAGCAAGACCTTCACCTCGCCCGCGAAGGCGGGTTCCTGGGTGAGGTCACCCGTCGCGCCGAGGACGCCGTCGCCCTCCGAGGGGGTCGAGGCGGTGGACAAGGCGATCCGCACGCTGCTCGCGTCGTCCAGGTTCTTCTTCGCGGTCTGCATGACCTCGGCCGGCGTCGGTCCGCTGGAGTCCCCGCCACCACCGCATCCCGCCAGCACCAACGACGTGACGAGGGCGAGGGCGATCAGTGGGAGGGCGCGACGTAGCGCGGGACGACTCATGCACTCAGCCTGCCATGTCGGAGGTTGCGTCCGGGCCGGACCGGCGGGGGAGCAGGGTCGTGACCGGACCCGAGCAGGCAGCGACCGGCTGCGAACCGGGATGGCCCGACCCGTCGCGCCTGGCGACCGGCGCCGGGAGGTCGATCGGGGCGCCGCTGTCCGCGGCGGCCAGTGCGGGCGCGGGGCCGGCCCAGGCGAAGACCAGCTCGTCCTCGCCCTTGAGGAAGCGGTGGCAGCGGACCCCGCCGGTCGCCCGGCCCTTGGGCGGGTACTCCGAGAAGGGCGTGACCTTGACCGAGCCGGCCTCGGTGCCGGGCAGCGCGGTGCTGGCTCCGGACACGGACACCAGGACGGAGGTCTGGGGGTCCAGCGCCGTGAACGAGACCACCCGCGCGCGCGGTGCGAGCTTCACCCCGGCGATGCCTCCGCCCGCCCGGCCCTGCGGACGGACCTGGCCGGCGCCGAACTGAAGCAGCTGGCCGTCGCTGGTGACGAAGCAGAGCGTCTCGTCCCCTGACCGCAGCTCGGCGGCACCGACGACCTCGTCGCCGTCCTTGAGGGCGATCACCTCCCAGTCGTCCTTGTTGGACAGGTACTCCGGGTGGACCCGCTTGACCACGCCCTGCTTGGTGCCGAGGGCCAGGCCGGTGGAGCCGGACTCGAAGCTGGTCAGGGCGATCACCCGCTCGCCGTCCAGGGTGACGAACTCCCCGACGGGTGCCCCGCCCTGGAGGTTGGGGTGGTTGGCGGTGTCGGGCAGCGTCGGCAGGTCCAGCACCCCGAGCTTGATCACCCGACCCGCGGAGGTGAGCACGCCGACCTCGCCTCGGGCGGTGGCGGTGACCGCGGAGACGATCACGTCGTGCCGGGTGCGGGCGCCGTCGTCGCCGGTCCCGGCGTGGTCCAGCGCCGTGAGGGTGGTGGTGCGGGCCAGCAGGCCGGAGGAGGAGAGGAAGACGAAGCAGGGGTCGTCGGCCACCTCCAGGGGCGTGGCGGACGTCGTGGTCTGGCCCGAGGACTCCAGCAGCACCGTGCGCCGCGGCGTCCCGAAGGTCTTGGCGACCTCGGCCAGCTCCTCGGAGACCACCATCCGCAGCCTGGCCTCGTCGCCGAGGATGGCGTCGAGGTCGGCGATGGTCCGCAGCAGCTCGTCGCGCTCCTTGTCGAGCTCGATCTTGGAGAACCTGGTCAGCCGGCGCAGCGGCATGTCGAGGATGTAGTTGGCCTGGATCTCGGTCAGGTCGAAGACCTCCATCAACCGCTCGCGGGCCATCTCGGCGTGGTCGCTGCCGCGGATCAGCTGGATCACCTCGTCGATGTCGATGATGGCCAGCAGCAGGCCGTCGACGAGGTGGAGGCGGTCGGCGGCCTTGCCACGCCGGTACGCCGAGCGCCGGCGTACGACGTCGAAGCGGTGCGCGAGGAACACCTGGAGCATCTCCTTGAGCCCCAGGGTGCGGGGCTGGCCGTCGACCAGCGCCACCGCGTTGATGCCGAAGGAGTCCTCCAGGGGGGTGCTCTTGAACAGCTGCTCCAGCAGCGCCTCGGGATGGAAGCCGTTCTTGACCTCGATCACCAGCCGCAGGCCCTTGGTGCGGTCGGTGAGGTCCTTGACGTCGGAGATGCCCTGGATCTTCTTGGTCAGGACGAGCTTCTTGATCGCGGCGATCACCCGCTCGGTGCCCACGCCGTACGGCAGCTCGGTCACCACGATGCCCTTGCGACGAGCGGTGACCGACTCGATGCGGGTGGTGGCGCGCATCCGGAAGCTGCCGCGGCCGGTCTCGTAGGCGTCGCGGACCCCGTCGAGCCCGATGATCTTGCCGCCCGTCGGCAGGTCGGGGCCCGGGATGAAGCGCATCAGGGCGTCGAGGTCCGCCGTCGGGTGCTTGACCAGGTGCCGGAGCGCCTGCACCACCTCGACCAGGTTGTGCGGTGCGATGTTGGTCGCCATCCCGACGGCGATCCCGGCGGCGCCGTTGACGATCAGGTGGGGCACGGCGGCGGGGAGCACCGAGGGCTCGATCTCGCGGCCGTCGTAGTTGGGCCGGAAGTCGACCGTGTCCTCGTCGATCGTCGCCGTCATCGCCACCGCGGCGGGCGCCATCCGTGCCTCGGTGTAGCGCATGGCCGCGGGTGGGTCGTCCGGGGAGCCGAAGTTGCCGTGACCGTCGACGGTCGGCAGGCGCATCGAGAAGGACTGCGACATCCGGACCAGGGCGTCGTAGATCGCTCCGTCACCGTGCGGGTGGAAGCGGCCCATCACCTCACCGACCACCCGGGAGGACTTCACGTGACCGCGCTCGGGGCGCAGGCTCATGTCGTGCATCGCGTACAGGATGCGGCGCTGCACCGGCTTGAGGCCGTCGCGTGCGTCCGGGAGCGCCCGGGAGTAGATGACGGAGTAGGCGTACTCCAGGAAGCTCGTCCGCATCTCGTCCCCGACGTCGATGTCGACGATGTGCTCCTCGAACTCCTCCGGAGGTGGTGCGGTACGACGGGCCATGCCCTGATTCTCCCCGTGGCCCGTCGAGAATCGCGGGCGGGCACGCCGGTCGCGGCCGGACGGTACATTTCAGTCGTGACCGCGCAGGGATTCGAGGACCCGTCCCCCGCCCCCCGGGGATACCCGGAGCACTGGGAGGCCGATGTCCTGCTCCGCGACGGGCGCACCGCCCACCTGAGGCCGATCCTCCCCGAGGACGCCGCGGGACTGGTCGAGTTCTACGCCGAGGTCTCCACGGAGTCGAAGTACTACCGGTTCTTCGCGCCGATGCCCAACCTCTCCGACCGAGACGTCCAGCGCTTCACCAATGTCGACTACCGCGACCGGGTCGCCTTCGTGATGACCCTCGCGCAGCGGATCATCGGGGTGGGCCGCTACGACCTGGTCGAGCAGGGCAATGCCGAGGTGGCGTTCCTGGTGCAGGACGCTCACCAGGGTCGCGGGATCGCTCAGCTGCTCCTCGAGCACCTGGCGCAGGCCGGGCGCGAGCGCGGCGTCAGCCGCTTCGTGGCCGAGGTGCTGCCCGACAACCGGAGGATGATCCAGGTCTTCCGCGAGCAGGGCTACCAGGTGAGCGGCGACTGGGACGAGGGAGTGATGCACCTCGAGTTCGACATCGACCCCACCGACACCTCCATCGGGGTGATCGCCGCCCGCGAGCACCGCTCGGAGGCCGCCTCGATCGCCGCGTTCCTCAACGCCCGCAGCGTCGCGGTCATCGGCGCCTCGCGCCGCAGCGACACCATCGGCGCGCTGCTGGTGCGCAACCTGGTGCTCGGCGACTACGCGGGCAGGGTCTACGTGGTGAACCCGGCCGCGGACGCCGTGGCCGGGATGCCGTCCTATCGCACCGTCGGCGACATCCCCGGTGACGTGGACGTCGCCATCGTCGCGGTCCCGGCCGAGTCGGTCCAAGATGTCGTGCTCGACTGCGCGGCCAAGGGCGTGCACGGGCTGATCGTGATCTCCAGCGGCTTCGCCGAGTCCGGTGAGGAGGGGCGCGCGCGACAGCGCAAGCTGGTCGGCCTGGCGCGCTCCTACGGCCTGAGGCTGATCGGGCCGAACTGCCTGGGCGTGATCAACACCGCCTCGGAGGTCTCCCTGAACGCCTCGCTGGCTCCGGTGATGCCGCAGCGGGGCCGGGCGGGCTTCTTCTGCCAGTCGGGTGCCCTGGGCTCGGCGATCCTGGAGAAGGTGCGTGGACGGGGGCTCGGCCTCTCGACGTTCGTCAGCGCCGGCAACCGGGCCGACGTCTCGGGCAACGACCTGCTCCAGTACTGGGAGGAGGACGAGGCCACCGAGGTCGTGCTGCTCTACCTCGAGTCCATCGGCAACCCGCGGAAGTTCTCGCGGATCGCCCGCCGGGTCTCGCGCTCCAAGCCGATCATCGCGGTGCGCTCCGGGCGGAGCACCCAGGGAGTGCCGATGGGGCACGCCGTACGCCAGATCGCCGCGCCACCGGAAGCCGTCGACGCCATGTTCCGCCAAGCCGGGATCATCCAGGTCAACACCCTGGACGAGATGTTCGACGTGGCGCAGCTGCTCGCCCACCAGCCGCTTCCGGCCGGCTCCCGGGTGGCCATCGTCGGCAACTCCGACGCGCTCGGGCTGTTGGCCGTGGACGCGGCCGCGGCCAGCGGGCTCACCGTGACCAGCGCCACCGCGCTGGGCGCGGACGCGACCGCGGGTGACTTCGAGGACGCGCTGGACGCCGCCATCGACGACCAGCACGTCGACGCCGTGGTGGCGGTCTACATCCCGCCGCTGGACGCGGGCGGCGAGGAGGTCGCGGACGTGCTCGCCGCTGTCGGGGAGCAGTCCGACAAGCCGCTGGTCTCTTCCTTCCTCGGCCGTGAGGGCGTGCCGGAGCTGCTGCGGGTCCCGGACCTCTCGGGCCACACCGCCGGCCGGGGCTCGGTGCCGTCCTACCCCGCGGTCGAGGCGGCCGTGCGGGCGCTCGCCTGCGTCGTGGAGTACGCCGCCTGGCTCAAGCGGCACGAGGACTCGGTGGCAGCGCTCGACGAGATCGACTCGGACTCCGCCAAGCGCCAGGTCAACGAGATCCTGATGCACCACCCGGACGGTCACGACCTGAGCGACTCCGAGCTGGCCCAGCTCCTCGGCAGCTACGGGATCACGCTGTGGGAGCGCCAGCACGTGACCACCCTCGAGGAGGCGGTCGCGGCGGGCGAGCGACTCGGCTGGGACGTCGTCCTCAAGGCCACCGCCGAGCGACTGCGCCAACGCCCCGACCAGGCGCACGTGTGGCGCGGGATCGACGACGAGGCCGCGATGCGCGACGCGTGGGACTCGCTGTTCGGCAGCATCCCGAACCCCGCGGAGGCCGAGTTCGTCGTGCAGCGGACCGCGGCTCCCGGGGTGCCGGTGGCGATCCGGGGACTCGAGGACCCGCTGTTCGGCCCCGCGGTCTCCTTCGGTGTCTCGGGAGCGCTGACCGACCTGGTCGGCGACCGGGTCTTCCGGATCCCCCCGATCAGCGCGCAGGAGGCCGCCGAGACGGTCCGTGCCATCAAGGCGGCGCCGCTGCTGTTCGGCTACCGGGGCAGCGAGCAGGTCGACGTCAGCGCGGTCGAGGACCTGGTCCGGCGGGTGGCGCAGGTCAAGAACGACCTGCCACAGCTGAGCCGGATCGACCTACTGCTCGTGCACGCGCACGCTGACGGCGTCAGCGTGCTGCGCGCCGCCGGCCGCGTCGACCCGATGGCCGAGCCCCGTTCCGACCTGTTCGTCCGTCGGCTGACCGACCCGCTGGACGAGAGCCTGCACGGCTGAGCCTGCGTCGAGGTCGTCCCGTGCGGGCGCGACCCACGGTCCGGAGCGGACCTCGGCCGGGTCCGATCGCGTGACAGACTGGGGCCATGCGCCACGTTGCTCCCCACGACCGCCTCGACGACCTCGTCGTCGCGATCGAGAAGACCGGCTACTACCCGCACGTGGTCACCGCCGGGGTCAGGTCGGCCGTCGCGGGGGAGAACGTCACCTCGTTCCTGGTCCACCACGAGCCCACCATCGACCGCGACGAGGTGCGTCGGCACATCACCGTGGTGGTGCTGACCAACACCCGGCTGATCCTGTGCCACACCGACGAGCACGCACCCGACGACCTCCTGCCCGAGCCCTACACCTCGACCTCCACCGAGGCGATCGCGCTGTCCTCGGTGCGCTCGATCGTGGTCAACCGGATGGTCGCCAACCCGGCGACCTTCGAGGGCGGCGGCGAGCCCATCCCCAGCGAGGCGGTGCTGACCGTCGGCTGGGGAGGCATCAACCGGATCGACCTCGAGCCCGCGGCCTGCGCTGACCCCGACTGCGACGCCGACCACGGCTACACCGGCATGGTGGTCTCCGACGACTTCTCGCTGCGGGTCAGCTCGGCCGCCGACGGCCAGCACGCCGTCGACGACCTGCTGGTCTTCGCCGAGAGCCTCTCGGCCCGCCAGCAGAGCTGACGTTGGCCTCGTCCGCGATCCCGGGCTTCGTCGAGCCGGCGTACTCGGGCGCGACGCCCGGCCGCTCCCTGGGGGACGTCCTGCCAGCGGTCGCCCGCGCGCTGGGGGTCCCCGGTCGGGTTCCACGAGACGTCCCTGCTGCTGCCGGAGGCGCCGGCGTACGTCGTGATGCTGGTCGACGGGCTGGGCCACGAGCTGCTGGCGGAGCACCGGGTGCAGGCGCCGTACCTGCACTCGCTGCTCGGCCAGGACCCGGCGACCTGCGGGGTCCCGTCGACGACGGCCACCTCGCTGACCTCGCTCGGGACCGCGATGACGCCGGGTCAGCACGGTGTCGTGGGGTTCACCTCGAGGGTCCCGGAGAGTGGAGCGCTGCTCAACTCGCTGTTCTGGGACCAGCCGGTCGACCCGTTGGAGTGGCAGCCGCACCCCACCGCGTTCAGCCGCCTCGAGGCGGTCGGCGTGCACACCAGCGTGGTCAGCAAGCGGGAGTTCGCCGGCTCCGGCCTGACCCGCTGCGGCCAGCGTGGGGCGACCTACGTCGGGGCCGACGGGATCGCGGAGCGCATCGACGGGGCCGTGGCCGGCGCCTCGCGACGACCTTCCCTGACCTACGTCTACGACGGCGACCTGGACTGGCACGGACATCGCGCCGGCGTCGACTCCCAGCGCTGGCGAGGTCAGCTGCGCGACATCGACGAGGACGTGCAGGAGCTCAGGGGAGAGCTGCCCGAGGAGGTCAGGCTGCTGGTGGTGGCCGACCACGGGATGGTCGACTCCACGGCCTCGAGCCGCCTCGACATCGAGGACTTCCCGCAGCTGCGCGACGGGGTCACCCTGCTCGGCGGCGAGGCCCGGTTCCGGCACGTGTACTGCCGCGGTGGCGCGGTGGAGCAGGTGGCGGCCACCTGGCGCGAGACCCTGGCACACCGGGCCACCGTGCTCACCCGCGACGAGGCCATCGAGCGGGGCTGGTTCGGCACGGTGGACTCCTCGGTGCGCCTGCGCCTGGGCGACGTGGTCGCCGCGGCCCACGACGACTGGGCCCTGATGAGCTCCCGCGACTTCGCCTACGAGATGACCCTGATCGGCCTGCACGGCTCCCTGACCCCCCGAGAGATGCAGATCCCGATCCTGATCGCCTGAGCACGCCGACCGGGCACTCGCCCTCGCCCGCAGTACGCCGACCGGGCACTCGCCCTCGCCCGCAGTACGCCGACCGGGCACTCGTGTTGAGCAGCGGGCGGTCAGGCGAACGGCAGCGGCTCGGCCACCATCGAGATGGCCTGGGCGCGGGCGGCGGTCATCGCGCGCCGGTGGTGGGACCGGCAGAGCACCTCGTAGGCGACCTCGGAAGGATCCTCGCCCTCGACGTCGCCGACCACGATCACCTCGCCCTGGGTGACCATCTCGCCGCTGACCGTGCGCGCGTTGTGGGTGGCGCGCTTGCCGCACCAGCACAGCGCCTCGACCTGGAGGACCTGCATCCGGTCCGCCAGCTCCACCAGCCGGCGCGAGCCCTCGAACAGCATCGTGCGGAAGTCCGAGAGGATGCCGAAGGCGAAGACGTCGATCTGGAGCTCGTCGACCACCTTGGCCAGCTGCTCGATCTGTACGCCGGTGTAGAACTGCGCCTCGTCGCAGATCAGGTAGTCGATCCGGGCCCCGTGGGTGAGCTGGTCGACCACGTAGCGCCAGAAGTCGAAGTCCTCGTCCACCTCGAGCGCCTCGTGCGTCAGCCCCAGTCGCGAGGAGATCGTGGAGCCGCCCGCGCGGTCGTGGGCGGTGAAGATGCGCCCGATCCGGCCGCGTACGGCGTGGTTGTGGTTCGTCTGCAGTGCGAGCGTGCTCTTCCCGGAATCCATCGTGCCGGTGAAGAATTGGAGTTCAGGCATCGGGGAGGATCATGCCATGCGACCTCCTCAGACCGCCCCTGTCCTCGACGCCGACGAGCTCGAGGCGCTGCTGGCGGCCGGGACCGTCACGCGTGCTCGACGTGCGCTACCGGATGGGCGGCCCGAGCGGGAGGGGCGAGTACCTGGCGGGGCACCTCCCCGGCGCGGCGTACGTCGACCTGGACACGGCGCTGGCCGCCCCTCCCGGCCCGACCGGGCGCCACCCGCTGCCCGACCCGGCGGTCTTCGAGCAGGCGATGCGCGCCGCCGGGGTGTACGACGAGCGACCGGTCGTGGTCTACGACGACTGGGCGGGCCGCGCGGCCGCCCGGTGCTGGTGGCTGTTGCGATGGGCCGGCCACGCGGACGTCCGGGTGCTCGACGGCGGCTGGTCGGCCTGGACGGCCGCCGGTGGTGCCCGCAGCGCCGAGGACGTGGTGCCGGCTCCCGGCGACTTCGTGGTGAGGCCAGGAGCGCTCGACGTCGTGCCGGTCGAGGAGGTGCTCGACCTGGCGGCGTACGGCGTGCTCGTCGACGCCCGCGAGCCGGCGCGCTTCCGCGGCGAGATCGAGCCCGTCGACCCGGTGGCCGGGCACATCCCGGGAGCGCTGAACGTCCCCACCAGCGCGAACCTGACCGAGGACGGACGATTCCGCACCCCGGAGGAGCTGCGGGCGGCGTACCCCGTCGCGCCGGGCCAGCGGGTCGCGGCCTACTGCGGCTCCGGGATCACCGCGACCCACGACATCCTGGCGATGGCCGTGGCCGGGATCGACGCGGCGCTCTACCCGGGCTCGTGGAGCGAGTGGGTCGCGGACCCGGATCGACCTGTCGCGACCGATGACTGAGGGCCTGCTCGTCGATCGCTCGGTCGGGACTGCTGCGCGCGAGCCATCCCGTTCCGTGCGCGGCCGTGACGGCGCTGACGGCGCTGCTGGCCGTGGGGATCGGCCATGGGCTCTGGACCGGACTGCTGGTGACCGGTGCCGTCGGTCTGGGGCAGCTCAGCATCGGCTGGTCCAACGACCTCATCGACGCCGCTCGCGATCGCGAGGTCGGCCGCTCCGACAAGCCGCTGGCGGCGGGGGAGCTCCCCGAGATGCTGGTGCGACGCGCGGTCGTCGCCGCGCTGGTGGGCTGTGTGCTGGTCTCACTCGCCTGTGGCGTGGCCTCCGCGGTGGTGCACCTGCTGCTCGGGGTGGGATCGGGGTGGGCCTACAACCTGGT
Organism: uncultured Actinomycetota bacterium; assembly: GCA_963812235.1. Lineage (GTDB taxonomy): Bacteria > Actinomycetota > Actinomycetes > Propionibacteriales > Nocardioidaceae > Marmoricola. The sequence goes on along the minus strand of CAWEUP010000004.1, from coordinate 15,697 downwards.
CCTCAAGCGCACGGCCTGGTCCGCCCTTCCCTACGCGCTGGCGTTCGGCACCCTGCCCGCCGTGGTCACGCTGGCGCTGCCGGAGCCCTACCTGCCGCCCCGTGGACCTTCGCCGCGGGAGCGCTGCTGGGGGTCGGGGCACATCTGCTCAACGCGCTGCCGGACCTGGCCGACGACGTCGCCACCGGGGTGCGGGGACTGCCGCACCGCCTGGGGGCCGGACCGGTGCGTCTGCTGGCTCCGCTGCTGCTGCTCGCCGGCTCGGTGGTGGCCCTGCTGGGGCCCGGGCCGCCCGCCTCGGCGCTGCCGTGGGTGGCGCTGGCGATCTGCACGGCCCTGGCGGTGGTCGCGATCACCGCGCGCGGCCGGGTGCCGTTCGTGGCCGCGATCGCGATCGCCCTGGTCGACGTGGTCAGCCTCGTGCTGCGGACCTGAACGGGCGCCGGTGAGCGGGGCGCCGCAGCACCACCGCGATGGCCACGCCGACGAGCAGCCCGAGGACCGCACCGACGAGCTCGCCCGGGGGCGGCGCGAGGACATGGCCGACCCCGGCGCCGAGGAGGGTCACCCCCATCACCAGGGCTGCGAGCAGCACCTCGCGGATGACCTCGCTGAGGAAGAGCGACCCCAAGGGCGCCGTGCCACCTCGTTGGTCCAGTGGCTGCACGTCCGACCACCGCCCGCATCGACAGCGGGCCGTAGATGTGCGGATAGGTCTCCTCGCCCACGACCTCGTCCCGACACGGCACTCCGAGCCGGTCGGGATCGATGGTGAGCAGCACCAGCGGCACTGCGGCTCCGCGGTAGTAGCGATCGAAGACGCCGGCGACCTGGTCGCGACGGGCAGCGTGGATGAAGCCCTCCTCCTCGAGGGTGCGTCCGGCCGTCGAGGTGGCGTAGGCGCCCGACCTCTGCGCCTGCTCCCAGTCCGCTGCGGTGGCGATGTGGAAGACCCGCATCAGCGCAGCGCGAGCCTCACCAGTAGATGCCCTTGAGTATCCGGGAGAGCGCCATCTGGGCGCTCTCGTTCCCGGACTCCCCTGAGGCGTTGCCGCGTGCGGCGGAGGAGTCCGGGAAGACCTGGTAGGCCATGTGCAGGATCCGGAAGGCCGTCTTGGGGGCGAGCGTGTGCGCGAGCGCACCGAGGTTCCCGGTCTTGGTGTTGATCTCGTGGGGGCGATCGACCAGCGCGGTGATCACCTTGCTCGCGGCCTGTCCGGGGCTGATCGTCGGGAACTTGTCGTACATCTTCGTCGGCGCGATCATCGGGGTGCGCACCAGCGGCATGTGGATGCTGGTGAACGAGATGCCGTCGCCGATCAGCTCGCTGGAGACCACGTTGCTCCACGCGTCGAGCGCCGCCTTGGAGGCGACGTACGCCGAGAAGCGGGGCGGGCTGGTGAGCACGCCGATCGAGGAGATGTTCACGATGTGGCCGGACTTCTGCGAACGCATCTGCGGCAGGATCCCCATGATGAGGCGGATCGCGCCGAAGTAGTTCAGCTGCATCGTGCGCTCGAAGTCGTGGAACCGGTCCTCGCTGAGCTTGAGCGAGCGCCGGATCGAGCGACCGGCGTTGTTGACGACGAAGTCGATGTGGTCGAAGTCCTCGCTGAGCTGCTTGGTCAGTGCGTCGATCGCGTGCAGGTCGGAGAGGTCGCACTGGTAGGCGTGGGCGGTGCCACCCTGCTGCTCGATCAGTCGCTTGGTCGACTCCAGCTTGTCCAGGCCGCGCGCGACCAGGATCGGGATGCCGCCGGCCTTGGCGATCTGTACGGCGGTGACCAGCCCGATGCCGGACGAGGCTCCGGTGATCACCACGTGCTTGCCGGACAGCGCCTTGACGGCCGCGGAGTCGCCCTTGACGGTGTCGTCGAGCATCTCTTCCCAGTAGGACCACAGCGTGGTCGCGTAGGACTCGAGGTCGGGCACCGAGATGCCGGACCCGGCCAGCGCCTTCTCGGTCGAGCGGGAGGCGTAGACCGAGGCGAAGGACACGTGCTCGAGCACCTCCGGCGGGATGCCGAGGCGGCCGATCGTCTGGCTCAGCGCGAGGTGCACCGGAGGCATCCGCAGGGCGGCGCCGAGCATGTTGGCGGGACGCAGGACGCGCGGGAGGAGAGCCGTCGGCAGCATGCCGGTGACGCTGCGGTCGACGGGTACGGCGAACTGGGGTGCCTTCGCCGCCGCGGCGAAGGTGTTGATCAGGTCCACGGTGCTGATCGGCTCGGGGTTGACGAGGTGGAACGCCTGTCCGTCGAGGCCCGGCTTGTGCGCGATGTGGTCCATCGCCTTGGCCACGTAGTCGACGGGGACCACGTTGGTGTCACCGAGGTCGACGCCCACGAGCGGCATCCAGTCGGGCAGGCGTCGCGCAGCTTCTTGAAGAGCGGGAAGAAGTAGTACGGGCCGTCGATCTTGTCCATCGCGCCGGTCTCGGAGTGCCCGACCACGACGGCAGGACGGTAGACCCGCCACGGGACCTCGGACTGCTCGCGCACGATCTTCTCGGACTCGAACTTCGTCCGGTGGTACGCCGAGGGCAGCCGCTGTCCCTCGTCGAACATCGACTCGTCGAAGACGCCGCGGAAGTCACCGGAGGCGGCCACCGAGGACACCTGGTGGAAGTGGCTGACGTCGAGCTTGCCGGCCAGCGCGACGGCGCTGCGGGTGCCGCCGACGTTCATCGTCTCGTTCATCTCGTCCGAGGCGGTCATGTCGTAGATGGCAGCGAGGTGGAAGAAGTGCTCGATCTCGCCGCTGTGCGCGCTGATCCACTGGGGGCTCAGGCCGAGGTCCGGCTGGCTGAGATCGCCGATGACCGGGGTCACCCGGTCGGTGCCCCACTCCTCGATCAGGGCCTCGAGGCGGCCCGTGGAGCCTTCGCGACACAGCGCGAAGATCTCGCCCTCCCGGTTGTCGACCAGCTCCTGGACCAGGTAACGGCCGATGAAACCTGTGGCTCCGGTGACGAAGTAGGTCATGGTGAAAGCTCCGCTCTCGCGAATAGGGAATGCGTGACTTGCCATTCAACTCTGTACGCGCCAGTGGGTCACGTAACGAGCCTTATATTACTCGTCGGTAACTTCTCTGTCCACGCCCAGTGACGTGGGCCTGGTCACTCGCTCTTGCCGCCGAACATGATCTCGTCCCAGGAGGGCACCGAGGACCGGCTCTTCTTCTTCGGCGCCGCCGGCGGCTCGGCCGGCTCGGCCGGCTCGGCGGGCTCGTCCGCGTGCTCGGCGGTCGCCTCGGCAACCCGTGCGGAGTCGGCGGGGTCCACGTCGAGGTCCAGCAGCGGCTGATCAGCGTCGTCACCGGGACGTACGCCGGGACCCGCGTCGCGCTGCTCGGCGGTGATCGGGTCGCTGACCATCCAGTCGGCATCGGCGGTGTCCGCCGCCAGGTCGCCGGCGGGCTCGCCCGCGGGCGCGAACGGCGGTGCAGCGTCTGCGCGCTCCGCCGGGTCCGTCGCCGCCGCCGGGTCCGTCTCCGCAACCGGATCCGCGGCCGCCACCGGGTCTGCGGCCGCCACCGGGTCAGCGTCGAGCTCGGCGGCCTCGGACTCCTCGCGGCCGGTGGGCTCCGACTCCTCGGGGCCGCGGTCGCGGACCAGCTCGATGGCGTCGTCGCCCAGCGGCAGCTCGTCCTGGGAGGGCACCGAGCTCAGCCGCCGGGCGTGGGGCCGGTCCTCGGAGGGCTGGCGGGAGTCGGGCTCACGCAGCTCGCCGGTGAGGATCCGCGCCTCGTCGTTCTCGGCGATCACGTAGCGACCGGGAAGGTCGTGGGTGAACTCGGCGACGCGGGGCCGCTCGCCGACCTGGTAGCTGGCCACCAGCGCCCACCGGCCGTCGGGACGCCGCCAGGCGTCCCAGTCGACGTCCTCGTCGTGGAGGCTGTGTTCGCCGAAGAACAGCTCGGCCGCCTCGCCGAGGCTGCGGCCGGCCGAGGACGACTCACCCGAGCGTCGGCGCACGGAGGCCTTGAGCGCCGTCTGGGCGACGTGAGCGCGCTCGGCCAGCACCGGGCCGGCGAAGCTCATGATCGCCTCGACGGTCGTCTGAGCGGCGGCCGCGACCTCCTCGGGGGACTCGCCCCCACGGATCCGTGCCTGGATGTCCCTTGGCCGCAGTGCGCTTTCCATCTTCATCTCCAACTGGCCGAGTCGAGCGTGGTCGCCACGCAGTAAGGCGCGAAGCCGGGAGTCGAGGAGGACAGAGAAGTCCTCGCCCGCCGGACCGACCAGGAGGAGTCGCCTGCCATCCCTGCTCAGCCCCACCGGGGTGAGGTCCTGCATCCGCCGCCGCCCCTTCGCATCGCACCTGCGGCCCGAGCCTACTTCAGCGTGGCGGGCGCCCGAGCGGGGCGGCGCGCCGCGGGTCTTACGCTTCGCCCATGAACGGGGAGAGCACGAGCGTGCTGCTGCTGGTGCTCGACCTCGGGGGGATCTTCGTCTTCGCGATCACCGGCGCGCTGGTCGGCGTACGCAAACGGCTGGACATCTTCGGGGTGCTGGTCCTCGCGGGTACGGCGGGACTCGGCGGCGGCTTCCTGCGCGACGTGCTGATCGCCGCGACGCCCCCTGCCGCGCTCGCCGACTGGCGCTACCTGATGGTGCCGGTCGCGGCGGGTCTGCTCACCTTCGTCTTCCACCCGGTCGTGGGGCGGGCCGAGCGGGTGATCAACATCTTCGACGCCGCAGGTCTGGGGCTGTTCTGCGTCACCGGTGCGCTCAAGGCGCTCGACTACGGGCTGGGACCGGTGCCGGCGGCGCTGATGGGCATGCTCACCGGGATCGGCGGTGGGCATGGCCCGTGACCTGCTCGCCGACCGGGTGCCGGTGATCTTCTCCAGCGAGCTCTACGCCACCCCGGCGCTGTTGGGGGCGGCCTGGGCCGTGCTCGCCCAGGGATTCCTCGGACAGGAGGCCCTGGTGGCGATCCCCGGCGTGCTGCTGTGCTTCGGCCTGCGGGTGCTGGCGCTGTGGCGGGGCTGGAGCGCGCCGCTGCCGGCCGGCCCGGCGAGCGTCTGAGCGCGACTCCACCCTGCTAGCGCGAGCCCTGCAGGCTCGGTCTGGAGCGGCTGGGCGCGCGCACGGCGAGTCCCGCGAGCGCGGCGAACACGGCCGAGACCGTGCACACCCAGAACGCCGCCGACCCGCCGTACTCGTCCGCGACCACCCCGGCCAGCCAGACCCCCGGCGCGATGCCGGCGGCGACACCGGTGTGCAGGACGCCCATGGCCTCGTTGAGCCGGGAGCGCGGGACCGAGGCCTCGAGGAGTGAGAACAGCGCGATCAGGGTCGGGGCCACGGCGAGACCGAGGACGAACAGGGCGACCGTCGACGAGGGGCAGACCGACCAGGAAGGGAAGAAGGACCGAGCTGACCGACAGCAACGTCATCCCGATCCGGGCCCGGCTCAGCGGCGCCCCGCCGCCAGGCCCGCGTTCCGGTCACCAGCCCCGAGAGCAGGCTGCCGAGCGCGAACGCGCCGAGCAGGAGACCGGCGAGCGAGGTGCGACCGGCGTCCCCGGCGACCGCGACCGTGGCGACCTCCGCCGCTCCGAAGAGACTGCCCAGGCCGAGCCCGGCCAGGGAGAGCGGCACGAGCAGCGCCCACGGCATGGGGTCCGCGAGCACCCCGGGTTCGCGCGGGTGTGCCGGCGGCTCGGTCGCTCGTTGGAGGGAGAGCGCGACGGCACCCACGGTGCCGACCGACAGGGCCGCGACGAGCCCCGCCTGGGGGGCCCAGGCGGTCGCCAGCAGGGTCACCACCACCGGGCCGACGACGAAGACGACCTCGTCGACGATGCCCTCGACCGCGAACGCCGTGCCCAGCTCGCGCTCGGTCTCGAGCGTGTGCGCCCACCGCGCCCTGACCATGCTGCCGATCTGGGGGATCGCCGCCCCGGTGACCAGCGCGCACAGATGTGGCCAGGGCAGCGCCCATCGCTCCAGGATCGAGACCAGCAGCAGGGTGCCCGCGAGCGACGAACAGCGCCGAGTCGGCGAGCAGCAGCAGTCGCTGGCCGAGCCGGTCGACGAGTCGACCGTGCGGGACGGCGAAGACCGCGTTGCCGACGACGTACGCCGCGGAGACCTGTCCGGCCAGTCCGTAGGAGCCGGTCAGCTGGGCCGACCAGCAGCACGATCCCGAGCGTCATCATCGAGATCGGCAGCCGGGCGACCATGCCGGTCACCGAGAAGGCGAGCCCGCCGGGACTGGCGAAGACCTGACGGTAGGAGGCGAGCACAGGCGCAACGATAGGAGACCGGGAGCGAACTGCCTGCGGGGCGTTCGAGTGCCTCTCCTAGGCTGTGGGCATGTCGAACTCGCGGCCGTACGACGCACTCCTGCTGGTGTCCTTCGGGGGGCCCGAGAAACCCGACGACGTGTTGCCGTTCCTTCGCAACGTGACCGCGGGCAAGGACATCCCCGACGAGCGCCTCGAGGAGGTGGGGGAGCACTACTTCCACTTCGGCGGACGCAGCCCGATCAACGACCAGAACCGGGAGCTGGTCGAGGCGATCGAGGCGGACCTGTCCGCCAACGGCGTCTCGGTGCCGGTCTACTGGGGCAACCGCAACTGGGACCCGTTCCTGCGCGACGCCCTGGAGCAGATGAAGGCCGACGGGATCGAGCGGGCCGCCGCCATCCTCACCAGCGCCTACTCCTCCTACAGCGGATGCCGGCAGTACCGCGAGAACCTCGCCGCCGCCGTCGCCGAGGTCCCCGGCGCCCCGCGGATCGACCGGCTGCGCCACTACTTCAACCACCCGGGCTTCCTCGAGGCCATGGTGGACTCCACCCTCGCCGCCCTGGCCGACCTCCCCGAGGACGGACGTCGTGGAGGCCACGTGGCCTTCGTGACCCACTCGATCCCCGAGGCGATGAACGAGTCCAGCGGTCCGCGCGGTGGTGCCTACGCCGCCCAGCACAGCGTCCTGGGCGCGGAGATCATCGAGCGCGTGCGTGAGGAGACCGGGCACCGGTATCCCTTCGAGCTGGTCTTCTGCTCGCGCTCGGGGCCGCCCCGGATCCCGTGGCTCGAGCCCGACATCAACGACCACCTGCGCGCGTTGAAGGAGCGCAACGTCCCGGGTGCGGTGATCGTGCCGATCGGCTTCGTCTCCGATCACATGGAGGTGATCTACGACCTGGACACCGAGGCGGTCGCCACCGCCGAGGAGATCGGCCTGCCGGTGGCTCGAGCGGCCACCGCCGGGGTCGACCCCCGCTTCGTCGCGATGGTGCGCGACCTCCTGCTCGAGCGCGCCGCGGTCGAACGGGGGGAGTCGCCCAAGCGCGCCGCCGTGGGGTCCGAGGCGCTCTGGGACCGGTGTCCTCCGGGGTGCTGCCCCAACCCACGAGGGACCAAGCCCGCGCTGTGCGGACAGGACTGATCATGACTTCGACCTCGACCTCGACCTCGACCTCCGCCGTGGCCGTGACCTTGACGCGGAGCTCGCGTGAGCTCGGACGCCGGCTCACCACCGAGCGCGAGCGAGCTGCTCGGGCTCGCGGTGACCGCCGGCCGCCAGGCCGCCCGGCTCGTGGCCACGATGCGTGCCGAGGGCGTCGACCTCGCCGACACCAAGTCCAGCCCGTCCGACGTCGTCACCGAGGCCGACCGCACCTGCGAGGAGCTGATCCGCGAGCTGCTGCTGGGTCCGCGCCCCCAGGACGGCTTCGTCGGCGAGGAGGGCGCGGACCTCGCCAGCGAGTCCCGGGTCACCTGGGTGGTCGACCCCATCGACGGCACCGTGAACTACCTCTACGGGATCCCGCACTACGCCGTCTCCATCGCCGCCCTCCTCGACGAGGTGCCCGTCGCCGGGGTGGTGATCAGCCCGGACCTCGGGCTCGAGTACGCCGCCACCCTGGGCGGTGGCGCCACCCTCAACGGCGAGCCCCTTCCGGTGCGGACCGCGCCCGCGCTGGAGCAGACCCTGGTGGCCACCGGCTTCAGCTACGAGGCGTCGGTACGAGCGCGGCAGGGCGAGGCGATCGCCCGGATGCTCCCGCAGGTGCGTGACATCCGCAGGATGGGCTCGTGCGCGCTCGACCTGTGTGCGATCGGCTCGGGACAGGTCGATGCCTACGTGGAGGAGGGTCCGCACGTCTGGGACTACGCCGCCGCCGGCCTGGTCGCCCGGGAGACCGGGGCCACCTTCGAGGTCTGGCCCACAGGCGGACATCTCGACCTGGTGGTGTGCGCTCCGGCGCCAGGATGGGCGGACTTCGCAGGGCTGGTCAGGTCGTGCGGGTTCCTGGAGAACCTCCAGGAGTAACCCACCTCCGCGCCTGACACAGAATCGGGAACAACGCCGCATCGGCGTACGTTCTCGACTCGAATAGGCCTCGCGGACGGCCTACTCCGACCACGAGTGTGCACTCTTGCCGTGAGTGGTGCACAATACGCGCCGTCACGCGGAAGTTGGCGCGACGACGGGCTTCGGGGCTCGAACCGGGCACAAGCCCCACCGAACACCCAGGACCGACTGGGACTTGGGAGCAGGAGAGAACGAGATGGCAACCGATTACGACGCACCCCGCAAGACCGAGGAAGAGCAGAACGAGGACAGCCTCGAAGAGCTCAAGGCGCGCCGCCACGACAAGAACTCCGGGAAGGTCGACGAGGACGAGACTGAAGCAGCCGAGTCCTTCGAGCTCCCCGGAGCAGACCTGTCGCACGAGGAGCTCGCGGTCGAGGTCAAGCCCAAGCAGCTGGACGAGTTCACCTGCATGAGCTGTTTCCTGGTTCACCACCGCAGTCAGCTTGCTGACGAGAAGAAGCTGATCTGTCGCGACTGCGCCTGAATCGGCACGACGCGACGAAGGGCCGTCTCCTCAGCGGAGGCGGCCCTTCGTCGTGTCCCGAGGAGCTTGCCCCCGGGTGACGCCGGTCAGGTGGTGGGCGTCGGGGCGTCCGCGTCCTGGTCGTCCTTGCGGAGCCCAGGAGGCATGTGCCCGGTGGACTTCGCGTAGTAGTTGGCGGCCTTGCGGGCCGCCAGCATGCGAGCCAGCTGGATGGCGGTGCCGCTGGCGGCCGCCCACAGGGCTGCCTCCCACAGGTCGACGTCGGGGTCGGCCGGGTTGGCCGGGGGGTTCTTGCCGGTCGCGCTCTGCCAGGCCTTCGTGATGCTCTTGCGCGCCACTGTGGCGCCCAGCAGCGCGGCTGCGAGAGAGAAGATCGACCAGACCTTCGAGCTGTCCTTCGACTTCTTCTTCTTCGACGTGTCCTTGGCCATGTCCTGCCTTCCGAGTGATGCCGTTGTCAGGGCGGGAGTACCCCCTCACCCTAGTCACAAGCGTGCAGCGGCCAGTGCCTCGGTGAGCTCTCTCGGATGCCGCGTGGACACCAGCCAGTAGGGGGTCCGGTCGGCGGGGTCGGTCACCGTCACCTTGACGGCTCGCTTCAGGTAGGGCCGGGTCACCAGGAACGCCCGGGCGTCGGCGTCGACGCCGTGCACGCGCCGGGTCTCCTCGGCGTCGAGCGGCTCGACCGACCCCAGATGCGCCACGGCGATGCGCGCCGGACCTGCGTGCAGGACGCCGTCGCGGACCGCCACCCGGGCGCTGCCGAACCAGCCGAAGAGCGCGAACGTGAGCACGGCGAGGACGCCGGTGGCCGACCAGGCCGCCCAGAGCGGCATCGCCACCACGAAGGCCAACCACAGGCTGGCCAGCAGCATCGTCGCCTGCACCCACCAGCGCAGCGGCACGTGCAGGCGCTCGGAGTACGCCGCGGGTGGGGAGGGAGGCACAGGTCGAAGCCTGTCATCTGGTCCGTCGAGGAGCGCAGGTAGGGTCGCGGGCCATGGTGCAGATCTCGATCAGGCGCGTCGACCCGGGACTGCCGCTCCCGACCTACGCCCACCCCGGCGACGCGGGCGCCGACCTGTGCTCCGCGGTCGACCTCATCCTCGAGCCGGGGGAGCGGGCCGTCGTGGCCACCGGGGTCGCCCTCAGCCTGCCCGAGGGGTACGTCGCGCTGGTGCACCCCCGCTCGGGCCTGGCCGCACGTCACGGGATCTCGATCGTGAACGCCCCGGGGACGATCGACGCGGGCTACCGCGGCGAGGTGAAGGTGTGCCTGGTCAACACCGACCTGCGCGAGCCGTTCGCCGTCCGGCGGGGCGACCGGATCGCGCAGCTGGTGATCCAGCGTTTCGAGACCGCCTCGTTCGTGGAGGTCGACGCCCTGCCCGAGTCGGCGCGCGGGGTCGGGGGCTACGGTTCGACAGGTGGCTTCGCGCAGCCCGCAGGGACGACCGGCCAGAGCATGACCGACACAGGTGAGACCCCCGAGGACATCGGGGTGGAAGGGACGACGACGTGAGATTCGGCCGCAAGTCAGGCACCGCAGGCGACCAGGGCACCTCGGAGAGCCAGGATCCGGCGCCTGCCGAGGGCCGGGTCAGCCCGGTCGGACCGTTCGACGTCTCCGACGTCGACGTCGAGACGCTCCAGTGCCTCGACCTCGGCAGCCTGCTGGTGGCACCTGTCGGCGACATGGAGCTCCAGCTCCAGGTCGAGCAGGACACCGGCCAGGTGATGGCGGTGCTGCTGATCGCCGAGCACGGCGCGCTCGAGCTCCGGGCGTTCTCGGCCTCGCGTGGCGGGAGCGCCTGGGACGAGCTCCGTCCCCGGATCGCCGCCGAGCTCGCGCGGCTCGGTGGCACCTGCGACGAGCAGCAGGGCAGCTTCGGGGTCGAGCTCATGTGCCGGGCCCCGGCCCAGGGACCTGACGGCCAGCCGGCGACACAGGCCACCAGGATCGTCGCCCACGAAGGCCCGGCCTGGCTGCTGCGCGCGACGCTGATGGGTCCCGCCGCCGTGGACAAGAAGCTCGCGCAGGCCTTCGAGGAGACGATCCGCCAGGTCGTCGTACGCCGTGGGCGCGAAGCGATGCCACCAGGCGCTCCGCTGCCGCTCAAGCTGCCCGCGGACGCCCACCCGCACCCGGTTGCGGGCGATGAGCCGCCCGGTTGAGCCTGGTGATCTAGGCTTCGGCATATGTCGGAGCACAAGAACCGCCTGCGTGCTTCCATCTCCCGCTGGGCCAACCAGGACCGCGAGGAGGCCCGAGAGCTCCGCAAGGACACCGAGAAGGCCGGCCTGATCGCCATCGAGGACGCTCCGGACCGCGAGAGGGTCGTCGTCCAGGGCACCTTGAAGACGGTGACCCTGCGCCCGCGCGGAGGCGTGCCCGCCCTCGAGGCCGAGCTCTACGACGGCACCGGCTCGATCAACGTGGTCTGGCTCGGCCGCCGGCGCATCGGCGGGGTCAACCCCGGGCGAGGCATCCGCGTCGAGGGACGCATCGGCACCCACGACGGGGACCGGGTGATGTACAACCCGCGCTACTACCTGAGGCCGTCATGACCGCTCCCGAGCACAGCGATACGCAGGAGGCGCCCACGACCCACACCGTCGAGGAGGTGGTCCGCAAGCAGCTCGCCACCGCGTTGGGAGGTGCCCGGGGCATGCTCGAGGCGGCGGTGCCGACGATCGCGTTCACGGTGCTGTTCCTGACCCTCCACGACCTGCGGCTGGCGATCATGGTCAGCATCGGCGTCGCAGCCGTGCTGCTGGTCGTCCGGCTCGCGCAGCGCTCGACGCCGCAGTTCGTGCTGAACGCGCTGTTCGGCATCGGGCTGGGGGCGCTCTTCGCCTGGCGGGCCGCCCAGGGTGGCGGCGACGTGGGCGAGCAGGCGATGGCGTACTTCCTGCCCGGCCTGCTCTACAACCTGGCCTACGGCGCGGTGATGATCGTGACGATCGTGATCGGCTGGCCGCTGGTCGGGTTCCTCGTCGGCAGCGTGGCCGGCGACCCGACCGCCTGGCACTCCGACCGCAGCGTCGTCCGCCTGTGCAGCCGGCTGACCTGGCTGCTGGCGCTGCCGTGCGCGCTGCGGGTCCTGGTGCAGGGGCCGATCTACCTGGCCGGGCGCAACGGCTGGTGGTCGACCGACTCCGCCGTCGCCGCCCTGGGCGTCGCCAAGCTCACCATGGGCTGGCCGCTCCAGGTCGGGGTGCTCGCCGCCATGGCCTGGGTGCTGACCCGCAACCGCACCCCGCTGAAGCCCGGGGAGCCCGAGCCGCACCTGCACGCCTGAGCGATCCGGCCGCAGTTCGCGCTCGGTCGGCTCAGTGGGAGCTGCTCAGTGGGAGCTGCGGGGGCTGTCGCCGTGCTCCTGGGGGGCCAGCATCTTCTCCAGCTCCTCCTCGAGCTCGGCGGGAACCACGAAGAGCAGCTCGTCACCGGCCTCGATCGGCTGCTCCGGGTCGGGGGTGTAGACCTGACCGTCGCGCAGGATCGTCACCAGCGAGCAGTTGTCCGGGAAGGGGACCAGGCCCGAGGGCTTCCCGACGTACGGCGAGTCCGAGGGCATCGTCATCTCGACCAGGTTGGCGTTGCCCTGGCGGAAGGTGAACAGGCGCACGAGGTCGCCCACGGTGACCGCCTCCTCGACCAGCGCCGACATGATCCGGGGGGTCGAGACGTTGACGTCGACGCCCCACGCCTCGGTGAACAGCCACTCGTTGTTCGGGTGGTTGACCCGGCCGACGGTGCGCGGCACGCCGAACTCGGTCTTCGCCAGGAGCGAGGTCACCAGGTTGGCCTTGTCGTCGCCGGTCGCCGCGATCACCACGTCGCAGTCCTGGAGGCGGGCCTCCTCGAGCGAGGAGAGCTCACACGAGTCCGCGAGCAGCCACTCCGCGTCCGGGACGCGGTCGGGCTTGATCGCTGAGGGCTCCTTGTCGATCAGCAGGACCTCGTGGCCGTTCCCGATCAGCTCGCGGGCGATCGATCGACCCACGGCCCCTGCTCCTGCGATGGCCACTCTCATCGGCTGGTGCCTCCTGCTCTGTGACCACGACGAGGTGCGGTGGCACCGGTGGTCCGGTGTGCCTGGTGGGGACGCGGCGACGGCGCCGCTGCCTCGGTCCGCGGGCCGAGGTCGTCCCCTGACGTCGCGCGGCTGGGCGAGTTCGTGGTCATCTCCTCAGTCCTCTTCCGGACCGGACTGGAGGACGTCGTAGACATGGTTGGCGTTCTGCTCCCGCATGACCAGATGGAGCATGTCGCCCTCCTGGAGGACCGACTCGCGCGAGGGCAGCATGCCCTCGCCCAGGCGGTCGATCCAGGCGATCCGACAGGTCGACTGGTCCTGGAACTGGATGGTCCGGTGGCCGACCCACGCCTCGGGCACCGGCACCTGGTCGACGCGGATCGTCCCCGAGGGGTCCCGGAAGTCCGGCTCGGCACCGGCCGGGAGGATCCGGCGGAGCACCTGGTCGGCCGTCCACTTCACGGTGGCGACCGTGGTGATGCCGAGCCGCTGGTAGACCTCGGCGCGGCCCGGGTCGTAGATCCGCGCCACGACCTGCTGGATCCCGAAGGTCTCGCGGGCCACCCGTGCCGCGATGATGTTGGAGTTGTCGCCGCTGCTCACGGCGGCGAACGCGTCCGCGCGCTCGATGCCCGCCTCGCTCAGCACCGCCTGGTCGAAGCCGTAGCCGGTCACCTTCGTGCCGTTGAACGACGGGCCCAGCCGCCGGAACGCGTCGGGGTTGCTGTCGATGACGCTGACGGTGTGGTTCCGGTCCTCGAGGCTTCTGGCGAGCGTCGAACCGACGCGGCCGCAGCCCATGATCACGACGTGCACGTAGCGAACACTAGTGGGTCTGGCCGCGCCGGGGTGCGCAGTGCTCTAGCCTCCCTCTGTGGGCGTAGGAAATGTATCCAAACGGATCCTGCTCGGCCGCAAGCTCCGCAGCTCCCAACTGGGTGAGACGTTGCTGCCGAAGCGCATCGCCCTACCCGTCTTCGCCAGCGACGCGCTGTCCTCGGTCGCCTACGCGCCCGACGAGGTCTTCATCATGCTCGGCATCGCCGGCGCGTCGGCGTACGTCTGGTCGTGGAAGGTCGCGCTGGCGATCGCCCTGGTGATGCTCACCGTGGTGGCGTCGTACCGCCAGACGGTGCACGCCTACCCCTCGGGCGGTGGCGACTACGAGGTGGCGACCGTCAACCTCGGCCGCAAGGCCGGAGTCACCGTGGCGAGCGCCCTGCTGGTCGACTACGTGCTCACGGTGGCGGTGTCGATCTCCTCGGCCTCGCAGTACGCCGCGGCGGCGGTGCCGATGTTCGCCGGGCACCAGGTCCTGTTGGCCACCAGCATGGTCGTCGTGCTGGCGGCGATGAACCTGCGCGGCGTACGCGAGTCCGGCACGTTCTTCGCGGTGCCGACGTACCTGTTCATGTTCGCGATCCTCGGCATGTGCGCCTACGGCATGCTCCGGCTCTTCACCGGCACGCTGCCCGAGGTCGCCAGCGCCAGCCTGCAGATCATCCCCCGGGATGGTTGGGAGCAGCCGCTGACCACCCTCGGCCTGGTGCTGCTCCTCGCCCGCGCCTTCTCCTCGGGCTGTGCCGCCCTGACCGGGGTGGAGGCGATCAGCAACGGCGTGCCGGCGTTCCGCAAGCCGAAGAGCCAGAACGCCGCCACCACGCTGCTCCTGCTGGGGCTGATCGCGGTGACCATGATGGTCAGCGTGATCGTGCTCGCGCGCCAGATGGGCCTGCGCTACCTCGATCCGCTGCACTCGGAGAACCTTCGCGATGCGTCCGGGCTCCCGCTGCCCGAGGGTTACACGCAGGACACCGTCATCGCCCAGCTCGCGCGGGCGATCTTCGACCAGTTCACCCCGGGCTTCTACTTCGTCGTCGTGGTGACCGGCGTGATCCTGGTGCTGGCCGCCAACACCGCGTTCAACGGCTTCCCGGTGCTGGGGTCGATCCTGGCCAAGGACGGTCTGGCGCCGCGCGCTCTCGCCATGCGCGGGGACCGGCTCGCCTACAGCAACGGCATCGTCTTCCTGGCGCTGATGGCGATCCTCCTGATCGTGGTCTTCGACGCTCAGACCACCCGTCTGATCCAGCTCTACATCGTCGGCGTCTTCATCTCCTTCAACCTCAGCCAGCTCGGCATGATCCGGCACTGGACGCGCCACCTCAAGACGGAGTCGGATCCATCGGTGCGGCGACGGATGATGCGCTCGCGGGCCATCAACACCTTCGGTCTCGGGATGACCGCGGTGGTGCTCGTCATCGTGCTGGTCACCAAGTTCCTCACCGGTGCCTGGATCACCATCCTCGCGATGGGCGTCTTCTACGCCCTCATGGTCCGCGTCCGACGCCACTACGACCGGGTCGAGGAGGAGCTGGTCGTGGGGGACAGCGACCAGATCCTGCCGACCCGGGTGCACGCGATCGTGCTCGTCTCCAAGCTGCACAAGCCGACGATGCGGGCGCTGGCCTATGCCAAGGCGAGCCGGCCCAACCTCCTGGAGGCGGTCTTCGTCGACGTCGACGGAGGGAAGTCGAACGAGCTCGTCGACGAGTGGGACGCCCAGCGGATCGACGTACCGTTGAAGATGCTCTACTCGCCGTACCGCGAGATCATCCGGCCGATCGTGGCGTACGCCGTGGAGATCCGCGAGGCCAACCCCCGGGGGGTCGTGGCGGTCTACATCCCGGAGTACGTCGTCGGCAAGTGGTGGGAGCAGGCGCTGCACAACCAGACGGCGCTGCGCCTGAAGGGGCGGCTGCTGTTCACGCCAGGGGTGATGGTGACCTCGGTGCCCTACCAGCTGCGTGGCTCGGAGAACGCCAAGAAGCGAGA
>CAWEUP010000003.1:0-39722 GCA_963812235.1 uncultured Actinomycetota bacterium | reverse complement strand
CCCGGTCCGCCGGCTCCGAGGCGGGTGATCTGGGACCGGTTCGCGACCCTCATCGGTCTGGACCCCTACTCGGTCGACCTCGACGCCGGCTTCTCCAACGCCTCCATGGGGGTGGTCGAGACCGAGACCCTGCGACGGATCAACGAGCACCTCGACGCGTTCAACTCAGCGATCGATCGCGGGACCTACATCCGCACCTTCCTGGCCGACCAGCGGCTGGTGCCCCGCGGAGGAGATCCCTTCTGGCCGCCGCCGGAGCGGGTGAGCGAGATCCGCGCCCGAGGTCGCTCGGCCGTCGACTACATCGCCGAGCAGGGCTTCGACGTCATCGGCGACCTCGACTCCCTGCTCGTGCCCACGGACCTCCCCGAGCGCAGGGTGCCGGACTCGGTCACCGAGGACGAGGTCGCGACCGTCGCGGTCGAGGCCTCGCCGCCCGGATGCTGCACGACGTGCGTCACCTGCGGCACGAGCGCCGCGACATGCGCGCCGAGCTGGCGGTCAGCCGCTCGCGCGAGGACCCCGGCCTCCGGGTCGGGCTCGCCCGCAGGTTCCCGGTCCTGCGTCATGTGCTCCTGCGCGGCGCCCATGCCGTGCCCGGGGAGCCCAGGTCGTAGCCTCGACGTGAGGTTGGTCATGGCGGGCGTAGGAACCCGCCAGTAGCGTGGCCCCGACAGCCGTCGCGGCGTTCGAAACCTGACTGAGGCCGCTGTCGACGCCCCTCCCTGAGTTCGCTCAGCCCTCCACCCGTAAAGGATGCACAGCATGAGTCGCCTCTGCGAGACCGAAGGCCTCACCGAGATCCAGGAAGAGATCCTCTCCGCCGTTCGCTCGTTCGTGGAGAAGGAGATCATTCCGGTCGCCACCGAGCTCGAGCACAAGGACGAGTACCCCACCGAGATCGTGGAGGGGCTCAGAGGAGCTCGGCGTCTTCGGGCTGATGATCCCCGAGGAGTACGGCGGTCTGGGGGAGTCGCTGCTGACGTATGCGCTGACGGTGGAGGAGATCGCTCGCGGCTGGATGAGCGTGTCCGGAGTGATCAACACGCACTTCATCGTGGCGTACATGTTGATGCAGCACGGAACCGAGGAGCAGAAGCAGAAGTACCTGCCCAGGATGGCCACCGGCGAGGTCCGCGGGTCGTTCTCGATGTCGGAGCCCGGGCTGGGCTCGGATGTCTCGGCGATCAAGACCAAGGCCGTTGCCGTCGGGGGGGACACGGGGGGCGGAGCCCCCAGTGCGGATACTGCCGTCGGGGGGGACACGGGGGGCGGAGCCCCCAGTGCGGAGACTGCCGGGGGGACACGGGCGAGCCCCCAGCGCGTACAGGATCACCGGCCAGAAGATGTGGCTGACCAACGGAGGCACGTCCAACCTTGTCGCCGTGCTGGTGCAGACCGACGAGGGCTCGGACTCGGTCTACAAGAACATGTCGACGTTCCTGGTCGAGAAGGAGCCCGGCTTCGGGGAGACCGCGCAGGGCATCACCGTGCCGGGGAAGCTCGAGAAGATGGGCTACAAGGGGGTCGAGACCACGGAGCTGATCCTGGAGGGTCACGAGATCGCGGCGAGCCAGATCCTCGGCGAGGCGCCCGGCAAGGGCTTCTACCAGATGATGGACGGCGTCGAGGTCGGCCGCGTCAACGTGGCGGCGCGCGCGTGCGGCATCGCCAACCGGGCGTTCGAGCTCGGGATCTCCTACGCCCAGCAGCGCGAGACCTTCGGCAAGCCCATCGCCGAGCACCAGGCGATCCTGTTCCGTCTCGCCGAGATGGCCACCAAGGTGGAGACCGCGCACGCGATGATGGTGCGCGCCGCTCGGATGAAGGACCGCGGCGAGCGCAACGATGTCGAGGCCGGCATGGCGAAGTACCTCGCCGCCGAGTACTGCAACGAGGTGGTCGAGGCCTCCTTCCGGATCCACGGCGGCTACGGCTACTCCAAGGAGTACGAGATCGAGCGGCTCTACCGCGAGTCGGCGTTCATGCTCATCGGTGAGGGCACCGCCGACATCCAGAAGATGATCATCGGTCGCAGCCTGCTCAAGGACTACAAGCTCAAGGGCTGACCGGGGCGGTCAGGGGGTCTCCGGCCGCTGGGACGCACGGCGTACTGGTGGCCGGTGGGGCTGGTCCAGGTGAGGGTGCCGTCGCGGTCGCGTCGGTAGGTCCAGGCGGTGTGGGTCTTGGCGCGGTGGTGGGCTCGGCACAGCGGGGCGAGGTTCTCCGGGTTGGTCTGGCCGGGTGGTCCGCCCTGGTCGGGTGGTCGGTAGGGGTCGAGGTGGTCGAGGTCGCAGGTGCGGGAGTCTCGGCGGCAGCCGGGGAAGACGCAGTGGCTCTCGCGGAGCAGAACCTGCTCGCGCAGCTGTTCGGGTGGGTCGTGCTGGTCGACCGCCCAGGTGCGGTGGGGGTCGAGGACCGGTCGCACGATGATCTTCGCGCCCGCGGCGGCGAAGCGTGCGAGCCATTGACCGAGCAGGTGGGTGGTCGCGGCGCCGAGGCGCTCGATCGAGACCGCTCCGGCGCGCCCGGCTGAGTCAGTGGTCAGGTCCGCCGCTAGGTCTTGGCTCGTGAGGTGCACGAACAGTGTCGTGACGCCCGGAGGACGGCGGGGGGTGTGCTCGCGGCCGGACATCAGGTCCAGGGCGTGTTGGGGGTCGGCGAGGATGCCCACGGCGCGGGCCCGGCGGGTCTCGAGGGGGTCGGTGTCGCCGAGGGTGTGCAGGTCGGTCGCGATCCGGGACAGGGTCTGGTCGAAGAGCTCTGCGTCGGGGGTCTCCAGGGTCATGGTGACCTCGGTGGTCGCCGGGGCGGCGCCGTGGCGCAGCCACACCCCGCGCCGGGCCAGGGCCTGCTCTTCATCGGCCACGGCGCGGTCGGGGTCGAAGTACAGCCGTGCCTCCGCGACCAGGCCGGTGGCGTTGACCAGGCCGACCTTGGTCGGGGTGGCCGCGATCAGCCGGTCGGCGAAGCTGGCCGCCTCGAGGCTGAGGTCGGTGGTCTCGCGGGCGATCAGCCTCGCCCGCCACGCCGGCACCCGGCCGGCGCGGACCAGGTCCCACAGCCGGGGCAGCCGGTGGCCCAGCTCGAGGGCGTCGGCGACCAGCTGACGCGCCGCCTCGTGGCTGATCGCCAACGCGGCGCCCAGCTCCAGCGGCGCGAACTCCGCCACCAGCGGGGCACCGGGACCGGCCAACGCGACCAGGCCCTCTGAACCGCCCCGGGATGTCTGGAGAGTCCTTTCGTTGGAAGGATGATTCTCATGGCACGTCCCTCGAGGTATCCCACGGAGCTGCGTGAGCGCGCGGTCCGGATGGTCTTGGAGTCCAAGGCCGACTACGGCAGTGAGTACGAGGCGATCCGGTCGATCTCGGCGAAGTTGGGGATCACTTCTCCGGAGTCGCTGCGCAAATGGGTCCGTCAGGTCGAAGTCGACGGCGGGGTCCGGCAGGGCAAGACGACCCAGGAGATCGCGGAGATCCGTGAGCTGAAGAAGCAGGTCGCCGAGCTGCGGCGGGCCAATGAGATCTTGAAGTCGGCTTCGGCTTTCTTCGCGGCGGAGCTCGACCGCCCCTCCCGGTACTGATCGACTACGTCCGGCTCCACAAGGACGAGTTCGGGGTCGAGCCGATCTGTCACGTGCTCAGTGAGCATGGGATCAAGATCGCCCCGAGCACCTACTACGACAGCGTGTCGCGCAAGCCGTCGAAGCGGGCGCTGCGAGACGCCGAGATCGTGAAGGCGATCAAGGCCGAGCGGTCCCGGCAGAAACTGTTCGCCCGGTTCGGGGCTCGCAAGATGTGGCTGCACCTGCGCTCGAAGGGGCTCGACGTGGCCAGGTGCACGATCGAGCGGCTCTATGCCGAGCAGGGCTGGGCCGGAGCGTTGCGGGCCAAGAAGGTACGCACCACGATTCCCGACGAGAACGCCGAGCGGCCCGCGGACCTGGTCGATCGCCAGTTCGTGGCCAGCCGACCCAACCAACTCTGGGTGGCCGACTTCACCTACGTCGCGACCTGGTCCGGGACCGTCTACGTCGCGTTCATCTTCGACGTCTTCAGTCGGCGCATCGTCGGCTGGCGGGCCGCCACTCGGATGACCACAGATCTCGTGCTCGACACCCTCGAGCACGCAATCTGGACCCGCCGCCAGGCCGGTGTCGACGACTTGTCCGGGCTGGTGCACCACACCGATGCGGGGTCCCAATACGTCAGCTTCGCCTTCACCGAACGCCTCATCGAGGCCGGCGTCGACGCCTCGGTCGGGTCAGTCGGCGACGCCTATGACAATGCCTTGGCCGAATCCCAGATCGGGCTCTACAAGACCGAGCTGATTCGCCCCGAAGGACCCTGGCGCGACGTCGAACACGTCGAGCTGGAGACCCTGAACTACGTCGACTGGTTCAACACCGAGCGTCCGCATGAGTCCGTCGACGACCTCACACCAGCCAGGGTCGAGGAAGTTCACTACGCTGCAAGAAACCGGCTCAGGCCAACCGGCTGAGCCAACAAACCGGGCCTCCGGAATCTCCGGGGCGGTTCACTCGCCGTGGAGGTCGACCTCGCCCCAATGCGCGGGGACCTCACCGACCGGACACGGGTGCAGCCGCGCCCAGACCAGAGTCATCTCCAGCTCCTCGACCGCGGCCGCCTGCGCAGCCGCACGCGCCGCCCGGACACGATCGATCACCTCGCCACGCGTGCGGATCGGTGCCCGGTTCATGCCACGATTCTACCGCCGAACACCGACAGAATCGATAGCATGTTCGATCTT
The DNA here is from genome assembly GCA_963812235.1 of uncultured Actinomycetota bacterium. Lineage (GTDB taxonomy): Bacteria > Actinomycetota > Actinomycetes > Propionibacteriales > Nocardioidaceae > Marmoricola. The sequence goes on along the minus strand of CAWEUP010000003.1, from coordinate 34,949 downwards.
GTGCATTGAGCCGCAACACTTCGATGGCACACATCTTGAGGGCCGACGAGCGTCGCTCGGCCTGGGGCCACCTCAGCTGCGCGACGCCGCGGCCGGCTCGACCAGGTCGTCGGGCCCGTGCGAAGGTGGGGATCCTTGATGGTCGAGCACCGGAGGAACAGCAATGGCTCAGGGCACCAGCAACCAGTCCGACGCGGACGGCAACGAGGACCTCAAGGCCAAGATGCGGGAGGCCCTGGATCGCAAGCAGGCCAATGACCGCGGCGTACCCCAGGACGGGCCGGTCAAGGAGAAGGCGCACGGCTCCGAGGTCGCGGGTGGGTCCGGCCCGAAGATGCACCGCCGCAAGGCCGGTGGCGGCGGCTCCTGACGCGCGGGAGGCCGGTCGCTAGAGCTTCTTGAGCGACTCCGCCAGGCGCTCCTCGTTCCGGTCGACGGCAGGTACGAGGAGCTCGACGACGACGTCCAGCACGTCGGAGAGCCGCTCGTTGAGCCTGCGCGACTCCTCCACGGCGATCTGGAGCTGGTCGACGTCGCGCCGCAGCTGCTCCACCGCGCTGGCCGCGTCGAGCATGCGCTTGAGCTTCTTCCTCATCTCCAACTCACTTCCATCCGACACATCTGTGGGTTCTCCTTGCCAAGCGGGGCGAGGTCGCGCCCGAGGACCAGCTTCTCGATCGTGCCTCCGGCGGCGACGATCTCGGCCTCGACGACCGGGACCCGGGCATGGGTCCGGGGGTGCGTCGGGAAGTGCGTGGGCTCGCCGCGGCTGGCGCGGGTGCGGAACTCGAGGAACGTGCGCCCTCCGGACCGGCACACCATCGAGCTGAACCGCCACAGGCCGTCCCGACCGGCGGGGGCGAGCGCGTCGATCACACCGCGGGCGTAGACGTGCCGGATGCCCGGCTGGTGGCTGAGGGCGGCCGCCGACGTGAGATAGCCGTACGGCGCCTCGAGGTTGATGCCGGCGATGGGAACGGTGACTCCTGCCTTGCGGGCGTTGCGCTTGGTGAGCCTCCGGGCTGCGCCCGAGTAGTCGCTCGCCGTCACCGCGAAGCCCTGCCCCGCCAGCCACACCGCGTCGCGACCGGTTCCCGAGCCGACCTCGACGATCGAGGAGCCGGGCTCGACCCGGCCGGCGACCCAGTGCGCGAACAGCGAGGGCTCCCGCGGCACCTCCTTGACCTGGGCCGAGGTGTAGAACTCCGACCAGTGCCACAGCCGCGACCTGCTGCCACGCCACCAGCCGGACATGATCTGCTTGTTCTCGTCGGGGTGGTCGAAGTGGAAGGCCGGGTCGGGGACCCGCCAGTCCGGACCGTAGGTGTAGGCGAGGAACGCATCGAGGTCGCGAGGAGCGGGGAACTCCACGCCCTCGAGTTCGATCGTGCCGAACGGGACGATCTGCTCCCTCGCCAGCGTGCCGCGGAGCGAGCCGGTGAGATGGAAGTGCTCGCCGATGTGGAACGAGCCGAACACGTCGACCCCGGCGCGCTTGCCGTTGGGCAGCGGGGCCCACACCTTGAAGTTGGCCGCGGACATCCGCACCACCCGCCACCCGAGGTCCCGCATCTGCCGCTCCGCGCGCCGGCTCTCCCGGATGATGTCGAACGGGTGCGTGTGTGCGCTGAGCCAGGCCAGGTCCACGTCCGAGTCGTGGCCGATCATCTTGCCGGTCCGGACCGCGCCGAGCAGCCCGCCGTAGCACAGGTAGGCGTCGAGCCCGCACTTGTCGACCAGGTCGTCGAGCACCCGACGGGAGGCCGAGGTGAGCTCGCTGAGCGAGGCGGAGTCCATCCGGTCGAAGGTGCGCTGCAGGCGCCCGCCCTTGTCGAGGGTCAGCGGGTTGCCCGCGTTGTCGACGAAGGTGAGAGGCGCGGTGGAGGAGCCGAAGGAGACCTCGTCGTCGAACCAGGCGTCGTCTCCGACGTGTGGCTCCACCGTGACCTGGGCAGTACCGGAGAGACGGTCCTTGATCGCCGCCGGCCAGGTGACCACCAGCTCGTCGCCGTCCGGGACGGCGTCGCGGGCCGGGTTGAAGGACCACACACGATGGCCCGCGAAGCGGACGTCCACCGGGGCGTCCGGTGGGTCGACGAGGAAGATGCCGACCTCGGTCACGCGCGTGGATACGCCCATGGTCTGAAAGGCTCCTCTGCTGGACTTCTCCCTGTGGCTGTGGGCCAACCTATCTCCGAGGAGCCCGCGCGCAGGGCGGCACCGCGCCGCGTGACAGACTCGCTCGCACGTGGGAGTCGCGGAGACGAAGGAGCGCGTGGGATGCAGTTCGGTCGCAGCTATGAGGAGTTCGAGGTCGGTGCCACCTACAAGCACTGGCCCGGCAAGACGGTCACCGAGTTCGACGACCACATGTTCTGCCTGCTGACGATGAACCACCACCCGCTTCACCTCGACAGCAACTACGCCCAGGAGACCACCCAGTTCGGCAAGAACGTGGTGGTCGGCAACTACGTCTACTCGATCCTGCTCGGAATGAGCGTTCCGGACATCTCCGGCAAGGCGCTCGCCAACCTCGAGATCGAGTCCCTGCGTCACGTCGCCCCCACCTTCCACGGCGACACCCTGTACGGCGAGACCACCGTGCTGGAGAAGTGGGAGAGCAAGAGCAAGGACGACCGCGGAGTCGTCAACGTCGAGACCATCGGCTACAACCAGGACGGCAAGATCGTGTGCATCTTCCGGCGCAAGGTGATGGTGCCCAAGGACAGCTATCTCGCGGCGCGCGGCGGCGAGCAGCCCGGCCGACCGGAGCCCCAGCCGGACAAGAACTGGCCCGTCGAGGCGAAGCGCTGACCGCGCTCCCATGAGTGTCAACGAGCAGGGTTGCGAGCTGTGGGTGGTCCGCCACGGCGAGACGGACTGGAGCCGGGACGGCCGGCACACCTCGCACACGGAGCTGGACCTGACTGCTCACGGTGAGGACGTCGCGCGGCAGCTGGCGACCAGGTTCGTCGACGTCGAGTTCGACCTGGTCCTGAGCAGCCCGCGCGTGCGGGCCCAGCGTACGGCGGCGCTCGCGGGCTTCATCGACGTCCAGCTCGACGATGACCTCACCGAGTGGGACTACGGCGACTACGAGGGCGTCACCACTGCCGTCATCCGCGAGTCCGTGCCCGGTTGGACGGTCTGGTCGGACCCCGTCCCCGGAGGGGAGACGGCCGAGCAGGTCGAGGTCCGGCTCGACCGCGTGCTGGAGCGGGTGCGAGCCACCGACGGGCGGGTGCTGGTGTTCAGCCACGGTCACACCTCCCGAGCCCTGGCAGCGAGGTGGCTCGCCCTGCCGGTGCAGGACGGGCGCCTGTTCGCGCTGGACACCGCCACCGTCTCGGTCCTCGCCTACGAGCGCGAGCGACCGGTCGTGGCTCGGTGGAACTCCTGAGGGCCTCGGTCCACTACCCTCGGTTCCGTGCCGCTCGCTGCGTCGTGTCCACGCTGCACCTCGCCCATCACCGGTGAGGGCGACACCTTCGCCTGTTCGGTCCACGGGCCCATCGAGCCGCTGTGGCGACCGGACACGGCCGACTACGACTCCTTCGCGGACCTGGTCGGTCGGAGCGACGACCTGCCGACCTATCTGCCGTGGCCGATGAGCCCCGGCTGGTCGATCGCCGACTTCGGGTGCGTCGGCCTCGCCGGCCGAGTCCGGGCCACGGTCACCAGCACCGTCGGGAGCAGCGACCTGGACGGCGAGGTGGAGGTCACCATCGTCTCGGAGGAGCCTGGTGTCGGCCTCGGCGCACGCTGTGCCGGCACCACCTACGACGACCCCGGACCCCAGATCGGACACGGCCCGCCCTCGATCCATGTCCGCGCCGGAGGCCGGGCCGTGCCGCTGTGGCTCGTCGAGGATGCCCGCGACGAGCAGCAGGCAGAGCAGGGGTCGGATGAGGATCTCCTGGCGACGGCCGTGTTCGCCGGAGAGGCCGAGGGGCGCTGGCTGTGGCTGGTGATGAAGCCGGCGTCGGCCGCATTGCTGCTGCACGACGAGTGGCTGCTGGCCGACGTCACCGGGTTCGGGCCGGAGGCGCTGGAGATGCCCTTCGGCGGTCCACGTCCCGGCTGGTGAGCCGATCCGCGCACGTCGCGCGAAACGCGCGGCCGACCGGGCAGGACCTGCGCTGAGTCGGGCGCGGCGTACGGCACAATGTTCCCCGATGACCAACACTCAAGTGCTCGCCGTCGCCAACCAGAAGGGCGGCGTCGCCAAGACCACCACCGTCGCCTCGCTCGGGGCTGCACTGGCCGAGCTGGGCCAGCGCGTCCTTCTCGTCGACCTCGACCCTCAGGCCTGCCTGACCTTCAGCCTGGGCATCGACCCCGAGGACCTCGACATCTCGGTGCACCATGTGCTCACCAAGGGCCTGGACCCCGCCGAGGTGATCATCGCGACCGATGACGGAGTCGACCTGCTGCCGGCGACCATCGAGCTCGCCCGGGCCGAGGCCGACCTGCTCACCCGCACCGGTCGCGAGTACGTCATCCGCACCGCGATCGAGGACACCGAGGGCTATGACTGGGTGCTGCTCGACTGCCCGCCGTCGTTGGGAGTGCTCACCGTGGCGGCGCTGACGGCCGCGACCGGGGTGCTGATCCCGCTCCAGTGCGAGACGCTCTCCCACCGCGGCGTCGGGCAGCTGTTGGACACGGTCCATGACGTCAAGCGCTTCACCAACCGCGAGCTGGTGGTGTGGGGGGTGCTGCCGACGCTGTACGACGGCCGCACCAACCATGCTCGCACCGTGCTCGAGACCATCTCCGAGACCTACGACCTCGCCGTGATCGAGCCGCCGATCCCCAAGTCCATCCGCTTCGCCGAGGCGCCGGCCGCCGGCCGGTCGATCCTGAAGACCTCCCGCACCAACAAGGGAGCCCAGGCCTACCGCGACGTCGCGTCCAACCTCCTGGCGAGGATCTGACCATGCCGGTGGGCCGCCGGGCCCGTCCGCGCTACCTCCGGGTGGTGGCTGCTCTTGCTGCCCTCCTGGTCACCCTGGTCACCCTGCTCGCCGGGCTGGGCGTGCTGCCCGTCGGGGCCAAGCCCGCCGCCGCGTCCGAGCTCGGTGCCCCCGGCGTCGCCGAGACCGCCACGCTGACGAGGGCGCGGCCGGCCGACCCCGTTCCGGCCACCGACGCCCTGCCGGATCGCAGCGGCACCGGAAAGCGGGTCGTCTTCGACATCAGCGAGCAGCGTGTCTGGCTGGTCGAGGAGGACGAGGGCGTGAGCCGCACCTACCTCGTCTCGGGAAGCCTCACCGACAACCTCTCGCCCGGGAGCTACCGGGTCTTCTCGAGGTCGCGGCATGCCACCGGGATCGACGACTCGGGCGAGATGCAGTACTTCGTGAGGTTCACCCGCGGCGACAACGCCGCCATCGGCTTCCACAGCATCCCCACCAAGGACGGCCGGGCCCTGCAGACCCGGGCTCAGCTAGGTACGCCGCAGAGCCACGGGTGCATCCGCCAGGCACTGGGCGACGCCAGGACGCTGTGGGCGTTCGCACCCGAGGGCACGCCGGTCGTCGTCACCGCGTGACCCGCGGGACGACGACCTGATGAGCTGACTAGCTGCTGTCTCCGGCGGCGGCCGGCCTGCCGCCGCGAGTGCGGCTGCGGCTGCGGTTGCGCTTCTTGGCGGGGCGGTCGGCCGACTTCTCGGCGGTGTCGCCGTGGCGACTGCTCGAGCTCGCGCCGGCGGCCTGCGGCTCCGACTGGCTGCGGCCGCGGCCACCGCCACTGCCTCCGGGGCTGCGTCCGCCACCGGACTTGCCGCGCGCACCGGACTCGGGGCGTGGCTTGCGCTCGATGGTGCCCTCGGGAACGATGCGTCCCTTGACTCCCGGCGCGATCCCCTGGTCGTGCAGGAAGTGCTCCGAGCTCGAGTAGGTCTCCATCGGCTCGTCGAACGGCAGGTCGTGCGCCTTGTTGATCATCTTCCAGCGGTGCAGGTCGGCCCAGTCGACGAAGGTGATCGCGATGCCGGTGGCTCCCGCGCGACCGGTGCGGCCGATGCGGTGCAGGTAGGTCTTCTCGTCCTCGGGACAGGTGTAGTTGACCACGTGGGTCACGCCGGTCACGTCGATGCCGCGCGCTGCCACGTCGGTGGCGACGAGCACCTGGAGCTTGCCCTCGCGGAACTTGTTCAGGGCTCGCTCGCGGGCGGCCTGCGCCATGTCGCCGTGCAGCGGGCTGGTCTTGAAGCCGCGCTCCTCGAGGTCGTCCGCGATCCGCTGGGCCTGACGCTTCGTGCGGGTGAAGACGATCATCAGGTCGGCACCCTCGGCCTGGAGCAGGCGCCCGATCATCTCGGGCTTGTCGAGGTCGTGGGCCTGGTAGATGAACTGGGCCGTCGCCGGGACCATGTGGTCATCGGCCGCGGACTCGGCGCGGATGTTCATCGGGTGGCGCATGTGGGTGCGGGCCAGGGAGACGATCGCGGCCGGCATCGTGGCGGAGAACAGCATCGTCTGGCGGGTCTCGGGGGTCTGCTTGAGCAGCCGCTCCACGTCGGGGAGGAAGCCGAGGTCCAGCATCTCGTCGGCCTCGTCGAGGACGAGCGACTTCACGTGCGAGATGTCCAGGGACCGGCGGTTCATCAGGTCGATCAGCCGACCCGGGGTGCCGACGACCACCTCGACGCCCGCAGCCAGCGCCTCGAGCTGCGGCTCGTAGGGCACCCCGCCGTAGACGGTCAGGACGCGGATGCCGCGGTCCTTGCCGGCCATGGTGAGGTCCTTGCTGACCTGGAGCGCCAGCTCACGCGTGGGCGCGACGATCAGGGCCTGGGGCTTCCCGGGCGCAGCAAGGTCGTCGAAGTCGGGGTCGTGGGGGGCCACCGAGCGCTGCAGCACGGGGATCCCGAACGCCAGCGTCTTGCCGGTGCCGGTGCGGGCCTGCCCGATCAGGTCGGTGCCCATCAGGGCGACCGAGAGGGTCATCTCCTGGATGGGGAAGGGGGTCACGATGTTGGCGCGCTCGAGCGCGTCGGCGATTTCGGGTAGTACCCCGAGCTCTCTGAAGGTAGTCAGGATCTTGCCTGTTCTGTGGTGACTCCCAGTGGAGTCGGCGGATTCTCGTCGGAAGTCGTACGCCGCTGGCGAGCCGCCCACAGTGTGGCGAAAGGGGGCATCAAGCCTGCGGTCAAGCCCCTACTCTATCGGTAGGCTGCCGACATGACCGAACCTTCGCTCCAGGGCACGTCCTCAGCGACCCCCACGCCCGTAGCCGAGCCCGGTCCGGAGCACGATTCGGTCGCGTTCGAGGACCCCGCCTACCGGGCCGCGGTGGTCGACCTGCTCGGAGCCATCACCTACGGCGAGATCTCCGCCTTCGAGCGGCTCACCGACGACGCGAAGCTCGCCGTGGAGCTCCCCGACAAGCTGGCGCTCGCCAAGATGGCGACCGTGCAGTTCGGTCACGTGGAGCCGCTCCTCGACCGGATCGCGAGCCTGGGCGCTGACCCGCTCGAGGCGATGGCGCCGTTCGTGAAGCCGTTCGACGTGTTCCACACCGCCACCGCACCCAGCGACTGGCTCGAGGGGCTGATCAAGGCCTACGTGGGCGACGGGCTCGCGGCTGACTTCTACGTGGAGATCGCCGCCTACCTCGACGGCGGCACCCGCACGCTGATCGTGGACTCGCTCGCCGATGCCGGACACGCGGACTTCGTCGTGGACCGGGTGCGCCGTGCCATCGAGGCGGACCCCCGGGTGGGGGGCCGGCTCGCGCTGTGGGGTCGGCGGCTGATGGGCGAGGCGCTGTCGCAGGCCCAGCGGGTCGCCGCCGAGCGCGACTCCCTGGCCGCGCTGCTGGCAGGTGGGGTCGATCGCCCCGGGCTTGATCTGGCGGCGCTGTCGCGGATGTTCGGCCGGCTCACCGAGAACCACGCCGCGCGGATGGCCGAGCTCGGCCTCGCCTCCTGATCACGATCCCGCCTCGAGGGCGGTGGCGCGTGGCGAGGCTCACAGCCCATGTTAGTTGTATCTGACAACTAACATGGCTAGGTTGGGACGATGGCCAGAAGCGTCACCCACACCCGGTCCCGGATCGTGGTGGACGGTACGCCCGGGTCCTCGGCGCCGGCGACGGCGGAGCCGACCCACCAGGAGATCGTCGAGGTCCTCGTCGGCCTGATGTCCGCACTCTTCGTCGCGATCGTCAGCGCCACGATCGTCAGCACCGCCCTGCCGACGATCATCGCGGACCTCCAGGGCTCCCAGACCCAGTACACCTGGGTCGTGACGGCCTCGCTGCTCGCGATGACCGTGTCCAGCCCGGTCTGGAGCAAGCTCTCCGACCTCTACAACAAGAAGATCCTGGTGCAGGTCGCGATCGGGATCTTCCTGCTCGGCACACTCGCCGCGGGGGCGGCGCAGAACGTGCCCGAGCTGCTGGCGGCCCGAGCGGTGCAGGGGCTCGGCATGGGCGGCCTGGTGGCGCTGGCCCAGTCGATCCTCGGATCGATCATCCCGCCGCGCCAACGTGGTCGCTACAGCGGCTACCTCGCCGGGACGATGGCGGTGGCCACGGTGTCGGGACCGCTGCTCGGGGGTCTGGTCGTGGACGTGGCCGGGTGGCGCTGGTGCTTCTGGATCATGGTTCCCTTCGCGCTGCTCGCCATGGGGATGCTCCAGCGGTTCCTCCACCTGGAGACCGTGCGACGCCCCGTCCGCCTCGACTACTGGGGCGCACTGCTGATCGCACTCGCTGCCAGCCTGCCGCTGATCTGGGTCTCCTTCGCCGGCCGGAGCTTCGACTGGTGGTCGCTGGAGACCGTCGTCTTCCTCGCGGTCTCGCTCGCGGCGCTCGCGGCGGCCGTGGTGGTCGAGCGCCGCCACGTGGACGCGCTGGTGCCGGCGAGCATCATCGGCGACCCGATCACCCGCCTCGCGATCCTCGGCAGTCTCGCCGTCGGCGTCGCGCAGTACGGCGGCTCGGTGTTCCTGGCCCAGTACTTCCAGATCGCGCGCAACCACACGCCCACGGAGGCGGGCCTGCTGATGCTGCCGCTCATCGTGGGCAACCTGGTCGGCGCGACCGGGTCGGGGCACTTCATCACCCGGACAGGCCGGTGGAAGGGGATCATGCTGCTCGGCTCGGCGACGCTCGTGGTCGGCATGTCGCTGATGGGCACGGTCGACTCCGTGATCTCGATGTGGCACCTCGGTGGCTACATGCTCCTGATGGGGCTCGGCACCGGCGCGCTGATGCAGAACCTGGTGCTGGTCGTGCAGAACACCGTGGACGTCACCGACGTCGGTGCCGCCAGCGGCGTGGTCAGCTTCTTCCGCTCCCTGGGAGGCACCGTCGGTGTCGCAGCCCTGGGAGCGGCGCTCGCCGGCAGCGTCTCCGGGAAGATCGCCAGCGGTCTCGCGACGGCGGGCCTGCCTCAGGGGAGCGCCGGGGCCTCCGGCTCCCTCGACCTCGACGCCCTGACTCCGGGAGTCGCGGCGATCGTGCGGGCGGCGTACGCCGACGCGACCGGCCGGATCTTCCTGGTGGCAGGGGTGATCTCCGTGCTCGCCTTCATCGCCGTGGCACTCATGCCGGTGACCGAGCTGCGCACCACGATCCGCAAGGTGGAGGAGCCGGCCGAGCCCACCGAGCCCACCGAGCCGGCCGAGCGCGTGCTGGTCTGAGACCGGTTCCAGACCGCTCTGAGGTCGGGAGCCTGCAGATGGAGAAGGCCCCCACCGAGACGATGGGGGCCCTGCTCACGCGAACGGACTCTCAGGAGCGGAAGCCGACCTGCCCCGAGACGCTGGTCGAGATGTCGACGTAGGCGAGCTTGTCGCCCGGGACGACGATGCGGCGGCCCTTGCTGTCGGTGAGTGCGAGGACCCCGTTCTTCTCCAAGGCGGTCGCGACTGCCTTCTCGACGCCGTCGGCATCGAGCGTGGTGTCGATGGTCAGCTCGCGGGAGGCGTTCTGCACGCCGATCTTGACCTCCATCGGGAGGACCTCCTAGGTGGACTCGGATTCTGCTCTGGACAACTCTGTCAGGCACCGCCTGACCGACGACCGCGCCCTCGTGCTGAGGGTCAGCGGTGCTCGTCGGTGCGGGGGTAGCCACGGATCCCGCGCCAGGCGAGGCTCGCCACCAAGGACGCGGCCTCGGCCTGGGTGGTCGACCCGTTCTCGGTGAGCCAGAACCGGGCGCTGACCTGGCCCATCCCCACCAGGGAGACGGCGAGCAGCTGTGACTGCTCCGCGGGGAGGCCGGTGTCGTCGGCGATGACGTGCGCGATCAGCTTGGCGCACTCGACCGTCACCCGGTCCACCCGCGCGCGCACGGCCGGCTCGTTGGTGAGGTCGGACTCGAAGACCAGCCGGAACGCGCCCTCGGCGCTGGCCACGTAGTCGAAGAAGGCGTGCATCGTCGCGGTCACGCGGAGCTTGTTGTCCTCGGTCGACTCCAGCGCCTTCGCGCAGCTGGAGATGATCGTGTCGCAGGACTGGTCGAGGAGCGCGAGGTAGAGGTCGAGCTTGCCGGGGAAGTGCTGGTAGAGCACCGGCTTGGAGACTCCGGCCCGCTCGGCGATGTCGTCCATGGCGGCGGCGTGGAATCCCTGCGCGACGAACACCTCGAGGGCGGCGGTCAGCAGCTGGGCACGCCGGGCGCGGCGCGGGAGCCGCACGCTCCGGGCGGTCGGCTGCGGCGCGGCTGCGGGCCGGTCCTCGGTAGAGGTCTGGGTGCTGTTGTCGCCGGGGCGGCGCTGGCCGCGTGCCTCCTCGAACGTGCTCACGCCAGCAGCCTACAAGGGTCCGGCCTCCCCGCTGTCCGCATGCCGGGCACGCGGACGGTGTGGGCTCGGAGGGCGGGGAACATGGGAGCAGGTGAAGTTGTTCTTCAGGGACCCCGGCCAGTCGGGGCGCTCAGCATCACGTCAACTCATGAGGAGACATGCAGTGTCACTGCCAGCGTTGGTCGAGCCGGCCGCAGAACTGACCGTCGACGAGGTACGCCGCTACAGCCGGCACCTGATCATCCCGGATGTGGGCATGACCGGTCAGAAGAGACTGAAGAACGCCAGGGTCCTGGTCATCGGGGCCGGTGGCCTCGGCAGCCCCGCGCTGCTCTACCTCGCGGCCGCCGGTGTCGGCACCCTGGGCATCGCGGAGTTCGACGAGGTGGACGAGTCCAACCTGCAGCGCCAGATCATCCACGGCCAGTCCGACATCGGCAAGCCCAAGGCGATCTCCGCCCAGGAGTCGATCGCCGAGGCGAACCCGCTGGTCAAGGTGGTGGTGCACAACGAGCGCCTCGACAACGACAACGTGCTCGAGATCTTCAAGGACTACGACCTCATCGTCGACGGCACCGACAACTTCGCGACCCGCTACATGGTCAACGACGCGGCGTACTTCCTGAAGATCCCCTACGTCTGGGGCTCGATCTACCGCTTCGACGGCCAGGCGAGTGTCTTCTGGCCGACCCTGACCAACGAGGACGGCTCCAGCGCCGAGGCCCCGTGCTACCGCTGCCTCTACCCCGAGCCCCCGCCGCCCGGGATGGTCCCCAGCTGCGCCGAGGGTGGCGTCCTGGGAGTGCTGTGCGCGAGCATCGGCTCGATCCAGGTCAACGAGGCCATCAAGCTGCTCGCCGGCATCGGTGACGCAGCCGTCGGCAAGCTGGTCATCTACGACGCCCTCGAGCTCGAGTGGCGCACGCTCAAGGTGCGCAAGGACCCCAACTGCGCGCTGTGCGGCGAGAACGCGACCGTCACCGGGCTGATCGACTACGAGAGCTTCTGCGGCGCTGTCTCCGAGGAGGCCTCGGACGCGGCGGCGGGCTCGACCATCTCGGTGAACACCCTCGAGCAGATGCTCAAGGAGCGCGAGGAGGGCACCCGCGACTTCACGCTGGTCGACGTGCGCGAGGAGAACGAGTACGAGATCAACAAGATCCCGGGCTCGATCCTCATCCCCAAGGGCGAGTTCCTCAACGGGAACGCCTTCGAGCAGCTCAGCCAGGACAAGCCGGTCGTGCTGCACTGCAAGTCCGGCGTGCGGTCTGCCGAGGCCCTCGCCGTGCTGAAGGGTGCCGGCTACGACGATGCCGTGCACGTCGGCGGCGGAGTCGTGGCCTGGGTCAACCAGATCGACCCCTCGCAGCCGTCGTACTGACCCCCTTGGCGTGACCTTCCGCGGGAAGGGTCGTTGGAACTCCTACGATCCCCTCGCGGAAGGACACCCATGCACGTCTCACGCACCCGTGCCCTGCTCGCCACCGGCGCAGCAGTGCTCCTCACAGCCGCTTCCGTCGGCGTCGCCAGCGCCCCGGCGCAGGCTGCCAAGGCCAAGAGCACGAAGAAGTCTGCGGCCATCGCGTGGGCTCCGGCCTCGAGCGCCAAGATCCACCCCGGCGTGATGATGTACACCGACGGTGGCCAGTGCACTGCCAACTTCGTGCACACCGACCGGTCCGGCAACGTCTACGTCGGGTACGCCGCGCACTGCGCCGGCACCGGTGAGGCAACCGAGACCAACGGCTGTGACTCAGGCTCGCTGCCGCTCGGCACGAAGGTCGAGTTCGTGGAGGACGGGGCGTTCCCGGTAGGCGGCGCCACTGTCGGCACCGGCAAGCTCGTCTACAGCTCGTGGCTCTCGATGCAGCGGGCGGGCACCACCAACCAGAACGCCTGCGACTACAACGACTTCGCGCTGGTCAAGGTGGACGCCGGGTCCAAGAGCAAGGTCAACCCGACCGTCCCGTTCTGGGGCGGCCCGGTGGGCATCAACAGCGCCGGCACCTCACCTGGTGACGACGTGTACTCCTACGGCAACTCCAGCCTCCGTGCCGACGCCGACCCGCTCTCCCCGAAGCGCGGGACCAGCCTGGGCACCGCGGGCGGTGGCTGGACGCACGACGTCTACACCGTGACCCCGGGCATCCCCGGCGACTCGGGCAGCGCCTTCCTCGACGCCGACGGCAAGGCTCTCGGCACGCTGTCGACCGTGCAGATCGCTCCGCTGGCCGGGTCGAACGGCGTCAGCGACTACAGCCGCGAGCTGGCCTTCGCCAAGAGCCACTCCGGCATCGCCGGTCTCGCGCTGGCCAACGGGACGGAGCCGTTCACCCCGCTTCCCTGAACGGGTACCACAGGCAGCACATGAGGTCCCAGGTCTCCTCCCGGGGAGACCTGGGACCTCGTGCTGTCATCATCGGCCGCATGGACGCCGAGGAGTACGCCGAGGCGGTGCTCCTCGTGGTGGAGCGGATCCCTCGGGGGCGGGTCACGACGTACGGTGCGATCGCCGAGCACCTCGGTGGCAGCGGTCCCCGGCGGGTGGGCCGCGTGCTCGCCCACTTCGGAGGGCCGGTCGCGTGGTGGCGCGTCGTACGCGCTGACGGGTCGCTGCCGGTGAGCCACCTGCACGAGGCGCGGGAGCGCTACCTCCAGGAGGGGACCGCGCTGCGCCCCTCGGGCCGCGTCGACCTGCGGCACGCCTTCTGGGAGCCCTGAGCCGGAGCCGTCGTGAGACCGAGGTTCGGGACTGTCGGCGCGGGATGTTTGGCTGTCCCGGTGAGACGCCCCACGCAGGAGGTCACCTACGCGCTGGCCCGGCCGCGCCCCGGTGCGGTGCTGTCGCCAGACCTCGACCAGGACCAGCGTGCCGTCGTCGACCATCCCGGTGGCCCGCTGCTGGTGCTCGCGGGGCCCGGGACGGGCAAGACCACCACGCTGGTGGAGGCGATCGTGGACCGCGTCGAGAACCGCGGCCTCTCGCCGGAGTCGGTCCTCGCCCTCACCTTCAGCCGCAAGGCGGCCGAGCAGCTGCGCGACCGGGTCACCGCCCGACTCGGCCGGACGACCTCGACCACGATGTGCTCGACGTTCCACTCCTTCGCCTACGGCCTGATCCGGAAGTACTCCCCGCCAGAGCTCTACACGGGGGCGCTGCGACTGCTCAGTGCCCCTGAGCAGGACGTGATCCTCCGCGAGCTGCTGGTGGAGACTCCCGAGTCGATCAGGTGGCCGAGCTCGCTGCGCAGCGCGCTCGGCACCCGGGGGTTCGCCCGCGAGGTCCACGCCGTGCTCAGTCGCGCCCGCGAGAAGGGCCTGGACGGGGTGGAGCTGAGCGCGCTGGGCCACGCCCACGACCTGCCGCAGTTCGTGGCCGCCGGTCTCTTCCTCGACCAGTACCTCACCATCCTCGACGACCTCGGCGCCCTCGACTACTCCGACCTGATCCGGCGCGCCACCCTGGAGGCGCGCGCGCATCAGGACGAGCTGCGCGGCCGGTTCAGCGCCGTGTTCGTCGACGAGTACCAGGACACCGACCCCGGCCAGGTGGCGCTGCTGCGCGCGCTGGCCGGAGACGGCCGCGACCTGACGGTGGTGGGTGATCCCCACCAGTCGATCTACGGCTTCCGCGGCTCCGAGGTGCGCGGGATCCTCGACTTCCCACGAGACTTCCCGCGGGCCGATGGCGCCCCGGCCGACGTGATCGCGCTGGGCACGACTCGCCGGTTCGGCCCACGGTTGCTGGCCGGAACCCAGCGCATCGCCCACCGGCTGCCGCTGCCCGGCGCCCTGCCCGAGTCGGCGCGAGAGTCGTTCCTCCAACCCCGGGCGGACGGCGCGCACGGCGCCGGGCGGATCGAGGTGATCACCTTCGACACCGAGCGCGCCGAGGCGGAGCACCTTGCCGACCTTCTGCGACGAGCCCACCTCGAGGACGGCATCGGCTGGGACGAGATGGCGGTCCTGGTCCGGTCCGGACGCACCTCGATCCCGGGCCTGCGGCGTTCACTCGGTGCCGCTGGGGTGCCCGTCGAGGTCGCCGGCGACGAGCTGCCACTGGTCCGGGACCCCTCGGTGCGCCCGCTCCTGGACGCCTTGCGAGCCGCGCTGAACCTGGACAACGAGGACCCGGACGACGTGGAGTACCTCGACCCGGGCCGGATCGAGGCCCTGTTGATGAGCCCGCTGGCCGGCCTCGATGCCGGGGACGTACGCCGGTTGGGCCGCGCCCTGCGAGCACGCGAGAAGCAGGCCCTGCACGGCGAGGAGGCCGAGCGCAGGCCGCCACGCTCCTCGCGCGACCTGCTGCGCCGTGCCGTGATCGAGCCGGGGTTCCTGGAGGGGCTCAGCGGACCGGAGGCGGCGCGGGCCCGGGCGCTGCAGCTGCTCCTCGCCCGGGCGCGCACCGAGCTCGACGACAGCGCCGGGGTCGAGCAGGTCCTGTGGACCCTGTGGTCGGGCACGACCTGGCCGCAGCGTCTGCGTCGCTCGGTGGAGGGCGGCGGCCCCGCCGCGCGCCGCGCCCACCGTGACCTGGACTCGGTGGTGGCCCTGTTCGCCGCCGCGGCGCGGGCGGAGGAGCAGCGGGACCATCTCGGTGCGCGTGCCTTCGTGGCGATGCTGGTGGCCCAGCAGCTTCCTTCTGACACGCTGGCCGAGCAGGGTGTACGCGGGGCCGCGGTCCGTCTGCTGACCGCACATCGCGCCAAGGGGCTGGAGTGGCGGCTGGTCGTGGTCGCCCACGTGCAGGCCGAGGGCTGGCCCGACCTGCGACGGCGCAGCACGCTCCTCCAGGCCGACCGCATCGGCGCCGAGGGCGTGGTGGAGCCGACCTCCCGCCGCGAGCTGCTGCTGGAGGAGCGCCGCCTGTTCTACGTGGCCTGCACCCGGGCGCGCGAGCGACTCGTGGTCACCGCCGTCGCCTCTCCCGACGACGACGGCGACCAGCCCTCGCGGTTCCTCGACGAGCTCGGACTCGAACCGCGACAGGTCGTGGGCAGA
The DNA here is from genome assembly GCA_963812235.1 of uncultured Actinomycetota bacterium. Lineage (GTDB taxonomy): Bacteria > Actinomycetota > Actinomycetes > Propionibacteriales > Nocardioidaceae > Marmoricola. Next base: position 19,182 of record CAWEUP010000003.1, on the reverse strand, counting down.
CCCGTGCGACCGCTGTCGATGGCGGGACTCGTCAGCGAGCTGCGCCGCGCCGTGACCGACCCGGACACGGCGGCACCCTTGCGCCGTGCCGCCGCGGTCCGCCTTGCCCGCCTGGCCCGTGAACAGGTGGGCGGACATCCGCTGGCGCCGCAGGCAGACCCTTCGACGTGGTGGGGGACGCGCTCGCTGAGCCTCTCGCCCCAGCCGGTCCGGGAGCCGGCGCGCCCGGTGCCGATCTCCGCGAGCGTGCTGGAGTCGATGGCGGTGTGTCCGACCCAGTGGTTCCTCGAGCGGGAGGCCGGCGGCAGCCAGCGTGCGCACCAGTCGGCCAACGTCGGTCAGCTGCTGCACGCCCTGGCCGACCGGGTCGCCAAGGGCGAGATCACCACCGGTCCCGACGAGGTCGAGCTGCTGATGGAGCAGGTCGCCACGGTGTGGGACCGGCTGGAGTTCCGCACTCCCTGGTCGCGGTTGCGGGAGCACGACCGGGTGCGGGCCGCCCTGGGCCGGTTCCTGCGGTGGCACTACGCCAACCGTCGCGAGCTCGTCGGCACCGAGCAGCACTTCGTCACCGAGGTCGACCTCGAGGACGGCGAGCGCGTGCGGATCAGCGGGTACGCCGACCGGGTCGAGCTCGACGCCGAGTCGAGGGTGGTGGTGGTCGACCTGAAGACCGGACGCACCCCGCCCAGCAACAGCTCGGTGCAGGGCCACCGGCAGCTCTCGCTCTACCAGTACGCCGTGGACCACGGCGCCATGTCCCTGCCGGCCGCCGGTGCGCCCGCGCGAAGCGGCGGAGCAGAGCTGGTCCAGCTGGGCCGGCCCGACGAGTCGACCGAGGCCCTGGTCCAGATCCAGCCCGTCCACCCCGAGGACGGAGCCCAGCGCGACCTCCTGCGAGAGGAGCTGGCGCGGGCGGCGGCGTACCTCCGCACGGAGAGCTTTCCGGCCACTCCGGGCGCGCACTGCACCAGCTGCACGTTCGTGCCGATCTGCCCGGCACGAAGCGCGGGGGCGGTGCTCTCACAGTGAGGCCGATCAACTCCGCGGCGGAGCTCCGCGCCGTGATGAAGGCCGACTACGAGGTCAGTCCGCAGCAGTGGGCCGCGATCTCCGCGCCGCTGTCGCCGGCGGTCGTGATCGCGGGTGCGGGCTCGGGGAAGACCACCTTGATGGCGGCCCGCGTCGTCTACCTCGTGGTCACCGGGCAGGTGCGCCCCGACGAGGTGCTCGGGCTGACGTTCACCACCAAGGCCGCCAGCGAGCTGCGCGGGCGCATCCGGGACGCGTTGAAGACGGCGGGGGTCTCGAGCCCGGGCACCCCCACTCCACTCCCGGTGGCCGGAGAGGGCCCCGGAGTGGACCCAGGAGTGGACCCAGGAGCGGACCCCGATCAGGACTCCGTCGACGCGCTGGAGCCGACCGTGGCCACCTACAACGCCTACGCGGCGAACCTCCTGACCGAGCACGGGCTGCGCATCGGTCACGAACCCGACACCCGGGTGATCACCGATGCCTCCCGCTACCAGCTCGGCGCGCGCGCGGTCGAGCGCTACACCGGCGACGTCCAGGAGCTCTCCGACCATCCCCCGACGGTGATCCAGAACCTGCTCGCGCTCGACGGCGCCATGAGCGAGCACCTGGTCAGCCCCGACGACGTGCTGGCGTTCGACGCGGGGGAGCGGCACGGCTTCGAGCGGGCTCTCGCCGAGGAGAAGATCGGCAAGAACCGCACCACCTACAAGGAGGCGGTCAACAAGGCGCTCTCGGCAGTGAACCGCCGGGCCGACCTGATGGGACTGGTCCGCGCCTACCGCCGGCTGAAGTCCGAGCTGGGACTGATGGACTTCGCCGACCAGATCGCCCTGGCTGCCGCCCTGGCGCAGGAGCAGCCCGACGTGGGCGCCCTGGAGCGCGCCAAGTTCAAGGTCGTGATGCTCGACGAGTACCAGGACACCTCGGTCGCGCAGGCGCAGATGCTGTCCCGGCTCTTCTCCGGCCCCAGTGCGAGCACCGGCCTGGGTCACCCGGTCACCGCCGTCGGTGACCCGAACCAGGCCATCTACGGCTGGCGGGGTGCCTCGGTGGCGAACATCCTCAACTTCGCCGGCACCTTCCCTGCCGCCTCGGGCGGCGTGCCCGTGCTGCCGCTCACCGTCAACCGGCGCTCGGACCAACGCATCCTGGCCGTCGCCAACCGGCTGGCCGGACCGCTCTACGCCCAGCTGCCCGAGGTGGCGGCGCTGACGGCGGCGACCGAGGTGCCGGGTGAGGTGAGCACGGAGGTGTTCACCACGGCCGACGAGGAGCTGGAGTGGCTCGCCCAGCAGGTGCGAGCGGTCCACGAGGCCTCGGCCGACGCCCGCTGGTCCGACATCGGTGTGCTCACCCGGGACAACAGCACCGCCGAGGCTGTCTTCGACGCGCTCACCGGCGTCGGGGTGCCGGTCGAGATCGTCGGCCTCTCCGGGCTGCTCCGGTTGCCCGAGGTCGCCGAGATCGTCGCGGTGCTCACCCTGCTGCACGACGTGACGGCCAATCCCGCGGTGCTCACCCTGCTCACGGGTCCCCGCTGGGCGATCGGACCGCGAGACCTCAGGCTGCTCGGTGAGCGGGCCGCTGAGATCGCCGGGAGGCGGTCCCAGGGCGGCTGACCGGGGGAGCATCGCCGAGGAGCTGACCGCGATCGCCGACGGCATCGACCCTGCGGAGACCGCAGCCCTCAGCGACGCCCTGGACGACCCGGGCGAGGCGGCGTACTCCGACCAGGCACGCGAGCGGTTCGCGATGCTCTCCGCCGAGCTCCGCGCGCTGCGGGCGGCCGCGGGTGAGCCGATCCTCGACGTCGTCCGCCGCATCATCGACACCACCGGAATCGACATCGAGCTGGCCTCCTCCACGAGCCCGGCCGCAGCCGCGAGGCGGGACAACCTCGACCTGTTCCTCAAGGCGGTCGCGGAGTTCCAGGCGGTCGACGGAGACGTCACCTTGCCGGCGCTGCTCGCCTACCTCACGGCCGAGGACGACCAGGGCAACGGTCTGGACGTCGCCACACCGACCGAGGCCGACTCGGTCAAGCTGCTCACCGTGCACCGGTCCAAGGGCCTGGAGTGGGACGCGGTCTTCCTGGTCGGGGTCTGCGAGACGAGGTTCCCCTCCAACCGCTCGCGCACGCTCTGGACGTCCTCGCCGGCGGTCCTGCCGGCCCCGCTGCGCGGTGACGCCGCCGAGCAGCCGCAGCTCCGTGGTCACGACAAGGCGGCCCTGGACGCGTTCCGCGCGGAGACCCGCGCGCACGACGCGGTCGAGGAGCTGCGACTGGGCTACGTGGCGTTCACCCGGGCCGCCCATCGGCTCTCGGTGACCTCCTACCTGTGGGGCCAGCGCAAGACTCCCTTCGGACCCTCCGGCTACCAGGTGCTGCTCCGTGACCAGCTCGAGGAGTGGGGTGAGCAGGTCAGCTGGAAGGACAAGCCGGAGAAGGGGGATGCCAACCCCTACGACGGCGTGGACACCTCTCGGCCGTGGCCGGCCACGGGTCGAGGCCGCGAGGCCGGGTTGCGGCTGGAGGCTGCGGCCCTGGTGAGCCGGACCGACCCGCACCTGCCCGACGACGACCTCGACATGATCGAGACCGCGCAGGTCGCCGAGTGGGACGAGGAGCTCGAGCGGCTGCTGACCGAGGCGCGGCGCGACCGTGCGGACGTGGTCGAGGTGCCGCTGCCGAGCAGTCTGTCCGCGACCTCGCTGGGCAGGCTGCGAGAGGATCCGCAGCAGTTCGCCCGCGAGCTCGCCAGGCCGATGCCGCGCCAGCCGTCACCGGCCGCCCGGTTCGGCACCCGGTTCCACGCCTGGGTGGAGGCCCGCTTCGGGCAGCAGTCGCTCCTGGACCCCGACGACCTGCCGGGTCGCGGTGACCTGGGCATCGGCGACGAGGAGGAGCTGGCGGAGCTGATCGAGCGGTTCGAGGCCGGGAGCTTCGCCGATCGCGTCCCCCACGCGGTCGAGCCGCCCTTCGCCCTGGTGCTCGCGGGTCAGGTCGTGCGTGGCCGCATCGATGCGGTGTACGCCGAACCCGACGGCGGCTGGCTGATCGTGGACTGGAAGACCAACCAGCGGGCCACCGCGGACCCGCTCCAGCTCGCGATCTACCGCGTCGCCTGGGCAGAGCTGGTGGGGGTGGCCCCGGAGCGGGTGCGCGTGGTCTTCCACTACGTGCGGTCGGGGGAGACCGTCGAGCCAGACGAACTGCCCAACCGTCAAGCACTTGAGGAAATCCTGGCTGCACAAGGTCCTGCGGTGTAGACCAGTATCGGACAATATGTGACCTTACTACCCATACCGTGTCGTAATACTCAAAGATCTACGAAACGGCAAGACGCGACGGAAGGAGGCAACGGTGTTCGGATCTACGATGTTGTTGACGATCGGGCAGGCGCTGGACCGCGCCAAGGCCGACGACCTGACCATCCGGATGCACATCGGCGGCGAGTGGATCACCGGTCGGGTGCTGAACAGCGACGGCCACGGCGTGGCCATGATGGAGACCAACGGCGACGTGTGCGTCGTGCGTCAGGACACGATCAACTGCGTCCGTCTCCCCGCACGGGTCGAGGAGCAGCCGCACCACGCGCCGGCTGCTCGGGCGACCGTGATCGAGCAGCAGTCCCGCTCCCTCGAACGCTGCTAGGGCTGTTGGGCTCGCGCGGCCTCGAGCGCCGCTGTCAGGGCGATCTCGATCATCGGCAGGTAGGTCTGCTCCCGCTCCAATGAGGTCGCCTCCTCGCCGGTCACGATGTGGTCGCTCACCGTGCAGATCGCGAGCGCCGACCGTCCGTAGGCAGCCGCCAGCGTGTACAGCGCGCAGGCCTCCATCTCAACGGCCAGGACACCGTGGTCGACCATGGGGGTCATCAGCTCCGGGCGCGGTGAGTAGAACGTGTCGCCGGAGAAGATCAGCCCGACATGGGCGGTGACGTCCTCGCGTGCCGCGGCCGCGTCGTGCGCGGCGCGGAGCAGGTCGAAGTCCGCCACAGCCGCATAGTCGAGGCCGTGGAAGCGCAGCCGGTTCATCGAGGAGTCGGTGCAGGCACCGGACGCGATCACCACATCGCGCAGGGCCACCTGCTCGGTCAGCGCCCCGCAGGAGCCGACGCGCACCACGCGGCGTACGTCGTAGTCCTGGAACAGCTCGTTGACGTAGATCGACATCGAGGGCTGCCCCATCCCCGACCCCTGGACCGAGACCCGCTCGCCGTGCCAGGTGCCGGTGAACCCGTACATGCCTCGCACCTCGCTGTAGCAGGTGGCGTCCTCGAGGAAGTTCTCGGCGATCCACTTGGCCCGCAGCGGGTCGCCGGGAAGGAGGACAGTGCTGGCGATCTGACCAGGTTCGGCCCCGATGTGAGTGCTCATTGGCCCACACCCTAGGGCTAACCTCCCGGTCATGGACACGAGCAGCGAACTTCAGCCTCTCGCGCCGCGGAGGGTGCCATGAGCCGGTCGCTGCCGCACGTCGCGCTCTCCGAGCACGCCCACGACCGGCACGGTGCGCACCGCACCGACGACGAGTGGCTCGACGAGCGGTGGGGCGACCCGGCGACCCGTGTGCTCGTCATCGCGGGGACGCGGCTGCGCCCGGTCCGGGGCCGGATCAGCTGGGTCTCTCCCCAGGAGGCTCCGGAAGGCCTGCGTGTGCTGCTCGGTGAGCGCGCCGGGGTGCAGCACTTCGCGGTGGTCCTCGATCCCGCCGAGTCGCCGGGGGACCCCCAGGAGTGGGTGGCGCTGCGATCAGTGGTCGCCTCGCTGGCTGCCGAGGACCTGGTCGATGCTCCGCTCGTGCTGCACGCGATCGGCATGGCGGAGTGGCACCGCTCCATCAAGCACTGTCCCCGATGCGGCGCCACCTTGGAGCCACGGCAGGCAGGGCACGTGCTCCGCTGCACCCGCTGCGGCACGGACCAGTTCCCGCGCTCGGACCCCGCCGTGATCATGGTGGTCACCGACGGCGAGCCGGGATCCGCGCAGGAGCGAGCGCTGCTGGGTCGAAGTCCCGCGTGGCCGCCGCACCGTTTCTCCACGCTGGCGGGCTTCGTCGAGCCCGGCGAGACCATGGAGGACGCCGTACGCCGGGAGGTGCGTGAGGAGACCGGCGTCGTCGTCGGCGAGGTGAGCTACTTCGGGAGCCAGCCGTGGCCGCTCCCGGCGAGCCTGATGGTGGGCTTCATCGCACGGGCGGTCGAGACGGCCATCAACGTGGACGGCTCGGAGATCGAGGAAGCGCTCTGGTTCACCCGTGAGGAGATGCGGGACGCAGCCGAGTCGGGTCGGCTGATCCTCCCCGGCGGAGTCTCGATCTCGCGATCCCTGATCGAGCACTGGTACGGCGGCCGCCTGCCGGGTCAGTGGTGACCCGGAGGCGGCCGATCGCTCAGAGAGCGGCGATCTTGCCCTTGACCTGGGCCAGCGAGGGGTTGGTGGAGGCGGTTCCGTCGCTGAAGACCAGGGTCGGCACCGTCTGGTTGCCGTTGTTCGCAGCCATCACGATGGCGACCGCACTCGGGTCCTGCTCGATGTCGACCACGTCGTAGGTGATCCCTTCACGGTCCAGCTGGCTCTTGAGCCGGTGGCAGTAGCCACACCACGGGGTGGTGTACATCGTGAAGCTCTTGGTGGTTTCCAACAGGGTGGACTCCTGGGTCACTGACTGTCCTCTCTCGCGTTTACGCTCGTCACCAGTACCAAACACCACGACGACGGAGAACATTTCCGAAATGCCTGCTGATGATCTGCTGAGCGCGCTCGACCCCGAGCAGCGTGAGGTCGCCACGGCGCTGCGCGGCCCCGTGCGGGTGCTCGCGGGCGCCGGCACCGGCAAGACCCGGGCGATCACCCACCGGATCGCGTACGGCGTCGCCTCGGGGGTCTACAACCCCATGGAGGTGCTCGCGGTCACCTTCACCACCCGGGCCGCCGGCGAGATGCGCACCCGACTGCGCTCGATGGGTGCCTCGGCCGTGCAGGCGCGGACCTTCCACTCCGCGGCGCTGCGCCAGGTGCGCTACTTCTGGCCCAAGGTCTACGGCGGCCAGCCCCCGGAGCTCACCGCGTCGAAGATCCCGATCGTGGCCGGCGCAGCACGCCGCAACCGAGTCGACGTGAGCCAGGCGCTGCTGCGAGACCTGGCCAGTGAGATCGAGTGGGCCAAGGTGAGCAACGTCCGTCCCGACGACTACGAGCGGCTGGCTCCCGGCCGCGGTCGCGAGGTCAGTGGGATGGATGCCGGCACCGTCGCCCATGTCTTCGGCAGCTATGAGGAGCTCAAGCGCGACCAGGGGCGCATGGACATGGAGGACGTGCTGCTGATCGGAGCGGCCCTGCTCAGCGAGGACGAACGGGTCGCTGCCGAGGTGCACCGGCAGTACAAGTGGTTCACCGTCGACGAGTTCCAAGACGTCAGCCCGATCCAGTCCGCGCTGCTCGACCTGTGGCTGGGTGGCCGCGACGAGATCTGCGTCGTCGGCGATCCCGCCCAGACGATCTACTCCTTCGCCGGTGCCCGCGCCGGCTACCTCACCGAGTTCCCGGCCAAGTACCCCGGCGCGAAGAACATCGACCTGGTGCGCAACTACCGCTCGACGCCGCAGGTGATCGAGACCGCCAACGCGCTGCTGAAGGACTCGGCCACGACCAGTGTGCTGCTCCGTGCGCAGGTCGAGAGCGGCGCGGCGGTCACCTGGAGGGAGTCCAGCGACGAGGTCGCCGAGGCGGACGCCGTGGCTGCGGAGATCAGCCGGCTGAGCCGCGCCGGCGTGCCGCTGCGGGAGATGGCGGTGCTGTTCCGGATCAACGCGCAGTCCGAGTCCTTCGAGGAGGCGCTGACCGCGCACGGCGTCGCGTACGTCGTCCGGGGTGCCGCCCGCTTCTTCGAGCGCCAGGAGGTGCGCCAGGCCCTGGCCCTGCTGCGGGGACAGCTGCGCGCGGCCTCCGCGACCGGGGACGCCGTGGTCGAGCAGGTGCGTGCCGTGCTCACCGGCATGGGGTGGTCCGCCCAGGCCCCCACTGCTCGAGGCCAGGCGCGCGACCGCTGGGAGTCGCTCCAGGCGCTGGTCGCGCAGGCGACCGACTACGCCGAGAGCGAGACGGCCGCGGGACGAGCTGCCCGACCTGGCCGGCTTCGTCTCCGAGCTGGACCGCCGCGCCCACGAGCAGCATGCTCCGGTGGCCGAGGGCGTGACCCTGGCGACGCTGCACGCGGCGAAGGGCCTGGAGTGGGACGCCGTGTTCCTGTGCGGCATGCAGGACGGGTCGATGCCGATCACCTACGCGGACACTCCCGCTGCGGTGGAGGAGGAGCGCCGGCTCCTCTACGTGGGCGTCACCCGGGCCCGCCTGCACCTGTGGATCTCGTGGTCGTTGGCCCGCAACCCGGGTGGGCAGGCACGGCGCAAGCCGTCGCGCTTCTTCGCGGGTCTGCGGCCGGAGTCGGCCACGGACCGTCCCGAGGGAGCCACCGCGGCACGCGGCTCGCGGCACCGCGCCAAGAAGGCGGCGGTGTGCAAGCAGTGCCAGAAGCCGCTGGCGAGCTCGCGTGAGCGCAACCGCGGCTACTGCCAGGACTGTCCGGTGCCCTACGACGAGGAGCTGTTCGAGCTGCTGCGGTCCTGGCGCAAGGAGCAGGCCGACGCGCAGAGCGTCCCGGCCTTCGTGGTGTTCTCCGATGCCACCCTCGAGGCCCTTGCCGAGGTCAAGCCGACCGACCGCCGGGGTCTGCAGACCATCAACGGCATCGGCAAGACCAAGCTCGACAAGTACGCCGACGAGCTGCTCGCGATCCTGGCCTGAATAAATCGATTGCCTGCCGGCAGGGCGCAGGCGTAGCGTGATGGGCAACCGCTCGTACGCCGTCCGAGCTGACTGTCTCCTCGAGGAGGTGCGCCGTGAAGCTGCTCATCCCGATCACGCTTCGGCCCGCCTTCGACGCGCCCACCCGCCTCCGCTTCCTGGCCGACGTCTGCCCGCAGACCGCCATGACCACGGGTTACCGCTGGAGTCCGCTGACCACCTGAGCCTCGCTCAGCCCTCAGCAGCCTTCAGGCCGCGGAACCCGCCCAGGGATCCGCGGCCTTTCCTCTGCGTCCCGACCATCGAGCAACCAGTTCTCTCGTCACGAGGAGGTGACACCCACATGCACCGCAGTGTTGTCCCGCAGGGGAACCTCGATCCGAGCACGTGGCCGTGCCGGACCCAGAGCCCGGAGCTGTACTTCGCCGAGTCGCCCAGCGACGTCGAGCGCGCCAAGGCCATGTGCCGAGGCTGCCCGGTGCAGGCGCAGTGCCTGGCCGGGGCGCTGCGGCGCCGGGAGCCGTGGGGGGTCTGGGGCGGCGAGCTGCTGCTGTCCGGAGCCGTGGTCCCGTACAAGCGCCCGCGCGGGCGGCCGCGCAAGGACGCGGCCTCCGCGGCCTGAGACCCGGCCTGAGACCCGGCCGTACGACACATCCATGAGACTGAGGAGCAGGACGATGAGCTTCACCTCCGTGGCGCTGGCACCTGCCAGCCACCAAGCACGGGTGCAGGACTTCGAGGAGAGCCGGCGTGCGCGGGAGACCGCCCGCGCACGCAGGTTGCAGGCCCGGGCCCAGCGCCTGGCAAGACGGGCGGCGCGTGCCTCTCGCAGGGCCGCGCGAGCCGACGACCGTGCTCGCGGGGCCGTGGCCAGGGTGCTGTGACCCCGGGTGCTCAGGCGGCTCTCCGACGGGTTCTCTGACCGGTTCTCTGACAGGCGCGAACGCCCCAGGGGCGCTGACCTAGGGTGGAGGCGTGGTCACCTGTTCGATGTGCGGCGCCGTCGCCGAGACCGAGACCCCGCCCTTGACCTGGATCTCCTCGGTCGAGAACGGCCGGTCTCGCTGGTACTGCGACGACTGCTCCCGCAGCCATCTGCGAGCCATGGAGGCCAAGCTCGACTCCGAGTGGTGGTGAGCGCCGCCGGGCTCAGTCGGCGAAGCCGGGCAGCGAGTCCCGGAGCACCTGGCGGAACGGCACCTTCGCCTCCAGCTGGCTGAGCACGCCGATGCCGCCTGCGAAGGTGCGGTGGATCAGCACGTACGCCGGCGGCAGGTTCAGCCGCAGCATCGCCGGCGTAGGCCTCTCCGCTCGGGTCGTTGACGCGGCGGAACTGGTCCTGCATCCAGCCGCGGGAGAACGCTGAACTCCTCGACGCTGGCCGGCTCGATGAACGGGCCGAGGTAGGCGCGCAGCTGGTCGGCGTCGATCCGGATGCGCTCGCGGATGAAGCCCTCGTCGCGCAGCGCGGTGACCAGCTGCTCGTAGTCCTCCATGGTCGCGATCCGGATCAGGGCGCCGAGCGAGCGGCGGCAGCTGGCGTTCGGGCAGCCGTGCCACGGCGCCGAAGTCGAGCACGCCGAGCCGGCCGGGGCTGCCGTCCTCGCCGGGCAGCAGCCGGAAGTTTCCCGGGTGCGGGTCGGCGTGCAGCATGCCGGTGCGGCCGGGGGCCTCGAACATGAACCGCAGGAAGTGGGTAGCCGTAGTGGTCCCGCTCGGCCTGGGTGCCCGTCGCGGATGATGTGCGCGAGCGAGTCGGCGCTCTCCATCCACTCGGTCACCAGCACGGTGCCGGAGGAGGCGACCACGTCGGGGATCGACGATGTCGGGGTCGTCACGGAACTCGAGGGCGAACGACGCGCTGCGCCTCGGCCTCGAGCCGGTAGTCGAGCTCCTCGACGGTGCGCAGCCTGGAGCTCGGCGATGAGCGGCTTGATGTCCAGGCCCGGGACCATGGGCCCGATGCCGCGCGCCACCCGGGCCAGCTGGCGCAGGTCGGAGGTCAGTGCCTCGGCTGCGCCGGGGTACTGCACCTTGACCGCCACCTCGCGGCCGTCGGACCAGCTGCCCCTGTGCACCTGGCCGATGGAGGCCGCGGCCGCCGGGACCGGCTCCAGCTCGACCAGCTGGTCCTTCCAGTCCGCCCCCAGCTCGCGCGCGAGGATCTGTCGCACGGTCATCGTCGGCATCGGGGGTGCGGAGTCCTGCAGCCGGGTCAGCTGCTCGCGGTACGGCGCGGCGAGCTCCTCGGGCAGGGCGGCCTCGAAGATCGACATCGCCTGTCCGAACTTCATCGCTCCGCCCTTGAGGTCGCCGAGCGTGCGGAACAGCTGCTCGGCGGTGCGCTGCTGGACGTCGGAGAGCACCGACTCGGCGGAGGCGCCACCCATCCGCTTGCCCAGTCCGAGCGCTGTCCGGCCGGCGTACCCGAGCGGCAGCGCGGCCAGCCTGGCCGTGCGCGCGACGGCCTTGCGCGGTAGGTCGTTCACACAAGGCGCCGGGGGCGAGGCAGGGTCATGCCTACATGGTGCCCGACAAGCGGTGATGGGCCTGCCAGCAACATCCACATCGAGGATGTCGCAGCCAGCTGTGCTCGACGCGACGAGCGGGCGCGTCGGAGAGCAGGATCGTCCGCGACCACGTCGACGGCTCCCGACCGGCGAGGTGCGCGGCGACGTCGCGCACCGCCCAGGCGAGGGCGAGCGCTGCCAGCGCCGGCTCGACGTCCGAGGTGCCGTCGGCGCGTGGATGGCCGGTGGCTCGCACGTAGCGAGCGGTCACGGCGACGTGGTCGGGGTCGTGGACGCTGTGCTGCGCGTCGATGCAGCGCAGGCACGCGGTCGACCCGGGGACCACGAACGGCCCGAGGATCGCGCCCCCGTCCACCAGACGTACGACGACATGGCTGGTCCCGGCGCGGACCAACGGGTCCAGCAGCACCCGGTCGACCTCGCCCACGCTGAGGACCACCGCCACCTCGACACTCCCGCTCGCCGGAGCCGGCGACAGGCCGGCGGCCTCGAGCAGTGCCCGTGCGTCCGGGACACCGGGAACGTCCAGACTCCCGAGCAGGCCCACCCTCGGGCGGGCCCGGGCCGCGCTCGGCTCCCAGGTCAGCAGCCCGTGCCCGTCGAGGGTGGCGAGCACTGCCAGCACCGCGGGGTCGTCCCCGACGGGTCGGCGCTCCAGCAACAGGGCCAAGGTGCGCTGGACGCTCTCGGAGCGGGGGAGCACGGCCCGGTGGCCGTCGTAGAGGCCGACCTGCAGGTGGTGGGGGCCGCGCCTGACCACGCGCAGGCCCGGAGCCAGCTGGGGACGAGCGGTCGGCGGGTGCATGCCGGGACGGTAGAGCAGATGCTCAGCCTGCCGTCAGCGTCATCCACAGGGGGAGGCGAGCCTCCCCGGGAACGACGACGGCGGGTCCCTCGTGTGAGAGGGAACCCGCCGGGTCGCGTCGAGCGTCGGTCTTGCTCGTCGAGAGTCAGGCCTTGCCGAGGATGCGGTTCAGGTTGGTGCCGCATTCGGGGCACACAGCCTTGGCCATCCGGGTGCCCTTGTCGTTGACCCTGACCTCGCCGCTGGCCTCGCGCTTCGCCTTGCACTTCACGCAGTAGAACTCGCCGCTCCAGGTCTCCGCCATGACGGCCTCCTCATCGTTGGTTTTTGGTGGTCTCGGCGCGTGTTTCGAGTAGAAACCCGCCGGGGTTCGGTGCTTGAACCTCGCTCGACCCTAGTCCACGCTCACGCTCGATCCCCGCAGGGGCCGTTCCGGGCGCCAGCGTGTCCCACGGCGTAATCTCCGCGCATGGCAACCACTTCCCACGACAGCGAGAACTTCGAGCACCTGCGCCTGGAGCGCCCGGCCGACGGCGTGGTGCGGCTGGTGCTCGACAACCCGACGCAGCGCAACGCGATGTCGGACCAGATGACGGCCTCCTGGGTGGCGGCGATCGACCGGCTGGCCGGGGACACCTCGGTGCGCGTGGTGGTGGTCACGGGGGAGGGAACCGCGTTCTGCTCCGGGGGGAACACCGGCTGGATCGCGAGCGAGCCAGACGCCGAGGTCGACTACCTGCGCACCCGGATGATGACCTTCTACCGGGCCTGGCTCTCGATCCGGAGGCTGGAGGTCCCGACCATCGCCGCGGTCAACGGGCACGCGATCGGCGCCGGGTTGTGCCTGGCGCTGGCCTGCGACATCCGCTACGCGGCCGAGGGGGCCAAGCTGGGCGTCCCGTTCGTGAAGCTGGGCATGAACCCAGGCATGGCGGCGACCTACCTGCTGCCGAACGCGGTCGGCGAGGCCAATGCCCGCGAGCTGCTGCTCACCGGGCGCACCGTGCAGGCGGACGAGGCGCGTCAGCTCGGCCTGGTCTCGCGCGTCTTCCCCGCCGCGGACTTCGACAGCGCGGTCGCCGACATCGCCCTCGGGATCGCGGCCACGGCTCCGATCGCGAGCCGCTACACCACCCTCGCCCTGCGCGACGGCGGGCACCACGACTTCGAGTCGTGCCTCCAGTGGGAGGCGCTGGCGCAGCCGGTGACGCTCGCCACCGCCGACCTGCAGGAGGGGATCCGGGCCGCGCGCGAGAAGCGGGCCCCCAGGTTCACCGGCGTCTGAGCTCGGCCGCCGGGGCCACCGGCGGAGCGAGGCCCCCGACGAGACGCTGGCGTTTGCCTTCCCCTTGCGAACGCGAGCGGCTCATCGAGGGCCTCTTATGCGCGGTAACGGTAGTGAGCCATCCGGCTGCGGTCAACGGGCCGGTCCACCCGGATCCGACAGGGTTACACACCGGCTGTGGATAACCCTGTGGATAACGTGTGGAAGACCGGTACTTCGCTGTGGACGACGGTGAGGATCGCCGCCGGGGAGCCACAATGGCGGGTGTGAGGCAGCAACGCGACGAAGCGACCGACGACGACTACACCGGGAGCGCCGTGGGCGCCCTGCGGCGGATCGCCTTCCTGCTCGAGCGAAGCCGCGCCGAGACCTACAAGGTCAAGGCCTTCCGAGCGGCCGCCGAGACGATCCTGCCGCTGGGGGACGAGGTCACGGCGCGCGTGCGGGCAGGGACGCTGCGCGAGCTCCCGGGGATCGGGGCCTCGACGGCGAAGGTCATCGAGGCGGCGGTCGAGGGGCGTACGCCGGAGCGGCTCGCCCGCCTCGAGCGCGAGACCGGCGGACCGCTGGTCGAAGGCGGCGAGGAGCTGCGCAGCCGGCTGCGCGGCGACCTGCACTCGCACAGCGACTGGTCCGACGGCGGCTCGCCGATCGAGGAGATGGCGTTCACCGCCATGGAGCTCGGTCACGAGTACCTCGTGCTGACCGACCACTCGCCACGGCTCAAGGTCGCCAACGGCCTCTCGGTGGCGCGGCTGACCCGTCAGCTGGAGGTCGTCGACGCGGTCAACGAGCACCTGGGCGGTGGCGGCTTCCGGCTGCTCAAGGGCATCGAGGTCGACATCCTCGACGACGGTGCCCTGGACCAGACCGAGGAGCTGCTCGCCCGGCTCGAGGTGCGGGTCGCCTCGGTGCACTCCAAGCTGGCCATGGAGGCGCCGGCGATGACCCGACGGATGGTCGCCGCGGTGCACAACCCGTTCACCAACGTGCTCGGGCACTGCACCGGGCGGCTGGTCACCGGCAGCCGCGGCAAGCGCAACCAGTCCCAGTTCGACGCGGAGCAGGTCTTCGGTGCCTGCGTGGAGACCGGCACGGCCGTGGAGATCAACGCCCGGCCCGAGCGTCGCGATCCGCCCACCGACCTGCTGAGGCAGGCGATCGAGATGGGCTGCCTGTTCTCCATCGACAGCGACTCGCACGCACCGGGTCAGCTGGACTTCCTCGCCTACGGCTGCGCGCGGGCCGAGGAGCTCGGCCTCGACCCGGATCGCATCGTCAACACCTGGCCGCTCGACCGGCTGCTGACCTGGGCACGTCCCTGACCCCGGTGGAGGCGGGACGGGGGACTGTCGGTGCCTGCGGCTAGTTTTCTTCCATGCCCGACCCCGTCGAGGTGCGCCGCTCCCGGCGCCGCAAGCGCACCGTCTCGGCCTACCGCCGCGACGGTGTGGTCATCGTGATGATCCCGGACAGGTTCACTCGCGCCGAGGAGGCCGAGTGGGTGACCACCATGGTCGAGCCGGCTCGCGCGCACCGAGAAGCGTCGCCGACGCACCGACGACCAGCTGATGCTGCGGTCGGGCACGCTGAGTCAGCAGTACCTGGACGGGCAGGCGCGGCCGACCTCGGTCCGCTGGGTCGCGAACATGACCACCCGGTGGGGTTCGTGCACCACCTCGACCGGGAAGATCCGGCTCTCCGACCGGCTGCAGCCGTTTCCGGCCTGGGTGGTCGACTACGTCCTGCTGCACGAGCTGGCGCACCTGATCGAGCCCGACCACAGTCCGCGCTTCTGGCAATGGGTGGACCGCTTCCCCCGGGCCGAACGGGCCAAGGGCTTTCTCGAGGGATTCGTGCACTCCAGCCCGACCGACCCGACCGAACCGACCGACCGGCACCGCCTTCCTGACGGCGGACTCACTGACGGCGGACTCACTGACGGCGGACTCACTGACCGCGGGCTCACTGACGGCGGAGCGCCAGCCCGATCAGGTCGACCATGTCCGGCGCGTCGGTGGGCAGGTCGGCGACCGGCCACCAGCGCACGTCGAGGGACTCCGCACTCACCACCGGCTCGGTGTCCGCACCCAGCACTGCCAGGAACCGGACGTCGAGGTGCTCGACCGGGCCGCGCGGGTCGCAGAACTCGACCGTGTGTCGTGAGAGGTGCAGCGGCTGCGCCTGGACCTCGAGACCGTCCAGGCCCGACTCCTCGGTGGCCTCACGCAGGGCGGCGCCGGCCAGGGTCAGGTCGGCCGGCTCCAGGTGTCCGCCGAAGTGGAACCAGCGCCGCGCCTTGCGGTGCAGGTTGAGCAGCACCTGCTCCCGGTCATGGCTGAGCACCAGGGCGCCCGCGGTGAGGTGCGCAGGGAAGCAGGCGCGCCGCAGCCCGTCGGGGTGCTCGCGGAGGTGGTCGGAGTACGTCGCGCGCAGCCGGTCCTGGGTCGGGTCCGGCGCCTCCCACCGGTCGAGCAGGGCGAGGGCGTCGGTGTGCAGGCTCACTCGTCGTCGCTGGGCTCCGGCCCGCTGTCCGGTCCGGTCTCGGGCCCCGTTCTGGGCCCCGTTCTGGGCCCCGTGTCGGGCCCCGTGTCGGGCTTGGTCTCCGGCTTGGTCTCCGGGGTCGTCGGGGCCTCGTCAGCCTGGGTGTTCAGCAGCTCGCCGATCGCCTTGTCGAAGGCCTCGTCGCTGAGCTCGTCGACCTCGGGCAGGTCCTCTCGGAAGCCCAGGGGGTCATCGAGCTGGGCGGCGTTCGGCAGCAGGTCCGGGTGCGCCCAGACGGCGTCGCGCGCCTCCTTGCCCTGCCGGGAGCGCAGCGAGCCCCACAGCGCCGAGGCGTCGCGCAGACGTCGGGGGCGAAGCTCCAGCCCGACGAGGGCGCCGAAGGTCTGCTCGGCCGGCCCGCCCGCGGCGCGGCGCCGCCGGATCGCCTCCTGCATCTTGGTGGCCGCGGGCATCCGCTCGAGGGTGGCCTGCCCGACCACCTCGTCGACCCATCCCTCGACCAGCGCGAGGGTGGTCTCGAGCCGGCTCAGGGCCGCCGTCTGCTCAGGTGTCTGCCGCGGCTCGAACAGCCCGCCCTGCAGCGCCTCCTGGATCGCCTCGAGGTTGGTGGGATCGAGCTGACCCATCGCCTGCTCGATGCCGGACATGTCGATCGTGACCCCGCGACCGAAGTCCTCGACCGACGAGATCAGGTGCTGGCGCAGCCACGGCACGTGCGCGAACAGGCGCTGGTGGGCGGCCTCGCGCAGCGAGAGGTAGAGCAGCACGTCGTCCGGTGAGACGTCGAGACCCTCCGCGAACTCCGCGATGTTGTGCGGCACCAGCGCCGCCTTGCCCGCCGGACCCAACGGCAGGCCGACGTCGCTCGCCGTGAGCACCTCACCCGCCAGGCCACCCAGGGCGGCACCGACCTGGCTGCCGAACATCGCACCGCCCGCCTTGCCGATCATGCCGATCAGCGGCCCGGCCATCGCCCGTGCCTCCTCGGGCATCGCGTTGCCCATGGCGGCCACGACGTGCTCGGCGACGGGCTCGACGATGACGCGCCAGACGTCGGTGGTCTGCTCGATCCACTCGGCCCTGCTCCAGGCCGCGGTGGTGGTCACGCCCGAGGGCAGCACCGTGGCCTCGTCGAGCCAGTGGTCGGCCAGCCGCACGGCATCAGCGACCCGGGTCTGGTCCTGGCGGTCGGGGGTCGGGTCGGGCTCCTGCGCCGAGGTGCGACGCGCGAGGTCGGTGGCGAGGGCCCAGTTCACCGGCCCGTCGTACGGCGCCATCATCGCCTGCATCTGGCCCATCAGGCCGGAGAGGTCGGGCATGCCGGCCCCTCCCTGGCCACCGAGTCCGCCCAGTCCACCCGCTCCACCGAGCGCGTTGAAGATCTGCTCGAAGGGGGTCCCCTTGAAGGGATTGTTGTCGTCCGGTCGGTCGTCCATGACTCCAAATTACCGCTCCCGGCCAATGCGTGGACCTCCCCCCGTCCCCGGGTCGTACGCTCGCCCGGTGACCTCCTCGTCGAACGACGGGCCAGCGCCCGTGCTGCCCCCCTCGATCAGACTGCTCGACCTGCGCGAGACCGCACTCGATCCCGCCGAGGTGCTGGCCGCGGTCGAGGACCCCGCGGCCGGTGGGCTGAACCTGTTCGTCGGGATGGTGCGCGACCACGACGGCGGTGAGGGCGTCGACCACCTCGACTACACGGCCCACCCGTCGGCGCTGGCGAGGCTTGCCGAGGTGGCGGTCGAGGTGGCCGAGGAGTTCGAGGTGGTGGCACTCGCAGCGGTCCATCGCACCGGGCACCTGGAGATCGGGGACATCGCCGTCCTCGTGGCGGCATCGGCGGCCCACCGGGGCCAGGCCTACGACGCCTCGCGGGCGATGATCGACCGGCTCAAGGAGCGCGTGCCGGTGTGGAAGCACCAGGTCTTCGACGACGGCCGCGAGGAGTGGGTCAACTCTCCCTAGCCAGGGCGTGTCGGTGGCCGAGTGGGAGCGCTCGCGTCGGCATCATGGGGTCGTGGAGATCCTGCTGTGGCTGCTGCCGTCTGCGATCGTGACCCTCCTCGCCATGCTCTGGGTCGGCTGGCTCGGCCGGGCCCGTGACCTGAGCCCCGACCGGTCCGACGCCGCGCAGGAGCGCTTCGCGGCAGCGATGATGCGTGACCTTCCGCGCGAGGTCACCGACCGGGTGAGCGCACCGCGGCCACTGGGTGAGCGCAGCACGGGGATCGCCGTACGACCCTCTCAGCGGCCGGTGCCCGCACCGGTCGGCTCGACGGGTGACGGCGCGCGTCGCTCGGCCTGAACCGGCATCGCAGCCTCGCGACACCGCGCGGGTCGGAGCTTGGCCGCCGCGCAATGAGAGGCTGGGGGCATGACCTGGCTCCGAACCTGCCGATGAGAGGCGCATAGCGCCGCACCTGGGCCGGTGTTCTCGCGTTCTTCCTGGTGGCTGGGTCAGCGTCGCTGGCGGCGCGCGAGCCGGTGCCCTACGTGACCTTCTCGCCCGGACCGACGTCAACGTGCTGGGCGAGCGACGACAAGACCGATCATCTCGGTCAGCGGTCGAACCTCCTACCGCGACAAGGGTGGACTGCGCCTGATGACCGTGGTGCCGAGCGGTGCGGAGCGACAAGGTCGAGCCTGGCCGAGCTGGTGATCGCCTGGCTCGACCCGGACGGGCGGTCTACCCCTACGAGGCGATCTACCCGCCCACGGCCACCCGCGACAGCGTGCGCAAGCAGTCGACCGTGCAGATGGCCTCCTCCAGGAGCTGGCGGTCGCCGCGGCCCTGGGCGCGCTGGACATCCCGTTCTCCTCCGGCGTCCAGGTCTCCGCGGTGGAGAAGGACGGTCCTGCGGAGGGCAAGCTCGAGGTCGGCGACGTGTTCAGGCGCATCGACGGGGAGCGGGTCCAGTCGCTGGAGGAGCTCGCCGGGGCCGTCCGCAGCAAGCCGGTGGGGGCCGAGGTGAGTGTCGAGGTGGAGCGCGAGTCCAAGCCCATCACCCGCCAGCTGCGCACGACCGGCTCCACCGACGACCCCCAGGACAGCGCCTTCCGATCGGGATCCAGTCCTGCTGCTACGACTTCCCCTTCGAGGTCGACCTCAACCTGAGCGACAACATCGGAGGTCCCTCGCAGGGCTGATGTTCGCGATGGGCATCTACGACGTGCTCACCCCCGGCTCGCTCACCGACGGCAAGGTCATCGCC
>CAWEUP010000002.1:0-69290 GCA_963812235.1 uncultured Actinomycetota bacterium | reverse complement strand
CCTACTCCACGGCGCAGCGGCACCTGGCCTGGGCCAGCCTCGCGCTCTCGCTCCTGGTGGCACTGGTGCTCGGCCTGAGCCCCGTGGGGGCGCTCGGCTGGCGCGGCTGACGCCGGGCCCGTGGTGGCTTCGCGGTGTGGTGGCAGCGTTCGCGATCCTGGCCGTCGGGGAGCTGGTCACCGCACCGTTCGCGCTGAGCCTCCGCGCCAACGCACTGGATGCCGGTCTCACGACCCAGTCCCTCGGCGGCTGGCTGCGCGACCAGGCCTTCTCGTTGCTGGTCGGCGGGGCCTTCGCCGCCGTGCTGGTCCTGCTGGTGGTCGGCACGGCGCGGCGCTCGCCCCGGCGATGGCCGGTGTACACGGCGCTGGGCGGCGCCGTGCTGACGGTGCTGGGGTCCTGGAGCTATCCGCTGGTGGTCGAGCCCCTGTTCAACCGGTTCGCCTCGCTGCCGGAGAGCCCGCTGCGCAGCGAGATCCTGGCGCTGGCCCGGGCCGAGAGGGTCCCGGTCTCCGACGTACTGGTCGCGGACGCCTCGCGGCGCACGACCACCCTCAACGCGTACGTCTCGGGCTTGGGCAGCACCCGACGCGTGGTGCTCTACGACAACCTCGTCAACGACGTTCCGCGCCGCGAGACCCTGGTGATCGTGGCTCACCAGGCTCGGCCCACAGCCGGAGCCACGACGTGCTGATCGGCACGGTGCTGGCCGCCAGCGGCGTCATGCTGGGCAGCGGGCTGCTGGGCCTGGCGCTCTCGCGCAGACGGCTCCTGGCGCGCGCCGGGGTGGTCGAGGCCGGGCAGCCGGAGGTGGCTGCGCTGGTGCTCGCGCTCGCGACCGTCGGGGCACTGCTGGCCAGCCCGGTCGAGAACACCATCAGCCGGGCCATCGAGGCGCGTGCAGATCGGGGCCCTCCCTGCAGGCGACCGGTGACTACTCCGGTTTCGAGACCATGCAACGCAAGCTGGCCACGCGCTCACTCAGCGACGACGATCCACCTCGGTGGAGCCAGTTCTGGTTCGGCTCCCACCCCACGACCGTGCAGCGCATCGGTCTCGCACGCGCTCTGGAGCAGCAGCGAGAAGCGCGGTAGGCGATCCGGTGTGCGATCGGACAGGCAGGCGGCGATCAACAGGTCGAGGCGGCGCCGGAGCCGGTCTTGACGGTGTTGCAGGTCTGCTGGAAGGACCCCTGGATCAGGCCTCCGAGACTCATCACGAGAGCGACGACCATGGCAGCGATGCCGGCCACGAGCAGGCCGTACTCCACTGCCGACGCGCCCCGTTCGTCGCGGTGGCGTCGTCGGTCGGCGCGGAATAGCTGAAGCATGAGGTTGTTCCTTCCCTCCCGGACGGTCGGGCTCGCAGGCCCGGCCCAGGTGGCGGGTCGTCCTGTCCGGAGCCGCACGAGTGACGGTGACTGGTGGCTGTAACAAGAGATGCGTCCGGTCACGCCAGCTGGCGTGACCGGACGCAGTGCAGGTGTCTCCTCACCCCCCGGCACAGCGACGCGTTTCGGCAGTCGCTGAGGGGCCACCTTGCATCCCCGTGCTCAGCGCGGGAGATTCTCGGGATCGAGCTACCGCTGTCAGGCAGCGGACTCAGGGGCGGGACCAGACCGAAGCGGACTGATCGGGGCCCCCGAGCGCAGAGATCAACAGGTCGCGGCTGCACCAGAACCGGTCTTGACCGCGTTGCAGGTGGTCTGGAAGGAGTTCTTGATGACCCCGCCGAAGACGAACACGACGGCGACGACCAGTGCGGCGATGCCGGCGACCAGCAGGCCGTACTCGACGGCGGAGGCGCCGTCCTGGTTGCGCCGGCTGGTGATGGAGCGGATGTACTCGAGCATGAGGTGTTCCCTTCCCTGTGGAACTACGTGTGGAGTGGTGTCGCGAGAGCGGCTACTGGAAGAAGTATGCCAAAAGGGACAGATCAGGACATCAGTCATCCGGCTAAATGCAGGTAGCCCGTTCGGGTAGTTGTTGAACTAGTCATTTCAGACTATTCACATCTAACACCGCAGAACGGGACCAATCATACCGGAACATCCGGTGGCGGGAGAAGGCTCAGGGCGGCGGGTGTGCCGAGCTGATCAGTCCCAGCCGCATGGCAGAGACGAGCGCCTGTGCGCGGTTGGCGGCACCGAGCTTCTCGTAGATGCGACCGATGTGGCTCTTGGCGGTCGACTCGCTGAGATAGAGCCGCCCGGCGATCGCGGTCACGCCCAGTCCCTCCGCCAGCAGGTCGAGGACCTGGCGCTCACGATCGGAGAGCCTGGGTGCTCCCGAGTCCATCCGCCGGACCAGCGCCTCGCCGAGACCGGCGCAGGCGAACGTGAGGGGGGCGATCGAGGCCTGCCTGGCTGCGCTGATCACCGAGGAGGTGGGGGCGTCCTTCCCCACGAAGGACGACGCCCCGGCGTCCATGGCCGCGAAGAGCTGCTCGTCACCGGCGTACATGGTCAGCACCACCAGCCCCACGTCGCGGCGTTCCTTGCGGAGCGTGCGGACGACATCGAGACCGGAGCCGTCGGGAGGCGTACGTCGGTGACGACCACGTCGGGCGAGAGGTCTCGGGCGAGCGCGAGGCCCTCCTCCACCAGACCGGCCTGACCGGCGACGTCGAAACCCTCCGCCTGCGCGAACGCGCCCGCGAGCCCCTGACGGATCAGCTCGTGGTCGTCGATCAGCAAGACGGTGGTCATCTGGCATCCAGGTCTCGGGCCCGGCCTCCTCGTGCAGGCTAACGGGTGGAGGAGCCGACACGGACCAGGACGCGGGTCCCGGGGTGTCCGGCTGCGGGTTGCTCGACGACGAGCTGCCCCGCGCCGATGTTGCGGGAGCGCTCCACCATGATCTTCAGTCCCTGTCGAGTCGGCCTTCGGTAGGTGCGGGTGAAGGCCGTCGTCGCCCACCTCGATCTCGGCGTGGGGTGACCTCACGGTGCACCGCAGCCACAGGTTGCTCGCGCCCGAGTGCTTGCGGGCGTTCGCCATCGCCTCCTGGGCGATCCTCAGCAGCTCGTGCTCGATCTCACCCGGAAGCCGGGGGCCCTTCTCGTCCAGGGTCACGTGCACGGTCATGGGGGAGGTGGCGCTGACCTGGTTGGCGTAGGCCGACAGGCTCTCGCCGAGCCCGCCACCCGCGGCGATCTCGTGGCGCAGGTCGAAGATCGAGTGCCTGAGCTCGGTCACCACCCGGGTGACCTCGGCACGCAGCTGCGCGATCTGGGCCTGCTGCGCGGGATCGGTCGCCCTGGTTGCCAGGTTGTCGACCAGGTAGCCGAGCGAGGCCACGTCCTGGGCCACCCCGTCGTGGACCTCCCGGGCGATCCGACGGCGCTCCTGGCTCATCGCGTTGTCCCGGACGCGTCCGAACAGCAGTGCCGCCTGGAGCTGTACGGCGTGCCTGGACAGCTTCCCCGGAGATCGAGCGCAGCACTCGACTCGACGGGTCGCAGGGTGTCGAGGACGAGGACAGCGATCATCTCGTCGTTGGCGGCGAGCGGAATGGCCACCTGGTGCTCATGCAGCATCATCGCCTCGTCGTCCCAGCACCTGGCCGACAGCGTCTCGGCCCAGGCCATCGCGCCGGACTGGGTGCCGACCGAGTAGCGCAGCGGAGCCATCGAGCCCTGAGAGGAGCGCACGAAGACGCCCGCGCTCCGGGTGGGCACGACGCTGTCCGCCTCGTCCGATGATCTGCTCGGCGATCCCCACCGCGTCCAGGCCGCCGCTGAGCTTGCCGGAGAGTGCCTCGAGGCGTCGGATCAGAGCCACCGCGCTGCGGTAGGAGGCATCGGCGTCCGGGCGGGTGGCGGCTCGGCGCATGGATGAACCCATCAGGCCGATCCCGATGGCTGTCGCCAGCCAGGTGAAGCCGGTGGCCGCCACCTCGCGGTCCCACCCCCGCGCCACGATCAGGGAGAGCGCCAACAGGATGCTGAACTCGGTGACCGCGACCCGCAGCAGTCCGCGAACACCCAGGTCCAGGGCGCCGATGAGAGCGGGGATGGCGAGATAGGGGGTGATGGCCGCCTGGTCGGGGTAGGTCAGCGCAGCCAGCACCGCCACCACCGAACCCTCGAGCAGCGCCACCGTGGTCTCGGAGAACCGACGGCTGAGCGAGAGCCCGATCGCGATGACGGCCGTCACCACCACGAGGAGCGCGCTCCTGAGGTAGTCCGCCCCCGCGAGCCCGGCGATCGAGGTCAGTGCCGCGATCGTGAACACCCGGGCTGCCAGGGCGACCCGGCCGACTTCAGTCACGGTCAGACTTTGCCCGAGAAGCTGTTCATGATGTTGATGCCGGCCGGAGCGAGCACCGCGATGAACAGGCACGGAAGGATGCAGAAGATCAGAGGGACCAGGATCTTGACCGGCACCTTCTGCGCCATCTCCTCGGCCCACTGACGTCGCTTGACGCGGATCTCGGAGGACTGCACCCGCAGCACCTGACCGACCGGGATGCCGAAAGCGTCGGCCTGGACCATGGCGCTCACGAAGGAGCGCACGTCCGGCAGGTCGGTCCGGTCACCCATCGATCGCAGCGCTGCCGAGCGGCCGCGACCGATCTGCATCTCCTGGAGCATGCGCGCGAACTCGTCCGCCAGCGGACCATCGGTGTTGCGGGCCACCTGGGCGCACGCGGCGTCGAAGCCGAGCCCCGACTCCACCGAGATCGTCAGCAGGTCGATCGCGTCCGGGAGTGCGCGGCTCAGCTTCTCCGACCGGTCGTAGGTCTGCTGGTAGAGGTAGAGGTTGGGGGACATGTAGCCGGCCAGCGACGCGAACACGACGAAGAGCAGCATCGGCACGAAGCTGAGGCTCATGATCAGCGACAGCACGAGCGAGAGCACCAGCGCGATGCCGAACCCGACCACCTTGCCGGCCATCACGCGCTCCACGGTCCACCCGAACGGGTTACCGGCCTTCTCCAGCTTCTCGCGGATGCGCTCGCTGGCGTCCTCCGGAGTGAGTCGACGGCCCAGGGCCTGGGTGCGCGAAAGCAGGGGGAACAGGACCCGGTCGGTGAAGCTCGAGTCCAGCTCGCCCTTCATCTCCACAGGAGCTGCGGTCAGGGCCTGGAGCACGGCGATCGAGCGGCCGACGCCCTCACGCTCCTTGTTGATGCCGCCGAGGGAGGCGAACACCAAGAACATCGAGGCGAAGATCATCACGAAGCCCAGGGGCAGGATCAAGCTGATCATCAGACATCCACCTTCGCGACCTTGGTCATCCAGAACATGCCGACGCAGAGCAGTAGTCCCATGCCGGCGAGAAGAATCCAGCCGATCGGCGTCGTGTAGAGCGGCTCCACGTAGTCGGGCTTCGTCAGCGTCAGGTACACCAGGAATCCGGGCGGAAGCCCGCCCAGGACGTAGCAGGAGAGTCGACCCTCGGCCGAGAGCGCCTTGACGTGCCGGCGGAGGAACTCGCGTTCGCGCAGCGTGGCAGCGACGGTGAGCAGGAGCTCGGCCAGGTTGCCGCCGACCTCACGCTGGATCCGGATCGCCATCACGACCCAGGCGAAGTCACGGCTCTCCATGCGTTCGCCGACACCGTCGAGGGAGTCCTCGAGGGTGACTCCGAGCCGGGTCTCGATGACCACTCGTCGGAACTCGCCCGAGATCGGCTCCTGCCCCTCCCGGACGATCGTGTCGATCGACTGAGCGAGCGAGAGACCGGCCGACAGGCTTCCGGACATCAGCTGCAGCGTGTCCGCCAGTCCCTGGCTGAACGCGTTGAGCCGCTTCTGCCGCTTCACGCGCAGGTAGAGGGGCGGCGTGATCAGGGCGCCGACGAAGACCAGCACGCCGACCAGGACGTTGCCCGAGCCGAGCAGCACGCCGACCAGGCCTCCGCCGATGGCGATGGCGGCTCGTAGGAGCAGCCACTCGGCGGGGCGCAGCGACATGCCGGCCGCCTCGAGCTTGTGGGCGGTGCGGGCCTCGAGGTTCTTGTTGTTGGCCAGCGCGCGCTCGGCCGCTTGGCGAGCCTGGCCGGTGAACGGGTTGCTCGAGCCGGCGTCGCTGCGCACGCTCGCCGGCCCGGAGAGGGCGTTGGCTCCGTACGCCTGCATCTGCTCGCTCAACGCGTGCGAGCTGCGCGACTTGTTGCCGGCGAAGGCCAGCACCGCGATCAGACCCAGGACTCCGAGGGCCATGGCCGCGACGGCGCCGTACATCACCATCGGGGACAGGTCCAGGGGACCGGCGACCACGGGCTGGGGTCCGACGACGGCGGACTGCTCGGCGGCGAGGTCGGCGGCAGTGCGGACCGGCAGGTACGCCGAGGCCCGGAACAGCTGGGTCGAGGTGGGGATCGTCACGGTGACGTTGGCGCTCGTGGTGTCGGAGCCGGCGGGCAGCTGAGCGGTGACGACGACCTGACGGGCGAGGGCGTCGGCCTCCTCGGCGAACGCGGCGGTCAGCGCCTCGGGGTCGTCCGCGGTGAGCATGGTGCCCCGGCCGGCGGTGGCGATGTCGTTGAGCGGGCGGTTGGCCTCGTCGCCCTCCTGGAGGGAGACGACGTCGACGACCGCGCCGGACTTCTTGACCGAGTCCACGACCTCGGACAGGGGCGTGCGCGTGGTGTCCTTGCCATCGGAGAGCAGCAGGATCTTGCGCTGTCCGGCGTTGGGGCCTCCCGGACCGGCGGCGTCGAGCGCCCCGAGGACTCCGTCGTACAGCGCGGTCTGGCGGCTGAGCCGGAGCGAGGCCACGGCGGCCTGAGCGGCTTCGCGATCGAGGCCCGGCGGAACGACGAGGTTGACCGCACTGTCGAAGGTCAGGACGCCGACCCTGACGTTGTCGGGCACCGACGCGAGATACGCCTGGGCGGCCTTCTTGGCCTCGGTGATGCGGGTTCCCGCCATGCTCGCGCTGGTGTCGATGGCCAGGATCGAGGTCCGCTCCACCGAGCTGGTCTGGGAGGCCTCCGCAGCCTCGCTGTCCGCGTCCTTGCCCTCGATGGCGACATCCACTCCGGCGAGGTCCACCTCGTCACCGCCCGGAACCGACACCAGGAGACGCACGGCCCCCTTGATGGGGAAGGCCTGGTCGATGGAGGCGGTGTCCTCAGCGTAGGCGGGAGCCGTGCCGAGGAGGCTCAACCCCATCAGGGACAGCAGCGTGCCGGCGACCGCCCGACGTGCGAGGCGGGGCCTACTGGTCATCGGTAGTCCGAGGTCGCGAAGACACGGGGGTCGACCGTGACGTTGTTGTGCTGCATCTTCTCCAGGAACTTGGGTCGCAGCCCCGTCGCCCTGAGGGCGCCGAGCGAGTGACCCTCGGAGTCGAAGCCTGCCGTGTTGTCGAACAGGAAGATGTCCTGGAGCGTGATGACGTCACCCTCCATCCGCTCGACCTCGGTCACGTGGGTGATGCGTCGGGTGCCGTCCTTGAGCCGGGCCTGGTGGACGATGAGGTCCACTGCGGAGGCGACCTGCTCACGGATCGCCCGGATGGGCAGGTCCATGCCGGCCATCAGCACCAGCGTCTCGAGCCGGGAGCAGGTGTCGCGCGGGCCGTTGGAGTGCACCGTGCAGATGGAGCCGTCGTGACCGGTGTTCATGGCCTGCAGCATGTCCAGGGCCGAGGCGTCACGCACCTCGCCCACGACGATGCGGTCGGGCCGCATCCGCAGGGAGTTGCGCACGAGGTCGCGGATGGTGACCGCGCCCTTGCCCTCGATGTTGGACGGTCGTGACTCCAGCCGCACCACATGGTCCTGCTTGAGCTGGAGCTCGGCCGCGTCCTCGATGGTCACGATGCGCTCGTCGGAGGGGATGAACGACGAGAGCACGTTCAGGGTGGTCGTCTTGCCGGCGCCGGTGCCCCCGGAGACGACCACGTTGAGCCGCCCTCGCACGCACGCGTCGAGGAAGTCGGCAGTGCGGTCGCTGAGGGAGCCGAACCTGATCAGGTCGTTGACCGTCAACGGGTCGGTGGCGAACTTCCTGATCGTCAGGGTGCTGCCATCGATCGACAGCGGAGGAACCACGGCGTTGACCCGGCTTCCGTCCGGGAGACGCGCGTCGACCATGGGGGAGGACTCGTCCACGCGACGACCGATGCGGGAGACGATCTTGTCGATGGTGCGCCGGAGGTGGGCCTCGTCCTTGAACTTGCCGTCTACCTTGACCAGCTTGCCGCTGCGCTCGAGGTAGATGTCGAAGGGTCCGTTGACCATGACCTCGGCGACGGCCTCGTCGCGCAGGTACGGCTCCAGCGGCCCGTAGCCCAGGATGTCGTCGGAGATGTCCTGCGTGATCCGCTCGCGGTCGAGCCGCGTCAGCGGGCGGTTGCTGGCAGCGAGCACGTCGGCCAGCACGACGCGCACCTTGGCCTCCAGCTCGGCAGCATCGAGGTTGGCGTCGTACAGCTGCGGACCGAGCTGCTGCAGCAGCTCACTGTGCACACTCTCCTTGAGGTCCTCGAAGCGGTCCTTGACCGCCTCCGCGCGCTGCGCGGCCTTCTGCCCACCGGCCTTCGCGGCCGCTGCTGCGGCTGCTGCGGCTGCTGCGGCCGTGGCGGATGCCGCTGCGGAACCGCTGCCGGACCCGACCACAGCACCTGAGGCGTTTCCGCCGTTCTCCGAGGCGGTGGTGCTCGCGCTGCTCCTGGTGGCCGAGCTCTCGGCGCCCGGCTCCCCGGCCTCCTCGGGGTGAGCCGGGTCCTGCACCACGGACAGCGGGCCGGACGGCGACGTGCTGTCCGTCGGCATCTCAGCCCGTCGCTTCGGCGACTCGCCGGAGGAGTCGTCGGGGCGGCTGTGCTCGGGGGATGTGGTCTGGGCGACGCTGCGGTTCATGGCGGCCAGACGCTCGCTGAGACTGCTCATGGTCCTCTACTGCCTCTTCTGGCGTCCGAAGAGGCCACGCTTGACGGGGGTGGTGGTCGCGACGTCGGCCTTGGTGCCGGCGAGCTTCCTGGCGAGCTCATCGATGGCCTTGGAGACCGGATGATCTGGCTTGGACAGCACGATCGGGCGTCCGTGGTTGGTGGCGCTGGCCACGGCGCTGGAGCTCGGCAGGGAGGTCGAGACCTGCATCCCGAGGATCTCCTCGACGTTGGCGAGGGAGAGGCCGACCTCCTCGTCAGCGCGATTGAGGATCAGGTGGCGTCCGTGCGGCACCAGACGCAGCAGGTCGAGGGTCTCGAGCGCCACCTTGGTGTTCTTGATGGTGGGTACGTCGAGGGTGGTCACGATGACGCACTCGTCGGTCTCGTCGAACGCGCCGAGCACCTGGTCGTCGAAACCGGGAGGGGTGTCGATGACCACGTAGTCGAAGTGTCGGCGCAGCGTCTGGATCACCCGCCGCGCGATCGAGGCGGTCACCAGGTCACGCCCCTCGGGGTGCGTGGGAGCCGCCAGGATGGTGATGCCGCTCATGTGCTTGGTGAGCAGAGTCTGGAGGAGCGAGTAGTCCAGGTCCTGGTCGGAGGCCTCGCCGGCCTCGGCGATGGTGTGGTCGGGGATCATCTGCAAGGTGATGGCGACGTCGCCGAACGCCAGGTCGAGGTCGACCACGCACACCGCGGCGCGCGTGCGCCCCAGGGCCAGGGCGAGGTTGACGGTCATGGTCGTCTTGCCGACCCCACCCTTGGGCGAGAAGACGGTGATCACCCGGCCGTCGCGGTCACCCGGGTCGGCCGGCCCGTGGATCGACTCCCAGGTGCCCTTGGCCCGGGTCAGTGCGGCCACCAGGGCAGTGGGGTCGTCCGCTGCCACGACGGCCCCGATGCCGACCTGCATGGCTTGGGCGAAGATGTCCGGCTCGAGGTCGTGCCGGATCAGGATGACGCTGGTGGCGGGGTGGATGGAGCGGATGCGCTCGGCGAGCGCGGTCGCGACCGGCATCCGCAGGGTGGGGCCGATCGCCACGGCCGAGTGCCCGCGACCCGTCAGCAGTCCCTCGACGTCGTCGGGACGGGTGACCACCGGAGAGCCGGCCGGCAGGGTCGTCATCAGGACGCCGGCAGTCGTGCTGTCGGCCTCCACGAGGATCGGCATCTGGTTCCTTCCTTGAGCTGCGTGCGAGTCGGTGAAGCCGGGCTCAGCGAGCCGACGTCACTGGAACAGGTTGGTTTCGGTGACGCCCTTGGAGCTGGCGATCTGGGACTCGGTGTTCATCAGTGCGAACGCGAGCTCGCCGTTGCCACTGGCGAAGAGGATCCGCTCCGCCTCCGGCTGCGAGACAGCGAGGGTGAGCAGGGTCTTGGGCAGCTGGTCGACGGTCTGGGCGCCCTCCGCGTCGGTCGTGGTGGTGGCCACGACGGTCGTCGTACCGGCCCCGATCACCTGGACGCTGGGAAGGAGTAGGCGGCTGAACGGGCCGGTCTGGTCGGCGCCGTTCATGAAGATCGCCACCTTCTCGCCGGGGTTGACGAACCCGGCCACCCGGGCCGGGTCGCTCAAGTTGACCGAGATCGCGATCTTGCCCTTGGGAATGGTCAGCGCCGTGGCGGCGCCGTTGGCGCCGAACTTGGAGCTGGTCAGCTGCTCACCGGGGTAGATGTTCGTGACAGCCACCTTGCCGGCGACCGGCTCGGTCCCGGTGAGGGCGTCCGGCAGCAGGTCCTTCTGCGCGACCGAGTTGGTCTCGATCTTGCCGGCCGCCTGGGCGGCCTCCACCGTCTCGCCGGGGGCGATCTGCTTGACGACCCGCAACACCTGCACAGCGCCGTAGCGCTCGTCGGCACGGGTGTCCGCGCCGCGCACGTACAAGAAGACGAGCAGGGTCCCCATCGCGGCGATCAGCGCCGCGACGATGAGCAAGGCTTTTCTGCGATCCATGAACGGCTGACCTACCTAGTTCGTGGTGGAGAGCGGTGACTGCCTCTCGAGTGGCACCGTGGAACCAGATCTGAATCCACGACACACTTAGGTTGCCGCAAAACGTCCTTTTTGTACGCGAAATCGGAGACTCAGGAGATCAGCAGGCCCGTAAATCGGCACACCTCGTGTCCTGGCGCCGTCAACCGGCCCACGGAGGGTCCCGGGAGAGGCGCTCGAGGGCGCCGTTCGGGGGACTCCGACGCCAGGTCGGTGCCGTCCCTGCCGGTCCGGGAGGCGTCAGCGGGAGTAGAGCGCGTCGATGTCGTCGCGGTGCTCGTGCATGACGACTCCCCGCCTGAGCTTGAGACTGGGTGTGAGCTGACCGCCCTCCTCCGACCAGGTGGCGGGCAGGATGACGAAGCGGCGGATCGACTCGGCCTTGGACACGGCCCGGTTGGCCTCCTCGACGGCACCCTCGATCTCGGCGCGGAGCTCCTCGTCCTGGAGAAGGTCGGCGACCCTGCCGGACCGGTGATGCTGCTCGGCCCAGCCGTCCAGAGTCTCGGAATCCAGGGTCACCAGCGCTGCGATGAAAGGACGACCGTCTCCGACGACGATGCACTGGTCGATCAGGTGGTGCGCGCGCAGGTGGTCCTCGAGGACGGCGGGGGCCACGTTCTTGCCGCCCGCGGTCACCAGGATCTCCTTCTTGCGGCCCGTGATGCGGACGAACCCCTCCTCGTCGATCTCGCCCACATCACCGGTGTGGAACCAGCCGTGCACGTCCTTGGCGGTCGCCGTCGCCTCCGGGTCGTTCCAGTACCCGGCGAAGACCTGGCCCCCGCGGAAGAGCAGCTCCCCGTCATCGGCGACGCGCACGCTGGTGCCCTGCAGCGGACGACCCGCGCTGCCGATCTTCTGTGCGTCCGGAAGGTTGGCGGTGATCGCAGCGGTGGTCTCGGTCAGGCCGTAGCCCTCGAGGACGTTGACGCCGATCCCGCGGTAGAAGTGGCCCAGTCGCTCCCCCAGGGGGGCGCCCCCGGAGATCGCATGGGTGCAGCGGCCTCCCAGAGCGGTCCGGAGCTTCGCGTAGACGAGTCGGTCGAAGACCCGGTGCTGAGCGCGCACGGCCACGCTGGTCCTGCCCGTCTCCAGGCCGCGTGACCAGGCGATCGCCACCTCGGCGGCACGAGCGAAGATCTTGCCGTGACCGTCCGCCACCGCACGCTGGGAGGCGGTGTTGAAGATCTTCTCGAAGACCCGGGGGACCGCGAGGACGAAGGTCGGCTGGAACTCCGCGAGGTCGCCGAGGAGGTTCTTGATCCCGGAGGAGTGACCCACGCGCACCCGGGCCTTGACGCACCCGACCTGGATGATGCGGGCGAACACGTGCGCCATCGGCAGGAACAGCAGGGTGGTGGCGCCCACTGCCTCGCCGTCGTCGTCGGTCGAAGGGGCGAACAGCTCGTCGAGCTCGTCGATCGCGACGGCCAGCTCGAACATGAAGTTGCCGTGGGTCAGCACGCAGCCCTTGGGGTGACCCGTCGTCCCCGAGGTGTAGATCAGGGTGGCCAGGTCCTCGGGCCCGGCGCCCGTACGCCGGGCCTCGAGCTCCTCGTCGCTGACGTCCTCGCCCAGGGTGCGCAGCACCCCGATCCCGTTGCCCTCGATCGACCAGACGTGATGCAGCTCAGGCAGGGCGTGACGCACGGTCTTGACCCGCGAGGTGTGGTCCTGGGTCTCGGTGAAGACCGCCCGGGCCCCGGAGTCGGCGAGGATCCACTCCATCTGGTCGGCGCTGGAGGTCTCGTAGAGCGGCACCGAGGCGGCGCCGGCGAACCAGATGGCGTAGTCGAGCAACGTCCACTCATAGCGGGTCCGGGAGATCAGGGCGACGCGGTCGCCCGCCTCGATCCCGGCGGCGATCAGTCCCTTCGCGACGCCGCGGACCTCCGCGAGGAACTCCGCGGCGGTGACCTCTCGCCAGGCACGCTCCACCCGACGGCAGAAGACCACGGTCCGGGGGTACTCGGTGCCGTTGGTGACGACGTCGTCGGTCAGGTTGCCTGAGGACGGGACGTCGACGCGCAGGGCCGTGGAGTACTCGCGCACGCTGAACCTCTCTTCGCCGAGATCTGTTGCACCCGGACCGGGCCGGATCGCCTCTGCACCGTATCCGGCGCGGCCGGCGGTCGGGGACTCGGTTGACCGGAGCGGGAGCGCGGGACCCGGTGGAGCCGGGTCCGTTAGCCTTGCCGGGTCGGACCGGCGCCCTCGAGATCGTGCAGCCGGTCTGTCGTGTCGCCAGCAGCCTCCGACGTCAGGACTCCGAACCATGGCCGAGCAGACCACTTCGAGCATCATCATCGACGCCACCCCAGCGCAGGTGATGGACGTGATCGCCGACTTCCCCGCCTACCCCGAGTGGGCGCAGGGGATGAAGCAGGTCGAGGTGATCGAGGAGGGCCCCGACGGCCGCGCCACCAAGGTCCACTTCGAGCTCGACGCCGCTCCGATCAAGGACTCCTACACCCTCGGCTACGACTGGCACGGGGACTCCGCGGTCCGGTGGAACCTGGTCGAGGGCAAGATGCTGAAGGCGCTGGAGGGCGCCTACGAGCTCCGCTCCAGCGGCACCGGCACCGAGGTGACCTACCGCCTCGCCGTCGAGCTCAGCATCCCGATGATCGGGATGCTGCGACGCAAGGCGGAGAAGGTCATCATCGACACGGCCCTCAAGGGCCTGAAGAAGCGCGTCGAGTCGCTTGGCTGAGTCGACCACGTGACGGTTCGCATCGTCCTGTTCACCGGCAAGGGCGGCGTCGGCAAGACCACCAGCGCGGCCGGCTCGGGAGTCCTCGCGGCACGCGCCGGCCATCGCACGCTCGTCCTGTCCACGGACGGGGCGCACTCGCTCGGCGACGCCTTCGGCGTCCCTGTCGTCGGCGCCGAGCCCGTCGAGATCGCCACCGACCTCTGGGTGCACCAGGTCGACGCCCAGCGACGGTTCGAGCGCTCCTGGGGTGAGATCCAGGGCTACCTGATGTCGGTGCTCGACGCGGTAGGGGTGGACCCGATCACCGCCGAGGAGCTCACCGTCATCCCCGGCGCAGAGGAGGTGCTGGCCCTCCTGGAGCTGCGCAGCCATGCCACCAGCGGGCAGTGGGACGTCATCATCGTCGACTGCGCGCCCACCGCGGAGACGCTGCGACTTCTTGCCCTGCCCGAGGCGCTCGGGTGGTACATGACCCGGGTGTTCGGGGTGCAGCGCCGCGTGATCCGCGCCCTGCACCCCGTCCTGAGTCGAGCCGCCGGTGTGCCCATGCCCGAGGACTCCGTCTTCGACGCGGTGGAGAGACTCCATCGCGACCTCGATGAGGTCCAGCAGATCCTCAGCGAGAAGGAGTCCACCGTCCGACTCGTGCTCACTCCGGAGGCCGTGGTCGTCGCCGAGGCTCGACGTTCACTGACGACCCTGTCGCTGTACGGGTACCGCGTGGACGGGGTGATCGCCAACCGGGTGTTCCCGGCGGGGGAGGGCGACCCCT
This sequence comes from uncultured Actinomycetota bacterium, assembly GCA_963812235.1. Taxonomy (GTDB): domain Bacteria; phylum Actinomycetota; class Actinomycetes; order Propionibacteriales; family Nocardioidaceae; genus Marmoricola. The sequence goes on along the minus strand of CAWEUP010000002.1, from coordinate 54,959 downwards.
GGCGTGAGGGCTGGGTGTCCTCCCAGCAGGCCGTGCTCGCCGAGGTGCGTGAGTCCTTCGCCGACCTGCCCGTGTGGCGATCGGACTACCGCGCGGGCGAGCCGGTGGGCAGCGACGCGCTGGCGAGCCTGGCGGAGTCGACGTACGGCGGGGACGACCCCCTTGCCGTCCCCACCGGCGAAGGACCGATGACCATCACCCGCACCACGACCGGTGCGGTGCTGCGGATCGACCTGCCCTTCGTGGAGAGCGAGGACGTCGACCTCGCTCGGCACGGTGACGAGCTGGTGGTGACCGTCGGGTCCTACCGCAGACTGCTGGCACTCCCGACCGCCCTGCGACGCCACACCGTGGCGGCAGCTCGCGTCGAGGAGGGCTCACTGCAGGTACGGTTCCGGTTCGAGCAGGAGGAGCGACCTTGAACGACTCAGACGACGGCGCGAACCGTCCTGGTGAGGCTGGCGACGCCGCCGGCTCCCCAGGGGGAGCCGCGCAGGAGCCGGTGGGCAGCGTCGGCGTCGAGGCCGCCAAGCTCATGGGGGCGATCTCGGACTGGGCCAAGGAGCAGGGCACCGAGTACTCCGACGCCGCCGCGGACGGCGCGGCCTCGTTCTCGAACGCGGTCCGGGACGTGAGCGAGCACCTCGCCACCGGCAGCCAGGACTGTCGCTACTGTCCCGTGTGCCAGGTCATCCACGTGGTGCGGCAGACGAGTCCTGAGGTACGGACCCACCTGACCGTGGCTGCGAGCTCGCTGATGCAGGCTGCCGCTGCGCTGCTGTCCACTGACATGTCGGGAACGAACGAGCCCCGGTCGCCGGTGGAGCGGATCGATCTCGACTCCGATGCCGACTGGGACGAGGAACGATGAGCCACACCGTAGGAGTCGACGTCGGCGGCACCAAGATCTCGGCCGGGCTCGTGGACGAGCACGGCCACGTGGTGGCGCGCGACCGACGGGAGTCTCCAGCCACAGACCCGGCCGAGATCGTGAAGACGATCGGCGAGCTCGTCCGCTCCCTGGTGGGCTCGCACGACGTGGAGGCGGTGGGCGTCTGCGCCGCCGGCTTCGTCGACAAGCAACGCGCCACGGTGGTCTTCGCACCCAACCTGGCCTGGCGCGACGAGCCGCTCAAGGAGCGGCTCCAGCAGGAGCTGGACCTGCCGGTCGTGGTGGAGAACGACGCCAATGCGGCTGCGTGGGGCGAGTTCACCTTCGGTGCGGGAGAGGACGTCGAGAACCTGCTGCTGCTGACGATCGGCACCGGCGTCGGCGGGGGCGTGGTGCTCGACGGCGAGCTCGTCCGCGGCGGCTTCGGGTTCGGTGGCGAGGTGGGCCACATCCAGATGGTCCCGGGTGGCGTGCTGTGCGGTTGTGGCAATCTGGGCTGCCTCGAGTCCTACGGCTCCGGCAACGCCCTGGTGCGGATGACCCGAGGGCACGCCGTGGAGTCACCTGACGCGGCGCAGGACCTGCTGGACCGGGTCGGAGGCGACCCCAGCAGGATCTCCGGCCCGCTGATCACCGAGTCCGCACAGGCAGGGAACAGGTTCGCGATCGACCGGCTTGCCGAGCTCGGCGAGTGGATCGGTCAGGGTGTGGCGACGCTGACCGCCATGCTCGACCCGAACGTGGTCGTCATCGGAGGAGGCGTCAGCGAGGCCGGGGACCTGTTGCTCGACCCGATCCGCTCAAGCTTCGCCAACCACGTGACGGCGCGCGGGCACCGGCCGCTCCTCGAGGTCCGGCAGGCCAGGCTCGGCAACAGCGGCGGCGTGGTGGGTGTGGCGGACCTCGCGAGACGTCGGTGACCTCGCGGACGCCGGGGACACCCGAACCGGCGTCGGATTCACAGCAGGGTGGGGTCACGGGACTGCTGGCGGTGATGCCCTACCTGCTGCTCGGCGCCCTGGTGCTCGTGGTCCTGCGCGGGGTCAGCGCACCGGTGTCGAACGCGGACACGTTCTTCCACCTGCGCTACGGCCGCGAGTTCCTCGACGGCTGGTCGCTGCGGAGCCCGGGGCACGTGTCCGACTTCGGACAGCGCGACTGGGCGCCGACGCAGTGGGCCAGCCAGATGCTGATGGCCATGATGGAGTCCGGGTTGGGGCTGCCGGGGGTGGTCTGGCTCACGGGAGCGGTCGCGCTCGTGACGGTCGTGGCCGTCTTCGTGGTCGCGCGTCAGTACGCCGATCCGCTGGCGGCCGTGGTCGTCGCGATCCTCTTCGTGCTCGCCACCAGCAACAGCCTGACGCCGCGCCCGCAGGTGGTGAGCTACCTGCTGGTGCTGGTCTTCACCCAGGCCTGGCTGCGCAGCGCTGCGGACCTCCGGCCGCGCTGGTGGCTGGTGCCGGTGACCTGGGTCTGGGCGATGCTGCACGGCATGTGGCCGATCGGCGCGCTGATCGGGTTCGTCGCGGTGCTAGGGATCGCGCTGGACAACCGCTCCCGGCTGCGTGAGGTCAGGCCGTCCCTGCTCCGCCTGCTGGCGGTGCCGGTGGCGTCGCTCGCGATCGCGGCGCTGACGCCCGTGGGCCCGCGCCTGTACGGCGCCGTGCTCGTGGTCGGCGGACGCAGCAGGTTCCACGACGAGTGGGCGGCGACCGACTTCCACGTGCGCCAGCCCGCGATCGTCGCTGCGATGATCGTCGTCACGCTGCTGGTCTGGCTGCTCGCGCGTGAGCACCCTCGACCCTCCTGGGTCGCGGTCCTGCTGCTCCTCCTGGCCGCCGCCTGGAGCGCGTACGCCGTCCGGACGGTGCCGATCGCGGCAGCGATGGCCGTGCCCTTCCTGGCCGGGAGCCTTCAGGCGCTGGTGGCCAGGCGCCGGGCGACGCCGAGGCGGGAGCCGACGACGGTCGCGGGGATCGCGCTGGGCGCGGTCGTGCTGCTGGCGCTGGTGGCCCCCGTCACGGCTGACCGTCCCGCTGCCACTCCGAGCTGGCTCGATCCCGCCCTCGAAGAGCTTCCCGAGGGAACGGCCGTGCAGACCGCCGACTTCATGGGCGGCTACCTCCTGTGGCGCCATCCCGACCTCGATCCGGTCATCGACGGCTACTCTGACGCGTATACGACCAGGCATCTCCAGGAGCAGCTCGACCTGCAGTCGCTCCGGCGCGGGTGGGACACCAGGTTCCGGGCGAGCGGGGTGCGATTCGCGTTGCTGCCCACCGGAAGCCGGCTGACCTACGCGCTCCTCACCTTCGAGGACTGGCGGGTCCTGCACACGTCGAAGGCGGTCACCATGCTCGAGGCTCCGGAGTCGTGGCCCCGATGAGTCTGTCCATCGGGGTCGACATCGGCGGCACCAAGGTGCTCGCTGCCGTGGTCGACGGATTCGGGCGGGTGCTCGACACCGAGGCCACCGAGACCCCAGGTCCGGGGATGGGCGTGGACAACGCCACCGTCCAGGAGGTGGAGGATGCGCTCGTCGAGGTCGTCGAGCGCCTGATCGCGCAGTACGGCCGGCTGACGGTGGGGGTGGCAGCCGCGGGCTTCGTGGCCCGTGACGGCGAGCTCGTGCGCTTCGCGCCACACCTGCCGTGGCGTGACGAGCCGCTCGCCGAACGGCTGGGCAAGCGCCTCGGCCATCGTGCCCTGGGACGGGTCCTGGTCGACAACGACGCGTCCGCGGCCCTGTGGGCCGAGGCTCGCTTCGGTGCGGCGAAGGAGAGCTCGGACGCGTTGATGGTGACCCTCGGTACGGGCATCGGCGGGTCGCTCGTGGTGAACGGCCGGCTGGTCCGCGGAGTCAACGGCATGGCGGGGGAGTACGGCCACATGCAGGTGGTCCCGGACGGGCGGACGTGCGAGTGCGGCCGGCGCGGCTGCTGGGAGCAGTACTGCTCGGGGAGGGCGTTGACCAAGGCTGCAGCCGAGGGTGGCTCCTCGCTGGCCGGTCCGGCGCTGATGGCGGCCGCCCATGCTGGAGACCCCGCGGCCGTCGCGGCGTACGCCGAGGTGGGCCGGTGGCTCGGAATCGGGCTCGCCAACCTGGTCGCCGCGCTGGACCCCCCGCTGCTGGTGGTGGGCGGTGGCGTCATCGCCGGCGGCGACCTGCTGCTGGACCCCGCCAGGAAGAGCCTGGAGGCGAGCCTGGTGGGTGCCGGTCACCGCGAGCCTCCCCAGCTCGTGAGCGCGATGCTCGGACCGCTGGCCGGCGTGGTCGGCGCCGCGGATCTCGCCCGGGTGGCGTCGCGGCCTACTCGCGTCGGTAGGTGGGGCAGAGCTCCATCGCGAGTTGCTCGAGGAAGAGTCCGACGTCGGTGACGATGCCACGGGCCTGAGAGGAACCCCTGTCGGCGAGCTTGGTCACGGTGGCCGGGTTGATGTCCACGCAGACCAGGGGGATCGAGGCCGGCAGGATGTTCCCGGTGGCCACGGAGTGCAGCATCGTCGCCACCATCAGGCAGAACCCGACCTCGCCGAGCTCGGCGCGCATCGCTCGCTGGCCCTCGATCACGTCGGTGTGGACGTCGGGGAGCGGCCCGTCGTCTCGTACCGAGCCGACCAGCACGAACCTCTTGTCGTGGCTCACCAGCGCGTGCATGATCCCGCTCGTCAGCACGCCCTGCTCGACGGCTTCGCGGATCGACCCGGCCTTGCGGATGGTGTTGATCGCACGGATGTGGTGCTCGTGTCCGTGCTCCACGCCCTGGCCACGAGCGAGGTCGATGCCCAGCGAGGTGCCGTAGAGCGCTGACTCGATGTCGTGGGTGGCCAGCGCGTTGCCGGCGAACAGCACGTCGACGAAGCCGGCATCCACCAGCGCGACCATGGCCGGCGCCGCGCCGGTGTGCACGACCCCGGGCCCGCCGACCCACAGCACCAGCTTGCCCGCCGCCTTGGCCTCCCGCATGCCGTCGGCGACCTGGCGTACCAGCACGGCCTGCGGCTTCTCGCTGGAGACGTCGGAGTCCATGAAGCCGAAGCCGGAGTCCTCCTTGGTGGAGAGCGGCACCGTCACCTTGATACCGGAGGCGCCGCACACGATCCTCATCCCGGCGCGTACGTCGGACATCGGCAGGGTCCGCACCCGTGGCGAGGCAGCCTCCCCGTCCACCACCAGCCCACAGTCCATCTCGGGGTTGACCACCTGGACCCAGTGCGCGTCCAGCCGCACCTGGGTCTCCAGGTTGGTGCTCGAGTAGAAGCCGTCGGGGAACACGCCGTCCCTCTCCGCGAGGTCCACCTGCGCCTCACCCGGATCGACCTGGTTCACGCCGTGGATCTGCAGCCGCATCAGGATGCGCTGCAGCGTCTCCTCGCCGTCCGCGGACACCCTGATCCTGGCGTACGACGGGTCGAGCGAACCGTGGCCGATGTCGAACTGCTCGACCACGTAGTCACCGCCGTACTCGGCGATGTCGTTGAGCACCCGCGACAAGGCCGCGGTGTCGATCAGGTGACCTCGGATCTCGACGATCTCGTTGTGCGCCACGCGATTCCTCCCCTGCTCTCGGTAGGTCGGCGGTCGGCAGTGCTGCTAGAGCCTCGCCCCGTCGTCGTACTCGTCCCCGGGCCGGGGCCTCATCGAGGCCACCAGGAAGACGAACCCACCCACGAACCATGCCATGAGTATCAGACCCACCCACGCTGCCAGGTCGAGGCCGGCCACCAGGGCCACCAGCACGAACGTCGGCACGCCGAACAGCCCGATCCACGCCAGCAGCCTGGCGGGCGGCGGGGTGGGCAGAGGCGGCGGTGTCGGAGGGACGAACCGGTCCTCGGGATCGGGCCGAGCCGGCTCGGGCTCCGGGTCGGCCGGAGGCGGCGGCGGGGCGTCGAGGTCGCCCAGGGACGGGGGGACCGCGGTCTCCGGCTCGGCGATCTCGGGTCGGTCACCGTAGTTGTCCACGATCGAGCGCCACATCTCCTCCTCCAGGGAGGAGGCGTCGGACGGTCCTTTCGGGTCGCCGGCCGCGACTTCCTCGCCGGGAGTCTCGTCGTCAGGGTCCTGGGGGACGGTCACCTGGGGTCAACGCCCCGAGTCGGCGAGTCGCTCGATGAAGGAGACCGAGCTCTCGAAGATCAACTGCGCGTCGTTGTCCATGGTGGCGACGTGGTAGCTGTTCTCGAGCTCCACCACGTCGACGTCGGCGGACCCGAGGCCGGCGAGGATGGTGCGGGCCGAGGAGGGATCCACGACGTGGTCCTCGGTCGACCGCAGCAGCAGCACCGGGCAGGTGACCCTGCCGAGGTCCGGGCGCAGCGACTTGTACCCCTGGAACATCGAGTCGGCCGCCCGCAGCGGTGTCCGGGTGTAGCCGTGCTCCTGGACGCCGGGCTTCTTGATGTCGTTGGTGATCCCGGGGAACGACCCGAGCACGTGCTTGAGCACCGGCAGCAGCTTGACGTCCTTGCGGGCGCTCCCGACGGCGGGGTTCACCAGCACGAGTCCGGCGACGCGTCCGGGCTGGTCCGCCGCGAGGCGAAGCGCCAGGCCACCCCCCATGGAGAGCCCGAACACGAAGACCGAGTCGACGCTGGCCGAGATCGCCTCGAAGGCGCGCGTCGAGCTCACCGCGCCAGTCGTCCCAGGTGGTCGTGTTCATCTCCTGCCACGTGGTGCCGTGGCCGGGAAGGCGCGGGAGGGACACGGCGTACCCCTGAGCGGCCAGGTGCTCGCCCCAGGCCATCATCGAGGCGGGCGAGCCGGTGAACCCGTGACAGAGCACCACGCCGATGCGGCCTCGCGGCGAGGTGACGTCGCCGTCGGAGACGAACGGTTCGGCGAGGGGGTCGACGGTCACAGGTGTTCTCCAGGCGAGGGCTCTGCTGCGGCGGGGGCGCGACAATCGTGTCATGCGCTGCCACACCGTACTAGCGCGCACGTGCGGTCACCTGCACGGTGCAGGAGCTGGACTGGTCGATGGGAGGATGCTACGTGCCCTAGGGTGCGATGGGTGAGAGGAAGGTGGCCAGATTGTTCTACTGGTTCTTGAAGTGGATCGCCATCGGTCCGCTTCTTCGAGTGATCTTCCGACCGAAGGTCTCGGGTGCGGAGCACGTGCCCGACGAGGGCCCGGCCATCTTGGCGAGCAACCACCTCTCCTATGCCGACTGGCTGTTCATGCCGCTGACCCTGACCCGACGGGTGACCTTCGTGGCGAAGGCGGAGTACTTCAACGGCCCCGGCATCAAGGGCTGGTTCCAGAAGGGGTTCTTCTCCGGCGCCGGGCAGGTCCCGATCGACCGGTCCGACGCCTCAGCGGCGGAGGGCGCCCTGAGCGCGGCCAAGCGGGTGCTCGACCAGGGCGACCTGTTCGGCATCTACCCCGAGGGCACCCGCTCCCATGACGGCAGGCTCTACCGGGGCAAGACCGGCGTGGCGCGGCTCGCGCTGGAGACCCGAGTCCCCGTGATCCCGGTGGCGGTCGTGGGGACCGACGTGGTGGCTCCCCCCGGCAAGAAGTTCGGCCAGATCATCCGGCCCACCCTGCGCTTCGGCAAGCCGCTGGACTTCAGCCGCTACGAGGGCATGGAGAACGACCGCTACATCCTGCGCTCGATCACCGACGAGATCATGTACGAGATCATGCGGCTCTCCGGGCAGGAGTACGTCGACAAGTACGCCGCGGTCGCCAAGGAGGAGCAGAAGAAGGCCGACAAGGAGGCCGCCGCCGCCCAGGCCGAACCCGGGCCGGGCACGAAGGCCTCTTGACCGTGGCCGATCCGGGGGACTCTCTGGGCGGGTTCGGCAGCTGGGCACCGCGCCCCACAGCCCGGTGCAGAACACGATGCTGCGTGCGCTCGCGGTGCTCCGCTTCGTCGTGCTGGTCAACGCCGTCGGGCTCTACGCGCTGCGCTACGACCGCTACGACCACCCGACGGTCGGCTGGGTGCTGATGGGGCTGCTGGCCGCCTGGACCGGGTTCGCGGTGTGGGCCTATGCCGCCGTCGAGCGTCGGCGGGCCTGGCTGCTGACCTCCGACCTGCTCGTCACGGTCGTGATGATCGGCGCCTCGCCGTACGTGAAGGGTGCGGGGCTGAACGCGACCCTGCCCGGATTCTGGGTGATGGGCGTGGTCCTCGCGTGGGCCGTGCTCTGGCGCTGGCGAGGCGGTCTGCTCGCGGCCGTGGTGGTGTCCACGGCCGACCTGGCGATCCGGGACGGTCTGTCGCAGAAGATCTACGGGAACATCTTCCTGCTCGTCCTGGGCGGCGCGATCGTCGGCTTCCTCTCCGAGCTGCTGCAGCTCACGGCCGCGCAGCGCGACCGCGCCGAGCGTGCGGCCGCGGCGGCCGAGGAGAGGCAGCGGCTCGCCCGGGTCGTGCACGACGGCGTCCTCCAGGTGCTGGCGCTGGTGCAGCGCAAGGGACCGGAGCTCGGCCCGGACGGCCGCGAGCTCGGCCGGCTGGCGGGGGAGCAGGAGGTCAGGCTCCGCGGGCTCGTGCAGCAGGACTCCCGTGATTCGGTGGCGCCCATGGGTGACCAGGACCTCGCTCAGCTGCTCTCGGCTCTGCAGACCACGCAGGTGCACGTCGCCGTCCCGGGGACCGCCGTCAGGCTGCCGGCCGAGGCGGCGAGCGAGGTGCTCTCCGCGGTGGAGTCGTGCCTGAGCAACGTGCGGCACCACGTGGGCCGTGACGCCGACGCGTGGCTGCTGCTGGAGGACCTCGACGACCGCTGGCTGGTCTCGGTGCGCGACGCCGGTCCGGGGATCCCCGAGGGGCGTCTGGCGGCCTCCGCCGCCGAGGGTCGGCTGGGAGTCCAGCAGTCGATCATCGGACGGATGCGTGACCTCGGGGGCACCGCGAGCGTGCACTCCGTGCCCGGCGAGGGCACCGAGTGGGAGCTCTCCCTGCCGAAAGCGAGGTGGTCGGCGTGACGATCCACACCGACCACCCGTTCCTGGACCCCGCGAGCGATCCGGTCCGGCAGCTGCGAGGTCGGCTGGGCGGCGCCGTGACGCTGTGGACCAGCGGCGCGGGCACCGGACCCGGGTCGCGGGCGGGCCTCACCGTCTCCTCGGTGATGGTCGCCCACGGGGAGCCCGGCCGGGTGCTGGCGCTGGTCGACCCCGACTCCGACCTGCGCGACCGGCTCGAGGACACCGGGCGGGCCGTGGTCCACCTGCTCCGCTGGGAGCACCGCGACCTCGCCGAGGCCTTCGCGGGTCAGCTGCCCGCCCCTGGTGGCCCGTTCACGACGGGACGGTGGGAGCAGACCGCCCACGGCCCCCGCCTGGTCACGGCCACGTCCTGGGCGGAGGTCGAGGTCGAGTCGATCGTCGAGGTGGGCTGGTCGGCGCTGGTGACCGCGACCCTTGCTCGCGCGAGCGTGGGACCGGACGACGACAGCCTGGAGCATCGCCGCGGCCGCTACCTGCGACCCGGTGGCGGCTGAGGGCGCCTGCCGGCCTCCTCGGCGATGGGCCTCGCCTCGGTGTCGCGCCGTCGACCCGGACAGGGGCACGCGCTCGCGTTGATGAGGCTGTCCCGTTTCGGCTTTCCGGTCGACGACTCCTCCATCTCCCGGTCCTGGCCGCTCGCGACGACTAGGGTCGCGGTGTGAGCGAGGCGTTGCGGGTGATGGTGGTCGACGACCACCCGATGTGGCGTGAGGGCGTGGCCCGTGACCTGACCGAGGCCGGCCTGGACGTCGTGGCCACGGCGTCCAACGGCGCCGAGGCGCTGACCCGGTTCCCGGCTGCCCGGCCCGACGTACTGGTGCTCGACCTGCAGATCCCCGAGCCCAACGGGGTGGCCGTGACCGCGGAGGTCGTCCGGCGTGACCCGACCGTGCGGGTGCTGATCCTCTCGGCGAGTGGGGAGCAGCAGGACGTGCTGGATGCGGTCAAGGCCGGTGCCACCGGCTACCTGGTGAAGTCGGCCTCACGGGCCGAGCTCGTCGAGGCCGTACGCCGCGTCGCCCAGGGCGACACCGTGTTCACGCCCGGGCTGGCCGGACTCGTGCTCGGGGAGTACCGCCGACTCTCGGACGGTCCCAGCGCCGCCAGGGACGACACCCCCCGGCTGACCGATCGTGAGACCGAGGTGCTGCGCCTGGTCGCGAAGGGGATGTCCTACAAGCAGATCGCCGAGCGGCTGTTCCTCTCCCACCGCACGGTGCAGAACCACGTGCAGAACACGCTGCGCAAGCTCCAGCTCCACAACCGCGTCCAGCTGGTCCGCTACGCGATCGAACAGGGCCTGGACGAGGTGGACGGTGAGGCCTGAGCGGAGATCGCCAGTGCCCCGCGCGGGAAGAACCAGGCGTTGGGTAGCGTTGCCTGCCACAGAGCAGTGGATAAGGAGCACGACATGGGTCTAGGGACTTTGCTGTTCCGCGCATCGCTCGGTGACGTGCTGCGGGCCGAGCGGATGCGCCAGGGGATGACGTTGCGCGAGCTCTCGTCGATCGCCCGGGTGAGCCTCGGCTACATCTCCGAGATCGAGCGGGGTCAGAAGGAGGCGTCCTCGGAGCTGCTCGCGGCGCTGTGCGAGGCCCTCGACGTGCCCCTCTCGGGGGTCCTGCGCGAGGTCAGCGAGCACGTCGAGGCCCAAGAGCTCGCTCTCGAGACCGTCACCGCGCCGGCGGCTCCCGGAGCGGTCGTCGCCTCGGCCGCCTGATCAGCTGACGCCTGCCGCCTGCTCCAGCGCGATGAGCTCGTCGTCGAGGTGGCCCAGCAGCCGCTGCAGGTGCGGCACGCTGCGCCGACAACCGGTCAGCCCGAAGTCCATGTCCTCGGCATAGCTGTTGCAGGTGATGTTCAGCGCCATCCCGTTGATCGGGATCGAGAGCGGATAGGTGCCGGTCATCTTGGCGCCGTTGAGGTACATCGTCTTCTTGGGTCCCGGCACGTTGCTGATGATCAGGTTGAACGGCGGTCGGACGATCCCCTGCATCCTCAGCATGGGAGTGACGATCGAGGGGGCCATCCCGAGCGCGCTCATGGCCATGATCTGGAGCTGGCTCATCGAGCCCAGGGCCTCCTTGCCGGTCTGCATCGACGTGTGGATCGACGCGAGTCGCGCGGCAGGGTCGTCGAGGTCGGTGCCGAGCTTGACCATCACCGCTCCCACCGAGTTGCCGCCGTCCCCGGCTGCGGTGTTGGAGCGCTTGGCGTTCAGGCCCACCGGCACCATCGAGACCAGCGTGGAGTCGGGCAGGGCGTCGTGCTCGATCAGGTAGCTGCGGATGGCGCCTGAGCACATCGCCAGCACCACGTCGTTCAAGGTGGTTCCGCTGGCCTTGCCGATGGCGCGCAGCCGCTCGATCGGCCAGCCCTCGGCGGCGAACCGGCGCGAGCCGGTGATCGTGGTGTTGAACATGGTGCGCGGTGCGTACAGCGAGAGGGCCGAGGTCTCGTTCATGAGGCCGTGCTTGAGCGTCTTGATCAACGCACTCGGCATCCCTGCCGCGTCGGCCGTGATGCCCAGCGCCGTACGCATCGCCTCCAGGGGGATGTCGGCCAGCCTGGTCTCGACCTGCTCACGGGTGCGCTCCGCCTTGGCGCTCGGACGGGTGGCCCACATCGGCGGCATGTCCCGCCGGTCGGGGTCGGTCGTCATCACGCTCTGGAGCAGGCGCATCGCGGAGATGCCGTCGACGAGGGAGTGGTGCATCTTGGTGTACATCGCCATCCGGCCGTCGCGCAGCCCCTCGATCAGGTGGGCCTCCCACAGCGGCCGTTCGCGCGCCAGCCGGGTGCCGTGCAGCCGCGAGCAGAGCTCGAGCAGCTCGCGCACCCGACCGGGCTTCGGAAGTGCGCTGTGCCGGAAGTGGTACTCGAGGTCGAACTCGTCATCCTGGGTCCAGACCCATTGACCTGCGGTGCTGATCCCACGCGTGGGCCGCTTGAGGAACAGCGGCGCGATCTCGTCGACCTGGGACATGGACTCGTAGAGGCGGCGGGCGTAGTCACGGCCGGCTCCCTCAGGCTTCTCGAAGAGCTGGAGCCCACCGACGTGCATCGGCATCTGCCTGTTCTCCGCGAACAGGAATCCTGCCGATGTCGGATCGATCGGTTCTGGCACGGTCCACCTCTGTCCTGCCCCCGGTCGGGGGGTGTCGATCCTCGCGCGTTTGCGGTCGATTGAACAGCCGAGCGCCTGTGAGCCGCCCGACACCACGAGGTGGGGAGCACGCCCCGGTGCGGTGAGCGCGTCCCCTCGGTTCGGTGCGGGTATAGGTTCGCCTCGCGGGCGCGACGTGTCCGGCGATGGAACCCGAGTCGAGCACGCGAAAGAGATCATGACTGGAGCCAGCAAGGTGTCCGCAGGCCACGACTACGTCATCGTCGGCGCCGGCAGCGCCGGGGCGGTGCTCGCGGCCCGACTCACCGAGGACCCGGGTGTCCGGGTGCTGCTCCTGGAGGCCGGTCCCGCAGCCGAGGCGGACGAGATCTCGATCCCCGCTGCCTTCCCGGCCCTGTTCAAGACGAAGTGGGACTGGAACTACAGCACCACCGAGCAGAAGCAGCTGCACGACCGGCGCGCGTACTGGCCGCGGATGAAGGCGCTCGGCGGGTGCTCCTCGATGAACGCGATGATCTACATCCGCGGGAACGCCGCCGACTACGACTCCTGGCGCGACGAGTACGGCGCCACCGGGTGGGGGTACGACGACGTCCTGCCGTACTTCATCCGGGCTGAGGGCAACACCCGCCTCACCTCGCCGTACCACGGTCAGGACGGCCCGCTGCGGGTCGAGGACCGGAGCTACACGCACGAGCTGACCGATCTCTGGGTCGAGAGCGCCGTCGCCTCCGGACTCCGGCCCAACGACGACTTCAACGGCTCCGGGCAGGAGGGCGCAGGGCGCTACCAGGTGACCTGTCGCAACGGTCGCCGCTGGTCGGTCGACGACGCCTACCTGCACCCCGCCCGCACCCGCGAGAACCTGGATGTCGAGACGGGCGCGTTCGTCACGCGCATCGTGGTCGAGGGCGACCGTGCCACCGGCGTGACCTACCGCCTCGGTGGACGTGAGATCACCGCGACGGCCGGGCGCGAGGTGCTGTTGTGCGGCGGCGCGGTGAACAGCCCCCAGCTGCTGATGCTCTCCGGGATCGGTCCTGCCACGCACCTGCGCGAGCACGGGATCGACGTGGTCGCCGACCTCGCCGGGGTCGGGCAGCGGCTCCAGGACCACCCAGCGGTCCCGATGATCTGGTACACCCACGGAACCACCGACCTCGCCGAGTTCTCCAACGTCCGCAACCTGCTCCGATGGAAGGTCCGCGGGACCGGGCCGCTCTCCTCCAACGTCGGCGAGGGTGGGGGCTTCCTGAAGACCAGGGAGGACCTGGCGGCGCCCGACATGCAGTACCACGTGGCGCCCTCGGGGTTCTACGACAACGGCCTGCACGAGCCGACGCGACGCATGTTCACCGCGGCTCCGACCCTGGTCTCGGTGCGCAGCCGTGGCTCGCTGCGTCTGCGTTCCGCCGATCCCACGTGGCACCCGGAGATCGATGCGGCCTACTTCGACGACGGCGCCGACCTCGACGCCATGCTCGCGGGAGTGAAGAGGATCTGGGAGATCTGTGGGCAGGGTCCCGTCTCCCGCCATCTCGACACTCCGTGGCAGCTGCCCGATAACCCGTCCGACGACGACTTCCTGGAACACATCCGCACCCACGCACAGACGCTCTACCACCCGGTGGCGACCTGCGCGATGGGCACCGGCGAGGATGCAGTGGTCGACGCCGAGCTCCGCGTCCGGGGTGTGGACGGGCTTCGGGTCGTCGACGCCTCGGTGATGCCGGTCGTTCCTCGTGGCAACACCAACGCCCCTACCGTCATGGTTGCCGAGAAGGCAGCCGACCTGATCAGGAGAGACCGATGACCACAGACGTGCAGGCACCCACCACGCGGTCCGAGGAGACCTTCGACTCGCTCAGCCCGGTCACCGGAGACGTGGTCGGCACCTGGCCGGTGCACACGGCCGAGGACGTTCAGGCCACGGTCGAGCGTGCTCGCCTGGCGGCGGCGTGGTGGTCCGCGCTCAGCTTCGAGGAGCGCGGCCGTCGGCTCACCGCCTGGGCCGGGGTGATCACCCGGCGCATCGCCCAGCTGGCAGACGTGATGAACCAGGAGACCGGAAAGCCGCACAGCGACGCGGCCCTGGAGGCCGCGCTCGCCGTGGACCACATCGCCTGGGCGGCCAAGAACGCGCCCAAGGTCCTGGGCCGTCAGAAGGTTTCCTCGGGGCTGCTCATGGTCAACCAGAGCGCCACGGTGCAGTACCAGCCGCTCGGTGTGATCGGAGTGATCGGTCCCTGGAACTACCCGGTCTTCACGCCGATGGGCTCGATCGCCTACGCGCTGGCCGCCGGCAACGCCGTCGTGTTCAAGCCCAGCGAGCTCACCCCGGGCGTGGGGTCCTGGCTGGCGGACGCCCTCGCCGAGGTGGTGCCCGAGCAACCCGTGCTCCAGGTGATCACCGGACTGGGGGAGACGGGGGCCGCGCTGTGCCGCGCCGGCGTGAACAAGCTGGCGTTCACCGGCTCCACGGCGACCGGCAAGAAGGTGATGGCCACCTGCGCCGAGACGCTCACCCCGGTCGTGATCGAGGCGGGCGGCAAGGACGCCGTGCTCGTCGACGAGGACGCCGACCTCGACGCCGCGGCCGACGCCGCACTGTGGGGCGCGGCGAGCAACGCCGGCCAGACCTGCATCGGCGTGGAGCGGATCTACGTCCACCAGCGCGTCTACGACGACTTCCTGGCGCTCCTGCTGGACAAGGCCAAGGACCTCCGGGCAGAGGACACGCCGGATTCCAAGATCGGGCCGATCACCATGCCGAGCCAGCTGGCCCTGATCAGCTCCCACATCGCCGACGCCATCGCCCGGGGCGGGCGGGCGCTGCTCGGTGGGCCCGACGCCGTCGGCGAGCGCTACGTGCAGCCGACGGTGCTGGTCGACGTGCCCGAGGACTCGATCGCGGTGCAGGAGGAGACCTTCGGCCCGACCGTGACGGTCACCCGCGTCAGCGACATGGACGAGGCCGTCACGAAGGCCAACGGCACCCGCTACGGACTGGGGGCGACCGTGTTCTCCAAGGCTCGCGGCATGGAGCTGGCCTCGCGCATCAGGTCGGGGATGACCGGGGTCAATGGCGTGATCACCTTCGCCGCGATCCCGTCCCTGCCCTTCGGCGGCGTCGGCGACTCCGGCTTCGGCCGGATCCACGGGGCGGACGGGCTCAAGGAGTTCACCTATGCCAAGGCGATCGCCCGGCAACGCTTCAAGCCGGCGCTCGCGCTGACGACCTTCACCAGGAGCGCCAAGGTCGACGCCCAGCTGACGCAGATACTGACCATGCTCCACGGCCGTGGATCCACACTCCCCAAGTAGCCGACCCCGGGAGCACCTGGCGCGCTACGGAGCTGCCGCAGCGCCCCACTTCGGGCTCGCGGTCGCACGCAGCCGGACGTCGCTGACGGCCCGGCGGGCGAGGCTGCGCTCGAAGGGCTTCCAGATCGCCCAGTGCGCGGTGGCGGCCGGGGTGTCCTGGATGATCGCGAGCGACCTGCTCGGTCACGACACGCCGTTCTTCGCCCCGATCGCCGCTGTCGTCAGCCTCGGGACCTCCTACGGGCAGCGTCTTCGTCGCGTCGCCGAGGTGACGCTGGGCGTGGCCATCGGCGTGCTGGTCGGCGACCTGCTGACCCAGTGGCTCGGCACGGGCGGCTGGCAGATCATCCTGATCGTGTCCCTGGCGATGTCGACCGCCGTCCTGCTCGACCAGGGGGTCCTGTTCATCAACCAGGCCGCCGTGCAGGCCATCGTCGTGAGCACGCTGGTGCCCTCGAGCGGCGCTGCGTTCATCCGGTGGACCGATGCCCTGATCGGCGGCGTCGTCGCGCTGGTGGCCGCCGCCGTGGTGCCGCGCGCCCCGCTGCGCCGTCCGCGCGAGCAGGCGGGCGTGGTGGTCCGCAAGCTCTCGCTGCTGCTGCGGGCGGCCGCAGAGAGCATCGCCGACGGGGACGTGGACCGGGCGCTCCAGATGCTGCGCGACGCGCGCACCACCGACGCGCTCGTGGTCGAGCTCCGCGCGGCGGCGGACGAGGGGATGTCGGTCGTGCGCTCCTCGCCCTTCCGGCGGCGCTACGGCGGGCGGGTGCGAGCGATGGTCGACCTCGTGGAACCGCTCGACTTCGCCCTGCGCAACACCCGCGTGCTGGTACGTCGGGTCGCGGTGGCGGCCTACCGGCGCGAGCCGATCCCCTCGTCGTACGGCACCCTGCTGGAGGACCTCGCGGACTGCACGGACGCGATCTCCGACGAGCTCGGCGCGGGCCGTTCCGCCACCGCCGTCCGGGACCGTCTCGTCGCAGTCGGCCGCGCGACCAACCAGGTGGAGCGGAGCAAGGACCTGTCGGCGGAGGTGATCCTCGGGCAGGTGCGCTCCTTGGTGGCGGACCTGCTGGCGGTGACCGGGGTGGACCCGATGGTGGCGACCGACCTGATCCCGACGCGCCGGGACTGAGGTCTGCTCAGAGCTCGCGGACCACGGAGTCGACCACCGCGACCAGGTCGCCGTCGGTGCGGACGGCCACCTCGCGCTGGCGCTGGTAGGACGCTCCGGTCCGGGGGATGCCTGCGACCAGGGCGAGGTCGGCGGCGCAGCCCAGCCGCTGTGCCACCGGAGCGAGGCGCTCGACCAGCTCGTGCAGGTCGTCCTTGAGCAGGCGCTCGTTGGATTCCGCGTCGAGGATGATCCAGGCGTCCAGTCCGTAGCGGGCGGCGCGCCACTTGTTCTCCTGGACGTGCCAGGGAGGCAGATGGCACAGCCGCTCACCCCGCTCGAGACGGTCCGAGAGGTCGACCACCAGGCAGTGGGTCAGGGCGACCAGGGCCCTCATCTCGGTCAGCGTCGAGACGCCGTCGCAGATCCGCACCTCGACGGTGCCCAGGTGCGGTGCGGGACGGACATCCCAACGGATCTCGTTGATCTCCTCGATGACACCGGTGGTCATCAGGTCCTGGACGTAGTGCTCGAAGTCGGGCCACGAGTCGAACTGGAAGGGCAGGCCCGCCGTGGGCAGCTGCTGGAACATCATCGCGCGATTGCTGGCATAGCCGGTGTCGGTACCGGCCCAGATCGGCGACGAGGCGGAGAGCGCCTGGAGGTGGGGGTACCACTTCAGGAGAGCGGAGACGATGGGCATCACGTGCTCCCGGCGTACGCCGACATGGACGTGCACCCCCCAGATGAGCATCTGCCGGCCCCACCACTGGGTGCGGGCGATCAGCTCCTCGTAGCGGTGACCGGGAGTGAGCAGCTGATGGGACCACTCTGCGAACGGGTGCGTCCCGGCCGAGTAGAGGTCGACTCCGAGCTCGTCAGCGAGTGGGCGGACGAGGTCGATCATCGCGGCGAGCTCGTCGACCGCCTCGCCGGTGGTGCGGCAGATGCCGGTCGTCAGCTCCACGGTGTTGCGGAGCATCTCCTTGTGGATCCGAGGTTGTGGACCGCGCCGCAGCCGGACCAGGTCGAACAGCTCGGAGGCCGCGTTGACCAGGTCGCGGGACTGCTTGTCCACCAGCGCGAACTCCCACTCGACGCCCAAAGTGGGTTCCAAGGAGTCAGCGAACTCGATCGGCACCAGCACATCGTTCCATGCCGGACGGTGCCGGCTGCGTCAGGGCGCGGTGGCGGGGGAGGTGCTCGTCACGGACTCGGTGCGGGCGTAGGAGCCGTCGGCGTTGCGGTAGCCCTTGCCGTCGATCACGTAGACCACCAGGGCCGCCTGCGTGCGTACGACCTGGAGCGTCACGTTCTTCCCGGTCAGGCCCGCGAACTCCTCGGAGTTGGTCTCGACGCCGCCGTCGCCATCGAAGTCCGAGGAGGCCCGGTCGCCCAGCGTCCCGGCCGATCCGAGGTCGAGGCTGGCCTCGCCCAGGCAGTAGCCACCACCGCAGGCGTTCCATCCGCCGCTCACCTGGACCAGGGTCGGTCCCTTGGGTGTCGGCGGCGAGCTCGGAGTCGGCTTGGGGCTGGGCTTGGGGCTGGGCTTGGGAGCGGGCTTCGGCGCGACCGGCTTGGCCGGCGCCGGCTTGGTCGCCGCCTTCGGTGCGGCGGCCTTGGCCTTCGCGGCGGCGAGGACCTTGGCCTCGGCGTTGGTCTTGGCGAGGGCGCGTGCCTTCGCCCGGGCGAGGGCGCCGGCCCTGGTGTCGGCCTTGGTGCCGGCCTTGGTGTCGGCGCCCGCAGCGGGGGGTGGTGGCGACGGCAGCGCGAACACCCCGGTCTGGTAGCCCGCGACGAACGACAGGACCAGCTGGACGTAGTAGTCGGAGTGGTTGTAGCGGAACGCGGCCCGCGCGATTCCGGCGGACTCGGCCAGGCTTCCGCCGGCCTGGCACAGGTAGACGGCGGAGCCAAGGGCGCTGTCGTCGATGTCGTCGGGGTTGCGCCTCCCGTCGCCGTCGCCGTCCCGGGCGACCGACTTCCAGGTCTGGGGCAGGAACTGCATCGGGCCCACCGCACGGTCCCAGACCGGGTCCCGGTCGAGCTTGCCGCCGTCCGTGTCGCGGATCGCCGCGAACGGCCCTGCGCCGTCGAGCTGAGGCCCGCGGATCTCGGGTCGCGAGATCCCGTCGGTGCCCAGCTGGGACCCGCCGAAGCGTCCGTGGTCGGTCTCGACCCGGCCGATGGCGGCGAGCAGCGTCCAGGAGATGCGGCAGTCGGGGTCCGCGGTGGCCATCACCTTCGCGGCGCGCTTGTAGGCGTCGAGCGCGGCCGAGGGCACGTTGTTGGTCCCGGTGCTGCTGATCGCATAGAGCCGCCGGTCGCTGCGTGTACCGCTCGAGGCCTTGGAGCGGGTCTTCTCCGCGAGGAAGAACGACCCGGCGACGACGTCCTGAGGGGCCGCCAGCAGCAGGTAGAGCCCGTCGGGGGCCGCTGCCGGCATGAGCGCCTGCGCACCCGTGGAGGCCGTGGTCGCCTGCTGGCTCTCGACGACGGCGGAGTCCACGGTGTCCACGGTGTCCGTGGAGTCGGCCGTGGCGGCCGCGACGGCAGTCACGCCGGTGACGGCGACGGCGGAGGACAGGGCGAGGGTGCTGAGCAGCGCCCAGAGGGACGTCATGATGAGGAACTCTCGTACGGTGCCGGGTGGGTATTCCTACCTTATGCACCTAAAGCGACCTTCGTGGCAAAAGACCCATTTAATGCCGGGTGCCTCAGCGGACCGGGTGCTCCGGGTCCTCGCCGGTCAGCCGAACGGATCCACGGAGCACCGCCGCAGCCGCTCCAGCCACTCGAGGTGGACGCCGTCGAAGGGGGCGGTGCCGTGCTCCACCGCGCCGAGGATCTCCTGACAGCTGGCGATCGCGTGGCTGACGACGTCATCGGGGTAGGCCAGGGACACCCGGTGCGCCGCGAACTCGTCCTCGTCGTCGACCCAGACGCGGCCGGTGGTGCCGCGGATCACGTCGAGATCGAGGTCGACCGCGCGCACCAGGCTCTCGCCGTGCCACACGGCGGGGGTGGCCACGTCGACGTAGGTGTCGAAGGGCCGCTTCGTGTCCGTGCCGTAGAAGGTGGCCAGCCACCACGCGTCGTGAGGCACCAGGGTGACGTGGTCGGCCGTGGCCTGGAAGGCGCGGGTGGGGCTGGCCAGCAGGGTGCCCTGGGTGATCCCGACCCAGGTCCCGTGCCCATCCACCCCCAGGTAGGTGCTGTCGAACTCCCAGTGTGGGTCGTCGGGCCACTTGCGGCACTCGACGCGTACGGGCCGCGGCATGTCGCGAGGATACGTTGGCCCACGTGAGTCGTCCCGTGAAGCAGCTCGGTGTCCCGTCCTCGAAAGATGTTCGCCAGGCCGCGGAGCTGGTGGGTCCCTGGGTACGGCGCACACCGACGCTGGAGGTCGAGGTTCACGGCCACCCGGTGACGCTCAAGCTCGAGCTGCTGCAGCACACGGGGTCGTTCAAGGTGCGCGGCGCCTTCACGAGCGTGCTCTCGGCGGCCGACCGGCCCGAGGTGCTGGTGGCAGCCTCGGGCGGCAACCACGGTCTCGCCGTGGCCTACGCGGGCCATGCGCTGGGCATCGCTACCAGGATCTTCGTGCCCCGAGGCGCGCCACTGGTGAAGGTGGCGGCCATCGAGGATCTGGGAGCCGAGGTGACGCAGGTCGGCACCACCTACGCCGAGGCGCTCGCGGCCAGCCTGTCGGAGTCCTCCGCGCCGGGAGTGCTCGCGCTGCACGCCTACGACGCCTGGGGCACCGTCGCCGGGCAGGGGACGCTCGGACTGGAGATCGCTGGGCAGCTGCCGCGGGCGGACACGGTCCTCGTCGCCGTGGGTGGTGGCGGCCTGGTCTCCGGCGTCGCCCTCGGGCTCGGTGCCGCAGGGTCCGCGGCCCAGGTCGTGGCGGTGGAGCCGGAGCGGTGTCCGGCGCTGCACGCCGCCCTCGAGCGGGGCGAGCCCGTGGACGTCCAGGTGGGTGGGGTCGCGGCGGACGCGCTGGGGGCGGGAAGGGTCGGTGAGATCGCCTTCGAGGTGGCTCGCGCGCACGGCCTGTCCTCGCTCACGGTCACCGACGAGCAGATCTCGGAGGCCAGGCGCTGGCTGTGGCGGCACGCTCGGGTGGCGGCTGAGCCGGGTGGCGCCACGGCCCTCGCCGCGCTGCTCAGCGGGGCCTACCAGCCCCAGGGCGACGAGCGGGTCTGTGTGGTCGTCTGCGGCGGCAACGCGGACCCGGCAGGGCTGACCTAGTACACCTAGTACACCTGGTCGGGGGTGGAGCTGCGCTGCGCCGGCATGGTCTTCGCCGCGACCTTGGCCACCAGGTCCTGGTAGCGCGAGCCGGTCAGCTTGGCCGCGTGGTGCAGCAGGTGCGCGTCGGCGCCGACGAGCAACCGAGACTTGCCCGACAGTGCGCCCTTGAAGATGATCCGCGCGGCCTTGTCAGGCCCCATCCGGGCCAGCCGGTCCTCGAAGAGGGTGTCGATCGCCGCGGCGTCCTGGCTCCGGGTCTTGCGGCCGTTCCTGGCGATGCCGGTCTTGATTCCGCCGGGGTGCACGCAGGTGACCGTGACCGGGTGGCGGTGGACCAGCATCTCCTCACGCAGCGCCTCGGTGAACCCGCGCACGGCGTACTTCGTCGCGTTGTACGCCGTCTGGCCGGGCATGCTGATCAGGCCGAACAGGCTCGAGATGTTGACCAGGTGGCCGTCCCCCGAGGCGATCAGGTGAGGCAGGAACTCCTTGGTGCCGTTGACCACGCCCATCAGGTTCACCCCGACGATCCAGTCGAAGTCCTCGTAGGACATCTCCTCGAAGTCGCCGGTGACCGTGACACCCGCGTTGTTGATCATCATGTCGACGCGACCGAACTGGGCGGCGACGGCCGCGGACCATTCGGCCATCGCGGCGCGGTCCGCGACGTCGACCGGGTCGCTGCGCAGCTCCCGCGCTCCGGCGGCCTTGAGCAGGTCGACGGACTCCGCGAGTCCCGCCTCGTTCCAGTCCGAGACCGCCAGCAGGGCACCACGCCGGGCGGCGTACAGCGCGAGCTCGCGGCCCAGTCCGGAGCCGGCTCCGGTGATCGCCACCACCTTGCTCTCCAGGGTCCTCATGCGACGTTCTCCTCTGTCCTGGTGGGAGCGTCGGTCTGGGAGGACACGACGTACTGGTCGAGGTCGAAGTCACGCAGCAGCGACCGGAACTTGAAGGTCGTGCGCGGCCACAGCGTGGTGTTGCGCCCGTGGTCGTCGAGATACCAGCTCGCGCAGCCACCGGTGCTCCAGACCGTTCGCTTCATCCGGTGCTGGATGTCGGCGTTCCAGGCGAGCTGGGCCTCCGGCCTCGGCTCGACCGTGGCGATCTCGCTCGCCCCCATCTTCCGCAGCGCGGAGAGGATGTAGGCGATCTGGCTCTCGATCATGAACACCATCGAGGTGTGTCCCAGACCGGTGTTGGGGCCGACGATCTGGAAGAGGTTGGGGAAGCCGACGATGGTGGTGCCCTTGTACGCCGTCATGCCGTGCTCGCGCCATGCGTCGGCCAGCGTGCGTCCCTGCCTCCCCTTCACGTGCTGGGCGATGGGCTGCTCGGTGGTGAAGAAGCCCGTCGCCACGACGATGGCGTCCACCTCACGCAGGGTGCCGTCCGCGGTGACGACGCCGGTCGGGGTGATCGCGGTGATCTGGTCGGTGACCAGGTCCACGTGCGGCGCCGCGAGGGCGGGGTAGTAGTCGTTGGAGATCAGGATCCGCTTGCACCCGATCTCGAAGTCGGGAGTGACGCGGGCGCGCAGGGCAGGGTCGGAGATGCCCTGCTCGATGTTCCTGCGGGCCAGCTTCTTGGCGGGAGCGGCCAGCTTCGGGTTGATCGTGAACCCGGGGACGAAGCACTCCCGACCCCAGTAGATGCCGGTGCGGTAGGCCTTCTGGAAGAACGGCAGGAAGCGGAAGCCCAGCCGCTCGACCAGCGTGTA
Organism: uncultured Actinomycetota bacterium; assembly: GCA_963812235.1. GTDB lineage: Bacteria > Actinomycetota > Actinomycetes > Propionibacteriales > Nocardioidaceae > Marmoricola. The sequence continues at coordinate 32,561 of CAWEUP010000002.1, read as the reverse complement.
GGCGCGGTCCTTGCGCGGCATCACCCAGGGAGCGGTGCGCTGATAGACGTCGAGGTGACTGACCTGCTTGGTGAGCTCCGGCACGATCTGGATCGACGAGGCGCCGGTGCCGATCACGGCCACCCGCTTGCCGGTGAGGTCGCAGTCGTGGTTCCAGCGGGCCGAGTGGAAGATCTCGCCCTCGAAGGACTCCAGGCCCTCGATCTCGGGCAGCCTGGGCTCGGAGAGCCCGCCGGAGCCGGTGATCACGACGTCGGCGGTCACCGTGCCGTGGTCGGTGGCCACCACCCAGACCTGGTCGTCCTCGTCCCACGAGAGGTCCTCGACGTGGACGCCGAAGCGGAACCGGTCGAGGACGCCGGACCTCTCCGCCGTGCGCTCGAGGTAGGCCTGGATCTCAGGCTGGGGCGAGAAGGAGCGCGACCACTCGGGGTTGGGCGCGAAGCTGAACGAGTACAGCTGGCTGGGGACGTCGCAGGCGGCGCCGGGGTAGGTGTTGTCGCGCCAGGTCCCACCGACGCTGGCGCCCCGGTCGAGGACGAGGAAGTCGGAGAACCCGCTCTCGTCGAGCTTGATCGCGGTGCCGAGGCCGGCGAAGCCGGCGCCGACGACGAGGGTCCGGACGCGCTCCGGGAGGGCGCCGCCCCGGTGGCTGGACGAGAGATCGGTGGAGTTCATGCCTCGACCCTACAAAATGTTGAACGATCGTCAATAGATGTACTGAAGAAGGTTCAGTAAGATGCGCCACATGACCACGCCCCGCGTCCGGATGAGCCCCGACGGCCGACGTGAGCAGCTGCTCGAGCTCGGCGTGCGGCTGTTCGCGACCCGCTCGCTCGACGACCTGTCCATCGAGACCCTCGCCGAGGAGGCCGGCATCTCGCGCGGGTTGCTGTACCACTACTTCGGCAACAAGCAGGAGTTCCACACCGCCGTCGTACGACGCGCCGCCGACGACCTGTTCGCCGTCACCGCGCCCACGGGCGACGGGACTCCGTTGGAGCGGCTGGCGGGATCGTTGGAGCGCTACGTCGACTACGTCGCGGAGAACTACCAGGGCTACCTCTCGCTGCTTCGGGGCGCCGCAGGTGGCCACGAGGGTCTGCGGGAGATCTACGAGTCGTCCCGGTCGGCGCTCACCGACCGGCTCTTCGAAGGCCCGGCGGCGGCGGAGTCGGTCGAGCTGGGGCTGATCGACACCCCCGCCGTACGCCTGCTGGTCCATGGGTGGGCGGCGTTCACCGAGGACGTCGTCATCGAGTGGGTGCGCGACGCCCGCGGCATCAGTCGCGACGAGCTGCTGATGATCCTGTCGGCCTCCCTGCCCGGGATCCTGGCGCCGCTGCGCCGGCGGTGAAGGCCTGCACCTTGCCGGTGGGTGCACGCCGGGCGAACACCCAGAGCCTCAGGGCCGCGAAGCGCACCACGGTGACGCCGAGGTTGGCGGCCGTGAGTACGACCACCTCCACCGCCCGGCTCGAGGGCCCGAAGGCGTGGGACAGAGCGAGCGCACCCGAGGTGACCGCGAGCCCGCCGGCGAAGATGGCCAGCCCCTGAGCGTGGTGGCGCAGCAGGTGGCGCGGTCCGAGGACGCCGAAGGTGAACCGGCGGTTGGCGGCCGTGTTCAGCACCGCTGTCGCCGCCAACGCGGCGAAGTTGGCCCACCACGGTGACAGCGCCGAGCGCAGCGCCAGGTAGATCAGCGCGTACGCCACGGTGGAGACCAGGCCGATCAGCAAGAAGATGCCCACCTGCATGCCGATCCTGCCGCGCGCGGCCTCCGCGCTCGTACGTCCGAGCCGTACGCCGATCTCCCGCAGGGGCAGGGTCCCGCGCACCAGGGAGCTGCCCAGCCGGACCACGCCCTTGAGGTCGCTCAATGCCGTGCGCACGATGTCCACGCTGCTGTCGGGGTCGTCGGTCCAGTCGACTGGCACCTCGTGGATCCGCAGGCCGGCACGCTCGGCGACCACGAGCAGCTCGGTGTCGAAGAACCACGCGTCGTCCTCGACCAGGGGGAGCAGCTCGCGAGCAGCCGACCGGCGGATCGCCTTGAACCCGCACTGCGCGTCACTGAACCTGGCGCGAAGCGCTGCGCGCAGGATCAGGTTGTAGCCGCGGGAGATGAGCTCGCGCTTGGCTCCGCGCTCGACCCGCGACGACCGGGACAGCCGGGAGCCGATGGCCAGGTCCGAGTGCCCGCTCACCAGCGGGGCTACGAGCGGGAGCAGAGCTGCCAGGTCGGTGGACAGGTCCACGTCCATGTAGACGAGCACCTCGCTCGTGGAGTCGCTCCACACCCGCTTGAGGGCCCGTCCCCGACCCTTCTCAGCCAGGTGCACCACCTCGACCTCGGCGTGGGTGTGGCTGAGGCGACGGGCGATCAGCGCTGTCTGGTCCGAGCTGGCGTTGTCGGCGATCGTGATCCGGAAGCTCCAGGGCATCGTCTTCAGGTGCTCCAGCACCCGCTCCACCGAGCCGGCCAGCTGGGTCTCCTCGTTGAAGACCGGGATCACCACGTCCAGCACCGTCGTGGCCGCCGGGCCCACCGAGCTCGCCGTACCTGCGGCCGGCTGCACGAGCGCGCTCATCGGATCCCGCTCGAGAGGTCGTAGAGCGTCATGCCGTCCACGGTGGTCGCCGTGAAGTTGGCCTCGACCCAGGTGCTGATCTCGCTGTCGCCCCGGCCTCCGCCACCTCCTCCGCCTCCGCCACCGCCACCGCCTCCGCCACCGCTGGTGCTGCTGGCGATGAAGTAGTGGATCCGGCCGTCGGCGACGTACTGCTCGAACTCGGCGAGGCTCGGGCTCGGGTCACTGCCGTTGAACCCGCCGATCGCCATCACCGGCTGTTCAGTGGCCAGCTGGTAGCCGGCGGCGTTGTTGGCGCCGATCGCTGCTGCGCTCCAGGTGAACGAATCCGCATCGGCCCGCAGCAGGGTGGTGACCGCAGCGCTCGAGGTACTGCCGTTGAGCAGGCCTCCGACGCCCCCGCCGGCTCCTCTCGCGGGGGCTCCCTGGCCGCCACCGGGTGGGCCGCCACGAGTGCCGCTCGTGGCAGGGCCGGCACTCGGGATCGATCCCGTGTGCGCCGTGGCCGCGGTGACCACGGCGTACGCCGCCGGCCCGGCCAGGGTCGTCACGACCGCGACGCCGGCGACGGCCAGCGCCAGTCGGCGCGGCAGCTGGCCGGCTCCGGAGAGCGCCAGGGCGCTGAGCAGGCCCAGGGCGACCACGACCCACTTGAGCCAGGGCGAGAAGTCGGGCGTGCGGTCGAGCAGGAACCAGGCGAACACCGACGAGAGCGCCACCGTGAAGGACATCAGACCGGAGGCCACCAGACTGCCGCGGTGCTGCCACAGCACCCAGGACCCGATGCCGACGAGCGCCGCGACGGCCGGGGCCAGCGCGACCGAGTAGTAGGCGTGGAAGATGCCGGCCATGAAGCTGAACGTCAGTGCGGTGACCAGCAGCCAGGTGCCCCAGAGGACGACAGCCGCTCGGACGTCGACCTGCCGGCGACCGAACCACAGCGCGGCGAGGCCGAGCACGACCGCCGCCGGGATCAGCCAGGCGATCTGGCCGCCGTTCTCGCTGTCGAGCAGGCGGGTGAGGCCGGTGGCGCCCCAGCCCTGACCTCCGCCCACCGAGCCGGCCTCGTTGCCGTTGAGACGACCCAGGCCGTTGTAGCCCAGGGTGAGCTCGAGGATCGAGTTGGTCTGCGAGCCGCCGATGTAGGGACGGCTCGAGGCCGGCCACAGCTCGACGATCGCGATCCACCAGCCACCGGCCAGCAGCATCGAGCCGAACGCGACGAGGAGGTGACCGATCCGCCTGCCTCACGAGGTGTTGGCGCACAGCAGATAGACCAGCGCCAGCGCCGGCAGCACCAGGAACGCCTGCAGCATCTTGGTCAGAAAGGCCAGGCCCACCAGGGCCCCGCCCAGGGCCAGCCACCGCACGGGGTGCGACCTGGTCGTGGCCCGGGTGGCCTCGACCGCGCGCAGGGTGGCCGCCGCCGCGCCGACCATCAGCAGCGTCAGGAGGGCGTCCGGGTTGTTGAAGCGGAACATCAGCACGGCGACCGGAGTCAGCGCCATCACGGTCCCGGCGAGCAGCCCCGCGGCCGCGGAGCCCGTCGTACGACGGACCACGTGGTGCAGCAGCGCCACGGTGGCGATGCCGGCGAGGGCCTGCGGGACCAGGATGCTCCAGCTGGAGAGGCCGAACAGCCGCACCGAGAGCGCCATCGGCCACAGCGCCAGCGGCGGCTTGTCGACGGTGATCGAGCTGGCGGCGTCGCTGGAGCCGAAGAAGAACGCCTTCCACGACTCTGAGCCGGCCTGGGCCGCTGCTGAGTAGAACGAGTTGGCCCAGCCACTCTCGCCCAGCCCCCAGAGGTAGAGCACCCCGGTGGCGACCAGGAGCCCGAGCAGGGCCGGTCGAGCCCAGGCAGGGTCAGCCGCTTGGCTGCGCGTGGGGGAGTCGGTCCGGGGTGCGGTCCCGGGCCGGAAGGGTGGGGACAAAGTGCTCGTCGTGGTCATGACCCCTACTGAAGTGGCGCAGTCTTGGCGGGCAGTGTGGACTTCCAGTGATCCCGCTGTGCGTATGCCTTTCTCGCATTCCCTGCCTCGTAGGCGACCTCCCTGGGACTGCGTGGGGTCGGCAGGTCAGACGTCGAACCTGTCTCAGGTTCTCGCTGACCTACCCACCACGGTGACCGTCGGCGCGCGAATCTGAGAACGTCGGCGGGGACCGTTGCGTCGTGCTCCGCCGGGCTGTGAGCCGTGGTCGCGGTGCGATCGCAGCAGAGGGCGAGTCATCGATCGTCACCTTTGGACAGACGCCTCAGGTGCTCCTGCTCGGTCACGGGCGAACCTGCTGCTGGGCGGCGAGGTGCTGGCCTGCCCGTCCGGGGTGGCCCGCCCTCTGCGGGTTGATCGTCTCGCCGCGCGCCAGCATCTCCACCATCTCGGTGATCTTGCGCGCCCGGCTCTCGGCGCGCTTCATGCTCTCGACGCGATGGATCAGCGCGAACCGGTTGGCGCTGGTCAGCACGTCGAACATCGCCTGCGCGTCCGGCTCCGCCGCGATTGCCGCGGCCAGGTCGTCGGGTGCCTGGCGGGTCGCCGGACCGGCATATGCCGCGTCCCACCGCCCGTCGGTGCGCGCGGCCTCGACCGCGGCGCGCCCGGCGTCGGTCATCCGGCCCTGCTCCTCAAGCGTCGCCACGAGCGCGACGTTTCGCTGGGACCAGCTGCCCTTGGGGCGGCGAGGGGTGATGCGTACGGTGTAGCTGTTCTCGTCGCGCTTCCCGGCTTGGCCGTCGATCCAGCCGAAGCAGAGCAACTCCTCGACCGCGCTCGCCCACGTGATCGTGGTGACCGAGCCGCCCTTCTTGGTCAGCACCAGTCGCACGCCGAGCGACGTCGCGTGGTGCTCTTCGAGCCACGCCCGCAGCGCGGCGGGGTCGGTCACGAGCAGTTCGGGAAGCAGGGTTGCCACGAGTCAGACGCTAGCCGCGGCCGCCGACACCCACGTCGTTCGGCCGGCGAGAACCGAAGGGTGCGCCTCCCTGGGTGCACCGACGCGGGGGAGTGACGCGCCCCTGGCGTCGCAAGCCGACGTCTGGACACCGCCGGGTGGTGGGTCGAAGGTGAAGCCGGCGGGGCCGGTCCTTGGGATGGTCCAGGGAGCGGCGTGGATCAGTCGGTGGTGGTGGCCGCAGATCAGCGGAGGCCTGGTGCAGTGAGGGAACGGGCAGTGTGCGTCTCGGGCGACGAGCGCTTTCCAGATGGCTGCAGTGACCAGACGCTGAAGGTGCCCGACGTCCAGGATCTCGGAGCGTCCGCCGAGGACGGCGAGGATGACCTCGGCGTCACGGCACAGCAGCCGGACCGCGCTCGCGGAGAGCTGCTCGCCAGTCTCGGTGGTCCCGAGCGCTGTTGGAGATCGGCCAGGCTCATCGTCAGGGTCAGTGGTGGGACCGCGCGGTGGAAAGTAGGCAGCAGGCTGGCGGTCTGGAGTCGACGGCAGCCCTCGCCCAGGGCGTCGAGCATCCGGGCTCCGTGGTCACGGGGGTCGCGACCGTCGTGACCACACCCCGCGATCTCACACGTGCTGGGGTCACAGACCGGACCGGCAGCCGGCCGGGGTGCGGCCAGCGGGATCAGCGCGGCTTTGATCAGCGCGGCGTCCTCGGCCGTGCAGCGCCCCTGGATCCAGGCACCACCGCACTGGTCCTCGGTGATCGTCAGGTGTCGAAGGGTGGGCGCGACCGCTCTCAGCTGACCTTGAGGACGGTGCGCTTCGCGACCCGGCGCGAACGGAGCCGAGCGCCGGCAAGCACCAAGCCGACGCCGACAAGGACGATGGCGGCGTTGACCATGCCGTACCCGATGACCTCGCTCGTCGAAGCCACCACCGGAAATCCCTCGGGGTAGGGCCCGAACGCAGGGGTGTGGCTGTGGCCCAGCCACCCCAGTAGGACGGAGGTGTTCTGGAAGCTGAAGAGGTAGGACCCGACGAGCAGATAGGACATGATCGCGGTGGACCGCGACGAGATGAAGAAGCCGAGCGGCAGGGCGACGAGCACGGTGTAGATCAGGTTCATCGCGATCTCCTGTGAGTGGGTGTTCGGATGATCCAAACTCTCCGACCACAGGTGCCCCAGCCGCTTCGGCGTCAGCGCGCAGACGCATTGCGGATCATCTCTACGTGCTGACCCTGATACGGCGCCGATCTCATGGTGCGACGATGCGGTCATGGCCCCCCTCGTGAGTCGCGCGTTGGTGGCCGCGGCGACGGCGGTGCCGTGCACGGGTGTCGTCCTGGCCGTCTTCTCGCGACACTCGAGCACCGACGACCTGGTGCCCCACGTCTTGGCCCTGGTAGCGGTGGGCGTGGGCTGGGTGGTCGCCGTCCGTGTGCCCGACTCGCCCGTGGGCGCGGCGCTGGCGTGGACGAGCGCCGCGGCGTCTCTCGTGGCGATCAGCGACGTGCTTGCGGCCTCGGCCTACACCTCGACGCCGCTCCCGCTTGCCCCACTGGCACGTCACGTCTGGGTCGGCGCCTGGCCGGTGAACCTCGCCGGGCTCCTGGCTCTGCTCCTGGTGTTCCCGGATGGACGTCGACCCGGACGCGTGTGGGCCGCCGTTCCATGGGCGTACGCCGCAGGAACGGCCCTGATGATGGCCGCCACGTGGGACGCTCGGCAGGTCAATGGGGCAGTCGTCGGTGGGGGCGCTCCCTGGCAGGCGACACTGGGCGGTGCAGCCCTCCTGGTCATCGGGGCCTGCCTGATCGCCGCCATCGCTTCGGTCGTCAGCCAGTACCTCGTCGGTGACGGCCGGCGACGCCTCCAGATCCGGTGGCTGCTCGCTGCGGGCACCGTGGTGGTGCTGCTCCTTGTCGGGGGCTGGGTGGCCGAGGCCTATGGCGCGTCGCTCGAGATGGCCTACACCCCTTTCCTGTTCGCCCTCGTCCTCCTCGTCCCTGCGTCAGTCGGGATCGCGATGATTCGCCACGACCTCTTCGACGTCGACCGGCTGCTCAGCGTGACCGCGTCCTGGCTGGTCACGCTGGTCGCCTCCGCTGCGATCTTCGCCGCAGTCGTCACGATCGTGAGCCGCGCTGTCGGGGCCGGCGCGGGCCTGGGGCCTGCTGCAGCGGCGTTCCTGACCGCGCTGGTGCTGTTGCCGCTGCACCGCGTCCTGGCGGGCGCTCTCGGCAAGCTGGTGGACCGCGACCGGTTTGTCGCGCTCGCAGCGGTGGAGCGGTTCGCGGCAGACGTGCGCGCTGGGCGGCGGGTGCCTGAGGAGGTCGAGGTCGTGCTGCAGGAGGCCCAGGGCGACCCAGGACTCCGGATCGCCTTGGCCCGCCCGCACGGTTGGAGCGACCTGCGCGGTGTCCCTGTCGAGGAGCCGGTGGGGTTCGCCCTCGAGGTCGGCGGTGACACCATCGGCATGATCACCCTCGGGTGGGAGTCTGCACGGGCACGTCGACGGATCGCGGACCTTGCCCGGGTGGCGTGGGTCCCGATCGAGGTGAGTCGGCTGCGGCTCGTGCTGCGGGAGGCGCTCGACGAGGTCGAGGCCAGCCGGGTGCGACTGGTCGACGCGGTGGCGACGGAGCGCAGGCGTCTCGAGCGTGACCTCCACGACGGCGCGCAGCAGCGCATCATCGCCACGGGGATGCGCCTCCGGTCGCTCCAGCAGCGCTTGGAAGCGACGGCGGCTGCCGAGGTCGACACCGCGATCGGTGAGCTGGAGGTCACCGTGACCGAGCTTCGTCGACTGGCCCACGGTGTCCGTCCCAGTCGGCTCGACGACGGTCTGGGTCCGGCCCTCGAGGGCCTGCTGGAAACGAGCCCGGTGCCGGTGGACCTGCACGTCGCGGCTCTCCCGAAATCGGACGAGGTGCGGACGCTGACGGCGTACCTCGTCGCCTCAGAGGCCGTCACCAACGCGCTGAAGCACGCCCGCGCGGGCCGGATCGGTGTGTGGCTGGGTTCGCAGGGAGATCGACTGACGGTCCGGGTTTCGGACGACGGCGTGGGCGGGATTCCGGAAGGCAGCCTCACCGCACTGCGGGACCGGGTCGCCTCCGTGGGCGGCAGCCTGCAGGTCGACAGCCCAGCCGGCGGCGGTACGACGATCTCGGCGGTGGTGTGAGTGCGTGTCGTCGTCGCAGAGGATTCGATGCTGTTCCGCGAGGGGCTCGTCCGGCTCCTCGACGAGCGTGGCCATCAGGTCGTCGCGGCCGTCGGCGACGCCGACAGCCTGCTGGATGCGGTCGCTGAGCACAATCCCGATCTCGCGGTCGTCGACATCCGCATGCCGCCCGACCACGACTCGGACGGGGCCCAGGCGGCACGACGGATCCGCGACGAGGAGCCAGAGGTCGGCGTTCTGCTCTTGTCGCAGCACATCGAGCTTCGGCAGTGCCTGGACCTGATCGGGACACCGGGTTTCGGCTACCTGCTCAAGGACAGGGTCCTGCGCCTCGACGAGTTCGACGACGCGCTCACCCGGGTCGCCGGCGGTGGCGTGGCACTCGACCCCGAGATCGTCCAGGCACTGGTGCGTGGCCGCAACGCGCGGGATGCCCTGGGATCCCTCAGCGACAGAGAGCGCCAGGTGCTCGCGGTTGTGGCGGAAGGCCACAGCAACGCGGCCGTGGGGAAGGCACTCGGGTTGTCCGACCGGACGGTGGAGGCGCACCTGCGCTCGGTCTTCACCAAGCTCGACCTTCACGACGACGGTACGACCAACCGCCGGGTGCGAGCGGTCGTCGCGTACTCTGGAGTCGCGTACATCTCCCTGATGCAGTTCCACTGGCGGCGGAATGCAGCGGGTCAATGATGACCGGTCTCAGCAAGTGGAACGTGCATCCGCCGATCCGCTTGTGGCGCGCTCCGCGTGCCGACCCAGTCTCCGCGTGCCGACCCAGTCCCCGCGTGCCGACCCAGTCTCCGGGAGGTTCGAGAACGTTTCCAACGCACTCTTCGCGGATCTGTGGATCACGGCGTTGCCGACCAGGCTGTCCGCCCATTCTCACAATCCTGCGGTGCACATCCCTGTGCGTCCTGGCTTCGCCGGTCAGCTATCGTCCGCGCGCCGAGGTCGTCACGACAAACACCTCATCGGCTTGTCCACCTCCGGCGCTACTCACGCTGAACCAGCGAACTGCAACACGGTCGCGCTTCGAAACCGTCGTTCCCTGGGGACGAAGATGTCGCCGCAGACTGAACCACCGAGATCGTCCGCCTCGGTCGGGTCCAGCGGCATCAGGCAAGCAACCTGTCCGTTGGGCTCAACGGACTCAACCACTGCCTCCATCGGCAGGCGCTCAACGACTCCGCGCGCCGACGCCTCCGACCGGGTGTCCCCGACCCACCATCCAACTGCCCCTGACGCGGCTCCGAAAAGGACGAGCGCGACGATCGTCGGCAGTTTGGGCGAGGAGAGCGCCATCAGGACTCCACTTCATTGTGGGAGATTGTGCGGGGGCCCCGCCAGATGAAACATGCAGCGCCGGCGGCGGCGAAGGCGACTCCTGAGATCACGTTACCTGAGGAGACGTCATGAAGAAGCAGTGCCCATGAGTGGGCGACGCCGAGTGAGTAGTTCATGCCAAAGCCATAGGTGGCGAGAACCGCCCCCATGGGAAGTACCCAGGCATGCGACGAGCTGATGAACGCTGCAGCGCACAGTAGAGCCCCCGTCAACAATCCAGAATTGCGGGCCAGGTGCGCCAGTTGGTCGCCGCCTCCATAGACGAGGAGAAAGGCAGCCAGACTCACCGCCATCAGGCCGAGAACGCCGACCATGTGGAACGTTCGAAGCATCCGCATTCTCTTCACAAAGGTCTCTTCGATCTCGCCGAGGGGATCGTTGAGCGAAACGTTCACGAACAGAGTCGACAGGATCGGAGCCAAGAGCCCAAGACGGATCGCTGAACCACCTGGGTCAAAATGCAAGGTGAGCTGAGATTGGTAGAAGACGACCGTCAACACCAGCGAAAAGGCGGATCCTGCGAAGGCGAGGCCGATTTGTCGCGACCTCATGTATCCGATCACGACTGTGTCAGCCACTCCGGAATCGCGTCGAAAGCACACTCGTTGGATGCCTTGGAGGCATCGGCGATCCACTGATCCTGCACAGGTCTGGGGAGCGAGTTGAAGGCCTTGAGGAGGCGGTTGTCCGCAGGGTCCTGCTGATCGGCTCGATCAAGCAAGACCATGGCGAGGTCGCTGATGAGGCCGACAGCATGCGCGGGGGGCGCCTCATCGGCGAGAAGGCACTTCCGGTTCCATGCGACGTAGCGGATGAGCATCTCGGGACTGACCTTGTTGTTCTGGATCATCCCAGCGTCGACCATGAACTGACGAGCGGACTCAGAGGGCCCTTCCGAGCCGAGCACCTGGACATATTTCGTTGGCATCGTCGCGCTCGGCCCGGCCGCTCGCTCGACAGCCTGGAGGATCGCGTGGATCTCGGGGCCGTGCACCTTCATGTCATCCAACATGCAGACCTCGGGCGCCTCTCCGAAGCAGGACTGGGAGAGGGTGCTGGATGGCCGGACGACGAACCGTCCTTCCCCTGCATTCGCGAGCGCCACTGCTGCCGAAAGCGCCGCCGCACTTCCGATCCCGAGCACCACGAAGCGATACACGGATCGACGCGCTGCCTTGGTGACCCCCAGCCCCACAAGCACAAGCGCCCAGAACAAGACCAACTGACCGAGGATGACCTCGGGGCGATACCGCAACCCGGTCAGCGGGGCCGTGGCGCCGGCCACTTCTGCCCACAGGATGGGCAACGCCCCATTCGAAGCCTGAATCATGAACGCCACAAGAGCGATCGTTGACAGTGGCGCGGCAAGTCGGCTGCCAGTGAACTGCCCGACCGTGTATCCGACCGAGACGCACCCGGCGATCAACGACCAGTGCATCACGATGGCCGCTACCTCAGGGACCCCTGTGAGTCCCGCTCGGTAGCAGGCGACGACAACTCCGGCGATGACCACGGTGTGAACGAGTGCGGCCCAGGCGAAGACCCCACCCGCGTTGAATGCAAACAGCCGGAACGGGGTTCCGGCCACCTGTGCCGCCTCACCTGGAGAACGGCGCGCTGCCTGTGCCTGCCACGTTGCCAACCCGCCGGCGAGCGGACCGGCCAGAAAGACGCCGGCCCCCGCCCAGTCGATGGCCCAACGCCATTCTGTCGTCCACTGTTGACCTTCGATCAAGATCACGCCCACTTCGAGCGCCAAGAGGATCGGAGCGGCATATCGAGCGGGGCTGGACCGCATGGCTAGCACGATGGATCGAATCCAGACTCGCACTAAACACCTACTCCAATCGCGGAAAGAAAGAATCGCTCGATCTCAACTGGAGAGGCCCCGTTGCCGTCGGTGCGATCGACCGTGTGGTTCGCAACCACCCGGCCCTGATGCAGGACGATGATCTCATCTGCGAGATGCGCAGTGTCCTCCGCCAGATGGGTGCTCAGCAGCACCGGCACCCGCCCTGCGACTTCCCGGATCAGTTCGCGCATGCGCAGGCGCTGCTCCGGGTCCAAACCAGCGGTCGGCTCGTCGAGCAGGATGATGTCTGGTGAACCCAGTAGGGCTGCGCCGATGGCCAAGCGACGCATCATGCCGCCGGACAGCTTGCTTGTAGCCTTCGTGGCGTGCTCGTCGAGGCCGATGAGGGTCATGATCTCGTCGATCTGATGGTGAGCGTCCGCACTGCTCATTCGCTTCAGGAACGCGAAGTACTCCAAGTACTGGCGAACCTTCAGCCCCCGAACCGTGCGAGGAGACTGCGGCAGATAGCCGACCGAGTAGTCTCCGTGTGAACCTGCCCGGCGACCGGGCGCGTCGTAGATGACTGCCCCACGGCTTGGCTGAACAAGGCCGGCCAAGACACGGAACAGTGTGGTCTTCCCTGCTCCGTTGAGGCCGAGAAGCACGGTGACTGGTGCGGTGACATGAAGATTGATCTCCTGGAGGATCGCCTGACCTCCGAGAGTGCACCAGACATCATCAGTGCGGACGCTCACCTCTACCTCAGCTCCAGAACGTGGTCACCCACCGCTTGCCTGAGCAAGGATCCGCGTTCCACTGGGCCTGGCACACGTGGATGCCACCCCGGAGGGAGTTGTCCGTTCCGTTGAATGCCTTCGTCGGATAGACGAACCACCAGCCGCTGCCGGAGACGTTGTTCGACTCGTAGTTGCCGTTGCCGGTCCAGCTGCTGTCGCAGGAGGTGCTGATTCCGCCGCCGGTGACGTGGATCTCAATCCCGTTGATACCGCAGTTCCGAGAGTGCTTGAGCCACTCCACGGACGCGTGAACGCTCTTGCCGTTGTTCGGCTGACGGTCCCGGAATGGGATGTCGATCTTCATGCGGTCACCGGAAGCCGAGCTGGTGTCCTTGTGGACCTTGTTGTTGGCGTTGGTCGTGCGATCGATCTCGGCAACGACAGTGCTGCCGCTGTACGCGTAGAGCCCGCTATAGAGCTTGTACGCTGCGAGCGCAGATCCACTGGTCGCGAGGATGGTTGCGAGAACGGCGATCGCGAGCGTTGCTAGTCTCTTCATTTGCCCTCCGAAGGTTCCCCCGTCGAGACCCGGCTGCTTGACTCGTCGACCTTCGTTCGACACCCACTGGTGGCGATTCGCGGCGCGAATCGCCTAGGCGGGGCTCGGTCGAGGAGATCGGGTCAAAACCATGCGGAACCTGCATTACTGGATCTTTGACAGGATGTGATCCCCGCGACGGTTGCCGCGAGCGGCGTCAGTCTGCCAGCGAACGCCTGATCTGTATATCCATGAAAGAGAACTTCTTTTGAGGGAATGTCACGGCACCGCAGGTGGGCACTTGGTGCGCTGTGCCGCCCGCCACTCCCGTGCCACATCAGCTCGTGGACGTCCGAGTGAGGGTCGTCGAGGGTGACAGCGCCTTCTGAGGTAGACAGAGGTCATGGAACCCCGAGACTTCGGTCGTATCGCTCGATCCCTTGAGCCTTTGCACGCCTTGGGCTACTTCTCGCCGGACGTCGAGGAGGCGCTGGTCGGGGCCGGACTGCGCAGGGGCCGCACGGCGTACTTCGCCTCGCGCTCCGCGGCGATGGGCCGCGTGGGGCCCGGCGTGGTCGCCGCGACGTTCTACAGCTTCAACCCGGCGCTGGTTGCCAAGTGCATCCCCGCCGCATGGGAGCAGATAACCCCCGAGGACGCCATCGCCGCCCGCTACCGGGGCATCACCGCGTCGTACCAGCGCCTGCTGGGCGCCGACGTACTTGCCTCTCCTGAGGTCGCAGAAGCGGCAGTGCTCGCGCGCCGGGCCAGCGAAGGTTGCACCGCGCCCGGCCGCCCGTTGTACGCCGGTCATGCGGACCTGCCCTGGCCGACTGAGTCTCACCTCGTGCTCTTCCACGCGTTGACCTTGTTGCGCGAGCACCGCGGTGACGGTCACATCGCGGCATTGCTGGCCGTGGGCCTGAGTGGCCTGGAGGCGCTGGTGACGCACTGCGCAACCGGTAAGGGCTTCGTTCCTGCTGTTGCCCAGTCCACCCGCGGCTGGTCCGACGAGCAGTGGGCGGCCGCTACGGCTTCGCTGGTCGACCGCGGCCTGCTCACTTCTCAGGGTGGGCTCACCGCCGCCGGTCGTGACCTGCGGCGTGAGGTGGAGGCCGCGACCGATGCCATGGGCGTCGCGCCGTGGGTGCATCTGGGCGACACTGGGGCGTTGCGGCTCGCCGAGCTCGGCCAGCCGCTGGTCGTGAGGGCGTTGGAGAACGACGCCTTTCCGGCGGGCGTGTTCTCAAAGGGCTGAGGAGTGGCCCCGCAGCCGCAGCCGCGAGCCCACTCCTACCCGCTCCAGGGTGCCGCTCCAACCACCACCGCCCCGTCGTCCGCGCCTTCGTAGAGGTCTGCAGACAGGTCGCCGAGTCGGTGAGTGCCACTCGAACCTCGTGAACGGGATGGGGATTGAACAGACGACCCGTATGTCGCGTGCCGGGACGTTGCGCAGGCATAGTCAGGTGCGTTGCTGACCCCCCGAAGCGCGCATATCGGGGGCGGGCGTCACCGCTCCCGACAGAACCGCCCCTGGCAGGGGCAAAAAGCGGCTCTGTGGTCCAGATGCCCGCGTGTGCGCCGGGCAGTCAGCTGTGGGTCACCTCGAGCAGGTGTACGAGGTGCAGGGGGGAGGCGCTACGTAGTAGCTGATCCCGAGGGGCTTGCCCGTCTTGTTGGTGATCGCGGTCTGCGTGATCGTTCCGTCAGCGGCGACGAGCACCATGGTGATCTTGGTGCCTGCCTTGACGCACACCACCGTGCCCGATGCCAGGTTGGTCTGCACGGTCTTGTTGCTGGTTCCGTTGATCTCCACCTTCACCGAACCACTCGGAGCGGTGCAGTGCGCGGTGACTGCCTGCGCGGGGACCGCGACCAGACTGCTGAGACAGACCGCGCCGACTACGAGTGCTGGCTTGATGAGATTCTTCATCTTCTTCTCCCCGACTGATTGATGAGGGCGATTGCCGCCCCGTGCCCGAGTGGTTCTCGGAGTCGGCAATCTACGACCCGAGCGTTTCGCGTAGTCAGTCTGGACTAGTCCGTTTTGAGCGCTCCCCTCATACCGGATTCGCGAGCCTGGACAGACCCTCTCGTGGGGTGTACCGCTGTCTCAGGCCGCATCGACGACCGCCTCCTGAAGAGTCGAGCCGGCTCCCGTGCGAGGACGGCGCATGCACGCACGCCATCTGCGCGCCACAGGCAGGGGGATGACTGTGCCCTGCTCGATGTGCCAGCGGGATCGACCGGGTGTGCATGAGCCAGACAGGGCGGATCGCTGGTCAGGCGAGCAACTCATCAGTGGCTGCGTCAGGCCGGCCGTCGAAGAACTTCTCCAGCACATCGCTGAAGAGTCGTTCATGTGGTGCTGCTCGCGCGAACAGGGTCATCGAGGAGCGCAACTTCATCGCGTCCGTGGAGCCGAACACCTGCTCGATCGAGGCGCCCTCGATGGCAAGGACGGCCTCGCAGCACTGCTGCAACCGGGGTCCGAGAACCGGATGGCCCAGGTAGCCGCGGGCCTCCTCGAGCCCGGAGATGGCGTAGTGGCGGGCGATGGCGCTGCGGCCGAGGCCCTGGACCTGCGGGAAGACGAACCACATCCAGTGGCTTGTCTTGCGCCCCGCGCGGATCTCGGCAAGTGCCTGCGAGAAGATCTGGCGGTCGTTCTGCGCCAGCACGAAGCGTTGGACATCGGGTCCGGTCACGACGAGTCCTCCCTCGTCGCGGCGTCCAGCGCTTCACTCAGGCTCGCCCGTCGGGACAGCAGCTGCCCGCCGCGTTCGTAGTCCGCGTCGCACTGGTGGGTGAGTACGCCGACGAGCTCGCCGGCGGCGTCGGCGTACCAGACGGTGAAGGCACCCTCGTGGTGTTCGACGACCCTGGTCTCCTCGAACCCGTCTCCCCAGGCGGAGTACTTCAACGTGTGGTCGCCGATCTCGCTCCAGAAGCCGGGCGGGTCCGACCACCGGCCCGATGTCCCGGTGCCTCCCGGACCGTGGGCTGCGGCGTTTCTGCCTGCCAGCTGACCCATCGTGATCGCATCACCCCAGTGCTCCACGCTCAGGTCTCGGCCGAGCACGGCGTGCTGTGCGCGGGCCACGTCACCCGCGGCCCATACCTGGGGGTTGCTGGTCCGCAGCTCCACGTCGACGACGAGGTGACCGTCGTCGATCAGCAGCCCGGAGTCGCTGAGGAGGGCTTGTGCCTGGGTCACTCCCACCGCGGCCAGGACGAGGTCTGCCTCGATGAAGGAGCCGCCCTCGAGACGCACCCTCGCAGGCCGCTCGACGCCCTCGACCTCGACTCCCACGCGCAGCTCCACCCCAGCTGCTTCAAGCCACTCGCCGATCCGGGCTCCGGCCCAGTCGCCGAGCCGTGCTGCCTGAGGTGTCGGCTCCGGTGTGATCAGGGTCGCGCGCAGGCCGCGCCCGGCAAGCGAGGCCGCCGCCTCGCAGCCGATGAAGCCCGACCCCACGACGACCACGGAGCGTGAGCCCTCCACCGCGTCGAGGAGCCGCCGGGCGTGCTCGAGGCTGCGCAGGGTGAAGACTCGCGCACCCGGATCCGTCCCGGGGAGTGCACTCGGCTGGGACCCGGTGGCCAGGATGAGCCGTTCGTAGGCGAGCTCTTGACCCTCGGAGGTGCGCACCCGGCGCCGGTCGGTGTCCAGCATGTCGACGCGCGTGTCTAGCCGAAGGTCGATCCGGGCCCAGACCGCGTCATCCTCGAGGATCGGGGAGCCCTCGGCGGGCTGCTCGCCCGCGAGCACGGCCTTGGACAGCGGCGGCCGCTCGTACGGCTCGTCCAGGTCGGCCGAGACCAGACAGACCGGGCCCGGGCCACCGGCTTCGACGTACGCCGCGGCCGCGTGCACGCCTGCGGGTCCGCTGCCGATGATCAGGAGGCCGAACGGCTGAGTCGGGGTGGAGTCCATGACTTCCCTCGTACCCCGCGTTTGTTTGCTCAGCGCGAGCTAGCTCTTCCGACCGCGGCGGACCGTGAGTATGGCACCGGGTGAAGCGCCCAGGTCTCCGCGCCGATGTGGACGCACCTACGCGGGGAGAGACACGGCAGGTGCGGTCGTGGGGAGGTGAGCCCCGACCGCCTGAAGTGATCGCCACGGGGGGTGACTGTGCTGGAAGTGCTGCTAGGTAGGGCCGTGATCACGGCCGTCACGCGCGTCGTAGCCGCAGCGGTGGAAGTCCGGGAAGTTGGCTCGAGTGACGTATCGGCGGTCATCTCTCATCGCCTCGGCACGAGAGCGCTTCTCCGACTCCCTGGGTCATGCTCCCGACGATGCCTCTTCACCACAGCACCGGCGGTCCACCACGCACTCGCCTCGCTCGCGGAGGGCTCCGCGACGACCGCAGAGCAGATCATCGATACCGCCTCGCGTCGACTCGACGAAGCTGTGCTCTTTGCGCATCGCGACGCAGCCGAAGGCTTCGTCGAGATCAAGCGCCGCAGTGCGAGGTCTCTGCCGGAAGAGGTTTTCGGCTAGGCACTGGGGCGGCATTCTTCTCCTGAGCCCCGGTCGTTCCATCGGCTACTCGGTCTGCTCAACGAGTGGACGAGTCTGCGGTCGATGCGCGCCGCCATTCGCACGCGGTCTGCGACCTCGCACCCCATGGACAGCTCGGCCGCGCAGCGCAGGCACTACGACGAGCCTCGGCCCGCGTTGATGGTCGACCTCATGCGAGGACTGCCAGCGGATGTTGCAGGCTTGTTCGTCAAGGCATCCCTGCCGCCGATCGGGTGGGAGCGAGAGCTGACACCGGTGGTGACCGATCCGTGGCCAGGACCATTGGATCTGGCGTGGGCCACGTCGTACGACAGGAGTCCGGGGCACGCGGAAATCGCCCACGATCGTCCCTCGGGCGGGTGATGCCGGGGCAGCG
Organism: uncultured Actinomycetota bacterium; assembly: GCA_963812235.1. GTDB lineage: Bacteria > Actinomycetota > Actinomycetes > Propionibacteriales > Nocardioidaceae > Marmoricola. The sequence goes on along the minus strand of CAWEUP010000002.1, from coordinate 14,575 downwards.
AGAAACTTGCGTGCAAACGATCACGGTTGAGGACGACGCCGATCACCTCGTCGTTGACGCCGATCTGGCGATGCACGGGAAGCCCCCAACCGTGACACTGCGCTTTCTGGTGGACATCAGGGTTGCCGAGGACCCCATGCTGCTGTCCTTCACGGATCGTCGTCACATCCATGCCTTCGGGGAGCGTCAGCGCCTACGAGGCAGCTGACAATCGGCGGTGTGAGAAGCGCGGACCGTTTACGGACTGACTCCCAGAACAACGCGGTCCTCGCCTACGGCTCACACCATTGGCGGGGGAGTGCGCGCCCGCTGGCGTCGCAAGCCGGCGCTCGGACACCGTCGTACCCGGTTCTTGGGAAGCGCGCCCGGCAAGCCGGGGTGAGGAGGTTGTCGGGTGGGGCGCCGTCATCGGTGGCGGTCGTCGAGCCCGGGACGGGGTCTGCGGGTGCCGGGTGGTGGGTCGAAGGTGAAGTCGGCGGGGCCGGTTCGTCTGATGGTCCAGGGTGCGGCGTGGATGAGGCGGTGGTGGTGGCCGCAGACCAAGATCAGGTTCTCCAGCGACGTCGGGCCGCCGTTGATCCAGTGCTGGAGGTGGTGGGCGTGGCACATCAGCGGCGGGCGGGTGCAGTGCGGGAACCGGCAGTGCTGGTCCCGGGCGACCAGTGCCTTCCAGATCGCTGGGGTGACCAGCCTGTGGAGGCGTCCGACGTCGAGGACCTCGGACCTGCCGCCCAGGACGGCGGGGATGACCTCGGCGTCGCAGCACACCAGTCGCACGGCGGAGGCGGAGAGCTGTTCTCCGGTCTCGGTGGTCGCGACCCCGGCCCGCTGTTGCAGGTCGGTCAGGCTCATCATCAGGGTCAGCCGTGGGACCGCGCTGTGGGAGGTGGGCAGCAGGTCTGCGGTCTGCAGCCGTCGGCAGCCCTCGGTGAGGGCGTCGAGCATCCGGGTGCCGTGGTCACGGGGGTCGCGGCCGTCGTGACCGCATCCCGGGATCTGACAGGTGGCCGGGTCGCAGGGTCTCGACTGTCCGCTCGCTGCGCTCGCTGCTCGACCACCGGGGTGGGCCGCGGGTTGAGGTGCCGCCAACGGGATCAGGGTCGCCTTGATCAAGGCCGCGTCCTCGCTGCTGCAGCGTCCCTTGATCCAGGCACCGCCGCACTGGTCGTCCGTGATGGTCAGGTGCCGGCCGAGGTGGGCGGCGCGCTCGAGCCGGTCCAGCTCACGCTCGGCACGGCGGTCGTCCCCGTCGCGATCAACGATGGCCAGGAGCCGGTGGGTGAGCTTGCGCAGCTCGGTGGCATCGAGGGCTTTGGCCTGATCGAGCAGGAACGTCACCGCGCGGCCGCGCACGTCGGGGTCGCCGGGCAGGGTGTCGAGGGCCCGTTCGATCACGTGCGCCTTGGTCGTGGAGAGCCAGCCATCACCCAGGGCCTCGGCGACCGGGGCCAGCAGCGGGGTCTCCAACGCGGCCGAGAGTCGTACCGCTGCGGGTCCGGTGCCTTTGTGGCCACCGGCGACCGAGGTGACGAAGTCCTGGGTCGAGGCCCACCCCACCGCCTTGACGGCGTGCGTCGCGTCGAGCTCACGCACCGCGGCCAGCTCGAGGGCATCGAGGGAGGCCTTGAGGGCCTCGATGGCTGCGACGGTGTCCATCACCTCGTCGCGACCTCGGGCTGCCCACAGTGTCTGGTTCAGCTCGCAAACCTCGGCCCGCAACCGGTCGAGCACAGCCGGAACACCGTGCTCACGGTGACCGATCTGCTGGCTGCTCATGAATCCATCACATCACCGAGCACTGACAAGTCCCCGCCCTCGAAAGGCCCCTGTGCACAGGAGAAAAGGACTGCGTCGATCACCGTGGTATGACGCGGATCCCGACGGCCCAGAGGTCACTGGCCCAGGCGCTTGAGTGGGGGTCCCAGTGGCCGATCGTCTTCCGGGCCTCCCACATCGCCGAAGTGATGCGGCTAGCCGGACCCGCTGGGGGGAGCCAGGCCAGCAAGCCACCCGCAAGTGCGAACACGAAGAAAGCCAGATGTCTCAACAACGCCACGTGAGCAGTCAGCCAGGGTCAGCCGGGGGCGGTCCCGCAGGACGTCCGCGCCTTCGTGCACCTCGCGGGTGGGCACGGTGCGGTGTCCTCAGATGCGTTTGCTGGACGGGCCGCCCGTAGTGCGGTCCAGCAGACCTGTGCGGATGGCTGCGACGGCGCGCTCGGCAGCTTCCAGTGCGCCTTCGACGTGACCGGGGTAAACGGTCGCGGTCTCGGTCGCGGCCCAGTGCAGTCGCCCGTCGAGGCCCGGCTGCTGGTAGTCGGGGTGACCAAAGAGGCCGTAGTTGATGGGTGCCTGACCAGTTGACCCGGAGTCAGCGACTCTCGGAGCAAGGCTCGTCCACTTCTCGGTGCTCCAGTTCGCGACCGTGATGTGCAGCGGGTCGGACGCTTGCGGACCGAACATCCGGGTGAGCTGATCACGCACGGCTCGGTCCGCATCGGCGTCGATGAGTGCAGCGTGGGCAAACCCGAACAGGGCGGCTGGATACCCCTCGGGGCCAGACATGTCGTGGATCTCCTGCATCGGCCCGCGTCGACTCGCGGCGGCCCCCGCCAGGCCGTCACGCCGCCAGAACGGCTCGTCGTAGACCGCGACGATCTTCACCACCTGTCCCATCCACACCGGCGTTGCAGCAGCCAGCCGGCCCAGCTCGGGCGGCAGCTCGACTGGAAGTTCGATGGTGTCGACAGCGATCGCAGGGGGGACGGCGAGGACCACGTGACGTGCCCGCCAGGTGCGTCCGCGAGCCGTGACGTCCACGGTCGGGGCCTGGCTCGTGGTGATCGACGCTGCGACCAGCGAGATCCTCTCGACCGGATGGTCCAGGTGAAGCGTGCCGGCGGGCAGACTCGCGGCAAGAGCGTCGGTCAGCGTGGCCGCACCGCCGGCGTAGCGGTACGACGGTGCGTCGATCATGTTGCCGGCGTACCGCTGGACGCCACTCAGATCCTCCACGATCGTGTCGCCGACCAGATGCTGGGAGAACGTGGCCACGCCGAACCGCTCGGTCAGCGCGCGAACCCTGCGCTCGCCGTCCCAGAACCACGTGGCCCCCAGGTCGAGCGGCGTGCTGAGGATTCGACCGCCGGTGCGATGGCGGGCCTCCAGGACAGCCACGTCCATGCCCAAGCTGGTCAGCGCGTCGGCGACGGCAAGGCCGCTGATGCCAGCGCCGACGATGACGACGTCGACCGAAGTCTGCTCGTGGCAAGCTCGATCGTCTGGGTGCTGCTGGTCCGAGTCCTGCTCGGGTTGGTCAGTCACCGGCGGTGCACACTCTCGGGAAGCGGTTCTTCCCGGCCTGCTGGGCGGTCAGGGTGTTCGCGACCTGGGCGAGTGGCACGGCGACCGGCCGCATCGTGTTCACGGTGACACATCGAGGCTCTCGTTCCTCTCCTACGTCGTCGGCAGCTGATCGACTCGATCAGCCCGTGCCGATTCTCCACGAGAACGCGACTTCGGCGCCGATTGACAGAGGCGCGGGACCGCCATGACGGCAGAGCCTGGGACTCCGCGGGACTGCGCTACGAGGCGGTGCAGCCTCGCATCGGTCCGCTCTGGTCGCCGCCGTTCTCAGGCGCTTGGCCCGGGGGTGCGGTGTGCGGGTGGTTGGCGTCACCGCTGCCGCGCCCAGGCCGCAAGTTCATCGGGTCTCGACCGGGCGCCGCCTGGTGGCTGTGGTTGTCGTCGCCGTACCCGCATCCGGGTCGGGGCGGCTCGGCTGCCGCAGGCGCAGTTACGAGCAGCGGCAGACAGACAGCGGCAGCACATAGAGCGACCTTGTGTACGAACATCGGCTTCTCCCAGGGGGCTCGTCAGAGTTGCGACGTGTCGATCTAAGCACGCTATGCGTGGGAGGCTCCGTGCTCGACGTGCTCGACGTGCTCGTCATCGCAGGCAGAGGTGGCGGATGAGGGACAGCAGGACCTTGTCCCGGGTACGGGTCATCCCGGTGTGGGTCCACTCGGCGATCACCCGGCTGCCACCACCGTCACCGGGGGCGATCCGGACCGATCCCGTCACGGACCCGCCCGGCCGGACTCCGCCACGATCGTCCCGATCATCGTGGGGTCGGCCCAGTGGCAGGGGCCGGGTCCTTCATGACCGGCGGATACCAGGCTCGCGAGCCAACATCGACCACCTCGCGGTGACGCCCAGCGGGGTGTGAGTGATAGCTGCGAAATGTACCGCGGTCGACCTCCCCCCAAGTCGAGGGTGGCTGCCTGCGCCCTCGAGTCGAGAAACTCCTAGTCGGGGCTCGCAACTGCACCTGACTGGGACCCGGTTGGTGGTCCCTGAAACCACTGCCGCAAACGCCGCTCGCCGACCGCGGACAGGACGGCTCAGCTCGGCAGCAGCACCGCGAACGCGGTGTCCCCGGGAACAGACCGCACCGTCGCGGCACCACCGTGGGCTTGGGCGATCGCCGCGACCATCGAGAGTCCCAGGCCCGCGCCGCCGGAGGCGCGGGTCCGGGAGCTGTCTCCGCGGGTGAAGCGCTCGAAGACATGCTCCTCCAGCCCCGGCGGGAGTCCCGGGCCGTCGTCGTGCACCTCGATGAGCACCCCCTCAGGCGTAGATCGGGCGGAGACCGTGACGGTGGTGCCGGGAGGAGTGTGCTGACGGGCGTTGCCCAGCAGGTTGGCGACCACCTGGTGCAGTCGCTGCTCGTCGCCGAGCACCGTGACCGGCTGCTCGGGCAGGTCGAGGTGCCAGCGGTGATCCGGGGCGATCACGCGCGCGTCCGCGACGGTCTCCAGGAGCAGCCTCGTGACGTCGACCACGACCCGTTCGAGCGCTCGGCCGGAGTCCAGTCGGGCGAGGAGCAGCAGGTCCTCGACGAGTCCGGACATCCGGTCGGCCTCGGTCTCGACCTTCGCGAGCGCGCTGGAGAGTGCGGTGGCGTCGCCCGGCGTACGTCGGGCGAGCTCGGCGTACCCGTGGATGGTCGCGAGCGGGGTGCGCAGCTCGTGGGATGCGTCGCCCACGAACTGCCGGACCTGCTGCTCGCTGCGATGCCGGGCCTCGAGCGAGGACTCGATGTGGCTGAGCAGGGTGTTCAGCGCGGCTCCCATCTGGCCGACCTCGGTGCGCTCATCGGTGAGTCGCTCGGGCACGCGTTCGGTCAGGTCGATCGCGCCATGGGCGAGCGGCAGCGCGGCGACGGTGTGGGCGGTCTGGGCGACCTGGTTGAGTGGGCGCAGCTCCCTGCGGACGAGCAGGGTGCCCAGGCCGGCCGCGACCACCACTCCCAGCAGCGTGAGCAGCAGCTCGTAGCCGATCAGCGAACCGACGGTCTCGTCCACGTCGCGGGTGGGCAGGCCGCTGACCCGGCGACTTCCTGTCGGGTTCAAGGCGGCGGCCACGCGGTAGCCACCGAGCGCCGGAAGGTCGACGGCATGGACCTTCCCGTCCGCCGGAACCTCGGCCAGCCGGGCCAGATCGGTGGCGGAGAGCGAACGACGTCCGTTGAGCGCCCTGGTGAGCACGATCCCGGAGGAGTCTCCGACGGCGCTCCCCGGCTCGATGATGGCCACCAACGTGCCCGGACCCTGGTTGCTGAACTCCGGTGGTGGGCGACGGGTCGAGCCGTCGCGGTCGCTGCGGCCTCCGGTGCTCCGCTCCGCGTCCCCGCGCCCGTTCTGGTCACCCTCCCGGTCGCCGACGCGGCCGACGGCCGAGAGCACGTTGGCGTCGAGCTGGCGGAGCTGCTGCGAGCGGACGGCGACGGTGGTGATCGCGGCGATGATCGCGGAGATGACGGCGACCAGCACCACGACGGTCACCACCAGGCGCGCGCTGAGGGTGCGTGGCGCGCGCATGTCAGTGCGCGGCGGCGGGCTCGGCGGGCTTGAGGACGTATCCCGCGCCCCGCATCGTGTGGATCATCGGCTCGCGCCCGGCATCGATCTTCTTGCGCAGGTAGGAGATGTAGAGCTCGACCACGTTCGCCTCGCCGCCGAAGTCGTAGTTCCACACCCGATCGAGGATCTGCGCCTTGCTCAGCACACGGCGGGGATTGCGCATCAGGAACCGCAGCAGCTCGAACTCGGTCGCCGTGAGACTGATGTCCTCACCGTCGCGGGTGACCTCGTGACTGTCCTCGTCCAGGGTGAGGCTCCCCACGCTCAGCGTGGAGGACTCCACAGTCTGCTGCGCACCGGACCGGCGCATCAGCGCACGCAGTCTCGCCACGACCTCCTCGAGTGAGAAGGGCTTGGTCACATAGTCGTCACCGCCGGCGGTCAGTCCGGCGACCCGGTCCTCGACCGAGTCGCGAGCGGTGAGGAAGAGGACCGGCACGTCGGGCTGGTCGCCGCGCAAGCGGCGCAGCACCTCCATGCCGTCGAAGTCGGGCAGCATCATGTCGAGCACCACGGCATCGGGCCGCTGACGCTTGGCGGTACCGACCGCCTTCATGCCGGTCAGCGCGACCTCGACGTCCCAGCCCTCGTAGCGCAGCGCCATCCGCAGGCAGCTCGGCGATGTTCTCCTCGTCATCGACGACCAGGACGCGCAGGGGCGTGCCGTCGATGCGGGTCAGGTCGGGTGCGGTGCTCCTCATGCCCTCACTGTGCCGGGTCGTCCCTGCGTGAGTCCATGTAGAGCCTGTGCGTTTCCTGTGAGAGCCACGCGCGCCGCGCCGCTCGCCGAGGCACCTCTCGGACCATTCACAGGACAGGCACAGGTGGGTGGCGCACCCTGGGCGCATGTCCGATCGCCCGCCTGACTCCCGCCCCACGTCGCCTCCCGACCCCGAGGGCGACCCGGCCGAGACCCAGCGGCTGGCCACGTCAGCAGCGGACTCCAGCGGTCAGGGGGCGGCGTCGGAGACGCCCGCCTCACGGCAGGGTCTGCGGTCGCGGTACGACGAGCTGCGCCGACGCGCCTGGTCGTTCCGGTCCGTGGTCGCCGTCGGGCTGGCGTCGTTGATCGTCGGGGGCCTCGGCGGCGCCGCCCTGGGCAGCGTCGCGGACCATGACGAGGACGGCCGTGACGGTCGTGAGAGCCGTGGCGGGAACGGGCGGGGCTGGCACGACCGGGGCTCAGACAGGGGTCGGCACCGAGACGGCGACCAGCGCGGCAACGGCCGCGACCGGCGCTAGTCGTGAGCCCGGCTGGGTCGGCGTCGCGATCCATCGCCTCAGGCTGAGCCGTTCCGCGGCACCCCGACCGGGCGGCCGCTGCCGGGTCCTGGGGCCCCAGGAGACACACGCCCGCTGACCGGTCTTGGTGTCCGCACCCCGGCCCGACACAATGGGGGCGCTGTGCGCATCCACTTCCCTCCCGACCTGCCGGTCTCCGCCCGTCGCGACGACATCGCGGAGGCGATTCGCGACCACCAGGTGGTCATCGTGGCCGGGGAGACCGGGTCGGGTAAGACCACGCAGCTGCCCAAGATCTGTCTCGCCCTCGGCCGCGGCGACCCCTCCGCTCCCGGTGGCGCGATGATCGGGCACACCCAGCCGCGCCGGATCGCGGCGCGCGCGGTCGCGGAGCGGATCGCCGAGGAGCTCGGCAGCGAGCTGGGGGAGACCGTCGGCTACCAGGTGCGGTTCACCGACCGCACCTCCCGGTCCAGCAGGGTCAAGGTGATGACCGACGGCATCCTGCTCGCCGAGCTGCAGCACGACCGGAGGCTGGAGCGCTACGACACGCTGATCATCGACGAGGCGCACGAGCGCAGCCTGAACATCGACTTCATCCTCGGCTACCTCAAGCGCCTGCTTCCCCAGCGGCCCGAGCTCAAGCTCGTGATCACCTCGGCGACCATCGACCCCGAGAGGTTCGCCGAGCACTTCGCCGACGCCGAGGGTCGTCCGGCCCCGATCATCGAGGTCTCGGGTCGGACCTTCCCGGTCGAGGTGCGCTACCGGCCACTGCTCGAGGAGGCGTACGACGACGACGAGGGTGAGCCCGTCCTCCGCGACCAGACCGAGGCCATCGAGGATGCTGTCGCGGAGCTGCTCGGCGACACCGACGGGGACATCCTCGTCTTCCTCCCCGGGGAACGCGAGATCCGCGACACCGCCGACGTGCTCAAGCGCAAGGCGGAGGGGGTCCGGGGCTTCGACATCGTGCCGCTGTTCTCCCGGCTCTCCTCCGCCGAGCAGCATCGCGTCTTCGAGCGTCACACGCCGACGTCGGGTGGTGCTCGCGACCAACGTCGCCGAGACCTCGCTGACGGTGCCCGGGATCACCGGGGTGATCGACACCGGCCTCGCCCGGGTCAGTCGCTGGTCCTCGCGGACCAAGGTGCAGCGGCTGCCCATCGAACCGGTCAGCCAGGCCTCGGCGCAGCAGCGCGCCGGGCGCTGCGGCCGGGTCGAGGCGGGGATCGCGATCAGGCTGTACAGCGAGGAGGACTTCTCGGGGCGACCGGAGTTCACCGAGCCGGAGATCCTGCGCACCTCGCTGGCCAGCGTGATCCTGCAGATGACCTCGCTCGGGCTGGGCCAGGTCGAGCGCTTCCCCTTCGTCGACCCACCCGACGGCCGGGCCGTGCGGGCCGGCGTACAGCTGCTGGAGGAGCTCGGAGCACTCGTGCCGCAGTCGTCGGCTCCGGGCCGCGGTGGCCACGCGCCCCGCCTGACCGGCATCGGCCGCAAGCTCGCGCGCCTTCCCATCGATCCTCGCCTGGCCAGGATGATCCTCGAGGCGGATCGTCTGGGCTGCCTGCGCGAGGTGCTGGTGATCACCGCGGCTCTCTCGATCCAGGACCCGCGAGAGCGCCCGGTCGAGCAGCGTGCCCGTGCCGACCAGCTGCACGCGCGGTTCCGTGACCCGCGCTCGGACTTCATGGGTTGGCTCAACCTGTGGCGCCACCTGCGCGAGCAGCAGTCCCAGATGGGCTCGAGCGCCTTCCGGCGCATGTGTCGCGAGGAGCACCTCAACTACCTGCGGGTGCGTGAGTGGCAGGACTTCGAGTCGCAGCTGCGGCAGGTGGCCAAGCAGGTGGGACTGAGGACCGGCCAGCCCGCCGGGGCGCCGGACGGCGACGGGATCCACCAGGCCCTGCTGTCGGGGCTGCTCTCGCACATCGGGCTGCGCGACCGCGATCGGCGCGACTACCTCGGAGCGCGGGGCACGCGCTTCGCGATCTTCCCGGGCTCGGGCCTGTTCAAGTCCCAGCCCGACCTCGTGATGGCCGCCGAGCTGGTGGAGACCTCACGCCTCTGGGGGCGGCAGAACGCCGCCATCGACCCGCTGTGGGCCGAGCGCCTCGGTGGCGACCTCGTCAAGCGGACCTACTCCGAGCCGCACTGGTCGAAGAAACGCGCCTCGGCGCTGGCCCACGAGCGCGTCACCCTGTACGGCGTCCCTCTCGTCGCCGACCGCACCGTCCCGCTCGGGCGCCACCAGCCGGAGGTGGCCCGCAGCCTGTTCATCCGCCACGCCCTGGTGCAGGGGGAGTGGCACACGCGGCACCGGTTCTTCGAGACCAACCGGCGTCTCCTGGCGGAGGCCGAGGAGCTCGAGCACCGGGCGCGCCGCCACGACATCGTCGTGGACGAGGAGACGCTGGTCGACTTCTACGAGGCCAGGGTCCCGGCCGAGGTGATCTCGGGGGCGCACTTCGACACCTGGTGGAAGCGGCAGCGGCGGACCGACCCGGAGCTGTTGACCTTCGACCCGGCGATGCTCGTCCGCGAGTCCGGTGACGGCGTGGACGCCGACTTCCCCCAGGAGTGGCAGGAGGGGGCGATGGCGCTGCCGCTGCGCTACCACTTCGAGCCCGGCCACGAGGCCGACGGGGTGACCATCGACGTCCCGCTCGCGACCCTCAACACCGTGGGCGGCGCCCCCTTCAGCTGGAACGTCCCCGGCCTGCGCCACGATCTGGTCACCGCGCTGCATCCGCTCACTGCCCAAACGGCTGCGGGTCAACTTCGTGCCCGCACCGGACGTCGCTCGCAGGTTCCTGGACGCGGTCCCTCCCGGCGAGGAGCCGCTGGTTCCCGCGCTCGCGCGCTACCTGCGCTCGCTCACCGGGGTGCACGTGCCCCCGGACGCCTGGGACCAGACCAAGGTCCCCGACCACCTCCGCCCGACCTTCCGGGTGCTCGACGACACCGGTCGGGAGGTGGGGGTCGGCAAGGATCTCGAGGCGCTCAAGCAGCCGCTCCAGCCGTCCTTCGACCGCGCCATGAGCCTGGTCGCGGACGAGTCCGGGCTGAGCTCCACGGGCCAGCTCTCGTGGACCTTCGGCACGATCGCCCCGTCGTTCACCCAGACCCGCGCCGGTCACGAGGTCAGCGGCTTCCCGGCGCTGGTGGACGAGGGCGCGACGGTCGGCCTGCGGGTGACGGCCTCGGTCGACGAGCAGGAGGCCCACCACCGACTGGGCGTACGACGACTGCTGCTGCTCGCCGTACCGTCGCCGGCGGCGGCCCTGCTCGCCGGCCTGGACAACACCGCCAAGCTGGGGCTGGCCTCCTCGCCGTACCCGGGTGTCCGCGCGCTGCTGGACGACTGTGTCGCCGCCGCGGCGGGTGGGCCTGGTGGATCAGGCGGGACCGGTCCGCGATCCGGAGGCGTTCGCGCTCCTGCTGCGGCGCGCGGAGGAGGAGCTGGCGGACGCCTCGGCCGCGGTGCTCGACCTCGTGCTCCGGGTGCTGGCGGAGTGGCGGCCGGTCGAGAAGTCGCTGCACGGCCGGGTCGAGCTGGCGTTGCTGCCCGCCATGACCGACCTGCGGGCGCCTGGGGCGGCTGATCCATCCGGGCTTCATCGCCGAGGCGGGCGCTGCCGCGCTGCGCGAGTATCCGCGCTACCTGCGAGCGATGAGCGCGCGGGTCGAGCGACTGTCGGACCTGCGCCGCGACCACGACCTGTCCGCCCGCATCACCGGGCTCCAAGAGGCCTGGCAGCACCGCGTGGACGCGCTCCCGCAGGGACGTCCTCCCCGGGGCCGGCCTGCGCAAGGTGCGCTGGATGCTGGAGGACTACCGCGTCAGCCTCTGGGCGCAGAGCCTCGGAACGGCCTCCGCGGTCTCGGACGCGCGGATCCGCAAGGCGCTGGGGTGAGCACCGCTCACAGGTAGGGCCGGGCGGCCTCCAGCACCGCGTCGAACACGTCCTGGGGCAGCGCCGCGCCTTCGCGGCGCACCACGGACGGCTCCAGGCGCAGCAGCCGGTTGAGCCGGACCTCGCTGGGTCGTCCGCGCGCGTCCCAGGCCCCGCTGCCGATGTCCATCCACTCCCGGCCGTCGCGCCGCTCCTGCGCCGCGTCCAGGTCGTGGTCGCGCGAGGTCAGCGCCAGCGCGAGCAGGACGCCGTTCTCCTCGCCGATCACCAGCACCGGCCGGTCCTTGCCGCGGCTCGGGTCGTCCTCGTAGGGAACCCAGGCCCACACGACCTCACCGGGATCCGGGTGGCCGTCCGCGACGGGTGCGTAGCGCAGTCGTGGGAGCACGGGGTTGGAGAGGCGGATCCTGGGGATCCGGAACCGGAACGGCATCTCGAGCTCCTCGGCGCCTTGAAGAGTTGGTGCGCCGGACCGGGAGCGCCTCACGGCGCGTGGCCGCTCGAAGCGGCTTTATGTGGGACCCGGGGCTGCCGCGGCCCGGCGCAGGCCCGACTCTACAAGCCGGACCCTCGGATGTGTGCGCAATCGCCGGGCCGAGCTGTCGATCGGAGACCTCAGTTCAGCGCGCCGGACAGCTCCAGGTGAGCAGCCCGGTCGAGCTGGTCGGAGAGCATCAGCAGTCGCGAGGCGGACACGTCGGAGGCGTACGACGAGCCGTCGGTCGCTGCCTCGTCACCGTGCACGCGCCCGGCAGCAGCAACCCGAGCGAACGCCGCGGCCCGGAACAGGGTGTCCGCGAAGTCGCCGACGACGACGCCCCCGAGCACCGCGTCGACGAGTGCGCGGACCTCGTCGGGACCCGGAGGCTCGACGACCCCGGAGATCACCTCGGCCACCGGCACGTGCGTGCGCCCGCGGTCGAACTCCCGCGCGGCGGTCCGTGGGTCGGCGTACACCCAGCTGCGAAGCAGGTAGAGCCGCCAGACCGCGCCGGCCAGGGAGTCCGAGGCTGCCCCCGACCAGAAGCCTCGGCGAGCGTCTCGAGGCCCTCCGACTCGGCCAGGTGGATCACCCGCGCCACCAGCGCCTCGTCGGCCTGGTCACGGGCACCCCGCACCAGCGCGGCGGCTGCGCGGTCGGCGGCCTCGCTCAGCACCCCGGGGTCGACGGCGCCCTCGATCGCCTCGAAGTGCTTGGCACCCGGGAACCGCGGTCGGTGATGACGGCGCTCGGTCATGGCTCAGCCCAGCTTCGCCGCAGCGGCCTTGACCGCGAGCTCCATCGGATCCATGCCGGCATCGTAGATGTGGTCCTGCCCGTCGTGGTCCATCCGGATCAAGGTCAGCCGGTTGCCGGACTGCACCGCCCCGAGGGAGTGGAAGTGCCCGACGTCGTTGCGCTCGGAGCTGACGAGGTACCACCAGGCCTTGCCCCGGGCGATGGGCACGTCGGTGATCGGTCGCACCTTCACGTTGCCCTTGTCCTTGACCCGACTCGCGCAGTCGCGGTGCCACGCCTGCACCACCTTGGTCGCCCGCGTCGTGTTCTGGGCGTCCGGGAACACCGCGACCTGCTGGGCCGCGGTGTCGCCTCCGCTGGTGAAGGTGCGCTCGACCGCACTCTCGGCGCCGATCGTGAGCAGGTCGAACTTCTGGCAGAGCCCGAACGCACGCGTGCCCGCCGGCCGGGTGCGGCGCTCGGTCCACCTCGAGACCTCGTTGAACTGCGGCATCTCACCAGCCGACAGCAGGGCCTCCCTGGGAGTCCGGTCCGGGTTGCTCGGCGCCGGGGGAGCCGCGGTGGCCGAGGGCGAGACCACGGCGGACGGGGTCGGCTCCTGCGTCGGCTCCTCGCTCGGCGTCGGCGTCGGAGTGGGGCGCGGGGCCTCGACGGTCGAGGGTTCCGGCTCCTCGTCGCGAGTGATCGAGCAGCCGGTGAGCGCGCCGCTGGCCACCAGCGCACTCGCTGCCAGGGTGAGGGCGGCCTTGCGGATCCGGGTGGTTCGCATGCCGTCAGGGTATGGCCCACCGGTCCACAGGCACGGCGGGTACGACCCGTGCGGCGTGTCCCGATATCGTGGCCGGGCCGGGTCGCCCCTTCGAGTGGTGCATGGCGTTGAGCGACGGGTTCGAACGGGGAAGGGACGGGTGGCACATGCAGGTCGGATCCGCTCTCCTCAAGGCAGTGACCGCCTGCCTCCTGGTGGGCGTCCTGGCGGCCGGCTGCTCGTCCCCGGAGCCTCCTCCGGCCAAGGCCACGCCCGAGCCCACAGGTCCCTCGCTGGTCACCTTCGCCGTCTACGGGCCGAAGCCGGTCATCCGCGCCTACCGGGAGATCGCGACGCGCTACATGGCCGAGAACCCCTCGGTGAAGGTGAAGGTGGTCTCGTACGCCACCCACGACAAGGCCCTGAGCGCCCTCCGGGCCGGCGCCGCCACGGACACCGCCCCAGACATCTTCCTGATGGACCACGACGACCTCTCCGGGCTCGAGGCCGAGGGCGCCGTACACCGGCTGGACGACCTGCTCGCCGAGCGGAAGATCGACTTCGGCGACGGCTACACCCGCAACGGACTGGAGGCTTTCAGCTCCAACGCGGCGCTCCAGTGCATGCCCCTGGACGTCTCGCCGATGGTGGTCTACTTCAACCCCAAGCTGATCAAGCTCGACGAGATCGCGGATCCGGACAGCAACGCGGTGACCCAGGAGGACGGCTGGTCGCTCGAGGAGTTCGGTCGGGCGGCGCTCCAGGCACGGAGTCCGGGCACCCGCGGTCTCTACGTCGCCCCCAACCTCGAGCAGGTGGCGCCCTTCATCTGGTCCGGCGGCGGTGAGGTGGTCGACGACAACAGCGATCCCACGACGCTCACGTTGTCCGAGGAACAGTCGGCGAGTGCGCTCGAGCAGCTGCTGGTGCTGGTCCGTGACCCCGCGCTGACCTTCAGCGAGAAGGACCTCCGACGCAAGTCGGCGATCGACCGCTTCAAGGCCGGCCGCCTCGGCATGATCCTGGGCTTCCGCGACCTGACTCCGGAGCTGCGTGCCACCCAGGGCTTGAGCTTCGACGTGATGCCGCTGCCCAAGGTGTCCAGCGGCGCCACGATCGCCGCCATGTCGGGGCTGTGCCTCTCCTCGAAGTCGAAGGATCCCTCGAGCGCAGCGGACTTCCTCACGGCCGTGATCTCCGACGACGGCGCGTCGACCCTGGCCGCCACCAGCTATGTGATGCCGGCCAACCTCGACGTGGTCAACAGCGAGTCCTTCCTCCAGACGGGCCTGCGTCCCCTCAACGCGAGCGTGTTCGCGCGCGAGGTCCGGGACACCCGCCTGCTGCCGAGGACGCCTCGCTGGCCCGCCGTCGCCGAAGCCACCACCCGTCAGCTCACCGAGCTGTTCTACGAGCCGGTGATCGAGCCGCTCGAGGACCGGCTCGCGGCCATCGACGAGGCGTCGGCGCCGCTGTTCGAGGAAGCGCCGGCTCCCTCGCCG
>CAWEUP010000001.1:0-28442 GCA_963812235.1 uncultured Actinomycetota bacterium | reverse complement strand
TGGTCTGGTCGGTCACCATGCTCTACGCGCTGCCGGCGATCCTGCCGCCGATGGCCGGCTGAGCCCGGGCTACGCCTGCCCGGGACCGGGCCACGACGACTTGAGGCCGGGCTACGCCCTGCTGGGACCAGGCACCTCAGCCTGAGGCCGAGCTACTCCGGCCGGAGCCGGGCATCGCCGGGCACCGAGTCAGGTGCGCGACTTCCGGCCCCGCTTGCCGCTCTCCTTCAGGGCCCGGCGCACGGACTCGGCGTAGTCCAACGGCTCACCGGGGACCAGCTCGCGGATCCGCTGCTCGGTGACCAGGACCTCCACCCCCATCGAGTCGATCAGGTTGCGTCCGGTGGTGACGTCGACGTCGGTCACCAGCGCCAGCCATCGCGACGACAGGCCGGGGGTCAGCACCGGCACCTTGATGATCGGCACCGAACGGCCGGTGTCCTGCTTCGCCGCGATCCGCAGCATCTCGATGTAGGTGAGCTGGTCGGGTCCGCCGATCTCGTAGGTCTGGCCGTTCGCCGCCTGGTTGTCGAGCACGCCCACGAGGTAGCGGATCACGTCGTCGACCGCGATCGGCTGGGTCTTGGTGGCCGCCCACTTCGGCACCACCATCGCGGGCAGGTTCTTGACCAGCTGCCGGGTGATCTCCCAGGAGATGCCGCCGGCGCCGACCACGATCGCCGCCCGGAGGACCGTGACCGGCACGGCTCCCTCGGCGAGCAGCGACTCGACCTCGCGGCGGGAGCGCAGGTGCGCCGAGAGCTCGCCGTCGTCGCCGAGCCCGCCCATGTAGATGATCTGCCTGACCCCCTGCTTCTCCGCGGCACGGGCGAAGGCGCGGGCAGCCTCGGCGTCCTTGCGCTCGAAGTCGGCATCGTCGAGCGAGTGCACGAGGTAGTAGGCGACGTCGATGTCTTCGAGTGGAGCGAGCAGCGACTCCGGGTCGTTGACGTCTCCGGCGACCGGCTCTCCGGGGCCGTCGTACTTCCTCGGATGACGGGTCATCGCGCGGACCTGGTGGCCCTGCTCGAGCAGCGCGGGAACGAGGCGGCGGCCGATGAAACCTGTGGCTCCGGTGACGAGGATGCGGGTCATGGGGGCAACCCTAGGAGATGGCCGGATCGGCGACCGGTGCGAGCGCGATCGGGCCCTCCCCGGACCGTCGACGGCGGCCTAGTCTGCGAGACATGAGAGTCGCGATCATCGGCAGCGGAATCGTGGGGCGGACCCTGGCTCAGGCGCTCCAGCGTTGTGGGCACGACGTCGTGATCGGCACCCGAGATCCGGACGACACCGCCGCGAGGCCGGAGTGGCAGGGTCATCTCATCGTCCTCAGGCCGCTGGAGACGGCCGCGGCGGACGCCGACCTGGTGATCAATGCCACCAGCGGCGTGGCCAGTCTCAGCGCGCTCGGAGGGGTCGGGTCCGGCCATCTCGCCGGCAAGGTGCTGCTCGATGTCTCCAACCCCCTGGACTTCTCGCAGGGCTTCCCTCCGACCCTCACCGTCAAGGACACCGATTCCCTGGCCGAGCAGATCCAGCGGGCCTTTCCGGACACGCGGGTGGTCAAGGCCCTGAACACGGTCGCGGCGTCGGTGATGGTCGACCCCGGCGCTGTCGGCGAGGGAGACAGCACGATGTTCGCCGCCGGTGACGACGCCGAGGCGCGGCAGCTGGTGATCGGGCTGCTGCGAGAGCTGGGCTGGCGCGACGTACTCGAGCTCGACGGGCTGCACCATGCGCGCGGGCTGGAGATGTGGTTGCCGCTCTGGGTACGCCTGATGGGCGCCCTCGGCACCGTGGACTTCAACCTGAAGATCGTCCGGTGAGTCGCGAGCGCCCGCTGCCCGCCCGCCCCTCAAGACGACATCGCGCGGAAACACCGCTTCGTTAGGGTCGTCCTATGGCCTACCTGCTCCGCGTCGAGCTGCCGGACGTTCCCGGCTCGCTTGGTCGGCTCGCCTCGGCGATCGGCTCTGTCGGAGGAAACATCGATGCGATCGAGATCGTGGAGCGCACCCTCGACGGGCGCGCGATCGACGACGTGTTCCTGGCCACCGAGGCCGGCGTGATGCCGGACAGCATCGTCTCCGCCTGTCAGGCGCTCGAGGACGTGCATGTCCTGTGGATCTCGCACTACGGAGCGGGCTCGAACCTCACCCGTGACCTCGAGGTGGTCGAGGCGATGACCTCGAACCCCAGCGCCGCACGCGACACCCTGGTCGATCTGCTGCCGGCGACCTTCGTGGTCGACTGGGCGGTGCGGGTACGCCGCATCGGTGACGAGGCCAAGCTGATCCACGGATCCGGCGCGGCGCCCTCGGAGATCCCTGCTGAGATCCAGTGGCCCCTGGATCTCGAGCGTGGTCGCAGGATCGAGGTCCCGACGGCGATGTCGGAGATGCTCGTGGCCGGGTGCCTGTTCGAGGAGGACGAGCTGATCGCGATCGCCCGACGCGGGGGACCCGAGATCCTCGACTCCGAGATCGCCCGGCTCCGCCACCTGGCGGCGCTGGCCACGTCGATCTCCACCTGAGCCTCGCCGCTCAGGCGGTGGCTCGTCAGTCGATCGGCGTGAGCTTGAAGACCGGGATCTGACGCTCGGTCTTCTTCTGGTACTCGGCGTAGGTCGGCCAGGTGTCGACGCACAGCTGCCACAGGTCGGCGCGCTCCTCGCCTTCGGCGAGCTCGGCCCGGTAGGTCTTCCGCACCGCTCCGTCCTGGAGGTCGACCTCGGGATGTGCCAGATAGTTGTGGTACCACTCCGGGTGCTCGTCGGCCCCGCCCTTGGAGGCCACCGCGACGTAGACGCCGTCGCGCTCGACGCGCATCACCGGGTTCTTCCGCAGGTATCCCGACTTCGCGCCCCGGGAGGTGACCACGACGATGGGGTAGCCGGTGTCGCGCAGGGTGTTCGCCTCGGCGCCGTCGGTCGCCTCGAACTTCTCCACCTGGTCGCGCACCCACTGGGCCTTGCTCGGGACGTACTCGCCTTGAAGAGTCATGTCGACCACAACACCGCCCGACCGCTCGAGATTCCGTCGTCACTAGTCTTCGGTCATGAGCGCGATCGAGGCAGTCAGCGACATCTTCGACCCGGCCGACTGGGACGATGTCCCCGGCTTCGAGGACCTGACCGACCTGACCTACCACCGGGCCCGCGCCCACGGCACCGTGCGGATCGCCTTCGACCGCCCCGACATCTTGAACGCCTTCCGGCCGCACACCGTCGATGAGCTGCTCCGCGTCCTCGAGCACGCGCGTACGACGAGCGACGTCGGCTGTGTGCTGCTCACCGGCAACGGACCCAGCGAGAAGAACGGGAAGTGGGCGTTCTGCACGGGAGGCGACCAGCGCATCCGCGGCAGGGCCGGCTACCAGTACGAGGACGGGACCGCGGGGGACAGCCGTGACAGCCGCGCCCCGGCCGAGCAGGCGCGCTTGGGCCGGCTGCACATCTTGGAGTGCCAGCGGCTGATCCGGTTCATGCCCAAGGTCGTGATCTGCCTGGTCAACGGCTGGGCCGCCGGCGGTGGCCACTCGCTGCACGTGGTCAGCGACCTCACCCTCGCCAGCGCGGAGCACGGTCGGTTCAAGCAGACCGACGCGGATGTCGGCAGCTTCGACGGCGGCTTCGGCTCGGCGTACCTCGCCCGCCAGGTCGGCCAGAAGTTCGCCCGCGAGATCTTCTTCCTCGGCGACGAGTACTCCGCGGAGGACGCCTACCGGATGGGCGCGGTGAACAAGGTCGTCCCGCACGCGGAGCTGGAGAAGGTGGCCCTCGACTGGGGCCGCCGGATCAACCAGAAGAGCCCGACGGCACAGCGGATGCTGAAGTACTCGTTCAACATGATCGACGACGGGCTGGTCGGCCAACAGCTCTTCGCGGGGGAGACCACCCGGCTCGCCTACATGACCGACGAGGCCCAGGAGGGCCGCGACCAGTTCCTGGAGAAGCGCGAGCCCGACTGGTCGTCCTTCCCCTGGTACTACTGATCGGGTGCGTTTGTCGCAGGTCAGAGGCCTGTTGGCGCCTCAGTGCGTGGCAGATGCGTGGCGCGCCACGCGTGGCTGAGGCTCGAGCAGCACACCTTCACCTCCTTGGACGCGAGCACCTACATGTCGGGTCGACCACTTCGTGTTCTCGATCGATTCGTCGCTGACCGACACCGAGTTGATCTCGGGCCTGATCACGTCGGCGGACTACGCCCATGACTTCGCTTCCCCATATCGCTACGGCGCGGACGTTGGCTTCGAGGACCGGCCGATCCATGCGCGATGGATAGCGGACATGCTTACGGTGCAAATGTTCAGCCGGGTGGAGGCGGCGGTCGCTCGACAGACCATTCACTCGTGGATCGACGACGAGATGCTTGAGCCGCCGCAGACCCCGAGGACCCACGAGCGTGTAGACGCTGTGCTCGATCGGGCGCTGGGGTCCGGTGAGATCTACCGTCTCGACGTGCCCGAAGGTGAGGAGCTCATGCACGAGTACGGCTTCGTAGTTGGTTCGACCGGCTTCCACGAGTACGTCACGATTGATCGGGACGCGGAGACCATGCACCTCCTCGTCGCGTCTGACGACTAACCAGAGGACTCCTCACGCGTGAGACTGCAATCCACTGATGGCGCAACCGTCGAGCTCTCCATCACGAGCTACCAGTTCGGCTCGTCGACGGAGCCGCGAGATTGGGATGCGAATTGGCTCGTCGTGGCTGGCGCCGCGGTTCTGTCTGACGGCGCGACGTGGTCATTCAAGGATCCTTGTCTGACCACGTGGGAAGCCAGGGGGTTGCTCGACTGGTTGCGTCAGGTCCAGGACGGTCGTGTGCAGCCGAGCATTTGGGACTCCGACGAGGAGCGCCTGCTGGTGTTCACCGAGCCGAATCTCGCGTTCAGCCTTGCGGAGCGCTCGGGGGACTCCGTAACCATCCGTGTTCATCTGTCACTGGAGTCGGGACCGCCGTCCGACGAGATCGAACTGTTCGACTACTTCGTGCCGCTCGGACTGACCTCGGCGGCGCTTGCGGCTGCCATTGACGATTGGGAGTCAGCTCTACGCCGCTTCCCAGTCCGCTAGCTGCGGTGGCACAACCGTACCGTTATTGGTACGGTTGTGCCATGGCTGCTGGAGTGAAGAACCGAGACTTGGTGCGTGAGATCGCGCTGGGTGAGTACGGCTTCATCACGACCAAGCAAGCGGTCGATGCTGGGGTTCCGGCAGTTGAGTTGCGCAAACTGGCGGCGCGCGGCGCCCTCATCAACGTCGCGTACGGGATCTATCGCGTGCCCGATGCTCCAGGATCGCCCTTCGATCAGTTCGCTGAAGCGCTGCTCAGGGCAGGGGATCGGGCGTACCTCCGGGGGGACTCGGTGCTGGCGCTGTTCGGCCTTGCCGATGTCAACCCGCGCAAGATCCGAGTCGTCGCACCGAAGCGGACGCGAGCCAAGATGCCGACCTTCATGGATGTGACCGCCGCGCCTCCCGAGCCACCGAACCTGACTCGGTACGAGGGGTTGCTGGCGATGCGTGTCGCCGACGCGATTCTGGATTGTCGTGGCCGGATCGAGCCGACTCGTCTGCGCGAGGCGGCCCGTGATGCTCGCAAAGAAGGATTGGTGACCCGGGTCGAGTACGGCAAGCTGCAGCGAGAGCTGAAGAGCCCGGCATCAAGGCCTGCAGAGCGGAGCATGTCGTGACGTACTCGACCCCGCCGCCCAACCTGAAGTCGCTGGAGCAGCGCATCCGCAACCTGGAGGACGATGACACCGGCTCGTTGCGCCGCCAGATCACGATGGCGATGGTCGTCGTCGGCCAGATGCTGCCCGACGGTGCAGTCAAGGGCGGCACGGCGATGGCGCTGCGCTACGGCCGTGCTGAGAGCCGATTCACCCAGGACCTCGATGCCGCGCGCGCGGCTCCGTTGCAGGACTTCCTCGACGACTTCGAAGCGTCGCTCATTCGGGGATGGGCCGGCTTCAGTGGGCGCTTGGTCGATCGGAAGCCGCCGCGACCCGCCGGCGTTCCGTCCGCCTATGTCATGCAGCCGTTCGACGTGAAGCTCGAATATCTCGGCAGGGCCTGGCGGACCGTGAAGTTCGAGCTCGGTCACAACGAGATCGACGACGCCGTGGAGCCCGAGTGCCGCATCGCTCCCGATCTCGTGGAGCTCTTCACCGACCTGGGCCTTTCCGCGCCGCAACCGATCGCCGTCATGCGGACCGACCATCAGGTCGCGCAGAAGCTGCACGCCGTCTCGGAGGTCGGTAGTGATCGGGTGCGCGATCTGGTCGACTTGCAGCTCCTGGACAAGGGTGAGGATCTCGACCTGAGCCAGATCCACGCGACCAGTCGGCGGCTCTTCGAGTATCGGCGCCAGCAGGTATGGCCTCCGACCGTCGAGGTGGGCGCCGATTGGGCCGCGCTCTATCAGGGAGCAGCCGAAGGCATCGACGTCCTCGCCGATGTTGAGTCCGCGGTCGCTTGGACCAACGCACTGATCGCGAACACCTCCAATGCCTGATCGTCCGGGTTACCGTGCTGGCATGACCGCTGATGAGGAGGAGTTCCTTCGTCTCGCGATGGCCCTGCCTCCGCGCGAGCGTTGGAACCTCGGCATGCGACTCCTGGAGTCGCTCGAGGTCAAGGACTCCGAGTCGGAGGCGGCGCCCGGCCACGGGTCGCCTACCGGCGGGTCGAAGCAGCCGTAAGTGCTGGCTCTGTGCGTGGCAAAAACGTGGCAGGAGAATCGTCGGAGCCCGTCGACGCACCAACGCTCGCCAACGCGTTTGCGCAGGTCAGCCACACAATTCCGACAATGACCATCGACACCCGCTGAGCGTGCCGCGCTTCCCTGGTACTACTGACCGCGCTCCTCATGGGTCAGGGTGACCATCGCGTCAACCACCCGCCCGACCCAGAGTGCGCCGACTCCGGATCGGCGTGCGCGAGGACCGGAGAGGGGTAGGTCCGAGTCGGCGATCAGGCGGTCGTCCCCGGAGCCAGCCGGGCGGCTTGCGGGCAGCGTCGTGCTGACTCGGCTCTCGCGGCCGACGATCGCGATGGCGTCCGGGTCGTCGAGAGCCACGTCGTCGTCGCCGACCCTCGCGCCGTCGGTCAGCTCGCAGTCGCTGTCCACGATCGAGCGCGTCACCTCGGCGCCTGCTCGGACGACGGTGTCCTTGAAGAGCACGCTCTCCACCACCTTGGCGCCGGCCTCCACGACCACCCCCGGCCCCAGGATGCTGCGTCTCACCTCGCCACCGACGACGCATCCCGAGCTGATCAGGCTCTCGCTGATCCGCGCACCCTCGAGGATCCGCGCAGGCTCCCGCTGCGGCTGCTGGGTGCGGACCGGCCAGGACCTGTCGAAGAGTCCTGCGGTGTCCCCGTCGACCAGCTCGAGGTGGGCGTTGAGGTAGTGGTGCGGCTGGCCCAGGTCTCGCCAGTAGCCGTCGAGGTGATGGGCGTAGGCCTTGCCGCGCTCGACCAGCCGCGGCAGGAGCAGGTCACCGAAGTCGCCCAGTCCCGTGTCGCCCTCCTCGTTCGGCTCCCTGTCGGACTGCTCGCGGTGCAGCTCCTCCAGGACCTCGATCAGGACGTGCGGCTCGTAGAGGAAGACCTCGGTGGCGACGGTGGTGGTCGCCGGCTTGTCGGGCTTGTAGACGACCGAGGTCACCCGGCCGAGGCGGTTCACCTCGACCACGGCGTGGTCGGAGGCGTCCTCGGCGTAGATCCCCTCGAGATCGGTGGTGACCATGGTGACCTCGGCGCTGCGTTTCCGGTGGGTGCCCACGACCTCGCGGTAGTCGAGCCGGTAGACGTGGTCGGCACTCATCACGAGGACCAGGTCGGGCTCGGCCGTCCTGATCTGGTCGCGGAGCCGGTAGAGCTCGTCGGCGTTGCCCTTGGCGAAGCCCTCCTCGTCCATCGAGCCGGTGCCCTGCTGGGGCACCAGCAGCCGCAGGCCCCCGAGGGTGCGGTCCAGGTCCCACGGGCGGCCGTTGCGCACCTGCTCCTCGAGGGCGGAGGCCTGGTAGGCGACCGAGAGCCAGACGTGGTCGATCCCGGAGTTGACCAGGTTGGAGAGCGGGAAGTCGAGCAGCTGGTAGCTGCCCGCGAACGGCAGGGCGGGCTTGGCCCGCTCGAGGGTCAGGGTGTCCATGCGTCCGCCCGTGCCGCCGGCCTGGATGATCGAGAGGATCTTCGTGCTCTCCATGCGCGCCATCGTGACAGCCACGTGGTCGTCGTCGCCTAGCCTGCGATCATGGACCGCACGATGCCGCGCGCGACCGCAAGCAGGACGGCCGCAACGCGTTCGAGAAGTTCGTGGAGGCGGTGCAGCGCCAGGTGAGCCAGGCGCCGTTCTTCCTCGTCTGCCTCGCGATCGTGCTGGCCTGGTTGGTGAGCGCACCCCTGTGGCCGGACCTCAAGCAGTGGCAGGTGGCCATCCACACCGTCGCCAGCGTGATGTCCATCCTGCTTCTCGTGCTGCTCGAGAACGCCGGGCGGCGTTCCGAGGAGGCCTCGCACGAGAAGCTCAACGTGCTCGCCGAGGGGCTCGCCGAGCTGATGGAGTCCCGCTCGCGCACCGATCCCGAGCTGGAGCAGGCCACCCGCAGGCTGCGCGAGGCCATCGGGCTCGAGGAACGTCACTAGCTCCCGGTACGGGCCGGTGCGAGATCCGGGAACCACGGGCCGAGGTGATCTGGTCGGCCGGCCGATCCCGACAAATCGGCAGCAGGCGCACTCTTGCTGAACAGCAGGCGGCGGTCTAGCGTGCGCCCATCACCCATTCTCGAGTCCGGGAGCGTCGAATGAGTCGAGCGAGCACGTTCAGGGTCCTGCTGGCGACCGTGCTGACGGCGGTGCTCAGCCTCGCGTCGCCCACCGCGGCCCAGGCGCTCGACCCCGGCAGCCACAAGACCAAGAACGCCTTCGACGTGGACACGCCGGTCTACGTCGGATACAACTCCGCGCTCAAGCTCTACCAGTTCCGGGTCACCGGACGCTGGCGCCCGGTGTGCGGCTCCAGCCAGTACTGCTGGCCGACCTCGCAGTTCACCGGTTCCGGCAACAACTACAACATCGGCAGCAACGACGCGGTGATCATCAGGTTCAGCGACTCCGTCCAGATCAAGCGGATGCAGGTCCGGGCCTACGACGTGTGCGGGGTGAGCACCTACGACAGGACCAAGAACGTGAACCCGGGCTCGTTCGAGAACGCCTACGGCGGGGTCAACGACGAGAAGTTCGCGGGCTACACCAAGTCGGTCTCCGGGGGCACCGTCCAAGAGGGCGGGCCCTGCAAGCGCGCCACCGAGCCCCTCAGTGGCACCTCGGCGTGCGGGGGAGGCGGCTGCGCGTCGATCACGTGGTGGAACGACCTGAAGGCGCGTTCCTTCGCCCTCGACGTGTGGGTCAACCCGGCGCCCTCCCAGGGCAGGTGCTACGACCGGCTCTACGTCAAGGGCGGCTACACCCACACCTGGAAGGACGCGGGGATCACCTGGAGCCTGGGCTACCCCTGGGGCGTGGGCGTCGGCTACCAGGAGGTCGACGGCAGCCTGACCACCTTCCAGGGCAACGACGGGTACCCCGACCCGGACCTCAAGACGGGTCGGCTCTGCCGTCACTGAGCCGAGCCCCACTTCGGTGACCCGCCTCCTCCCGCGCGTCCGGCGTACCTGCGCCCGGCGTGGTGGGCTCGGCAGCCGATGAAGGTCGTCGTGCTCACCGGAGCCGGCATCTCCGCCGAGAGCGGCCTGCCGACCTTCCGCGACTCCCAGGGGCTGTGGGAGGGCCACGACCCGATGACCGTGGCCACCCCCGAGGCCTTCGCCGCCGACCCCGACCTGGTGCAGCGCTTCTACGACGAACGCCGCGACCGGCTCGCGCTCGTCGAGCCCAACGCCGCACACGTCGCGCTGGCCCACCTGGAGAGGCAGCTGGGGGAGGACCTCTATCTGGTGACCCAGAACATCGACGACCTGCACGAGCGCGGCGGCTCGCGCCGCGTGCATCACCTGCACGGCCGGCTCCGCGCAGCCTGGTGCACGTCCTGCGACGGCCGACACGAGTGGACCGAGACCCTGGCCGACGCACCTGCCTGCCCCGGGTGCGGACAGCGGTCCCTGCGACCCGACGTGGTCTGGTTCGGCGAGATGCCCTACGGCATGGACGAGGTCCACGTGGCCCTCTACGAGTGCGATCTGTTCGTGGCGATCGGGACGTCCGGGGTGGTCTATCCGGCGGCCGCGTTCGTGCACTACGCGATCGGTGCGGGCGCCGACACCCTCGAGCTCAACCTGGCCCCGGACGCGGTCAGCGACTTCTCCCAGGTCCACCGAGGGCCGGCGACCGAGACCGTTCCTGCCTGGGTCACGCAGCTGCTGGGCTGAGAGATCGTCAGGGACGTCGCGGGGGCCATCGCCGGGTACTAAAAGGGGCTTCCCGCGGACTGAGCCCAGCCTGCCCTTCGTTGCGGGGGCTAGGGCCACCGGGGACGATTGGCGCATGACGTCCCCCGCCACCGGCAACGACTTCCCCACCATGGGTGAGCACGCGGAAGAGCCCCACCACTCAGCGATCGACATGAACTCGCTGCGCGCGGCCGTGCTCGGCGCCAACGACGGCATCGTCTCGGTGGCCGGGCTGGTGATGGGAGTCGCCGGCGCCACCAGCGATCGCCCGACGATCTTCATCGCCGGCCTTGCGGGCCTCGTCGCGGGCGCCCTGAGCATGGGCGCGGGCGAGTACGTCTCGGTGAGCACCCAGCGAGACTCCGAGCGGGCCCTGATCGAGAAGGAGACCCGTGAGCTCGAGGAGGAGCCCGAGGCCGAGCTGGCCGAGCTGGCCGAGATGTACCGCCAGAAGGGGCTCTCCGAGGAGACGGCACGCACCGTCGCCCTGGAGCTGACCGAGGGCGACGCCCTGCGCGCCCACCTCGACATCGAGCTCGGGATCGACCCCGACGAGCTGACCAACCCGGTGCACGCCGCCGGGGCCTCGATGATCGCCTTCACGGTCGGGGCGTTGCTGCCGGTGCTGACGATCCTGCTGTTCTCGCCCAGCCTGCGTGCCATCGTCACCTTGGTCGCGGTCGGTCTCGCCCTGGCCGTGACCGGCTTCGTGAGCTCACGCATCGGCGGGTCTCCTGCGCGACCCGCGGTGCTGCGCAACGTGCTCGGGGGAGTGCTGGCGATGTCGATCACCTACGCCATCGGCTACCTCGCCGGCACCGGGATGGCCTGACCGGTCGGCCTGAGCTGTCGCGACCCGTCGTGATGTCCGGATCAGCGGCAAACCCATGAGACGGTCATCTCATTGTGCGGATGCGGCGTCGCGGTCCACTAGGTTCTGACGCGTGAAGATCGCAGTGGTGAGGGAGACCCGGGACGGTGAGAACCGGGTCGCGATGGTCCCGGAGCTCGTCGGCAAGCTGACCGACCTCGGCTACGACGTCATGGTCGAGCCCGACGCCGGCACGCGCGCGGAGTACGACGACGAGCTCTATGTCGAGGCGGGGGCGACGATCGCCGAGGAGGCCCTGAGCGAGGCCGACATCGTGCTCGGGGTCAACGCCTTGAGCCCCGACAGGGTGCGTCGCCTGCGCGAGGGCGCTGCCGTGCTGTCCTTCCTGCCCGTCAGCTCCTCGCACGATCTCGTGCGCGACCTGCGTGATGTCGGCGCGACCGCTTTCGCGATGGAGCTGGTCCCTCGCATCTCGCGAGCCCAGTCGATGGATGCGCTCTCCTCCCAGGCGCTGGTCGCGGGCTACCGCTCCGCCATCGTCGCGGCGGGGCTGCTGCGCCGCTTCTTCCCGCTGAACATGACCGCGGCCGGCACGGTGCAGCCCGCCCAGGTGGTCGTGCTGGGTGCCGGCGTGGCGGGCCTCCAGGCGATCGCGACCGCCAAGCGGCTGGGAGCCGTGGTGCTCGCCTACGACGTCCGGGCGGCCGCCGCCGAGGAGATCCGCTCGGTGGGTGCGAAGGCGATCGACCTGGACCTGGAGAGCCTCGAGGGCGCTGGTGGCTACGCCCGCGAGATGACCGAGGACCGGGCGCAGCGTCAGCGGGAGGCGCTCGCGCCGTACATCGCGAAGGCGGACGCCCTGATCACGACCGCGGCAGTGCCCGGTCGGCAGGCTCCGCTGCTGGTCACGGCCGCCATGGTGGCGCAGATGAAGCCCGGCTCGGTGGTGGTCGACCTCGCCGCGGAGAGCGGCGGCAACGTCGAGGGCTCGGTCGCCGGCAAGGTCGTGCGGGTGGGTCACGCGCAGGTGTGGGGCGGCGACAACGTGCCCTCGCAGATGCCCGGCCCGGCCTCCAAGCTCTACGCGCAGAACCTGCTCAGCCTGCTGACCCTGATGACGCATGAGGGGCAGTTCACTCCCGACTTCGAGGACGAGGTCGTCGCCGGAGCGGCAGTGACGTACGCCGGTCGCATCGTGCACGAGCCGACCAGGGAGGCCATCGAGGGTCCGCTCGAGGTCGAGCCGCACCTGCCGCCCGAGGACCGGGACCCGAGGTCCGCGGCGCCGCCCGTCGGCTCGGCCCAGGAACAGCTCGATCTCCCCTTCGACCAGGAGGACCAGCAGTGAGCGACGCCGTCGTCTGGCTGACGATCTTCATCCTGTCCGTGTTCGTCGGCATCGAGGTGATCTCCAAGGTCTCCTCGACGCTGCACACCCCGCTGATGTCGGGGGCGAACGCGATCCACGGCATCATCCTGCTCGGCGCGATCCTGGTCACCGGCACGACGGAGAACAGCGTCGCCCTGGTGGTGGGACTGGTCGCGATCGTCCTGGCCACGATCAACATGGTGGGCGGCTTCGTGGTGACCGACCGGATGCTCCAGATGTTCGTGCGCAAGAAGAAGAAGCCACGCGGGGGGCCACCCGCCGCGACGCCCCCGAGCTCCGCTGAAGGGGTGGCCAAGTGACGCCCACCTGGGTCCAGGTCCTCTACCTGGTCTGCGCGGTCAGCTTCATCCTCGCGCTCAAGGGGCTCTCCGGCCCCAAGACCGCACGTCGGGGGAACCTGATCGGAGCGGCCGGCGCCGTCGTGGCCTGTGCGGTGCCCTTCCTCTACCTCGACCTCGACCACGTGCCGCTGATGCTGGGCGCGATCGCCATCGGCGCCGCGGGCGGCGTCTTCGGCGCCCGGCTCGTCCAGATGACCCAGATGCCACAGATGGTGGCGCTGTTCAACGGCGTCGGTGGCGGTGCCGCGGCCCTCGTCGCCCTGCTCGAGCTCGAGGAGATCCTCGGGATCGGGAAGGTGAACTGGTTCGTGCTGGCGGCGACGGCGTTCACGGTGTTCGTCGGCGCGGTGTCCTTCGCCGGCTCCGTGGTGACCTTCGCCAAGCTCCAGGAGCTGCTGTCCTCGGCTCCGCTGATCTTCCCGGGCCTGGCGGTCGCGTTCGCCGCCGGGCTGCTCGGTGCCGTGGGGCTGTCCACCCAGCTGGTCCTCAGCCCGGCGCTGTGGGTCGGGGTGGTGCTCGGCCTGGTCGGCCTGGTGTTCGGCCTGCTCCTGGTGCTGCCGGTCGGTGGGGCCGACGTACCGATCGTGATCTCGCTGCTCAACGCCTTCACCGGACTGACGGTGGCGGCCGGCGGCTATGTGCTGGAGAACGTGGTGCTGCTCGTCGGCGGCACCCTGGTGGGAGCGGCCGGCACCTTCCTGACCCTGCTGATGGCCAGGGCGATGGGCCGCTCGGTGGCCAACATCCTCTTCGGAGCGCTGAAGGGCGGCTCGACGCTGGGCGCGGGAGAGGCCTCGGACCGGCCGGTGAAGTCGGCCAACTCCGAGGACGTCGCGATCATGCTGGCGTACGCCGAGCGGGTGATCATCATCCCCGGCTACGGTCTCGCCGTGGCGCAGGCGCAGCACACCCTGCGCGAGCTCGTCGACCTGCTCAGCGAGCGAGGCATCGAGGTCGACTACGCCATCCACCCCGTCGCCGGCCGGATGCCCGGTCACATGAACGTGCTGCTCGCCGAGGCCCAGGTGCCCTACGAGCAGCTCAAGGAGATGGACGAGATCAACGGCGAGTTCAAGGACGCCGACGTGGTGCTGGTGGTGGGGGCCAACGATGTGGTCAACCCGGCGGCGAAGACGACGCCGGGGGCGCCGATCTACGGAATGCCGATCCTGAACGCGGACGAGGCCAAGGCGGTCGTGTTCATGAAGCGCTCCATGCGCCCCGGCTTCGCGGGCATCGAGAACGAGCTCCTCTTCGAGGAGAACACCACCTTGCTCTTCGGCGACGCCAAGGACTCCATGTCCAAGCTGCTCAATGCCGTCAAGGCGCTCTGACCCGTCTCGTCGCGGATGGCGCGCATTTGCCGGAAAGTCCGCGCCATACCTGACTAACCTCACATAATGGACATTGCGGCACCGGCCGCAGTGGGTGAGGCGGGGGGACTGTGCACACGCGTGTCTCGTCGTACTCCGCTGTCCGCCGGTCCGGCGTCGGACGACGCCCGTACCCACCTCGGCCGACCTGGACCGCCGGCACCTCCCGGATGGTCCGGATCGGCCTGCTCCTGGGTGCCACGGTGTTCACCGCCTGGATGGCGATCGCGATGGTGGCCACCCCGAGCCAGGTGCCGAGCGTCTGGCCCGCAGGCGGGATCGTCGCCGGACTGTTGCTGACCTCGCCGCAGCGGCTGCGGCGTCGCCTTGCCGGCACGAGCCTGCTGCTGGTCCTGGCCTGCTATCTCGCTCAGGGCTACGAGCTCGTGCCCGCACTCGGCTACAGCGCCAGCTTCGTCGCAGGGTCCTGCCTGGTCCGCAAGCGGCTGATCCACGGGCTCGAGGGTCGCCGAGCCGCGCTGCGCGACTCGGGAGACGTGTCTCGCTTCGTCGGTGCGATCACCACGGGGGGACTGCTCTGCGGGACCGGCTACGGGCTCACCTGCTGGCTGGCCGGGCAGGGCGACCCGCTCCTCGGTGGGGTGGGCGCTCTCGGTGCGCACGCGGCCGCCTCCATGGTGCTGCTGCCGCTGTTCCTCGAGACGGTGCGGTTCCAGCCGCTGGCCGGTCCACGCGAGCGTGGCCTCCAGGCGCTGCTGACAGTCGGCACCACCGTCGGGCTGTTCTACGTCGGCTCCCTGCCTCCGATGGTCTTCGTGGTGATGCCGATGTTCGCCTGGCACGCGTTCCGCGGGACGTTGCGCGAGGCGACCGTGCTGCTCATGATCGTGGCGGCGATCGGGTCGTCCTCGAGCGTCCTGGAGATGGGCCCCATCTTCGGCATCGGGCTGCGCTACGACCTGCCGCCCGAGCTCGTGAACGGCATCCTGCACCTGTTCCTGCTCGACTGCGGACTGATCCTGCTGCCGCTCTCGGTGATGGTCACCCAGCAACGGATGTCCGCAGCCCGGGCCGACGCCGAGCGCGAGACGCTGCAGCGGCTGGTGGCCTCGGCGACCGGCACCTGCATCATCGCCACCGGCCCCGATGGCAGCATCACGCTGTTCAACCCCGGGGCCGAGGCCATGCTCGGCTACGGCGCGGGTGAGGTGATCGGCAAGCTGCCCGACATGCTCCTGGTCGAGCAGGAGCTGCTCGACCAGGCCGACCGGCTGGGGTCACGTCCCACCTTCGCCGACATCTGCCGGGCCGCGGTCGCCGCCGAGGACATCCACCGGCTCTGGCGCTTCCGGCGCAAGGACGGCGAGGAGCGCACCCTGCGACTCGCCCTGACCGCGGTGGCAGGTCCGCGCGACGAGCTGGCCGGCTACCTCGCGACCGGCGAGGACGTGACGGAGCGGGAGGAGGCCCACCGCACGATGCTGACGACCGTGCAGCACCAGCGCACCGCCGTCGAGCGCCTCCAGGAGCTGGAACGGGTCAAGGGGGACTTCGTCTCCACCGTGAGCCATGAGCTGAGAACCCCGATCACCAGCATCAACGGCTACGTCGAGCTGCTCGAGGACGGCCTCGTGGGTGACCTGAGCGAGGAGCAGCTCGAGGTCATCGGCCGGATCGACCGCAACGGTCGGCGCCTGCTGCTGCTCGTCGAGGACCTGCTGACCCTCTCGCAGATCGAGTCCTCGTCGCTGAAGCTGGCGCCGGTCGTCACCGACATCCGGAAGGCGATCGCCAGCGCCCATGAGACCGTCGTCGCGGGGCTCGGCCCCCGGAGCCTGACCGTCGTCCTCTCCACCCCCGAGCAGCCCGTCGTGCACCACGGCGACCCCGAGCAGCTCGAGCGGATGGTCGTCAACCTGATGACCAACGCCGTCAAGTTCACCCCGGACGGCGGCACCGTCGAGGTCGCCCTGGACACCGACGGCGAGGTCAGCTCGATCGTGGTCAAGGACGACGGGATGGGCATCGGCGAGGAGGACCAGGGCAAGCTGTTCACCCGGTTCTTCCGCTCCGGGGTCGCCACGGAGCAGGCGATCCAGGGCACCGGGCTCGGCCTCACCATCGTCCAGGCCATCGTGGCCCTGCACGGGGGCAGGATCGACCTGTCCTCCGCACACGGCAAGGGCACCACGGTGACCGTCTCGCTCCCCCGGGTCGCCCTGGTCGCGGCGACGACCGCGCCGACGGCGATCTCGATCGGCACGGCTACCGGCTGAAGCAACGGTCGCCGGAGAGAGCTACTGCGCCAGCCCGTAGAGCCGGTCGCCGGCGTCACCGAGGCCCGGCACGATGTAGCCCTTGTCGTTCAGGTGGTCGTCGAGAGCCGCCGTCACCACCGAGATCGGGACGTCGATCCCCTCCAGCCCGCTCTCCAGGTTGCGCACGCCCTCAGGGGCGACGAGCAGGCAGATGCAGGTGATGTCGTCGGCGCCGCGGTCGGTGAGGAAGCGAACGGCTGCCGCGAGCGTGCCGCCGGTGGCCAGCATCGGGTCGAGCACGTAGCACTGCCGGCCCGACAGGTCGACCGGCAGTCGCTCGGCGTACGTCGAGGCCTCGAGCGTCTCCTCGTTGCGCACCATCCCCAGGAAGCCGACCTCGGCGGTCGGCATCAGCCGCATCATCCCTTCGAGCATGCCCAGACCGGCGCGCAGGATGGGTACGACGAGTGGACGCGGCCGGCTCAGGTTGACCCCGTCGGCGGGGCCGACCGGGGTGGTGATGGTGACCGGCTCGACGCGGACGTCCCGGGTCGCCTCGTACGCCAGCAGGGTGACCAGCTCCTCGGTCAGTCGTCGGAACTCGGGCGAGGCCGTGTCCTGGTCACGCAGCGTGGTCAGCTTGTGCGAGATCAACGGGTGGTCGACGACATGCAGGCGCATGGCGTACACCGTAGTGGTCCATCGGGCTGGTGGTTCTTGGCGCTGGCTTCTGCAACGATGCGAGAGAGCATCCAGGAAGGCGGTGCGTGATGGCGGAGAACACAGATGCCGAGGTCGGAGAGATCGACCTCGCCGTCGTTGCCTACCGTGACGAAGGGGACTGGAACCTGGCCGAGCTGCCCGACCGCTCCCTGGACACCGTGGAGACGATCGCCCGGGAGCTGCGCCGCTATCCCGGGGACAACGGTGCGCTCGCGTTGATCGCCGTCGCCGAGGACTTCGTCCTGATGGTGCGGGCCCAGGGCTCGCTGGTCAGAGTCCTGCTCTCCGACGCGACCGCCGCCACCGACTGGGGTCTGGCCCGCTCGGCCGTGGACCACATCGGCTTCCATGTCGACCTCGACGACGAGCAGGCGCCGGCTGGCGACCTGGCGATCTTCGAGGACATGGGCATGTCCGCGCAGGACATGGGCGCGCTGCTGGACGACTACGACCTCTACCCCGAGGAGATTCTCAGCGACATCGCCGCGACCGTCGGCTTCGGTGCGAAGTTCGACGACCTCGTGGACGTCCCGGGGTGAGTCCACCCCGCTCGTGGGAGGCCGCGATGCGGGCTGCGCTCGCCCAGGCGGAGCTGGCGCTCACGGCCGGCGACGTACCCGTCGGCGCAGTCGTCCTCTCCGCGTCCGGTGAGACCGTCGGCGCCGGACACAACGTGCGGGAGCGCGACGGCGACCCGACCGGCCACGCGGAGATGGTCGCGCTGCGCACGGCCGCCGCGACGCTGGGTCAGTGGCGGCTCGGCGGCTGCACCCTGGTGGTCACGCTCGAGCCGTGCACGATGTGCGCGGGGGCGGCGGTGCTGTCGCGGGTGGAGCGGATCGTGTTCGCGGCGTACGACGAGAAGGCCGGTGCGGTCGGATCCCTGTGGGACGTCGTACGCGACCGGCGGCTCAACCATCGCCCCGAGGTCCTCGGCGGGCTGCTGGCCGCCGAGAGCGCCCTCATGCTGGACACGTTCTTCGCTGGTCACCGCGATTTCAGCCGCACCGAGGACGTCCGGTAACCTTCCCGGCGGTGGCGTGTCCGAGCGGCCTAAGGAGCACGCCTCGAAAGCGTGTGTGGTTGCAAGACCACCGTGGGTTCAAATCCCACCGCCACCGCCGATGTGATCTCGCAAGAGATGGCAAAGATCCGAACCCTCACTGGGGGTTCGGATCTTTCGCTTTTCTGGGCCGCCCTGGAGTAGCGAGCGATCAGCCGAGACCACCCCCGCCGCACGCCGGTCGAGCTCTAGAGCTGTCCACAAGTGGCATAAACGCTTGACTCGAACATTGTTCGACAGACAATAGAGCCATGACCATCCTCCTCGACCACCACACCGCGCACCCGGTGCTCACCGGTGCGGTCGAGATCGACGCAAGGCTGGACCAGATGCTCCTGGCAGCCGCGACCCCGCTGCCCGGCGGGGAGCACGCGGTCGCGTTGCGGGCCCTGGAGAGGCTGGGCCGGCGGCTGGAGGCGGTCAAGCTGCGCCTGGTCGCGGCCGCCGACACCGCTGGCGCCGCGCAGGCGGCCGGGTACACCGGCACCGAGGCCTGGACCGCCGCCCACACCCGCACCACCCGCACCACCGCGGCCCGCGAGGTGGCCCTGGCCACCGGCCTACGCTCCGGGCACCAGCCCACCGCCGAGGCCCTCGACGCCGGACTGGTCTCCCCCGCCCACGCCGCAGTCATCCTGCACGCCGCCGACCAGCTACCCCACGGAGTCAGCGACACCCAACGCCAAAGCGTGGAGACCGCGCTGGTCGCCCAAGCCCAACGGTTCGACCCCGACCAGCTACGCCGCTACGCCCGCCGCGCCCTGGCCGAGATCGAACCCGACCCCCACACCGTCGACGCCCACGAGAACCAGCTCCTGCACACCGAAGAGCAAGCAGCCCACACCAGATGCTCCCTGACCCTCCACGAGAACCAAGACGGCACCGTCACCGGACACTTCACCGTCCCCACCCTCGCCGCAGCCATCCTGAGCAAGATCATCGACACCCTCACCGCACCACGACGCATGCCAGGCACGACCCGGGCTCGACCACCACGGTGGTCGAGCAGCGAGCGCCAGCGAGCGATCAGTCGAGACCCCAGGCTTCGACTGGCGGCACCGCCGCGGACTCGCGCTCGCCGAGCTCCTCGAGCACCTGCCCACCGACCACCTGCACCCCAAGACCGCCGCCACCATCGTGGTCACCCTCGACCACACCGTCCTCCAAGGCGCCCTGAAGACTGCCGGCCTCGACACCGGCCACCCCCTCACCGCCGGCGAAGCCCGCCGCCTGGCCTGCACCGCCGGCATCATCCCCGCCGTCCTCGGCCGACCCTCCCTCACCCTGGACCTCGGCCGAGAAAGCCGACTCTTCACCGAACCCCAACGACTCGCGATCGGCCTCCACCACCAGACCTGCGCCGCCACTGGCTGCCAACGCCCCTACGCCTGGTGCGAGCTCCACCACCGAGACCCCTGGAAACCCGACAAGCACCCCGGCGGCAGAACCGACCTCGACAACGCAACCCCGCTGTGCCACTGGCACCACCAACGCATCCACGACCCCAGCTACCACCACACCGAACACCCCGACCACACCCTCACCTTCAGCCGGCGCACGTGAGCGCGCCGGCCGGTCCCCAGCGCGTGCCGGGCGGCCCGCGGGGTAGGTCAGACTCCGGCTGGTGTCGCTCCGGCGACGGACTCGGGGCCGGGCAGCCAGATGGTCACCGCGGTTCCGCGTGGAGCACGGTGACTGACCTCGCAGGTCCCGCCGAGGAGCGCAGCGCGGTCGAACATCGCCGAGAGACCGTAGTGGCCGGGAGGAGAGGCGGTGGGGACCGCGGCCATCCCCACCCCGTCGTCGGCGACCTCGATCTGGAGACCGCCGCCCTCGCCGGTCACGGTCACCTCGAGCAGGGTGGCGTGAGCGTGCTTGAAGGCGTTCACCATGGCCTCGCGGGCGATGCGATATCCGATCGCGCGCAGCGCGTCCGGGACGTCAGGCTCCTCGGTGGCGTCGACCCGGATCTCCGTCTTGCGGCTGGCGAAGATCAGGTCCGCGGCCCGGTGCAGGGCCTCGGCCAGGCCGTGGTGGAGGTCGGGGTCCTCCAGGTCGAACAACAAGATCCGGAGACGCTCGGTCGCCGTGGAGACGTCGCGTTGCAGTGCTCGCACCGGCTCGAGAAGGTCAGGTGCCCGCTCCGTGATCTGGCGTCCCAGCAGGCCCAGCCGCAGGTCGACCGCGGCCATCGCCTGGACGGAGTCGTCGTGCACGTCCGCGGCGATCATCGCCCGCTCCCGGGCCTCGGCCTGCACCAGCCGCTCGAGCAGCGACTCCCGCTGCTTGCCCAGCCTGGAGACCGTCTCCTCAGCGACCCGGCGCTCGGTGATGTCGCGTTGCACGGTCGCCAAGCCGAAGGGCACGCCCGTGACCGGGTCGCGCATCAAGAAGCTGGCGATCGCGACGTGGATGGGGCGACCCGAGCTGTGCCGCAGCGTCGACTCCCCCTCCCAGTGACCGTGCGCGATGACAGCGGGCTGCTCCACCTGGACCGAGGCCTCGATCCCCTCATCGGTGAGGTAGTCCACGATCGTGGTCTTGGTGATGTCGATCTCCGGGTCGAGATCGATCAACGCCCGCCCCGCCGGGTTCAGGTAGCGCACCGCGCCATCCAGTCCCGCGATCGCGATGAAGTCCGGAGAGGCCTCGACCAGTGCACGGAAGCGGACGAGCTCGGCGTTGGTCGCCTGCAACGCGGACTCCGAGTCGCGCAGTCCCGTGATGTCACGGCCCATCCACGCCGTACCCAGCCTGGCGTGGGTGTGTGGGTGGTAGATCGGGAAGACGTCCGCCTGGACGACGTTGACCCCGCCGTCGCGGGCCAGCCTGACCTCTCCCACCCAGCGCTCCGCGTTCTCCACCGCCTCACGCAGCTCGCCGGCGACCTCGGCGCCGATCACCGAGGCTGCATCGGCCCACAGGTCTCCGCTGATGCCACCGAGTGCCAGGTCGTTGAGCCGGGGGTTGACGTAGACGACGTCGAGGTCGACGTCGGTGATCTGGATCAGCTCCTGCGAGGCATCCGCCAGTGCCTGGAACTTGACCAGCTCCTCACTGGCGGCGCGCTGCTCGCGCCAGAGCAGGGCGTTGTCCAGGGCCAGCGTGCAGCGGTCGACGACGTCGCCGACGAAGGACAGCTCGTCCTCGAGGAAGTCGCCCAGCGCGGCGCTGCGTGCCAGATCGACGAAGCCGAGCACTCGGCCACGGCTGCGCATCGGCACCCGGAGCACGATCTGGGTGCCCAGCGCCCGAACCATCCGAACCAGGCTGTCGGGGACGGAGATGCCGAGGCTGGACAGCTGGTGACTGGCGTCCGCGAGCGACATCTCATACTGCAAGGGCCCCGACAGTGCCTCCACCGACGCCATGTCCCCCCATCCGGGCCGACCCCGCAGCTGCGCCGTCAACGCCCAGAGGTCCTTGCGCACCCGCTCCTCGTCGTGCCACACCGCCCTGGGTTCGGGGACGTCCTGATCGCCACGGAGCCAGATCGCGCCGTACTCAGCCGTGAGGTCGGTGGCCGAACGGACGGCCACCACCAGCATCGTCTCCAGGTCGTCGACGTTGAGGGCCAGCGCGTCAGAGAGGTCGGCCAGGGCGCTCACCCGCCTCCGCGCCGTGTCGGCCTCCGCCTGCGCCCGCTGGTGGTCGGTCATGTCGGTGGTGACGCCGATCGCGCCGGTAGCAGTTCCGTCGGCGGCCTGCAGCGGCTGCCAGAAGGTCCACAGGGCGCGCTCCTGCACCAGCCTCTCCACCGTGAAGCTCTCGCCGCCCAGGACCCGGCGGAACAGCTCGTGCGACGACTCGTCAGGGTAGAGCTCGTACAGGTCGGCGCCGACGAGCTCGTTCTGGCCCAAGCCGAGAGCATCCAGGCCGGGACCGACGGAGAGCGTGCACCGGCCCGTGGAATCCATGATGAAGATGACCTGAGGGCCGAGGACCGCCTCAGTGGAGTCGGTGTCTATCTCTTGCACGCTGGGTCACCTTCAGGCTCGGCATCGAGTACGGCGCACGGGGCTCTACCCCCACGCTAAGCCCCGTCGCGGCGTCGTGGTGGCAGATGCGCGCACGACAGGTCCGTCCCAGTCTGTCGGTCGGGGGCGCCTCGGGTGCGGTCTGTCTACGATGACGCGCATGGAGCGCGCTCGCGAGGAGGTCCGTGCGGCTGAGTTCGGGCGCTGCGCGCAGGGGGTCGTCCGGGTGCTCACTCTCGGCGTCGCGCCCGGCCCCGTGCTGGAGGTGCTGGATCTCGGGGCCACGGTGCACCGGCTCTGGGTGACCGGCGGAGACGGCGTACGCCGCAACGTGGTGCTGGGGCACGCCGGTCCGCAGGAGTACCTCGACTCGAGCGACTTCCTCGGTGCGAGCATCGGCCGCTACGCCAACCGGATCGACTCCGGCCGGTTCGTCCTCGACGGGCACTCGGTGCAGCTGGACACCAACGACCGCGGCAACCATCTCCACGGTGGGACGGACGGGTTCCACCGGCGCCTGTGGGAGGTGGTGCAGCTGAGCCAGGCGCAGGCCGTGCTCAGGCTGGTGAGCGCCGCGGGTGACCAGGGGTTCCCGGGAGAGCTGGTGGTGCACGCCCGGTTCGAGGTCACCGACCGCGCGGTCCAGGTGCACTACGAGGCCGTGACCAGCCACCCGACGGTGGTCAACCTGACCAACCACGCCTACTTCAACCTCGACGGCGACGGCTCCGGACCGGTCGACAGCCAGGTGCTCCAGGTGGGGGCGGGCTCCTACCTGGCGGTGGACGAGCGAGGGATCCCTGGAGCGCTGACCGCCGTCGAGCACACCGTGTTCGACCTGCGCGCGCCCGCGCGGCTGGGGCCGCGGATCGCGCGGTCGGGCGGCTTCGACCACAGCTTCGCGCTCGACGGCGCGGGTTGGCGCCACGCCGCGTCGTTGGACTCCCCTGTGACCGCGACCAGGATGGAGCTCTCCACCGACCAGCCCGGGCTGCAGGTGTACACCGGTACTGCCTTCGACGGCTCCCGGCGCTCCAGCACAGGTCGGCCCTACGAGAGGGCCGCCGGCATCGCCCTGGAACCGCAGCTGTTCCCGGACACTCCGAACCGTCCCGAGCTCGGGTCGGCGGTGCTGCGCCCGGGCGAGACCTACACGGCCGGAGTCGAGTGGCGGTTCACCGCGCTCGGCATCGCGCGGTGAGGGCGGGAGGCAGCTGATCGACGACCGCCGGTGAGACGGCACAATGACCCGGTGACCCAGAAGTCGAGATGGTTCGAGTCCCCGGCGGATGCCGACAAGCAGCTGGCAGCCGTGGGGTACCTCTCCGACACGGCCACCTCCACCACCACGTTCCTCGCGGGTGCCCTGGAGAAGCCGCTGCTCGTCGAGGGGCCTGCCGGCGTCGGGAAGACCGAGCTGGCCAAGGCGATCGCCCGTGCGAGCGGCGCGGACCTGGTGCGCCTGCAGTGCTACGAGGGGCTCGACGAGGCGCGCGCCCTCTATGAGTGGAACTACAAGAAGCAGCTGCTGCGCATCCAGGCGGCGGGCGAACAGTCGTGGGACGAGACCCACGACGACATCTTCACCGACGAGTTCCTGCTCACCCGACCGCTGCTGACGGCCATCCGTCGGGAGGAGCCGACGGTGCTGCTCATCGACGAGGTCGACAAGACCGACGTCGAGGTCGAGGGCCTGCTGCTCGAGGTGCTCAGCGACTTCCAGGTCACCATCCCAGAGATGGGCACGATCACGGCGGTGCGCCGACCGTTGGTGGTGCTCACCTCGAACGCCACCCGGGAGCTGTCCGAGGCGATCAAGCGGCGCTGCCTGTTCCTGCACATCGACTACCCCGACTCCGTGCGGGAGCGGGAGATCGTGGTCTCGCAGGTGCCCGAGGTGGAGGAGTCGATGGCGTCCCAGATCGTCGAGGTGGTGGCCAGGCTGCGCGGGATGGAGCTGCGCAAGGCTCCCTCGATCGCCGAGACCATCGACTGGGCGCGGACCCTGGTGGCGCTGGGCACCGGCACCCTCGACGCTGCCGCGATCGACCAGACGCTCGGTGTCGTGCTCAAGCACGCCAGCGACCACGACCGGGCTGTCCGCGAGCTGCGGCTGCGCACCCGATGACGCTGCTCGACCGGCACATCGAGTTCGTCGAGGCGCTGCGCTCGGCGGGCCTGCCGGTCTCGCTCGCCGAAGGGCTCGACGCGGTCCAGGCCATCGACTCCCTCGGCATCGGGCACCGCGAGACGCTGCGGGCGGCGTACGCCGCGACCCTGCTCAAGCGGCAGAACCACCGTGCCGGCTTCGACCAGGTCTTCGACCTCTACTTCCCCTCGTTGATCGGGGACGGCCACGACTTCTCGGCGGAGTCCGGGAGCGCTCGACGTCTCCTCGCCCCGACGTCGGAGACCGACGACCCGGAGCCGGAGGGGCGCGGACAAGCCGGCTCGGACGACGGCCCCCAGGCCCTGATGGACTTTCGCGAGGCGCTCACGACCGCGCTGGCGATGGGCGACCCCGACGTGCTGACGATGCTGGCGCGGGAGGCTGTGCAGCGCTTCGGTCTGATCCGTGGGCGCGGTCCGGGAGAGCAGCGGTGGTCGTCGTACAACGTGATGAACCGGGTCTCGCCCGACGAGCTGGTCGCCAAGGTGCTGCGCGGGATGGGGCTGGAGACCGGTGACGACCCGTCGGTGCGCCGGCTGGTCGAGGCGCAGGCCCGGGTCTTCGAAGGGCTGGTGGATGCGGAGGTACGCCGCCGCGCGGCCGAGGTCAGAGGCCCGCAGCACGTAGCCCGGCACACGGTCCGCCCGGCGATCGAGGAGATCGACTTCACCGCGGCCCGCAAGGCCGACCTGGAGCTGATGCGTCGCGAGATCCAGCCGCTCGCCCGCCGGCTGGCGACCCGGTTGAGCCGTGAGCAGCACGCTCGGTCCCGTGGCCCGCTCGACTTCCGCCGGACGGTTCGCGCCTCGATGTCCAGTGGCGGTGTGCCGATCGAGACCCGGCACCGGCCCCGCCGCCCGGGTCGCACCGACCTGGTGGTGCTGTGCGACGTCAGCGGCTCGGTGGCCAACTTCGCCAGCTTCACGCTGATGCTGGTCTTCGCCCTTCGCGAGCAGTTCAACCGGGTGCGGGCCTTCACCTTCGTCGACGAGATCCATGAGGTCACCGACCGGTTCGACAGCGGTGCCGACCCCGCGCAGACGATGAGCGAGCTGGCGGCGAGTGCCCGGTACGCGTCGCTGTGGGGGCGCACCAACTACGGCAGGGCATTCACCCGCTTCGCCGACCAGCACGCCGAGGCCCTCACTCCCAGGACCAACCTGCTGGTGCTGGGCGATGCCCGCTCCAACCACACCGATCTCGCCCTGCCGGTCGTCAAGGAGCTGGTCTTCGCCGCCCGGCACAGCTGGTGGCTCAACCCGGAGCACGCCCGCAACTGGAACACCGGGGACTCCGCAGCGCGTGAGTACGGCCGGCTGGTGCCGATGGTCGAGTGCCGCAATCTGACCCAGCTTGGAGAGTTCGTCCACGACTTGGCATAAAAGCGACGTACGGTCGACGCATGAGTTCCCCCGGACGTCCTATTTGGGCTGCGTTGACGGTAATCATGCTCTTTGCTGCTGGGTGCAGTAGCGCGTCCGAGCCCGACCGGGAGAAGAGCTCCGCGCCCGAGTCCGCCTCGGTGGTGGCGAGCAGCTATCCCGGGGTGCGCGTGGTCGCCGTCGGGGACATCGCGTGTGAGCCCGGTGAGGCCGTGACCAGCCGAAGGTGTCGTCACGAGGCCACCGCGGACCGCGCGAAGGCCCTGCGCCCGGACCTGGTGCTCACCCTCGGGGACCACCAGTACGACAAGAACACCCTCAGCGGCTTTGCGGGCTCCTACAACAAGTCGTGGGGAAGCCTGCTGTCCAAGACCCGGCCGGCACCGGGCAACCACGAGTACAAGACCCCGAACGCGTCCGGCTACTACACCTACTTCGCGGACCGTCAGCCCGGCCCGCCCGGCTACTACCGGGTGCGCACCGCCGACTGGAACGTCTATGTCCTGAACAGCAACTGCACGCGCATCGACTGCGTAGCCCAGGCCGAGTGGCTGGACACCCAGATGAGCGAGAACCCGTCGTCGTGCTCGCTGATCACGATGCACCACCCGAGGTACTCCTCGGGCCGCGAGCACGGTGACAACCCGGCCGTGACGCCGCTGTGGGAGGTGGCCTACAAGCACGGGAACGACATCGTGCTCTCGGGCCACGACCACGACTACGAGCGGTTCTACCCGATGAACGCCAACGGGGGCGTGCGCCGGAGCCGCGGCATGAGGCAGTTCGTGGTCGGCACGGGTGGCAAGAGCCTCTACCACCTCGGCACCCGCAGGTACGGCTCGCGCTACTACCAGGCCCGCACGGCCGGGGTGCTCTTCCTCGGCCTGGAGTCGGGCGCGTTCAGGTGGTCCTTCCACACCACCGCCGGCAGGGTCCTCGATGCCGGTCGCGCGAACTGCCACTGAGCTCGAGGCCCAGGTCAGCAGCGTCCCGGCCAGCACGACTCCGGGCGCAGGGGCGTCACGACAGGACGGTAAGGTAGTCGATTCCCCCAGAACGACTGCGCCGACGGAGGGCATCAGCGTTGAACAGTGATGTTGGCGCGCGCGAGGTGGCGCGTGAGCAGGAGTACGTCGACACCGTCTACGCCCAGCTCGACAAGGCGGCGCTCGCTGCCCAGGAGCTGGCCAAGGAGGGTCTCGCTCGCGGCCGGATCGGCAACGAGGGCGGTCTCGTGGAACGCGACGCGATGGTCTTCCAGGCTGCTCGGCGGATGGCCACGCTGGACGCCGCCCACGAGGGCCTGGTCTTCGGACGCCTCGACATGGGCGCCCAGGTCAGCGACGTCCCGCGCTACATCGGCCGGATCGGACTGCGCGACGGGAACTACGACGTGATGCTGATCGACTGGCGCGCGCCTGCCGCGGCGGTGTTCTACCAGGCCACCCTGGCCGACCCTCAGGGCGTCGTACGCCGACGGATCCTGCGCAGCAAGGGGGTCCACGTGCTCGGGGTGGAGGACGACCTGCTCGACGCCGACGATCCCGCCGCCGAGAGGCTGCCGATCGTGGGCGAGGGGGCCCTGCTGGCCCAGCTGTCCAAGGCGCGCGACCGCTCCATGCACTCCATCGTGGCCACCATCCAGGCCGAGCAGGACCGGGCCATCCGCGCGCCCAACAAGGGCGTGGTGTCGATCACGGGCGGCCCCGGGACCGGCAAGACCGTGGTGGCCCTGCACCGGGCCGCCTTCCTGCTCTACTCCGACCGGCGTCGCTACGAACGCGGAGGCGTGCTCGTGGTCGGCCCCTCCGGGGTGTTCATGCGCTACATCGAGCGGGTGCTGCCCTCGCTCGGCGAGACCGCGGTCGCGCTCCGGTCGCTCGGGGAGGTCGTCGACGGCGTACGCGCCACCCGGCGTGAGGAGCCCGCGGTCGCCGAGGTCAAGGGATCGGCCGCGATGGCCGAGGTGCTGCGGCGCACCGCGAGGCAGGCGGTGCCGGACGCTCCCCAGGAGTACCGGGTCTTCTACCGCGACGACGTGATCGTGCTGGGCAGCCGCGAGCTCGGGGCGCTGCGTCGCCAGCTGCTCGCCCAGGGGCTGCGCAACCGGACGACGACCCGGGTGGCCTCCACCCTGATCGAGGCGATGTGGCGCCAGGTGCGCAGCGAGCGGGGCCGCGAGCGCACCAAGGAGGAGTTCTCCGAGGAGATGCGCACCGACGACGCGTTCCTCGGGTTCGCCGCCGCCTGGTGGCCGGTCCTCGACGCCGCCACCGTGCTGGGGTGGCTGCGCGACGCCGACCTGCTCGCCCGGGTGTGCGAGGGGGTCCTGGACGACGAGTCGGTGCGGCTGCTGTCCAAGTCGTGGGCGGACAGCCTCTCGGTCGACGACGTCGCCATGCTCGACGAGCTGCGCTACCTGCTCGGCGACCCGCCGATCGTGAACACCGGATCGATCGACGACGAGTACCTCGGTGCCGAGGACGCCTCGCTGCAGGAGCTCTGGACCGCCTCCGACCGGGAGTACGCCGGGCCGCGCGGATGGACCCC